>NZ_JBFOMD010000003.1:0-584296 GCF_040830605.1 Ruegeria sp.
AACCCCGCTGGCACCAGAGGCATATTTGGTCAATTTCTCCGTTGGCATCAAAGGGTCCCATTTTGCTGGTCGGATCAGCTCGCTGGCCAGACTTCTCGATTGGTGGGCGGATCAGCAGGGCATCTTGTTTCATGTCTCCGCGGGCAATGTCCCGGACGCGCTTACGATCTCCGATATGACAGTATCCGCCTTCGAGGACGCATCACCTGAAGATCGACGCGACCACATCGAAGCTGCCCAACGGGATTCGAGACACAAGCGCACATTGATGGCACCGGCCGAAGCGATGAACATTGTGACAGTTGGTGCCGCATCCTTGGATGAAACTGCGCCTCGCGCACCGCTCCAAGCTGGTGTCATCCCGGTTCATGAAGATGGCGATCTCACACCAGCGCTGTCCTCAGCGATTGGCCTCGGCGCGTTTCGATCAATCAAGCCTGATTTCCTGGCTGTGTCTGGAGCGCATGAGGTCAGGGCAACGCCAGCAGCGAAAGACATTCGACTGACTGTTGTAACGCAAACGCAAAGGACCGGGCTCAACGTCGCAACTGTTCAACGCGGCAATCCATCGACCTATCGCACGCGCGGAACAAGTTGTGCCAATGCGATGGCGTCGCGCGCCTCGCTCTTCGCAGCCGCCGCCCTCACCGCACCTGACGGTCCATTTGATGGGCTTGATGTAACAACGCGAGATCAAGCGCTGATCTCAAAGGCCCTAAGTGTCAACGCGGCTCGGTGGCCGGAGGCTGCATTGGCGAGATACGAACGGGAAATGGTCCGCCTCGAGGGCAATCACAACCAAGCGCGAGAAGAAGTTTGCCGATATTACGGGCATGGAACGCTCAACGACGCTCTGATGCGGGAATCCCCGGACTATGGCGCCACACTCATCGGCACTGGAACGCTGCGCAGAGACAAAGCCGCCATTTTCAATGTCCCTATGCCGCCGTCGCTCGCGGGAGAACGTATCGGCCGATCCATGTTGGTCACCATCGCGTGGTTCTCCCCAGTGCTCGCGACCCGCGCCCGCTATCGCCTCGCGCTTCTTGAGGCTGTCGCCCATGGTCACGACCTCTCTGGCGGGTTGATTGCCGATGACGGATGGGCGCTCGATTTGAAAGTTGGCCAGCTCAACAAGAATATCATCAAACGGGGCACTGTCTGGTCCCACAGGATGGTCCACAACGGCGCAACCGTGCCGAATTTCAATGGCAACAAAGTGCTCCCCATCCGAGTTCAGTGTCGGGAAGGCGCGGGAAAGAACAGTCTCAGTCCGGATGACGACATCCGCTTTGCCCTCGCTGTCACCCTCGAGGTTGAAAGTGAAGCCAACCTTGATGTTCATGAAGAATTGCAAGCGCGGCTGCGGATTGGGGTTCAAAACCCGGTCGGCTAGAGGGCAGCCCTTAGCGCTTTCGTTTATGCGGCCGGTAGAATGAGATCCTCACTTTGAAGATCCTTTGGATCAATCACGTCGCCCTTGGCGAAGGAATAAAGCTCTTTGATCTCTTTGCCGTCCCAAACATAGCGGTAGTGGTCGCCTTGAATGGCACGTTCAAGACAGTCTCCGTTCAACACCGCATAGCGGTCGCCTATTGGGCGTTCTGGAGAGCTGAAAATCACCCCGTCGACATCGTGCGCCAAGATCTCCTCTCCGAGCGCCCAACGTTTGACCTGGTCCACCGACATCGCGGGCCCACGCGCGTCCAAGAAGCGACCCGATACACGCCTCGAGAGAACGCGCATATCCAGATTGAGCTTGTCTTGATCCGTTTGCGACAAAAAACGCGTCCTCTTTGCGACGGACACGGCGAGCGCGGTTTGAATGTCCGCGGAGACCTCTAGGCACGGTGTCTGCGGAGGAAAAAACCAGCTCCCTTCCGGATTGAAATACGCAAAGGGAGCATGGTTCCAGTTCTGAAGACTGGGGCTTTTATCATCGAGGCCGGAGGCATCGATAATCTGCTCTTTCTGCCTCAAACGGGGATTTGTCAGAGCCTCTAAGTCAGTGACGGCATCATGAAAATCTCCCGCGATCCGCTCATAGAGCCGGATCGGCGGAAACCGCGAGGGAATGAGCAGAAACGTGTTTAGGGTTTTCTGCAGTATTGGGGCGTTAGCCACCGCGTTGGGCATCGAGATACTGCCTTACCTGATAGATGCTGTAGAACTGTCCATCGAGCATGACGTCCAGCGCTGTTCGGTCTTTGAAGTACTTGTTGGGGCGTCGGATCCAGGCATCAGCTTGGGCATCGTCCGGGATAAGGATCTGCAGCGCCTTGTAGATGCTGATCAGGTGCGAAATCCGCTCCACCGTGTCCTGCGGTAGGTTGCCGCCGGACTTTTTCCATTTGAAGAACGTCGATCTCCCCGGAGACCCCAAAAGCCTGATCTGATCATCTGTTGTGAGCTCCCAAAGGTCAGCCAAATTCGAAAATGCCTCCATGGCGGCGGGAATCGAAACCTCTCCCACGACCGCTTCGGCCGCAGGGCTTTCATATGTCATGCATGTCATCCTCCTAAAAATCCAAGTTTGGACTTGCGGGCATATTGAGTCTCGATGTAGACTTGTCCGTATCGGGACTCAGAAGCCATATTAGTCCAAGTCGAATGACGCTTCAAGAGTCCAAACGGCGCCAGACCGTCTCTGGCATGGCTGAAAAAGGGAGATCCCCATGGCCGATCTTATCTGTGAAGCGTCATTCGAACTCGATGTCGATGCGCGTAAAATTTCCGTTGACGACCCCAAAGTGACCGGACGCCAAATCCGATCCGCTGCCGGACTGAATCCGGCATCGTCCTACGTGTTGATCCTCATCGACGATGGGGGCGCGCAATCCATCGGACTGGACCGAGAACTCGATCTCACCACACTTGGCGACGCTGTCTTCCGAAGCTTCAAGAGTGACCGTGTCTTCAGCTTGACCCTGAACGAACGCGGGTTCGCCTGGGGCGCCCCAGAGATCTCAGAGCCTGAGCTCCGTGAATACGGTCAGATCCCAGACGATCATGAGCTCATCCTGGACTCGCAAGGCGACCGAGTTCTCGAACCGGACGACACGGTCAATCTCAAACGGAAAGGCGTCGAGCGCGTTCTTTCGCGACAGGCCGAAGAGCTTGAGATCTGCATCATCGTCAATGCGCGGCAGAAGACCATCAAAGTGCGCCGACTGACCTTCGAGAAGCTGATCGCACTCGCCTTTGCCAACCCACCGACGGGGGAGAACATCTGCTTCACTGTCACGTATCGAAACGGACCACGCAACCGCCCCGAAGGATCGCTTGTTGAAGGGGATCGCGTGCGCATCAAGAAAGGCATGGTGTTCAATGTCACCTCAACCGACAAATCCTAATCCCGATCTCAACCGCTTGATCTCTGAAGGCTACGAGATCGAACAAAAACATGGGCACCTCATCATGCATGGGGTGCCGTATGTCACCGAGGATCGGGAGGTGCGTCGTGGTAAGCTGATTTCCGAGCTCACACTGGCCGGAAACCGCACAACGCGGCCCTCTACCCATGTGATGATGTTTGCCGGGGCGCGTCCATGCGACCGCTTTGGACGTCCGCTGCAAAAGATCATCAATTCCGAAAGCCCAAACAGGATCGCCGAGGGGCTTGTGGCCCAGTTCTCCTTCTCCAGCAAACCGTCCTGTGGTTACTTCGACGACTATTACGCAAAGATGAAGACCTATGCCGACATCCTGGAGAGCCAGGCCCAAGCCATCGACAGCGATGTCACAGCGCGCACATTCCGCGTCATTGCATCAAGTGATCGAGACAGCCCCTTCCGCTATGTCGATACCGCCTCAAGCCGCGCCGGCATCACATCCTTGTCCAAAAAGTTGGAAACGGAAGATGTTGCCATCGTTGGTCTAGGGGGCACTGGTTCCTATGTCCATGATGGTTTGGTGAAATGCCCGATCCAGCGGATCCACACCTTCGACGATGATACCTATCTGCAGCACAATGTGTTTCGGTCACCTGGCGCGGCTTCCGTCGAGGACCTGCAAGCCTTGCCAAAGAAGGTCCACTACTACGCCGACATGTACGGGAAAATGCACAAAGGGATTTATCCCAATGCGGTGCGCGTGACGAAAGACAACGTGGACCTCCTGCGCCCAATGGATTTCGTCTTCCTGTGCATGGACGCCAGCCCTGACAAAAAGGCCATCATTGACGCCCTGACCGCGTTTGGCACCACGTTCATCGATGTGGGCCTCGGTCTGGACCTTGTTGACGGCGGTCTCATTGGCTCTGTTCGGATCACGACAAGCCATGCCGGCAACCGCGCGTCCAGCCTGCAGCGCATTCCACTTGGCGGCCTCGGCGATGCCAACCTCTACGACCGCAATATCCAAGTGCTGGAACTGAACGCCCTGGGCGCAATGCTGGCCATTCTCAAATGGAAGAAGCTGCGCGGCTTCTACTGTGATCTCGAGGGCGAGACATCTACGATCTTCAATGTAGATGGCAACCATCTCCTCAACGAGGCATTGCCATGCATCCAATCCGTCGCCTAGAGCCCAGTTTCGTAGAGCACCTGCCGGAGGTCCTGGAGCCGGGGAAGCTCTATGTCTCCATTGATTTTGCATCGACGGCACATCTCTGTTGCTGTGGCTGCCAATCCGAGATTGCGGCCCCGCTCTCGCCGACCGATTGGAAACTGACTTATGACGGGGTGAACGTCTCGTTGCACCCGTCGATTGGCAACTGGAGCCTTCCGTGTCGATCTCACTACGTGATCAAGCATGGCAAAGTCCGGTGGGCTGGCGATTGGAGCGAGGAACAGGTCGCGAAGGGAAGACGGCAGGATAGAGCATCAAAGAAACGGTACTATGGCGAGGAAGAACAATCCAAATCTCATGAGGCTCTGGAAAGCTCACAAGAGCATCAAACCACAAAACGCGATAATGGCATTCTAGTCCGAATTTTGGCTTGGATTCGCTCCTAGCGCTAAGCGCATTTATGGAAATGTCCGCTTCAAGGTGTCATCGGCCAAATCTATGCAACCGCAGCGAATGACGGCTTCCCGCCCGACGCTAGATGAAAAGCTCAAAAGTCTCTGAAATAGGGCCCGAAAAGCGATCTTTTGTTTTTGATTAGTTGGACAAAGTGTGTGCAGATAAAGGACACTTTAGTGGTTCCTGGGACAAAGTCCCTGCAACTCAACACATCAAGCAGTTGATCTGGTCGGAGTGAGAGGATTCGAACCTCCGACCCCTGCCTCCCGAAGACAGTGCTCTACCAGGCTGAGCTACACTCCGACCGTGCGGGGTGAACTATACCCGTCCCTGCGCATTTGCAAGAGTGATTCTGCTCAATTCTGACGGTGCATGACGGCAATCCGCCGCTCGCAAATCAATGAAATATCGGCGTGCCTAAGGTTGCATCGGCGGGGTTCTCAATAGTGTAGGAAGCGCCACACCAGACGTGTTGTCCGGGCGAAAAAACACCCGCGGCGGGTTGGGTGCCGCGGGTGCTGCTGGTCAGAGACTCGCGTGGAGTGCGGCCACGATGGTGTCGCCCATCTCGGAGGTTGAGACTGGTGTTGCGCCCTCTTCGCCCAGCAGGTCGCCGGTGCGGATGCCGTCGGCCAGCACTTGCTCGACGGCGGCTTCCAGACGGTCGGCCTCGGCGCCCTGGTCGAAGGAATAACGCAGCGCCATGGCGAAGCTGAGGATGCACGCGATCGGGTTTGCCTTGCCCTGACCCGCAATGTCGGGGGCCGAGCCGTGGACCGGTTCATAGAGCGCCTTGGGTCGGCCGTTGGCCATCGGTGCGCCCAGCGATGCGGATGGCAGCATGCCCAGGGAGCCGGTCAGCATGGCGGCGCAATCGGACAGGATGTCACCGAACAGGTTGTCGGTCAGGATCACGTCGAACTGTTTTGGCGCGCGCACCAGCTGCATGGCGCCGTTGTCGGCATACATGTGGGACAGTTCGACCTCGGGGTAGTCGGCGGCAACACGGGTTACCACCTCGCGCCACAGGATGCCCGATTCCATCACGTTGGCCTTTTCCATCGAGCACAGCTTCTTGTTCCGGCGCATCGCCAGTTCAAAGGCGGAACGCGCAGCGCGTTCGATTTCAGACTCGGTGTAGCGCTGGGTGTTGATGCCCACACGCTCGTTGCCTTCTTCGAAGATGCCGCGCGGCTCGCCGAAATAGACGCCCGAGGTCAGCTCGCGCACGATCATGATGTCCAGACCCGCGACCACGTCTTTTTTCAACGACGAGAAATCGGCCAGCGCGTCGAAGCATTGGGCCGGGCGCAGGTTGGAATAGAGGTCCATCTCTTTGCGCAGGCGCAGCAACCCGCGCTCAGGTTTCACGCTGAAATCCAGATCGTCGTATTTCGGGCCGCCCACGGCGCCCAGCAGGACCGCGTCGGCTTCTTGTGCCTTGGCCATGGTCTCATCCGCCAGCGGCACGCCGTGCGCGTCATAGGCGGCACCGCCGACCAGATCCTCGCTCACGTCAAATTGAAGACCGCGATTGGCGCCGAACCAATCGATGATTTTGCGCACTTCGGCCATGACTTCCGGGCCGATTCCGTCTCCGGGCAGGATGAGGAGCGAGGGGTTGGACATGAACGGTCTCCTTGCGTTTCGTCGCAAAGGCCCTAGCGTCTGCGCCGCAACGGGTCAATGAGACGATCCGGCCAAAACACGAGGAAAATACATGCTGATACCGGGAAAATCCGTCCCTGAATTGAAAATCGAGACTTTGGGGCACGGAACTTTCGATCTGGACCGCGATCACGGGGAAAACGGGACATTGGTGATCAACTATCGTGGCCTGCATTGTCCGATCTGCATCCGGCAGATGGGCGAGGTTGAGGAAGCGCTGGATGACTTCGCCGAACTGGGTATCGAAGTGATCATGATCAGCACCGACACAGGCGAGCGGGCAGGGCAGACGGTCGAAAAGGCGGGAACATCCCGGCTGCGCGTGGGTCACGATTTGCCTCTGGCGGAGGCGCGCGACAAATGGGGGCTCTACTTGTCTGAAGGGCGTGAAGGCACGGCTGAGGCGCCGTTCTTTGCCGAGCCTGGGCATTTCTTCATCGCACCGGACCGCACGCTTTATTTCGGCTGGACGCAAAGCACGCCGTTCGCGCGCCCGTCCATTGCGGATATCAAGGGCGGCATCAAATACGCGCTCGACAACAAGTATCCGCCGCGCGGCACCTATACTGGCCCGATTGCCGCCTAACCTTCGCTTGACAGCAAGCCCTCGGCCATCAGATCCCAGACGCGGCGAATGCGCGGGGTCTGCCGCATGGCCTGCGGTGCCGCCAGCCACACCTGTAGCGGCGGCACGCGTAGTTCGATGGGGATCTCTTCAACGCTCGGATCGGCACGCCCGATCGAGCGCTGGCAGAAGCCGATGCCGCAGCCGGCGCGCACCAGTTCCCAGTAGGTGCAATGATTGTCGCAGCGGACCGCAAACAGCTCGCGTGTCGCGGGCCAGCCCAGTTCGCGCATCTTTGCAATGATCATCTCGTTGGCGTCATAGCCGACCAGATCATGGTCCATCATGTCCTCGACCGTGGTGGGGCGGCCCACCCGGTCGAGATAGGATTTGGCAGCAAAGGCCGCCAGTTCGAGGTCCATGATATGGCGTGCGATGATGTCCATCTGCCGGGGCGGATACATACGCATCGCGATATCCGCCTCACGGAACAGCAGGTTCTCGCTGGTGTCCGTTGGCACCAGTTCCAGCTGGATGTCAGGCTCCTCGCGGCGGATATCGGCCAGGATCGGCGGTAGAATGTGGTGCGAGGCAAAGACCGAGGCGGTGATCCGCACAGTGCCTTCAAGCCGCGTGGACTGCCCGGCGGCGATCAGCGAGATCCCGTGCATCCCCTCGCGCATCCGCTCGGCCATCGGCATGAGCTGAAGGCCGGTTTCGCTTAGCTTCAGACCGCGCGCGTGGCGGTCGAACAGGCTTACGCCCAGTGAGTGCTCCAGTGAGTGAACCTGACGGCTGAGTGTGGGCTGACTGCGCCCGAGTTTGCGGGCGGCTGCAGAGAGTGAGCCGGTTTCGGCCACGGCCAGAAAGCTCTGGACCAGTGACCAGTCAGCAGAAGTAAGCCCTTTGTCCATTCACCGATGAATACATGATATGCGAATGGAGGCAATATCATAGGGAAATGTGAATGGCTAAAGTGGGCCTGTACCGCAAGGGAGGACCACATGTCTCAGACCGTTCTCGTTCTCGGTGCGACCGGCAGATTTGGCCGCAACGCCGCGCAGGCCTTTGAGGCAGCCGGTTGGACCGTCCGCCGCTTTGACCGCAAATTGGATGCGCTGATATCCGCCGCGCAAGGCGCGGATGTGATCGTGAACGCCTGGAACCCGGCCTATCCGGATTGGGCGGATCAGGTGCCGAAGCTGCACGCGCAGGTACTCGAGGCTGCGCGGCTGAGTGGTTCGACGGTGATCGTGCCGGGCAATGTCTATGTCTTCGGCGCCGAGATGCCGCCGCCTTGGTCCGAGAGCACGCCGCATCAGGCCGCCAACCCGCTGGGGCGTATCCGGATCGCGATGGAGGAGGCGTATCGCGCCTCGGGCGTGCGGACCGTCATTTTGCGGGCCGGGGATTTCATCGACACCGAAGCCTCGGGAAACTGGTTCGACCAGATCATGATCAAACATCTCGCGCGCGGGCGGCTGACTTATCCCGGCGATCCCGACATTCCGCATGCCTGGGCCTATCTGCCCGATTTGGCCCGTGCAGCGGTGGCTCTGGCCGAGATGCGGGGCAATCTGCCCCGTTTCACTGACGTACCCTTCCCGGGCCACACGCTGACAGGGCGCGAGATTGCCGATGCTCTGTCGCGCGTGACCGGTCAGCGCATCGAGGTCAGGCAGATGGGGTGGTGGCCAATCCAGCTCGCGCGGCCCTTGTGGCGGCTGGCGCCGCACTTGCTCGAAATGCGCTATCTGTGGGACACTCCCCATGCGCTGGATGGACAGTATTCTAAGACATTGTTGCCCGGGTTCCGCGACACCGATCTGGATGATGTGATGCGCAACGCAATTCCCGCTGCGCTACGGCGCCATGAGATCGACCCACACAAGGCGGTGGCGGCTGGCACCTAAAGCCGCCGCATGGCCGTCCTTGTTGGGGGCTGGCCAGTAGACACCCGACCCGGTGACCTGCCAATCGGCAGAGGGCAGCACATAGTCGACCCGCAGCCGCCCTGCGCCCTCCCACTCGACCGTATCGAGACTATCCGGCCCCTGATGCCCCTGCGTCCCGGCCTGCGCTGCCCCTGCGCTGGCCGGGGCAGGGTCTTGCACTCTGGGGTCGGCCAGCAGGTTTTGAATGCCTGTAATCAGCCCGGCGCTGTCGTAAGGGTCCAGATTGGCATCTCCGGCGATGACAAAACGATCGGCGGGGGCTAGCCCCAACTGACCATCTAGATAGGCCTGCCAGAACCGGATCTCGTCCCTGTTGCGCAGCCCGTTCCGATCCTCGGGGCCATCAAAAACCGGCGGGGTGGCGTGGAAGGTCATCACAGTCACCCGCCCTTCAGGCGTGTCAATCGGGATCACCCAATGGGCGGTGGACGACAATCGCTGATGGTCCTGCGCGACGGGGGAGGGGAAGGGTTGGCTATCTTTCGACGGCAGATCCGCATCGGGAAGGTCCCGCCAAAGCAAAGTCGAGAAATCCTGCACTTCGTTCTGAGCAATCGGGAAGCGGGACAGGATGGCAATCCCGTTCTGACCCGAGAACTCTCCCCAGCCCTGCGCGTCACCGGGACCAAAGCGGCGGCCGTCGCCGTCGAGATCCAGATCGGTCTCCATGCCGCTGTTGGGTCGGCTGTGAAAGCTGTGGGGATAGGACAGGCCCGCCTGATCCAGACGTTCGGCCAGCGCTTTGAGCGCTTGACCGTCAAGGTCCCAGTCTATGCCCTGCAGGGCAAGCACGTCAGGCGCGGTGGCGGTTATGACGGCGACCACATCCTGCACCTGTTGCTGATCGCGTTGAATATCGCGCAACAGCAGGCCGGGTCCATCGCGGCTGAGTTCGGTGTTGAATGTGGCGATCCGCAGTGTCTCCGCCTGCGCCAGACACGGCAGCAGCAGAAACGGCAGGGCGCGGATCATGCCGTTTGTGCGGTCTCGGTCGTGGAGTAGGCGCGGCGGCGCTTGGCCTCGATCAGGGTCGCGATCCGCATCATCGCCATGCCCCGCATGATCAGGCTGGCCGGCAGAAAGGCCCATGCACACATGGTCCAGATCAGCGTCTGCGGATTGTTGAGCGAGATCGGGGTGACAAAGTCGGACGCCAGTTTGATCAGCGCGGGAATGAGGAAGGGCAGCAGCACCCCAAGTGTGATGTTGATACGCCCGTCACGTTGCAGGCGTGCCACCACATCGCCGCCGGTTGTGGGATCGAAGAGCGGCAGGTTGACCCATACGTTGAAGGCACCGTTAGCGGTTGGCCAGCCTTTGATGCGCAGCGCATAAGCAAAGCTCGCAATGGTCACCAGCGCCGCGACATAGGCCACCCCGGCTGTCATCCGAACCAGGTTGATCAGCTCCAGGCTGGCATCGGAGGACAGCATCAGAACAACCAGCCGCACCGGCGAATAGGGGAAATCGACCACATTGGCGACCAGCAGACCCATCCCGTTGAACAGAGCCGTGACGTGTGAGGGGGCATAGATGTGTTTGCAGATCAGCGTCAGGAAAGTGACCATCGACATCAGGCCAACGAACCGCAGCCTGTTGAGAGGCGGCGCATCCCGGAATTCGATAAAACTCGGGAAGGTTGAGTTGTATTCCGCGAAAGTCAGAACAAATGCCAGTATCGCGAGAAAGACCACGATCTCGGTTGCATTCGATGTTGAACTGGGCAGATACAACGCGGGTGTGAGCACCAGAAGTGCCACAAGTAATCCACGAATCGCCGCCCCTGATGTGCGTGCAATCACTTTCCGAACCCTTTCAAACTGGACAGGCCGGTTCTTTGCCGTGCCTTTCTTCCAACTTGTGCCCACCTTATGCTGGCGGATGCCCCTTTTTGGGCTTTAGTTGTGCCGTCTATCGGTATTTCACTCAAGTCACGGGATAACTAGCACATGATTCCAGGCAAAATCATGGCGACAGTGGTGCGAGTTTGCATCAAATATGACGTGTATTGAAAAAAGTTTTCTACATTTTGTGGTTGACGTAAGGGTAACCCCATACAGAAAGGGGGCGAACTCGATACAACGAGCCCGCCCGCCCTCTTTTGTCTCAGAATCAGATCAAACCCAGGGGCGTGATTGTGCGGCCTGTGCCTCAAAACTGTCGATGGCGCCGACATTCTCCATGGTCAGCCCGATATCGTCCAGACCGTTCAGCAGGCAGTGCTTCTTGAACGCGTCCACTTCGAACTTGATGACTTCGCCATCCGACGTGGTGATTTCCTGCGCTTCGAGGTCCACGGTCATGCGGGCGTTCTCGCCTTTCTCGGCGTCCTGCATCAGGATGTCGACCTGCTCCTGCGGCAGCACGATGGGCAGGATGCCGTTCTTGAAGCAGTTGTTGAAGAAGATGTCGGCAAAGCTGGTCGAGATCACGCAGCGGATGCCGAAATCCGCAATCGCCCATGGCGCGTGCTCGCGCGACGAGCCGCAGCCGAAATTGTCGCCCGCCACCAATATCTCGGTACTGCGGTACTGAGGCTTGTTCAGCACGAAGTCGGGCAGTTCATTGCCCTCGCGGTCATACCGCATCTCGTCGAACAGGTTCACACCCAGGCCCGAGCGTTTGATGGTCTTCAGGAACACCTTGGGAATGATCATGTCGGTGTCGATGTTCACGAGCGGCATAGGCGCGGCGATGCCGGTGAGTTTTTCAAACTTGTCCATTCTGCTGGCTCCTTACTTCAACTCGCGAACGTCGGTCAGTTTGCCGGTCAGCGCGGCAGCGGCGGCCATGGCGGGGCTGACCAGATGGGTGCGGCCCTTATAGCCCTGTCGCCCTTCGAAGTTCCGGTTCGAGGTCGCGGCGCAGCGCTCTTCGGGGGCCAGTTGGTCGGGGTTCATCGCCAGACACATGGAACAACCCGCAAGGCGCCATTCGAAACCGGCCTCCTTGAAGATATCGGCCAGACCCTCTTCCTCGGCCTGCGCCCGCACCAGGCCCGAGCCCGGCACGATCATGGCGCGCATGCCATCCTTGACCTTCTTGCCCTTCACCACATCCGCGACGGCGCGCAGGTCTTCGATCCGGCCGTTGGTGCAGGACCCGATGAAGACGGTGTCGATCTCGATATCGGTCAGCTTTTGGCCCGGGGTGAGGCCCATATAGTCGATGGCGCGCTTGGCGGCCTCGACCTTGCCGCCCTCGAAATCCTCGGGGTGTGGCACTGTTGCGGTGATCGGCAGCACGTCCTCGGGCGAGGTGCCCCAGGTGACGACCGGCTGAATGTCTTCGCCACGGATGGTCACGACCTTGTCGAAATGGGCGCCCTCGTCGGTGTAGAGGGTCTTCCACCAGTCCAGAGCGGCTTCCCACTGGGCGCCTTTCGGGGCGTGCGGGCGGCCCTTGACATATTCGAACGTGGTCTCGTCCGGCGCGATCAGACCGGCGCGGGCGCCACCCTCGATCGCCATGTTGCAGACGGTCATGCGGCCTTCCATCGACAGATCGCGGATCGCTTCGCCGCAATATTCGATGACATAGCCGGTACCGCCAGCGGTACCGGTTTCACCGATCACGGCCAGAGTGATATCCTTGGCGGTCACGCCTGGCTGCAATTTGCCGGTGATCTCCACCTTCATGTTCTTGGACTTCTTCTGGATCAGCGTCTGCGTGGCCAGCACATGTTCGACCTCGGACGTACCGATACCATGCGCCAGTGCGCCGAATGCGCCATGGGTGGCGGTGTGGCTGTCGCCGCAGACCACGGTCATGCCGGGCAGGGTCCAGCCTTGCTCGGGGCCGACGATATGCACGATGCCTTGACGGATATCCGACACGGGATAGTAGTGAATGCCGAAATCCTTGGCGTTCTTGTCCAGCGCTTCGACCTGAATGCGGCTTTCTTCGTTGTCGATGCCGTTCACGCGGTCTTCGGTCGTGGGCACGTTGTGATCCGGCACGGCGATGGTCTTGTCCGGCGCGCGCACGTTGCGGCCCGCCATGCGCAGACCCTCGAAGGCCTGCGGGCTGGTCACCTCATGCACGAGGTGGCGGTCAATATAGAGCAGGCAGGTGCCGTCCTCTGCCTCATGCGCGACATGCGCGTCCCAGATCTTGTCATAGAGTGTTTTGGGGGACATCGGTCCTCTCCCGTGTGTATTGAGAATAGCTGGCGAGTGGCTGGGTGCCGCTTATAGGCGGGCCAGAACCGTGCGGGCAGCCCCAAAGAACCGCTCGCGCAGGCGTGCGCGGTCCTGAAGAATCGGTGATGGGGCCGGTCGGCATCTCATGCGCATCAGATATATCGCGCCATTGGGTCAATCAAGCTTGGATATGCCCGGCGCTGGGCTGGGCCCTTGCACATCGCGCCCCAAGACCGTCATGTTGCGTGTCAGGAGGCTGACGGATGGATCAGGAGCTTTTGCCATTCACGTTCGAGGAACTGATGGCCGCCTTTGCCCAGCAATGGAGCAGGCTTGTCGATCTGTTCCTGACGCCGGGCTGGCGACAGTACCAGATCGTGATCGCGCTGATCGTGTTTCTGGTCGCTCTGTGCCTGAAGGCGGCCACCAAGAACCGCTGGTCGGCATGGGCCCGCGCGCGCGAAGGCTGGCCGAAATGGCGGCTGCGCATTCTGGTTCAGGTCATGCGCCGCCTGACGCTGGTCTATTTCGTTCTGCTTTGCTGGCTGGTCTATCTTGTGATGCAGCAGCTCACCTGGCCTTCACGCAGCTATATCGTCGGAGTTTTGGCGACGCTCGCCTCGGCATGGCTCGCCATCGCGTTGCTGGCGTGGTTCGTGCGCAACCGCACCCTGCGCAAGATCTTCCAGTGGTCGATGTGGATCTATGCCACGCTGGTGGCGCTGCGCCTGACCGATGATGTAGCGAGCTTCCTCGACGGGATCGCCATTTCGCTGGGCGATCTGCATATTTCGGTTCTGGGCATCCTCAAGGCGGGTCTGCTGATCGGGGTTCTCTTGACCGTCGTTCGACTGGCAACGCATGCCGCGTCGCGCGGGTTGGAGGCCAATGACGACATCTCACCCTCGATGCAGGTGCTGCTGGCCAAGGCGTTGCAGGTCGGGCTCTACGGCATCGTCTTTCTGATTGCGATCAGAACTTTAGGGTTCGATTTGACCGGGCTTGCGCTGCTTTCGGGTGCAGTTGGTGTCGGCATCGGCTTTGGTCTGCAAAAGGTGGTGTCGAACCTGATCTCGGGCATCATCATCCTGATGGATCGGTCGATCAAACCGGGCGATGTCATCTCGCTGGGTGACACCTTCGGATGGATCAACGCGCTGGGCGCGCGCTATGTGTCGGTGGTCACGCGAGATGGGCGTGAATACCTGATCCCCAACGAGGATCTGATCACCAGCCAGGTGGTGAACTGGTCGCATTCGGATCGGTTCGTGCGGTTGGATCTTGAGTTTGGCACCAGCTACAGCGACGATCCCCATCTCGTGCGCGCTGTGGCCATCCGGGCCGTGAAATCCGTGAGCCGGGTGCTCAGCGGCCCCGGCCACAACCCGGTTTGCCACATCAAGGGCTTCGGCGACAGCAGCGTCGACTATGTCCTGCGGTTCTGGATCAGCGATCCGACCGCCGGTCTGATGAACATCCGGGGCAACGTCTTTCTGGCCCTGTGGGATGCGTTTAAGGCCGAAGGCATTTCGATCCCCTTCCCGCAGCGAGAGGTGCGCCTGCTGGAAGACGATGACAGCGGGGCGGACGCGCAACAGCTCCCGAAAGAGTGACGGAACGTGGCGCCACGGCGTTTGGGCTTCATTGAAATGTCACAGGTGGCTTGCTACCTTTTAAGTACCCCAGCGCCGGGGGGCTGACGGCGCGTCACAAAGGAGGACTATGTCCTGTCACTTCATACGCAGGCGGGTTTGCCCGCTGAAGACCGGGCCGGTGTAATGGCCCACTCTCAGCTTATCAGCGAAAAGCTGCTTGAGCGCATCCTTTCCTCACTTACCGATGACAAGGCCGAAGACGTTGTGCAGATTGATCTGCGCGGGAAATCCTCGGTTGCGGATTACATGGTGATCGCATCCGGGCGTTCGACACGTCAGGTCTCGGCCATGGCGGAAAAGCTGACGGATCGCATCAAGCATGAATTCGGGTTCACCTCGAAGGTTGAAGGCAAGGATGCCGGCGACTGGGTGCTGATCGATACGGGCGACGTGATCGTCCATATCTTCCGCCCCGAGGTTCGCGAGTTCTACCAGCTGGAAAAGATGTGGCTGCCGCAGGGCAGCAGCGCCTCGGCTAACTGAGGCGCCATCCCGGCCGGTATTGAGCGGCCCGGAGGCGAGAGAGAATGCGCATAAGTATCTGCGCGGTCGGCCGATTGCGGGCCGGACCGGAAAAACTTCTGATTGACGACTATCTGACCCGGTTCGACCGCACAGGCCGTGGCCTGGGCCTTGGTCCTGCGCGCGTGGTCGAGGTCGAGGACAAGAAGAACGCCGGAATGGGGGCCGAGGCGGTGCTGCTGCGCAAGGCGCTGCCAAAGGGGACGGTGATCTGCACGCTGGATGAACGCGGCAGGGTTATGTCCTCGCCCGAATTTGCCAACAGGCTGGCCAACTGGCGCGATGCCGGGCGTCAGGATCTGGCGCTGGTCATAGGCGGGGCAGACGGGATCGACCCCAGCCTGCGGGCCGAGGCGGATTTTTCCCTGTCCTTTGGCGCCATGGTCTGGCCGCACATGCTGGTGCGGGTGATGCTGGCCGAACAGCTCTACCGCGCCGCCAACATCCTGTCGGGTGGCCCGTATCACCGGGTGTGATTGCGTTGGTTTCCGATTTGGCCAGGCTATAAGGTCGGCAAGGATGGCAAAGCTTCTGATCGTATATCACTCAAGAACCGGCGGCAGCCGGCAAATGGCCGAGGCCGCGGCGGTTGCCGCGCGCGGCGAGGCGCAGACCGTTCTCAAGACCGCGGATCAGGCTGGCCCCGAGGACCTTTTGCAGGCCGATGGCTATATTTTCTGTGCTCCGGAAAACCTCGCCGCGATTGCGGGCGCGATGAAGGAGTTTTTCGACCGCTGCTACTATCCGGTTCTGGGCCGTATCCAAGGCCGCCCCTACGCACAGATGGTCTGTGCGGGCTCCGACGGGGAAAACGCGGTGCGCCAGATCGCGCGGATCGCTCAGGGCTGGCGGCTGAAAGAGGTGCAGCCGCCGCTGATCGTCTGCACTCACGCCCAGACGCCCGAACAGATATTGGCCGAGAAAACCATTCCAGAGGCAGAGTTGGATCAATGCCGCGACATCGGGCAGGCCCTGGCCGCCGGGCTGAGCATGGGCGTCTTCTGAGCGGGCTAAGGCCGATCAGGGTAGCGTGAGCATGTAGGTCTCGGTGTTCCAGCCATCGACGATGCACCGCGCCTGTATCTGAACCTGCGTGGCACCTTCCGGAATTTGAACACCACCCAGCGAGCGGGTGAAGGGCTGCTCCTGTTCATGCGGGTGGTAAAGCACGCGCAGACCCAGTTCGTTGCCTTCCATATCCAGCACCCGCCAGCCATCGGCATAGTGCTCCCAGCCGGTATCCGGGTGCGAGATCGTAACGTCGAATCGCCAGCCATCTCCGGCGCGCTGGGCGGTGGCTTTTTCGACAACCGGCCCGTCGGCCAGGGCAGGGGAGGCAAGCAGGAAGAGCATGGTCAGATGTTTCATGAGGTGACCTTACTGTGCGGTTGCGGACTGCGGTATCACGACTGCGTGTCCGGCGGGATCGTCAGCAGGACCCCGCGCGAGTGCGAGGCGAACTCGCGCCGGTAGAGCAGCGCCAGCGTCGCCAGCGTGGCGAGGATCAGCGCCACCGGCCCCAGCATCCAGGCAACGGCGGCCAGCGCGAAATAGATCGCCCGGAGCCCCTTGTTGAAACTGCGCGCGGCGGTGTTGCAGACCTCGGCAGCCTGGCCCGCGCGGGGATAGGCCAGCGCATCTTCGGGGTCATTTGGCACAGCTGCCATCAGCACCGCGCAATAGCCGAACAGCCGATGCGCCCAGACAAATTTCAGAAAAGCGTTCGACAGAAACAACAGTGTGATCAGGATCTTGATCTCCCACACCACCGCCGGGGCGCTGCCGATGGCCAGATCGTTGGCCACGCCCGCCAGCCGCTCGGTATTGCCGAAAAGCGCGAGCGCCCCGCCGATGGCGATCATCGAGGTCGAGGCGAAGAACGCCGTGCTCTGCCGCATGTTTGCCACCAGTTGCGCGTCGAACATGCGCGGCTGCCGGGTGACCATCTGCACCATCCAGATACGCCGGAACTCCGCCATCAGCGCGGTGACCGAGGGTTTGCCGGGCGCCGGATTGTCGATGCGCCAGCCGATCCACATCCAGGCGGCCACCAGCAGGGCAACGGCGGCAAAGTCGTAAGGCGAAAACAGCAGGGCACGGTCGATCCAGGTCATGGCTGCGACAGTAAGCCTTACCAGTTCAACTTGCCAGATCGTGAAATTGGTAATATTACTTTACCAAACGGAGGATGTTCCATGGAGATGCCGAAACCCGATCCCGGCGTGCTGGCGCGCAAGGCGAAGCTGGTCGACCGGTTGTTGAAGGTGTTGCCCAAGGACGCGGTGATCCATGACGAGGCCGAGACACGCGTCTATGAGTGCGACGCGCTGACCGCCTATAAATGCGCGCCGATGCTGGCGGTATTGCCATCCTCGACGCAAGAGGTCTCAGAGGTGCTGCGCATCTGCCATGCGGCGGGCGTGCCGGTGGTGCCGCGCGGGGCCGGGACTTCACTGGCGGGTGGGGCGCTGCCGACGGCAGATAGCGTGATCCTTGGCGTGGCAAGAATGAACGAGGTGCTCGAGACCGATTACGAAAACCGCACTATCCGGGTGCAGTCGGGCCGCACCAATCTGAGCGTCACCGGCGCGGTAGAGGAACAAGGATTCTTCTACGCCCCCGACCCCTCGTCGCAGCTGGCCTGTGCCATCGCGGGCAATATCGCGATGAACTCGGGCGGAGCGCATTGCCTGAAATACGGGGTGACCACCAACAACCTGCTGGGTGTGACTATGGTGCTCATGGACGGCACCGTGGTCGAGATCGGTGGGGCCTATCTGGATGCGGGCGGGCTGGATCTTTTGGGGGTGATCTGCGGGTCCGAAGGGCAGCTGGGCGTGGTGACCGAGGCCACGCTGCGCATCCTGCGCAAGCCCGAGGGCGCGCGCCCGGTGCTGATGGGGTTCGATGACAATGAGGTGGCGGGGCAATGTGTCTCGGACATCATTAAATCAGGCATCCTGCCGGTGGCGATCGAGTTCATGGACCGCTTGTGTATTCAGGCCTGCGAGAATTTCGCCGGTGCTGGTTATCCCGATTGCGAGGCGTTGCTGATCGTCGAGGTCGAGGGCTCAGAGGCCGAGATCGACAGTCAGCTAGCCAAGATCATCGAGATTGCCCGGCGCCACAATCCGGTTGAGCTGCGCGAAAGCCAGTCGGAAGAAGAAAGCGCCCGAATCTGGTTGGGGCGGAAATCTGCCTTTGGCGCGATGGGGCAGATCAACGATTACATGTGTCTCGATGGCACGATCCCGGTGTCCGCGCTGCCGATGGTGCTGCGGCGGATCGGGGAGTTGAGCGAGGCGTATGGCCTGGCCGTCGGCAACGTGTTCCATGCGGGCGATGGCAACATGCACCCGCTGATCCTGTTTGATGCCAACAAGCCCGGCGATCTTGAGAAATGCGAGGCATTCGGAGCGGAGATCCTGAAGCTCTGCGTCGATGCTGGCGGGTGTTTGACCGGTGAGCACGGGGTGGGCATCGAAAAGCGCGATCTGATGCTGCATCAGTACAATATGACCGATCTGGAGGCGCAGATGGCGGTGAAGGATGTGTTCGATCCGGCTTGGTTGCTGAATCCGGCCAAGGTGTTTCCGCTGGAGGCCTCGGAGACTCGGCGGGTGGCGCAGATGGCTGCGGAGTGAGGGGCCAGCCCCTCTTGGGCCGTTGGCCCAATTCACCCCGGGATATTTTTGAACAGAAGAAGATATGGGATGAGACCTGAAACTGAGGCTGAACTGGCCGAGGCCGTAGCCGGGCTGAATGGGCCGGTGCGGATTGTCGGGGGCGGCACCCGGGGGGCGTCCGGGGAAGGGCCGGAGCTGTGTGCGGCCGGGTTGCGCGGGATCGAGCTTTATGAGCCGGGCGCGCTGACTCTGGTGGCGAGGGCGGGGACGCCAGTGGCCGAGATCGAGGTGGCGCTGGCGGCTGAGGGGCAGAGGCTGGCCTTCGAGCCGATGGATCATCGCGGGCTGCTCGGGACCAGTGGTGAGCCGACCATTGGCGGGGTTGTGGCGGCCAATATCTCGGGTCCGCGCCGGGTGCAGGCCGGGGCGTGCCGGGATTTTTTGCTGGGGGTGCGGTATGTCGATGGCACCGGGCAGGTCGTCAAGAACGGTGGCCGGGTGATGAAGAACGTCACCGGGTATGATCTGGTCAAACTGATGGCCGGGTCCTGGGGGACGTTGGGGGTACTGAGCGAGGTGTCGCTCAAGGTGCTGCCGCAGTCTGAGGCTGAGACAACGCTGGCTGTCAAAGTGCCCGATGTGGAACGTGCGGTGCAGGTGTTGTCGGTCGGGTTGGGCTCACCCTTTGAGGTGACCGGGGCGGCGTATGATCCCTCGGCGGGGCAGGCGCTGTTGCGGATCGAGGGGTTTGCGGACTCGGTGGACTATCGGACCGGGCGGCTTGAGGCGCTGTTGGCCGAGCATGGTGACGTTGAGCGTGTTGGTGAATCCGGGGCGGTATGGCGAGCCATTCGTGATGTCGAGATGTTTCACGGGACGACCGGCGACGTTTGGCGGATATCTGTGAAGCCGACGGAAGCGCCCGGAATTGTAGCGCGGGCCGAGGCCGAGAAGCTGCTATTCGATTGGGGCGGAGGGCTGATCTGGGCGCTGGTGCCCGAAGGCACCGACGTGCGAGCGCGGTTGGGGGCGTTTGACGGCCATGCCACGCTGGTTAGGGCCAGCGAGGACACGCGTGCCGGCGTGGGTATGTTCCAGCCGGATCCACCTGCGCTTGCAGCACTCTCCAAAGGGCTGCGGCAAAGGTTCGATCCGCGCGGGCTCTTCAATCCGGGGCTGATGGGGTAGGTCATGCAGACGACATTCACAGCGGAACAGTTGAAAGACCCGGCCATCCAACGCTCGAACGAGATCCTGCGGAACTGTGTGCATTGCGGGTTCTGTACCGCCACCTGTCCGACCTATCAGGTGCTGGGGGATGAGCTCGACAGCCCGCGCGGGCGGATCTACCTGATCAAGGACATGCTGGAAAACGAGCGGGTGCCGGATGAGAAGACGGTCAAGCATATCGACCGGTGCCTGTCCTGTCTGGCCTGCATGACCACCTGCCCCTCGGGCGTGCACTACATGCATCTGGTGGATCACGCGCGTGAGTATATCGAGGCCAACTACAAGCGCCCGTTCTCGGATCGGGCCCTGCGTTGGATTTTGGCGCGGATACTGCCCTATCCGACCCGGTTCCGTTTGGCGCTGCTCGGGGCCAGGATCGGGCGGCCCTTCCGACTCCTGATGCCGGACGCGCGGCTGCGCGCGATGCTGGACATGGCGCCAAAGCGCATCCCTCCGGTCAGCCGAAATGACGATCCGCAGAGCTTTGCGCCCCAAGGCCAGCGGATCAAACGTGTGGCGCTGATGACTGGGTGTGCGCAGAAGGCGCTGAACACCGACATCAACGATGCCACCATCCGGCTGCTGACCCGTCTGGGCTGTGAGGTGGTGGTGGCCGAGGGGGCGGGGTGCTGCGGGGCACTGACCCATCACATGGGTAAGACGGAGGAAAGCCATCGCACTGCCGCCCGAAACATCCGGGCCTGGGCGCGCGAGATGGACGGCCAGGGGCTGGATGCGATCGTCATCAACACCAGCGGTTGCGGTACGACGGTCAAGGACTACGGGCATATGTTCCGCAACGATCCACTGGCCGAGGACGCCCGGCGGGTGTCTGACATTGCAGCGGATGTCAGCGAGTTGCTGATGCAGCTCGATCTGCCTGTGGGAGCGGAGAAGGAACTGACCGTGGCCTACCACGCCGCCTGTTCGCTGCAGCATGGGCAAAAGATCAAGACCCACCCCAAGACGCTGCTGAAACGCGCCGGGTTCAAGGTGGTCGAGCCTGTGGACAGTCATCTCTGTTGTGGCAGCGCGGGCACTTATAACCTGATGCAGCCGGAGATTTCGGCGCAGCTCAAGGCGCGCAAAGTGCGCGCGCTCGAGGCAAAGCAACCCGATCTGATCGCCGCCGGCAACATCGGATGCATGATACAGATCGGGTCGGGGACGAATCTGCCAGTCGTGCACACGGTCGAATTGCTCGACTGGGCGACCGGCGGCCCGAAACCACCCGCGATGGAGGCACGGGTCCAAGCCATAAAGGACGTCCCGATCCTGCGTTGAGAAACAGGTGTAGGGCCTGTGCAACACAGCGTCACTCACCGTCATGTTATACTTTCTGCCCTATTTTCGCCTCACCCAACCGATATCAATATAGCCTTGTGACGGGAACCGGAGATGTTGGTGCGTAACTGGGTCAAGGTGATGGCGCTGGTCCTGCTGCCTGCAGCAGCTGTGGCGCAGGACTCGGGGCTGAAAAGCCTCGACACCAGTGATTCCGGTCGCGAATGGATGGCGGTTGGCCGCCTCGACATCGACGGCACCGGGTTTTGCACCGGTGCGCTGATCGCGCCAAATCTGGTTCTGACCGCTGCGCATTGCCTGTTCGACAAAGCCACCGACGAAAGGATCGACCCCGCGCGGATCGAGTTTCTGGCAGGATGGCGACGGGGCCGCGCGTCGGCCTATCGCTCGGTGCGCCGCGCGGTGGTGCATCCCGACTATGAATACGGTGCCGATGCGTCGACCCAGCGGGTGCGCAACGACGTGGCCCTCATCGAGTTGCAGCAACCGATCCGCAACACCACCGTGATCCCATTCGAGACCGGAGAGCGCCCGGCGCGCGGTGAAGAAGTGGGCGTCGTTTCATACGCGATGGACCGGTCCGAAGCACCTTCACTGCAAGAGGTTTGTTCAGTCATGGCAAGGCAGCAGGGCATTCTGGTGATGTCCTGCGATGTGGATTTCGGGTCCTCCGGTGCGCCGGTTTTTTCCTTCTCGGGCGAGCGACCGCGGATCGTGTCCGTGGTGTCCGCAAAGGCCGAATTGCAGGGCGAACGTGTGGCGCTTGGGTCAACGCTGGAAGAGGCGTTGGGCCTGCTCCAGGCCGAGTTGGATGCCGGCGGCGGGTTCAATCAGGCTGATGCACCGCGCTCCAGCCGCATCACGGTGGGTGGTCCTCGCAACAAAACCGGAGCCAAGTTCGTTAAACCATGATCCGCCTGTTTGTCCTGTTCAGCATTCTGCTCTCAACCACGTCCGCTCATGCCCAGGCGATTTCGCGTCGCCTTACCGATCGGGAGGATTTGCTGGGATGGGAGGCGGTGGGCCGTCTCGATATCGGTGAATCCGGGTTCTGCACCGGAACCCTGATCGCCCCGGACCTTGTTCTGACGGCTGCACATTGTGCGCTGGACAGGAAAACCGGCCGGCCCTTTGCGGCAGGAGAGCTTACGTTTCGGGCGGGGCTGAGCGACGGCAAGTCCTTGGCGGACCGCAAGGTGATCCAGATAGCCGCCCATCCGAAATTCGTTGTAAACGCACCGGTCTCGGCCGAGCGTGTCCGGGTCGATGTGGCCTTGATGCGGCTGGATGAGCCCATCCCCCTGTCACTGGCCAACCCTTTCGCCCTGCATAACGGAAACGTCTCTGGCGCCGAGGTCAGCGTTGCCTCTTACGGGCGCGGGCGGTCCGAGGCGATCACAAGGCAACGGTCTTGTCGCATTCTGTTCCGGCAGCAGGGGCTGGTCGCCTTCGATTGCGATATCACCTTCGGATCGTCGGGCTCGGCGATCCTGGCCAAATCCGGCTCGCGCTGGCAGATCCTGTCGGTTGTATCCGCGGGCGCCCGAAGCCGGGGAACGCCTGTCGGTTATGGCATGGAACTGCCCGGTATCGTCAGCCAGCTCAAAGCCATCCTGCGCAAGGACGCGCCGCAGCCCAAGGCGACGATTCGCCGATTGCAGGTGGGTTCGGACAAATCCAGCTCGGGCGCAAAATTCATCAGTTCCGGCGGGTCTTGAAACCCCCCACACCTTTTCCCATCTCATCGGTATCGGATCGCCACTAACCGGGGTCCGATGACCTATGAACGCCCGTCCGGATGGAGGGCACAACTCGTAAATCGCTCAAGAGATGAGGATAACGACACATGCGTAGCTTTGATTTTGCACCCCTGCACCGTGCGACCATCGGTTTCGACCAGATCGCAGACATGATGGACCGGGTGCTGACCAGTGACATGGCCCAGCCGAGCTATCCCCCCTACAACATCGAAAAGACCGCTGCTGATGCCTATCGCATCTCGGTTGCTGTCGCGGGATTCGCCGAAGAGGATCTGACGGTTGAGCTGAAAGAGAATTCCCTTGTCGTGGCAGGCAAGAAAGCCGCCGAAGACAAGGAGCGTACCTATCTGCATCGTGGCATCGCAACCCGCGCCTTTGAACGCCGTTTTACGCTGGCCGATCATGTGCGCGTGACAGGTGCGAGCCACGAGAACGGTATGCTGCATATCGACCTGCAGCGCGAAGTGCCCGAGGCACTGAAACCGCGCCGGATCGAGATCACCTCGTCCAAAGCCATCGAAAAGGATGTGGTTGACGCCAAGGCCGTAAACTGAGGTTCCGCATTGCGGTAATCCTCCGCAGAACCTAGATGCGATAATCTCCTCCCTCCCTTGGTTATCGCTGCACCCCGTGCCCGAATACGGCGCGGGGTGTTTTCGTATCGGCTCAGGCCCGGTTGGCGGCGATGGCAAGGCCATCGGTAACGGCAGTGAATACTTCGGTGAAGGAATGCCGGGCATCCGGGAACAATGCCTCCATCGTGTGTGAGACGATCGACATCAGGCTGGACCCACCGACATAGATCACGCGGTCGACCTGTTTTGTGGTCACGCCTGCCATTTGCAGGGTTTCGGTGGCTCCGCCAGCCAGTGCTTGGGTGTGGACGGCGAGGATCTGTGCCAGTTCTTCGGCGGGAAGCGGAACGGTCAGAGTGCGTTCGATCTGGTCCAGCGCGATATGTGGGCAGGTTGCGCCGTTGTTGGCGGCGATCTTGCCGCGCTCGACGGCAAAGGCCAGATCATGACCCAACTCATCCTGCAAAACGGTGACGAGGCGGTTCATCTTCTCTGGCGTTTCGGACAGCTGCGCCATCTCCTCGACCATGCGACGGGTTTGCGCGGTGTAGAGAAAGGGAATCTTCTCCCACGTCGCCAGATCGTTGAAGATCGCGTTGGGCGCAGGCGTGGTGCCGGGGCCGATGGCTTTGCGCAAGGTAGATCCCTTGCCCAAGAGCGGCATCACCCGGTCGATATTGATCGAGCGGTCGAAATCGGTACCGCCGATGCGAACCCCGTGGTTGGCAAGGATCGAGACCCCGTCATTGCCCGACCTGAACAGCGAAAAGTCCGAGGTGCCGCCGCCGATATCGACGATCAGCCCGATCTCGCCCGATTGATCCAGGGCGCCGCTGGCAATGGCAGCGGCCTCAGGTTCGAACAGAAACCCGACCTCCTTGAAACCCGCCGCGATGTAACAGGCGCGCAGATCCGCCTCGGCCTGCGCCTCGCGCCGATCACCGGTGCCGTGAAACACTACCGGGCGGCCCGACAGAGCGCGGTCGAAGGTCAACCCGGTCTCGGCTTCGGCGCGGATTTTGATCTCCCGCAGGAAGCGGGCGATGATGTCGACAAAGGTGACCCGTTCATTCAGGATCTGGCGTTTCTCGTGCATCAGACCGGTGCCCAGCACCCGTTTCAGCGCGCGCATGAACCGCCCTTCGGCCCCGTCAAGCAGTGCCCGATTGGCCGGTTCGCCGACCAGAGTCTGTCGCGTCTCGAAATCGAAGAAGAACGTGGTGGGCAACGTCGTCTGACCCGGTTCCATCTGGATCAGGTGGGGTTTGCCGTCGCGCAGATAGCCCGCTGCCGAGTTGGAGGTGCCGAAATCGATACCCAATATGGGGCCATGCTGTGCCATGCCCGATTCCTCCCGACGGTAAGACAGAAAGGCGCCTGTTTAGGGTTGCGCGAATAGACCGTCAATCGCGAAGTGTCTGCCTTTAGCCCCGGGCAAACTTCCTGTGTTGAACGTGTCCTCAGTCGGATTTTCGTGGCTCGCCAAGGTCAATGGGATCGCCACCATGGGGAAGGGCCCAATATCGGCATTTTTCGTGACAAAACCGATCCGCCGAAACATCCCGTTAACTGCTGGCGGTGATACTGGCGCTGCGGGCCGTGCTGTTTTGCGCGCGGTTGCAAAACCGAAGGCTGACACGCGATGATGAGTGCTCCGATTTCCCTGGTTCAGAACAGCTTTGCCCGCGTTTTTGCCCGCAAGGGCGAGTTGACCGAGCGGTTTTATCGCCATCTTTTCAAGAACATGCCCGAGGCCGAAGGGCTGTTTCACGGCGACTTCATGGTGCAGAAGGAGATGTTCGCCACCATGCTTGCGGCGTCAGTCCGCAGCCTGATTGATAAGGGCAGCTTTCACGATGTCGGCACCGCGCTGGCGGAAAGCCACGCGCGGTTCAACCTGAGTGCAACGCAATTGCAATGCGCGGCCAATTCGCTGATGGCCGCGCTGCGGGATGTGATGGGGGACGATCTGACGCCCGAGGAAGAAGGCGCGTGGAACGAGGCCGTCACCCGCCTGACCGGGATGATGGCCCGGCCCGGTTAGACCGACATGCAGACGTATTTCATCTCCAGATAATCCTCGATGCCGTGATGGCTGCCCTCGCGGCCCAGCCCGGATTGCTTGACGCCGCCGAATGGGCCGACCTCGGTCGAGATGATGCCGGTGTTAACCCCGACGATGCCGTATTCCAGCGCCTCGGCCACCTTGTAGACCCGGCTCAGATCCTTGGCGTAGAAATAGGACGCAAGGCCAAAGATGGTGTCGTTGGCCATGGCGATCACGTCATCCTCGTCCTCGAACTTGAAGAGTGGGGCGAGGGGGCCAAAGGTTTCGTCCTGAGCGACCATCATGTCTTGTGTGACGCCTGTCACGATGGTTGGCTGAAAGAATGTGCCACCCAGATCATGCGGCAAACCGCCGGTCAGGATCGCGCCGCCTTTGGCGGTGACGTCCGCGATGTGCTCCTGCACTTTGGCGACCGCCTCGGCGTTGATCAGCGGGCCGGTGGTGGTGCCGTCGGTCAGTCCATCGCCCACCTGCAAAGCTTCAACGGCGGCTTTAAGCTTGGCGGCGAAGGCGTCATAGACCCCAGCCTGCACATAAATGCGGTTGGCGCAGACGCAGGTCTGGCCGTTGTTGCGGAACTTGCACAGCATCGCGCCTTCGACCGCGGCGTCCAGATCGGCATCGTCGAACACGATGAAGGGCGCGTTGCCGCCCAACTCCATCGAGCATTTCATCACCTGATCGGCGGCTTGCCGCAGCAGGATGCGGCCCACCTCGGTCGAGCCGGTGAAGGTCAGCTTGCGAACGCCAGGGTTCTCGCAGAACTCCTTGCCGATGTCGCTTGAGCGGGATGAGGGCACCACGTTGAACACCCCTGCCGGAATGCCCGCCTCTTCAGCCAGTGCGGCCAAAACCAAGGCCGACAGCGGGGTTTCAGCCGCCGGGCGAGCAACAAAGGCACAGCCTGCGGCCAGTGCCGGGCCCGCCTTGCGGGTGATCATTGCGTTGGGGAAGTTCCACGGCGTGATCGAGGCGGCCACGCCAATCGGCTGTTTCTGCACGGTGATGCGCTTGTCACGCTGGTGGCCGGGGATGGTCTCGCCATAGATGCGCTTGGCTTCTTCTCCGAAGAACTCGATGAATGACGCGCCGTATGCGACCTCGCCCACCGCCTCGGTCAGCGGTTTGCCCTGCTCGGCGGTCAGGATGCGGCCCAGATCCTGCGCGTTTTCCATCATCAGGTCGTACCAGCGACGCAGGATCGAGGCACGCTCCTTGCCGGTGTACTTCGCCCACTCTTTCTGGGCCGCCTCGGCCTGTGCAATGGCACCCGCGACCTGAGCGCGGCTAACGTCCGCCACTTCGGCCACCACATCGCCGCGCGCCGGGTTGGTCACCGCAAAGGTGCCATGGTCGCCATCGACCCACTGTCCGCCGATATAGGCCTTGGTCACCATCAACTCTGGCTTCGAAAGGAGCGATTTCAGATCGGTTGTTGCGTCCAGCATGGTTGAGCCTCCGGCTAGCATTCAGTTGCGCGCACCCAAACAGGTGGGGCGGTGTTTGTCTATGGCCACTCTGAATGTGAAATCAATCCAGATTTGATCATATTTAACTTAACAAGTTAAGTGGCAAAAGTCACGCTTGATCGACTCCGCAGGATGCGCCAGATTGCGCGCGGGCCCTGGCGATGGCGTCGCCTCATGCCGTGCGGCATGCGCCCGTTTTCCGTCCTGAACGCCGGGACCTTTCTGCAAAGGAGGGTCTGTCATGACCGCACGTCCTGACTTCTATCGTTATCATAACGGCCAGCCGGCCAAGCTGCCGTTTGAGGCCGCCGAGTATGAGGCACGCCTTGCCGGGCTGCGCGCCCGGATGGCCGAGGCAGGCGTGACCGCCGCCGTCTTCACCTCGATGCACAACATCGCCTACTACTCGGGCTTTCTCTATTGCGCCTTCGGGCGGCCCTACGGGCTGGTAGTGACCGAGACTGAGAGCATCACCATCAGTGCCGGTATCGATGCAGGTCAACCCTGGCGCTGGAGCCACGGTGACAGCATCACCTATACCGACTGGCAGCGGGACAACTACTGGCGCGCGATCAAGTCGGTAACCGGCGAGGGGCAGGTGATCGGGTACGAAAGCGACCACCTGAACCTGCTGCAGCGCGATAAGCTGGAGGATTTCCTGAAACCGTCGGCGATGGTCGATCTGTTCGAAACCACCATGCGCCAGCGGATGATGAAGTCCCCCGCCGAGATCGCGCTGATCCGGCACGGCGCACAGGTGGCGGATGTGGGCGGTTATGCGATCCGCGACGCAGTCAGGGCCGGGGTGCGCGAGATCGACGTGGCCATGGCTGGCCGCAATGCGATGGAGTTGGAGATCGCCAAGCGCTTTCCCGATGCCGAATACCGCGACACCTGGGTGTGGTTCCAGTCGGGCATCAACACCGACGGCGCCCACAACCCGGTGACCGGCCGTGTACTGCAGCGGGGCGACATCCTGTCGCTGAACACCTTCCCGATGATCTCGGGCTACTACACTGCGCTGGAGCGCACCATGTTCGTGGAAGAGGTCGATCCGGCCAGCCTGAAGATCTGGGAGGCCAATGTCGCCGCCCATGAATATGGCATGTCCTTGCTGAAACCGGGCGTGAGCTGTGCCGAGGTCACCCACAAGATCAACGAGTTCTTCGCTGATCGCGACCTGCTGCAATACCGCACCTTTGGCTATGGTCATTCCTTCGGGGTGCTGTCGCATTACTATGGCCGTGAGGCGGGGCTGGAACTGCGCGAGGATATCGACACAGTGCTCGAGCCGGGCATGGTGATCTCGATGGAGCCAATGCTGACCATCGCCGATGGCGAACCGGGCGCGGGCGGTTATCGCGAGCACGACATTCTGGTCATCACCGAGGATGGTAACGAGAACATCACCGGCTATCCTTACGGGCCGGAGTTCAACGTGGTTGGCTGAACAGGTTTGGCCCGGACGGGCCAGACCTTCGGCGACCATACTTTAACAAGAAGAAGGAGGCCGTCCGGGATCGGGCGGTCTTTTGTCGTTGTCGTGCTGCATGATTAACGGCCAAGTCCCTTTTCTTTTTGGGGTCGGTTTGCCAGAGTTCGTGTGAAAATTGCAATTCAGGGGATGTAAGCGCTCGTAACATTCCCTATCTGTTAGTGATATAACAAGAAAAGGATGCAGCGGGATGTCGGACACCGAATTCGAGATGATGATTAGGGAAACTCAGCGTCGGGTCAAAGAGAGCCAGTCGCAGATCGAGGGGTTGACCAGCCGGATCGAAGCGGCGCGGGGCAAGATCGGGACGGCCGAGGCGGATATCGACATCGAGAACGCCACGCTTGAGGACGTGCATGCCCATACCGAGGTGATGAACGCCAATATTGCCGAGCTGATCATGGGGCTGGACGATGTCACGGCGGCCTTTTCCAAGGATTTCGACGAGATGCGCTCGAAAACCGGGTGGGAGAGCTTTGTCGGCATCTTTTCCAAGGGTAAGTCCGAGTCTCTGCGGCAGGAACGGATGCGTGGTGCCAATATCGACGACAAGCTACAGGACCTGATCGCCAAATCGGACGTGATCGTGAAGCTGCTGGAGGGGCAGTTGGCGGTGCTGGAAGAGCAGCGCGAGAAGGTCGAAACCAACCTGACTTCAACGCTGGATGACCGGGAATTCACGGTGCAGGAGCTGGAGGGCGTGCGCGCCGAAATCCTCGCGATGGACCCCAAGATTATCGAGCTAGAGAATAAGATCAGCGTCGAACAGGACGCCGCCGCACGTACAAAGCTCGAGACCGAATTGGCGGATCTGAACAAGGCATACAACGCCAAGGTTCAAGACGAGCAGGTCAAGCTGGCCAAGTCGCAGACGCTGGAGCGCTATATCGAAAAGGGCAAGACCTGGGTCGATTCACTGCAGAACCAGGCGGCGACGCAGATGGTGCTGATCAACAAGCTGCAGACAGACACGCAGCAGCGCGTGGTGCTGTATGACGCCCTGACCAAATCGCTGAAAACTGCGCAGCAACAGGACGTGGCCCACCGCATCAACGAGATTGGTGTGCAGACGGATCAGGAGGCGCAAACCGCCATGGCCGCCATCGGCACCGCGACCAACCAGAAGATGGCCGACATGCTTGAGGCGCATGAGGACCACATGGTGTTTGCCCGCGACGTTTTGGAGAAAAAGGCCAAGGCGGACGAGCGCTTTGCCCGCCGCTTCGCGTCGATTGTCGAGAAGCATGATAAGAATTTGTATGGGGGTTAACCCCTGATGTGGAGCTGGAAGGTATTTCGCAAATTTGGCGTTTTGGGCGCTTTGATCACGATTGCAGGGGGACTCGTCTCGTTGTACTCTGGCCGTGGTGTTTCTCTGGCGGACATTGGTGCTGACGCGCCATTTCAAGTCGCCAGTCAGGACGACATAAACGGGATTTTGTTCGCGGCAGTCTTTCTAGCAATTCTGTTTGTTTTGGTAGGGTGCTTCGGAAACCTAGCCCGCGCGCTTTTTTTAATGACTGCTCACACCATTCGGAGCCGCGAGCCACAGTTCTTCAATGTGCGCCAATCGGAGGCTAATATGCTCTTTAGCTTCTTTGAACTTGATGCATTCGGAAGAGTGCCTTCCGTCAAGGATGAAGGGCAGTGATTTCAGAAGTTGAAAGGCTGCCGAGAACCGCAAATGACTAACCCCACCCAAGACCATGTCGGCCTAACCGACACCTTCGCCTCACGCCGCTATTTCCGCAAGTTCGAGGTGATCACCGTCCACCTGCTGCGCGTGGCTGCGACGATGGAGGCAGAGGGTGCGATCAGCAAACAAGAGGTGCGGATCGTATCGCGCCACCTCTCGGGGCTGCTCTACACCTTCCGCGCGCTCAGCATGAAATACCTGCTGGTCGGGCGCGATACGGGGCGGTTTTTTGGCAGCCTCGCCATGGACAAGCGCGACAGCGGGTTTCCGGTGGCGGCCGAGTTGCTGACCATGGCCAATGACGCGCAGCAGGCGCAAGTGCATCTGGCGAATATGCCGTCCGAGGATGATCTGAAAACAGACATGGTCCGCACCATCATCGGCGACCGGGACATCCCCACCAAGCTGCAATTCGCGCTGTCCCAAAGGCTCTACTACGAGGAATTGCTGAAGGGAGAGCTGTTCTGGGCCCGCAACGACCCCGAATGCCACTGGATGGGGAATGAGGGCGAGCGGCGCAAGTTCCTGATCCATTGGGCGGTCTATGACAGCCAGATCAACCTGCCGGTCATCTACCTGATGCAGTTGGAGGACAGCGGCAAAACCGCCCTGCCCAAGGATCAGCGCCGCTGGCCCGAGGTACAGGCGCATCTGATGGCGCAGTCCTTGGGCGGGCTGAAACTGGTGACCATCGCCAAGGGCTTCGATCAGGATTTCGACGACCTGCATCCCAAACACATGCGCCGCATCCATGTGGGGCCGATGTATTCCTCGGCCTATACCGAGCAATCCGGCCCCCTGCGGCAGGTGCTGGAGGACGCGCAAGCGCCCGAGGGTCAGGACTGGGCGCTGGCCTGGACCACCGAGGAACTGGAAAGCGAAGAGGTCATCGAAGAGCGCGCTGGGTGGTTCTCGACCGTCGAGCGTGAGGTCTTTGCGCTGGACCCATTTGGCGGGCAGGGGGCCGAAACCGGGGCCACCCGTACCCAGCGCTCGATCATCCTGCCCCAGCGCCCGTTTCAGGTGCTGGTCGAACGCAACCCGCCGGGCTTTGGCGATGTGCGCAAGTTTGTCGTCAGCAAAGCCGGGCAGGTGTTGCGGTATTGAGATTTTCGCCTTCGGCGAGAGTATTTTAGAAAAGATGAAGCAAGGGCGGTTTTGAGATGGGTTTGACGTCAGATCAGATGGAGTTGCGCGAGGCGGATATTCGTAAGCACTATCCCGCTGCGACGGCCTTGTTGAGCGGATTTGAGCACGCGCCTAGGATTGCCAAAGCCGTTGAGGCTGCGGTGGAGCGGTCTCCGGGCGTGTCGATCACGCGCCGGTTCCGATCCACCACACCCGGTCTTGTGACCCGTCGCAGCGTGCGCGCAGACGGAGTGCATCTAGTTGAGCGGATCGAAGCGTCAGATGATGGCGACACGCTGGTGTCGCCGCCTCAGGCCACCACGCAGCAGGCAATCCGCCGCGCCATCTCTATCGCACTGGCTGTGGCCGAGGCTTATACAGAACAGACGCTGCTGGCCGATCTGAAACGTGCGAACCTCGCAGGTGATCTGCCCGCCGCCCGCAAGGCAGAGTTTTCAGAACTGCTTACGGCGGAGGCTCTGATCACCTCTCATACCTTCGGCAACGCGCTGGCCTACCTGATGTCCTCGCATCTGGGCGAAACCACCGTCGATATCGGTGAGATCGAAGAGGTCTTGACCGACAACGGCCAACTGGCCCTGCACGGTGCTCTGTGGGAGCTGGACCAAATGCTGGCCAAACACGCCCCCGACGACGCCCACTTGATCGCCGCCACCAGCGCCTATGCCGAACAACTGATGGACAAAGTCACCCTGCGCGTAGGGTCCGCAAGCCATCTGGCCCCGTTCCAAAACGCCGCTTGGCATATCGAGGCCGATGATCTGACGATCCGGGGCTTTGAACCGGCGTCAAAGGCGAAATCCACCACGCTGACCATGACGTTCAAGAAACCGAATGAGGTGGTCGGCAACCATATCGCGAAATATCAGGCGATGAAGCTGGCCAAGATGGTGATGGCCTATGATTTCGACCGCCGCCTGAATCCTTTCGCGGAACTCGGCGGGTTCATCTTCACTTTCATGGGCGACGGCAAACCCGGCACCGGCAAGACCACGCTGATCCAGATGATGGCCGGACTGATCAACGACTATTGTCAGAACGCAGGCTATCCGTTCCGCTATCAGAACCTGAGCACCGACAATATCGACAGCTATCAGGGCAAATCCGGCCAGAATGCCAAGGCCTTTATCAACACGATCATCGACCCCTCGGTCATCGGCTTTGGCACCATTGACGATATCGACCAGCTGGCGGGCAAACGTGGCGACCGGCAGTCCTCGGCCGGGCAGCTGGAAATCACCGCTGTGCTGATGGAGAGCTTTGCGGGCGCCAACACCGTCGTGCGCGGCAACTGCACCTTTGGCATGTTCTCGAACTACCCCGAAAATGTTGACGACGCCCTGCGCCAGCGGGCGGGCGCGCGGTTTCTGGTGGACGGGCCGCAGACGCGCGAGGATTACATCGACATCCTGCACCTGCTGATGGGCCGCAACCACGACATCCCGCTGGGCGAACACGAAGCCTATGCCGCGCAGGAGATCAAGAAAGCCGTCGCCGCCAGTTTCGAAAGCCACGCCCGCCCGCATGAGGACGCTTTGTTGCAGGTCTATGACCGGGTCTCGGGCGAGATTGGCCAGATGGACACCATCGCCAAGCTGGGCACCTACCTCAAGGCGATCCAACAGGCGGATGAGCGCTTCACTGGCCGTGCGATCAAGAACATCACCGACGCAGTCAAGGTCCGTGCGATGGATTTCGAACTGCCCGACGAATGGATGGAAAACCCCGACCTGTTCCTGTTCCGCGATTACGACACCAAGAAGGCGATGATCGACGACCTGCGCCAGCCGATCACGGTCGAGATGGTGATGCAAGAGATCAACCGCTACGCCGACAGCGAGTTCCGCTATGCCGACAAGAGCGACGAGGTCGCCATCGAAAACGCCGTCCGTGAGATGGGCCGGATGGAAGAGGCCAAGCGGCGGTATCTGGAGGGGAAGGAGTGATCGGAGGGTTGGAGCAAGTAAACAATTGGATCATCAGCCATCAGGCCCTGGTTGTAACCGTAGGTATACCTGTCCTGACTCTAATTGTGACTTGGTTGACGACCTTAGCTTCCGAAAAGCGAACTGCCAAAGACAGACAAGAACAAAGAGAACTGCAAAAAGCGTTGAAGATGTCCGAATTTCGCAGAGACTGGATAGAGTCTCTGCGAGACGAATTCGCCGAAGTTCTTTCGATAGCAAGGGCAACTCACCCAGTTGAAAAAGAGCGCGTTGAAGAAATGTCTAGGAAAATCTGTCGTATAATGTTGCTCATAAACCAAGAGGACGAGGACTTCGCCCCACTTTTGAAAACGCTAATAAATATGTTTGATTGTTTGTCCGAAGGCAAAGAGTTCGACTTTTCAGAACTAACCAAAATTATGCAGAAGTTCCTTCGAAAGGAATGGCAAAAAGTGAAGCAGGAAATCTCGATGGCAGAGGTCAAATGATCCGCCTCATCGAAAAAGGCCTGATGTTCGGCAACCTCGTCCACATCTCCAGCCCGGCTCTGGTCGAGCGCTATAACCGAGCGCTGCAGCATCTGTCGGGCAAAACCACGGCGCTGACGGATTTCCACGTCGATATCTCGGGCTATTCGCCGGAGGTGGGGATTGAGCTGGAGGATGAGCTCTACCTCAACCCCAACGGGGTCAACCGGCAGTTCATCCTGCTGACGACCGAGCAGAAACGGGCGCCTCTGCTGAACGTCAAATTCTCGACCTCGCGCGATATCCTGCGCGAATTCATCGAGATGAACGAGGCGCAGCTCTTTGCCCTGACCGCCACCGATGCGGTGGCCGGCGAGTTGGTGAACTCGGTCATCAAACTCACGTCGGCCCGCGATCTGTTCAACCTGCAAAAGATCGAGATCGAGGCCGACACCGCTGGCGGCACCCTGCGCAAGGCCGAGCAACTGGCGGGTATGGTCGAGCGGTTCAAAACCGAAGAGGATGCCTGGTTCGACGACGTGCTGATCGCGCAGATGATCGACACGGCGAAACAAACCGGAGACGTGACCCGCAACCCGGTGCGGCTGAAACACACCGTGTTCGAGCAGCGCAGTTTCTGGACCGCGCATTATGGCGGGTTGTACCTGTTCCCCGATCTCGACCACCCGGCGATGATCTGTTCCGGCGAAAAGCCCGAGGGCGAGATGCCGGTCAAATATGTCTTTGACCTCTCGCAGCGGAACCGTATCGCCAAGTTCTTCGACTACAACGATCTGGTGGAACCCATCGTCAAGGCGCGCGGGATCGACGCGGTGGCGATCCTGCAGCAGAAGATGGATTTCATCACCATCGACACCGCCGCCAATGCGGGGCTGGACCTGACCGGGCTCGACCGCAGTGACATGCGGCGGCTGGCCCGCAACCATGCGGACCGGTTGCCCGAGGCGTATCACGGGCTGGCGCAGCTCTTGCGCTGGGCCAGCGACGGCGGGGCATGGCCGCGCATCACCTCGGACCATCCGGCCTATTTCTACACGCTGCGCGCCGCCGACACGCCTCAGCGCGATCTGGTCAACATGCTGCTGGCGGAACTGGCGCCGCTGGACGTGCGCCAGCTGTTCATCTGCCACAAGGAGCTGTTCTATCGCACCTACGCCGCCTGGCCCGAGGCCAAGAAGGCCTTCGTTGCTGATTTCCTTGCGCGCGAGTATCAGGTGGACAAGGCAGGTGCCCGGGCCGCACTGTTCGGGCACGAGCAGGATATGAGCGGCGATGACCGCGCGTCCGAGCAGGTCATCCGCCGTGTCGGCCCCTGGGGCGCGGTAAGGAGGGGCTGATATGTTCGGAGTGATGCGGCTGGTTCTGGTTCTGCTGGTGCTGCAGACGATTGCCTATGTGGCCCTGTCGCTCTATTCCCGCGCTGTGCGGCGCAGCAAGCTGAGGGCGCGCTGGCGGGAGAAAGGCCGGACCGGGGATGAGGAGGCATTTGTGGTGCGCGGGCTCAAGGCCTATGACAGCTCGTTCCGCCGCAAGCTGATCCTCGGGGTCTTTATCGTGCCGTGGGTTGCGATCGCGGCCCTGATCTATGTTGTGAATTTCATGTGAGGACCCGGACCATGGGCTATGTCAAATGGGCGTTCATCCTGATCTTCTGGATCACGCTTGGCGCGTTCCTGCAATACACGCTGCCGCAGCATGACGTGGTGCGGATCGTCAACACCTATGAGGAACGGCAGGAATTGAACGACTGGACCCGCATCTTTTGGGCGGTGCCGGACGATCAGTCGGCAAACCTGATCAACCGGGATGTGCAGTTCATTCAAGCGGTGCGGGCCAACGGGCGCCCCATCGTCTACCGCAACGAGGATACAGGCTGGAGCTGGCCGCCCTATTTCAAGTTCGACACCGCCAACCTGTATACCGAGGCCAACGATGCGATCTCGACCAAGGATGCGCCGGAATGGGTTTCAGTCACGCATTACGGCTGGCGCAACGAGTTCTTGTCGATCTTCCCCAATGCTGTGTCGATCAAGCCGGTCGAGGGGCCGGATGCGCGCATCATCCCGTGGTTTAACATCATCTTCCTGATCATCTTCTTTGCCATCCTCTGGGCCATCTGGGTCCGCTGGCGCCGGTTCCGCGTGGCGCGGATCGACCCGATGATCGAAAATGTCGAAGACGGGTTCTATGCTGCCGGTGAGGCGATCGACGAGCGCCGCGGCCGCTTTCGTCGCTGGCTGGATAGCTGGAAGTCGAAATAGGCTCTTGACCCTCCCCCTGCTGGAACGCCGAGAACCGGGGTCAGCAGATGTGAGGAGTGCAGCGTGAAGAGAATCGCAGTGATCGTCGTGGTTCTGGCCGGTCTGGCCGGGGCCTATCTGTGGAACAGGGCACAGCCGACTGGTTCAGATGTGGCAACCGCTGATGAGGGCCCGATGGCATCGGTCAGCCCGCCGGGCAGCTATTCGGGGAATGCGCAGATTGGCGCCCGCGTGTACGAGGCCAAGTGCGCCTCCTGTCACGGCGAGAATGCGCAGGGGCAGCAGGGTGTGGCACCGCCGTTGATCCACAAGATCTACGAGCCATCTCATCACGGGGACGAGGCATTCCAGCGGGCCGTAGCACTTGGTGTGCAGGCGCATCACTGGCCCTTTGGCAACATGCCCCCGGTCGAGGGGCTTTCCCGGGGCGACGTCGCCATGATCGTCGCCTATATTCGGGAGACCCAACAGGCCAATGGCATCCAATAGGGGGTCGCTATGAAACAGGTTCTGATTGCCGCTCTGATGGTACTGATTGCAATGCCGGCGCTGGCGCATTCAGTGATCAAACAAAGCGCCCCAGCCGATGGGGACGTGCTGGCCGAGATGCCGTCGCAAGTGGTGCTGACCTTCACCAAGAAGATCCGCCTGACCCGTGTGGAACTGACGCTCGGGGACAGCGGCACGTCGCTGGATTTGAGCGAACACAAGGGGTTTGGCACCGAATTCATGCTGCCGGTCGATGTGTCCGGCACCGGGCTGTTCCAGGTGGACTGGCGGGGCTTGGGCGAGGATGGGCACGTCATGCAGGGCGAGTTCGGGTTCGAAGTGAAGTAAGACCGGAATGGATGTCTGGGCACTCAGCGCAATAGCTGTCGGTTTTCTGTTCTATGCCTCGGCGCTATTGGCGATGGGGCTCGTTGTCGTGGGCGCGTTTCTTGGGCCGTTTCCGGCGCAGGTGCAGGCTGCGACCGCCCGACAGATCGCGGTATGCGCCGTGCTGGCCCTGGTCCTGACTGCCTTAGGCTTCGCTCTGCGGGCAGCGGCGCTGACCGGAGACGCCTCGGGCCTGACCGATCCGGAAATGCTCATGCTGTTGTGGCAAACTCCGGTTGGCACCGAGTTGGTGCTGCGGGTTGCTGGTCTGGCGCTGATCCTGATCGGGTTGATAACGGGTCGGGGTCTGGACCTGATCGGGGCTGCCATCCTGATCGCCGCCTTCACGCAGTCGGGCCACGTTGCCAGCTCAGACTGGCCGGGTTTGCGGGTAGTGCTGGGGCTCCATCTTGCGGGAATCGCGTTCTGGATCGGGGTTCTGCCGCCGCTGTTCCGCCTTGCACGGGAAGAGGCCTATTTCGAGGAAGCCGCCCGCGTTGGCCACCTGTTCGGTCAGATCGCTGCGGTGGTTGTGCCGTTGTTGCTGCTGGCCGGGCTGGTCATGGCGTGGGGCCTGCTCGGATCGCTGTCGGCCCTGACCTCGGCCTATGGGCTGGTTCTGATCGGCAAGCTAGTGCTGGTGTCCGTGCTGCTCGGCCTCGGCGCCGCCAACAAGCTGCGCTTTGTACCTGCCATGCGCCGGGGAGAGCGGCAGGCGGCGCGGCATCTCGTCAGCTCAGTGCGGCTAGAGATGTTTATTGCCGCAGCCGTTCTGCTGGTGACGGCAATCCTGACCGGCGGGCCCAGCCTGCCAGAGCCGATCTGAGGCCAGCTAGTCGCTGAACAGGTAGTCTATCTGCATCACCTGCATGGCGTGTTCCTCGGTGATCGACAGGAACTCCGCCAACTGTTCGGCGTTTTCCTCACGCGAGCGGGTTTCACTGATCCGGCCGACATTGGCAAAGCCTCCGCTGCGGATCTGGTCGGATTCATAGGCAATATCGTTGCGAATGGTGGGCAGCAGCCGCTCGAGCGCCGCCGGGGCCGTCTGCTCTCCGGCCAGCCCGACCCGCTGGGCGTGCCCGGCGAGATAGTCGTCGGAATATTCGCATTCGATCTCGAGCAGCCGGGTCGTCGCGGCGTCCGAGCAGAAATCGTGCATCAAATCGGTGCTGGACGGGTCGAGGCAGATGATCATCCGGTCCGTGTTGAAATAGTCGAAAAGCATCCGCAGCAGTGATCTGCGATGGCGCTGGCGCTTTTGCAGGGTGGTCTGAATACCGCCCAGATCGGGCAGCGCGGTATCCTCTTCGTTGAAGAGATATTCGATCGCCGGCACGTTGCTGACCTGCGTGATCTGATCCAGCAGCCGCTTGGCTACGTGCCATTTCTTGCAGATTACGATCATCAATTCGCGTTCCGGGCCCAGTGTATTCTCGGTCTCCCAGAATCTCTGCGCGAAACGACGCCCGATCCGGCCCCGGCCGGCCAGAAACGCATAGAGCTTGCGCCCCTCGTTCGAAATCTGAAACTCGACGCCTTCGGAGGCATACAGATGACCCAGCCGCGTCTTCAACTCCAGCGCCTCGGGGCTGATCTTGCGGGCAAACAGAAAGTCCTGACTGAGCAGCAGATCGTAGTGATCGTTGTAGAAGGTCAGGGGCATTCCGTAGTCCGAGAACATCAGGAAGGTTAGCGTCCTGCTTTCAACCTCGCGTTCGGGGATCAGGTGACGCACGAGGGTCTGGAAAAACGTCTCGTCCGGAATCCAGGTGCTGGCAAAGAACCGCATCACGTCACGCCGGTCGCGGGTGAAATCCAGTATCTGCTCGATGGTGCGGCGGCGCAGACACCACCACTGGCTGCCGATCATGACCTGGATGTCGGCAGGCACGTCGCGGGTCAGGCCGAACCGCCTCTGCAGGTTATAGGCGGTGTAGAACCACCACTTCTGAGTGCGTTCATTGAAATAGTGGCGATAGATCAGCCGGTCTTCCTTCATGCCGGTCTTGATCCAGTTGCTTTCAAAGAAATCGTAGCTTTCGATGAAATCCTTGTCCTGGGCATCAAGGAAGTTGTGCGTGTACTCGGCGGTCTTGATGGCCATGCAATCGCCGGAGAGCATGTAGAAATGCGTAACCCTTGGAAACGCGTCAACCGCCGCTTCGATCGCATAAAGTGTCGCTTCGACCAGCGACCACTCGCCCCAGCCGCATTTGATCTGCTTGCGGGCAAAGGTGACGTTCGGATTGTCCGCCAGCGCATCGACGATGCGCTTGTAGTCGGCAGAGCGCGCCCGCGCGTCGAAATGGATCGACATGCAATCGCCCACGGCCGTAAGCTGCTCGGCCTGCGTTATGATCGCTTCCGGGTCCTTGTGGCACAAAAGGATATAGGCAACTTTCGCCATTCTCGAAACGATGGCCCCTGTTTCTGCTCCTGAATGGCTTTGATAAAGCCGATCAGCAATTGAATAAACAGGATTTCTTTGGTTTTTTGATGCGGGCAGGTCTGTGGCTCGGTTCGAGAGCAAAAAAGATTGAGGAGGCGCGGCGCATGGGGTTTCCCGGCACCTGGATGACGGAAAGCGAAAGCGTGGTGTACCGCGTGGTGCCGAAATGTGCCTGCTCGACCATCGGTCAGATCATGTTTTACTCGGACCATGGCACGTTCTTTGACGGCGACATTCACGACGCGCAGTCGGGGATGCATAAATGGGCGCTGGAGAACAGCCAGGATCTGATCACCCGGAATGTGCAGTCGCACAAGTCTTATGCGTTCACCTGCGTGCGCAACCCGTATACCCGCATCCTCAGCTCCTTCTTCGACAAGATCTGTGGCATTCAGCGCAACGGCAAGCGGTACCGGGGCAATCTGGTGCCGACGCTGATCTACAATTACGGGATCGAGGTCGGTGGAGACGATGGCAAGCAGGAGTTCGATCAGATCAAGAGCTTCCGGCGGTTTTTGCTGTTTGCCCGCGACACCATCCGGTGGCGGCGTCCCATGGATCCGGATATCCACTGGTCGGCCATGTCGGGCCATGTTGCGACCTTTATCGCCAATGGTGGACAGTATGACCGGATTTTCTGGACCGAGGCGTTCAACGACGGCATGCAGGATGTCCTTGATCACATCCAGACGCCGCACTCGGTGGACCTGAAAGAGATCCCCCGCTTCAACGAATCAGAAGGCCACGGTCCCACGCGCGCGCATCCGGTCGAGGATTATTTCGACGATCTGTCGATGCATCTGGTCTATGAGATCTACAAACGCGACTTCGAGTTGTTCAAATACGATTTCGAGAATCCCGGGAACAAGATGCCCATCGACGAGATTGACTTGGACGAAGTGCACGCGAAGCTGGGCGAATAGCACCCCGCTCCGCCGCATTGTTGAGCATTCAGGTAATTGTTGGTGAGACCGGGGTCCCGGGGGGCTCCCGCCCGTCGTCAGGTATCTTGCGATACCCTCCTCCCGTTGGGCCCGGCACCGCGCAAAAGCGCGGTGCCGGGCCCAAGTCCGCAAGGGGTGTCGGCGTCAGCCGACGACATGCAGCGGGCGCGGGAGGGCGATGGCCCTTGAAAGAATCGCCGGGTTGGTGAAGCGAAGTCGGCCCGCGGCTTGGGCGGGCCGGTATCCGAGGTCAGACCTGACGCACGGCCCCTTTTGCCGCGCTGGTGGCCAGTTTGGCGTAGGCCTTGAGCGCAGTGGATACCTTGCGTTTGCGCGGCGCAGCCGGGTGCCAGCCCTTTTCGTCCTGAGCCTTGCGGCGCGCCTCAAGCTCGGCGTCATCCACGGCCAGGTGAATGGACCGGTTCGGAATGTCGATTTCGATCGTGTCGCCGTGCAGAACCAGCCCGATCAGGCCACCTTCGGCCGCCTCGGGAGAGACATGGCCGATCGACAGGCCCGATGTGCCACCCGAAAAGCGCCCATCGGTCAGAAGTGCGCAGGCTTTGCCCAGGCCTTTGGATTTCAGATAGCTGGTGGGATAGAGCATCTCTTGCATCCCCGGACCGCCGCGCGGCCCCTCATAGCGGATCACGACCACATCGCCCGTCTTGACCTTGCCGGTCAGGATGTCGCTGACGGCCTGATCCTGGCTTTCGCAGACATAGGCCGAGCCGGTGAATTTCAGGATGTTTTCATCCACGCCCGCTGTTTTCACGATGCAGCCATCGCGCGCGATATTGCCGAACAGAACCGCCAGACCGCCATCCCGGCTGAAGGCGTGCTCCTTGGAGCGGATCACGCCACCTTCGCGGTCGGTGTCCAGCTCTTTGTACCGGTTCGACTGGCTGAACGCTTGCGTCGTCCGCACTCCGCCGGGGGCGGCCTTGAACAGCTCCTGCGCTTTGGGGTTGTTGGCGATTTTGATATCCCAGTTGGCAATCGCCTCGCCCATTGTGGCCGAATGCACCGTGCTGCACTCTTCATGCAGCAGCCCCGCGCGGCTGAGCTCGCCGAGGATCGAGAAGATGCCACCGGCGCGGTGGACGTCTTCCATATGCACGTTCTCGGTGTTGGGCGCGACCTTGCACAGGCAGGGCACACGGCGGCTGAGGCGATCCATGTCACTCATGGTGAAATCAACGCTGCCTTCGTGGGCGATGGCCAGCAGGTGCAGCACCGTGTTGGTCGACCCACCCATGGCGATGTCCAGGCTCATGGCGTTCTCAAACGCGTCGAAGGTCGCGATCTCGCGCGGCAGAAAGCCTTTCTCGTCCAGATCGTAATGACGTTTGGTGATCTCGACGATCCGGCGGCCGGCCTCCAGGAACAGCTCTTTGCGGTCCGCGTGCGTGGCCAAGGTCGAGCCGTTGCCCGGCAGCGCCAGACCCAGCGCTTCGGCCAAGCAATTCATCGAGTTCGCGGTGAACATGCCCGAGCACGACCCGCAGGTGGGGCAGGCGTTTTCCTCGATGTGCTGGACTTGTTCATCGGTGTATTTGTCGTCCGCGGCAGCCACCATTGCATCCACAAGGTCGATCTTCTTGGCATCCAGATCGGCGATGTCGATCTTACCGGCCTCCATCGGTCCGCCTGAGACAAAGATGGCCGGGATGTTCAGGCGCATGGCGGCCATCAGCATGCCGGGGGTGATCTTGTCGCAGTTCGAGATACAGACCATCGCGTCGGCGCAGTGTGCGTTGACCATATATTCGACCGAATCCGCGATCACTTCGCGCGAGGGCAGGGAATACAGCATTCCGTCATGACCCATTGCAATCCCGTCATCCACCGCGATGGTGTTGAACTCTTTGGCGACGCCGCCAGCGGCCTCAACCTCGCGGGCGACCATTTGGCCCAGATCCTTCAGGTGAACGTGGCCGGGCACGAATTGGGTGAACGAGTTGACGATGGCGATGATCGGTTTGCCGAAATCGTCGTCGCCCATGCCGGTGGCGCGCCACAGGCCACGGGCACCGGCCATGTTGCGGCCATGGGTAGAGGTTCTGGATCGGTACAATGGCATGATGCTGTTTCCCTTTTGCCCCGGTTGCGATATTCGGGATGCGGACGTTATAGCGCACGTAGCACATGTGCGTTATAACGTACAGGAGAATTTGCAAGCGCAGGCATGGAAACATGACGGATACGGGCGACATTACACTGAAACTAAGGGATGTAAGGGCAGCCTCGGGGCTGAGCCTGTCGAAGGTCGCCGAACTGACCGGTGTCAGCAAAGCCATGCTGGGCCAGATCGAACGCGGCGAATCGAGCCCGACGATTGCCACCCTGTGGAAGATCGCAAAAGGGTTCCAATTGCCGCTGAGCGCTCTGATCGGTACGTCAGCGATGCGCGATCCGGCTGATGCATCCGTGTTTCGCACCGTGACTTTTCCCGGCAGCATCGAAGTCAAGATTGTCTTTCCCTTCGACCCGGCCTTGGGGGCCGAGACGTTTCACGTCGAGCTTGCCCCGAACCAGAGCCACGAGTCCGCCGCCCATGCTGCCGGTGTGACTGAGGAGGTCTTTGTGCTCAACGGAGCGCTGGACATTCTGCGGGATGGGGAATGGACGCCTCTGCAGGCGGGGCAGGGATTGCGGTTTTCCGCCGACCTGCCGCACGGCTACCGCGCGGGCGAAGCTGGTGCGGCTTTCCTCAACATGCATCACTATCCGCAGCAGGTGCGGGCGGTGGCCGAGGCCTGAGGCCAGCACCGGTTGCTCAGGACAAAAAGGACCGGTATCCGGGGCCTCTGAATTCATTATGCCGGAGCTCTGAAATGGCCGCCTTTATTGACACCCTCACACTGGCCGATGCCGTGGGTTCCTTTGGTGCGCTGATCGTTGTGGCGGCTTACTTTGCGACGCAAATGCGGATCATGAATTCCGAGGATCTGGCCTTTCCGGTCCTGAACCTGCTGGGCTCGGTGCTGATCGTCTATTCTCTGCTACAGAACTTCAATCTGGCATCGATGCTGATCGAAAGCTTCTGGATCGCGATCAGCCTGCTGGGGATCGTCCAGCATGTCCGGGCACGCCGCGCCCGATGATCCGTGGCATGCCGGCACACCACGTCCGGCCCGCATTGCCTGCCGAAAGCGCCAACGCCCGCTTGCATGGCCCCCAAAGGGCGCATACATCTGCGCCCCATGGCCAAGCAGAAGACAGACCCGAACTATAAAGTGATCGCCGAAAACCGGCGGGCCCGTTTCGATTACGCGATCGAGGAGGACCTCGAATGCGGCATCGTGCTGCACGGGTCCGAGGTCAAGGCCCTGCGCGCCGGAGGCTCGAACATCGCCGACAGCTATGCGGCGGTCGAAGAGGGCGAGCTGTGGCTTGTGAACTCCTACATTCCGCCCTATGAGCAGGCCAAGGTCTTCAAGCACGAGGAACGGCGGCGGCGCAAGCTGCTGGTCTCGCGCAAGGAAATGTCCAACCTGTGGAATGCGACCCAACGCAAGGGCATGACGTTGGTGCCGCTGGTTCTGTATTTCAACCACAAGGGTCTGGCCAAGGTGAAGATCGGCATCGCCAAGGGTAAGAAGACTCATGACAAGCGCGAGACTCAGGCCAAACGCGACTGGTCGCGGCAGAAACAGCGGCTGTTGAAGGATCACTGACCTTTCAGCGCTGGCGCCGGATGTGATCCGTCAGGCCTTGGATATAGCTGTCCCACCCGGCATCGTGCATCTTGGCGCTGTCTTCGGACAGAAAGCCCCGGTGAGACAGGCGCAGTCGGGTTTGCGGGCCGTCACTTTGGAACGTGACATCAATGACGGTCACTTCGCCGTCACCGTTCCATTCCCATGTATAGACCAGCCGCTCGTTTGGTTGGACCAGATGAAACCGGCCACGATTGCTGGCCCCGCCATCGGGTCCATCCATGAACAGCTCATAGCACCCGCCCGGAACCGGTTCGATGTTCATGCGGCTGGCCGGAGGGATTATGGTTTCGGATGAAACCCAGGCCGTGAAGACCTCGGAAACCGGGAAGGGCAGTTCGTATTCCTTGTCGATGTTCATGCGGGCACCGGAGAATGGGATGACCCTATTGTCAGGTACCGCGCCGCGTTGGGTCAATACTCGCGCGGTTCTGCGGCCATGCCGATGGCCCGGAATCAAGGTAGCAGTGCCGCCGGGCCGCGCCCTCCCTTCCCGTCGCACCGGAGGTGCGCCACATTATGATTGGCACGCCTCCGGCGTGACGGAGGGCGCATTGGCGATGTCGCGCGTCGCTTGGCTGTCGTCCGGGGCTTTTTGATAAAGCGCTGACCGCATGCGTTGTGAGCGCCCACCCGAGGCTCCGTTAGGCGAGGGGTTTGAACGCTCGTTGGCGACAACCGGCCTGCACAAGAAAAGGGCCGCGTCGCACGCGGCCCTTGCCTCAACTCGGTTCGACTGTGGATTTACTCCGGTGTACCAAAGGCCGAAAGACCCTTGAGGATGTCGATAGCATAGGCCAGCTGATAATCCTCTTCGCGTAGCTCGGCGGTGGCTTCGGCCTTGGCGCGGTCCTCTTCGATCTGGCGGATTTCATCCTCGCTGAGGCTGTCATTGTTCAGACGCCCGCGCAGATCGGCCTCGGAGCGGGTGCGGGGTGAGTTTGCCTCCTCTTCCTCCTCCTCGGGACGGCGGCGCGGCTGTTCCACCACGATATCGGGGCTGACACCCAGCGCCTGGATCGACCGGCCCGACGGCGTGTAATAGCGCGCGGTGGTCAGACGCATCGCGCCTTCGCCCCGCAACGGCATCACGGTCTGAACCGACCCCTTGCCAAAGCTCTTGGTGCCCACAACGATCGCGCGGCGGTGGTCCTGCAGCGCGCCGGCCACGATCTCGGAGGCCGAGGCGGACCCGCCATTGATCAGCACCACGACCGGCTTGCCCTGCGCCAGATCGCCCGGCTCGGCATTGAAGCGCTCACCATCCGCCGGGTTGCGGCCCCGGGTCGAGACGATCTCGCCTTCCTCAAGAAACGCATCCGAAACCTTGATCGCCTGGGTCAGCAGACCGCCCGGATTGTTGCGCAGATCCAGCACCACGCCGTTGATCTTGTCGATGCCACCGGCCTCTTCGATCTGCTTGTCCAGCCCTTCTTTCAGGTTGGGATAGGTCTGGTCGTTGAATGTGGTGACGCGCAGCACAACGCTGGTGCCTTCGGTGCGCACGCGCACGGCGGTCAGCTTGATGGTATCGCGGATGATCGAGACGTCGAACGGCTCCTGCTCGCCCTCGCGGACCACGGTGATGATGATCTCGGACCCGACCGGACCGCGCATCAGTTCAACCGCCTTGTCCAGCGTCAGGCCCAGAACGCTTTCGCCGTCCACATGGGTGATGAAGTCCCCGGCCTCGATCCCGGCCTCATCGGCAGGGGTGCCGTCGATGGGCGAGACCACCTTGACGAAGCCCTCTTCCTGCGTGACCTCGATGCCCAGACCGCCGAACTCGCCGCGCGTCTGCACCCGCATCTGCTCGGCATCGTCCGGCGAGAGGTAGCTCGAATGCGGATCGAGCGAGGTCAGCATTCCGTCGATGGCCGCCTCGATCAGCTCATCCGCGCCGACCTCTTCCACATATTGCGCGCGGATGCGCTCGAAAATATCGCCGAACAGATCAAGTTGTTCATAGACCCCGGCATTGGCCTTGGCTTCCTGCGCCACAAGCGGTCCTGCCACTTGCGTTGTGGCGATGATCCCCGCCAGTGTTCCGGCCAGTCCGGCCATCACGAATTTCTTCATGCTCGTTTATCCATCCTTATCGGTTCGGAACCACGTTTCGGGGTCCACCGGGCTGCCGCCCTCTCTGACCTCTATATAGAGCGTTTCTGACTGGCCAGTTCCAGTGCCATCACCGCTTGTTGACAGAATTGCGCCGATTTCCCGCGCGGCACCTCCCATCAGACCCACCGGGCTGCCCGCCGGGATGACCTGTCCGGGGTCGCCGAACACTTCTTGCAGGCCGGACAGGACGAACAGCAGATCGGGCTGGGGTTCAAGGATCACCACATTGCCCAGATCCAAGAGCGGCCCGCGATATCGGATCGTGGCGGCGGTGGGCGAGGTCACCAGCGCGCGGGGTCGTGTGGCGAGGATCAGGCCTTGCCGGGTGATCCCGGCGGCGTCGGCCTCACCGGCGCGGTGCAGCAGCACGCCCTGCACCGGCAGCTCGATCTGCCCCTTCTTCGCAGAGACGTCCGCATTGGTCGCCGCGATCTCGCCGTCTGCGGTCTCAGAGAGGCCGCTGGCAAACCCGTCCAGCGTTTCGGTGGACGAGATCAGGATCGCCGTGCGCACCGGGTCTTCGGTAAAACGGCGCGGCAGGTCGGTACGGTCGGCAATGGCCTTGCTCAGCTCGGTGCGCGCCGTCTGCACCCCCGACAGCCCCTCTTCCAGTTTTTCCGCCGCGCTCTGCTGAAGCTGGCGCAGGGTGCGCACCTCTTCGAGATCCCGGGCAAGGCTCTGCACCTGCGCGTTCAGCCCAGGTGTGACCTCGGCCAGCATCATGCCCGACCGCGCTGCGCCCAGGGGGCCCGACGGATGCAGCATCAGGATCGGTGGAGATGAGGTCTCGATGGTTTGCAGGATACCCAATAGCTGCGAGACCTCACCTTCATGCGCCCGCAATTCGGCGGTCAGTTGCGCCTCACGGGTCGCGGCCTTGCGCAGGCCGTCGCGCATGGCGGCCAGACCGGCCTCATAGGCGCGGACCGTGGTGGTCAGCGCGCGCACCCGGTCGCGGGCGCTGTCGGCCTCGCTCAGCCCGATTGCCGCCTGTTCCAGCATCTGCGCCGCGGCCCGCGCGGCCTCACCCGGATCGGTCTGTGCGCTCGCGGCGCCAGCCCAAAGGCCCGCCGCAAGCAGGGCGGCGCGCATCCTCATGCCAGCAGGCTCTCGCCGGTCATCTCGGGCGGATTGGGAAGGCCCATCAGTGCCAGCAGAGTGGGGGCCAGATCGGACAGCCGCCCATTGCGCAGCTTGGCCCCGTCAGGACCACCGACAAGCGCCACGGGCACCGGGTTGAGCGTATGTGCGGTGTGGGGTCCGCCGGTTTCGGGGTCCACCATCACCTCGCAATTGCCGTGATCCGCCGTCACAATCATCGCGCCGCCGGCCTGTTCCAGCGCGGCCACGACCTGCGCGAGCCCCTGATCCACCGCCTCACAGGCCTTGATCGCTGCGTTCAGATCGCCGGTATGGCCCACCATGTCCGGGTTGGCATAGTTGGTAACGATCAGGTCATAGCCTGCCTCGATGGCCTCGACGAATTTCGCTGTCACCTCACCCGCCGACATCTCGGGCTGCAGATCATAGGTCGCCACCTTGGGCGATTTCGGCATGTAGCGGTCTTCTCCCGCCTCGGGCGTTTCCTTGCCGCCGTTGAGGAAAAACGTCACATGCGGATACTTCTCGGTCTCGGCCAGGCGGAACTGGCGCAGGCCCTGCTTGGCGACCCATTCCCCTAGCGTATTGACGATATCCCGTTTGGGAAACACGGTCGTCATATAGGCGTTGTGCCCGTCGGAATATTCGACCATGCCCAGAAGTGCCGCGAGTTTGGGCCGTGTGCCGGTGTCGAAATCACCAAAGCCCGGCTCGCCGATGGCGCGGAGGATTTCGCGCGCCCGGTCGGCGCGGAAATTGAGGCAGAAAAAGCTGTCGCCGTCTTTGATTCCGGCGTAATCGGCAAGGATTGTTGGTGCTATGAACTCATCGGTTTCGGACTGGTTATAGGCGTGGTCGACGGCGTAATGGGCGTTGGATTCATGGCGGCCGGCGCCTTTGACCATGACGTTGTAGGCTTCTTCGACACGCTCCCAGCGGTTGTCGCGGTCCATGGCGAAGTAGCGCCCGGATACCGTCACGATACGGGCGCCGTCGGGCAGGCGGTCCTGTAGTTCACCGATATAGCCGTAGGCCGATTTCGGTGCCACGTCGCGGCCATCGGTGATGGCGTGCAGGGCCACCGGCACGCCAGCCCCGGTAATGGCCTTTGCGGCGGCGACGATATGGTTGAGATGCCCGTGCACTCCGCCGTCCGAGACCAGCCCCATCAGATGCGCGGTGCCCCCGGAAGTCTTTGTTTTCGCAATGAAATCCCTGAGCGCCTTGTTCTCGAAGAACGAGCCGTCCTCAATGGCCAGATCGATCTGGCCCAGATCCATCGCCACCACCCGGCCGGCGCCGATATTGGTGTGACCAACCTCGGAATTGCCCATCTGACCGCTGGGCAGACCCACGTCCGGGCCATGGGTGATCAGTTGTGCGTGCGGACCTTTGGCCATGATCGCATCGAAGGTGGGGGTGTTGGCCAGGTGGGGGGCGTTTGCCTCGGTTCCGTCGGACAGACCCCAACCATCGAGAATGCACAGGACAACGGGCTTGGGGGCGGTCATGATCGGTCTCCGGAAACTGCTCTGCCCGCCTTCTACCCCGTGCCCGCGCAGGCGTGAACCTTCTTTTTTGTACAGGGTTCAAATGGCGGATCTTCCGGTTTGTACACCCTTCCCGATGCGCCCGCCCTGCGCCAATTGCCCGGAGTTTTTTATCCGGCGAAGTCGCGCAGGACCTCGCCTGCGTTCTGGCCGGTCCGGGTGCCGTTGCGCATGGCGAAGCGTCCGTTGACCAGAACATGCGCGATGCCCGAGGCGTAGCGTCTGGGGTGGCGGGCCGAGCAGTTGCTGGCGATGTTGGCCGGGTCGAACACGCAGATATCGGCCCTGTGTCCGCGCTTGAGCCGTCCGCGGTTCTTCAGGCCCAGCCGGTCGGCGGGGACCGAGGTGATCCGGCGGATCGCGTCGGGCAGGGACAGCACGGCGCGGTCGCGGACATAATACTGAAGGAACCGCGCGGCCCAGCCGTAGCCGCTGAGCGATCCGACATGGTCCTTGAGGATGCCATCGGGTGCCACCGCGACGGTGTCCGAGATCACCGCGCATTCGGGTTGTTGCAGGCAGAGGTCGATGTCCTGATCGCGGAAGGATTTGGAGGACCAGAACACGCTCATCAGGTTTTCGCCCTCTTCCAGCAGGATATCGAGGACGGCATCGTAGGGATCGACGCCCCGCATCCGGCCGATCTCGGCAAAGTCGGCGCCGACGAGATCCTTGTTTACGGTGGCGTTCAAAAGCACGATGTCGCCCCAGTGCCGGGCCTTGACGATCAGCCACATCGGCTGCGGGTTGGCCTTGATCTTTTCGCGCTGTTCGGGGTCGGCCAGCCGTTTCAGCACCTCGTCCAGCCCGCCCGCCTGCGCCCATTTGGGCAGGATGGCGGCCATCAGCGTGTGGTTCCAGTCATGGGGGATGACGTCGAAGGCGATATCGACGTCGTGGCGGCGGGCCGCCTCGATCATGTCGAGCGTATGATCCATCGCATAGTCGGGGGCGCCGAATTTCGGTTGGATGTGAGAGATCTGCAGCTTGGCGCCCGCCTGTCGGGCGGTGGCGATGGCCTCGGCAAAGCCCAGGTCGTACTGGGTGTCGCGGTTGCGCACATGGGTGGCATAGAGCCGCCCGCGTCGGGCGGCCTGTTCACACATCGGCACGATATGTTCGGGCGCGGCGAGGATGCCGGGCCAGTATTCCAGCCCGGTCGAAAAGCCTCCGGCGCCTTCCTCCAGCGCCTGATCGACCATCTTGCTCATCTGGGCGATCTCATCGGGTTCGCCCGCGCGCAGCGCTTCGCCCAGAACCGCGCGGTGGATGCTGCCATGGCCGACAAAGGCCATCACGTTCACGCCCAGCTCGGTGCGGTCGAGCGCGTCGAGATATTCGCCGAAGCTGTGCCAGTGCGGGTGGTCGGCCTTGTCGGTGTACCAGGGAGAGACCGACGGGATCGCGTGGTGATCGCAGACCGGGGCGCAGCTGATGCCGCATTGTCCGACAACCTCGGTGGTCACCCCTTGGTGGACCTGGCTTTCGGCGCGGCCATCGGCGAGCAGGGTGAAATCGGAATGGGTGTGCATGTCGATGAAGCCGGGCGACACGGTCAGGCCGGTCACATCGACGATCTGCGCGGCCTCGTTGACCTCAAGCTCGCCAATCGCGGCGATGCGGTCGCCGGTGATGCCGATGTCGCCCGTATGGGCCTTGTCCCCCGTTCCGTCCACGACATCGCCGCCTTTGAGGATCAGATCGAACATGTGGCACCTCTATTTGGCTGCCCCATAGACCCAGTCGGGCAGGAACAGGGTCAGGTCGGGGATGAGGATCAGGATCACCATGCCGATGATATAGGCCAGGATGAACGGCAGGACCGCGACCGAGATCCGCTCCATCGACACGCCGGAAATGCGGGCCGCGACCGTCAGGTTGGCCCCCAGCGGCGGGGTGAGAAAGCCGATCTCGCAGGTGATCACCGTGAAGACGCCGAACAGCACCGGGTCGATCCCGAGCGAGACCGCCAGCGGCAGGAAGACGGCGGTGAAAAGCACGATCTGGGCCAGCGACTCCATGAAGGTGCCGATGAAGATGTAGAAGACGCCGATCAGCAGCATGACCAGGATCGGGTTTTCGGTGATCGAGGTGATGCCCTGCTGCACCGCCGTCGGCACGTCGTAGAACGCGGTCAGTTGCCCGAAGGCGAGCGTCGGGGTGAGGAGGATCAGGATGCCGGTCAAGAGCGCGGTGAAGCGCAGCGCATCGACGATCTTTTCCACCGTCAGCTCGCGATAGATGAAGAGGCCCACAAAGAGCGCGTAAAACACCGCGACGCCCGCCGCCTCGGTCGGGGTGAAGGCGCCGCCATAGATACCGCCGAGGATCAGGACCGGCGCGCCGATCGACCATTTCCCCTCCCACGCCGCATTCAGGAAAGGTTTCCACGAGAACGGGTGTCCGGTGCCGCCATAGCCGCGTTTGCGGGCGATGATGTAGGTGGTGATCATCAGCAGCACGGTGACCAGGAACCCCGGAATGAGGCCCGCCAGGAACAGGCGCGGGATCGAGGTTTCCGAGACCAGCCCGTAAATGATCATCAGGTTGGAGGGCGGGATCAGGCTGCCCAGCGCGCCGGCGCTGGCGGTGATCGCGGCGGCGAAGGGGACGTCATAGCCGTCCTTGCGCATCGCCGGGACGGTGACCGAGCCGATGGCCGCCGTGGTGGCGGGCCCCGATCCCGAGAGCGCGGCGAACAGCATGCAGGCAAAGACCGTCACCAGCCCCATCGAGCCGCGATAGGCGCCGACCAGTTTGGTTGCGATGGCGATCATGCGGTTGGCCATGCCGCCGACCTCCATCAGCCGCCCGGCCAGAACGAAGAGCGGGATGGTCAGCAGTGGAAAGGGCGTCAGGCTGGAATAGCCGGTCTGCGCCATCAGGGTGTAGGGGATCTCGATCAGGTAGAGCGCCAGCGCGGTGGTCACCCCGACCGCGACAAAGAGCGGGGTGCCGATGACGGTCAGGGCGACAAAGGCGATGGCGAGGATCAGCAGCGCGCTCATAGCTGATGCTCCTGGTCCTTGACGGTTTCATCCCATTCCTCGTGCAGCATGCCGGGAATGCCTTCACCGCCGTCCCGGTACCAGGCGATATAGGTCTGGATCAGCCGCACCAGCATCAGCGCGTAGCCGATCACCAGGATGGATTGCGGGTAGAACTGGTCGATGCCGAGGCTGGGGCTGCGCGAGGTGAATTTCCACAGTACCGCCAGGTAGTCCCAGCTGACCTTGATCATGAAGATCGAGAACAGCGCCCAGATCAGGTCGGCGCCGAAGATCACGATCCGGCCCGCGCGTTCCGGCAGTGCCTTGATGCCGACGAGGATGCGGATGTGGAAGCGTTCGCGCACGCAGAGTGCGGCACCCATATAGACGGCCCAGACCATGCTGATCGAGGCGATCTCTTCCGACCAGTGCAGGGCGGTCTGGAACATGTAGCGGGCGACCACCTGCGCGAAGACGCAGACCGAGATCACCACCAGCGCGCTGCAGCAGATCACTTCCTCGAAATGCCGCTCAAGCCATTTCAGGGCAGACATGGGGGTTTACCTGTTCAGATGTGGGCATGTGAGGGGCGCCGGTGGGCGCCCCGCCGGGTGTTTGGCGATCAGTTGGCGGCGGCCTGGATGGCGTTCACCAGATCGATGAATTCCTGTCCGCGCTCTTCGGCAAAGGATTGCTGGATCGCCTGCGAAGCGGTGATGAAATCCGCCTTGTCCGGGCGGGTCATCGCCATGCCGCCTTCGGCCACCAGCCAGTCGCGGATTTCCTCGGTCTCGTTCTGGACCTGGCGGCGCAGTTCCGCGCCGGCCTCGTCGGCGGCCTGCTGCACCTGCGCCCGCTGCTCGTCGCTGAGCCGTTTCATGAACGCGTCCGAGGCAAAGAGCGGTGCCATCGCCACGAAATGTTCGAGGATCACCAGATGCGGTTCGAACTCATAGAATTTCATGTCGCGGATGAACGAGGTGCCGTTGTCGCCGCCATCCACGGTGCCGGTCTGTAGGGCGGTTGGCGTTTCCGACCACGCGAGCGGCACCGGCTCGGCCCCGAAGGCCTCGAACGTGGCGATCATCACCTCGTTCTTGGGCACCCGGATTTTCAGGCCTTCCATATCCGCCATCGTGTTGATCGCGCGTTTGGAATTGTAGAAGTCGCGATAGAGCGCCGGGCCGAAGCTGAGCAGGTGCACGCTGGTTTCCGCCTGCAGCTTGTCCTTCATCAACTGGCCGACCTCACCATCGACCACCTTTTCCAGATGCGCGGTGTCCTGGAAGATGTAAGGCAGCACGGTCACGTCCATCAGCGGCCAGTGCGGCGAGACGTTGTTGGCGGTGATGAAGAAACCGTCGACCGTGCCGAGTTGCATGGCCTTGAACGCCTCGTCCTCGGACGAGATCTGGTTGCAGCAGCGCAGTTTGACCTCGATCGTGCCGTCCGACAGGGCCTCGAGCTTGTCCTTGAAGATGGTGCCGAAACGCCCGTAGATCGACGCCTCCGGCGCGCCGAAGCCGAGGTTCATCGTCACGTCCGCCGCCGCCGCCGGCAGGGCCGAGAGCGTCAGCCCGGCGGCAAGCGACACCGAGGTTGCAAACTTGAGTAGGGTTCGTCTGTGCATGTCATTCCTCCCTGGCAGCACGGTTCGCCCATCGGCCGGAGAGCACTTTTTTGGTTGGGCAGGCTTGTTCGTTACCGGAGGCCGATCAGCTTTGATCAGACGGTAACCGATGGGCATACCGCTAGAAAACAGGGTTTTCTGTTGCGTAAAGGTCTATTTTTTGTGGTTAAGGCCGGTCCTCAAGGCTCCATCAGCAGGTGCTCGAACGTGCCCTGACGCGCCAGCGCCGTGCCGGTGTCGATGATCGCGCGCACGACGGCCGAGTTTTCAAGCTGCGGCGCATAGGCGATGCCGTAGAGCGGTACGTCCACCTCTCCGGCGATGGGCGTGGCGATGTATCCGCCCTGCCGGTCCCGGTCATTGGGTCCGCAGATGTTCAGGATCGCGTGGCCGAACTGTGCCCCCACCAGCCCGCGCAGCACCGCGCCGGATTTGGTGGAGTGCACGATGTCGGGTGTCAGGCTCTGGTGCTGGAACATGGTCAGGAAATAGTCGCGGGTGCCGTGCACGTCGAGCATGATCAGCGGTTGTGCGGCCAGATCCCTGAGCGTGACCGAGGCCTGTCCCGACAGCGGCGAATGTTCTGGTATCAGCGCCCAGGGCCGGGCGCGGAAGAGCGGCACGAAGCGGTTATCCGGGTGCGTGTAGCGCCGATAGGTCAGCACCGCATCGACCGAGCCCGAGCGCAAGAGGTCGTTGACCACCAGCATGTCGCCCTCCATGACGTCGATGCGCACCTCGGGGTAGCTGTCGGCGATCTTGCGGAGCAGGGGCGGCAGGACATAGGGCGCGGTGGGTTCGTAACAGGCCAGCCGCAATGTGCCGGTCGGATCGCCCACCAGAGACAGCAGATCGGATTCGAACACCCGCGACTGGTCGAGAAAGGCGGCGATATGTTTGCCTGCGGCGCGCCCCAGCTCGGTTGCGATCAGCCCTTTTGCGGGTATGCGGCGGAACAGTTCCGCGCCGATGGTCTGTTCGATCTGGTCGATGGCCGCGGTGATCGAGGATTGCGAGATATTCATCTCGGTGGCGGCGCGGGCGATCGAGCCGCTGCGCAGGGCGGCATCGAAATATCGCAGCTGTTTGAGCGTGAAGTTCATCTGATTACCACATTTCCTAAGCCTTAATCAGACAGTAAATCCATTTTGCAGCGGAATGAAGTTGCGTTACGCCGGGGGTCAACCCGGGAGGATCTCATGGCATCGACCACGCTTTTCCGCTGTCGCAGGATCATCACCATGGACCCCAACCGCCCCGAGGCGACCCATGTCGCGGTGCGCGAGGGCCGGATTCTGGCCGTGGGCGATGCGGATTGTGTCTGGCCGGATCAGGAGGTGGTGCTTGACGACCGGCTGGCCGATACCGTGCTGATGCCGGGATTTGTCGAGGGCCATGCGCATATGATGGCAGGGGCCATGTGGCGCTATGCCTATGTCGGGTATCATGACCGGATCGATCCCGAGGGGGTGCTGCACAAGGGTATGACCGACATCGCGGATGTGATCGAGCGGCTGCGCGGCCATGAGGCCGGTTTGCCCGAGGGCCAGCCGCTGGTGGCCTGGGGGTTCGATCCGATCTTCATCGAGGGGGATCGGCTGGGTCGTGCCCATCTTGACCGGATCTCGGCCACCCGGCCCATCGTGGTGCTGTTTTCCAATTTTCACCTGATGTGCGCGAACTCGGCGGCGCTGGCGCTTGCGGGTTACGACCGGCACAGCAACATCGAGGGCGTGGTCAAAGGGTCGGACGGCGCGCCGACGGGCGAGCTGCAGGAGATGGCCGCCATGTTCCCGGTGATGCGGCGCACCGGCATAGATTTCCGCGCGCTGACCCAGCGCCCGGACGTGATCGAGACCTATGCCGAGGTCTGCCGCCGGGCCGGGGTGACCACGGCGACCGATCTGTTTGCCGAGATGGAGGAGGGTGATGTCGATACGCTGCTGCGGGTGACCGGGCAGCCGGGCTTTGGCCTGCGGCTGGTGCCCGCGCTGGGCGCGGCGGGCGGTGAGCCTAGGCGGATTGCCGAACGGGCGCTAGCGCTGAAGGCGCAGTCGACCGACAAGCTGCGGCTTGGGGCGGTCAAGCTGATGACGGACGGGTCCATTCAGGGCTGGACGGCCCGGGTGAAATGGCCGGGTTATGTGGGCGGGCAGCCCAACGGGTTGTGGAATACGCCACCGGATCAGATATTTGCGCTATGCGCGGCGATGCAGAGGCATGGGGTGCAGATGCATATCCATGTGAACGGGGACGAGGCCTCGGACGTGTCTTTGGCGGCTTTGGAGGCGGCGGCGCGCGCGCATCCGTGGCCGGGCGCGCGGCATGTGTTGCAGCATTGCCAGATGATGGGTGCCGATCAGTTCCGGCGCTGTGCGCAGCTGGGGGTCTGCGCCAACATCTTTGCCAATCACATCTGGTATTTCGGCGATCAGCACGCGGCGCTGACCATTGGCGAGGATCGGGCGCAGCGGATGGATGCGGCCCGCAGTGCGCTGGACGAGGGCGTGTGGATAGCCATCCATTCCGATGCGCCGGTGACGCCCATGGGGCCGCTCTTTACCGCGTGGTGCGCCGTGAACCGCACGACCATGTCGGGCCGGGTGTTGGGCGCGGCGCAGCGGATCACGGTGGGCGAGGCGCTGTATGCCATCACGCTGGGCGCGGCCTATACGCTGGGTCTGGATGGTGAGATCGGCAGTATCGAGACCGGCAAGATCGCGGATTTCGCGATCCTCGGGGAGGACCCGACCCTGGTTGCGCCGGAGGCGATCCGGGATGTGCCGGTGCTGGGCACCGTGTCGGGTGGCGAGGTGCATCTGCTGTGACCCGGCTGCCGCTGAGCGTTGTCGGAGGCTATCTGGGCGCCGGGAAGACGACGCTCATCAACCGGTTGCTGTCCGAGGATCACGGGTTGCGCCTGATGGTGCTGGTCAACGATTTCGGTGCGATCAACATCGACGCGGCGCTGCTGGCCTCGGCGGATGAGGACACGATTGCGCTGACCAACGGCTGTGTCTGCTGCACCATGGGGGCCGATCTGTTCATGGCCGTCGGCGATGTGCTGGACCGCGCCCCGCGCCCCGATCACTTGATCATCGAGGCCAGCGGCATTGCCGATCCGGCGGCCATCGCGAATGTGGCGCGGGCCGAACCCGAGCTGAGCTATGCCGGGATCGTCACGGTGGTGGATGCGGGGCAGATCGGGGGGCTGTTGGGCGATGCGCAGATCGCACCGCAGATCCGGCAGCAGATCGGAGTGGCGGATCTGGTGGTTCTGACCAAGACCGAGGGTGTGCCGGGCGAGGTTGCGGATTTGCTGGCACCGCTGCATCCGCGCGCGCCGGTTCTGCTGGGTGGGGGTCGGGTCGCGCCGCTGTTGCTGGATGTGGTGCCGATGGGTCAGCGGGTCATGCCGTCCGGGCATCCGGCCTATACGAGCTGGCACTGTGCGTGTCCGCAGATGCGGGATCGGGCGGCGTTGCAGGACAAGCTGGAGGGCAGGCCCGGCGGCATCTGGCGCATCAAGGGTCTGGTTCAGACCGGTGACGGAATGATCGAGGTGCAGGTCGTTGGGGCCAATTGCGAGCTGCGGGCGGTTGCGGGCGGGCAGGCCCGCGGTCTGGTGGCGCTGGGGCTGGCAGACCGGGTGACACTGGCCGAGATCGAGGGTTGGTGGTCGGGGACATGACCGGGCGGGCCGCTCAGCTTCGCGAGATCTCCTCGGAGGAGGTCGTTGTGGCGCTGGTCTTGCTGTCCAGCAGGCGCCAGATCTGTTGGCGGTCAAAGCCGCGGATGTCGCGTTCGCCCATGGCGACCATGTCGAACTGGTCCCGCAGCGCCTTTTCGATCTCGTCCTGAATGGTGATCTGCATGGGCTCGGAGCAGTCCTGCAGCCGGGTCGCCAGATTCACCGCCGGGCCGAAGATGTCGTAGACGTATTTCTGGATGCCCACGACCGAGCCGACCACCGCGCCGGTCGCCAGACCGATGCGGCATTTCCACTTGTTCGGATGGCTTTCATTGCGCCGTTCCAAATAGCGGACGAAGCGCAGGGCAGTGTTGGCCACCGCGCGGGCGTGATCCGGCGTGGGATCGGGTAGCCCGGCGACGGTGATATAGGCGTCGCCGATGGTCTTGATCCGCTCGCAGCCGAACTGTTCACCGATCCGGTCGAAGGCGCTGTAGATGTCATTCAGCTCGGTGACCGTGACGCTGGGGTCGGCGGCGGCCACCATCTCGGAAAAGCCCACGAAATCTAGCATCAGGACCGAGACCGGATCGTAAAGCTGCGGTGTGACCACGCCGAAGGCCTTGTATTCCTCGTACACCGCGCGGGGCATGATGTTGAGCAGCAGCTTTTCGACCTGCTCTTTCTCGCGCTTGATCTCGCGGGTGTTGCGCTCGACCATCATCGAGTAGGAGTCGATCATCGATTCAAGCTCGCGGATGCGAGTGATGTTCTGGCAGACCAGCACCACGAGGTCCTGACCCGCCTCATTGGTTGCGGTGAAATCCGCCGCGATCACCAGTTGGCGGCGTTTCTTGCGGTGCCGTATCTCGGCGGTGTAGCGGCCGGACTCGGCAAGTGCGGTGGCCAGTTCCTCCATGTCGAACCCGTCGAACACGTCTTCGAGCTTGCCCGAGACCAGCCGGTCGCCGAACCAGTCCTCGAACATGTCGTTCTGGAACAGGAACTGAAAGGTCTTGCGGTCGAGCAGGCCCACGCCGACGCCGATCGCGCGCAGGAGCTGTTCATTGATGGCTTCAATCGACATGGGCGTCATCCACAATCAGGGTGCGGCGGCTTTCAAACTCGGCCAAAACGGCCTCGATATCCTCGGGGTCGAAACCGTGATCCTGCAGGGTTCCGGACAGCACCACCTTGAGTTCGTCGAAATGGGCGTCGCGGATGTCGAGATGGGAGTGCAACTGGCGCAGTTGATGATCGGTGTAAGAGGCCGGACCGCCCAGCAGCATGGCGACGAACTTGGTCTGGTGATCGACCATCTTCGACATGTCCACCTCGTCAAAGAATGGACCGATATCGTCGCTGTCCAGCAGGGTGTCGTAGAATGCCATGACGACCTTGCTGACGCTGGAAAAGCCACCGTATTTTTCGAATAGCGTCTGAGAAGGCATGTCCCCCACCCCCTGATTACGTCGAATATGATGAACTTAAAGGAATATGTTTGCACAATTCACCCGACCGGGAAAGCCCGGCGCGGGGTGGGGCGGCGGGACTGAGGCCCCGCCGCCCGGTATTGGCCTTACGCCTTGGTGATGACGATCTGGGCATATTCCGAGGGCACCAGCATGGTTCCGTCGGTGGCGATGTTGAAGCGTTCGACGGTTTCGACGATGTCCGCTTCAAGCGCGGGCGCGCTGTCGCCAAGCGCCAGGAACGCCTTGTGCACCGGGCCGTAGAACGTCTTGAAGATATCCACGAAATGCTGCGTCGAGGCGTAGCGGAAGTTGAAGTTCTTCATCTTCAGCGCGATCTCGCGCGACCCGTCGGCGAATTGCTCGGCAATCCAGTCATCGGTGCCCCAAAGCGCCGGAGATTGCACCCCGGCGGGGGGCGGGACATGGCGGCCAAGGGTCTTGAACAGGTGGCCGATGAAGCTGTCGGGTGTCCAGTTCGCCATGGCGATGCGGCCGCCCGGGCGCAGGACGCGCATCATCTCGGACGCTGATTTCTTCTGGTTCGGGGTGAACATGACGCCGAAGGTCGACACCACCATGTCAAAGCTCTGGTCGGCATAGGGCAGGTGCTCGGCATCGGCGACCTCAAAGGTCACATCGAGCCCTTCGGCCTCGGCCCGGGCGCGCCCGGCCTGCAACAGGGTGTCGACGTAATCGGTCGAGGTCACCTGACACCAGCGCCGCGCAAAGGCCAGCGTGGCGTTGCCGTTGCCACCCGCGACATCCAGAACCCTGGCGCCGGGGGCGGGGTTGGCGGCCTCGGCCAGTTCCTCGCCGGTGATCTGAAGGGTCACGCCGATCCTGGCGTAGTCGCCGGACGCCCAGGCGGCGTTCTGCTTGGCCTTGATGGCGGTGTAGTCGGGGGCGGTCTGCTGCATGGCTGTGATCATGGTGGTTTCCTTTTTGCGGGTGTTCAGGGTTTGGGGAGTGCCGGTGAGGGCGCGAAGGGCATTGGGGACGGACATCGGTTTCTCCGTTGTTGGGGTGGTGGGGGATCCGGACCGCCGGTCAGGCGGCCCGGGCGTTTGGCCAGCGGACATGCGCCGCCGCTTTCTGCACGCGGGCAATGTGCTGATGTATCCGGGGGTTGACCCATTCCGGCGCCACGATCGGGGCCATGTGGCCAAGATCGGGCAACAGGGCGAGCTCGGCCCCCGGCACGTTGGCGGCAACCAGTTTTGCCGTGCGCTGGGCAACCGCCGGTGAATCCATGCCGACCAGAACCAGGGTCGGGATGCCGAGGGTCCTGAGGTCGGCCAGTTGGGACTCGTCGGTGTCGAGATCCTCGAAATCCGCGGCCACGTTGGGCGACAGCATCGCCATCTTTTCCCGGCGGTCCTTGGGCATCCGGTCCCAGGCGCCGTGCCCGTTCCAGAAGTCGATGAAGGTCTGCATACCGGTCTGGGCATCGGCCTCGGCAAAGCGCTGGCCGATGGCGCGCAGGGCTTCGAACATCTCGCGATCCTCGGGCGAGGACGCCTTGAGCAAATGAAACGCCGCCGGTTCGAAGACGGTCAGGCTTTTGACCAGGTCGGGGCGCGTCAGGGCAATGCGCAATGCGACGCCGCCGCCAAAGGAGTGGCCGACGAGATGGACGGGGCCGCCCAGTGTCTCGATCCGGTCGATGATCGGCTTGGCAACGCGATCAAAGCCTTTGGCGGTCGTGGTGCGCGACATGTCCAGGCCATAGCCCGGCAGATCGACGGCCACGAAGTTGAAGCGTTCGGCCATCTGTGCCTGCAGGTCGCGCCACTGGGCGCTGCTGGAGGCCGACGAATGAAGCGCAACAACCGGTGCGTTCAAATGGTTTGGTGCTTTGAAATGTGCGGTCATGGTCTGTCTCCCGCGGGGTTTCGTTGAATGAACCTTATTTGGGAGACCGCTGTTTCAGCTTGTTGTCGGCGCGCCGGTTTCTGTGTTTCAGTTGTTTCGGGGCCGGATCCGGGGCCGGGGCGGAAATTCGCTTGCAATTTTCGGGGGCTGGGTCAGCAGGCGGGCGGAATTCGGGCCCGGTTCTGAAACAATTGAAACAAAGCGCGCCGCCATTGAAAACCGATTGAAACGTAAGGTGGATAGATTTGCACCATGACCGATTGGCAGGAAGCAACCCAGAACCCCGATCGCGTGCGCAACCTGATCAGCGACGCGATTGAATCCCTGTCCGAGGGGTTCGCGCTTTATGACGAGAACCGCAAGCTGGTGATCTGCAACCAGCGCTATCGCGAGATGAATGCCGCGGTGGCCGAGATGCTGGAGCCGGGTCTGGACTGGGAGATCCTGATGCGCGAGACGGCGCGGCGCGGGATCTATGCCGATGCGGTCGGGCGCGAAGAGGAATGGGTGCGCAACCGGCTGGAGACGACCCATGACCATGTCACCGATTTCGAGCTGAAGCAGACCGATGGCCGGTGCTATCTGGTCTCGACCCATCCGACGTCGCTGGGCGGGTTTGTGGTGACCCGCACCGATATCACCGACCGCAAGCGTGCCGAGGAGGCGCAGCGCGACGGCGATACGCTGGTGCGGACGGTGCTGGACGCGAGCTCGGCCGTGGTGATCATGACCCGGGTGGGCAGCGGCGAGATCATCTATCGCTCGCCCGCCGCCAAGGTGCTGTTCGGCAAGACCAAGTCCGCCAGCGAGCATTACGTGAACCCCGAGGACCGCGCCGATTTCGTGACCGAGCTGCTGGCGGCGGGCCAGATCAACAATTACCGCCTGCGCGTGCGCGCGCAGGGGCGCGAGTTTCCGGCGTTGCTGTCGGCGCGGATCGTCGAATATCACGGCGAGGATGTCATCGTGACCAGCGTGATCGACCTCACCAAGGAGGTCGAGGCGCAGGCGCTGATCCGGCGGGTGCTCGAGGCCTGCCCGGTGCCGGTGCAGATGACCAATGCCGAGACCGGGAAGGTTCTGTTCAGCAGCCCCGAGACCACCGCCCTGTTCGGGCGGGTGGACAGTGCCCGGTCCTACTATGCCGATGCCGACGAACGCGCGGCCTATCTTGAAGAGTTGAAGGCGAGCGGTTTCGTCAAGAACCGCCGTGCGCGGTTCATCAACAAGGCCGGAGAGGAGTTCTGGGGCTCGGTCTCGTCGCGGTTGATCGAGTTTCACGGCGAGCCGGTGATCGTGTCGAACACGCGGGACATGACCGACGAGCTGGCGATGCAGGAGGAACTGGATCTGCAGCGCGAGATGGTCTTTCAGAACGAGAAGATGTCGGCGCTGGGCGAGTTGCTGGCGGGCGTCGCGCATGAGCTGAACAACCCGTTGTCGGTGGTGGTGGGCCATGCGCTGATGATGCAGGAGGATACGCTCGATCCGGATGTGCAGCGGCGGGTGGAAAAGATCGCCTCGGCCGCAGAACGCTGCGCCAAGATCGTCAAGACGTTTCTGGCGATGGCCCGGCAGAGCCCGTCGCAGATGGAGCCGGTCGATATCGGCTCGGTCGTGGCGACGGCGGTGGATGTTGCCGGGTATGGGCACACGCAGGATGGCCTGATGGTTCGCTATCAGCCGCCGGGCGCGTTGCCGGACATTCTGGCCGATGCGGATCAGATCACGCAGGTGATCATCAACCTGATCATCAATGCGGTGCAGGCCATTACCAAGTCCGGAACCGGCGACCGCGTCGACATCGTCGCGCGGGCCTCCGGCGAGATGGTCGAGGTTGCGGTCGAGGACAACGGGCCCGGCATTCCCGATGCCCACCGGGCGCGGATTTTCGAGCCGTTCTTCACCACCAAGGAGGTTGGCGACGGCACCGGTATTGGCCTGACCATCTGCCACCGGATCATTCATTCCCATGGCGGACGGATCCGGCTGGATGCGGAGTATGAGGGCGGAACCCGCATTGTCATTCAGTTGCCCGTGGCCCCGGCGGAGCATGTCGAGGATGAAGAGACCGATGCCGCCAATGGCGTGCCCCGGCCCTGCAGGGTTCTGATCGTGGATGATGAACAGGAGGTGGCCGCACTGATGGCCGAGGCGCTGCGGCGTGACGGGTTCCTGGTTGAGGTGGCCGGGTCGGGGGACGAAGCCCTGACCAAGCTGGAAACCGCGGGGTTCGACGTGCTGCTCAGCGATCTGAACATGCCGGGTGTCGATGGCCGGGCGTTGTTCGAAGCTTTGCAGGCCCGTTTTCCGGACATGGTCGGGCGCACGGCCTTTATCACCGGTGATACGATGGGGGCATCCTCGCAGGCGATGCTGCGCGAGGCCGGGCGCCCCTATCTGGAAAAGCCGGTGGCGCCGAGGGAGCTGCGGCAGCTGGTGCAGGATATTCTCAAGGATGCGAAAGACCGCTAGATGACACAGGACCCGACACGAATACTGGTGTGCGACGACGAGACCGATGTGCGCGAGATGCTGGAAGAGTATCTGACCCTGCGCGGCTATGACGTTTCGCCAGCGGCCAATGCCTCGGAACTGCGCGAGATTCTGGCGGGCGGCGATGTCGATCTGATCGTTCTCGACATCAACATGCCCGGCGAGGACGGCCTGTCGCTGCTGCGGTCGCTGCGGCCCGAGAACCCGGTTCCGGTGATCATGCTGACGGCGGCGGGCGACGTGGTGGACCGCATCATCGGGCTGGAGATGGGGGCGGACGATTATCTGGGCAAACCGGTCGATCTGCGCGAGCTGGAGGCGCGGCTGAAGGCGGTGCTGCGGCGCAGGCAGAGCGTGACGGAGGCTCCCGCGGATACCGGGGCGGGCGAGACCGCCCGGTTCGGCGATTACATTCTGGATGTGGAGGCGGCCAAGATGGCGACGCCGGATGGCGAGGAGCTGAAGCTGACGGCGATGGAGTTCAGCCTGCTCAAGGTGTTTGCCCGCAACAAGGGGCGCGTGCTGAACCGTGACCAGATACTGGAACAGGCGCATGACCGGTCTTGGGACCCGTTCGACCGCAGCATCGACATCCGCATTTCGCGCCTGCGCCGCAAGATCGAGGCCAATCCCGAAAAACCCCAGATCATCCGCACGGTGCGCGGGATCGGATACATTTACGATCCCTCGGGCGATTGAGCCCTCGGGCCCGGTTGGCTGCAATCTCTCAAGGCGCCCCGGTGGCACAGCTTTAGCTTGACCTAGCGTCAGCCTTGTCGTCTGCTCGTTGCATATCCCGATGGGGGCAGATCAGGAGTAGACGATCATGGCCGAGGAAAGGCTGACCGGTCCGCAGCTCAAGAAAATGGTCAAGCTGGGCAAGAAGATGGCCATCCAGTTCGGCTATGCTCCGCACAAGGATATGGAGGCCACCGTGCTGCTGGTGCACCGCCGCAAGCCGCCGCCGATGCTGGGCAAGGCCGCGCGCAAGATGGCGGATGCCAAGAAGTTCTCGTTCGGCACCTTCCAGGTGAAGGGCAAGACCGTCGAGATGACCTGCGAGCGTCTGGTGCCGATGATGGCCAAGACGGTCAAACGCTATCTCAAGTCCAACAAGATCCATGTCAATGTGGTGATCATGGGCCCGGACGGGTCGGTGGTCGAGAGCGATATCAGCGACCTGCCCGACGATCCGGAATGGGATGAGGGCGATGAGCCGGTCGATGGCGCACCGGCTGAGGAAGAAGCGCCCGAGGCGGAGCCCGATCCGGATGCGGAGCGCAAGAAGGAGCTGGCGGGACGGGTTCAGGCGGTTCAGCCGCGGGTTGCCGAGGTACGCGGGGATGCAGGCAAACGGCTGAAAGAGGTTATGCTGGGGGCCATCGAGAAGATCAGGGCCGGTGATCTGGACGGCGCGGACAAGTCGATCCGTGCCGTTGAGCAGGCGCTGGACAAGCTGGAAAGTGCCGCACCCGACCCGGCCGCGCTGGCGGCGCGGGCGAAGGCGGTGAAGGCGGCCATCGAGGCCTTGCCCGAGCCTGCGAAATCCAAGCTGCGCGAAGTGTTCGATGAGGCCGTAGAGATGATCCGGGACGGCGAACTGGCCAAGGCGGACGCCAAGATGGCCCGGATCGAACAGGTCGCGGAGAAGGCGGCGCAGGCGCCTGCGCAGATGGCCGATATCGCTCCGACCCTGCCGATCTGGCGCGAGGCCCGGGACGAGGTCAACGACCAGTTCGGCAAGTTGCAGGATGCGATGAAGAAGAGCGGGATGCCGCTGTTTGAACAGATCGCCGATGCCGGTTTGAACAGCATTACCGAGACCCGGCTGGTGGCGTTGCAGGCCAGCATGATGGATCTGGATGGGGCCGCCGATGCCGCGGCCCAGCAGGCGGCGCGCAAAAAGCTGCAGGCGGCGCTGACCGACATGCGCGGGTTTGTCGAGACCAACCCGGTGCTGCCGATGCTGGACGAAAATCCGCTGAACATCCCGCTGACGTTGCGGTCGACGCTGACCGGTGCGCTCGACAGTCTTGACCGGGCCATCGCGGCCTGAACCCCGGAGCACGTTCCATGGCCAAACCCGGCAAGAACAAGGGCAAGAAGCGCTGGCAGAAGGAAGAGATCGAGTGGGGTATGTCGCTTGCACCGCATTATGGCGTCTCGCCCGGCAGTTACGAAGACTGGGACGATTGGGACGATGACGATGACTGGGACGATGATGATTACGATGATGACGATTACGATGATAACGGCCCCGAGGATCATGACGACGACGAACCGGACTGGCGGCCACCGCTGATCGAGCGTTTGCGCAGGGCGGTGCCCGAGGGCGCCTCGCACAGTTCCATCGTGCCGGGATCGACCGAGGACGAGCTTGTCGTCGTCATCACTGCCGCGGGGCAGCTTGAGGCGCGGATCAGGGACGCTGCGGACAGCGAGCGGGAGGCGCTGGAGGCTGAGGTCGGTCAGATCCAAACGCAGGTGCAGGAGATTTCCGATCGGGTCGAAGAACGCAGGCGGGAAGGCCAGCGGATTCAGGAGGACCTGGCCAAGCTGGCACCGCCGCCCGAGGGGGCGACCGGGGAGGAGGCGGCTGAGCTGACAAAAGCCATCGGCGCGGTCGAGAAGTGTTTCAGCGGGTTTGTGCTGTCGGAGCTGGAGCTGACGACCGCAAAGGAGGCGCTGTCCGAGGCGCAGGAATTGTTCGAGACAATTGCGGAGGCTGGCGCTGAGCGTTTGAAGGAGCACAGGCGGATTGCCGAGGCGGGCGCGCAGGTTCCGGATCTGGGCTATTTGCCGGACCAGAAAACGGATATGGCGCAGGCGCGTGAGGCGTTCAACAAAGCGCTTGAGGACCCGATCACCGATGAGCGCAATCGCAAGGCGCAGGAGGCGCTGGATGAGCTGCGCCGGGTTTCGGATCGGATCAAGGATGAGCTGGAGGCGCTGGGCGATGAGGCCGGGATCAAGGATCTGTGTGCGGCAGCGGGTATCTCCGAGGACGAGTTCGCCAAGCTGGAAACGGACCTTGGAGGCCGGGCCAAACTGGCCGAGCATCTGAAAACCTTCGACGCCAAGACGCTGGGTGGTCTGTGCAAGTCGATGGGCGGGGCCGACAAGCTGAACGGGATCCTGACCGGGGTCGGTGGTGCGGCCAAGCTGAAAAAGATCATCGACGGGCTGGGCAAGGCCGATGCGGTCGTGGCGCTGGTGGTTGAGGGCAATCTGGACGGCGCCGGGCTGAAAAAGCTCTGCAAGGATCTGAGCCCCTCGTTTACCGCCGAGTTGCTGAGCGGCGGGGTCAAGCCTGCGGATGTGGTGCAGTTGCATGCGGCCTTTGGCGGCGATGTCAGCCACCTGACCAATCTGGCCAAGGATGCGGGGCTGGACGCCAAGCCCAAGGCGCTGGTGGCGCTGTTTACCAAGGGTTGCGGCGGGGATGCCGGCAAGTTCAAGACCCTGTGCGAGGGGTTCTCGGACCCGGATGACCGTGCGAAGCTGAAGGGGCTGGTGGAGGATGGCGGGCTGGGCGATGCCCCGGACGCGCTGGGCGAATTGCTGGGCACGGGCTGCGATGGCGATCCCAAGGCGCTGATTCAGCTTGGGAAATCCTTCGAAGATCCGTCTGCGCGCGACGGGTTGAAGCGGATGCTGACCGATGGCGGTCTGACGGGCAAGTCCGGCGCATTGGCCGATGGCGATATCGACCCGAAATGCCTGGCGATGATGCTGAAACACGCGGCCGGACCTGCGGCGCACGGGTTTGCGGGGGACGATGTCGAGCGGCGCTCGGATGCACTGGCGACGCTGTTTACCAACATGGGCACGGATGCGTGCAAGGCGCTCAAAACGACACTGAGCGATGGCGGTCTGGGTCAGGCGCCGGACGCTCTGGGCCACGCTATCGGCATTGGCTGCGGGGGCGATGCGGCGCAACTGAAGGCCTTTACCGGGGCGTTCAAGGATGATCCGGGGCCCGTCAAGCTCAAGCAGATGCTGACCGATGGCGGGCTAACGGGCAAATCCGGCAAGCTGGAGGCCGGGGATATCGATCCGAAATGCCTGGGCCAGATTTTGAAACACGGGGGCGGACCAAACCCCGGCGACGCCAATGCCCGGATGGGCAAGATGGCCGGACTGATCAAGGGGATGGGCAAGAGCGATTGCGAAGCGCTCAAGAATGTGCTGGGCGAGGGTGGTCTGGGTCAGGCGCCCGAGCCGCTGGGCCATCTGATCGGTGTCGGGTGCGACGGCGATCCCGCCAAGCTGAAGGCCACCATCGGTGCCTTCGACGATAAGCCCAAGCGCGACGGTCTGGCGAAGATGCTGAAGAAGGGCGGGTTGGACAGCAGCGTTGTGGGCGGCGATGGCAAGCCCAAGGCCGATCCGAAATGTCTGGCGCAACTGCTCAAACACAGCGGCGGGCCGCGCCCGGCCACCGCCACCGACCCCGAAGATACCCGCCGCGCCAAGGCGCTGGCGACCCTGTGCATCGGCATGGGCGATGTCGGCTGCGATGCGCTGAAAGAGGTGTTGGAGGACAGCGGTCTGGGCAAGGACCCGGTGGTTCTGGGCCATCTGGCGGGCATCGGGTGCAAGGGCGATGGGGCCAAGCTTGGGGCGCTGACGACCGAGCTGAACAAGGGGACCAACAAGGCCAATCTGACCGATCTGCTGCAAAAGGGCGGGTTGGGCACCCGGGACGATGCGAATGCGCCCACGGGGACGGACGCGAAATGTCTGGCCAACCTGTTCGAGCCGGGTTCGGACGGCGATCCGGCCGAGCTGGTCAAGCTGATGACGGCGCTGAGCGACACCACCGCAAACCCGAACGCGCTGGGCGATTTGAAGGGCGTGATGACCAAGGGCGCGCTGGGGCACCACCCGGAGGTTCTCGGCTCGCTTTACAAGCACGGCTGTCTGAACGACGCGACCGGCCCGGCGGACGGGACCGGGGCGAAAGATCCCAAGATCCTGATCGACATGGTGGGCGAGTTCCGGGGTGATACCGAGGCGGCCAAGTTCGGGGAGTTGCTGGCAGCGGGCGGGTTTTCAAAGCGGGGCAAGACCAATGTTTCTGGCCGCGACATCCACCGCGACCGTCTGGCCAGTGTGATGCGCTACGGGTTCACGCCTAAGAACGGCACCAAGCCGGACGGCAAGAAGCTCAAGGGGCTCTATGACGCGTTCAAGGACCACTCAGGAGATCATCTGGCCGATCTGGATTCTATGCTGGACGCGATGGAGACCGCCGAGGACTGGATTCTGAAGGAATCGAAGGCGAAAGAGCCCAACCAACCCGGCATGGGGCTGCAGAATGTCCTGAATGCGTCGGGTCATAGTGGGAATGTCGCGCAACTGCATAGCAAGTTTTATACCCAGCTCAAAACCAATCAGGGCGGTGGGTCCATTGGCGGTGTCAACCGCCTGACGCTGGACGAGTTGATCCAGCACGCTGCGTCCTTCGAGCACACGGACCCAACCAATCCCAATGGTTTGGCGGACCTGCATGCGATCTCGACCCCGATTGCGCCACATGGGCAGGCGGCAACCAATTTTCGTGTCGGTCACGCGGCCTGCCGCCATACGCGCAAGCACAATGATTTCAGGTTGGGTGGGATCAACAGCACAACCCCTGTCTCCTTGTTCCCGCGCACGGTGACAGAAACCGAACTGACCGAAATGTCCAAGACCGCGTTGGAAGGGTTTCCGGGGCATCCAGCTTATGGGCGTCAGCACAATTTTGGGGCTGCGCACGCAAATGCCAGCCAATGGCGCGACCCGGCCAATCATGGTGCCGGACAGAAGCGGAACCCGCCGCAGGATGTCAAAGATCTGAACGGAACCTACACGTACTACGATCCGGTGACCTCTACCTACACCGACCCCGATTCCGGCACCGTGGAAACCGTACCGCTGAAGATTGGTTTCAACCCGGACCCGAGCGATGCCAGTAATCCGCAAAAATCCTATATGGGACAACTGTTTCCCAGGGGCGGAACCCACGTTGTTCAGGTGACCACGCGCGACATGCATGCAATAAAAGGCGCTCTGACTTAAGCGTATTGAGGACAAGACATGGCAAAACCGGATGTAACCGTCGAGATCACCTTTTTCTTGCCCGATGGCGAGGCTGTGAGCGAGGCTGACGCGGCCAAGGCCGACCCGTCCCGGTTCGGGGTCAGCTATCATCTGGAAGGCTCGCTCGACATCACGGCGGGCGACGCCATGGCGACAGTCGAGGATGCGTTGCTGTATATGGTGCCGGGGCTGTGTTTCGATGCGGTGGCGCAGTTGCGGGACACTGGTGAGGCCGAGCTGGCATCGTGGAGTTCGGACGAGCGTCTGACCCTGCGCCGCGATGGCGATGCGGTCGAGATCAAGGGTGTCTACCTGCCTCCGGTCTGGTTTCCGGCCGATGCGCTGGAGGCGGGGCTGCTGGCTGCAGGGTTGCGCTTTGTCGAATTGAGGGCGCGGGTCTGGCCGGATGAGGCCGCAGAGGACGCGGATTCCCTGAACGAGCGGGCCGCTGCCGCGCAGGCTGCGTTGGGGGACGGCGGCGCGGGTTGACCCCGGGGGCAGGGCGGACCGCGATCTGATATCGGGTTTTGTTGAATGGGCCTTACGAAACGGGCGTTGCGTATCGAACGGGTTTGGAGTCAGACCGGAAGGGGCAGCCTCGTCAAACCATGTACGCTCCGGCATTGGAGATACTTAAATAAATTGCGCCCGCACAATCGAACGATGGGGAATTCATCGCGCTCGCTTTTGATCGTTTGGGGAAACCAATACTGCGCCATAGCCCGCCGGACATGCATGGCGATACAATAGTTACCTACTAAAATCCTCCTTTCCCGTCTCGCAAGGTGTGTACATATTTGCCCTAAGGCTGTCACGGGAGCGTGAAGGCAAGCGTTAACGCATCGTAAAAAATGGCAGGATTTGGAACTTTTTTTGACGAATCTGCCCAAATGACCCGTGTGAGCCCCCGTCCGGCGCGGGTTTGAGCGGCGTTTTCGGGGGGCAGTGTAATACCTTCGGGTGTGTTTGCCCAAGGGGCGACTCCGGTTAGCCTGTGTCCACCGTCAGCGGCCAGAGGGGGCCGCGGGGAGGAGCCATGGACACCAGACCGGAGACCCCGCCAAGCGGCGTGAGGGCCCTGTCTGCGCATCTTGCGCAGGGCCTGGTGGGCCATGAGCAACTGATCGAACGGCTGCTGATCGCGCTGCTGGACGGCGGGCATCTGCTTATCGAGGGCGCGCCCGGGCTGGCCAAGACCCGCGCGGTCAAGTGGCTGTCGAACGCGGTCGAGGGCAGTTTTGCGCGGATTCAGTGCACGCCGGACCTGATGCCCTCGGACCTGACCGGGACACCTGTTTATCGCCCGCAGGACGGCACGTTCGAATTCGTGCCGGGTCCGGTGTTTCACAATCTGGTTCTGGTCGATGAGATCAACCGTGCCCCGCCCAAGGTGCAGTCGGCCTTGCTGGAGGCGATGGCCGAGCATCAGGTGACGGCAGGCAACGAGACCCATATTCTGCCCGATCCGTTTCTTGTGGTGGCGACCCAGAACCCGATCGAGCATGACGGCACCTTTCCCTTGCCCGAGGCGCAGCTGGATCGGTTTCTGCTGCATGTGGTTCTGCGTCTGCCGGATCTGGAGACCGAGCGGAAAATCCTCGATCTGGTCGAGGCCGAGACGCAGGATGGTCCTCCTGAACCGGGGCAATTGACGCTGGACGATCTGAGCGCGGCGCGGGCGCAGGTGCGGGCGGTGCATCTGGCGCCGGAACTGCGCGACTATATCGTGCGGCTGGTCACCGCCACGCGGGACGGGCCGCATGCGAAGGACGTGGAACATGCTGTGTCGCCCCGCGGCTCGCTGGCGCTGGCCGCGTCGGCGCGGGCGCGGGCCTATTTGCGCGGGCGCGACTATGCGCTGCCCGAGGATGTTGCCGCACTGGCGCCGGATGCGCTGGCGCATCGGATGGTGCTGACATGGCGGGCGGTGGCCGATGGACGCAGGCCGCGTGATCTGGTGGAGGACATTCTGAAAACCGTGGAGCCGCTGTGACCGGGCCATTGGCAGCCGTGGGTGTGACGCTTGCGTCCGAGACGCTGATCGCGCTGCGCCGGGTGGCCCTGATGGCGGATGCGGCGCCGGTTCTGGCGGCGCTGCCGGGCGGGTTTGCAACGCGGCGCAAGGGACATGGGCTCGAAGTTGCGGATATGCGCGAATACGTGGCCGGCGACGATATCCGGCATCTCGACCGGGGCACCACCGCACGCACCGGGCGCCTGCATGTGCGGCAGTTTCAGGAGGAGCGTGACCGCATCAGCCTGCTGGTCGCTGATTTCCGGCCCCCGATGTTCTGGGGTCTGCGCCGGGCGTTTCTGTCGGTGGCCGCAGCCGAGGCGCTGGCTTTGATCGGCTGGCACGTGGTGGAAAGCGGCGGGCGCGTGGGGTTGCTGGCCATCACGCCGGGGGCGCCGGTGGTGGTGCCGCCACGGGGGCGGACGCGGGGTATGCTGGATGTGATCGGCGGGCTGGTTCAGGCCCATCAGGATGGTCTTGAGGCCGTGATGTCCGGTCAGGATGAGGGCGCGCCGCTGGATCGCGCCTTGATCCGGGCCGGGCGGTTGGTGCCGCCGGGATCCGAGATCGTCATTGCCTCGGGTTTTGACGCCCCCGGCGCCGGATTCCGGGACCGGATGGACGCGCTGGCGCATCGCCGCAGTCCGCGCCTGATCCTGATCACCGAGGCCGATCCGGGCCGCCTGCCGCGCGGGTCGTATCCGATCCGGATGGCCGATGGCCGCTCCGTCCGCGTGCATCTTGCCGAAGCCGCTGCCAAGGACGCAGAGCTGCATCGGCAGATCGGCGCGCGCCCGGCGCTGGTCGTGAATGCCGGCGACAGTGTCGAGGAAACGGCGCGGCGCATCTCGGCGGCCTTCCCGGTGAGGCACGCGGCATGACGGATACACCTCTCTCCGAAGCCACCATGCTGGCCAGCCTGCGCGAAATTCAATTGCCTGCGGAGGCTGCTGGCGGGCTGGCGGCGGAGCTGGCCGTGGCCATGGGTGGCGCGGGGCTGTGTGCCCTGGGCGTCGTTGCCCTGTTGCGTCTGCTCAGCCGACGGCGGGTTCTGCAAACCAAGACGCTGGGCGATGCGCTTGCCGCGTTGTCCGATGCTCCGGACCCCGAGCGGCGCGTGGCGCTGTTGCATCTGCTGCGCGCCCATGCGCCCGCGCGATATGCGGCGCTGAAAGCAGACCTCTATCGTCCGCAAGGGGGCCCGGACATCGCAACGCTGGAGGCGGAGGTCGCACGCCTTGTTTGAGCTGGCCGACCCATTGGTGCTTGTTTTGCTGCCCTTGCCGTTCATCGCCGCGCGGCTGTTGGCGCCGCAGGGCTTTTCCGGGCGCACCCTGCTGGTGCCCGACCGCATCGGTGGTGCCCTGCTGGCCGCCAGCCGGGCGCGCTTGGGGCAGGGGCGGTATTCGCTGAAACAGGGGCTGCTCTGGGCCATCTGGGCGCTGACCCTGTTTGCCCTGTCGGGTCCGCGCGATCTGGCGCCGGTGTCGGCGCTCAAGGTCTCGGGCCGCGATCTGGCGATTGCGCTCGATCTGTCGGGCTCGATGGTGCGCGACGATTTTCACCTGGACGGGCGGCAGGTGAGCCGGTTGGAGGCTTTCACCACCATCGGCGCCAAGTTTGCCCGCAGGCGCGGAGGGGACCGGGTGGCGCTGATCGTGTTCGGGTCCGAGGCCTATTACGCAACCCCCTTCACCTTCGACACGCAGGCGGTCGCGCAGCGGATCGAAGAGGCGACCATCGGAATATCGGGGCGCGCGACGAACATCTCGGACGGGCTCGGGCTGGCGCTGAAGCGGATGGCGGAGAGCGAGGCGGCCTCGCGCGTGGTCATCCTGCTGTCGGACGGGGTCAACAATGCGGGCGCGACCAACCCCCTGGGCGTGGCGGAGCTGGCGGCGCGGATGGGGGTGCGGGTGCACACGATCGCGCTGGGTCCGAAGGATCTGGAAAGTGCGGCAGCGGGTGAGCGCGGGGTGGTGGATGCTGCGACGCTGCGGGCGATTGCGCGGATTTCCGGCGGCGAGAGCTTTCGCGTGAAAACCACCGAGGACCTGATCGCGGTGACCCAGGCGCTGGACCGGCTGGAGGCCACGGATAGCGACGGTCTGGCGGCGGAGGTTTATCGCGACTATTGGCCATGGCCCGCCGCGCTGGCGGTGGTGCTGGGTTTGTTCCTGCTGTGGAGGGACGTGGAATGAGCGGGCTGGACGTCACCCTGCTCAGGCCGCTGTGGCTGCTGGCTTTGCCGCTGCTGGGGCTGGTGGGCTGGTGGCTCTGGTCGCGGCGCGGCGGGTTCGGCGCGTGGGACAAGGCGGCCGATCCGGTTCTGATGCAGGCAATGGCGGCGCTTGGCCGGGTTGATGCCGCCGCTGCCCGTCTGCCGATGGCGGCGCTGCTGGGGGCGGTCGCGCTATGTGTGCTGGCGCTCTCCGGTCCGGCGGTCGAGCGGCGCGACACGCAATCCTACCGCAATCTCGACGGGGTGCTGTTTCTGGTCGATGCCTCGCCCAGCGTGACCGAGGATGCGCGCTGGCCACAGATGCTGACCATGGGCCGGTTCGGTTTGGGCGCCCTTGGCACGCGGCCCGGTGGGATCATCGTTTTTGCGGGCGATGCCTATGTGGCCTCGGACATGACGGCGGATCATCTGCAACTGGGGCAGAGCTTTTCCCTGATCGACGCGGATACCGTGCCCGACCCGGGTTCGCGCCCCGAACGGGCGCTGTCGCTGGCCGCCGGGCTGCTGGCCGGGGCCGAGGTGATTGCGGGCGATGTGGTGATGTTCACCGATGGGGCCGGGCTGGGGCCGGCCTCGTTGCATGAGGCCGCGGCGATTGCCGGGCAGGGCACGCGGGTGTCGCTGGTCGCGCTGGGCGACCCGGTGCCCGCGATGGAGACCCATGCGAGGGTCGGGGGCGGGCAGGTGTTCACGCTGGACCAGACCGACGATCTGGGGCGGTGGTTGGCGGATGAGGCGAGAACCCGTCTGGAGCGGCAGGATTACCCGTTGCTCTACTGGCGCGACATGGGCCGTTACCTGCTGGTGCTTGCGCTGTTGCCGCTGCTGTTGCTGTTCCGGAGGGAGGCCGCATGAGGGCGCTGGCGATCTTCTCTCTGGCCGCCTTGGTGCTGGCCGCAGCGCTTGGCGGCACCGCGCCCTATGGCCGGGTTTTGCTGGCGCTGGGTCTGCCCGGTTTGGCGGCGCAGGTCTTTGAGGATGCGGAGTGGCAGGGCGTGGCCCTGTACCGGGCGGGGGATTTCGACGGCGCGGCGCAGGCCTTTGATGTGGCGGGCGCGCAATACAACCTCGGCAATGCCGAGGCGCATCGGGGCCGCTATGCCGCAGCACTTGAGGCGTATGATCTGGCGATTGCGCAAGGGCACGCGGATGCGCGGGCCAATTTTGACGTGGTGGCCAGCTATTACGCGGGTCTGGGCATCGATCCGGAGGCTCTGGGCCTGTTTCCCGAGCGCAAGGAGGGGCCCAAGGTCGAGAGCTTTGTTGCGCGCGGCGATGCGCGTGCGGCGGGAACCGGCAGCGACGTGACGAATTCCAACACGATGCTGGGGCTGGCGCAGCTGGACAGTCATGGGCGTCTGGGTGTGCGGCGGATCTTCGATGACACGTTCATGGTGGCCGATGAGCGCTGGCTGCAGCAATTGTCGGACGTGCCGGGCGAGTTCATGGCGGCCCGTATCGCGCAGGAACACAAGCGGCGGGTCAAGCTGGGTCTTGCCCCGCCCGCGCCGGAGGACCCGCGATGAGGTGGCTGATCCTGTGTCTCATGCTCTGGCCTGTGCCTGCGCTGGCGCAGTCGAAAACGGTGCTGCCGTCCGAATTGTCGCTTGGCGTGAATGTCGAAGAGGGCGTCGGGACCCCGTTCACCCGTGAGATGGTGTTACTTACCATCCGCGGCCTCTACCGGCGGCATATCACCCGTGAAAGCCTGATCCAGCCGGATTTCGACGGGTTCAGCTGGTCGCAGCTTGGTCCCGACAGCTGGACCGAGGAGCGGATCGGGGGCCGCACCGTCAAGGTCTTTACCCGGCGCATGGCGGTCTATCCGGATCGGGCCGGGACGCTGACCATCGGGCCGTTCACCCATGTTCTGACGTTGACGGACGAGGGGGACGACTGGTTCGAGCACCGCATCCAGTCCGAGCCGCTGACCATCGAGGTTGCGGCAGCGCCGCAGGATCAGGGCTGGTGGTTTCCGGTGCGCAGGCTGGAAGTGTCGGATCAGTGGTCCAATGCGCCCGATCAGCTGAAACCCGGCGAGGGCGTGCTGCGCGTGGTGCGGATCGAGGCGTTGGGCGCGACACCGGAGATGATCCCGCCGATGCCCGAGCTGACCTCGCCCTCGGCCATGATCTTTCCGCATCCCGAAAAGCGGCTGGTGGAGCTGACGCCGCAGGGACCGGTCACTTATGCCTTCTGGCGCTGGACCATCCGTCCGACCAACGACACTTCGACCATCGTCGAGCCGCTGAGCTTTACCTATTTCGACACGGTGCAGCGCGCGGCGCAGGAGGTGACCATTTCGGCGCAGCGGGTGGCCTATGGCGCGGTCACCGCTGAACCGGCGCCGACACCGCAACCGGTCGAGGCAGCCGTGTTGCCGGGATGGCCGGTCGCACTTGTCGCGGGCCTTGTCTTTGCGTTTGGCACGGGTCTGGGGATGTGGGGGCGCAGGCTGATCGGGCTCCGCGCGTTGCGGCGGTTCACGGTGCTTGATCCCTTGGCGTGGCGGATGCGGCGGAGGGCGTGGGCGGGGGATACGCCCGGGCTGCGCCGCGCGGCCACGGCGCTGATGCGGCGGGACGGGGCATCGCAGGCGCGCGCCGATCTGATCCGCGAGTTTGACCGGGCCTGGTTTGCGCCGGGCCAGCCCAGCCCCGACCCGGTTTCCTTCGCGCGGCGCTTTCTGCGGGCGGCGCCATCCACGGGGGGACATATGACGTGATATCGCAAAAATGCCGAGGCAGCGCGGGACCGACACAGGGAAGTTCCGCGCAAATCCCGGGTCTCGATTCGAAACGGTTGAAATCATTTGCGCTTTGGCTAGCTTTTGCTTGGGAGGAACTATAATGCAGACGACGGTGCACCCGGTGACAGCGGGGCCTGTGTCGAATGTCTTGATCGTTGACGACCATCCGCTTTACCGCGATGCGCTGGCCTCGGCGCTGGAACTTGGCTTTGACGCCTGCCAGATTCGCAAGGCGTGTACGCTGAAAGAGACATTCGAGACGCTTGAAGACGGGTTCGAGCCCGATCTGATCATGTTCGACCTGAAACTGCCTGACGTGGCGGGCATTTCAGGATTTCAGGAATTGCGGAAACGCTTGCCGGCGGCGCGGGTGCTGGTGATCTCGTCACTGGCCTCGGCCGAGCTGGTGCGGTCGCTGCTGGACAGCGGGGCGATGGGGTTTCTGCCCAAGGATGCCTCGGTGCAGACGCTGAAGTTTGCGTTGAACGAGATTGCGTCCGGGCGGCGCTATGTGCCGCAGGAGTATCGCCAGACCGCCGAGACGCCGGCGCCGGAACAATGCGAGTTCCGCTCGACCCCCGAATTGTCGACCCTGACCCCGCAGCAGACGCGCATCCTCAAGCTGATCTGCGCGGGCAAGCCAAACAAGCAGATCGCCTATGAACTGTCGCTGGCCGAAGCGACGGTAAAGGCGCATATCACTGCGTTGCTGCGGCGGCTGGGCGTGCGCAACCGGACGCAGGCGGTGGTGCTGGTCGACTCGGTACTGGCGCGTCAGGCCGGCAGCGAACCGGAGGCGCGCGCCTTTCTAAAACACTAATTCGAAACGCCATAGGATTGACCATGCTCGACATCACAGACGGCCCCACCTTCATTCAGATCGGTCAGTCAGGGTCCGCTGACGCGCGAGAGGCGGTCCGCGAGGCGGCGTCAGAGCTGGATCTGGCCAAGACCCGGTTTGTGCTGGCCTTCATCCCGAGCACGCTGGATCTGACAGACGCGATGGGTGGCATTGACGACAGCCTTGCAGGGGTTCCGGTCTTTGGCTGCACCACGGCCGGGCAGATCACCACCAAAGGGTATGAGACCGATGCGCTTTTGCTGCTGGCCTTTCCCAAGGCCAATTTTCGCTGCGCGTCGATCCTGTTTGAGGATCTGAACCCGCTGGATACGACGAGTATCGCCCAACAGGCGCAAAAGCAGACCGAGAAGTTTCAGCACACGGCGGGCTGGAACCGGCTGGCGCTGATGTTCTCGGACGGGCTGTCGAAGCAGGAGGATCTGCTGGTCTCGACGCTTGAGACGGTACTGGATGGCTTGCCCATATTCGGCGGTTCCGCCGGGGACGGGCTGCTGTTCCAGGAGACCTTTGTGCTGCACAAGGGCGAGGCGCATACCAACGCCGCGATCCTGCTGCTGATCGAGACCAATCTGCAATTCCAGGGCTTTGGGTTCGATCACTTCCTGCCGGTGGGCTCTCAGATCATCATCACCGATGCGGACCCGGATGAGCGGGTGGTCTATGAGATCAACGGCGCGCCTGCCGCCGAGGAATATGCGCGGCTGGTCGGCTGTCCGGTGGATGCTTTGTCGCCGCAGGTGTTTGCCGAGAACCCGATGTTGTTGCGGCATAACCTGAAATATTATGTCCGCGCGATCCGGGATGCGACCGCCGGGCATGCGCTTTCGTTTCTGGCGGCCATCGATGACGGTCTGATCATGACGCTGGGGCGCGGGCAGGCGATCCTGAAGACGCTTGAGACCGGTCTGAGCGTGAAGGATCACAAGGGGCGCGCGCCGGACTTCATCCTTGGGTTCGATTGCGTGCTGCGCAAGCTTGAGATCGAACAGAAGCAGCTGCGCCGGCAGGTGTCCGACATATTACAGTCGCGGCGGGTGCTTGGGTTCAACACCTATGGCGAGCAGCAATCGGGCGTTCACATGAACCAGACCTTTGTGGGCGTTGCGTTCTTTGAACCCGAGACCAGGACGCTGAACTGATGATGATCGACCCCCGGGATCCGCTCGAGCTTCAGGTAGCCAAACAGGCAAAGATCATCGACGCGCTGATGCGGCGGGCCAACCGGCAAAAGGATGTGGGGCCGTCGGCCTTTCGCGCGTTTCAGTCGGCGATCGAGCTGCAGCAGCAGGTCATGGCCCAGAGCCGCGATCTGGAGCGCGCCACCACCGAGCTGGAAAGTGTGCGCTATGAACGCGAGCGCACCCGCAAGAGCCTGGTCGAGGCGCTGTCGTCGATGGAAGAGGGCTTTGCGCTGTTCACCGACGGTCAGCTTGATCTGTGCAACGAGCTGTTTCTGAACCTGTTGCCCGATATCTCGGGTCAGGTGGTGCCGGGGCTGCGGATCAGCCGGTTTTTCGCACTTATGTCCGGCAGCACGTATTTCACCTCGTCCGACCGCAGCCTGATGCAGGTGGCCGAGGCGCTGGCGGATAGCCGGGATGACGGCACCATCACCTCGGTCGTTGTCGAGCTGTGCGAGGACCGCTGGTATCAGATGAGCGCGCAGCATACGTCGCGCGAGAACGTGGTTCTGCTGCTGACCGAGATCACCGCGGTGGTCCGGCGCAACCGGGATGAAAAGGAAACCCTGATCGACCGGCAGGAGGATTACCTGCAGGCGGTGTTTCAGAACATGAGCTCGGGCATTTGCAGCTTTTCGGCGGATGCCGAGGTGATGATGCATAACGGGCGGTTTCGCGAGATCCTGGGTCTGCCGGTGCCGCTGCTGGAACCGGGAATGCAGGTGCAGCGGCTGCTGGATTTCATGCGCGCGCGCGGGCTGATCAAGGCCGATGACGAGCTGAAGGTGGAAACCTGGCGGCGCGAGCTGAACACCAAGGGCTGGTTGCGCAAGCGGGTGCGCGACGGGTCGGACCGGGTGCTGGACATTCACGCCAACAAGCTGCCCGATGGCGGTTTTCTGGTGGAACTCAAGGACGTCACCCTTGAGGCGCGCACCACCGAGATGCTGGAAAACCGGGTGATGGCCCGCACCGCCGAGCTGACGCGGGCCAATGACAAGCTGGTCAAGGAGTATCAGGAAAAGGCGCAGGTCGAGGAAGAGCTGCGGCTGGCCAAGGAGCGGGCCGAGGCGGCGGTATCGTCGAAGACCCGGTTTCTGGCCGCCGCCAGCCACGATCTGCTGCAGCCGATCAACGCGGCCAAGCTGTTGATTTCCACCCTGAAAGAGACCACGCGGCAGACCGACCTGTTCGACATGATGGAGCGCCTTGACGGGGCCTTTGGCTCGGCCGAGCAGCTGTTGCATTCGCTGCTGGATATCTCTCGCCTGGAAAGCGCCGATCCGGATGCGGTTTCGCCCACGGATGTCAGTTTGGCCTCGATGATGGGCGGCATTCACGGCGACCAGACGCTGGTGGCCGAAAAGAAGAACGTCAAGCTGGATGTGGTGCCGTGTTCGGCTTTCGTGCGCTCGGACCCGGTCTATCTGTTACGCTCGATCCAGAACCTTGTAGTGAACGCGATTCAGTATACCGATCCGGGCGGGCGGGTGCTGGTGGGGTGCCGTCCGCGCGGGGACAAGGTGATCCTGCAGGTCTGGGACACCGGCATCGGCATCGCCCGCAAGGATCAGGCCCGCGTGTTCGAGGAATTCGCCCGCGCCGATAATGTGCCCTTCGGGTCGGGCATGGGGCTGGGCCTTTCGGTCGTGGACCGGGCCTGCCGCCTGCTGGGGCACAAGCTGTCGGTGCGGTCCAAGCCGGGCGTGGGCTCGGTCTTTAGCATCGAGATGGACCGGGTGGAAAGCGCGCAGATCCCGGCCGAGCCGGTGGTTCTGTTGCCGCAATCCGAGGATATGTCGCTGGATTACATCGTCATGGTCATCGAGAACGATCAGGATGTTCTGTTCGGCACCACCCAGTGGTTGGAACAGTGGGGCGCCAGCGTATTGCCCGCGCGGTCGACGCAGGAGGCGCTGGATTTCGTCGAGGACATGGGCATGCCGCCGGACATCATCCTCGCTGACTATCAGTTGGACGGGGACGATACCGGGGTCGAGGCCATCGCGCGGATCAGGGCGATGACCAGAACCCATGTGCCCGCCATCCTGATCACCGCCAACCGCAGCGAAAGCCTGCGCGAGGCGGGCATTCAGAACGATGTGTCGGTGATGACCAAGCCGGTGAAACTGTCGCGCCTGCGTCCGCTGATCGACTGGAAGATCCGCTGGCAGCCCACCGCACGCAGTGTCGGCGGGGGTCTGGGCATACCGACAAAAGTCGCCGGTGACAGGCCGGTCTGACGCCATAAGCTGTGTGCGGGGAGGAACGATCATGTGGACACGCACCCTGCTGACCGGGATTTGCGCCGTGGCCCTGAGTGCCGGTCTGGCTTGGGCCGAGCCGGTCGATGGCGAAAAAACCTATGATCTGCTGTTCAAGACCGGAACGCTGGATGCCATCGGGCGGGACAGTGCGCTGGTTTACCGCCGCGAGGTGGTCAATGCGCTGAAACCGGACGCCGCCGAGCGCGATACCGGAGATATCGCCCTGTCGTTTCGCCCGGATCAGGTCGAGATGGCGCATCTGCAGTTTCAGCAGGGCGAAAAGCACAGGTCCCTGGGTATTTTTCCGGCCAGCGTCGGCAATCCGATGATCATGTATTTCTATGAAACCGTGGTGCGCGACATGGCCGAAGCGGCGGGCGGCAGCCCGTTCTACATCCGCAACCGCGTTAAGGCGTCGCTGATCGAACCGTCCGAGGTTGAGTCCGGCGAGGCAGTGATCGACGGCAAGACGGTCGCGACCCAGACCATCCGGCTGCGCCCGTTCGAGGATGATCCGAACCGCAAGCTGATGCAGGGTTTTGGCGATCTGGAGCTGAGCGTAACGATGTCGGATGCGGTGCCCGGCTGGTATCTGAGCCTGATCGCCGAAGCGGCGCCGGATCAGGGGAGCGTGGTGTATCGGTCGGAAACACAGTTCGACCATCTTGAGGAGGCGCAATGAAGTATTGGGTCGGAGCTTTCTTTGCCATTTGCCTGCCGTTTGCTGCATGGGGGCAAAGCGTGGCCGAGCGGCTGAACGATTACCCCACCGCCGCGCGGGCGGATTACGTCTTTGCCTGCATGGCCACTAATGGCCAGAGCCGCGAGATGCTGGAGCGATGTTCCTGCTCGATCGACGAGATCGCCGCGATCCTGCCCTATGAGAGATACGTGCAGGCCGAGACGGTGCTGTCGATGCGGCGCGTGGGCGGCGAGCGCATGGCGGTCTTCAAAAGCGCGGTGATGCCGGAGACCCTTGTGGCCGAGTTGCGCCGGGCGCAGGCCGAGGCCGAGATCGTCTGTTTCTGAGTTGCCAATGACAACCGCGGCCCCGGATGTTTTCCAGACGCGGTTGGTTTGGCCGGTACTCGTCAGGGCTTGAGATTATCTGCGACAAGCTCACATTGCTGAGATTGAAATCCGGTCGGTGCAAATGTCAGTTCGAGCCCTGTCCAGACCTTCGATCTACACGGCCTATGGCAGCGCTCAATCCAGTGTAAAGAGTTCCTGACGTTCGCGGACCCCTCGGAGGCGATATTGACCAAGAGACACCAGATCGGGAACGCTTTCCAGCAATGGGGCCGCGACCTTGGCGGAAATCACAATGGCCTGATCGACAGCGCTGCACATACCCAGGATACGTGAGGTTGTATTGACCGCCGGGCCAATGACGGTGAAATCGAGCCGCGTTTTGCCGCCAATGTTCCCATAGAGGACGTCGCCGGCGTGGAGAGCAAGGGTAAAGCCCGTGGTTGCCAATCCGTCCGTTGCGCGCCGTTCGTTCAACGAGACAAATGCATCGCGCAACTCCTGAGCGGCGTCAATTGCAACACGTCGGGCATCGGGTATCTGATCCATGTCGAAAATGGCAAGCATCCCATCACCCATGAACTTCAAAACGTTTCCACCGTAGCGTTCGACCACATCCACGGCCTCGGCAAAGCAGTCGTTGAGCATTTCGATAATCGCGGTGCCGGGCAAGGTTTCGGACAGTTTGGTAAACCCCTGCAAATCGAAATACCAAATCACTGCCGGGATCGTTTGAGAGGACCCGCGCGTGATATCACCGGACAGAACCCTTTTGCTGGCATCACGGCCCAAATATGCCGCCGTGATGTCTTCGGCCATCAGCCGGTTTGCCCCGCATTTGAGGGTCAGGCAAAGAGGAGGCAATAACTGGCGTAACCCGTCGAGATGGGCGTCGCTGAAACCGCCTGGCGCGTCCGTGGCAAGGGAAATGATCACGCCTTCTTCGGCGTTCATCGGGTCTACGGGGGCCGCGTTATCCTGGCGAAGGAACATTCGCTTTGCGGCAAAATAGTCGGTGGCCCCGCGGTCGCGAAGCTCATCAAAGATGGGAAAATTCAGCGCAGGATCCGGGACGAACAGCTTTTGCCGGATTTCCTCAATATTGTTGTTCAGAAGATAGTAGATCGGGCTCTGCAAGTATTCTTCCGGTGCATCGGTTCTGCGCCGAAAATCCACGCGTTCGTTTTCGCCATCGCGATGCCAGCGAAAGGCCACTGTGCCAATCTCGGGATGGTGGGCGCGCATGGTGATGTTTGCTCGCTGCAAGGGGATGCCCGCCGCGACCAGCCGGTTGCAGCACGCCTCAAGCCAAATCTCGACGGGGGTGTTTTCAAGACCCTGCTGAATCAACCAGTCCGTGAGATCCTTCAGCGCCGCCGTCAGTTCCCAGTTTTCGAGTGTTGGAGCTGCCATATCGTCCTCTTCCAGCGATCAGTTCGATCAAATTGCCCGCGCCTTCACGTAGGGGGCTGTTTTATGAAGTCTAAGCACATTGCATATTCCATGCAGTCATTTCGCAACCCCAAGCCCGCCCTTGAAACGTGCCAAAGGCATTCGGCTAATGGGCAATGCATGTCGCCATCCAATCTTGGCTAGTCAGATTTGATTTATGAAGTGACGCTGGATTCCACTGTTTTGATGAGAACTCCAATGACTGTATGGTCCGCTCAACTGCCGTTCGCACAGTGTGGAGAACGTGTGTTTTTCTGGCCGTGATTGGCTTTCGGAGGTTTGCCGCTGTGTCGCCAGGTGATGCGATCCGACAACTTATGCCGGGTTCACTCCACTTGCCTGTCTTTCCGGCCATTGGTCTCAGGGTGCCGATTTGTGTCTCCGCATAGCGAGTTTGCGGCAGGTATCCCCGCGCTCAAGCGCCGGTAATCTCAAGCCACGACAGGTATTGGCCGGTTGTCAGGTCTGCGAAGCCTTGGGCAGAACGCTTTCGAAGGTGTTGCCTTCGGTATCCGTGGCCTTGACGGTCAGCGCGGTTGCGCCGTTGTCGTTATACGAGAACCGGAAGACCGGGTTTTCCGAGATCGAGATGCCGCCATCCATGGTGAAGAGCAACTCATCATCCTGCCAGACCTCGAGATGGTCGATGAAATGGGCCGGGATGAAGAGCTGGGTGATCTGATCGCGTTGCAGCCCGGAATAGTTCGGGTGGCGGATCATGATCTGGGCTTCGCGGCGCGGCGTCGACATCTGCGTGTCGCCGTCAAACAGCCGGAGCTTCATCTTGCCCATCGAGGCAAGTGCCGCTTCGGGATCTTTCGTGGCCGGTGCCGAGCATCCGCCGGAGGCCTTGACGAACCGACCGGTCATGTGCAGCCCGTCCGGCGTTTCCGCGATGACGCGCACGTTGGAATACTGGTCAACGCGCACCCGCAGCTCGAAATCCAGCTGTCCCATTGCGGGAGTGAAGGTGAAGACGCCCGCGACCGGCGCGGGGTTTTCGTCGATCACCACGGTTGCCGCCGTGATCGGCGTGTCGGGGTCGAGCTGTTTGAGTACAACCGGAACGGTTGCCGCATCATGGGCGCGATACGGGGCATCCATCGCCAGCAGCGTATCGGCGCTGCCGATCTGGACGTCGCCCACGATGTCGCCTCGCAGATCCTGCCATGTGGCGCTTTCCGTCAGCGGGTTCTTTACCGACCCGCCCGCCCACAGGGGCGCGGCCAGAAGCGATGTCGCGGCTGCGATCCATACGAGTCTTGAGGCCATATCATCTCCTCCCGTATGACATTTGTTCTCATATGGCATAAAAACCGGGGAAAATATACTCCGACCAAAGGCTGCATGGTGTTCACGGTTGCGTGTGGCAGGCTGTGGCCGGGGAGGTTTCGCCATGTTCGAAGCTGTGATTGCCGTCTGTCTGACCGTAGCTGGCGGACCGTGCCGGGACCAGTTGCTGCCCGGTTACGAGGCGCCGACCGAAGCGCTGTGCCTAGCTGCGCTTGCGGCGTGGCCTCCGGTTGTCAACGCGGGGCTTGAGGCCGATGGCGCGCCGTTTTGTCAGCCGGTGGGTGAAGTGCTGGATTTCGAAGAGGTGGCCGAGGGCGTCTTTGTCCATATGGGTCTGATCGAGGAACCAAACCGGGCCAATCGCGGCGATGTGTCGAATATCGGTTTCGTGGTAGGCGGCCAGAGCGTGGCGGTGATCGACGCGGGCACTGCGCCCTGGATGGGTGAGGGCGTGTGGCGGACGATCCGGGCGCGGACGGACAAACCGGTCAGCCATGTGATCCTGACCCATATGCATCCCGATCATGTGCTGGGCGCATCCGCGCTGGTCCGGGGCGGGGCCACGGTGGTTGGACACGCCGCGTTGCCGCGCGCCTTTGCGGATCGGCGGGACAATTACGTCGAAAGCCTTGAGCGGCTGATCGGGCCTGAGGTCATGCTGGGCGCGGGGGCGGTGCCGGTGGATGTGACGGTCGAGGACAAGGCAGAGATCGATTTGGGCGGGCGGGTGTTGGAGTTAAGGGCCTGGCCCATGGCGCATACCGGGGCCGATCTGACCGTGCTGGACCAGGAAACAGGCACTCTGTTTGCCGGCGATCTGGTGTTTCACCGGCATTTACCGGCGCTCGACGGGCGGCTTTTGGGCTGGCAGGCGGTACTGAAGGAGATGTCGGGGCTGGAGATTGCGCGCGTTGTGCCGGGTCACGGTGGCCCCGTGCTGGACTGGCCCGCAGGCGGGACGGATCAGCAACGGTATCTCGACGTGCTGGAGGCTGACACCCGCGCGGCCATCGACGCGGGCCAGCGGCTGGGCGAGGCGGTCGAGGGGATCGCCCAGAGCGAGGCCCCGCTGTGGGAGCTGTTCGAGGCCTATAATCCGCGCAACGCGACCGTGGCCTTTACCGAACTGGAGTGGGAATAGCCGCAGGCTCAGCCCTGATCCTGTGCCACCTGCTGCAACATCTGCGCAATGGAAAACAGGCGGCGTTCGATGATCTGGGGTGTTTCGCACAGATAGGTGATCGAGCGCTGCCGGTCCGTATAGATGAGCTGATCCCAATCCAGCCGCTCTTCCAGGCTGTCGATCTTGTCGAAATCGGGTTCGGTGGCGGCAAGGGCGGTGTCCATTTCAAGCCGGGTGGCGTCGATCTGTTCGGCCAAGGCGATCTGGCTCAGCGAAAACTCGCCAATTCCCTTGATGATTCGCCCGCGGCGTTTGGACAGACCGTTGAAGACGCGGTCGAAGACCAGGCCGAGAATGGCGGGATCGCCGTTGTACTGGGTGGCAAAGGCCTCGACCTGCGGGCGCAGATCCTCAAGCTCGACCCGTCGCAGGGCCAGCGCGTCGGCCAGGTCCGCGACGTCGTCGCGCAGCGTTTTATCTGTGTCCAGCAAGGCCGGATCGACCGGAAACGGCCACATCAGACCCAGCGAAAGCTGTTCCACCTTGCGTTGTATGCAGGGCCAGGTGGGATCGGAGAAATCCGCAGACTGCACCGGTGCGGCCAGCGCCATTGCGGCCAGCGCAAATGCGAACGGTCCGGTTTTCGACATCGGCGTGCCCTCCACGCTGCCAACTATGTCGAAGGGTAGGGGCCGAGTCCATTCGCCCCAATACACACCATTGTCTCAATTGTTCGGCATATGGGCCTGCCTCCATACTCGTTTCCGACAATCGGTGTCCGTGAAGCACCGGTGCTGGGGAGGAGACTGCATGAGGACACGAGCTGCGGTGGCGATGGCTGCGGGCCAGCCCCTTGAGATCATGGAGGTTGAGCTTGACGGTCCGAAGGCGGGCGAGGTTCTGGTCGAGATCAAGGCGACCGGCCTGTGCCATACGGACGAGTTCACCCGGTCGGGTGCGGACCCCGAGGGCATCTTTCCCTCGATCCTGGGCCACGAGGGCGCGGGGGTCGTCATGGAGGTGGGCGAGGGCGTGACGGGCCTTGCGGTGGGCGATCACGTGATCCCGCTTTACACGCCCGAGTGCCGGGAATGCGAGTATTGCCTGAACCCGAAAACCAACCTGTGCCAGAAGATCCGGGCGACGCAGGGGCAGGGCCTGTTGCCGGATGGCAGCACCCGGTTCTCGATGCTGGATGGTACGCCGATCCATCACTACATGGGCTGTTCGACCTTCGCCAACCACACGGTGGTGCCCGAGATCGCGCTGGCCAAGATTCGCAAGGACGCGCCGTTCGACAAGGTCTGTTACATCGGCTGTGGTGTGACGACCGGGATCGGGGCGGTGATCAACACCGCCAAGGTCGAGATCGGCAGCCGGGCCGTGGTCTTTGGCCTGGGCGGGATCGGGTTGAACGTGATCCAGGGCCTGCGGCTGGCCGGTGCCGACCAGATCGTCGGGGTGGACCTGAACGACGACAAGGTCGGGATGGGCACGCATTTCGGCATGACCGATTTCGTGAACCCCTCGAATGTCGAGGGCGACATGGTCGCGCATCTGGTCGAGCTGACCGGCGGCGGGGCGGATTACACCTTTGACGCCACCGGCAATGTTGGGGTGATGCGCACCGCTCTTGAAGCCGCGCACAAGGGCTGGGGCGAGAGCATCATCATCGGGGTGGCCCCGGCTGGCGCCGAGATCGCAACGCGGCCTTTCCAGTTGGTGACCGGCCGGGTCTGGCGCGGCACCGCCTTCGGCGGCGCCAAGGGGCGGACCGATGTGCCCAAGATCGTGGACTGGTACATGGACGGCAAGATCGAGATCGATCCGATGATCACCCACAAGCTGAGCCTCGACCAGATCAACCACGGTTTCGACCTGATGCACGAGGGCAAGTCCATCCGCGCGGTGGTGGAGTTCTGATCATGGATCTGACGGTCATCTCGGAAAACCGGAGTTTTGGCGGCATCCAGACGGTGTACCGCCACAGCTCGAACACCTGCGGGTGCGAGATGACCTTTGCCGTTTACCTGCCGCCCAAGGCCAAGGATGGGCCGGTGCCGGTGCTGTGGTACCTGTCGGGCCTGACCTGCACCCATGAAAACGCGATGACCAAGGCCGGGCTTCAGGAACATGCCGCGAAATACGGGCTGGCCGTGGTGTTTCCCGACACCTCGCCGCGCGGTACGGAGGTGGCCGATGACGAGGCTTATGATCTGGGCCAGGGGGCCGGGTTCTACGTCAACGCGACGCGCGATCCGTGGCGGCAGAATTTCCGCATGTATGACTATGTGGTGAGCGAGCTGCGCTCGATCGTCATCGACAATCTGCCGGTGCAGGACCGCCACGGCATCACCGGGCATTCGATGGGCGGGCATGGGGCGATCACCATCGCCATCCGCAATGCCGCGCTGTTCGATTCACTCTCGGCCTTTGCGCCCATCGCACATCCGACCCAGTCCGACTGGGGTCGCAAGCAGCTCAGCACCTATCTGGGCGACGATGAAAGCAGCTGGGCCGAGCATGACTCGACGCTGCTGCTGGAAGAGTACGGCTGGAAAGGGGATCTGTTGGTGGATCAGGGCGCCAGCGACCAGTTCCTGGACCTGCTCAAGCCCGAGGCGCTGGCGGGCATGATGGCCAAGCGGCGGCAGCCCGGGCAGGTGCGCCTGCAGCAGGGCTATGACCATTCGTATTTCTTCGTGAACACCTTCGCACAAGACCATGTCGCGTGGCACGCGGCGCGGCTGTGCTGACGAAACAGCAAGGAAAGGGTTTTCGTGATTAAGACGCTCATTTCAGCAACCTGCCTGACGCTTCTGCCGGTACTGGCGCTGGCCGACGGCGAAGTCGCAGGCGATACGGCCAAGGGCGAAAAGGTCTTTCGCAAATGCAAAGCTTGCCACGCCGTGGGTGAAGGCGCCGAAAACAAGGTAGGCCCGATGCTGAACGGCATCATCGGCCGGGCGGTCGCCGCCGATGAGAGCTTCAAGTATTCGGACGCTCTGAAGGCATTGGCCGACGAGGGCAAGGTCTGGACGCCCGAAGAGCTGGCCGCGTTTCTCGAAAAGCCGCGCAACTATGCCAAGGGCACCAAGATGTCCTTTGCCGGTCTGCGCAAGGAAGCTGAAAGAACGGATGTGATTGCGTATCTCGCGACCTTTGCCGAGGAGGGGGCGTGACCAAGGGGATTGCCTGCCTGCCACGGGGAGGATGTGGCGGACAGGCATAAAACGGCACCTGACCCTATCCCGGATCAGGTGCATCACCGCGGCGCTTGCGTCGCAATCAAGGGAGGAGCACGAATGAAAAAGCTGATGCTTTTGACTTCCGGGATCGCCCTTTGTGCCGCCACGATGGCGTTCGCAAACGACGATCTGATTTCCCAGATGGAGAACCCGGCACAATGGGCGATCCAGACGGGCGACTACAAGAACCAGCGCTATTCGCAGCTTGACCAGATCACTGCCGAGAATGTCGGCGATCTGCAGGTGGCGTGGACCTTCTCGACCGGCGTTCTGCGCGGGCACGAGGGTTCGCCGCTGGTGATCGGGGACGTAATGTATGTGCACACGCCATTCCCCAACATCGTCTATGCGCTGGATCTGGCAAATGACGGCAAGATCCTGTGGAAATACGAGCCCAAGCAGGACCCGAACGTCATTCCGGTGATGTGCTGTGACACCGTGAACCGCGGTGTGGCCTATGCCGAGGGCAAGATCTTCCTGCATCAGGCCGACACCAAGGTGGTGGCACTGGATGCCGGGACCGGTGCGGTCGTCTGGGAGGTCCAGAATGGCGATCCGTCCATTGGCGAGACCAACACCGCGACCGTTCTGCCGATCAAGGACAAGGTCATCGTCGGCATCTCGGGGGGTGAGTTCGGTGTGCGCGGGTCGGTGACGGCCTATGACATGAACTCGGGCGATCAGGTCTGGCGCGCCTATTCCATGGGACCGGACGCGGACATCCTGGTTGATCCGGAGAAAACCACGCATCTGGGTCAGCCGGTTGGCGCGGATTCCGGGACCAACACTTGGGAAGGCGACCAGTGGACGATCGGTGGCGGCACCACATGGGGCTGGTACTCGGCGGATCTGGAAGAGAACCTGATGTACTACGGTACCGGGAACCCCTCGACCTGGAACCCGGCGCAGCGTCCGGGCGACAACCGCTGGTCCATGACCATCATGGCCCGCGACATCGATACCGGCATTGCGCGCTGGTTCTACCAGATGACGCCGCATGACGAGTGGGACTATGACGGCATCAATGAAATGATCCTGACGGAGCAGGAATTTGGTGGCGAAACGCGCAAGCTGCTGACCCACTTTGACCGGAACGGTCTGGCCTACACGATGGACCGGGTGACCGGTGAGTTGCTGGTGGCCGAGAAATTCGATCCGGCGGTCAACTGGACCACGGGCGTCGAAATGGATTCCGGCAAAGAGGAATACGGACGTCCCTATGTGGTTGCGCAGTACTCGACCGAGCAGAACGGCGAAGACGTGAACTCGACCGGTATCTGCCCGGCGGCGCTGGGTACCAAGGACCAGCAGCCGGCGGCCTATTCGCCGAAGACCCAACTCATGTATGTGCCGACGAACCACGTCTGCATGGACTATGAGCCGTTCCGCGTGTCCTACACCGCAGGTCAGCCCTATGTGGGCGCGACCCTTGCGATGTATCCGGCGCCGGACAGCCATGGCGGCATGGGCAACTTCATCGCCTGGGACAACGTCACGGGTGAGATCAAGTGGTCGATCCCCGAGCAGTTTTCGGTCTGGTCGGGTGCTCTGGCAACCGCGGGTGACGTCGTGTTCTACGGCACGCTCGAAGGTTACCTGAAGGCCATTCACGCCGAAACCGGTGAGGAGCTTTACAGCTTCAAGACGCCCTCGGGGATCATCGGCAACGTGATGACCTATGAGAGCGGCGGCAAGCAGTATGTCGGCATCCTGTCGGGTGTCGGTGGCTGGGCCGGGATCGGTCTTGCGGCCGGTCTGACCAACCCCAATGACGGTCTGGGCGCCGTGGGCGGTTATGCAGCCCTCAGCGACTATACCGCGCTGGGCGGTCAACTGACCGTGTTCGCATTGCCGAATTGATGTAAACAAGGGCAGGCGCGGCTTTCGGGCCGCGCCTGCCCCGGGCCCGTAGAGCAGGTGAGACTTTCATGAATTACGCAATACGACTTGTTGCAATTGGCCTTGTGACGGGCCTTCCGATTGCCACGACAGCCGACAATCTGACCGCCGCCTATTCCGAGGATGGGCGGTATTACACCGATGACGATATCCCGACCTACAACATCGGTGAGGACGGGACGGTGGACTGGCTGACCTATTCCGGCTTTCGCCGGTATCATTCCGAATGCCATGTGTGCCATGGGCCCGAGGGCGAGGGATCGACCTATGCCCCGGCGCTGAAAGTGTCGGCCATCGATATGGACTATTACGATTTTGTCGACGTGGTCACCAATGGCATCCAGAAGGTGAGCGCGGCCGAGCAATCGGTGATGCCCGGGTTCGGCGAGAACCCGAACGTGATGTGTTATCTCGATGACATCTATGTCTACCTCAAGGCACGCGGTGCGGAGGTTGTTCCGCGCGGGCGTCCGCCGAAGAAGGAAAAGAAATCGGATGTGATCCGTGAAGATGAAAATGCCTGCCTCGGCACGTAGGGCTTTTGCCGTCCTTGCCATTCTGACGCTTGCAATCTTTCAGGCAGGTCCCGCTGATGCCCAAACCTCGGACCTGGTGTCGCAGAACGCGCTGAGGGTGTGTGCCGATCCGGCCAACGACCCGGTCTCGTCCCAGGATGAAACGGGGTATGAAAACAAGCTGGCCGAGCTGATGGCGGCAAAGCTGGACTTGCCGGTGCAATACACCTGGTTTCCGCAAGCCACCGGGTTCATCCGCAATACGCTGGCGGCCAAACAGTGCGACGTGGTGATGGGCTATGCGCAGGGCCATGAGCTGGTTTTGAACACCAACCACTATTACACGTCGGTCTATGTTCTGATCGTGCCGGCTGATGGCGATCTTGCGGGTGTCGAGACGTTGGGAGATCCGGCCCTCAAGGGCCGCCGCGTCGGGGTCATCGCGGGCACGCCGCCCTCGGCGCATATGGCGCGCAACGGGCTGATCGCGACGGCCAGACCGTATAACCTGTTTGTCGACCGCCGTGTGGAAAGCCCCGCGGTGGACATGCTGGAGGATCTGAATTCCGGTGAGATTGATGCGGCCATCCTGTGGGGGCCCTTGGGCGGGCCGCTGGTCAAGGAGGGGTATCCGGGGCTCAAGGTGATCCCGCTGATCCGCGAGGAACGGCCCCCACGCCTGTTTTTCCGCATCACCATGGGCGTGCGGCATGGCGAGAAGGTCTGGCAGCGCAAGCTGAACTCGCTGATCCGGCGCAATCAGGATGAGATCAATGCCCTGCTGGCCGAGGCGGGCGTGCCGCTGGTCAGCGATCTGGGCACCGAGGTTCTGGAGCCGTCGCAATGAACCGTGTCTTGGCCGCCTTGCTGGTGACGGCGCAGGCGGCGGTGGCGCAGACCGTGCCCGAGCCGGACGACTACCGCATGGATCACTATCGCGCGCCGGTCCCGGCCAGCATCGCGGGGGGCACGACGGTTGGCCCGGAAGAGGCGCATGAGCTTTGGCAGGATGGCGGTGTGGGCTTTATCGACGTGCTGCCGCAAGCGCCCAAGCCCGCCAATCTGCCCAAAGGCACGATCTGGCGCGACAAGCCGCGCAACAGCATCCCCGGGGCGATCTGGCTGCCCAATGTGGGGTACGGAGCGATTGCCGATGTGACGGCGGATTACTTCCGGCGCGGCCTGGAGCAGGTTACCGAGGGCGATCTGTCCCGGCCTGTGGTGATCTTTTGCCTCGAGGATTGCTGGATGAGCTGGAATGCCGCAAAACGGGCCATCGAATGGGGCTATTCCGACATTTTCTGGTTCCCCGAAGGGACCGATGGCTGGCAGCTCTGGGACTATCCGCTGGAACGGGTTGAGCCGCTGGAGCCGCAGCCTTCGCAGCAGGGATAATCTAGAATCCAGCGAGGTCCTTGTGGAGATGGCTGACGGTTCCGTCGGTATCGGTCATCGTCACATCCACCGAGCGTGACCGGCTGGGCACCGACAGGCCCACGCGCGGGTTCTCAGACAGCGAGATCGAGCCCGTCATCTCGACATACCCGGCCCCATCCAGGTCGATATCCACCGATTCCACATAGCGCATCGGAATGAACAGCAGCGAGATCTGGTCCATCTGCATGCCCGAGTGGGACGGGTGAGAGATGTCCACGTCCATCCGGTTCGCTCGCGTACCCAGATTGGCGAGGCGTCCGCCGACGCTCAGCGCCGGGGCGCTGCCAGTGACCTCAACCTGCATCTGGCCCAGCGTGGCCATGGCGATCTCGGGGTCGGTGCCCGGTGGTGCGGCGCAGGCGCCAAGGCCGGAGGTCTTGACGAAGGTCTCCGAGACCCAGAGGCGGCCGTCTGTGGTCTCGGCGATCACGTGCAGCGGCGTCGGGCCGTTCACGCGCAGGGTCACGTCGAAATAGAAGCTGGGTTGCGGCACATCCAGTTCGAACACCGCCGAGACCGGCATCGGATTTTCGTCGAGAACCAGTGTCACCTTGCCGATGTTGAGACCCTCGGGCGCCACCACCTGCGCGGCCAGTTCGGTGCGCGCATCGTCCGGCGTGCGGTAGGGCGCGTCGATGGCGATCACCTTGTCGCCGTTCAGAAGCGTGCGGTCGCCATAAAGCTGCACGCGGATATTGTCCCAGGCTTCGTTTGAGGCAAAGGCAGGCAGGCCGATGGCGCAGATCAGCGCGGCGACGACGGAAGCTTTCGCCAGCACGGTCATGAGCCCGCCGCGCCGAAGCGTGCCACAAGGGCGTCCAGCCCGGCCTGATACACCGCCGTCACTGCTGCAATCGCGGCCTGATCGTTCAACTCTTCGGGCGGGTCGTTGTTGGGGTAGCCGCGGTAGAAGGCCCCGCGCCATTCGATCAGCGACCCGCCATCGTCGCGCGGTTTGACGGTCAGATGCGAGGAGTAATTGGTGACCGGCAGCACCTCGACCTTCACATCGGTGATCCGGTAGGAATAGCTCATCGCGTCGGCGCTGTATTTATAGAGCACTTCCGAAATCGTAGGCCCGCCTTCCTCGCCCAGGGTCAGCACCCGGGTGGCGTCGATGTCGTTGCCGTTCTCGCCCGTGGTCGCATGCACCGCCGGGTGCCAGGACATGTCCTGAAAATCGCCGATGGCGGCCCAGACCTCATCCGGGGCTGCGGCGACCTCAGCGGTCAGCGTGATCTTCTGCCGGGTGGGGCCATGTGCCAGCGCCCAGGCCGGGAACAGCGCCAGCCCCAGTGCCGCGAGAAACGTCCTTCGTATCATCGATCCTTTTCCTCCGTGAAGATCGGCGTGTTTGAATCGCGTTGCCCGCCCTGTCTCGTCCCGCCGCACATGGCGCGAGAAACAGAAGCAAGATCAGTCGCATACGTCCATTCTTATAAAATAAGAATCGAGGTTAATGATGAAGCTGCTAGGGTTTCTTTTACAACACGGCCAAAAGTATCGGTTCCAATCCGAGCCCTGAGCCGCTGATAAAAGGGAAAGCCCGCGCCTGGCCGGGGCGGGCTGTGGGAGGACATCTTGCGTAACCGCCTTACGCCGCTATTCGCGGCCCTGATCTGGTGTGCGTCGGCCATCTCGGCGGCTGCGGTCGAGGTGAAGGCGGCGGTGCTGCGGGTAGACTATCAGACGCTGCTGCCGATCTCGCGCTATGACCTGCGCCCGGACGATCTGGGATTTGCCGGGGCGGTGCTGGCGGATGAGGATAACGGCACCACCGGCGGTTTCCTTGGCCATACTTATGAAACGTCGCATATCGCAGCGCCGCCCGAGCAGGCGGATGCGGCGCTGGACCAAATCCTGGCCGATGGGGTTCGGCTGGTGGTTGTCCTTGCGAATGCCGAGGATCTGTTGCGCCTGACGGACAAGGCGGCCGAGGCCGGTGCGCTGGTGTTCAACGCAACCGCCCCCGATACGGCGCTGCGGGACGGGGAATGCCGGGGCAACCTGCTGCATATCGCGCCATCGCGTGCGATGAACGCGGATGCGGTGGCGCAATTCGCGGTGTGGAAGAAATGGGGCGACTGGTTCCTGATTGCGGGCTCGAATCCCGCGGATGTGGCGCTGGCCGAGGCGTTCCGGCGTTCGGCGGTCAAGTTTGGGGCCAGGATCGTCGAGGATCGCACCTTTGAGGATACCGGGGGCTCGCGGCGGACGGATTCGGGCCATGTTCTGGTGCAGCGGCAACTGCCGCTCGACACGCAGGACGCCAGCGATCATGACGTGGTGATTGCGGCGGATGAGACGGATTATTTCGCCCGGTATCTCTCGTATCACATCTGGACACCCCGGCCCGTCATGGGCGCGGGCGGTCTGCGCCCGGTCGCCTTTCACGGCGCGCATGAGGCCTGGGGGGCGACCCAGTTCCAGACCCGGTTCGAGGAACTGGCAGGGCGCTATGTCCGGCCCGAGGATTACAACACCTGGCTTGCCCTGCGCGTTGTGGGCGAGGCGGTGACGCGCGCCAACACCGCCGAGCCCGACGGGGTGCGCGACTATGTCTTGTCGGAGGAATTCGGGCTGGCCGCGTTCAAGGGGCAGAAGGTGACGTTCCGCGACTGGAACGGGCAGTTGCGGCAGCCGATCCTGCTCTATGACGGCTCGATCACGGTCAGTGTCAGCCCGCAGGAGGGGTTTCTGCACCAGACCTCACCGCTCGACACCATGGGGCTCGACGGTCCGGAATCCGGGTGCACGGCCTTTGAATAAATGGAGATGCGCATGAAATCCCTGGTTTTTTCCATCGCTCTTGCTGGCTTGATTGCCGGGCCGGGACATGCAGGCAAGGCGTTTGTGTCGAACGAGCGCGGCAACACGATCACCGTGGTCGATACCGACAGTTGGGAGGTCATCACCGAGTTCTTCGGCGGCAACCGTCCGCGCGGTATCACGGTCAGCCCGGATGGCACCAAGCTCTATGTCTGCGCCTCGGACGACAACATCGTGCGGGTCTTTGACACCGAAACTTATGAGGAGCTGCCCAGCCTGCCCTCGGGACCGGACCCTGAGTTGTTCGTGATCGAACCTGCAGGCAAGCGTCTATACATCGCCAACGAGGACGACAATCTGGTGACCGTGACCGATACGGAAACCCGCACCATCCTGGCCGAGGTGCCGGTGGGGGTCGAGCCCGAGGGGATGGGGATCAGCCCGGATGCCAAGTTCGTGGTGAACACGTCCGAGACCACCAACATGGCGCATTTCATCTCGACCGAGGACTACCAGATCAAGCACAACGTGCTGGTCGATCAGCGCCCGCGCTATGCGCAATACACCAAGGACGGGACGCGCCTGTTCGTTACCTCCGAGATTGGCGGCACTGTCACGGTGATGGACATTGCCGAGGATGGTACGCCTTCGGTCGTGGGCAAGATTGGGTTCGAGGTGCCCGGCGTCTTGCCGGAATGGCTGCAGCCGGTTGGCGCCAAGGTGACGGCGGACGGTACGCGGCTGTTCGTGGCGCTGGGGCCCGCGAACCGGGTGGCCGTGGTGGATGCGCAGAGCCTTGAGGTGCTGGACTACATCCTTGTGGGTCAGCGTGTCTGGCAGCTGGATTTCACGCCGGACGGAAAGTACCTGCTGACCACCAACGGCAACTCAAACGACATCACGGTGATCGATGTGGCCGCGGAAAAGGCGGTTCGATCCGTGCAGGTGGGTCAGCAGCCCTGGGGCGTGGTGACAATCGACTGATCCAAGGGGAGGGATAAGGATGAAGAGACTTATGGCAGCGGCGCTGGCCGCGATGATCGGGGGCCCGGTAGCGGCGGCCCCCTTGTGTGACGATCTGGGCTTTGCCGGGCTGCTGGCCAAGTGCAACCGGGGCGAGACGATCAAGCTGACGCTGGCCTCGGGCCAGCCGTTGGGCGAGGACGCGGTGCTGCAATCGGGGGCCTATTACAAACTTGAGATCACTGCCGACGGCTCGGCGGAGCTGGCGGTCGAGGGGCCGGATTTCTTTCGCGCGATCTGGATGAACGAGATCGTCATCAACAAGATCGAAATCCGCCCCATGGCCATCGACAGTATCGAGTTCGACAAGGCCGGCGTGGCCGAGCTGTCCTTTATCGCGATCAAGCCCGGCAGCCATGAAATCCGCATCCCTGGCTCGACCGGCGATGCGCAGAGCGTGACCATCAGCATTCAATGACCGGAGGACCGACCATGAAGAAGATCGTTGTACTTGCCGCTGCCCTTGTCGCCGCGCCCGCTTTTGCCGAGGGCGAGGTGGACGCCGAGACCGTTGAGAAGATCGAGGCGTATCTGGCCTCGATCGAATGCCAGATGGACCCGGACGATATCGAGGTCGAAGAGGGCGGATATGAGCTGGACGACGTGATCTGCAAGGGCGGCAAGCAGTTCGATATCGAGCTGGACAAGGACCTCAATGAGGTTGGCCGCCGGGAGGAATGACAAGGAAGGGGAAGCCATGAGAGCGCTCAAGCCCTTATTTGCCGCGCTGGCGTTGCTGGCCGGCCCCGTGTGGGCCGAGGGCTTGCCGACGATCCGGGCGGCGGTTCTCAAGATCGGCACGGTGAACTGGGAGCTGGCCACGATCACCGAAAACGGTCTGGACGAAAAGCACGGGTTTGAACTGGATATGCAGCCCTATGCCGACAACGGCGCCACCCGTATCGCGGTTGAGGGCGGCGAGGCCGATATGGCCGTGGCCGACTGGATCTGGGTGGCGCGGCAGCGGGCGGCGGGCAAGGATTATGTCTTTATCCCCTATTCGAGGGCGGTCGGCGGTGTGGTGGTCCCCGAAGACAGCTCTGCAGGAACCCTGCGCGATCTGGCGGGCGGCAAGATCGGGATTGCAGGCGGGCCGCTGGACAAGTCCTGGCTGATCCTGCGGGCCTATGCACAGCAGGAATACGGCCTCGACCTGAAGGCCGAGACCGAGCAGGTCTATGGCGCCCCGCCGCTGATCTTCAAATCGGCCTTGGGCAACGAATATGCGGGTGCCATCAACTTCTGGCATTTCCTCGCCAAGATGAAAGCCTCGGGCATGAAGGAACTGATCTCGGTCGAAGAGGCGGGGCAGGCGCTGGGGCTGGATACCGATACGCCGCTGCTGGGTTATTACTTCAAGGAGAGTTTTCTGAACGAACACCCCGATCTTGCGCAGGGCTTCTTTGAGGCCAGCCGCGAGGCGAAGGAGATGCTGGCAGGTTCAGATGCGGCGTGGGAGGCGATCCGCCCCCGGATGAACGCCAAGACGGACGCGCAGTTCGATCAGCTTAAGGCAGACTGGATCGCAGGCATCCCCGCGCGCGGTCCGGTGGATGCGGCGGCGGCGGACCGGATGCTGGCGCTGATGGCTGAACTGGGCGGGGCCGAGCTGGTGGGTGAGGCGACATCGATGCCCGAGGGTCTCTTTGCGGATGTGAAGTAAGCGCGGATGCAGGATGCGCGCCTTACGCCGGTACTGTCGATCGCGGGGCTGATTTCGCTTTGGGTCGTGGCGGCGCTGCTGACGGATGATGCGCAGATCCTGCCGAAGCCTTGGGCACTGGCGCCGCTCGCGGCGCAGGAACTGGCCTCGGGCGAGTTGCTGCGGCATCTTGGGGCGACGCTGTTTCGGGTGATCTGGGCCTTTGCACTGGCGATGACGCTGGGCACGGCCATCGGGTTGGCCATGGGACGGTCAGAGCGGCTGAACCGCTGGCTCGACCCGTGGCTGGTGATCTTTCTGAACCTGCCCGCGCTGGTGCTGATCGTGCTGTGTTACCTGTGGATCGGGCTGACCGAGGCGGCCGCGATCATTGCGGTGACGCTGAACAAGGTGCCGAATGTGGCCGCCGTGGTGCGCGAAGGCGGGCGGGCGCTGGATCGTGATCTGGACGCCATGGCGCAGGTCTATCGCATGCCATGGGCGACGCGGATGCGCCACGTGATCCTGCCGCAGCTTGCCCCCTTTATCGCCGGTGCCGCGCGGTCAGGCGTGGCGGTGATCTGGAAGATCGTGCTGGTGGTCGAGTTCCTCGGCCGCTCGTCGGGCATCGGATTTCAGATCCACCTCTATTTCCAGCTGTTCGACGTGGCGCTGGTGCTGGTTTATGCGCTGTCCTTCATCTGCGTGATGCTGCTGGTCGAGTGGCTGATCCTGCAACCGTGGGAACGCCGCGCCAGCCGGTGGAGGACGGCATGATCCGGGTGGACATACGCGCCAAGCGCTTTGGCGAGACGCCGGTGCTGGGGCCTATAAGGTTCGAGATTGCCAAGGGAGAAACCGTGGCGTTGATCGGACCCTCGGGGGTGGGCAAGACCACGCTGCTGCGCATTGTGGCCGGGATCGACACGGATTTCGACGGTGCGGTCGAACGGCCCGAGGCGCTGGCCTTTGTGTTTCAGGAACCCACGCTGCTGCTCTGGCGCAGCGCGCTCGACAATCTGCTGCTGGTGCATCCCGGGTTGAGCCGAGTGCAGGCGGTGGCTGCGCTGGATAGCACCGGGCTTGCGGGGAAGGAGGCGCTGTTTCCCGGTCAGCTCAGCCTCGGCCAGCAGCGCCGGCTGGCACTGGCGCGGGCGGTTGCCGGGCAGCCTGAACTGCTGATCATGGATGAGCCGTTCGTGTCGCTGGATGCAGAGACTGCCGAGACCATGCTGGCGCTGACCGAGACGCTGATTGCCCGGCACCAGCCCGCCACGCTGTTCGTGACCCATTCCCGGACCGAAGCAGAGCGACTGGGGGACCGTATCCTGAGTCTGCGGGCCGGGCCGGAGGGGGCAACGCTGGACTAGCGTGTTATTCCGCAGGTTCCTTGGCGGCGCCGGGGGCCACGCGATGGACGAGCGGGGCGTCCAGCTGGGCGGCATGTTCGTTTGCCTGTGCCTGCAACGCGCCGTGGTGGGGGGACTTGCTGCAGACCGGATCGGTTGCCCCGGCATCGCCGAGGATCGCCATGGCCTGACAGCGGCAGCCGCCGAAATCCACCGTCTTGCGCTCGCAACTGCGGCAGGGTTCGGCCATCCAGTCGGTGCCGCGATAGGCGTTGAAGGCGGCGCTGTGGTACCAGATGTCGGCAAGTGGTTTGTCCTGCACCCGCTCGAAACTCAGATGCGGGATGGATTGCGCGGCGTGACAGGGCAGGACCAGCCCGTCCGGGGCCACGTTGAGCCCGCTTGTGCCCCAGCCGCCCATGCAGCGCTTGGGGTAATCCTCATGGTAGTCGGCGGGCACATAGTCGATCACCAGCGTGCCCTTCAGTGTCTTGCGCGCCTCGGTCACGATGCGCGTGGCCTCCTGCGCCTGCTCTCTCGTGGGCATCAGCGCGTCGCGGTTTTTCAGGGCCCAGCCGTGGAACTGCACCGTTGCCACCTCGATCCGCCGCGCGCCCATGTCCTGCGCGATCTCCAGTGCGCGGGGCAGCTGGTGCATGTTTCGCCGGTGCAGCACGGCGTTGAGCGTCAGCGGAAACCCGATGTCCCCGATCCAGCCGGCCACCTGCATCTTGCGTTTGTAGCCGCCGCGATAGCCACCGATTTCATCCGCCATCTCGGGTGTCGTACCCTGGAGTGACAGTTGGACGTGATCAAGGCCGGCCTCATCCAGCTCGCGCAGGCGCCGCTCGGTCAAGCCGATGCCCGACGTGATGAGGTTGGTATAAAGCCCGGCGCGCCGCGCGGCCCGGACCAACTGCGTCAGATCCCGGCGCGAGGCGGGCTCACCTCCGGAAATATGCAGTTGCAGAACACCCAAAGCCGCCGCCTCGCGAAAGATGCGGGCCCATGTGTCGGTATCCATCTCGGCCTCTTGCCGGGCCATCTCGATGGGGTTCGAGCAATAGGGGCATGACAGCGGACAGCGGTGGGTCAATTCCGCCAGCATGGCGATGGGGGGCGGCGCGGTTGTCATGAGGTCACATCCAGAAACCGCCGGTCGCGCAGCGCGTCCAGAAAGCCAGCGCTGTCCTCGGCGATCTGGTCGGCGGGGGCGTTGTACTTTTCGGACAAGGCGGTGGTGATCTGGCCAAAGCTGCGCGTACCGTCCACCTCGTTCAGGATGGCGTGGCCGATGGCGTCGAGCGTCACCGCGCGCTCAGGCGCGAGCAGGACCCATTTGTCGCGCACCTTGTCAAAGTGCAGCCGAACGCCACGGGGGAGGGCGGGGATATCCTCGGGCAGCATCACGAGGCCCTCTGGAGCAGCAGGCCGGTGCCCGGAACCCAGGCGCCCGGCGGAATGCGGGCCGGTTCGACATAGGCCCCCCAGAGCGCATCGAGCTGGGACCAGAGCACGTCGGTCTTGAAGATCAGCGCCTCCGCCGCCGCGTCCTGTTTTTCGGCGGTATCGGCGTGATCCAGCACCCAGGCCAGCCCAAAGGCCACATCCTTGGGGGCCTCTTTCAGCCGGTTGCGGAAATAGGACAGCGAGGCGTCGTCGGCGAAGTCGTAGTGTTTCAGCAGTCCTTCGATGCGGTTGGCGTGGATCTTGGGCGCGAACAGCTCGGTCAGCGATGCGGCAACAGCTTCAAGCAGGGTCTTTTCGCGGACAAAACGCACATAGGCGTCCACCGCGAATTTGGTCGCGGGCAACACGCCCTTGCACGAGGCGACGTAGTCGGGATCGAGCCCCACCGCCTCGGCCAGCCGCAGCCAGCGCCGGATGCCGCCTTCGTTTTGGTCGGTGCCGTCATGGTCTTCGATGCGCGAACGCCAGATGCGGCGCATGTCGGGGTCTTCGACGCGGGACATGAAGGCCGCGTCCTTCATCGGGATCGAGTGCTGGTAATAGTAGCGGTTGATCACCCAGGCGCGGACCTGATCGGGGGTGCAGCCGCCGCCATGCAGCAGGTCGTGGAACGGGTGCAGGTCGTGATACCGCTCGGCCCCGATCTGGCGCAGGCGGGCTTCGAATTCATCGCGGGTTTGGGTCATAGCGTGATCTCCATTCCATCCTGACCGATGATCCATCCGGCGGCTTCGGCCTCGGCCCGTTCGGCAGAGTCCGGGCGCAGCACCGGGTTTGTGTTGTTCATGTGCACAAAAACCTTGCGGGCGATATTCAGCTCCGCGAAGGCGGCGATGGTGCCGTCCGGGCCGCTGATCGACATATGCCCCATGCGCTTGCCGGTTTTCTGGCCCAGCCCTGCGCGCAGCATTTCGTCGTCCGCCCAGAGGGTGCCGTCGAAAAACAGCAGGTCTGCGCCGTCGAGGCGGCTGCGCAGGTCATCGTTCAGGGTTGCGCAGCCGGGGATGTAGAACGTGTTTTGGGAGCCGGTTTGCAGGGCCACGCCGACCGTCTGGTCGCCGATCAGATCGGTCTGCACCTCTTCGCCTTCGAGATAGAGCGGGACCTTGCCGGGCACCGCAAACAGCGTTGCCGTGAGGCCGGGAACAAGTTTGAAGGGGGTGTCGAGCGCGATGGCGGTCCGGGCCACGACCGAGGCGTTCAGGGCGTCGAAGACCGGGTTCTGCGCCAGAACATCATGGATGGCTTGTGTGGCAAACAGGGTGAAGGGCTGCATCTCGCGCAGCGTAAGCAGACCGGCCACATGGTCGATGTCGCCATTGGTAACCAGAACGGAAGCCAAAGGAAGCTGCCGCAGGCCGGTCGGGTATAGGGACCGGGCGTGCGACAGCTGGATGCGGATGTCCGGCGATGCGTTCAGCACAGCCCAACTGTCACCATCTGCCGAGACGGCCAGAGAGGATTGAGTCTGAGAAGCGATCTTGCCGGAGCGCGCGAGTGAGCAATTAAGGCATCCGCAATTCCATTGGGGTAATCCGCCTCCGGCAGCGGCCCCGAGGATATGCGCGCGGAAGGTCATGGGAGTTCCGCACGCATTGTCTTTCAGAACAGAACTTCGCGATCGTCCTCGTGTTCGGGTCCGTACATGTTGATTTCCATTCCGCACTCGATTTCGCGGATCACGGGCTTTGACCAGGCCATCTGCGTTTCCTCCACTGATTTGAAACCTGTATCCAACGTGGCAGGAAACCGGATTTCAGGCGAATCTTAATTTATAAGAACGGCTTAGACTTTGGTCTACATTCATGGCTCTTCGGGCAGCGGTGTGAGGCCTTGCAGGCAGAAGCCCTGGTTGCGCAAGGTCTTGATCTCGAACCCAAAGTCGGCCTCAGACAGCTTTTTCCGCAGATATCCGATATACACATCGACCACGTTTTCGTTACTTGAGCCCTCGGCCGACCAGAGCGTGTCGAATATGTCCCCGCGTGGCATTGGCTGACCGGCGTTTTGGGCCAGAAGCTCAAGCAGGGCGTATTCACGTTCGGTCAGGGTGATCTCGGCCTGCGCGGTGCTGAGCGTCCGGGTGGCGGGGGCAAGCCGGGCGGGTTCGGGGCGGTGTGTCTGTGCGCGGTGCTCCTGAACGCGCAGGCGGGCGACCAGTTCCTCGAAGCTGAAGGGTTTGACCACATAGTCGTCGGCACCCGCTTCGAGCCCGGCGGCGCGGTGTTCGACCTCAGAGAGCGCCGAGAGCATCAGGATCGGCAGGGCAACGCCGCTGTCGCGCGCCTTTCTGACCAGATCGATGCCACTGTCGGCGCCCAGCATCACGTCGACGATGGCGCCGGAAAACGCCTCGCTCTGCAGCCGGGTCAGGGCCCGGTCGGCGCGGTTCTCGGCCTGAGCCTCGTAGCCGTGCAGGCTGAGGCCGCGGATAAGGGCCGAGGTGATCTCGGGGTCGTCGTCCACGATGAGAAGCCGGGTTGCCATGGGATCAGTCTACGTTTCTGCAAGGGGCAAGCGAAGGGCGACCTTTGTCCCGGGCGCATCGCCCAGCGCCTCGGCACGGGGCAGGGGGCTGTTCAGGGTGATCTGGCCGTCTTGCGTTTCGACCACCCAGCGGGCCAGCGCCAGCCCTACCCCGAAGCCTTGCGCGTTCCCGGTGCCGCCCTGCACGAAACGCTCGAAGATCTGCGCCTGATCCGCTGCGGGAATGCCGGGGCCGTTATCGGTGACGGATATTTCGACCATGCCGTCCACAGGCTGGGCTGTGAGCGAGACCAGCTTGCCGTCGCGGGCATGGCGGATGGTGTTGCGGATGAGGCTGACCAGCACTTGCCGGATCCAGTTCGGGTCGCAGAGCAGATTGACCTCGGGCAGGTCGGGGGTGGTCAGGGTCAACCCGGCGTTGTCCAACTCGGCCTGAATCTCCTCGGTGACGGCGGCGATCAGACCGGCCAGAGGCACGGTTTGCGGCTCTAGCGCAAGTTGACCACTGTCCGAACGGGCCACACGCAGCAGGTCGTCGATGCGTCGGTTCAGCCTTGCGGCGCGGGACTCGATGGTGGTGAACGCCTCTTGCTCGTTGCCGAGGCCTTGACGGCCGATCTGCGCCTCCATCAGGATGACCGTCAACGGCGTGCGCAGCTCGTGGCTGATATCGGCAAAGAAACGGCGGCGGTTTTCGTCGATCTCGGCCAGCGAGGCATTGGCGGCGCGGAGTTCCTCGGTGCGCTGCGCAATGGTCTCGTTGAGGCGCGCCCATTCGGCCTGCACCTCGTCCTGCCGGGCCAGCAGGGCGGCAGCCATGCGGTTGGTTTCACTGTAGAGCCGCCCGATCTCGTCATTCCGGGTTGCGGGCAGGGCGACGGCAAAATCCTCCTGCCCGATCTGGTGGGCGGCATCGCGCAGCCGGTCGAGGCGCCGGAATTGCGGGCGGATCAGGCCGAAATAGAACCACCCGGCAATCGGGATCGTCAGCACAGCGATGACCAGAGCTGTGACGGCCAGCCGCCGCCGCAGGCTCTCGATCCCCGACAGGATGTCGTTGCGGAACAGCACCTCGGTGTTGACCGCCTGACTGAGCAGCGGATCGAAGCTGGAGGCAAAGGTGTCGATATGGGCCCTGAGCCGCGCCTTGTCGTCGGTATCGGTCCGCAGCCCGCGCAGGGTGCTGTCCAGCATCGCCTCCATCCGCGCCAGCCCCAGCGATTGGGTGCCATAGCGGGATTGTTCGTCCAGCCCCAACGCACCTGCGGCGGCCACCGCATCCTCGACATCGGCGCGCAACTGCCCGAAGGTCCGGCGCAGTTGATCGGAGACCGGTGCCAGCCGGTCGGCGCGGATCTCGGGCGGTTGGCCGGTCTGGACTGCCTCGGTCGCCACCACCAGAAAGGTGGCAGCCTGGGTCGACAGCGTTGCATAGCGCGCCATGCGCGCCTCGGACGCCAAAGCGGTTTCAAGCCTGTCAGCGACCGCCTGCATGCCGAGATAGAGGATCGCCGCCGTCAGCAATGTGCCCGCCCCGAGGATCGCCGCCCCGAAACCCAGGCGGGTCTTGAGGGACAGTGCGGATTTTGGCGCGGGCCCCGGCATGGTCAGGCTTTCCGCTTCATCAGCCCGCGCGCGGGGTCGTAGCCCCAGACCGCGATGGCGCCCAGAATGAGGGTGCTGAGAATGACCCAGAGCAGCGCGATCCAGTTGATCTGCAGATAGAGCAGGAACCGGATCAGCTCGACCGCGTGGGTAAAGGGGTTGAGGGCACAGATGTCGCGCAAAAGTGGCGAGCTTTCGGTCATTCTCCACAGCGGATAGAGCGCCGAGGACAGGAAGAACATCGGGAAGATGACGAAGTTCATCACGCCGGCGAAGTTTTCGAGCTGGCGGATGAAGCTTGACAGCACCAGCCCCAGCGCGCCCAGCATCAGCCCGCCCAGAACCAGCCCGGGCAGAACGGCGACATAGCCGAGCGGCGGCATGGTGATGCCGAACAGGGCGGCGATGGCCAGAAAGGTGTAGACCTGCAGGATAGAGATGGCGGTTGAGCCCAGCAGGCGGCAGAACAGCAGCCACCAGCGCGGAAAGGGGCTGGTCAGCAGCAAGCGCATCGAGCCCATCTCGCGGTCGTAGACGAGGCTCAGCGAGCTTTGCATGCCGTTGAACAGCAGCACCATCGCGCAGAGGCCGGGGACGATATAGGTCTCGTAGGTGATGTAGGTCTGGTAGGGCGGGATGATCGACAAGCCGAGCGCGGCGCGGAACCCGGCGGCAAAGACCAGCAGCCAGACCAGAGGCCGTACAAGCGCTGCCAGGAAACGCTCGCGCTGGTGGATGAAGCGCAGGAATTCGCGCCCGACGATGGCCCGGCAAACACCCCAGAAACCACTCATGCTTGCACCGAGGTTTTGGACAGGAACCAGTCGGACAGGGGGGTATCCCCACGGATTTCTCCGGTTGTGCCGTCGGCAAGGATTCGGCCCTGATGCAGGACCAGGAGGTGATCAGTATCGCGCACCTCGTCGGTCAGGTGGGTGGTCCAGAGCACGCAGAGGCCCTGATCGGCCAGATCGTGCACGTGATCGGTGATCGACTGGCGTGCGGCAGCGTCGAGGCCGACGGTGGGCTCGTCCAGCAGCAGCACCTTGGGGTCATGCAGCAGGGCACGGGCCAGTTCCATCCGCCGCCGGTGGCCGCCGTTCAGGGCCCGCGCCTTTTCATCCGCGCGCTCGCGCATGCCCAGACGGTCGAGTGCGGCGTCGATGCGCCCCGGCGTCTCGGCGCGGGGCAGGCCGTGAAGGGCCGCGAAATAGGCGAGGTTCTGGCGCACGGTCAGGTTCAGATCGAGCGTCGGCTGCTGGAACACCACGCCCAGATCGGCCAGCGCCCGGCGCGGGGCCGCGCGCAAGTCGTGCCCGGCGATGCGGATATCGCCGCCGGGGGCCACCAGAAGACGGGTCAGCAGCGCGATGAGCGTGGATTTTCCCGCCCCGTTCGGGCCCAGCAGTGCGCAGAAACATCCCGGGGCCACGTCCAGCGACACCGCGTCCAAGGCCGTTTTCGCACCATAGCGAAAGCTCAGATCGCGGACGGACAGCCCCCCGGTCGCCTCTTGCGCACTGATCGCTTCGGGCACGTTTCACTCCGCCAGACTACGTTGAATTCAAATGCAGATTGCCCGCAAACCCGGTATTTCTCAAGCAGGCAAGGCGGCGGGGCGCCGCGACTTAAGTATAGGTCCGCTCACCGATATGTTATGCTCTGGCTGCTGTCCTGACGGGATAAGCTGCGTCAGAATCCGAAACGGAGGTGTCCGGATGAGCGTGACACGCCGCGATGCGATGCGGGTTGGGGCCGGTGCGCTGGCTGGCTTTGCCATGCCTGCCCGGGCGCAACATGGGCAGAGCGAGATCACCCCGGAACAGGCAATTGCCGCTTTTGTCGGCGATGCGCCCGTCAGCGACGGAGGCGTGACGCTGACACTGCCGGATCTGGTCGAGGACGGCTATCGCGTGGCGGTTGAGATCGACGCTCCGGGCGCGGCCGAGGTGGTGCTGATCGCCCCCGGAAATCCGGTGCCGCAGGTTCTTGCTGTGACCTTCGGGCCGATGGCGGTGGTGCAGCGGGTCTCGACCCGGATGCGGCTGGGTCAGACGCAGGAGGTTCTGGCCCTGGCGCGGATGCCGGACGGCAGCGTGCGGCGGGCAATCCGGCAGGTGGACGTGGTGGTGGGCGGTTGTGCCTGATCGAGGGAGGAGGCCATGGCGGACGGTGTAAAGCCAAGGATCAAGCTGCCCAAGACGATCAGCGCGGGCGACACGATCACGGTCAAGACGCTGATCACTCACCGGATGGAATCCGGGCAGCGCGTGAACGCGCTTGGCCTGCGCGTGCCCCGCTCGATCATCCATCGCTTTCACTGCGCGTTCGAGGGGGAAACGGTCGTGGACATGGCCGTCGGGCCGGGCGTGTCGACCAACCCGTTCTTCGAGTTTCAGTTTCGGGTGCCGGGGCCGGGTGGATTGGTCTTTTCCTGGTATGACGACGATGGCGCGATCTACACTGAGCGTCGGGACATCGCCGTAAGCTGAGCGGAATGCCGACCAAAGTGTCGGTTCTGGTGGGCCCGTGAAAAGGGGACAGTATGCGCAAGCATTTGGTGGGACAGTGATGTGCCGAGCGGGTTTCGCCCTGACAGCGCTTGCCGCCGTTCTGGCGGGCGGTTCGGTCACGGGCAACGAGGCCCCGTCGCTGGACCCGGCGATTTTGACCATCGAAGGTGATGCGGAATGGGGTGAGTACTTGGCGGGCGAATGCCTGACCTGCCACCGGGCGGATGGGCTGGCGGAGGGTATTCCCCGGATCACGGGGTGGGAGCCCGATGATTTCGTGACCGCCATGCATGCCTACAAGCAGAACTGGCGCAGTCACCCCATCATGCAGATGGTGGCAGGCCGGTTGAGTGACGAGGAGATCGCGGCGTTGGCCGCCTATTTCAAGGACCTCGAATGAGGCCGCCGAGACGGGAGGAGATGATATGACCTGGAACCGCAGGACCTTTCTGGGCACCGGCGCGGCCGTGGTGGCGGCGCCGCATGTGCTGGCCGAGGGGCAGGGCAAGTCGCGCGTCGTGGTGATCGGCGGGGGCGCCGGAGGGGCCACGGCGGCGCGCTACATCGCCAAGGACAGCGAAGGGGGGATCGACGTCACGCTGGTCGAGCCCACGCGGACCTATTTCAGCTGTTTCTTCTCGAACCTCTATCTGGGCGGCTTCAAGACGATTGACGACATCGGCCACACCTACGGCGCGCTGGCTGCTGCCCATGGCATCAACGTGGTGCATGACTGGGCGGTTGAGGTGGATCGGGCGGGCAAGATCGTGACGCTGGCCGGGGGCGGGGTGCTGGAATATGACAAGCTGATCCTCAGCCCGGGCATCGACTTCGTGGATGGCGCGGTTGGGGGCTGGGACATCTCGGCCCAGAACCGGATGCCGCACGCCTACAAGGCCGGATCGCAGACCGAGCTGTTGAAGGCGCAGATCGCGGCCATGCCCGAGGGCGGCACCTATGCGATGGTGGCGCCACCAAACCCCTACCGCTGCCCGCCGGGACCGTATGAACGGATCTCGATGGTGGCGCATGTGCTCAAGGCCTCGAACCCCACGGCCAAGATCATCGTGGCCGACCCCAAGCCCAAGTTCTCGAAAATGGCGCTGTTCGAAGAGGGTTGGGCCAATCACTACCCCGGGATGATCGACTGGATCGGTGAGGAGTTCGGGGGCGGCAATGTCTCGGTCGATCCGGACGCGATGACGCTGACCATCGACGGTGACGAGACGGCGGTGGATGTGTGCAACGTGATCCCCGCCATGAAGGCGGGTCGCATCGCCGAGGTTGCGGGCGTGACCGACGGCAACTGGGCCCCAGTCAATGCGGCGGACATGTCGTCGAAGGCCGATCCGGATGTCCATGTGCTGGGCGATGCCAGCCAGCAGGGCGACATGCCGAAATCCGCCTTCTCGGCCAATTCGCAGGCCAAGGCCTGCGCGAATGCGGTGCGTGGGGCGCTGACCGGCTCCAAGGTCTTTCCGCCCAGATACTCGAACACCTGTTGGTCCCTGATCGCCGCCGGAGATGGCGTCAAGGTTGGCGCGACCTATGAGGCGACCGAGGAAAAGATCGCCCGCGTGGACGGGTTCATCAGCCAGCCCGGCGAGAGTACGGAATTGCGGCAGGCCACATATGAAGAGTCCGAAGGCTGGTATGCCGGGATCATCGCGGACATGTTCGGTTAGGCGGCTGGTGTTTTCAGGCGGAATGGCGACCCCTGCAGGACTCGAACCTGCAACCCCGGACTTAGAAGGACCGTGCTCTATCCAGTTGAGCTAAGGGGCCGCGCGATGCGGGCCGGCACGCGGCCCGCCCGCCTTTGTTATTACCTGCCCGCGTTGAGATCAAAGGATTCTTTTGTCAGAGCTTTGGTAGCCTGCGTCAATGCGAATAGTCGCGCGCCGCGATGAAGTCGCAGCACGCATCGGTCAGCTCTTTGAACCGCGTGCGCTCGCGCTGATAGAGATACACCTGCCGCTTGTCGGGCAGGTCGGCGATGGGGCGAAAAGCGATGGTTTCGGGGGAAAACTGGGCAACGGTTAGAGGCAGCACGGTGACCCACCGCCCGGTGCGGACCATGGTGAGCAGCGAATGGGTGTTGTGGATGGCGATATCGGCGCCTTCGAGAGCCTCCACGAAACGCGGTGTGCCGATCAGCTCGCACAGAGCATTGCGGACAAAGGGTGCCGCGAACACATCCGCGATGTTCGGCGGATCGGCCTGCTGAATCAGCGGGTGATCGGCGGCGCAGACCAGCCCGAACCGGTCCTCGAACAGTGGTACCGCCCTGACGCCGTTAAGGGGGTGGTACCCGGAGGCGATGCCGATATCGGCCTTGCCCTCGGCCAATGCGTCGATCACCTGCTGGGTGTCGGTGTCGCGCAATTCGATCTTCAGGCCCGGAAAGCGATGGGTCATGTGGTCGAGAACCTCGGGGAACACGAGTGCTGCGACCGACGGGACGGAAACGATCCGGATCAGGCCGTGAATGGCCTCGGCCACCATTTCGATGCTTTGCACCGTCTGATCGAACCCGCGCACCTGTTTCAGGGCCAGTTCGAACACCTGTTCGCCCAGCGGAGACAGGTGGTTCTTGCGCTCGCCCTCGAACAGTTTCTTGCCCAGATGATCCTCAAGCTGCTTGAGCGTCATGGAAACGGCGGATTGCGTCCGGCCCAGCCGGTTTGCGGCCTCGGCCAGATTTCCGGTCTGCGCCACAGTGCAGAAATAGCGCAGCATTTCGATCTTAATCGCCATATTTCAGATTTTCTGAAGTTTGGTTAAGTTTATTGAGTTTGACTGATGTAAGGTCGGAAGTCCATCCTGACCAGAATGGAACTTGTGGATTTGGGGCCCGACGTGACCAAACTGAACCTGATCGCTGGCGAGTGGCTGGCGGGCGAAAGCGAGATCGAGAACCGCAACCCTTCGGACCTGAGCGATCTTGTCGGCGTCTTTGCCCAAGCCAGCGCCGATCAGCTTGACGCGACACTGGAACAGGCGCGCGCCGCGCAGGCCGAATGGGCCGCCTATGGCATGGAGCGCAAGCAGGCCGTGCTGATGAATATCGGCAATGAACTGATGGCGCGGGCCGAAGAACTGGGCACATTGCTCAGCCGCGAGGAAGGCAAGCCGCTGGCCGAGGGCAGGGGCGAGGTTTATCGCGCGGGTCAGTTCTTTACCTATTACGCCGCCGAGTGCCTGCGTCAGCTGGGCGAGAATGCCGACAGTGTCCGGCCCGGGGTCGAGATCGACGTGCGGCGCGAACCGGTGGGTGTGGTCGCGATCATCAGTCCGTGGAACTTTCCGACCGCCACGGCGTCGTGGAAGATCGCTCCGGCGCTGTGTTATGGCAACGCGGTGGTCTGGAAGCCGGCGAATGTGACGCCTGCCTCGGCTGTGGCGCTTACCGAGATCATTGCCAAGCAGGACATCCCCAAGGGTCTGTTCAGTCTGGTGATGGGCTCGGGCCGTCAGGTCGGTCAGCGGCTGGTGGAGAGCCCAAAGGTGAACGCGATCTCGTTCACCGGGTCGGTTCCGGTGGGCAAGGGAATTGCCTCGGCGGCGATCCAGAACCTGACCAAGGTTCAGATGGAGATGGGGTCGAAGAACGCGCTGGCGGTGATGGACGATGCCGATCTCGATCTGGCGGTGACCCTGGCGTTGGGCGGCGCGTTCGGCGGTACCGGTCAGAAGTGCACCGCGTCCTCGCGGCTAATCGTTCATGCCAATGTGCACGACGCCTTTGTCGAAAAGCTGGTGGCAGGGGCTCAAGCGATGAAGGTTGGCCACGCGCTGGAAGAGGGGGTTCAGATGGGCCCCGTGGTCAGCGAGCAGCAACTGGGCGAAAACCTCGCCTATGTCGATCTGGGCAAATCGGAAGGGGCCGAGCTGGCCTGTGGCGGCGCGCGGCTGAAGATGCCGCATGACGGCTATTACATGTCCCCGGGTGTGTTCGTGAACACCACCAACGACATGCGCATCAACCGCGAAGAGATGTTTGCGCCGCTGACCTCGGTCATCAAGGTGGGCAGCTATGATGAGGCGCTGGCCACGGTCAACGACACCAATTTCGGCCTGACCTCGGGCATCGTCACCCAAAGCCTTGCACGCGCCACCCATTTCCGCCGCAACGCACGCACCGGTGTCGTCACTGTCAACCTGCCGACCGCTGGCACCGATTACCACGTACCTTTCGGGGGGCGCGGCGACAGCTCATACGGGCCGCGCGAGCAGGGCAAGGCGGCGGCCGAGTTCTACACCACCGTCAAAACCGCCTATATCAGCGCAGGGAGCCCTGGCTGATGCGCATCGACGGGCTGCAATATGCCAACTGGTCGGAAAAGATCTTTCGCCAACTGCGCGAGGGGGGCGTTGATGCGGTTCATGTCACCATCGCGTATCATGAGAATTTCCGCGAAACCGTCCTGAACTTCGAGAAGTGGAACCGTTGGTTCGAGCAGTATCCGGACTTGATCATGAAGGGCCGGGGGGCCAGCGACATCGACACGGCCCGCGAAACGGGCCGGACGGCGGTGTTCTTCGGATTTCAGAACCCCAGCCCCATCGAGGACGACATCGGCCTCGTCGAGATCCTGCATGATCTGGGCGCCCGGTTCATGCAGCTGACGTACAACAACCAGTCCCTGCTGGCGACGGGGTGTTATGAGGCGGAAGATACCGGCATCACCCGTATGGGCCGTCAGGTCATCAAGGAAATGAACCGCGTGGGTCTTGTGGTCGACATGAGCCATTCGGCGGATCGGTCGACCATCGAGGCTGCAGATCTGTCCGAGCGTCCCATCGCCATCACACACGCCAACCCGCACGAATGGGCACCCGCGCTGCGCAACAAGCGCGATGCGGTGATCCGTGCGGTAACGGAAAATGGCGGGATGCTGGGCTTTTCGGTCTATCCGCATCATCTGAAGGACAAATCGGACTGCACGCTGGACAGCTTCTGCGAGATGATCGCGCGCACTGCCGAGAAATACGGGGCCGAACATCTCGGGATCGGCACCGACCTGTGTCAGGACCAGCCCGACAGCGTGGTCGAGTGGATGCGGGTGGGCCGTTGGACCAAGGAAATCGACTATGGCGAGGGCTCGGCCAGCAATCCCGGCTTTCCGCCGATGCCCGGCTGGTTCCGCGACAACCGGGATTTCGGCAATATCGAGGGCGGGTTACGTACGGTCGGGATGTCCGAGGATGAGGTTGCGGGCATCATGGGCGGCAACTGGTACCGGTTCTTCGCCGAGAATTTCGGGCCACGGACGCAATGACCGCTCAGGGCACACATATCGCCCGCCGCGATCCGGCAGATGTGATGCGGCTGAAGCGGCTGGGCTCGTTGCATCAATGCCGTCTGAGCTTCATGCGCATCCTGACCCGCCGCATGGCGCGCGAGGGCTGGGCATTTTCCCGGCCGGTTTTCGATATTGATGGCAACGGTGTCGGTCGGGCCGTCTATACCGCGCAGGGGCCGGAGCGGGTCTATTCCCTGGTGGCATTCGCCCATGACTTGCCTGCCGAGCTGCGCTCGGACCGGGTGATTGCCGAGGCGTGGGACGCGACCTTTACCCTGTTTGACGGTATCCCCACGGCGGTGGATGTGGACCGGCTGTCGCAGAACGTGCCGTTGCAGGAGGCCGGGCGGGTCAGCGAAAGCGAGCTGTCGCTGTCGCGCGCCAACCGTTCGGTGCGGCTCTGGGCGCATGTGGTCGACGCCTTGGCAGAAGGGCGGCAGCCCGATCCCGAGCAGATCGACAGCGTGGGTTATCTGATGCGCACGACCGCCGTTTACGGCTCGGGCAAGTTCGGGGCGGCTGACCGTGAGGTGATTGCCGATCGTGACGAATTGCAGGCGCCGTTTCAGGCCGAGATGCTGTCGGTCTACCTGACCCGCCTTTTCGTGCGCGATCTGGTGCAGCATATGGCGGATGCCAAGGGCGGGGATCAGGCCGCGCGGCTGGATCCGGCCATCGCCCGGCGGCTGGGGATCGGCAACTCGACCGGGTTGGGCATGGCGCCGTTCATCGTCAACCACCCGGTTCTGTTCAACAACTGGATCATGGCCCGGGAAGAGGCCATCGCACGGGTGCGCGGTTGTCAGAGCGCCACGGCGGCAGAGATCGACACTTTCCTGCAGATTTTGGAGCGCAGTGCGGTTTCGGTGGAACGGTGGCGCTCGCAACACCCGATCCAGATCGAAAAGCTGGCGCAGCTGAAGGCGGATATGGAGACGCTCAGGGCGCATGTGGGCAGTGATGCCCTGCGTGAGGACGCCCCTTGGGACCGTCTTGTGCGCTGGTCCGAAACGGCGCTCAGCGAGGAGGGTCAGGAACTGGTGGCCTCGCTGATCCTTGAGCCCTATCCGGATCTGGTGGACGGCCTGTCCTGTTGCATGGCGGATGGGAACCCGGGCGCGTTCACAATCGACGGGGCAATGCCCGTCGGCGAGGTGCGGTCGCTCATCCGTAACAGCTTTGACTGGGCACTGACGCTGGACTGGAACGCGCCCGAGAATTGTGCGCGTGCGTGGTATGTGTCGGAGGAAAAGCTGGAACCGCGCATGGGCGAGCGGTTCGAAGAACCGATTGTGGATTACGAACAGCCCTTGGCCCCGGCCCGGGACGCAGCCTCGGCTCACAAGGCGCTGGAAGCCTACAGCGATGACCAGCCGGTTGCGCAGTTCCTGCTGCGCCACCCCGAGCATCGCCACACCATCCGTCGCGCTCAGATGAGCCGCGTGGCGCCTTATGGAGAGATCCACGACAACACAATCAGCGCCTCGGTCCTGCCCATCGACATGCTGCGGGCCAAGCTGTCGTTCTTTGGCGCTACCCATTTCGACCCGCGCTCTGATCGTTGGGTGCGCATCTGCATGTATGCCGGGGCGCCGTACCCCGAGGATCTGACGCCCGACACCGCCGATCTGTGGGTGTACCCGGAGGTGGCGGGATGAGCTATTCGTTGAACGAGATGGAAGCCACCGCCAAGCGTGCCGCGCGCGGGGCGGGATATTCCTGGGGGCTGGCGGAAGAGGCGGGCAAGGCCACCCGCTGGCTCTGTGCGCATGGGCTGGAGGGCGAGGCGGCGCTGGCGCGGCTGCTGGAGCAGGGGTTGGCCAATCCGGCGGATCATGCGCCGCAAACGCTGGACGGCGACTGGTCCGGCAGCGGTATGTTGTGCCCGCTGACCGCAGGTGCGCTTGTTTCCGATCTTGCCGGTCGGTTGCAGACCGGGCCGATACATATGCGAGAGGTGGCGGTTCCGATTGCTCTATTGCCATTTGCCGCAAGTGCCGCGCGTCGGCTCAGGTCTTGCGTGAGCGTGGAATGCGACGGGCTGGTCGCGGTGACCGATGGGTCGGACCTGTCCGTGCCGGATGGCTTCCCCGAGACTGCGCAGCATGTGACCGTCCGGGTGGGCGGCTCGCCTGCATCCGGCTGCGCGCGCAAAACCCGCGCGCGGCCCGATCCCGCCAATTGGGCGGTCCTGAACCGTTTTGCCCACCGAACCTTTGCCCCTGCCACCGAGGAATCCCGCCTGTTGGGCGCCGGGGCGGGGCTTTCCGACAATGACTGACGAGGCGCTGAGATGATTGAAACCCGAACCCTGTCCCTTGGTGAAATCGAGGACTTGTCGTTTCGCGCCCTCGTTACTGCCGGCACATCCAAAGCCAACGCGCGCCCGCTGGCGGCGGCTACAGCCGCGACCGAGGCGGATGGGGTGGCCAGCCACGGGCTCGCCTATATCCCGATCTATTGCGAACATGTGCAATGCGGCAAGGTGGACGGGCAGGCCAGGCCGGTCCTGTCGCAGCCGCGCCCGGGCGTCGTGACTGTCGATGCGGCCACCGGCTTTGCCCATTCCGCCATCGATCTGGGATTTGAAAAACTTATCCCGGCTGCGCGCGAACAGGGCGTTGCGGTTCTGGCCGTCCGCAACAGCTATAATTGCGGGGTGCTGGGCTATCACACCTATCGTCTGGCGCAGGCGGGGCTGGTTGGCTTGGGCTTTACCAACGCGCCCGCCTCGATTGCGCCGTCGGGCGGGTCGAAACCGGTGGTGGGCACCAATCCGTTTTCGATTGCCGCACCGGGCACCGACGGGCAGCCCGCAATCCTGATCGACCAAAGCGCCAGCACCATCGCAAAGAGCGAGGTGATGAAGCACGCGCGCGAGGGCAAGCCGATCCCGGTCGGCTGGGCGCTGGACGCGGATGGCAATCCGACCACCGATCCCAATGTGGGCCTCAAGGGCTCGATGGCGCCCTCGGGAGGTTACAAAGGCGTCGGGGTCGCAATTCTTACCGAAATCATGGCCGCGGCACTGACCGGAGCGACCCTTGGAATACATGCCTCGCCGTTTTCGGGTGCCGCGGGCGGACCACCGAAAACCGGCCAATTCTTCATCGCAATCGACGCAAATGCGACGGCGGATGACGGTTTTGCGTCAGGTATTGCCGGTCTGGTGGAAGCGATCCGGGTTCAGGACGGCGCACATTTGCCCGGTGATGGCCGCCGGGAGAAGCGGCTGCAGGCCCGCGACCATGGCGTTGCCGTCAACACGGCGACGCTGGCCAGGATCGAGGCCATTCTGAATGAAACCGGCGGCAGCTGATCCGGGAACCCGCCGCCGGAGGAAATAATCCCGGACCAAAAGACACGTGCGAACAGGGAGGAAACACATGTCAGTCAAACAACCATTCACCGACTTGCAGATCCGAAGGGCTGCAAGCGGGTTCTATCAGGGTCATAGTTTGGAAATCGCGCTGCTCAGCAAGAGCATCATGGTTGCGCTGGTGATCTGGGCACTGGTCTGGCCCGCCAATGCCAATGGCGTTCTGGGCAGCCTGAATTCCCGTCTGCTGGAGGGTTTCAACGCCTTCTACATCATCATCGTGGGCCTTTTTGCGTTCTTCCTGTTTGTCGTGGCAATGTTGCCCGGGACGGGCAGGCGGGTCATGGGTACGCCCGGTGAAAAGCCTGAATTTTCGGACTTTTCATGGTTTTCCATGATGTTCGGTGCCGGTCTGGGTGTCGGCCTGATGGTTTTCGCCACTGCCGAACCGCTGGGTCTGTGGGGGTCGAACCCGGTTGTGCTGTCCGGTGCGGTCGAGGCCAACACCGAAGGGGCCCTGCAATCGGGCTATCGCTACACCTTCCTGCACTACGGTTTCCACGCATGGTCCATCTATGTCGTGACCGGGCTGTCATTGGCCTATTACGCCTATACCCGCGACATGCCGCTGACCATCCGCACGGCGCTTACCCCGCTGTTTGGCCGGCTCATGAACGGTTTTCTGGGGCACGTCGTTGACGTTCTGGGTGTGGTTGCGACCATCCTCGGGGTGTCGGTGACCATCGGTTACGGCGTATCGCAGTTCATCGACGGCCTTTATGCCATCTCCGGCATGGATTGGATGATGGATCTGACCGGCGAAGTGCCCGCACCCAGCACGGTTGGTCTGCTTGCAGGTCTGATCGTCATCATGGGGCTTTCGATCGTCTCGGCGGTGTCGGGTGTCGGTCGCGGCGTGAAGTACCTGTCGAACCTCAACCTGGTGCTGTCGCTGATCCTGCTTTTGGTCTTTGTTGTGTTCGGCTCGTTCCTGTTTGCGATGACCACCTATGCAACCGCGTTTGTGGACTATGTCCTGCATTTCGTGTCGCTGAGCTTTGGCGCGTTCAACCCGCAATCGACGGCTGATTTTGCAGCGGCCCTGCCCAGCGAGGCGGCCCCGTATGCGGACGCGCTGCGTGGCGGTGCTACAAACGCCTGGGGCTCGTTCGACGGGTTCAAGTCGGGGCTCGAAGGTGATGCAGCCGCATTGCCCGACGAGGTACTGGCGGCCGCTTACGCGGCAGGCGAGCCGGCGCGTCAGTTCGGCTGGCAGGCCGGCTGGACCACGTTCTACTGGGCATGGTGGATCGCGTTCTCGCCTTTTGTAGGGCTGTTTCTGGCCCGCATCTCCAAGGGCCGGTCCGTGCGCGAGTTCATCATCGGTTGCGTCTTTGCACCGGCCTTGGTCTGCTTTGCCTGGATGACCATCCTCGGCGGCACCGCCATTGATCTTGAACTGACCGGCGGGGCCGAAGGGGCCATCATTGGAGCGTCGAACACCGCCAAGCTGTTCGTGACGCTGCAGCAGATGATCTCGGGCGGGCTGCTGTCCGGCATCACCGTGATGTGTGTCGTGCTGATCATGACCTTTCTGGTCACATCGGCGGACTCGGGCATCCTGGTGATGAACACAATCATGTCGGGCGGCGACCAGAAGATCGGCAACAAGCACAAGATCATCTGGGGTCTGATCCTGACGGCGGTGATCGGTGCCCTGATCATGGCCGCGGGTGAGAACAACCCGATGGATGCGCTACGCAACGCCATGATCATCGGCGCCTTGCCGTTCACCATGGTCATGGGGCTGATGTGCGTGTCGCTGGCCAAGGCGCTTTACCGTGACGGCCTGCGCGAAAAGGCGATGTCGCCAGCCGAATGACAAATTGCGACCGGGCAGTCCCTTCGGGCTGCCCGGTTCTTTTTTGCGCTCACGTCATGATTGACGCCTCAGGCCTCACGGGCGCTTGCGCGCAATGATCCAGACTGGGTGATAGGTCAGAGGAACCTGATCCGCGCGTCCGAAAGCTGCTCGATAGTCAGTGTCGAATTGGGACAGATCCGCTCGGGTCCATGTCTTTGAGGCCTTTGCATTGACGCCCGTGTGCCGTAGATGCCGCAGGACATCGCGGGGCGTGTCGAACCACAGGCGGTGTGTCCTTTCCCGTGCTTCCAGAACATCGAACCGGCCCGCATCGGTGGTTGCAATCGCGTCCGCCAACAAATCGGCGCCTCGAAGGCCCGGCGCCTGAGCCGCCGAGCCAAGTGCTGCAAGTTCGCGGTACTGCGCGGGCCCGTAGCTCGACACTACCAGCCAACCGCCGGGGGCAAGGGCGCGCGCGGCGCGGGCCAGGAGGTCCTCAGGGGCTTCCATCCATTGCAGGGTCGAGGCGGATGCGATCAGGTCCGGGGCTTCGGGCCAGTCGATAACGCGCGCATCGCCGGGAAGGAACTCTGCGTTAACGGTATTGGCCAACTGAGCGGCGCTGGGGACGAGATCGTTCAGTATCAGCGAGGCAATCCGGAACCGGTCGCTGAGGGCATGGGTCAGATGGCCGGTGCCGCAGCCGAATTCGAAGGCCTCGGCGAACCGCACAGGCGCGCCCAGATGTGCCAGCCGCCGGGCCAGCAGTTGCGCGACACGCGCCTGCTGGGTGGCGCCGTCGTGGTAACTCTGAAAGCTGCGGGTGAAGCTGCGCTGCACGCGCTCGGCGGTCAGGACGTTCATGCGAACCATTCCTCCCAGCTTTGCCCCGGTCTGAAAGGCTGGTGTGGCGTCGGGATGTGACGGATGGTGCCGGACTGTGCGGCCCATGCGGCCTCTTGCGCGGGGCGCGGAACGATCCGATCTCGTTCCGAGATCCAGATGCGGTCGAACGGGATCTCTGGCCCCGGGCCACGTGCGGCGATGGCGCGCAGTTCGGCCTGTGCTGCCGGGATGTCGATGTCGGGCGGAGCGCCCGGATGGCCTGCGCGGCGGCAGAATCCGGCGAAGCTGGCGGGGGAGAGGCCATCGGCAGTCGCGGCTACCATCTCCGGCGCGATGCCACGGGTCCGGTCGGCAGGGTGGGGCGTTCCGTTGACCGCGACGCGTCGTTCGGTGTGCAGGCCCGATCCGGCCAGCCAGTGCAGGGCTGAGGCGACACCAAAGGAGTAGGCCAGCAGCCGGACGTGATCGTACTGCGCGGTCTCGGGCAGGCCCGTGTCGATCTGCCGGTAGTCATCGACGAACAAAACGTCCGGCGCGCCGGTCAGCTCTTCGAAGGGTGCAGATCCAAGACCCCAGCCACCGAAGACCAGCGTCAACTCGGCTGAGCCGCCCCGTGCCAACCATTGCGTTCTCATGCATCCCCCCGCGCCAGATCGACCATGGCCGCGGTCACGCGGGACAGCTCGTCCGGTGCGATCACATAGGGCGGCATGCAATAGATGTTGCGGCCGAAGGGGCGCAGCCAGACGCCCGTTTCGGGCGCCCGCCGGTGCGCGACCTGTGGATCGACCGTGTCCCGCATCTCGATCACGCCGATGGCGCCCAGGACCCTCACATCCGCAACGCCCGGCAGGTCGCGGGCGGGGGCGAGCTCGTGCCGCATCTGGGCGTCGATCTGCGCAACCCGGTCCTGCCAGCCGCCATCTTCCAGCAGGCTGAGGCTTGCCACCCCGGCGGCGCAGGCCAGCGGATTGGCCATGTAGGTGGGGCCGTGCATGAAGACGCCTGCCGCGCTCTCTCCGATGCCGCGCGCCACCCTTCCGGTCGCCACGGTAGCGGCAAAGGAGATATGCCCGCCGGTCAGCGCCTTGCCGAGGCACAGGATGTCCGGAGTGATCTCCGCATGATCCATGCCGAACAGACGGCCAGTGCGGCCAAAGCCGGTGGCGATCTCGTCAAAGATCAGCAGGACGTCATGCGCCTCGCACAGCGCCTTGGCGCCGCGCAGCCATTCGGGGTGGTAGAAATACATGCCGCCCGCACCCTGAACCACCGGTTCGACAATCAGACCCGCGATCTGCGCGCCCTTTTCCTCGAGCAAGGCGGCCAGCGCTGCCATCCCGTTGCGTTCGGGCGCGGCGGGCCAGTCCTCACCGAGCCGGATATCCGGGCGCGGCAGGAAATGCTGGATCGAGAGCGCGCCGCGGAACAGCCCGTGCATGCCGTTGACCGGGTCGCAGACGCTCATCGCCTTCCACGTGTCGCCGTGATAGCCGCCGCGGATGGTGGCGAACTCGACCTTGCGGTTGCGGCCCATGGCCATCTGGTACTGCACCGCCATTTTCAGGGCGACCTCGACCGAGACCGAGCCGCTGTCGCAGTAGAACACGCGATCCAGTCCCTCGGGCAGAAGCCCGACCAGCTTTTGGCCCAGTTCGATGGCCGGGGTATGGGTCAGCCCGCCGAACATCACATGCGGCAGCACATCCATCTGCCTGTGCATGGCGGCGGTGATCGCCGGGTGCCGGTGGCCGTGGATGGCGCACCACCATGAGGACATGGCGTCGATCATCCGCCCGCCATCATCGCGGGTCAGCCACACGCCCTCGGCCCCGGTGATCAGGTGCATGGGCCCCGGCTTGGCGACATTCGTGTAGGGGTGCCACAGGTGGCGGGCGTCGAAGTCGAGCGGGGTCATAGCGCCTCCCGGATGGTGCGCAGGTCGATCGCTTCGAAGGCGCTAGCCAGGGTCTCCCGGGTTAGCTCGGGCAGGGGGGCCAACCGCCCCAGATGCCGCACGTTGCACATCTCGACGATGGTTTGTTCGACATCCGGTTCCGCCGCGCCGCTGAAGGCGACGCCGACAATCGGGCATCCGGCGGAACGCAGGGCCGAGAGCGACAGGGCGGTGTGGTTGATGGTGCCAAGGGCGGTGCGGGCTACAAGGATCACCGGCGCCTGCCAGCGTGCGAAGAGGTCGAGGTAGAACAGCTTGCGGGTCAGCGGCACCATGACCCCGCCTGCGCCTTCGACCACCAGCGGGCCGTTGGTTTGCGGCAGCGTGAGGCGGTTCACGTCGATCTCGATGCCCATATCTTCGGCCGCGAGATGCGGCGAGGCCGGCATGTTCAGGCGATAGGCCTCGGGCAGAACGTGGCAGCCGGACAGCGCGGCGACGGTTTCGGTGTCGGTGGCATCCTCAAGTCCCGCCTGCACGGGCTTCCAGTAGTCCGCGCCGAGGGTTGCGGCCAGTCCTGCCGCAAAGACGGTCTTGCCCACACCGGTATCGGTGCCGGTGACGATCAAAGTCTTCATTCCGCCCCCATCTGCTGGTCTGCAATCGCCTGAAACAGGGCGGTTATGTCTTCTGCGCGGACATTGCCGGTGACCGAGACGCGTAGACGCGCCGTGCCGCGCGGCACCGTCGGCGGGCGGATGCCGCGTATGTCGAAACCTTGCGTCTGAAGGTCCTGGGCGCGGTTCATCGTGGCGCCGTCCGGCCCGATGATCACAGGGACGATCTGGCTTGTCGGGCCCCCGGTCCCGCATAGCCGCTGTGCCTCGGACCAGGCGTGGTGCATGCGGTCCTGAGCGGCCTGCTGCAACTCCGGGCGCACCTCCAACGCGCGCAGGGCGGCGCGCACCAGTGCGGCGTCGAAGGGGGAGGGGGCGGTGGCGAAGATGAACGGGCGGGCGCGGTTGATCAGCGTGTCGATCATGACCCGTGCGCCGCAGATCAGCCCGCCGGAGACACCCAGACCTTTGCCGCAGGTGTGCAGTGTCAGCAGTTCGGTATCCAGATCATGCGCGCGCCCGCGCCCCTGCGGCCCGAAAACGCCGGTCGCATGTGCCTCGTCGACGACCAGAACTGCGTTCTCGGCACGGGCGAACGCGGCCAGATCGGCCAAAGGCGCCAGATCGCCCTCCATCGAATAGACGCTTTCCACCACGATCCAGACCTGACCGATACCGCCCGTGCTGCGCCAGTCGGACAGAACCTGCCGCGCGGCGGCCACGTCATTGTGGGGAAAGGCACGGGTTTCGGCGCGGCCCAGGCGCATGCCCTCATGGGCGCTGGCATGGATCAGCGCATCGTGCAGCACCAGATCGCCCGCCGCCGGAAGCGTGGAGAAAATCGCCTGATTGGCTTGAAACCCGCCGCCCATGTAGAGCGCAGCCTCGGCTCCGAAGAACCCGGCGGCTTCCTCCTCCAGCGCCTCATGCTCGGGATGATTGCCGCGCAACAGGCGCGAGCCGCCCGAGCCCACCGGCACGCCGCGATCTACCGCCTGCCGGGCGGCATCCTGTAGCAGCGCCGAACCCGACAGTCCGAGGTAGTCGTTGGAGGCGAAATCCAGCCCCCGGCGCGGCGCGAGGCGACGCAGGCGGTGGCGCACGGCCAACGCCTCAAGCCCGCCGCCAAGCCGCGCGGCAACCGTCATTCGGCCGCTTCCTTACAGGTGTGGCCCTCGGCGCGCATCGGCCGGATGCCGAGCTTGGCGAAGAGCGCCATGTCGTTGTCTTCCTCAGGGTTTTCGGCCGTCAGCAGCGTGTCGCCCACGAAGATCGAGTTGGCACCGGCAAAGAAACACATGGCCTGCATCTCGTCGGTCATCTCGCTGCGGCCTGCGGACAGGCGCACATGCGATTTCGGCATCATGATACGGGCCAGCGCGATGATGCGGACAAAGGCGATCGGGTCGAGCGGTTCGACATCCGCCAGCGGCGTGTCGGCCTGCGGCATGAGCATGTTGATCGGCACCGAATCCGGCGCCTCTGGCAGGTTGGCGAGCGTGACCAGCATGTCGATCCGGTCCGCATCCTCCTCTCCCATGCCCAGAATACCGCCGGAACACACCTTGATCCCGGCTTCGCGGACGCGGTTCAGCGTGTCGAGCCGGTCGCCGAAGGTGCGGGTGGTGATGACCTCGGAGTAGTACCGCTCGGACGTGTCGATATTGTGGTTGTAGTAATCCAGCCCGGCGTCGCGCAACTGCACGACCTGAGTGTCGTCCAGCATGCCCAGTGTCATGCAGGATTCCATCCCCATGGCCTTGACGCCCTCGACCATCGCCACCAGCGCGTCCATGTCGCGCGCTTTCGGCTCACGCCAGGCGGCGCCCATGCAGTAGCGCGTGGCCCCGGCCTCGCGCGCCTTGCGCGCCTCGCTCAGCACGCGCTCGACCTCGATCAGTTTGGAGGCGGAGAGTTTTGAGCCGTTCCGGGCCGATTGCGAGCAATAGGCGCAATCCTCGGCGCAGCCCCCGGTCTTGATCGAGAGCAGTTTCGACATCTGCACTTCGTTCGGGTCGAAATTGGCGCGATGCACCGTCTGCGCCTGATAGAGCAGGTCCATGAGCGGCATGTCGTGGAGCTTTTGGGCGGCCTCGCGGGTCCAGTTGGGTGAGTCTTTTGTCATTTTATAGATAAAATCTCGCGTCCATCATGATTACTCGAATCTTTATCTATAAAAAATATCGAGAGCAATGCGGCATTACTGACCAAAGCTTTTATAGCGAGATCAGCGTGTTAGATGGTTTGCCGCGTTGCCCAACGCAATTCGGGGTGGCCTGCCGAGGCCACCCCGATGTGCCGGAGGCGGCAATGCCGCCCACCCTTGATAAGGGCGCATCAAAGCGTGATGCGGAACCGCGCGAAACCGTCGGGGCCGTCACCTGCGCGTTCGATCAGCATGCCCTCCAACTGATCCAGATAGTCCTCGGCCTTGGGTCCGGTGTCGAACAGGACCGAGGTGCCGTCCAGCGGTGCAAATCGCCAGTTGCTGTCGGCGCGGGGGTTGATCGTGCCCTGCTCGACGATATAGCGCACGATCACGTCGCGGTTGGTGTCGGGGCCTTCGAACACGGTGGTCTCGGGCGAGGCGCCCGGGAAGTTGCCGCCGCCGCCAGCGCGGTAATTGTTGGTGGCGATGATGAATTGCTGATCCGGGTCGACGGGCTGGCCATCGTGGGTCAGGTTCACGATGCGGCTGGCCTCGGGATCGATGAGATTGCCCTTGGGATCGTATTTCGACGGCTGCGACAGGTCGATCTGGTATTCGACCCCGTCGATCACGTCGAAATTGTAGGACGGGAATTCGGGATTCAGCAGCACCACATCCTGCGCCCCTTGCTCGACCTGATTGAAGATACCGGCAGAGCGTTCCAGCCAGTCCTTGACCTGTGCGCCGCTGACCAGAACGGCACGGGCGGTGTTGGGGTAGAGGTAGAGATCGGCCACGTTTTTGATCGCCACGTCGCCCTTGGGGACGTCGGTGAAATACTCGGGCCCACCGCGTCCGCCAGCCTTGAAGGGGGCAGCCGCAGAGAGGATCGGCAAACCTTCGTGTTCGGTGCCGGTCATCATCTGTCCGATGTACCAGGTCTGCGCGATCGAGACGATCTGGACGGACGGGTCGTCGGCGACCAGCGCAAAGTAGCTGTGCAGGGGCGCGTCGGTCTTGCCCACTGCGCGGCGGACATAGGCCAGGGTCTGGTCATGTTCGGCCTGCACCGACTCGAGCACCTTCTGGTCGCTTTCGACCAGAGCGGTGATCGAGCGATCCTCGTTACGTTTCGAGATCGGCCGCGCCTCGGAGGTATGGCTGACGATGCGCCATGCGCCGCCCTCGTGTTCCAGCATCAGATCGACCAGCCCCAGATGGCTGCCCCAGAAACCGCCCATGGCGGCCGGTTTGCCCATGATGGTTCCGGCGGCGGCATCGACACCTGTGGCGCCTTCATAGTCCGGGCCGGGGAAGACGCGGTGGTGGTGGCCGGTCAGAATGGCGTCGATTCCGTCGACACCCGCCAGCGGGACCGAGGCGTTCTCCATCCCGTCGCTCGCATCTGCAGCGCCAATGCCCGAATGGGACAGGGCGATGATGATGTCGGCACCTTGTTCCTTGATCTGCGGCACATAGGCCTGTGCAGTCTGCACGATGTCGCGGGCCTGCACGTTGCCCTCAAGGTGCCGCCGGTCCCAGTTCATGATCTGCGGCGGCACGAAGCCGATCAGCCCGATCCGGATCGGATGCTCGGCGCCCGAACCATCGGTGACGGTGTGATCAAGGATGACGTAAGGCGGGATAAGCGTGGTGTCCTGGGTCGGATCGCTGCCCATTTCCTTGACCACATTGGCCGATACCACCGGGAAATTCGCGCTCGCCAGCGACTTCATCAGGAAATCAAGGCCATAGTTGAACTCATGATTGCCCAGCGTCGAGGCGTCGAAATTCAGCGTGTTCATGGCCTGAATGACGGGGTGCATGTCCCCGTCCTTCATGCCGCGCTCATAGGCGATGTAGTCGCCCATCGGGTTGCCCTGCAGGAAATCGCCATTGTCGATCAGCAGTGAGTTCGTTGCCTCGGCCCGGATGTCGTTTATGAGGCTTGCGGTACGTGCCAACCCCACCGTGTCGCGCGGTTTGTCGGCGTAGTAGTCATAGGGAAACACATGCACATGCAGGTCGGTCGTTTCCATGATGCGCAGATGCGCCTGATTGCCTGCGGCACGGACCGAAAACGGGTGCAGCGCGATGAGCCCGGCGGAGCCTGCGATGAAGCTGCGGCGATTGAGTGTGAGGGGCATGTCGAGATCCTCCAGAATCTGTATGCCCCTCTTATAGCACGGTCTTTGTAACGATGAGACGGTGGCTTTGTGTGGGCGGCGGACCGGCGAAGGCCGTTAGAAAAGCGCTGGCTTGTTGTGGGTTTTCAGGCGAGCGGATCGGTCCGGAACAAACGGATCTTGGTGCCGCCGTGATCCACCACCGGGCCGGGCGGCAGCAGCGGCAGGCGTGTTGCGCGGGCCAGGCCGGTGGTCGTCGTCAAGATCCCGACCCGCCAACTCCGGAAATTCTGGGCAAGCGTTTTGCCGAGTGTGCCGTAGAGCGAGCGTAGGCGCTTTTCGTCTCCGATCCGGGCGCCGTAGGGCGGGTTCACGATGACCAGACCGGGCGGGCCATCGGGGGCCTTGAGATCGCTGACGGCGCGGTGCTGGAACCGGATGAGCCCGTCCACTCCGGCGCGGGCTGCGTTGGTGCGGCTGGCCTCGATGGCGCCGGTGTTGCGGTCTGAGCCGTGGAAGGTGATGTCGGTGTCGCGCCGTGTGTTGGCGCTGCGCATCGCGTTCCACCCGGTGGCATCGAATGAGGCAAGCTGTTCAAAGGCAAAGCTGCGGGACCGGCCCGGGTTGAGGCCAAGGGCGATCTCGGCGGCTTCGATGACAAAAGTGCCCGAGCCGCACATCGGGTCCAGCGCCGGCTCGGCCCCGTCAAACCCGCATTCGCGCAGGAACATCGCCGCCATGGTCTCGCGCATGGGGGCCTTGGCAACCGCTTCCTTGTGGCCGCGTTTGTGTAGCGGCTCGCCCGAGGTGTCGAGCGAAAAGGTGCAGAGGTCTTTCTCGATCCGCAGCATCACCCGCAGACTGGATTCCGACGAAATCTGTGCGCCGAGTGTTTCGGTGATCGCGGTCTCAATCCGCTGACGGGCGGCGCCTGCGTGGTAGATGCGGGACTTGCGGCAGGTGGCCTCAACCTTGACCGGAATATCGGGGCGCAGGAAGTCGGCCCATGGAAACTTGCGGGCGCGCTTGTCGAGCTGGGCCAGATGCACCGCAGGGAAAGAGCCGATACGCACCAGAACCTTGTTGGCGCCGCGCAACTCCAGATTGGCGCGCCACACGTCAGACCAGCCGCCCCGGCAGATGACACCGCCAGGCACCTTGCGGGTGCCGGCAAAGCTCTTTTCCGTGGCCTCGGCGCATAACGGCACTTCAAGGCCGGGCGTGGCCACCAGAAAAATCTCGAACACGTCCGTCTTGCTCATGACCGCTGCATATACGGGCGTCGCGGTGGGGGCGACAGGTTTTCGGCCCCGGGCAGGATTATTGCGCGAAATTGCGACACCTCGCCCAAAATTGGCTTTCGGCCGTCTGTTTGAGCGGTAACAGGTTTGCCTTTATCCGTGTCGCCGCGTAAACGGTCCTTTAACCGGAGTGGCCCTTGCGGATTCCCGCCGATTTCTGGCGGATTTGCCGGGGCGTTGGCCAGAGCTTCCGGGTATTTGCTTTGTAAAAGCATCCAGTAGGAACGCACCGCCACGGAAATGGGGCTCAAAAACGTAGCGACATGCAGACTTTCAAACTGAAAAAGGGGCTGGACCTGCCGGTTGCAGGCGCGCCTGAACAGAAAATCCACCCGGGGCCCGAGTTTGGGACGGTTGCGGTGTTGGGCGCTGATTATCTCGGCCTGAAACCGCGCATGCTGGTACAGGAAGGCGACGAGGTGCAGCGCGGCACGCCGCTTTTCTGTCACAAGGACACGCCGGACGCGATGATGGTCGCGCCGATGAGCGGCAAGGTGGTCGCGATCAACCGGGGCGCGCGGCGGGTGCTGCAGAGCGTTGTGATCGAGGTTAGTGATTTCAACGACACCGGGGTGGATTTCTCGGGCGTGGGCGATGCCGACAGTGCCGAGGGTATCACCGCGAAGCTCTGCGCGGCGGGCCTGTGGACCGCGTTCCGCACGCGGCCCTATTCCAAGATGCCGGTGCCCGGTGAGGCGCCGCTGGCGATCTACGTGACCGCGATGGACAGCGAGCCGCTGGCCGGGGATGCGGCGCTGATCATCGGCGAAGAAGAACTGGCTTTTACTGCCGGTCTGGGCGCACTCTCGAAGCTGACCGAGGGCAAGACCTATCTCTGCCACAAAGAGGGTGACAGCCTGCCTGGTGGCGATCTGCCCAGGGTCGAGGCGGCGGCCTTTGCTGGCCCGCATCCGGCCGGGCTGGCAGGCACCCATATCCATTTCCTGCAGCCGCCCACGGCGGAAACGCAGGTCTGGACCATCGGCTATCAGGACGTGATTGTCATCGGGCGGCTGGTGCTGACCGGCCATCTGGACCCCAACATCGTGGTGGCTCTGTCGGGGCCTGCCGCGCGCCAGCCGCGTCTGATCCGCACCGTCTTGGGCGCCTCGACCGAGGATCTGACCCGGGACGAGATCGATGCGGACGGCCCGGTGCGGGTGATCTCGGGTTCGATCCTGTCGGGGCGCCATGCGGATGGGCCGTTTGGCTATCTGAGCCGTTTTGCCCGCCAGATCACCATCATCCGCGAGGACAACGAGCAGATCCCGATGGGCTGGATTCGCCCGATGCCGTCGAAATACGCGGTGCAGCCGGTGCTGGGCTCGGCCTTTGCCAAGAAGCTTTACGCGCTGACCAGCAATCTCAACGGTGGCCGCCGTGCCATGGTGCCGACCGGCACGTTCGAAGAGCTGATGCCGCAGGACTACCTGCCGACGCAGCTTTTGCGCGCGCTGCTGGTGATGGACACCGACACCGCGCAGGCGCTGGGTGCGCTGGAGTTGGACGAAGAGGACCTGGGCCTTGTCGGCTTTGCCTGTCCGGCCAAATACGAATACGGGCTCGCGCTCCGCGACTGCCTGACCAAGATTGAAAAGGAGGGCTGAGCCGGATGGGTTTGCGCAGCTTCTTTGACCGAATCGAGCCGCACTTCACCAAGGGTGGCCGGTACGAGAAACTCTTTCCCGTCTACGAGATGGTCGAGAGCTTTATCTACACGCCAAAAACCGTCACCACTGTGGCGCCGCATGCCCGGTCTTACGTGGATATGAAGCGGATCATGACCTATGTGGTCATCGCGACGATCCCCTGCATCCTGTGGGGCATGTGGAATACCGGCTATCAGGCCAATTCGGCCATTGCCGTTTTGGGACCGGAGTCGGCCACTGGCTGGCGGATCGCCCTGTTGCAAATGTTCGGCATCTCGCTGGACCCGGCCAGCATCTTTGGCAACGTGATGCACGGATTGCTCTATTTCCTGCCGATCTACATCGTCACACTGGTGGCCGGGGGTATCTTCGAGGTCATCTTTGCCACCGTGCGCGGGCATGAGGTGAACGAAGGTTTCCTTGTCACGTCAATGCTCTATGCCTTGATCATGCCGGCCACCGCACCGCTGTGGCAAGTGGCATTGGGGATCATCTTCGGCGTCGTGATCGGCAAGGAAGTCTTTGGCGGCACCGGCAAGAACTTCCTCAACCCGGCGCTTGTGGGCCGGGCCTTTCTGTATTTCGCCTATCCTGCCGACATGTCGGGCGATGCCATCTGGACCCCGGTCGACGGGTTCTCGGGCGCGACCGCGCTGGCGGTGTCGGCGGCCGATGGCTATCAGGCGCTGGCTGCCGATGGCATCACCTGGTGGAGCGCGTTCTACGGCACCATTCAGGGCAGCTTCGGCGAGACCTCGACGCTGGCCTGCATCATCGGGCTGGCCTTTCTGCTGGTCACCAAGATCGCGAATTATCGCCTGATCGTGGGCTGTCTGGCTGGCACGATCGTGTTTACGTGGCTGTTGAACCTGATCGGGTCGGACACCAACCCGATGTTCGCTTTGCCGTGGTACTGGCACATCGTGCTGGGTGGCTATGCCTTTGGTTTGGCCTTCATGGTGACCGAGCCGGTCTCGGCCAGCCACACCAATATGGGGCGCTATATCTATGGCGCGCTGATCGGTGTCATGGTTGTGTTGATCCGTGTCGTGAACCCGGCTTTCCCAGAAGGTATGATGCTGGCAATCCTGTTCGGGAACGTCTTTGCACCGCTGATCGACCATTTCGTCGTGCAGGCCAATATCAAACGGAGGGCGCGTCGCCATGTCTGACACGCAGAACAAGGGCCTTATCGCCCGGTTCCTGGCGGCCTCGCCGGACTCGGTTGGCAAGACGATCATCGTCGCGGTTGCGGTATGTCTTGTGGCCTCGATGATCGTTTCGGCCGCGGCGGTCAGCCTGCGCCCGGTTCAGGAGGCCAACAAGCTTAAGGACAAGCAGGTGAACATCCTGCAGGTGGCGGGAGTCTATGAGCCCGGCATCAACGTGGGCGAGGCCTTTGCCGCGTTCGAGCCGCAGGTGCTGGAGCTGGAAAGCGGCGCGTTCACGGATCAGTTCGATGCGGCAACCTTTGACGATGCCGCCGCGGCCAGCGATCCCGAGCTGAGCGTCGCCCTTGCCGACGACCCGGCGGGCATTGGCCGCAAGGCGAAATACCGCGTGATCTATCTGCTGCGCGACGATGCGGGCGGGCTGGACAAGGTGATCCTGCCGATCCACGGCTACGGGCTGTGGTCCACGCTTTATGGCTTCATCGCGCTTGAGGCCAATGGCAACGACATTTACGGCCTGCAATTCTATCAGCACGGCGAAACCCCGGGCCTTGGCGCCGAGGTGGACAACCCGCGCTGGAAGACCCTGTGGCAGGGCAAGCGGCTGCATGACGATGCGGGTGACCTGCAGATCACCGTTGCCAAGTCGCAGCCCGCCGCCGGTGCCGATCACCATATCGACGGGCTGGCCGGAGCGACGCTGACCACGGTTGGTGTCGACAACCTGGTGAAATTCTGGATGGGCGATCAGGGATACGCCCCGTTCCTGGCGAAACTGCAAGCGGGAGAGATCTGATGTCCCAGACCAAGAAAGAGCTGTTGGTCGACCCACTTGTCGACAACAACCCGATCACACTGCAGGTGCTGGGCATCTGTTCGGCGCTGGCGGTGACCTCGTCGCTGCAGGTGGCCTTTGTGATGGCGCTGGCGGTGACCTTCGTGACCGGCTTTGCGTCGATGTTCATCTCGATCCTGCGCAACCAGATCCCCGGCTCGATCCGGATCATCGTGCAGATGGTGATCATCGCGTCGCTCGTGATACTTGTGGACCAGATCCTGAAAGCATACGCCTTCCAGATCTCGAAAACCCTTTCGGTTTTCGTGGGCCTGATCATCACCAACTGTATCGTGATGGGCCGGGCAGAGGCCTTTGCCATGAAAAACCCGCCGATGGCGTCCTTCATTGACGGTGTCGGCAACGGGATGGGTTATGGCCTGATCCTGCTGTTGGTGGGTTTCATTCGCGAATTGTTCGGTGCCGGGTCGCTGTTCGGTGTCACCATTCTGGAGACCGTGAACAACGGTGGCTGGTATGTGCCCAACGGCATGCTGCTGCTGCCGCCTTCGGCGTTCTTTATCATCGGTCTGATCATCTGGGCCTTCCGCACGTGGAAGCCGGACCAGGTCGAAGAACGTGAATACAAGATCCAGCAGGTAGAGGCGCACTGATGGAAGGGCTTATCTCTCTGGCCGTAAAGGCCATCTTTGTCGAAAACCTGGCGCTCAGCTTCTTCCTCGGCATGTGTACCTTCATCGCGGTCAGCAAGAAGATCTCGACGGCGCTGGGTCTGGGCATCTCGGTGATGGTCGTGCAGGCGATCACCGTGCCGACGAACAACCTGTTGCTGACCTACCTGCTGAAACCGGGCGCGCTGGCCTGGGCCGGGTTCCCGGATGTGGACCTGACCTTTCTCGGCCTGATCTCGTATATCGGCGTGATCGCGGCGATGGTTCAGATCCTCGAGATGATCTTGGATAAGTACTTCCCGCCGCTTTACAACGCGCTGGGGATCTTCCTGCCGCTGATCACCGTGAACTGCGCCATCCTTGGCGGCTCGCTGTTCATGGTGGAACGCGACTACAACTTTGCCGAGGCGGCGACCTATGGTCTGTCCTCAGGCTTTGGCTGGGCGCTGGCCATCACCGCGATGGCGGGCGTGCGCGAAAAGCTGAAATATTCGGACATTCCGGACGGGCTGCAGGGCCTTGGCATCACCTTCATCACCGCGGGGCTGATGGCGATGGCCTTCATGTCCTTCTCGGGCGTCAAACTGTAAGGGGGCGGGAATGGAAACTTTCAGTCTTGGGGTCGCCCTCTTTACCCTGATCGTTCTGGCGCTGGTGGCCATCATCATGATGGCCCGCTCGCGGCTGGTCTCGACCGGCAATGTCAACATCACCATCAACGGTGAGAAGACCATCTCGGTTCCCGCGGGCGGCAAACTGCTGCAAACGCTGGCCGCCGAGAAACTGTTCGTGCCGTCGGCCTGCGGCGGCGGTGGCACCTGCGCGCAATGCCGCGTGCGTGTGCATTCGGGCGGTGGGTCGATCCTGCCGACCGAGGAGAGCCATATCACCAAGCGCGAAGCGTCCTGCGGCGACCGGCTGTCCTGTCAGGTGGCGGTCAAGCAGGACATGGACATCGAAGTTCCCGAAGAGGTATTCGGCGTCAAGAAATGGGAATGCACCGTCCGGTCGAACGACAATGTGGCGACCTTCATCAAGGCGCTGACGCTGGACTTGCCCGAGGGGGAGGACGTGAATTTCCGCGCCGGTGGCTACATCCAGATCGAGGCGCCCGCGCACCAGCTGTCCTACACCGATTTCGATGTGCAGGAGGAGTATCGCGAGGATTGGGACAAGTTCAATCTATGGCAGTACAAGTCCGTCGTGGCAGAACCGATCGAGCGTGCCTATTCGATGGCGAACTACCCCGAAGAGCGCGGCATGATCATGCTGAACGTCCGCGTGGCCTCACCGCCGCCAGGGTCGGAAGGCATCCCGCCGGGTCAGATGTCGTCCTACATCTTCAACCTGAAACCGGGCGACAAGGTCACGATCTCGGGCCCGTTTGGCGAGTTCTTCGCCCGAGACACGGAGAAGGAGATGGTGTTCATCGGCGGTGGCGCCGGCATGGCACCGATGCGCAGCCACATCTTCGACCAGCTCAAGCGGCTGGGCTCGAAACGCAAGATTTCGTTTTGGTACGGCGCGCGCTCGAAGAAAGAGATGTTCTTTGTCGAGGATTTCGACACGCTGGCCGCCGAAAACCCGAATTTCGAATGGCACGTAGCGTTGAGCGATCCGCAGCCGGATGACGATTGGGACGGGTATACTGGATTCATTCACAATGTTCTGTTCGAGGAATACCTCAAGAACCACCCCGCGCCTGAGGATTGTGAATTCTACATGTGCGGGCCGCCGATCATGAACCAGTCGGTCATCAACATGCTGCTGGATCTGGGAGTGGACCGCGAAGACATCATGCTCGACGATTTTGGCGGGTAAGTAATCGGAAACCGGCGCATTTGCGCCGGTTTTCTGTTGGCATCAAGGCCCGGTTTCGGGCCATGTCGCTTTCTGCAATCCGATATCGGAATCCTGCAAGCGGTCTTTCCCTGCGGCTGGAACAGTGGCCGCAAGAAGGAGATCGCCGACATGCCTCAACGAGCCACAGCAGTTCGCGCCCGCGCAGGTGGTCGTGCGTCGCGACGAGCCCTGCGCACCACGCCGAAATTCGACATGCTGCCCGGGCTGGCCCGCAGTATCCCCGTTTGCGAGGTGATGGATGGCAGTCAGGTCGAGCGGATCGACAATGCCTCGATGGATATCCTGGAAAATGTTGGTGTCCAGTTTCGCGACCCGATTGCGCTTGAGGACTGGAAAAGGATTGGGGCGAAGGTGGAAGGGGAACTGGTCTATCTGGACCGTGGCCTGATCCGCGAGTTGACCGCCACCATCCCGTCGGATTTCACCTATCACGCCCGCGATCCGAACAAGAATGTGCGTCTGGGTGGGCGGCATTCGATCTTCGTGCCGATGACCGGCGCGCCGTTCCTGCGCGATCTTGACGATGTGCGGCGCAATCCGACGCTGGACGATCTGGCAATGTTTCATAAGCTCAGTCACATGATGCCCGCGCTGCATTCTTCGGCCCATCACATCGTGGAACCCTATGATCACCCGATCAGCCAGCGGCACCTGCGGATCACCTATTCGTCGATGAAATACTCGGACAAGACGTTCATGGGCATGACCACCTCGCCCAAGAATGCCGAGGATGTGCTGGACATGTGCGCGATCCTGTTCGGAGAGGAGTTCATCGACACCCATCCTGTCGTGACCGGCAACTGCAACGGCAACTCGCCGCTGGTGTGGGATGAAACCATGCTGGGCGCCATGCGCGCCTTCTGCCGACACAATCAACCGGTGCTGTGCTCGCCCTTCGTGCTGGGCGGGGCCAACACCCCCGCCAGCGTTCCGGCCACCGTGGCGCAGCTGAATGCCGAAGCGCTCAGCGCGCTGGCCTATACGCAGGTGATCCGCAGGGGTGCTCCGGCGATCTACGGGCATTACCTGTCGACCGTCTCGATGAAATCGGGCGCACCGATGGCGGGCACGCCCGAGATCAGCCTGATGAATTTCATGATCGGTCAGATGGCACGGCATTACGGGGTGCCCTGGCGCACCTCGAACACGCTGGGCGGGGCCAAGACCTTTGACGCGCAGGCCGGGTATGAAAGTGCCACGACACTGTCTGCTGTTCTGCATGCTGGGGCGAATTACATCTGGCATTCGGCGGGCTGGAATGAGGCCGGGATGCACTGTTCGGTCGCCAAGTTCGTGGTCGATGCCGAACAATGCGCCATGGCCTATCGCATGGCCGAGGGCCCGAAATGGGACGATTTCGATCAGGCCGTCGCGGCGGTGCCGGATGTTGGACCCGGCGGGCACTATCTGGGCCATCCGCACACGCAGGAGAACTTTCAGGACGCGTTTTTCATGCCCGAGCTGTTCGACAACAACTCGATCGAACAATGGGCGGCTGAGGGTGAGGCCGAGATCACCGAACGCGCGCTGAAGCACGCGCGCAAGCTGTTGGCCGAGTACCAGGAACCCAAACTGGATGTGGCAAAGGATGAGGCGCTGCGGGATTACATCGCCCGGCGAGAAAGGGAAATCCCCGCTGCCGATGAACTGAACCAAAGCTACTGAGAGTCTCCCCCAACTGGTCCGCCCAACCTGGCGGGCCTTTTTCTTGCGGAGTGACGCGGGTCACTCCTTGCCGGACCGCCACTCTTTCCACATCAGATAGGTATTGGCCCCGAGCGACGCGAAGGGTTCGGGCGGCAGGCGCGTGGGTTTGGGCTGCGCCAGGAAGTGATCGGCGATGTCCGAACCGCCCTGCAACACCAGCTCCGCCACGCCCATGCCCTGCAGCGTGCCGCGGGCCGTGCCCAGCCCGTTCTGGCAGCAGGCCGAGAACACGCCCTGATCCAGTTCGCCAAAGGCGGCAGAGCCGTTGCGGCTGAGGCAGAGCATTCCGGCCCAGCGATGTTCCATGCGGACATCCGGCAGGTGCGGGAACCGCTCGCGAAACTTGCGGTCGTGGACCCAGCCGGCATTGCGCAGTCGCATACGGGTGGTTTCGATGGTGGGATGAAAGCTGGCGCAGGTGCGGATCAGGATCCGGTCGCCATAGCTGCCCGAGATGCGACGAACCGAAGTGCCCATCGGATCGGCGGGGGTGACGGACCAGCGGGGCTCACCGCCCAGCGTTTTGATCTGTGCTTCGGTCAGCGGTTCGGTCATCGAGGCGTAGAGGCAGATATGCATCAACCGGCGCTGGTAGAAGCCGAAGCTTTCCAGATGGCCGTTATTGGCGAGGATAATGCGGCCCGTGGAGACTTTGCCCCTAGGCGTCGTCACGATCCAACCGCTGCCCTGTCGGTCGAACCCCGTGGCCGGGCTGTTCTCATAAACGTTAATTTGCCCGGCGAGATGCGCGGATAAAGCCCGGATATAGCCCGCCGGTTGCAACATGACCGTGCCGGGCGTGAACAGGCCGGACGTGTAGTGCGGGCTGCCGGTCAGGTCCCGCATCTGTTGCTGATCCAGCATGGTCGAGGGCTCGCCCAGCCGCCCGAGATGCGCGGCATAGTCGTGGTTGTGCCGGTCACCAGCAAGGGTCGCGGCGGCGTTGATCTTGCCGCTGGGGTCGAACATCTCCTGCGGCAGGGCGCAGTCGGCGGCGACCTCATGGGCAAAGGTGATTGCCCTGTGGTTGAGCGCGATGGCGGCCTTGTCCGCCTCAAGCCCCTGACCGGCATAATTGTCTGAGGACAGATCATGCGGGAGGTCGATCATGAAGCCCGAGTTGCGGCCTGCCGAGCTTTCGGCAAAGCGCCCGGCTTCCAGCAGGGTTACCTTGAGCGTGGGGTCGATCTGATGCAGTCGGCGCGCCGCCGAGAGGCCCGCAAAGCCGCCGCCGATGATGGTCACGTCGGCGGTCTGGTCCAGTTCCAGTTCCGGCAGGGCCGTCTGCGGCGGCAGGATGGCGTTCCAGCCCGCCGCTCCGGTCTGCCGGGGCAGCCGTTTCGCGGTGTAGCGGTTCAAGCAACAGCCTCGTCAGCGTCGTCAGCCAGATCGATCCAGATCGTCTTGAGCTGGGTATACTGGTCGTGTGCATGCACGCCATTGTCGCGCCCGCCGAACCCCGACTGCTTGTACCCGCCGAAGGGGGTCGAGATGTCGCCCTCGCCAAAGCTGTTGACCGTCACGGTCCCCGCGCGCAAAGCACGGGCGCCGCGAATGGCGCGTTTGGCGTTGGCGGTGAAGATCGACGCGCAGAGGCCATACTCGGTGTCATTGGCGATCCGGATGGCTTCGTCATAGCTTGACACCTCGATTACGCTGAGGACCGGGCCAAAGATCTCTTCGCGCGCCAATGTGGCGTCGTTGCCGGGAACCTCGACGACCGTGGCCTCAACAAAGCCCTTCTCGGCCTTGCCGCCCAGAACGATGTTGTCCGCCTGCTCCAGATAGCCGCAGACCTTGTTGAAATGGTCCTTGCCGACCAGCGCGCCCATGCGGGTTTCCGGGTTCAAGGGATCGCCCGTATTCCATTGTTTGGCGTGATGGGCGATGCGCTCCAGCAGCTCGGGTTTGACGTCCTTATGTACGATCAGGCGCGAGGTGGCCGAGCAGTTCTCGCCCATGTTCCAGAACGCGCCGTTGACGATGTGCTGTGCCACCCGGTCGAGGTTTTCGGCGTCGTCCATCACGATGGCCGGGTTCTTGCCGCCCATCTCAAGCACCACCTCCTTGGCGTTGCTTTCCGCCGAATAGGTCAGGAAGCGTTTGCCGGTCACGGTCGAGCCGGTGAAGGACACCATGTCGATATCCCTGTGCCGCCCGATGGGTTCACCCACCTCGGCGCCGCCGCCGGGCACCACGTTCAGAACGCCGCGCGGCAGGCCTGCCTCCATGGCCAGTTCCGCCACGCGCAGTGCGGTCAGGGTGGTCTCCGCCGCTGGTTTCACCACCACAGAACAGCCAGCCGCCAGCGCCGGGCCGATCTTCCAGGCCAGCATCAGAAGAGGGAAGTTCCAGGGCAGCACCAGACCGACCACGCCAATGGGTTCACGCACCACCATGGCGATGTGATCGTCCGAGGCGGGCGAGACCTGGTCGTAGATCTTGTCGATGGCTTCGGCATGCCATTTCAGGCAGTGAATGGTCTCGGGCACGTCCACGGTTTCGCAATCATAGATGGTCTTGCCGCTGTCGAGGCTTTCCATCACCGCCAGTTCCCGCGCGTTGCGGGTCATCAGCTTGGCGAAGCGGATCAGCACGTCCTTGCGGTCCGAGGGGGGCATTTTCGACCAGCGGCCATCATCGAACGCTTCCCGCGCCTTGAGCACGGCGAAATCCACGTCCTCGACGTCGCAGTCGGCGATGTCAGCTAGTTTCTCGCCGGTGGCCGGGTTCACAGTTTCGAACGTGTTGCCCGACGTGGCGGGCCGAAAGCTGCCGTCGATGAAGGCGCCGGTGGGTAGGGTCAGGCCTGCGGCGATGGATTGGTATTCGTCCTGTGTCAGCAGATCCATGTCTCAACCCTCCGCCACGATATCGGCAATTGTGAGTTTCAGAACGCGTGTCACCTGTTCCAGCGCGCGCTTGTCATCCTTGTTCAAGCCCTTGAGCGGAGGCCGTACGGGCCCCGCGTCGAGCCCGTTCATGGTGACGCCATGCTTGATGGTCTGGATGAACTTGCCGCCCTGCTCCAGCACGCGCATCAGCGGCATCATCGCCGACATGATCCGGCGTCCCTTGGAGAAATTCCCCTCGACCACGCAGGCGTTGTAGAGCGCCACATGTTCCTCGGGCAGAAAGTTCGAGCCGCCGCAGACCCAGAACGGCGCGCCCCAGGCGAAGAACTCCAGCGCCTGATCGTCCATGCCGCAGCCGAGCTGGATATGCGGATAGTCGCGGGCCAGGAGGTGCACCCGGTTGATATCGCCCGAGCTTTCCTTGATGCCGCAGAAATTGCGGCTGCGGCCCACGCGATCCAGGAATTCCGGACCCATCATCGTGCCGGTGCGGTGCGGGTAGTTGTAGAGCATCACCGGCAGGTCGGCGGCCTTGTCGATGGCCAGCGCGTTGAGTGCATTCTCGCGGTCGGTGGGCACAGAATAAGGCGGGCTCGCCAGCAGGATCGCGTCGGCCCCCATCTCGCAGGCACCGGTGGCGAGCGCAATGGAGTCCTCGGTCAGCATGGTCCCGGTTCCGACCACCAGCGGCAGCTTGCCCGCCGACCGTTCCCGCGTGAACCGCGCCAGTTCAAGCCGTTCCTCGACCGTTTGGGCGTAGTTCTCGCCGGTCGAGCCGCCGGAGATCAGGCCGTGCACGCCCTTGTCCATAAGAAAGTCGATCACGTCGACCAGCGCGTCCCAGTTGACGCGGCCATCGTCGTGATAGGGCGTCACGACGGGGGTATAGATCCCCTCGAACCTGAAAATGGGGGTCATCGGATCCTCATGCAGTGGAGCGGGGCAGGGCGCCCATCGGCACGTCTAGTGCCTCGGGCATCACGAACATCTCGATCCGGTCGCGTGACAGGTTCCAGTGATCCTCGGCCAGTTGTGCGGCGGCGGCATCGTCGCCGGCTTCGATCGCTGCGATGATTGCGTCGTGCTGGGCGCTGGCCTGTGACACGCTTTCGACCATGTGGGCATCGGCGGGCCGGTAGAAGGTCATCGAGACACGTGCATGGTCGATCAGCAGGCGTTTGAACGAGGGCAACAGATAGACATTGCCCGCCATCTCGCCGGTGATCTCGTGAAACCGGTTGTTGGCCAGAGCGCGATCCTCGCCCGAGCCGCCGCGCAGGGCCTGCCGGAAGGTCTCCTGCGAGGCCTTCAGGGCCTCGATCTGTTCGGGCGTGGCGTTCAGCGCGGCCAGCCGCAGGATCGCGCCGTAGATCATCGGCGCGGCCAAAAAGAAGTCGCGCAAGGTGGTGTGAGACATCTCGGACACCCGTGCGCTGCGGTTCTGGCGTAGGTCCAGATACCCTTCGCCCGCCAGTTGCCGGAACACCTCGCGCAGCGGCGTGCGGGACAGGCCGAAGGCATCCGAGAGCTGCGCTTCGTCCAGATCGTCGCCGGGCCGCAGGCGCATGGTGAGGATCGACACCTTGAGATGCTCCCGCAGCTCGTCCTTCCGGCGTTTCGCTTCGTCCTTCATCAAATTCCCTTTTGAGTTTGGTTTGGTCGCGGAATGACGAATCGCACCATGGATGCCATTTCACGTGCACGATAGATAGAATACATATTGTACACAATGAGAATTTAACTAGAGTACACGGCGGATACTGGTAAGGGTCGAAGAGTGTCGAAACTTCTGCGAGCGCTGGCTGGACGATGCCCGCGTCGCTGCGGAATAATCCCGGCATTATCGTCCGTCATGTGCGGGGCAGCCTGATGCGGACTGCGTTCAGGCAGGAGGGAGTGGGGCTCATGACCCAACATTTCGCCTTTGTGCTGGTCGAGGAGTTCTCGCACCTGGCCTTTTCCTGTGCGGTCGAACCTCTGCGCATCGCCAATCTGGTCAGCGAGCAAGAGCTTTATCGCTGGTCCTTTGTGTCGGAGCAGGGGGAAAGGGCGGTTTGTTCAAACGGCTCGGTAACGCTTGTCCATCACGGGTTCGACAACGTGCCCAGATGCGACCGGTTGTTGGTCCTGTCGGGCATCCATATGCGCAACCACGTCACCAAGCCCCTGCTATCCGCGCTGCGCAGGGAAAAAGCCCAAGGTACGCGGATCGGGGCGCTGTGTTCCGGGGCGTGGGTGCTGGCCGAGGCCGGGTTCCTCGACGGGATGCAAGCGGCGATTCACTGGGAATACCACGACAGTTTTATGGAGGCGTTTCCCGAAGTGAATCTGGTGCGCAGCGTTTTTGTGGCGGACGAAAAGCACGTCACCGCGTCCGGCGGAACGGCTACGGCGGATCTGATGCTGCACCTTATCGAACGCGACCACGGCTATGACCTGTCCGTCGCGGTGGCGGATCAGATGGTCTATAGCGCGGTGCGCAATGCGACGGCCGAGCAGAAAGTGTCGCTGCAGTCACGCAACGGGATGCGCAACACGCATTTGGCGCGGGCGATCCAGCTGATGCAAGATCAGATCGGCGACCCGGTGTCACCCACTGTTATCGCCGAACGGGTGGGCATTTCGACCCGCCAACTGGAGCGGCTGTTCGGCAAATATCTGAACACGTCCCCAAAGAAATACTTCATGGAGATGCGTCTGGACCGGGCACGCAACCTGCTGGTCCAGACGGAATCCTCGGTCACCGATGTGGCCTTTGCCTGCGGGTTCGAGAGCCCGGGCCATTTTTCGCGCGTCTACAAGGCGGCGTTTGGGATCAAGCCGACGCATCAACGCGACCGGTTGACCTGAGCCGGGGTTTCCTTAGGTTCACCGTTTGCGGAAGGCGTCTTGCAGAGCGGCGCCCAAGGCACCGGTTTGCGCGCGGCCGCCCTTTGGATCGGCCTTCATCGGGCCTTTGCCACGGGGTTTGCCGCCACCCGGGCCACGCGCGCTGCGGTCCTCGCGGGCCGAGGCGCCGCCATCCTTGCGCATGCTCAGCCCGATGCGTTTGCGGGGTACGTCCACCTCAGTGACGCGGACCTTGACCACCTGGCCGGTCTTGACCACCTCATGCGGGTCCTTGACGAAGCGATCGGCCAACTGGCTGACATGGACCAGCCCGTCCTGATGCACGCCGATATCGACGAAGGCGCCGAAGGCGGCGACGTTGGTGATGGTTCCCTCAAGCACCATGCCGGGTTTGAGGTCGGTGATCTCTTCGACGCCATCCGCGAAGGAGGCGGTGACAAAGCTGGGACGTGGGTCGCGGCCGGGTTTTTCCAGCTCCGACAGGATGTCGCGCACGGTTGGTAGCCCAAACTGGTCATCGACGAACTGCTCGGCCGTTAGTCCCTTCAGAGCGCCGGTGTCACCCATGATCTGGCGGATATCGCGGCCGCAGGCCTGCACGATGCGGCGGGCGACGCCATAAGCCTCGGGGTGGACCGAGGAGGCATCCAGCGGCTCGGCACCGTCACGGATACGCAGGAAGCCTGCGCATTGCTCAAAGGCGCGGGGGCCGAGGCGGGCGACCTTGAGCAGATCCTTCCGCGAGGAAAACGCGCCATTGAGGTCGCGATGCGTGACAATCGCTTCGGCGAGGCCCGGTCCGAGACCCGAGACATGGGCCAAAAGCGGGGCCGAGGCCATGTTCAGATCGACACCCACAGCGTTCACCACATCCTCGATCACCGCCTCCAGCGATTGCGACAAGCGATGCTGGTCCACGTCGTGCTGGTACTGGCCGACGCCGATGGATTTGGGTTCGATCTTGACCAACTCGGCCAGCGGATCCTGCAGGCGGCGGGCAATCGACACCGCGCCGCGCAAGCTGACGTCCAGATCGGGAAACTCGCGGGCGGCGAGTTCCGAAGCGGAATAGACCGAGGCGCCAGCCTCAGACACCACAACCTTGGTGGGCGCCTTCACCGATTTCGGCAGCAGTTTCAGCGTGTCGGCCACCAGCCGCTCGGTCTCGCGGCTGGCGGTGCCATTGCCGATGGCAATAAGCTCGACATTGTGCTCGGCGATCAGCTTGAAGATCGTGGCCTGCGCCCCGCGAAGGTCGTTCTTGGGCTGAAACGGGTAGAGGGTGTCGGTGGCGATCAGTTTGCCGGTGGCGTCCACGACTGCGGCCTTCACGCCGGTGCGGATGCCCGGGTCGAGGCCCAGTGTCGGGCGCGGACCGGCCGGGGCGGCGAACAGCAGATCCTTGAGGTTGCGGGCAAAGACCTGAATGGCCTCTTCCTGCGCGCGGGTGCGCAGATCGGCCATCAGCTCGACCATCATCGACAGCGACAGCTTCACCCGCCAGGTCCAGCCCGCAACCTTGCGCAGCCATTTGTCCCCCGGCCCATCGCCCCGGGTTTCCAGATGAGCCGCGACAATGGCCTCGGCCCGCGCTGCGCCGGTTTCGGGCTCGGGCGCGATGTCGAGCGTCACGATACCCTCTTTCGAGGCGCGCAGCATCGCCAGCGCGCGGTGCGAAGGGGCGTTGGCCCAAAGCTCGGAGTGATCGAAGTAGTCGCTGAACTTTGCGCCCGTCTGTTCCTGTCCTTCGATCACTTTCGAGGTCAGATGGGCTTCGCGCTGCATGAAGCTCCGCAACTCGCCCAGAAGGTTTGCATTCTCGGTCAGCTGTTCGGTGATGATGTCCCGCGCGCCATTCAGCGCGTCCTTGGTCGTGGGCACCGCTTCGGTCACGTAGCCCTGCGCCAGCGCTTCGGGGTCGACGATGCGGTCGGCGAGGATGGCATCGGCCAGCGGCTCCAGCCCGTTTTCGCGTGCGATCATCGCCTTGGTGCGGCGCTTGGGCTTGTAGGGCAGATAGATGTCTTCAAGCTGCGCCTTGGTCTCGGCCTGCGCGATGGATTTGATCAGGCCGTCGGTCAGTTTGCCCTGGTCCTTGATCGAGTTCAGGATCGTGTCGCGCCGTGCCTCAAGCTCGCGCAGGTATGTCAGCCGGTCGGACAACGTGCGCAGTTGCGTGTCGTCCAGCCCGCCCGTCATCTCTTTGCGGTAGCGGGCGACAAAGGGCACGGTTGCCCCCTCGTCCAGCAGTTTGACCGCGGCGCCGACCTGTTCCGGACGGGCGCTGATTTCCGTGGCGATGGTGCGGGCGATGCGGTCCAAGGGGGGTCCTCCGGGGCTGTTGGAGGGTCTTTGTAGACAGCGGGGAAGGGGAGGGGAAGAGGCAGCAGAGGGGATCCGAGAAAATCCGCATCTGCACATCTTCTGCACATGTGCTGCGCGGTGGTCTGCACGGGCGCCGGGCAGACCGGAGGCGGCAAGAATGGAGCAGAAGATGGGACAGTTTGTTGTTCGGGGCGTACCTGCCTCGGTGGTGCAGGATAGCTGGTGGCTGGACTCGCCGGGTGATCGGCCTGAGCGGGAAGATGGCGGGATAGCAAAGGGACCATGGAGCGCTGGCGGCGGATTGGCGCTGCTGGTGGCTTTGGCGGACGTGTTGTTTCTCGATTACCTGCCGGGCGTGTCGCTGGCGGTGTTTGCTCTGGCTGTCGGGGCGGTTGTGTGTGTGCAGCTGGGCCGGGTGCGGGGCATGGTAGGGCCCGTGGTGCTGCTGGGGCTGAGTGTCCTGCCCGTGGTTGAATACGTTCAGGTGCTTTCGGTTGCGTTCCTGCTGGGCGGCTCGGTGGTGGCGCTGTGCTGGGCGGTGCTGGGCCGTTGCGAGGATCTGGGCCGCGCAATCCGGCGGTTTCTTGGGCTCTTCCCAATTCTCGGCCTGTGGCAGGCCCGGCAGATGGCACGAGAGGCTCGAAATACGCTGCGCGCGGGCGGGGCGGGCGCGCAGGTCTGGCAAAGCTGGGCCTTTCCGGTGGGCGGCGGGCTGCTTTTGGGCGGTTTGCTGATTTCGGCCAACCCGGTGCTGAGCGACGGGCTGGAGCGGTTTTTCGATGCAGGTATTCGGGTTGAGCGGGTGCTGTTCTGGCTTGGCGCGGCCCTGTTGATTTGGCCCATTCTGGCAGTTGCGGTCGAGACCGGGCTGCTGGCGCCCAAGGCCGGGCCCAATCGTCCGCGTCGGATGCCGGGGCTTGGGATCAATGCCGCGTCGGTGGCGAATGCGCTGATCCTGTTCAACCTGCTGATGGCGGTGCAAACAGCGATGGACGCGGTCTATCTGTGGGGCGGGGCGGCCCTGCCCGATGGGATGAGCTATGCGCAATACGCTCATCGCGGCGCCTATCCGCTGGTGGCAACCGCGCTACTTGCCGGGGCTTTTGCGCTGGCCGCGCGCCCGTTTCTGCACGAACGGCGCGGCCTGAGGCCGCTGGTTCTGCTGTGGCTGGGGCAGAACGTGGCGCTGGTCATCTCGTCGCTTCTGCGGCTGTCGCTTTATGTCGAGGCCTATGGGTTCACCTATCTGCGGGTGCATGCGGGGATCTGGATGGGGATCGTGGCCGTGGGGCTGTGCCTGACTGCCTGGCAGATCCTGTGTGAGAGGCCGAACCGCTGGCTTTTGCTGCGCTGTGCCGTCTTGGGGGTGGCTGTTCTCTACGCCTGCTGTTTCGTGAACTTCGCGGCCCTCATCGCGCGGGAAAACCTGCGGCAAACGGAGCGGTATGACGCGTACTATGTCTGTCTCTTGGGTCCGATGGCCGCGGCGGAACTTGCGGCCGCGCCGCATATGGCAGGTTGCGAAGCCCAGCCGCCAAGGATCGGCAACTGGCGCGAATGGGGGTTTCGCGCGGATCGGGTGATCCGTAGTCTGGCCGTCGCAACGGAACCGGAGAGCCCGCATGAAGATCCTCGTCGTGGATGACGACCCGCGCCTGCGAGAGCTGGTCTCGATCACGCTTGAGCGGGCGGGGTTTCAGGTCGTCACCGCGCGGGACGGGCAGATGGCGCTGACCCATGCGGCCCGTGAGGCCCCGGCGCTGGTGGTGCTGGACGTAGGGCTGCCCGAGATGGACGGGCTGGAGGTGTGCCGCAAGCTGCGGGTCCGGTCGGATGTGCCGATCCTGTTCCTGACGGCCCGGGATGATGAGATCGACCGCATTCTGGGGCTGGAACTGGGGGCAGACGATTACGTAACCAAACCCTTCAGCCCGCGCGAGTTGGTGGCGCGGATCAAGGCGATTCTGAAGCGGGCGCGCCAGCCCAACGGTCAATCCGTGCTGCGGCACGGGCCGTTGGAGGTGGACAGCGCCGGTCACATGGTGCGGGTCGACGGCGCGGCGCTGGCGCTGACGGCGACCGAGATGTCGATCCTGCGGCGGCTGATGCAGACGCCTGAGATGATCGTGTCGCGCCCCCAATTGATCGAGGCGATTTATGGCGCCGGTTCTCAGGTCTCAGACCGGACGCTGGACAGCCACCTGCGCAACCTGCGCCGCAAGCTGGGTGAGCAGGGCTGGGCCAGTGCGATCGAGACGGTGCACGGGATCGGGCTCAGGATGGGTGCATGGCCCGGCTGAGGCGGAAATGGCGGCCCTCGCTGGGGTTCGTGCTGGGCGGAGGGCTGGCGGGGACGCTGGCCCTGTCGCTGTTGGGGCTGGTGGCGCTGCGCTATCTGGGTCCCGAAATCGGGTTCCGCAGGGCCGCATTGCTGCTGGCGTTGCTGATCGGGTTGGCAACGGCGTTTCTGGGATATTTGCTGGTCCGGTTGCTTCTGCGCCCGATCACGGCGCTTGCCGATTATGCGGCGGCGGTGCAGCGCGGCGAGGTGGGCAGGCCGCCCAGCCATTTCGGCACGCAGGAGTTGTCCAGGCTTGGCGCAGCAGTGTTGGATATGACCGGCACGTTGCAGCGGCGCGAAGCCTCGATCCGTGGCTTTGCCGATCACGTGACGCATGAGTTGAAAACGCCGGTGACGTCGATCAGGGCGGCGGGCGAACTGTTGCAGGACGCGCCCGGATTGGGGGCGCAGGACGCCGCGCTGGTCGGGCAGATGCTGGGAGCCGCTGATCAGATGCAAGCCCATTTGCAAGCGCTGCATCGGGTCACGGCAGCGCGTGCGCCCGAGCATCATGGGCAGGTGCGGTTGGATGACCTTGTGGGCACGTTGCGCGACGATTTTCCTGGGCTAGATCTGCACATTGAGGGCGGCAGGGAATTGATACCCTTAGCGGAATCGGGACTGAGCATCGTGCTGCAGCACCTGCTGAAAAATTCTCAGCGACACGGTGCCACCCGGGTAAGGCTGACCGCCGAGCGGGGCAGGCTGATTGTTCAGGACAATGGTCCCGGGATTTCCGAGGGCAATCGGGACCGCATCTTTGTGCCTTTTTTCACCACGGCGCGCGAGAAGGGTGGCACCGGCATGGGCCTCACCATCGCCACCAATCTTTTGGGCGCACATGGGGCGCGGATCGCGTTGGTACCTTCGGAGGAGGGGGCGCGGTTCGAGATCGTGTTTCCGGCGGCCTGACAGGTCTTTCACTTGTTATCTACCACAATCGTTACTACCTGAAGGGGAGTGGTTCACAACAGAAAGACCCTGAATGCGAATACGCCTTATTGCCTTGTTCATTGCTGCCGCCGCCGTTTTTATTGCCTCCACAGATGCGTTGCGATCCTCAAACCGATACGCCGATCTGGCGGCGACATGCCAAAGCAACTCGGCCAAGCCTAAGGACGTTGTGAACGCCTGCACCTCGCTGCTTGAAGTCGAAGGCCTGTCGCCTGCGGATAAGGGATTGTTTCTCAGAGAGCGGGCTTGGGCACATCAGTGCAACAGGCATTATGAAGATGCGATTGCGGATGTTGACCAGGCGCTGCAGTTGCAGCCGGAGAATGTGCGCAATTGGGTTTGGCGGGCATATATCAACTCCTCAGTTGGAAACCGGGCCGCCGCTACGGAAGATTTTGACCGGGCTTTGACGATCAAGCCGGACAGTACCTATGTGCTTTGGAACCGGGCCAAGCTGCATGTGCGCCACGAGGAACACCAGAATGCATTGCGGGACTATGAACGTATTCTGGAAATTGATCCGAACGCCTCGAATGCGGCAAAGGCGGTGATCAACATTCGATACGGCATGGCCGAATACTCCGATGTGATGAAACTTCTCAGAGACGCCAGCCTCCGCTGGCCCGATCGCCCTTGGGTTCATCGCTATTTGGCGGTCATGCATGTGATTCACACGCAGGAACTAAACAGCGCGTTGGACGCCGGTATCGAGTGGTCGCGTCTTGAGCCCAGCGCGTTCAGTGAATTGTTCTGGCCGGGATTAATCCATCTTAGACTTGGTGACGAGAACACAGGCATCAGTTTTGTTGAACGATATGCAGAAAGGACCCGGCAGGAGGCATATTCCGACAAGATTTGGTACGAACATTATTGGAGTAGCCTCAGCGTAAAGATTGTCTTAGGCGACAGCGTGGAGCATATGTATCGCGGGATAGCATATTCTCAGATCGGCAGGCCTGACCTCGCGCGCAAGGAGTTTGCTCGTTTCGTGGCAGACACGGGACGGCACGGGCGAAGAATACTACTGAAAGTTATCGCTTGTGCTGGCGTTCCCTTTAGCTCGGAAGAAAGAGCAAATTCTCGCCAGCACCTCGACAACATTGTGGAGCGCTATATCGAACTTCTTGGAGACTCCATGCCGATGATCTCAGTCGAGAAAGAGGTGTAGCGACCGCACACCGCCTCTCAGATTTAAAAAGTCTGGCTTGAACCCCGTTGCGCATTGCCCAATTCGCAGGCAATCGCACGAAATTGCGGGGACTGGGGCAAAATGCGCGCCTTGGGTCGATTGAAACACGGCGCGCAGTGATTTATGGGGACGGTGTCAAACAGAGTCGCTTGGGCTCGGCGGAGAAGGCGCCGACCCTCCCTGCGCTGCGCATGACGCAGCCCCACTCCTGGATCGCACGCCCCTGAAAGGCTTAAAAAAGGTAAAGGAATATGGCAGATAAATCGAACTTCGACGTATTGTATACCATTGTAGACGAAGCGCCCGAGCTGGCCTCGGCGTCCTTTCTGCCCATCATTCGCAAGTTCGCATCGGCGGCTGGCGTGAGCGTCGGCACCAAGGATATCTCGCTGGCGGGCCGTATTCTGGCGACATTCCCCGAAGGCCTAACGGACGCGCAGAAACAGTCGGACGATCTGGCGGCGCTGGGGGAACTGGTAAAAACGCCTGCGGCGAATGTAATCAAGCTGCCAAACATTTCGGCTTCGGTGCCGCAGCTGGTGGCGGCGGTCACCGAGCTGCAGGGGCAGGGGTACGATATCCCGAACTATCCCGAAGAGCCCGAGACCGACGAAGAAAAGGCGGTCCGGGCCCGCTATGACGCCATCAAGGGCTCGGCGGTGAACCCGGTCCTGCGCGAAGGCAACTCGGACCGTCGGGCGGCGCGGGCGGTCAAGAACTACGCTCAGAAAAACCCGCATTCGATGGGGGCTTGGGCGTCGGACAGCAAGACCAAGGTCAGTTCAATGCCGGGCAATGATTTCTACGCCAACGAGAAATCGGCCACCATCACTGCCGCGCAGGCCGGAGATGCGAAGATCGAGTTTGTCGCCAAGGATGGCGGCGTTACCGTTCTGAAGGACGGCTGGCCGCTGGACGAGGGTACCGTGGCGGATGCGACCTATATGTCGGTCAAGGCGTTGTCGGCGTTTCTGGCGGATGCCATCGCGGATACCAAGGCCGATGGCACCATGTTCTCGCTGCACATGAAGGCCACGATGATGAAGGTCTCGGATCCGATCATCTTTGGATACGCGGTCAAGGCGTGGCTGGCGCCGGTGTTCGAGAAATTCGGTGCCGAGATGGAAGAGCTGGGCGTGAACCCCAACTCGGGCATGGGTGACCTGCTGGAGCGCGTCGCGGGCAACGCAGACATCATGGCCGCCATCGAAGCGGTGAAGGCCGATCGTCCGTCCATGTATATGGTCGACTCGGACAAGGGCATCACCAACCTGCATGTTCCGTCGGACGTGATCATCGACGCCTCGATGCCTGCTGTGATCCGTGCTGGCGGCAAGGGTTGGGATGAGACCGGAGCCAAGGGCGACACCAACTGCGCGATCCCGGACAACTGCTATGCGCCGGTCTACGATGAGAGCATCAAGTTCTTCAAAGCCAACGGCGCGCTGAACCCGGCGACCGCCGGGGCCGTGGCCAACGTGGGTCTGATGGCGCAGAAGGCTGAGGAGTACGGCTCGCACCCCACCACATTCCAGGCACCTGCGGACGGCACCATCCGCATCGTGTTGGCCAATGGCGAGACACTGCATTCGCATGAGGTCGAGGCAGGGGACATCTGGCGCTCCTGCACCGTCAAAAAGGCGCCGATCGAGAACTGGATTCAGTTGGCGATGGATCGTCAGCGCCTGACCGGATCCGAGGCGATTTTCTGGCTGGACGCAAACCGTGCCCACGACGCACAGCTGATCGCCTATGTGAAACCGGCGCTGGAGGCCGCCGGGGTGGCAGACAAGTTCAAGATCATGGCGCCGCGTGAGGCGACTCGTCAGTCGCTGGAGACCATCACTGCAGGGAACGACTCGATTGCCATCACCGGCAACGTGCTGAGGGACTATCTGACAGATTTGTTTCCGATCCTGGAACTGGGCACCAGCGCCAAGATGCTGTCGATCGTGAAGCTGATGCAGGGTGGCGGTCTGTTCGAGACTGGCGCCGGTGGTTCGGCGCCAAAACACGTGCAGCAACTGGTTGAGGAAAACCACCTGCGGTGGGATTCGATGGGCGAATTCTGCGCGCTGGGGGAATCGCTGAACTTCCTTGCGGATGCGCAGGGCAACGCCAAGGCGGGTGTTCTGGGCGCGGCGGCCGAAGTAGCAACGCAGGGCATTCTGGACAACAACAAATCGCCCAGCCGCAAGGTGGGAGAGCCTGACAACCGCGACAGCCACTACTGGTTCGCCCGCTACTGGGCCGAGGCGCTGGCGGCGCAGGGCGACGATGCCGAACTGGCCGCGCATTTCGCACCGATTGCCAAGGAACTGGCCGATGGTGAGGCGCAGATCCTGTCGGAACTGGCTGCCGCTCAGGGCAAACCGGCGGATCTGGGTGGGTACTATCACACAGATCCTGCCAAAACCGCAGCCGTGATGCGCCCGAGTGCGACGCTGAACGCTATCATCGGCTGAGCTCATTTCTGCGCACAAAAAAGGCGCCCGGAGCAATCCGGGCGCCTTTTGCGTTTTTGCCTATCAGGCGTGTGCCTTTTTGCGCGGGCTGTGCGCCATGGCCCGATCCATGACATCGAGCACACACTCGGCCAGTTGACCGATCCGGTGGTGCGACCAGGTGGGGTCGACCAGAAACGCCAGGCTGGTCTCGCCCAGTTCCTGTGCCACCGGCAGCGGCTCCTTGGGGCCCAGCCCGCGTTTGCGGAACGTGCCCTCACGGTAGATCTCGGAACAGCTGCCCGAGAAGGCCGGGAAGCCCGAGGCGATGATCTCGGCCACGACGCGGTCGCGGCTCCAGTCCGGGGCCAGTGTCTCGGGCCGGACAAAGGCGTAAAAGCGGTAATAGGCGTGGGTCACATCAACGGGCGGCATCGGCACGCGCAGGGCGCTGCTGCGCGACAGCGCGTCGGCCAGAATGTGAGCGCTGGTGGTCCGGTGCGCGCGCCAGTCGTTCAGGCGGGTCAGTTGCACCCGGCCAAGTGCGGCGGCAGGGCCGGACATGCGCAGATTGGTGCCCGGACCCGCGTCATGCAGCCAGCGGAATCCGGGCGGGTGGTCGCGGTTGAACACGGTGTCGTAATCCTTACCGTGATCCTTGTAGCTCCATGCTCGCGACCAGAGATCGTCGTCATTGGTCAGCAGCAGTCCCCCTTCGCCACCGGTGGTCATGATCTTGTCCTGACAGAACGAGAACGAACCAAAGGTGCCGATGGTGCCGATATGCCGGTCACCGATCATGGCACCATGCGCCTGGGCGCAATCCTCGATCACCCACAGCCCGTAGGTGCGGGCCAGTTCCATGATGCCGTCCATGTCGCAGGGCCAGCCCGCCAGATGTACCGGAATGATGCCGCGCGTGCGGGGGCCGATCAGCGGCGCGATGGTTTCCGGCGTGATGTTCTGCGTGTCCGGATCCACATCGGCAAAAACCGGGATGCCGCCTGCCAGCATGACCGAGCTTGCCGAGGCGATGAAGCTGCGGGGCGTGACGATCACCTCGTCCCCCGGACGCAGTTGCAGCGCCTTCATCGCAGTGTCCAGCGTCACCGTGCCGTTTGCCATGGCGATGGCATGGCGGGCACCGGTATAGGCGCAGTATTCGGCCTCGAAGGCCTTTACATCCGGACCGGTCCAGGCATTGACCTTGCCCGAACGAAGCACGTCAGCCACGGCGCTGATCTGCTCCTCGTCATAAACGGGCCAATGTTGCATTGTAACTCCCCCTCCTCACACAACAGTTCTTACCAGTACAAACCCCTCTGCCGCCGGACGGTGCACCGTCGCCCCGCGCAGGGTCGCCAAAGCCCGCAGGCTTTCCACCGAGCGTTCATGCGGGGCCGGTTTGACCTGGCTGGCAAACAGGCGAAATGCTTCGAGCTTGCGCTCGAGCGTGCCGGAAATGTCGACAAAGACATTCGGCAGAAATGGCGGTGTCAGATACGGCGCGTTCCAGTTGGTCTCGGAGAGCGTCTCGTATGCGGCAATCGTGGTCGGATACTCCGCCTGATGCGGGCGGCTGGCGACCAGCGTCGACAGAAAACTAAGCTGATGGTCCAGATGGATGTCGCCGGGATGCGGTGCCAGCACGAGGCTGGGCGCAAGATCGCGGATCAGCGTGCCGAGGCCGGCGTTGAGCGCCCCGTGCGGATGCTCGGCCAGTTCGGCGGCGGGAAAATCGAGCCAGTGGGTATGGGTCACGCCCAGATGGCCATGTGCTGCTGCCGCCTCGGCCTGAACGGTGGCGATCTGTTCCTGGCTGAAGCGGGGCTGTTGGCCCCGTGTGACTATGGCCACATGCACCTCGCGCCCCTCGCCCGCTAGCCGGGCGATTGTGCCGCCCGCACCCAGCACCTCGTCATCCGGATGCGGGGCCACCACGAGCACGGGGCCGTCATTGGTGTTGATGAAGTTAGTCGTGCTCATGCGGCGGTTCCAAGTTTCGAGTGCAGGGCGGGGGGCTTGTCCGCCCCCGACCAGTCGAGAATGTCGATGCAGCGCCCGTCGCCGCAGGCCACGGTAAAGTTCTGCCCGTCGATGGCCTGCACCTGACCGGGTAGGCCGATGTAATAACCTTCGCGCGGGGTGTGGCGGACGGCGGTCAGCACCAGCCGTGTGCCATCGCTCATGTCGGTGAAGGCGCCGGGATAGGGCGGGCCTGCGGCACGGATCAGGCGGTGGATATCGGCGGCCGGACGGTTCCAGTCGATATGGCCGTCCTCGGGCCGCCGCCGGGCGCAGATGCTGATGCCGGTCTCGGGCTGCGGTGCGGCGGGGATGTCGCCGCCTTCGATCTGGGTCAGAAGCTGCGGTAACAGCTCGGTCAATGCCTGCAGAGCGCGGTCATAAAGCTCGCGCGCGGTCACTGTTTCGGGGTCAACCGCGTACCGGGCCTGCGCCGCGATCGGGCCGTCATCGGCGCCTTCGCCCAACCAGAAAAGGGACGCCCCCACATCGCTTTCGCCCAGCAGCACGGTCCACGGGATTACGCCGCGCCCGCGCAGACGGGGCAGGGCCGAGGGGTGGAACCCGATGCAGCCCAGCTTGGGGATGGCGCGAAATTCCGGTCCGCAAAGCTGCGACCAGCCGATGACCAGAATAAGATCGGGCTCAGTCGCCGCGATTGCGGCGATGGTGCCGTCCGAGTCGCTTTTGGCCGTGTAGTGGACCGGCACATCGTAGCGCTCGGCCACTGGTGTGAGATCCGCGAAATCGGAATGCCGGTGTGCCAGCTCGGACGGAAGCGTCACGACAAGTTCGGGGGCGTGCCCGGCTGCACAAATCGCCGAGAGCGCTACATGCGATCCCTCGACCGCGCCGACGAACACGGTCTTCATGCCGGAGACTCCTGCAATGTAGGGTATCCTTCGGCGGCCAGCCAGCGGGCGGCTTGGTTGATCCGGTCATGGCGGCGGCGCTCACCGCCGAGCGCCACGCCAATGGTTTCGATCAGGATTTGAATATCCAGCCCCAGCGAGCGATGGGCCACATACCACAGATCAAGCTGCAGCTTTTCATCGTTGGAAAGGGCCGTGTTTCCGCTGACCTGCGACCAGCCGGTAAGACCGGGCCGAACTGAGCATCGCGTCTGGCCAGCCGCCGCAAACGCCTCAATAGTTTCGGGCAGCAGCGGGCGGGGTCCGACGAGCGCCATGTCCCCTTTCAGGATCAGGAGAAGTTGTGGCACTTCGTCCAGACGCAACCGGCGCAGCAAAGCAGTCGCGGCGGTTTGACGGTCTACGTCGGGCAGCAGCGCACCATCGGCGTCCCGCGCGTCACTCATGCTGCGCAGCTTGTGCAAAAGAAACATTCGCCCGTGAAGGCCTGCGCGCGGTTGGGTGAAAAACAGCGGGCGACCCAAGGTTCGCGCCACCACAAGACAGGCGAGCAAAAAAAACGGCAAAGCCAAAACGCCAGCCACAATGCAAATAAGAACTTCCAGTACCCTGTTCACAATCTAATCCGCAATTACAAAGCCTCCGCAGCGACATCCATCACCCGGAGACAGAAACTCAGAACTTACGTCAGAAAGACCCCCTCTCGACGCGAACGAGAAAATTTGCCGTTATTTTCAAACACGAATCTAACGGATAAAAACAATATTAACTTGTACGGAATCGAGGCTTTTTGCAAGTTTTTGAAAGAGGTGCGCTGCAGATTTCGTTGCAGGCGTGCGAGCGGTGTACGGCGGGTCGAAACGCGAGATATTTGGCTGAGGTCCAACCGCCGAGATTTGGCTGACCATTGGCGCGGAGATTTGTGTCTCGCGCGGTCCGTTCGAAGGTGTTCGAGGAAGGTTTAGTTGTGTTGTGGTAATGGGTTGAGTGGATTTGAGACACGTATTTTCGATACCGGCCCTGCTTCACGCGTGGACGTCGTTGCACGGCAAGCATGCAGGGCTCACCGCGCGGTGCCAAAGGTCTGCTCCGGATGGTCCGGACGTTTTGCACCTTGTTTTCACACGAAAAATTGTTCGCCCGTTCGTCAAGAGATGTGTCTTTGCGATGGTGAGCGTGGTTGAATCCCGCAACGATCGGTTTGGTTCCAAACCCGTGCGCCCCACTAGTTGCCGACAGCTGTGAAGTTGCGCACGACATGGTCCCGGGACAGATTGGAGAGATGGTAATGATTGCTTTGACAGTTGGTTTCCCGAGGGTAGTTCAAGTGTCCCATACCCGGTTTCTTTTATCTGCAGCATTGGTGGTTTCTGTGCTTGCGGGCAAGGCGGACGCCGGCGACGTCGCATTTCCCGGAGCCGAGGGTTACGGAGCCGGCGCTGTAGGCTGGAAGGGTGGTGAGATATTCACCGTCACCACGCTCGCAAATCACGGCCCCGGCTCATTGCGGCAATGTGCAGAAACTGCGCAAACGCCCCGTGTCTGCGTTTTTGCCGTGAGCGGCACCATCGATCTGCATAGTCCGCTTCGCGTTGGCTCGAACACTTACATTGCCGGTCAAACCGCACCGGGCGACGGCATACAGTTGCGCATCGTCAAGGGACGGTCGGGCACGTTGGTTTTGAAGAACGCCCATGACATCGTCATTCGGTTTCTCAAGGCCCGCCCCGGTCCCAGCGAAGAGATGTCTCCAACGGTTGATGCCGTGACCATCGAAAACGGGCAGAGAATCTACCTGGGCAGTCTGTCGCTGGGCTTTGCCACGGACGAGACATTCAACGTCCATGTCTCGAATTCCACCGCAGCGGACATCACGCTGGCGGACAGCATACTGGCCCTCAGTTTGGACGATTCCACACATCCGAAAGGGCCGCACTCCAAGGGTGCGCTGTTATGCTCGGCCGAAGGACGTGGAAATCAGTGCGGGCGGATTTCGGTGCTGCGGAATCTGTTCGCTCATCATCGTGACCGCATACCCGACATCAAAGGTACTGAGATCGGTCCGATCGAGGTCATCAACAACGTTTTTTACAACCCGATCAGTCAGTTCGGAGAGTTCTATGATCTTCTTGGAGATGTGGCTGTCGCCTATCTTGGGAACATTGCGCTGACTGGTCCCAACACCGTTCGCAAGACGCCCGAGGCGGTGCAGGTGTTCGAGTGGGAGGACAATAACACCGTCTCGCTGTGGGCAGAGGATAACGTAGCCCGGACCCCTCCTGGGTGTCGTCGTCGGAGCGTGGATGTCCTCGATGAGACTGCCCAGACGCGTCAGGTTGCCCCCGGCAGTTGGACACTGACAACCCGGCCAATGCCTTCGACTGAGGTTCTGGATTCAGTACTGACTCGGGCGGGGGACAGGATTGAGGGACGCCGGGCGCCGGATTCACTGGATGAAACCGTGATCGAAGATGTGCGCAACTGCACCGGAGAAGTAATCGACCGGGTGGAGCAGGCCGGGGGCTGGCCTGAGATTTCAGCGGGCGACCTCTCGGTGGCGATAGATAGCGATGGGGATGGTTTGCCGGACGCGTGGGAGCAAACGCGGGATGGGTTGGACCCAACACAAGCCGATGATCCTTGGGACATCGATGCTGTCAGTGGCATGAGCTATGTCGAGACCTGGTTGGCCACGATGGCGGGCGACGAAAGGTAGTTTGTGTTCGTCGCCGCAAGCCGGTTTGTGCCGTTCGCGTTAGACGCAAAGCGAGCGGGCGAAGGGAAGGCCTCCTTCAAACTGAATGCGTGATTTCAACATCTTGCACGTTCAAAAGTCGTGCCCACGGATTCAATAAGGAGAAGACCCCAGTTTTATTCGGCAGCAGCAGCCTGAGCCGGTATCCGATCCTCCTGGCGTCTGGTCGGATCTGCCACACGGTCGAAATAGGTCCGGTCATTGGACGCAATTGCGCGTGCGGCCTGAATGCCCGCAAGGCTGGCCCAGTCCGCGCCCGGACGGTTTACATGGTAGATGCCCTTGAAGGTTCCGACCCGTTCGAACAAAGCCGATCTGTGTGCTGATTGCTGTTCACGCCAACTGGCTGCCGCGTTTGTCCGTGGCATGTAGAGAACATGCGCGCCCAGAAGGTCCTTTTGGTCTATGAGATCGACCGAGGCCATTTCGGACTGAGCCAACTCAATCTGTTCATCCTCGCTCATGGACAGGATCGGGTTGTCACCTGCGCAAAAATACTCGACGCACAGGCACGAGTGGCCGTCTGGCACCATACCTCCGCCGAATGCCGCGAAGTTTGTCACGCGGCCGCAATGCAGATCGGGATCATTTACCTCAAGCCAGGCGTGCTCGAAGCTGGGTGGCGTTTTGAGGAACAGGTAGACCAGCAGAACTGCCCTGTTGGATTCCGGTCCGGGGGGAGGCGGTGCGCCGCCGGGGATTTCCTCGGGGTCGAGCATCGCCCACAGCTGTTCAATGGGCAGGCTTGAAATCACGTGATTCAGGATGCGCTCATGATTTTCACCATCGTGCGTCCAGTTGACCCGAACCGTGCCGTCCGGCAGCAGGTTCAGATCCGTCACCTCTGCGTCAAAGGCGATTTGCCCGCCCATTTCCAGATATTGGTCGGCCAGCCCTTCAAACAACTGCCCGGTTCCGCAGCGGGGGTGACGCCATGCAATCTGACGTGAGACCCCGCCGCGCCGGGCCATCTGAAAGGTCTTCTTGACGGAACCGAGGAAACCGCCGCCATCCTGGCCCAGCGGGTCCGATTGCGGAGGCGGCATTGCCGCCCATGTCGCACCGCGAAACTTCTCCCAATAGCCCTGCGCCAGAATGCGGGCAAAGGGGCCGCCGACGCGTCCGTACCAGAAATCCTTGTAATTTGAGGGCTTGCGCAGGGCGCCGCGGACCCAACCGGCAAGCATGCCGATCCCGCCGGTCACCAGCCAGGGCAGGGGCATGCCCCGGAACTGTCCGCGATACCGGCCCGACATTTCAACGATGTGGCCACGATAGAGGCTGCCGACCCGATGCGGGTACGGTCCGTAGTCCTCGCCCAGAACCCCTTCCCACTGTTCGTCGATCTCGGGAAAGCGCGCGTAAAGCTCCTTGCGCCCCAGATCCAGAATGAAATCCCCCCAGCGCGGCGAACGCATCAACCCGCCAACCTGGTCGCCTTTTTCGAGAATCAGAGGATTTCGGCCTTGCTTCTTCAGTTCCAATGCTGCGCTCAGACCGGCCGGGCCCGCGCCGATGATAAGAGTGTCGTACTGTGTCAAACTGTTCACCAACTGTTAATAATCTGATGCTCGCAATATGGCATCGATAAAAGAATGCGCGTTTCACAAAGCACCTTATCAAAGAATCAGATTCTTGGTAGGTTGCTTGCGGTAAAAAACCCACTTTTTTGTTAGCTGATTGAAGAGATGTGTAGATGGTTAAGGTGAGCAGGTCGTTAGATTTTGGCAATCCGGGCGGATGCGTGCTCTCGCTGGACTACGAACTGCTCTGGGGTGTGTACGGTTCACATACAAAAGAGACCTACGGCGCCAATATTCTTGGTGTGCGCGAGGCGATTCCGAGGCTGCTTGAGCTGTTCGAGCGCTACAAGGCAGGGTGCAGTTGGGCCACTGTCGGGTTCCTGTTCTACGACAATCGCGAAGAATTGCTCGCATCGTTTCCGTCCATCAAGCCGACATTCCAGAATCGCAGAAACTGCAACTACACGTTCATCGACAATATCGGCGCCGACGAGAAGAGCGATCCGTATCACTTTGGCTTCTCACTGCTACGCAGAATAGCCGAGACGCCGCAGCAAGAGATCGCGACGCACACGTATTCCCACTACTATTGCCTTGAAGAGCAGTGCGATCAGGCCGCATTTGCCGCCGACATGGATGCGGCAGTGACGGCGGCGAAACGTCTGTGCGTCACTCTGGAAAGCATCGTCTATCCCCGAAACCAGGTTTGTCCGACAACCTTCGATATCTGCCGCGAGCGCGGCATCACGGTTTATCGCGGTGCTGGTCGGCATTGGTTCGACCAGCCGTCTGCACGCGAAAGCGAAAGCCTCGGGCGCAGGATCAGCCGCCTGTCCTACAGCTATCTGCCGTTGGGACGGTCCGGCGTGGTTGACGTGAACCACCATGACGGAATGACGGATGTCCCAGCCAGCCGGTTCTTGAGACCCTATTCGCGCCGGTTCCCGAAGGCGACCGCGCTTCAGCTTGAGGCGATCAAGCGCGATATGCGCCGGGCCGCACGCGAGGGCCGCATTTTCCATCTGTGGGCGCACCCGCATAACTTTGGGGTCAATGTGAACGAGAACATGGACCTTTGGGAGGCGGTTTTGGTCGAGTTCGCAGCCTTGCGGGATCAGTATGGCTGGCCGTCGTTAACGATGGCTGAAGCGGCAAAGGCCAGCGTGCAACTGTAGCCGGCATTTACCTTCATGCAGGAACACGCAGGCAAGCCTATTCAGTCGGCGTGGTGAGGAGGGCTTTCACTTCATGTGGGATATTCAGCTTGCTTGTGTAACCCCGGTGCACCCCGGCTGGCCGTGCTGTAGCAGCTTGCGATAGATCTCACAGATACTTTCCACATGCCTCTGCCGCCCATAGTTCTCGGCGGCGTTCTTGTGGGCAGCTTCGGTGACGCGATCAAACAGCTCGGGACTGTCCAAGAGCTGTTTTGCAGGCCCAGCAAATGCGGCGGGATCATTGGGGCACACGAGAAAGCCGGTTTTGCCGTCTTCTATCGCTTCAACATTCCCGCCATGCAATGTCGCAATGACGGGCGTACCCAGATACATGGACTCGATCAGTGTCCGGCCAAAGGGCTCATTCAGCGCCGAGATTAGCAAAGCATCCATTCCGGCCATGCAAACGTCGATCGGTTGCCGGAATCCCATGAGATGGATCTGGGATTCGATCCCAAGCTCAGCGGCCTTGCTTTTGGTCCGTTCGTCCAGCTTGGACTCTTCGTCGGCAACACGCCCAAACAGAAGCCCATGAACCGGGCGGTCCCCTACCGCATTCTGAATGGCGGCGATGGTTTCGACGAAGTGAACCGGGCGTTTGCGTTCGGTCAGGTTGCCGAAATAGCCGTACAAGACGGCGTTTTCCGCCAGCCCAAGCTCGGAAATAAGCGCCTGTTTCGCTTGCATGCGATTTGGAATCTCGGGTGGAAAGTCAAACGGGCTCCGCACCACCGAAAACTTGTGATCCACGGATCGGATCGGTTTTGACGGTTTGGAGAAGTGGGACACGCTTACGATGTGATCCGAAAACAGCGGCGCCAGTTTGTTGATGCCAAAGGCGGTTGGATCCTGCCGATGGTGCCAGATATGGATGCGCCCGGACAGTTTTGTCGGAAGCACCCAGTTCGTGTGCATCCTCCCTTCGTTGGTGTGCACGATGGCCGGGTTGATCCGCTTTAGCACCGATTTGAGCTTCCAGACAGATGACATGCAGTATTGGGCGACGGTTGCGTCGTTTTCCCGACGTTTGCCCCGAACTGCCAGCAGGCCCGGCTCGTGCAGAACCTCGTGCTTGAGACCCAGAGACTGCGCATATTCGCCGATTACGCCACACTCGAAATGACACAGAACGTGCGGCTCGAACACGTTTCGATCCAGTGAGGCTGCGAGATTCATGGCCGAGACATGGCTGCCACCCATCAGGTCGCCACCTATGAAGGGGAACAGCACCTTAGCTTTCATGAGTCTCACCACTGCGACATACGCCGTTTTCCTGCCTGTTAAAAAAGGGCAGTTCCGCTCTGTTTTCTTTTGCTTTGCCCCCAACAATATGTCGGCTGATCATATCGGAAACGGTTGAATTATTCCACATCGCTTGCGCCTTACTTGTTTCGAGAGACGCAAACGCAAGCCTGCGGCTCAGAAATTCGAGGATTTTAAGATTTCAAGCTTCGCGTCGTTTCAGGCGAGGGAGCTCAAAACTGAATGATAAAAACACTTTGATTATGTATGTGATCCAGACAACAAATCGGTAACAGCTTCACCCCACTCTAGCTCCACGCCTTCCCATGACCACATTGGAAATGGCTCTGCGTCCAAACCCCCTGGGTGCGTAACGCATCACATCGGGGTAGATCCGTCAATCGGTCAAGTATCGCGGCACTTATCTAGCGCATCTTGGACACAACAACTGCAATCTTGTTCACGTTTTCGTTGCCTTGTTTAACGGCCCAGATTCGTGCATTCTTTTTGGAAGTAGTGTTAGTTGGTGCATTTTGTTAAGAATGATTTCGGAAATAACTATATGAAACCAAAGGTTATTTACGTAGCTGGCTACGGTCGCAGCGGCTCCACTCTGCTTGACATTGTTCTTGGACACCACCCGCAGATCTTTGGTGCGGGCGAGATTTCCACGATCCTTCGGCACGTGTGGCCGAACAATGAGTTCTGTGCATGCGGTGATCGGGTGAAGTCCTGCGACATCTGGGCGCCCTTGATCGAGAACTGGGCGGCAAATCGAGACAATCCAGGGCAATTTGTTCGATTGCAGCAAAAAATGGAAACAGTCTCGCCCCTGAGCGCATGGGCCTCCCGCCGACTCAAGGAAACCTACTCGTCGTTGTCGGTAGATTTGTACCGCAGCATCCTGCAGCGGACGAACTGTGACTATGTGCTCGACGCCTCAAAGAACCCGTCCAGGGGATTGCGATTGGCCGAGGCGGGCAGTGCGGAACTGTTTGTGATCCACTTGATACGGGATGCACGTGCGGTGGCTTCGTCGATGTCGAAAGCCCTGAAGCGAAACGCCCAGAGCGGTCTGCAAAAAGAGATCAAGCCCCGTCCCGCGGCTTGGACCGCGATGCGTTGGATGCAGTACAACTACTATTCCGAACGCCTGGCAAAGAAGGTCGGGCCTCAGCGTTCGGTTCGGGTCAGATACGAGGATTTTGTCGCCAGCCCCGGCGAACAGTTGGAACGCATTGGCAAAATGACCGGTGTTGATACTGACAACCTTGTCGAAATGGTGCGGTCGGAACAGGCTTTCGTTCCTCAGCATCAGGTTGCCGGCAACAGAATTCGGATGGGCGGTCCTCTGAAACTGAGAAACGACATCACTTGGAAAGGTGAAATACCCGACAGCATGAAGCGGCAGGTCGAGATTATTGCTGCTCCGCTTTTGCGAAGATACGGGTACGAGATCTAGCTGAGATCGTCACTGGCATCAGGCTGACCGAAAGTGCCAGCATCCACGGCACTGTCCAGAACCGGGCGTAGAAATGCGGGATGGCGTTCATGACCAGCGCCACCATGACGACGATGGACAACGATAATGCCGAGTTGATCCAGTTGTGGCGGAAGAACCGCTCGAACCACGCGATGTAGATACCGGTCAGAAGCATCCCGACCAGCCCAAGCAACGACATCAACCCGCCCTCCGACAACGTCAGCAGGTATGTGTTGTGAACAGGCGCGTCCAATGCACTAACTTCCTCGTACTGATCGATGCCAAGGCCCAGCCAGACAGTATCGTCAGCGATCTTTTGTGCCTCGAGGATAAGCATGAAGCGCTCATCAAACGTGCCGGACTCGCTGGCGTCGCCAGCGCGCACCGCTTCAAACACGCGTTCCTGGAAAACTTCGGGCAGAAATGCATCACCCCAGAGGAGGGCAACCGCGAACAGGGCAATCATCGCCGACAAAAGCTTGATGATCGCGCGAGCCGAACCGCTGAGTACCGCAAGCCCGAAAACGCCGATGGCCGTTAGGTAGAAGCCGGTATTGGAGCCGGTCAACAGCAGGCCATAGACGATCGGGGACAGAAGCAGAAGGAAGAGGATAATGTGTATCCTGCCGACATATCGAAGCCACGTCAGGAAGGTGATCGCAAACGCGGCCATTGCGCCGGCTCCGTTGACGCGCTCGACCAGTCCCTTGAGCCGTCCGTTTATCGATACAAATCGCCCGTCATCCGGATAGTAGTTCACGTAATAGGCACCGTGGATCATCGAAACACAGATTGAGGCCACGAACGCCAGTATCAGCAGTTCGGTTTCCCGCCTCGAGCGCTGCAGAATGATCATCGGCATCAGGATCAGCGTCACGCAATACTGTCCGATTGCCGTTGTCCCGGCGATCGGATCACCGTTCAGGATTGAGCCCATCATGAACCCGGTCAGGAACATCAAGACCGACGCAAACCAAAGACCGCTGATCGCTCCGAACGGGCGCAATGGCAGGCGTCCTTTGGTCAGCATCAGAATGAAGGTGCTGAACGCAAAGACGTCGCCAAGCGTGAAGTACACGAAACTGGCGCGCAGGTAGTTCAGGGGGGCCAGAAACACCGTTATCATGGCCAGTGTCAGCTCAATGGATGAGGCCGGGCCCGGATATGGTGTGCTGTTCTCTGTTGTGCTGAAATCCGTCATCTGAGCGTTCATCCGCAATTTACGATTGTGAACGGATCAATGCCCAGCTGTTCCAGCGCTGCGGTAGACTTGGCCACGGCGTCCAGATCCGAGTGCTTGTCCCTGACAATCAGAAGCATCTGATCGACCAGCGGCAAAATCCGCCCGACGACGGCCCGGCGCGAGGCCGGCGGCGCAACCAGTATGGCGATGTCGTAATGCTCCCACAGCCAGTTGGTGGTATCCACGACCCCGCTCTGGTTGAACAGGTCCAGAGGCGGTACGGAATCGGCGGCCGGGAAGACAAAGTCCACTCCATCCGCCAGATGGTTCAGGATCGTCTCGCGTTTCATCACGGCGACGTCGCCAAAGAGCTCTGCAAGTGTGCGCTCAGAGCGGTCTCCGGGCGCGATCTTTATACTCCGCTCGTTCTTGCTGTCGCCAAGATCGATTAGGAGAACCCGGTTGCCGTCATTTGCTGCGGTGATCGCCAGGCATGCCGCGAGAAATCCGTGATCGTCATTCTCGTCGGTTGCAGTGAGGCCCAGAACCAGACATTCGGTGTCCGAGAACCGGTTGTCCATCACCGACAGGATGTGCCGGGCGGCTTCGGCGGCCACGCTGGGGCGGCGCCGGCGCGTGATCTGCGCCACCAGTCGCTCAAGACTTCGCCGGTGGCGACCCGGTACAGCGGGAAACCGGATCGTGTATCGCAATCCCGCTTCCAGCAGAGACGACCGGCCAAGAAAGATCCTCCGGTCCATCGACTCGCGAAACAGGGCGGCCACGAAGCTCAGTGCCAAACCGCTCACGAAGCTGGCGGCAAGCAGGGTGTTCCGGTTCGGGCGGCTTGGGCGCTTGGGAACCTGGGCGACCGATATTTGCCGCGCCAATGGCGTCGTCAGCGCCATTTGAGCCCGCAGCTCGGACACCTTGTTCGACATGAAAGCGTGCCGGTTGTAGAGATCCTCCAACTGCCGTTCGAGGGTTTTTCGCGTCTGCTCTGCGTTTGAGCGCCGGGCCAGAGCCGCGTTCAGATCGTCGATCTGTCCCTCGACCGTGGCAATCCGGTCCGAGGTTTGGCCGGTTTCCTTGAGGTATTCCAGGCGCACCTGCGCCCTTTGCAGGTCCGACAACAATTGCCGACGCACCAGAGTATCATCGAGGTCGTTCAGGCGGATCAGATCCGACAATCTGACTTCGGTGGTTGCGATTTCGGTGTCCAGAGACGTCAACTCATTCTGAACCAGACCCATCGACCTCAGAATGCTCTGCAGTTGCAGGGCAAGCGTCTGGTCGATGTATGTCTGCACGATTTCGTTTGCGATCAACGCAGCCCGGGCCGGATCGGTATCGTTGACCTGAATGCCCAGCCCCAGGCTTTGCCAGAACCGGCTGATGGCGTAGTTTTCCAGCAATTTTGTCGTTGCCGCATCAAAGGTGGTGTCCTGCTCGCCGATTGTGTCGGTTTCGGGAGAGAGGTACCCGGGATCCTCATCCAGCGAGAGATTTCTGACGATTTCTTCCGCAAAGTCCCGCGATCTGAGAACCTCGATTTCGGTCAGGATGTAGGAGAAGGAAACATCGCGTCTGCCTGAGGCCAGGGCGTCATATCCGACATTGGCGCGCCGGCTTTCGAAAACCAGTGCTGTGGTTGCGGTATACTCGCGTTCAGCCGTCTGCACGACCAGGTAACCCATTGACATCGAGATGACCAGGATCGAGACGATCAGGATCGCGTTGCGCTTCAAAATCGCCCTCAGCCCGGAAAACCCAGCTCTCTCCACCAGATCCTCGATGGAAGGTTTCAAGTTTTTTCCAGCGTGCTTCACGATGTTGAAACGGTCGGGGTTACTTGTTGTCACAACAAAACAGCCTTCAACGCACGAACTTTCGATCACGGTGGCCAGCAGGGCTTGGGCGTGGCGCAGGTGCCGGCGGCATCTCAACGGGTATCATGAAACGGGATGTCCGCATATCCGCCATTCTCAGCTGGGGTGTGCGCTGCCCTGCAGCGCCGGGGTTTGACTTGCGACATTCGGCATGGGTTGCATCCATGTCTCATGCCAGCACCCGAACATCATCGCCGACCACAGATGAGCGCCCCAGTTTCGTTCGCCCGACAAATGCTCGTTCCAGCGCTGGCGCAGCTCGGAAGGATCGAAATACCGGTTCAGGCCGCTGTCGCCTTCGAACATGGCCGCCGCCCGGTCCTTGAGCGGGCCCCGCAGCCAATCATTGACCGGGATGCCAAACCCTTGTTTGGGTCTGTCGAACAGGGATGTCGGCAGCCGTTTCTCCAACAGGCGGTGCAGCGCGACTTTGCCCCGCTTTCCGTCAAATCGCAGGGAGGCCGGAGAGCGCCACGCCGCCGAAACCACACGGTGATCCAGAAGAGGCGCCCGGGCCTCAAGCCCTACGGACATCGAGGCGCGATCCACCTTCACCAGAATGTCTTCGGGCAGGTAGATCAGGGAATCCAGCAGCATCATCTCATCAGCGCGGCCAAGGTTGCCGGGCAGCACTTGCGACAGAAACGCGCTACGCTCGTTTACCTTACCGGAAAGCACATCCTCAGGGTCCCACAGCGAACAGAAGCTGTCATACCGTTGGCGAAATTCCCGGTGCGATATGATCGAGGCCAGTTTGCTGAGCCGGTCGGCGGATAACTCCCCGCGCAGGCGTCCGGGCGCGAAGGGATGAAGAACGGTTGTCAGTACGTTCACCAGACCGATTGGCGCATTGGCGAGTGTCCGCGCCAGCCCGCGCGGCATTTTTCGGCCCAGCTTTTCAAAGAGCATCATTCTCGGATACCGGGCGTACCCGCCAAAGGACTCGTCCCCACCATCCCCCGACATGGCCACCTTCAGATGCGACCGCGCCAGTTGCGATACCAGCAGGGTCGGGACCTGCGACGGATCGGCGAACGGTTCGTCATAGACATGAGGCAGCTGATCCATCAGATCGAGCGCCATTTTAGGTGTCGCCGTGACCTCATGATGGTCGGTTCCGATGTGCCGGGCGATGGCTGCCGCAAAGTCCGCTTCGTTCGTGGCCTCGTCATCGAACCGCACTGTGAAGCTGGTTACCGGAGTGTCGGACAGCGACTGCATTATCGTCGCGACCAGGGTCGAGTCGATGCCGCCGGATAGGAAGGTGCCGACAGGCACATCGGCGATCATGCGTTCGGCGACGGCAACAGTCAGAGCATCCTCGATTGCGTTCAGCGCGGTTTGATCATCCCGGTATGGTGACGCAAGACCATTGGCGGCGACGTCCTCACAGCTCCAGAACCGTCTGCTTGAATGCGCAAGCTGCTCGGCGGATGCCGGGGGCCGGGACAGGTCGACCTCAAGAAACGTGCCAGCGGTCAGTTTCACCACCCCGCGATAGATCGTGCGCGGGGCGGGAATGTAGCCATAGCGGACGAATTGCCCAAGCGCTTCCTGATCCACCTCGGCAACGGCAAAGTCATCATGTGTCCGCAGCGCTTTCAGTTCTGACCCGAAGAACAGCGTGCCGTTCTGCAGACCCAGATACAGAGGTTTCTTGCCCAGCCGGTCGCGGGCAAAGATCATGTGGTTGGTTTGCCGATCCAGGATCGCAAAGGCGTACATGCCGTTGAGGCGTTCCAAAGCCGCCTGCACGCCCCATGTTTCCAGTGCAGCCAGTAGTACCTCGGTATCCGAAGTGCCCCGAAACGAGATGCCCTTTGCCAGAAGTTCCTGACGGATAGACAGGTAACCGTAGATCTCGCCATTGAAGATGGCGCAGAAACGCCCCCCCGGCGACTCCATGGGCTGGTTTCCGGTCTCGGACAAATCCACGATGGACAGCCGGCGATGCCCCAGCGCGACGCCGCGATCGGCATCGACGAACAACCCCTCTCCGTCGGGACCGCGATGACGGATGCTGTCGCACATTGCCCTGAGAGTGACTGTTGCCTGTCGTTTTTCAAACGGCGCAAAGGTCGTAAAGCCAGCGAAACCACACATGCGTCACCCTCTCATTCAGCGTTTACGGACATCCAGGCACCGGCGCCCGACCGATCTCCGGTCAGCACCGCTTCATAGGCATTGGCGATCTTCGGAAGCGCATAGTTGCGCGCAATCTGATTTCGCGCCTGAAGGCTCTTGTCCCGGTATTTTGAGGCTGGCCATTTGGCGACGTTCACCATCGCCGCTGCCAGCGCCTTGGGGTCGCGGGGCGGTACGATGTACCCGCAGTCATCGACGATCAAAGCAGAATCTCCGACATCCGTGCTGACAACCGGGCGCCCGTGGCACATGGCTTCGGCAATGACGTTGGGAAATCCTTCGGTCCGCGACGATAAGACCAGCACATCGATCTCTTCATAAAACGGGTCGATGTCCAACAGATCGCCACACAGGTGGACCTGATCGGTGGTCAGCCCGTTTTTTTCAATCAGAGCCAGCAGTTCGTGATTGTCGGCTGTCACTTTGTCCCCGGCCGCCATGAAGCGAAGATCGGGGACCTCGCGGGATGCCATGCCGGCGGCGGCAAGAAAGGTCGAGTAGTCCTTTTGCGGATGAAACCGTGCAGCAAGCCCAAAAACACGCGCCGGGCCTTGCCGCGTGTTCTGGCCGTCCGGAACATCAAACCCGTTCGGGATGACAAAGGACTTGTTGTCCTTAAAGCCGTACTTGGCGTGCTGCAGCCGGGCGCGGTCCGAGTTGTAGATGATGCCGGCGCTGGCGCGCGACAGTTTGCTGGACAGTGTAACGGCTGCACGGGTGCTGGTTGTCAGTGCCGCAGGGTCGTCCAAGGCCTGACGGACGGTCCAGAAGACCGGCGTTCTGGTGAGCGAGACCGCCGCGGCCGCCAGTCCGATGACCATCGGGTGGTACATCCAGCACAGGACCGTGTCCGGCCTGTGCTGGCGGATCAGGCCTGCCAGACCCACAACGGCCCGCGGTAGGGCGCGTAGCGAGCGGGCTTGCAGCGCGTGGTAGATGACGTTCGGATTGTTCGCCTGATCCACGTTGCGATCAGAAACGCCCACCAGCGAAACCACAACCGCCGGTTCTCCTGAGTGAGCCAACAGCCGAGCCAGCATAGTCTGGGCGCCGCCCTGCGATCCGAAATCGGTGACGACATGCATGATCATCGCGCGCGCACCATTCTCTGCCGCCCAGCAGGCGTGAGGTTCCCGTTGTTGCCAGCGAGAGTTGTGCGGGGCCGAGCAGGCAGGGTCTGCGGCACTCGAGTTGGTTGGGCGAGGCGCAAGTGAAAGCAACGGGTCAGACCGTGGATGCATCTCGCAAATGGCGCGGAAGTCTTGATGAGCGGTCTCAAAACAGAGCTCACATCGAAAACAAATACTTTTGAAGACTTAATCACAATCCAGTCCACAACTTACTAATCCAATCAAGCACAAGCCGATCAGAAGTCACAAAACACGAGCTGCGCCGGCACTACCCCTCCAGACGCATTGATTTCCAATCGGCTTTAATCAAATTCCGATTCGATACAGTTCATATAGAATCAACTTGTATGGAATCGTAATTTATTGCAAGTTTTGCAGCATGAATGAGTTTTAAGGTTCCTTGATGGCTATGTCGGGGTGGGTTGTTTTGTGACTAATATGGGTGGCGGGGCCGTCTTTCGGCGCCGTTTTGCTTCTTTTGCCAGCTTCGGTTGGACGAAGCTGCTGATACTGGAACATGCTGTGGATCGGCACGTCCGGTGCTTCCTTCTGAGATACGGATGTTTGTTTGGCTGCGGTTCGCAGCTTGGGTTGTCGAGAGTGCGCGTCGCTCGGCGGTCGGGACGTGGGGTGTCTGGGACTCGACTGACAAGATTTTGATTGTCCGGCCCGACACCACGCGCAGAGGGAAGTTCTGAGGGGGCAAGGGTTTATTTATAAGATCTGCTGCCACATCTTGGACGGTGTAGTGGTTTGAAGACTGACTTTTAGTCTGGTGATTTGTGAATGTCGGTATTGGAAAAACTTGAGAAAACAAACCAAACCCGTGGGGACGATCGTATCGGGTTGAGCGGTATCTGGCACTTGGTGCGCCGGCATATCGTTCTGGTGCTTGTGATTACAGCAGCCTGCGTGGCTGCGACATTTGCCGTCGTGTCCGAGATGGAGCCGCACTACAAATCCCGTTCGACCGTCGTGATGGCGTTACAGGACACCCGGGTGCGGGCAACGGATGTGCAGCTTGAGTCCTTTGAGCTGTCGCGCGTCGTCATTGAAACTGAACTCGACGTTCTCAAATCCCGCGAATTCGCCGCCGAAGTTACGACGGTTCTTTCCCTGTTTGACGATCCGGGATTCGCGGGTGTGATAGACCCTGATCGGCCGGAACCGGAGGTGGCGCGGCGCGAGCGGGTCATCGACAAGATGCTGAGCTTATACAGTGTATCCCGACACGGCGAGAGCTTGGCCATCGAAATTACCGCGACATCGGTGGATCCGGCGCTGGCGGCAGACATCGCAAACACTGTTGCCGAAATCTACATTCTGAAGTCCATGCTCAAGCGCCGGGAAGGGATCACTCAGTCGATTGAATTCCTGCGCACGCGCGTCGAGGAATTGGGTGAAGAGCTGTCGCAATCCGAGCTGGAACTGGCCGCCGATATTCGCGAGAACAATCTGGATGACCAGAACCTTCCGATCCGCCTGCGCGCGGATGTTGAGCGCCTTACGTCCATCTATGAAGTCGTCCGAGACGATCCGGCCTCGGCCGAAGAGGCGCCGCTGATCGCAAAAGAGCTTGAGGAGGCGCAAGCGGCCCTGCACGCGCGTACGCGGGCCGAACTGGCGCTGATGCGCAAGGAGCGTTCTCTAGAGTTGTTGCGGGCGCGTTATCAGACGTCCATCGAAAAGCTCAACGAGCTGGAAACGCAGTTGCAATTCGTAGGGCAGGGCGCGCGTCAGGTGTCTGTCGCCCGCGTTCCGGTCGACCCTTATTGGCCCAATCCCAGGCTGGCCGTTGCGGCAAGTGCCGCCGCTGGGTTCACGCTGGCATTCATCATCGCCTATCTGACCGAAAACATGAACACCCGGGTCTGGAGCGAGAACCAGATCCTGCGAGTCACGGGTCTGGTAAACTACGGATTTCTGCCGCGCATCAAGAAACGCGGGCTGTTTCCCCGGCGGCATGAACCACTGTGGTTTCTTGAAAATAATCCGAATTCGTCTTTCGCCGAAGCGTTGCACAGTTTCCTGACCCTTTGGTTCAACGTGGGAAGTGCGGGCAAGGTCATGATGGTTACGTCAGGACTTCCGAACGAGGGGAAATCCACGGTGGCGGTTTCCCTTGCAGCGGCTGCGGCCCGGGACGGGATGAAAGTCCTTGTGTTGGATTTCGACAGTCACCGTCGCGGCGCGATGAAGCTGTTCGGCGTCGAGCAAACGGCCCTTTCCGTGGAAGAGGTGCTTGCCGGTGATGGCGCATCCGAACCCGTGAATGTCGAAGGCGAGGCCATGGAGGGCATTACCCTGCTGAGCCTCAAAACAAGATCGAAATCGCCGTTGCCTGCTTTGAAGACGGCGCTTGCCGAATTGAAAGAAGGCTTGCTGGGCTATTACGATCTTATCCTTGTGGATACGCCGCCTGTTCTGATCGTCGATGACGCGTGCAGATTGGGGCCGCTGATTGACCGAACGCTACTTGTGGTTCGCTGGGGGAACACGACTGAGGCGGTCCTGAGAGACGCGACGGAGAAGCTTTCGATGAACGGGATCGAGGTTTCGGCAACACTGGTAAATGACGTCGATACCCGCAAGCACCGCAGGTACGGATATGGTGGCTATGCGCATTATTATTCATATGGCACATCGGATTACTCCTGATCCGCAGCGCGCAAACCGGAGGGTCTGGCTTGTGCGAAACGGTGTGTTGGCGTGATCTCCCGACTGGCATCCGGGTTCAGAAATGAGCCGGTGGCGCAGCGTTTGCTGCGCAATCTGAAGTGGATTTTTTCCTCTCAGGTGGCCGTCGCGCTATTAGGCATGATCTATCTGGCGTTCGGAGCCCGGGCGCTGGGGGCGGCAGGTCTTGGTATGCTGGCGCTGGTGGAATCCTACGGCCGCATCATTGAACGTCTGATCCATCTGGAACCGTGGCAGGCCGTTATCCGAAACGGAAGCGAAGCCCTGGAGGCTGATAATGACGGGCGCTTCGGGCGCCTTGTCGGGTTGTCGGTACTGCTGGACCTCTTCGGAGGTGTTCTGGCCGCCAGTGTTGCACTGCTGCTGGTGCCGGTCGCGGCCCCTTGGTTCGGATTCGATGCGTCGCAGTATTGGCTGTTGATTGCGGCGGCAGCGGCGGCGCTGATCTCATTGCGAGCGACCGGGTTGGCATTGTTGCGGTTGTATGACCGCTTCGATTTGCTGGCCAAGATCGACACCGCTGTTGCCGGTCTTCGGGCTGCCTTGGCGGTGGGTATTTGGGCTGCAGGATTTGGGTTGGCCGGGTTTGTCGCGATTTACGTGATTGTCAGCCTATTGAACGGAACGGCGGCATTGATTGCTGGCATCCGGGAGATGCGCCGCCGCAACCAACAGGTTCGGATTGGTGCGGTGCGCGAGGCGCTGAACGAGAACCCGGGGTTACTGCGCCTGATGTGGAACAGTAATCTGGCCGTCATTTTGCGCCAGACCTCACAACGATTTGACGTCATCATCCTGGCGGCTTTGGTTCCGGCCGCCTCGGTCGGTTACTATCATGTCGCTCGGCGGTGTGGTGATGTGGCGCTCAGGCTCGGCCGTCCGATCAGTCAGGCCATTTACCCTGAGCTGACACGCTTTGCAGCCCGAGGGGAACTGGCCCGTATCGGCCGGGTTGTGCGTGGTGTCAGCCTGGGGTTTGCTGCGGTAATGATCGTCGTGCTTGCGCCGGTTATCTGGCAGCTAGAACCCATCGTTACGACGATCTTCGGCGACACGTTTGCGCCCGCCGTGCCGGTTGTGGCGATCCAAGCGGTGGCGGTCGGATTTTACATGTGCGGGATCGTCATGAACCCCGCGTTGCTGAGCCTTGATCAAGACCGTGTCATGGTGCGAATCGGCGCCACGTCCACCGTGCTTTTCTTTGTTCTGGTTGTGCCCATGGTCAAATTGTTTGGAGTGGCCGGCGGCGCCGGTACACATTTGATCTGTAATGCGATCTGGTTGATCTTATGTGTTGTTATACTTCGCAAGAGTTTGCGTCAGACCGTTGTTGCCAAGGAGGTGTCGAGTTGAGAGACCTGAGTTTGGCAATATCAAGTTTTTGGAGGAACGTCCTTTGAGCTTCACCAATGTCATGAGAGTTGGGCTGCTTTTTGTGCTCGGGCTGATGTCTGCCGCGCATGCAGACAGCTATCTTTTGGTTCCCCAGGACCGGGTTGTCGTCCGCGCGATGAGGTGGGATCCCACATCGACCACGTACCTGAGATGGGACGGTATCTCGGGCGAATACACGGTTGCGCAGGACGGGACATTGGCCGTGCCATTGATCGGGCAGATCGAAGCGCAAGGCAAGAACACCGGCGATCTGTCCCGGATGCTCGAGATACGTTTGCGCCGCCAGACCGGCATGGCGGAGCCGCCGCAGATCGCGCTTGAGGTGATAGATCACCTCCCCGTCTATGTTCTAGGCGATGTCGCGGGCCCGGGTGCATATCCCTTCCGGCCGGGTCTGACCGCGCAGCAGGCTCTGGCCTTGGCGGGCGGGCCGCTGCGGCCGCCGGTCCAGTTCAACAACGGAACCGATCTGCAGCCGCTGCGCCTCGGCGGGGAAATCCGCCTGCTCAATGAACAAATTGAGGACTTGCAGCAGGAAAAGCGCCGCCTTGTTGCCGATCTGGACGCGGTTTCTTCGCAGGGCGCCGCTGGGTCAGCACAGGTACCTTCTGGTTTGGAGGGGGAAATCTTGATTGCCGCTCAAAATGCGCGGAGCGGCCAAGAAGAGAGTATTCGTGAGCTGAAATCGGTGCTGACCGAAAAGATCGCGAGCCTTGCGGCCCAACTTGAGCTGCTGGAAGAGCGGATCGCACTGACCAAGAAGGATTTGGACAACGTGACGTCGCTTAAGGAAAAGGGCCTGACAGTGAACACGAGGGTCACAGCCCTGACGAACGCGCTGAACAACCTCGAAGCCGAGCGGCTGAATCTGGATATCGCGCAGCTGACCGCGCGGCAGCAGCTGAACCGGGCAGAGCGGGATGGGCTGGCCTTGCTCGATACCGCCCGATCCAACGCGTTGGTTCGCCTTAATACAGTGGAGCAAGAACTGACCACCCTGCAGACGCGTCTTGCCACGGCCCGGCTCCTTCACTCCGAGGTGGTGGCGGCAGGGCTGACGACCGACACCGAACCCAGCGGGGAGGCGGTGATCCGGTATGCGGTCACACGCGGAGACGATGCGGTGACGACCCAGATTGATGCCAAAACAAAGCTGCAAGCGGGCGATACTCTGGACGTGACCCGAGAGCTCGTTCTGGAACCGTTGTCCGGCCAGACCGCTGGGAATTGAAGCCATGCCTTTGCCCCCGGACCAGAATGTGGACTTCCTTATAATCGGCGCCGCGAAATGCGCCACGACTTGGCTGCAGCGCTCTCTGGAACAGAACCCGGCGATACATATGCCGGGCCCCGAGTTGCACTATTTCTCGCGGGAGTATCACCGCGGGTCTCACTGGTTTCGCGATCAGTTCGACCCGAATGATGCCACCCGTCTTATCGGGGAAAAGTCCAACTCATATCTGACCCAGCCCGAAGCAGCGGGTCGCATTGCGCGGGACTGTCCCGGAGTGAAGCTGATCTTGCAGATGCGCGACCCGGTGCAGCGTGCCTATTCCGACTATTGCATGTTGTTCCGGCGGGGTGAGGTCTCGGGCGATATTCGCCGCTATCTGGATCCCGACATCGCCGCCGAAGAACGGTTTCTGAACGACGGCCGCTACGCCCATCACCTGCGCCGCTTCTACGACCTGTTCCCGTCCGAGGACATTCTGCTGCTGGCGTATGAGGATATCCGCACCGCGCCGCAGGACCAGCTGAGCAAGGTCAGCCGGCATGTGGGCTTTGGCGAGGAACTGAGCCCACCTGTTCAGCAGCGGGTCAAGGACAAGGAAGCACCGGTTGTCCCCCGTGGCCTGCGCCAGGTGTTGGCGCCGTTCCGGCCTGTTCTGGATCCGATCCGTCATAGTTGGCCGCTGCGCACCCTGCGTGGTGCGGTTGCGCGCAAGGTTGCGTATCCCCCGTTACCCACTGACATTGCAGAGAAAATGACGGATTTCTACCTGAAGGATGTGGAGCAGCTGAGGGCGTACAACCCAGAGGTTTGTCGACCATGGACCAAGCTGCAGACCGAGGGTGCAATCGAATCGGGCGCGGGCGCAGGATTTGATTCGACGCAGGTTGCCGTAGGGGCAGGTGCGGTTGTCAGCGGTGGCTCCGGCAACACATGAAGTTGTGATCTGCCAAAGGTAACCAGGTTGCTGGGTGATAGTTCATAACTATTTGAATAATAATAGTAAAATCGCCAAATTTGCATCTTGGCGTGATTGTGTCTGAAGGTGGACATTTTTTTGAAAAATCAATTTTGATCTGACAAGCAATATGTTACCGTTAATCCGAAGTTAACGGATTTCTTTTGGTTGTTTCTCCCGTCGCTTCGAAGACGGGATGTGTGTGAGGGGGTAAAAGTTGGCGCGAGCAGTTTTTGATGTATTCGCGCAAAGGGGGAAAGTCAGAAGCAAGATCAGGTAGCTGATTGTCGGCGCGATGCGCTCGGCAATTTGTTTGCTCTTATATGTCATAATAACCGGCTTTTGCCGGGCGGATATTTTTTGAGCGAGTAGTCGGGGGCCTAATAGAGACGCTGGAGCGTTCACCTATGCATGAGTATGAGTATTGTCCATCCGGGGAGTCATCCCGGAAAAAGGAAATTAATTTACCGCAGAACGATTTGCTGAAATTCAATTCTTGGCAAAAACAAGTCATTGCGGAAATTCGCGCCAATCACCGTTTGGTGTTTGGCGACGTATTGGCAGCTGTGGTTACAGTCTGTCTCGCCGTTCTTCTTGCCAATGGCGGGTCTGTCCCCGCTGAATTGTCGCCAGCCTTGCTGCCGCTGGCGCTGTTGTCCGGTTTGGCCGGTCTGATCGCCTTTCCCGTGTCCGGGGTCTATCGTCGGCACACCCGCTCAACCTCGCTGCGCGACGTCGCTCACATTCTCGTTGGGGCGGTTCTTTCCGTTGTCCTGCTGGCGCTCATGGCCTCGGTGTTGACTGTCACCGCGCAAGTGCCCCTGCCGGTTTACGTCATCCAGTTTCTGTTGGCTGTCCCCGCTCTGAGCGCGCTGCGGGTTGTGGCGCGCAGCCGTGAGTTGGCGCGTCAGAATAAGCGTCTGATGGCGCAGCATGCCGACAAGATCCCCGTGCTGCTGGTCGGAACCGGCGCAAGCTGCGACCTGTTTGTGCGCTCGCTGCGCAACACTGGGTCCAAGTACCAGCCGGTCGGCATCATCGACGACGCGCGTAACACGCAGGGCCTGTATTTCCACGACGTGCAGATCATCGGGTCGCTACTGGACCCCGACTGCCTGATCGCACGGCTCAAGCATTGCAACATGCTGCCGCAGCGCCTGTTCCTGACCGAACCGGTGACCCATTTCGAAAGCGACGGCATTCGCAAGTTGATCAGCTGGTCCGAGGCGCATGGCATCGCCGTATCGCGTCTGGCCGGGCTTGAGGAACTGGGTACCGAGGCCGACGCCGACAAGTCGAGCCTGCGCACGGTCAAGCCCGAGGATATTCTGGACCGTCCACAAAAAGCGGTCGAGCGCTCGATGCTGCGCGAACTGTTCCAGGGCCGCCGCGTGCTGGTGACCGGAGCCGGTGGCTCGATCGGCAGCGAACTGACCCGTCAGATCGCATCCTTTGATCCCGCCGAGCTGGTGATGATCGATAACTGCGAGTTCAACGCCTATTCCATCGACATGGACCTGAGCCAGAACTTCCCGGATGTCGCGCGCCGCATGTATGTGGCCAGCATCCGCGACGCTGCCCGGGTCAATGCGATCTTCGAGCGCCATCGCCCCGAACTGGTGTTTAATGCCGCCGCGCTGAAACATGTGCCTCTGGTCGAACTGAACCCCTGCGAGGGCGTGCTGACCAATGTGATCGGCACCCGTAACGTGGCGGATGCTGCCCGCAACGTCGGCGCCATCGCCATGGTGCAGGTGTCGACCGACAAGGCGGTCAACACCACCAACGTGATGGGCGCGACCAAGCGCGTGGCCGAGTTCTATGTCCAGGCACAAGACCGGATCACCAATGAGACCGAAGAAATGACCCGTTTCTTCTCGGTCCGGTTCGGAAATGTTCTGGGCTCGTCCGGTTCGCTTATCCCGCTGTTCCAGCGGCAGATTTCCAAGGGCGGGCCGCTGACTGTGACCGACCGCAAGATGGAACGGTATTTCATGACCATCCGCGAAGCGGTGCAGTTGACGCTGGTTGCGGCAGCCAGTGGCCTGACGCTGGACACCAGCCATGGCGAGATTTTTGTCCTCGACATGGGCCGTCCGGTCAAGATCGTCGATCTGGCCGAGCGGATGATCCGGCTGGCGGGTCTCACGCCTTACGAAGACATCGACATCAAGTTCATCGGCAGCCGCCCCGGCGAGAAACTGTTCGAAGAGCTGTTTGATGCATCAGAAGAGCGGCGTGAATGCGGCATTCCCGGTGTCAGTTCGGCGCGGCCCGACGGAGTGGCAATTGCGCGTCTGCGCGCCACAATCCTCAAGCTCGAGCAGGCCGCGGCGGTGGGTGACGAACTGTCGGTCAAGCGTCTGCTCAAGGATCTGGTGCCGGGTTATGGCATCAACGGGCTGCGTTCGGTCGATGTGTCGGATTCAATTAAGAAGCCGGTGCTGACTGCGACGGATCTTTTGCCGAAGAACGATATTCCTGCGGTGGATGCGGGCGCGGAACAACCGCGGCTGAGCGCCGGACGGTAATTTCGTCTGGATATGAGTTTTGGTTGGGCGTCAGCGCCCGACCGGTTGAGAGTTTAAGTTTAAGGGCCCTTAAGGGCGAATGTTTGAATGACGGTGCGCAGTTTTTCCAAACCTGTTGATACCCCGCCCAGCCCTCGGTCGCGGGTGGTGCGGTTTCTTGGCGCGGGCGTCATCAACACCGCATTCGGCTACAGCGTGTTTGCAGCGCTGGTGTTTCTGGGTGCGCATCCGCAGGTTGCTCTCATCGTGCAGTTCGTGATCGGTGTGATCTGGAACTACTGGATTCATGGCCGTTATGTCTTTGGTGTGCGTGGATACGCCCGGCTGCCGCTCTACGCGCTCTCCTACGTCATCATCTATTTTGCGAATGCCTTTCTGCTGCGTGCATTCATGGTCGCCGGCCTGAATGCCTATCTGGCGCAGGCGGTGGCGCTCGGGCCGGTGGTGATTCTGTCTTACGTGATGATCTCTCATGCTTTGGGTGTTCGGCCCGGAGCGAAGGGGGATGAGCGGCTATGAGCGCGACCGATATCCGCGACGCTGTGCAGGAGGACGAGCACGGCATGAAACAGCACCTGACCTTGCGCATGATCCGCGTCGGTGCGGTGGCATTGATGCTGGGCCTGTTGGCGGCGGCGATCTATGGCCGGATGATGAGCTTCGGTCTGCGCCGGGACGAGATGATGTTTGTGACCCCGGCGGAACTGCTGGGGCAGTGGCAGCTTTATCGCGACTTCTTCTACAATCATGTGCCCAATTCCGCTTGGTTCTTCCGGGGCTTCCATCTGCTGTTCGAAGATCAAGGCCTGCTGGGTTCGGCCCGGCTGGGTGTGTTCTTTGCCTGGCTTCTATTGGTCAGCGGTCTGGGGTGGGTCACCTATCGGATTTCGCACTCGGTCGTCTTGGGCCTGTTCTTTCCGGTGGCGCTTATGGCGTGCGAGCCGCTGTTGACGCAGGCCGGTATGGCGGCGACCAACAACCTGCTGCCGCTGCCGTTTGCTGTACTTGGGCTGGGTTTGTTCATTTCTGAGACGCTGGGAAATCGTCCGCGCAAGATAATGCTCGTGATCGCAGGAATTTGTCTGTCCATCGCGGCGGGCATGAAGGTCAGCGCCATCATGTTCATTCCGCCGATTGCAATCGGGGCCTTTTTCCTGCCCCGCGAGATGTCGAGCGAGTACCGCATCAACAAGGTGGTGGTGCCGTTGGTCCTGGGCGGGCTGATCGGTGCGGTGCCGCTGTTCTGGTATCTGGGGGCCGATCCGCAGTTGTTCTTGGCCCATGTGGTCAAGTTCCACACCGGCCCGCATGTGGAATACTGGCAGGCCAACGCCGCCTTCGAGCCCGGGCTTGCGATGGGACTGGCGGGCAAGGTGCAGTTGGCCTATGGCGCATGGTTGTCCGGCGTCGGCCTGGTCATGACCATGGTTCTGTTCTTCCTGATCTGGGTGGCCCTGCGCGATACCAGCTCGGGCGACGTGCTGGAGGAGTCGTATCGGGGTCAGATCCTCGTGGTACTGGGCGTGCTGGCTCTGACTGCCGGGATGAGCTTGGTGCCCACACCCGGCTTCCCGCAATACTACATTCAGCCGCTGGTCTGCCTGCCCATCCTGTGCGCCATAGTTTATCGCCGCCTGCTGCATGTTCACCGCCGCGAGGTCATGCCGATCTTTGGTGCCGGTCTGCTTGTCTTGGTACTGCTCGGATTGCCGCGTCTGGCGCCCGGACTGCTCGCACTGACCGAGCCCGGCAAGTTTACCACCGCCAAGGTTGCTCGGGGCGGTGAGGCCCTGCGTCAGGTTCTGGCAGAGAACGGCAATTCCGTTGGGCCGGTTGCAACCCTCTTTCCGCTTTATCCGCTTGAAGCCGGGTTGCCGGTTTACGGTGAATTCGCGACAGGGCCGTTCGCCTATCGCATCGCGCCCTTTACCAACCCGGTGCTGGCCAATGAATACCAGATGGTGGGCGAGGACGGTTTGACCGCGCTCTTCGATACCAATCCCCCGTCCGCATTCCTGTTGGGTTACGACCTGGTGCTTGAAGCCCCGCTGCAGCGCTATGCGGAGGCAAACGGGTATCAGCCTGTCGAGGTCGCTGGGCTGAAAAACCGCTACGGTCAGGGGATCGTGTACATGAAAAACCCGGAGGTGTCGCAATGATCGGCACAGCGGGCAACGAGATCTCGAAGGAAGGGAGAGGGATTGGGCTGACCGAGCAGGTGGTCTGATTTCATGTGTGTTCTTTTTTGTTATTAGTAAGTTAGAGGAAGGAAAGACAATGAAAACGGTACTTTTGGCTGGTGGACTGGGTTCACGGCTGGCCGAAGAAACGGTCTCCATCCCCAAGCCGATGGTAGAAGTCGGCGGGCGCCCGATCATTGCCCGCGTGATGGATATCTACAGCCATTTCGGCCATCGCGATTTTGTCGTGGCCGCCGGATACAAGGCGCTGCTGCTCAAGCAGTTCTTTGCCAACTATCACCTGATTGCGAACAATATCTCGGTGTCGCTGGACACCGGTGAGCTCAAGCTGGTGCCGACCGCCCCGGGCGGCTGGAACGTATCCGTTGTGGATACCGGTGCGCATACCATGACCAGTGGCCGCATCCGGCGCCTGAAAGAGTGGCTCGATCCCGGCGAGACCTTCATGTGCACCTATTCCGACGGTCTTGGCAATATCGACATCAACGCGCTGATCGAGTTCCACAAGTCGCATGGCAAGCTGGCCACCGTCACCGCGGTGCAGCCGCCTGCGCGCTTTGGCAATATCGAACTGAAGGGCGACCGGGTCGATGCCTTTACTGAAAAGGTGCGCAAGCGCGAAACCTGGATCAACGGCGGGTTCTTCGTATTTGAGCCCGGCGTCATGGACTACATGGTCGACGACATGGAGCCGCTGGAGCAGTCGCCGCTGACCCAGATGGCCCGCGATGGTGAGTTGATGGCGTTCAAGCACGCCGGATTCTGGCATCCGATGGACACTATCCGTGATCGTGCCACGCTGAACGGGCTGTGCGATGAAGAAACGCCGCCCTGGATGAACTTCGACGATGAAGCGCCGGCAAGCTATCCGGCTTTGGCGATCTGAGGTGAACATGGCTGGTCAGGTTGATCCCATCTTCGGCGGTATTTTTTCGGGCCGCCGCGTCCTTGTCACCGGGCATAGCGGGTTCAAGGGTGGTTGGCTGTCGGTTTGGCTGTACCGGCTGGGCGCGCAGTTGACCGGTGTGTCGCTGCCGCCCGAGAAGGGGCCGTCGTTTTATGAGGCCTGTGGCTTGCCGGTGATCATGGACAGCCGCTTTGCCGATATCCGCGACCCTGTCGCCTTGCAAAAGGCGGTAGCGGATGTCGATGCCGAGGTGGTGTTTCACATGGCGGCTCAACCTTTGGTGCGGCGCTCCTACCGGGAGCCGGCCGAGACCTTTGCCACAAACGTGTCAGGCACGGCCCACGTGCTGGATGCGGCGCTGAAGATGAAGTCGCTCAAGGCTGTCGTCGTTGTCACCAGTGATAAGTGCTACGACAACAAAGAGTGGACTTGGGGCTATCGCGAAAACGATCCCATGGGGGGCAGGGATCCCTACAGCGCCTCGAAGGGCTGTACCGAGTTGGTCGCTCAGGCCTATCAGCACTCGTTCTTCGGCGATCCGCAGGGGCCACAGCTGGCCACGGTGCGCGCGGGCAACGTGTTCGGCGGCGGCGACTGGGGCGAGGACCGGCTGGTGCCGGATATCGTGCGCTCGGCTGAGGCGGGCAAACCTCTGCATATCCGCAGCCCGTTCAGCGTGCGTCCCTGGCAGCATGTGCTGGAGCCGATTTCCGGCTATCTGGGGCTGGCTGCAAAGCTGTTGGACAAAGGCCAGCCGTTTGCCGGGCCTTGGAACTTTGGGCCGGACGTGTCCGGCACGGTCAATGTGCGCAATCTGGCGATGATGATGCAGCATTCCTGGGGCGCTGGAGCGCCGGAATTCACGTTCCACCACACCGGCGACGGCCCGCCCGACGGGATGCACGAAGCCGGCATTCTGCGGCTGGACAGCACCAAGGCGCAGACCCGGCTGGGCTGGCGCCCGCAATTGGACCTGCCCGAGGCGATCCAGTTGACGGTGGACTGGTATCGGTCACATGCCGCCGGTGAGGCCATGGCCGGGATCACCGATGCCCAGATCGGCCATTACAGCAACCTGATGTCATCGGACATGTTCGACCGGGCCACGGTCGCCGCGCAGTAAAGGCGCGGGTTTATTGAGGAGAAGAATTATATGCGAGTAAATTACGGTCAGACCGTTCACGGCCAGGAAGAGATCGACGCCGTGGTCGAGGTGCTCAAGACCTCGACACAGATGGGGCCGAAGGTCCGGGAGATGCAGGAAAAGGTCTCGGCGCTTTTTGCCAAGAACCATGGCATCATGGTCAACTCCGGTTCGTCGGCCAATTATCTGGCGGTCGAGATTCTGGATCTGCCCAAGGGCAGCGAAGTCATTACTCCGGCACTCACGTTTGCCACCACCGTTGCGCCGCTGGTCCGGCAGGGGCTGATCCCGGTTTTTGTGGATGCTGCCCCCGGCACCTACAATATCGATGTGGACGCGATCGAGCGGATGATTACCCCCAACACATCCGCTGTGATGATCCCATCGCTGATCGGCAACCTGCCGGACTGGCGGCGCATTCGTGAACTGGCCGATGCCCATGGACTAAAGGTGATCGAGGACAGCGCCGACACGCTGGGCGCAACCATCGACGGGACCAGCACCGGGGTCTACTCCGACGTTTCGACCACCAGCTTCTATGGCAGCCACGTGATCAACGGGGCGGGCAATGGCGGCATGTTGTGTGTCAACGACGATGAGCTGGCCCGCAAGGCGCTGCTGTTGCGCTCGTGGGGCCGCAGCTCGTCGCTGTTCGTGGAATCCGAGGCCATCGAAAATCGCTTCAACGTCAAACTGGATGACATTGAATACGATGCCAAATTCCTGTTTGAGGATTTGGGTTACAACGTCGAACCCTCCGAGATCAGCGCCGCCTTTGGGTTGGTACAGCTGGGCAAGCTGGACAACAACATCCGCGTGCGCGAGGAGAGCTTTGACGCGCATCGCGCCTTCTTTGCCCGTTACGAAGACTGGTTCATCCTGCCCGAGCAGTTGCCCGGATCGCGGACCGGCTGGCTTGCCTTTCCGCTGACTTTGCGGCCCGGCGCGCCGTTCACCCGGCGGCAGATGCAAATCTTCCTTGAAACTGCGGACATCCAGACCCGCCCCGTCTTTACCGGCAACATCCTGCGGCAACCGGCGATGAAGGACGTCGAATACCGTGCGGACCCGGCCGGCTATCCCGTTGCCGATGCCGTAATGCGTGGCGGTATCCTGCTGGCCTGTCATCACGGGCTGACACAGGCGCATATCGATTACATGCACGGCAAGTTTGACGAGTTCGCCACGCAACATCAAAAGGAGCTGGCATCATGAACCAGCAGTTCATCAGACCATCGGTACGGACAACTTGCCGGGCGTGCAGCTCGGACAACCTGATGCTGGTATTGCCGATGGGTGATCATCCCCCGGCGAATATGTTTGTGCGCGCGGATGAGCGCGAGCAGCCGCAACCGGCATTCCCGCTGAACACGCAGGCCTGTCTGGATTGCGGCCTGATTCAGGTCGCCGACCAGGTGCCACCGGATTTCTTCACCGATTACCTGTATGTCCCCTCGGGGGCGGCGACAATGCACACGCATTTCGCCGGTCTGGCACAGGTTTGCGTGGACCGGGCAGATGGAGGCCTGATCGTCGATATCGGATGCAATGACGGGCTGATGCTCTCCCATGCCAACAGTCTCGGCGGAAAGACCCTCGGCATCGACCCTGCCGCCAATCTGGCACGGATCGCAGCTGAGCGTGGGGTCAGGGTTCACACAGACTTTTTCAACCCCAAGACGGCACGCGAGGTGCGTGAGGCGGAAGGCCCGGCCAAGGTCATCACCACCACCAACACCTTCAACCATATCGACGACCTCCATGGTTTTGCCGAAGGCGTTCTGGCGCTGCTCGAAGATGACGGTGTCTTTATCATCGAAGTGCCATGGGGCAAGGCGATCCTTGAGACCAATGAGTTCGACAACGTCTATCACGAGCATCTGTCCGAGCTGAGCCTGCTGTCGATTGTGCGGCTAGGCGAGGCCGTTGGGCTGGACGTGGTCGATGTGACCAAGTTGCCGGTTCATGGCGGGTCGATGCGGGTCTTCATGCAGCCTGCGGCGCTGAAACAGTCGCCTGCTCCGATCGTCGCATCGATGCTGGAAGAAGAGAAAGCGGCTGGCATGACACGCCGTGAAAGCTATGAGTCCTTTGCGGGCCGTGTGCAGGAACTGGGCGACACGCTGACCCGCATGCTGTCCGAGATCAAGGCAAGCGGCAAGACGGTTGCGGGCTATGGTGCGCCGGCCAAGGGCAATACGCTGCTCAACTATTTCAACATCGGGCCGGATACTCTTGATTTCCTTGTCGATCGCAATCCGCTCAAGCAAGGACTTTACTCGCCGGGAATGATGATCCCTGTTCTTTCACCGGACGCTGTCGAAGAACACAAGCCGGATTACCTGCTGGTGCTGGCCTGGAACTTCTTCGACGAGATCCGCGAGCAGATGGCGGATTTCGAGGCCCGGGGTGGCAAGTTCATCGTGCCTCTGCCGATGCCGGTGGTCATTCCCTGAGGGAGCAACGATGGCACGCGTACTGATAACCGGAGCGACCGGATTTATCGGATCACATCTGGCCCGGGCCTGTCTGGCCCGGGGCGATGAGGTTTCGGTTATCGCGCGGCCTGCCTCATCGCTGGTTCGGTTGGCGGATGTGTCGGGCCACATCGCCGTGCATCGCCTGGATTTGGCCGAGGCTGATCGCTTGCGCACCTGTCTGGCACAGACGCGCCCCGAGATCATCCTTCATGCCGGTGCCAGAACCCGCTTTCCGGCGCAGAAGGACCTGACGGACCTGGCGGATAGCGTGGAGGAAAACCTGTCAGCGCTGATCGCGCTGCTCTCTGCTGCTGCTTTTGCCGACGTTCCGCCCCGCGTTTTTGTTCGCACCGGATCGATTGCCGAGTATGGCGATATCGAAACGCCCTATGTGGAAACCGCCCGGGAATCGCCGCGGAATGCGTATGGCGCGTCTATTCTGGCGGGGACTCAGTACATGGCCATGGCGCGCCCTAGGTTGCCATTTCAGGCGGTTACCGCCCGGTTGGCGCTGACCTATGGTCCCGACCAATCGAGTGATTTCCTTATTCCAAAATTGATTGAAGATTTTCTTGATGAAAAACCGGTGACGATCCACCGGCCCCATGACCGGCGTGATTTGATCCATGTCGACGATGTGGTCCGTGCCCTGCTGCTGATTGCCGACGATCCGGTGTCTGCCAGAGCGGTGATCAATGTCGGTACGGGTGACGCCCCCAAAATGGCCGAGGTCGCCCGGATGCTGGTCGCGATGACCGGCGCCCGGCGCGAGCTGGCGAGCTTTGGCACGCCAGCCGATCCACCGGTAGTGTTGAATTGTGATCCGGGAAAGGTGAAGGCGACGCTTGGGTGGTCGCCGCAGATTTTGCTTCCCGAAGGTCTCGAAAGGACAGTGCAATGGGCAAGACAATCCCGGACTCCCCACAGCCAGCCGGTAGCGATGGGGCAGGGCGCATGACCACTGTTTCCATCCTCATCCCCGCGCTGAATGAAGAGGACAATGTCCGCAATGCGTATGAGCGGGTTATGGCCGTCTTCGATGGCCTGCGGGACTATGAACCCGAGATCATCTTTACCGACAACCACTCGGACGACCGGACCTTTGAGATTCTGTCCGAGATCGCAAAGGATGACAGCCGTGTACGTGTGATCCGCTTTTCCCGCAACATGGGGTATCAGTCCTCGGTGCTGACGGCTTATCGCTCGGCCACCGGCGCCTGCGCGATACAGATCGACTGTGATTTGCAGGACCCGCCCGAGTTGATCCCGCAAATGCTGGATACCTGGCGGCAGGGCTATCATGTGGTCTATGGCATCCGGCGCAGCCTGCCGGACGGCCCCATCGTCGCAGCCGCGCGGCGCGGGTTCTACGCGCTGATCGACATGATCAGCAACGACGATTTGCCCCGTAATGCGGGCGAGTTCCGTCTGACCGACCGGCGCATTCTGGATGAACTGCGCCGTGTCGATGACCGCTCGCCTTATGTGCGGGGTTTGATCAGCGGCATGGGGTTCAACCAGATCGGGTTCGAATATGACCGCGACGCACGCACGGCAGGGGAATCCAAATTCCCGTTCAAGGCCATGCTGTCGCTGGCGGTGGACGGGCTGATCAACCACTCGTTGCTGCCGCTGCGGCTTGCCTCGATGATCAGCCTGACCGTTGGGCTGGTGACCTTCCTTCTGATGATGGGATACATCATCGGCAAGGTGGTCTTTGGTCAGGACTGGCCCGACGGTTTCGCCACCACCACCATCCTGCTGCTGCTCTCGATGACGCTGAACGCGATGTTCCTGGGCATACTTGGCGAATATATCGGGCGGATCTTCTTGCAGTCCAAGGATCTGAACAAGCCCATGATCGAACATGAGCTGAACCGCCCCAAAGACGAGCCTGAATTGCATGACCAAGCCAGTTCAGCGCAGCCGGGAAATGCAACGGTCTCCAAGCGGGTCATCAATCAGGCGGCGGAGTAGCACGGCTTGAAGGTGCTGCTTGTGCAGGGTGGGTTCGGCGCCGGTGGGGCCGAGAAGGTCGTCGCCATGATCGCCGCCCATCGGGCCGGGCGCGGGGATGATGTGCACATCGCGGGCATGACGATGCCCGAGGGTGGTTCCTATTTTTCCTATCCTGAAGCGGTGACGCTGCATCCAATGCAGAGCGGCGCGTTGCCCAGACGGCGCGTGCAATGGAACCGGCTAAGGCACATCCGTCAGGTGATCAAGAAAGTGCGCCCCGATGTGGTGGTATCCTTCCTGACCAAGATCAACACACTCACTCTAGCGGCGACCCTCGATAGCCGCATCCCTGTCGTCATCTCCGAGCGGAACAACCCCCGGGCCCAGAACGCGCATCCGGTTTGGCGGCAGGCCCAGCATCTACTGGCGCGCCGGGCGCGGGCGATCGTCATGCAGACGGACCGGGCGCGTGAGGATTTGCCCGCAGGTCTGCGCGGACGGGCCGAGGTCATCGCAAACCCCTGCGCCCCGTTCCCGGGTGTCGAGGAAGGTCTTGGCCGCAATGGCAGTCAGCTTGTGGCAGTTGGACGGCTCGACCGGCAAAAAGGGTTCGATATCCTCATCGACGCCATGACGGACATTCGGGACCGGGTGCCCGATGCGCATCTTACCATCTATGGCGAGGGGTCCGAACGCCAGGCCTTGGAAGATCAGCGCGACAGGCTTGGTTTGACGGATGTCGTTTCCCTGCCCGGCTCCAGCAACAAGCCCGGCGACTGGATGAAGGGTGCGGACATCCTTGTTTTTCCGTCGCGTTTCGAAGGTTTTCCAAATGTTGTCGCCGAAGCGACCGTCAGCGGTTTGCCGGTTGTGTCCGCCGATTGCGCCTACGGCCCGCGCGAGTTGATCCGTCAGGAAGAAAATGGCCTCTTGGTGCCCTCCGAGGACGCAAAGGCGCTGTCGGCAGCGGTGGTGCGCCTGTCGCAAGATCCGGAGTTGCGGGCCAGAATGCGCGAATCCGCAGAGCGCAATCGCCTGTGGCTGGCGCCGAAATACGTTTTGGGGGAATGGGACCGGGTGATTGACGGCACCCAGTTCGGGTGACCGCGGCGGCTAGTTCTGGAGTGTCTCCAGCACCTCATCCAACAAATCCAGACTGGTGATCCTTGCATGCGGGGCGTGTGCCTCGTCCGGCGGTGTGGGGTCGTGCACTGCACCGGGCCGCAGAATCTGAATGGTCAGCCACCGTCGTGCGTTTGGGGTCACAAAGTCCTTCGCCGGGTTATCGGCTATGTAGATCATCCTTGTGTGGCCTGCAGCCGCGGCCTCCATTTCCTGATACGCGCGCGGATGGGGTTTGCCGAATCCCTCCGGCCAGGCGCCGGTCGGGCGGATATGGGCGATATGGTGTTCCAGCCCCAGCGCGGCGATCTTGTTGCGCTGCATTTGCTCTGGCCCGTCGGTGATCAAGCCCATGGGGCGACTGGCGCGTCTGAGATAGTGGGCGGCGTCAGGGGCGAGAGTGATATCTGGTGTATGGTTTCGGTATTCCGAGACTAGGGTGGCGACGTGGTCAGGCGAGCCCGCAAGACCCAATTCGGCACAGGCGGCATTGAAGATTCGCCGGCGGTCTCCGGTTTCAAACAGCGCCCGGCAGGCAGCGCCAAATCCGGTCACACCTGTGGTCTCGGCCACCCAGCCTTCAAGATGGCGGTAACCGCTGAAGGCGAAATCACGCTCCAGATACAATGTGTCGTCCAGATCAAAGACCAGCATCAGCCCTGATACACCGCACAGTCATAGCGCATCATCTTAACACCCTCGCGCCAGTTGTCATGGGCCGAGCAGGGGCGGCCGCTGACCTCTTCCAGCAGCCACTGGGCGAAATGCGCGCCGGCGTGATCGGCCAGCGGGTAACCGCCGCCGAAACGGGCGTTGATCTCGATCACGCGGGGGCCCAAATCGGGGTCGTCGATCACCTGGAAACAGGCGACACCGCGCAGGTCGGGCAAGGCGCGTGCAATGCCTTCGGCCGCTTCGTGCAGGTCGGCCCGGCGACGGGTTTCGCCCTTTTCCACTTCGCCTGCGCGCACCTGCATCCGCAGGTGAGGGATGACCGTGCGCAACTGACCCGAGGCATCCACGAACATGTTGATCGTGTATTCCGGGCCGCGCAGCATATCCTGAAAGATCATCGGCTCGGAGAATTCTGCCGGGATATCCTCAGCGCGGTCGAACACCTCGAGACCTCGGCTGGCGCTGCCGCCGCTGGGTTTGGCAAAAACCGGCCATGAGATCTGGTCGGGATTGGCCAGCAGCCCGGCCTGATCGAAAGTGCGAGGCACGGGAACCCCGGCGGCGGCAAGCACTTCGGAGGTGCGTTGTTTGTCTCTCACGACTTCGATTACCGAAGTCGGAGAGACGTGCAGCCGCGCGCCAAGCCGGGCGAAATCGTCGTGGGCCTGAGCCAGCGGCAGCAGTTCGGGGTCGATGGTCGGCACCACCAGATTGATGCCATGCTCGCGCGTCACATCGAGCACGGCTTCAGCATAGCCGGGATCGTCGCAGCGCGGGACAGGTAGCGCGGCATCAGCCAGCGCGCATGCGGCGCTGTCATCCGGGTTCAGATCGCAGGCGATCACCTCAAGGCCCATGCTCAGGCGGTCGGCTGCAGCACGAAAACTTTGCAACAGGCCAACCCGTCGTCCGGCGGAGCAAATCAAAAGTCTCAAACTATCACTTGTCATCAAGTCTTTCCGGCAAATCTCGTGCAATATTCAGGAGTTACCTTAGCACATGGCTTTGGCGACTGTGAACGACCTGCATGGCACAATTTTCGTGTGGGAAAGCGTGGGCGACACCTGAAGCGGGTCTGACGACGGACAGGTTCATGTTGGTGCTGCGCCTGTTTCAAACCAAGTCCAGCAATCGGGCGATCGAAGACCCTGCGAGGCTCACGACCAGTTCGGCGATCGCGCTGGCCCCGTTGGTTGCCATGCAATCCTCAGCCAGCCTTGCGCTTGCGGCGGCCATGGCCGTCCGCGCGTCAGGATCAAGCAGCGCTGTCAGGGCGTGCTCAACATCAAAAGGCGCAGTGCTGCGGACGATAAGGCCGGCCTTGCAGTCGGCGGCGTAGCGGGCGCGTTCGATTTGTTGGTCCATTTGCTCATGTTCATTGGGCACCCAAAGGGTCGGCAAGGCTGCTGCCAGATGTTCACAGAACGTGTTGTACCCGGGGGCTGCAACTGCCGCATCGAAGGCGGGCAGGTATTGTGCAAACGGGTATCCGGTCAGGCGGACCAACCCCTCAGGAAGGTCCAGACGGTCCTGCGCGATTTGCCATTCTGCCACTGCCAGGCCGACGCCTGCACACCCGGCCAACCTGTTGATGACCCGATCTGTAACACCGGCCATGTCAAAATTGTTACCGGACCCTGTGGCGATCAGGATGTTCGTCCCGTCAGGATCCAGCCCCAGCGCGGCGCAGGCATTGGCTCTGTTCGGCATCTCTGCCGTGTCGAGGATACGAACCGGGGGCACTACCCTGACGTCGGACAAGCGGTCGGCTGTTGGCCCTTCGTCGCGGGACCAGGCCGGATCGAGAGGCTCGACGACCAGATCGAACGCCGTCGCGCGATCAAGCGCCTCAACGTCCCGCCCTTGGCCCCACATGGCGCGACGTATCCAGACGGATGCCATGCCGGGTCGGGAGGAGAGCGCCGCCAGAAGTCCCTTGAAGGGCACATTGCCATCGAAAACCAGAACTTCGGGTTGGTAGAACGCAAAGGCGGCGGTCAGCGTTTGAGACAGGCCGACATTCCAATGCGCGCGTGCCTCGCCATAGGTCGCATGGTACGGCAGATGCTCGGCCACGAACCCGAACTGGCGTACTGTATCGACCGCCCGCGAGTGGCTGATGAAAACTGGTGTCAGCCGTTCAGGCAGCCGTCGCGCGACCGCAAGTTGCCGGGTGAGATGGCCCATACCAATGCCGTTTGACGAATAGAACAGCACGCGAGTGTTTGGTTCTGCATGCACAGCAGGTGCAAAACGCTCAACCTCGGGAGGGCCAAGCAGCGTTCTGACCCGCGCAACGAACAACTCGGGCGCAAAGACCTCACGCAGCAGGGTTGCCCCGCTCTGCCTGATCGATGCCATCAGGTCCGGGTTCATCTTGAGGTCGATGATGGCCTTTGCCAGTTCCGTATCGGAACCATAGATCGCAGCGCCGCCAAACAGTTCCCGATAACTCTCCGGCAGGCATGGAATGACACCTGCCGACAGCGCCATCAGCGCCTCCACCGGCAGCGGGTCATCCTGTGCCAGATCCGGATTTGCCAGCAGATCCACTTTGGCAAAGAACTCGGGGAGCGTCAGCGCAGTTTCCGGCCAGACCTCAATCGGGGCGGCCTGTGGCCAGCGCGGTGTGTCCGCCAAGGAGTCGCCGCGCTCGCGTAGCGCGAGGAAGGGGGTTTTCAGAAACCTGGCGGGCCAATCACTTGTTGGTCGCGCGCGCGCGATACGTGCACGGCCAATCGTGGGACGGGCGCGTTCGGCGGCATCGGGGCGAACATGTGACAGGTCCGGGACTACCGGCGCCCAGTCTTCGTCCGCCACTGGCCAGTCGGGCACGGAATAGGCCATGGCGTCCCGGGCGATGACCGATGTCGGGCACCAGGTCACCGGCCCGCCGAGCGCCGTCTCGGCGCGCGCCCTTAGCCGGTCGAGTGCGGGCCGATCTAGCTCAACCAGCCCCGCCGGGCGTTCGATCGTCACGATGCGGTGTCTGGCCTTGATCTCTGGTGCACGCGCTAAAGTAGTGGCGAATATGCGGGCATCGAAGGCCAGCGCCAAACCACATTCGACCGTCGCGCCGGATGCGACGCGCCGGACGGCTCCGGTGTCGAGAAGCGACTGCGCGTCCGGATCGATCCGGTAAGGATCAGCGGCGATTGTATCTGCGATCACCGGCACAAGCGCTACGCTGTACCCGGCTTCTAAAAGTGCCGCTGCCACCGCCGCGTGGCACGGCGCAGCAACATCGCCGACCCGGATGTCGGCAATGATGGCGATGTCGACCCTGACCGGTCGTGATCCGGCTATCAGGTTGCTCGGCACGAAAGGCCTGATGGGAAGGTTCCGCGATACCCCGGCTCGAACGCGATTGTATCAACCGCCGTTGCACGCGCGCGGGCCGAGGGGCGTGTGGTTCTGCTGATGACATAGAGGCCGTCGCGTTCGGTGGGGCTAAGCACGCCATCGCTGCCGGGCGACAGGATCAGGTAGCTGTTCAGCTTGAATTCCTGCACGGACCCGCCAGAGGACACGACGCGTGGCCGCAACACGCGCACCTGGCCGTTCTGGCTGCACTGGACCGAGGCGTTGACCGGACCGGAATAGCGCAGAACCGTGGTGTTTCCCTCGCTCTTTCGTGCGACCACCCTGTAACCCGATGACTTCAGGCGGGAAATCTCGCTGGCGGCAGAAACCGTCGGTAAGGGCTCGATAGCGCAAGCCGCCAGAAGCAGCAATGAAATGGCCGCGGCAGAGAGGGGTCTTTTCATCATGTTGTGGCTCCTAGTCGGTTGCTGCCAGTACGGTGAGCATCTCCATGGTAATCGGCCCTTCGGGAAGCGCGACGCCCCGTTCTGCAAAGGCTTCGGCAAGGGCACGCTGGGTGCCGGCACCCATCACACCGTCGGCGGGGCCGGGATCTTTGCCCGCCTGCGCCAACAGGAGCTGGGCTGCCGCAATGAACTCCGCTTCACTATAATTCGCGATGGCATCGCCCACCAGCCGGGCAAGGTTTGCATCATCCGACAGGCTGAGCGCCGTGGCGTAATGGGTCAGCGCCTTGGGCCGGTCCTTGGCAACGCCGCGCCCGGATTCGGTCAACTTGGCCAGATCCCAAGCGGCCCAGGGTACCCCACCCTCCATGGACTTGCGATACCAATCTGCTGCTGCGGCAAGATCGGGTTCGACACCGTCGCCTGAGGCAAAGGCACGGCCGGCGTCACGCGCGGCCCAGGGGTTGCCATCTGCCGCGGCGGTGTAAAGCGCGCGCGCACGGGCGACGTCTTTTTGCACACCCCGCCCGGTTTCCAGAAGTCTGGCCAGTTCCCGCTCGGCGCCATAAACGCGCTGTTCCAACGCCCGTTCCAGCAACAGCGCTGCACGGGCTGGGTCATCAAAAAGCGGCGTCTGAGATGCATAAAGCCGGCCGAGCCGGAAATAGGCCTCGCCATCGCCCTCACGCGCAGCGCGGAGATACAGCCGTGCGGCAGCTTCGACATCGGGGCGGGACCCCTGGCCCTGCTCGTACATTATCCCCAGCCGCGTCACGCCGTTCGGAACCCCGCGAGAGGCCGCCGTTTCGAACCACAAACGGGCCTTGGAGAAATTCTGAGGGATGCCGTCGCCATCCTGATACATTCGCGCCAGCCGGGTCTGCGCCGTCAGCTCGCCGGATTTGGCGGCCTGAAGGTACCATTGTTCCGCAGCTTCCGGGTCGCGTTCGACGCCCAGCCCTTTCTGATAGAACTCCGCCAGATTTGTCATGGCCCAGTCGTTGCGGCGTGCCGCGCCCAGCTCATAGAATTCCCGGGCCCTGGCATAATCCTGCGGCACGCCGACGCCTGCGCGGTGGACCCACGCCAGCGCTGTCAGAGCTGCCGAGTCCCCGGCATCGGCGGCGGCCTCGAACAGCTCATAGGCGCGGGCGAAATCCTGCGCGACCGCTTGCCCATCGAGATGCATCTGGCCCAGATACACCATTGCGTTGACATACCCGGCCTCGACCGCCTTGACCTGCCAGTGCCGGGCCTCTTCATATCGGCCTGCCGCGCGATACGACCGCGCGAGCTGCGCCCAGAACCGCACCACGTCGGGCTGACGTTCGACCGCAAGCTCGCAGGCAACAATGGCCGCGTCGAAATTGCGATCCAGAATGAACTGCCGGGTGCCTGCAGTGACACGTTCGCTGTCATAGGGATTGCCGGCCAGCATGTCACAGGCATCGACATAGCTTTCGAGTTCGACATTGACCGGCTCGGTCGCCCCGCCTTGGGCTAGAACGAGGCCCTCCAGCGCCTCAAGCCCGCCGTTCGACCCGATATGCGGCTCGAATTGCGGCGTCTCCCCGGCCTGGACATAGTGCACGTTGCCCTGAGCCAGGGCCTTGCCATCATCGCTGCGCACTTCGCCCAGCCGGGGCGCGCGGGAGACATGGACCCAATTGCCTGACGCCTGCTCGGGAAGCTGGATTTCGATCGGGCCCACGCCAATCGGCACAGCGTGGCGATCAGCGTCGAGGCGGTCGATCACATCGGCCTTGTAGGCGGCCTGTCCGCCGGAGGCGGGTTCGACCCGGTCCGGCAGCGCCGGGTCCTGGGCGAGTACAGCATCCGGGTCGCCGCCCAGCGTAGTGATGCGCGCAATCGCTTCGTCGGCGAATGCACCGTCAGGCCGGGTCCTCAGATAAGCTTCGAACGCGTCCAACCGGTCCGTGTTGCGGATCGCCCGCCAGAACGTCCTGTCGACGACGCGCAGGGGCGGCAATTCGCCCAATGTGTCGCCGGCAGCTCCAAGGCCTGTTGTCGACAAACGCAGATCCGTGTTGTCCGGCTTGAAGTAGAACGCGTTTTCCAGCGTACTCGTGGTCCAGGTGATCTGAAGTCCGTCCGTCCGTTCCCGCACACCTCCGCGCACCCGGCGGAAAAGCTCGGCCAGTTCGACACCCGGCTGGTCGATATTCTCGGCAATAGCATCGGTGTACGGGCTATGGCGGCCGCTGCCGTCAAAGGCGACCGCACCGGGTGCAGTGGCAAAGCTGATCATGGTCTCGGCGTCGCCTGCGGTCATTTCGGCCAACCCGCCCGAGGAGGCCTCGGACAACAATGTCAGCCCGCGCTGCACCTCTTCCCGCGATTGCCCGATCGTCAGCGCGCGCGTGACGATATCTTGGGCGTCGTTGTCTTCGATTTCGATGAACGGGTTGTTGCGGCAGGCATCCAGAAGAACGATGTTCAGGCGCGCGCCGGACCCATCCATGATGTCCACGAACAGTTGCGCATCCACCGATTGGTTCCGAAGATCATCCACCGAATAGGGCGCCACGGATACGGGCAGCAGATAGTTGCGCCCGCTGAGTTGCACGCCGTGACCGGCATAAAAGAACAGCGCCTCGCTGCCCTCGCGCAGGCGGCTGCGGAACGTGGCCAGATCGGCGAGCATCGTCTCGCGGTCGGCGTCTATGCTTTCGATGACCTCGAACCCGGATTCCCAGAGTTTTTCCGCGATAAGCTGCGCGTCGTTTGCCGGGTTCGGCAGAGGCGTGATGTGGTGATAGGCCGAATTGCCGATCACCAGCGCAACGCGTGGCGCGCTTTGGGTATCAGCATTTTGGGCGGCCAATGGCCCGGCGGACAGCGCGATGAGGACGGCAACCGAAAACCCTGCCGACCATTGCCCGATAGATCGTCCAGGCCACGTGACGCAGCTTTCAGTAAAGGTCTCCACCGCCGCCTCGGTCGCTGTCCGGTTGTGACTGGTTTGTCTGACTGGTCCGGCTGGACGATCCCGCTGCATTGAGAGTGACGCCCTTGGCGATATCCGACCGCGAGAAACCGGGGTTCCGCCGCGCCAACTGGAACTCCACGATGGCGAGAAAAGCGGCCTTTGCCTGCGGCCCGGTTGGATTTTGTCTGAGGTACCTTTCAGCCTGCGCTTCCGACGTGAAGACGCTACTGTCGATGGCCTGCGCACGCGCAGTGCCCGACAGTCCCAGGGCCCCGACAATTAGTGCTAATTGACCGAAGAACGTCTTGCGCATCTCGCCTCCTGTCGTCCGTAGGCCATCATACGTGCCGAAAACTCGTTCCGTCAACAAAGGCAGCAGCGGCTGACTCAAAACCTCTCGTCAAACACCCAAGGGCATGACATTGTTCGCAAATGCTTCAGGCCGCTCCGCCAAATCCGATAGATGTGCGTTTCTTCCCGGATTATCGGGGAACCAATCCCTATCAGGAATTGCTCTATCGATCCCTCGGTCCTGCTGTCATTGCCCAACCGCTGGACAGTGCGGCCCAAATTGGTGCCGGTGGTCAGGATGCAGGCAGCATCCTGCATCTGCACTGGGAAACGGCGGCTTTCACGGACGGGAAGCAGTCGGCCGAGAGTTTTCTGGATGCGCTGTCCGGTTTTCGCGACAGGGGTGGCCGCATCGTCTGGACCATTCACAACCTGATGCCGCACGATCACCGCTACCGTGCCGTGTCTAAGCAGGTGCGCAGCGGGATATTGGCGCTGGCGGACATCGTGCATCTGCACTCGCTTCCTGCGCTAACCGCGGCGATGGAGCAGCACGCGTTGCCGATGGCCAAGGTGCGCATCATTCCGCACGGCAATTTTGACGGGGTTTATCCGAGTTTTTCCCGTGAACAGGCGCGATCCGAGCTGCAGTTGGAAGATGCCCGAATGATTGTCCTTATGCCCGGTCAGATCCGGGCCTACAAAGCACCGGGTGCGCTGATTGAGGCCTTTCTAGATGTCGCCGGGCCTGATGATCGGCTGATTTTGGCAGGTCATCGCGCGCCGGACGTCGACGATCTGACAGTCCCGGATGACCCTCGCATCGTCGCGACCTTCGGGTTTTCGATGGATCGAGATCTCGCTTTGGTCCATGCGGCAGCCGATTTTGCCGTGCTGTCCTATACTGCTTCGCTGACCTCCGGTTCCGCCATTCTCGCGCAGACACTGGGACGCGGTACATTGGGCAGTGATACGCCGGGCCTGCGTGATGCAGTGCTCGTGCCTGCGACTGGCGTGTTGTACGATCCAGCGCCCGAAGGTGCGCTCGCCAGCGCCCTGCACGCCGCTCTTAACGAGGGGCCCGATCCCTGGGCCGTGCGTGGTAAAGCTGCGGCACAGGCCGCGCGCGCCCGGGATTGGACAGCCATCGGTGCCACCTGGCGGTCGCTCTTTATGGAGTTGGCTCGATTGCCCCGACCGGCGGGCGTTCTGACGTCATGAAGTTCGGACGGCAGAAACCCCCGGCCACGGACGCGCTGGCACCGGTCGAAACCGATCTGGACGAGAGCCCGGCGGACGTTTTTGAGGCGGCGTGGCCGTTTAACGCGGACAGCGATCAGGTCGAGGGCGTTCTGCGCGAGGACAGGTTTTTGTCGGTCATGCTGGTGGACGTCACCGGTCTGGATTGGGAGGCGATCACCCGGCATCTGGAAACCGTACGCGAGATTGCAAAGACCAAGGAGATGGTTCCGGTTTTCGTTGTCGATCTTGTGGAGTTCCGGGGCCTGATCGTTGAAAACCTGGCCTACGATACCTTGCCCAACGTGCTGGCCAACGGGGAGCTTGACCCGGATCTGGACTGGTCAGGTTACCTTGCCCGGCGCCGCCAGCTTTTGCGCGAGAAATGGCGCCCGGCAGCGATCATCAACCTTGGGCTGAGCGCTGATTGGGACGCGACATGATTGATCTCGGCGCTTGCGATGTCGTGTTTCTCAGTTTCGACGAACCGAATGCGGACACTCATTTCGAGCTGGTCCGCAGGGCCGTGCCGCGGGCCAAACGGGTGCACGGCGTCAAAGGCTTCGACGCGGCCCACAGGCGCGCGGGCGAAATTGCGAGTTCGCCATATGTCATCACCATCGACGCCGACAATGTGCTGCTGGATCCGGATTTTCTGACAGCATGCTTGGATATCGCACCGCGCGACCGTGCGCGGGTGTTTTCGTTCAGCGGGCGTAACACGGTCAATGGCCTCCGCTATGGCAATGGCGGGGTAAAGATCTGGCCCCGCAGCACCTTGCTGACCCTGCAAACGCATGAGAATGCCGCCCGTTCGGACGCCGCAGTCGATTTCTGCTGGACGGTGCCATATTACCAGTTGAACCGGCTATTGTCTGACGTAGTGATAACCGGCTCGGACTATCAGGCGTTCCGCGCCGGATTTCGAGAAGGCGTAAAGCTTAATCTGGCCGACGGACAGATCGCTTATGACGCGTTTCCGAATCTGCCAAAGGCAGAGGCACTGCGCGCGCATATCGGCGAGCGCAACCTCGACCGTCTGAAAGTCTGGTGCAACATCGGCGCGGATGTCGAGCGCGGCGACTGGGCGATCTTTGGCGCACGTCTTGGCTGCGTCGTGGCGGCGTTGCAGGGATTCGATGTCACCAAGGTCGCCGATTATGGCTGGATCGAATACTTCTGGACGGATCGCATCACTCCGGACTACTCCGAATATCAGGCGCGTGCGGCGTATTCCAAGGAGTTGGCCGACCGGCTCAATGAGGCTCTGGATCTTGGGATTAGAGACCTGTCTCCGGAGGCATCAGCGTATTTCAAATCGAAACACCGGGGCCACCGCGCCTATGGTGCGATGCGGGTCGTGTAACGGGCCTTGGGTGAATACCCCTGAGCGGCATCTCTTCTGGTTTCGATGACCGCAACGCCAGTCTTCCCTGGGCGGCTTTGTGTTTTGCCCGAACCTGTCAAGCCGTGAACAGAAACGTCGGAAAGCGGGAGAGCGCCCGTTCTTCGGTCAGACTGTGAAAACCGCCATCAGCCGCATTGTCGATGCGGCACGTCCCATAAAACGAGAGTTGCTCCGCAATCGCGCCCATGCGATCCCGCCGCTCGTCCGCCGCAAGAAAAGGCGCGTGGGTCGACAAATAGAGAGCCGGCCGATGTTCGCGTAGCCAGGGCAATAGCGTCGGCAGAACCGAGAACTCGGCGCCTTCGATGTCCATTTTAACCAATGACACCCCTGACAGATCGATAGATCCGGCGAACCGGTCCCAGTCAATCGTGAGCGCATCGGTGCCGTGGGCGCCGTCATGCAGCAGCGAACTGGTCGAATCTCCGGGCTCGCCGCGTACTGAGGCCATGCGGGCCACACCGAATCCTTCGGACAGCGCTACGCCAAAGGCCGAGACATTCTGGATGCTGTTCAGGTCAAGATTCCAGGCCAGATGACGGTACGCCGTCGGGTCCGGCTCGAAACACCACACATGCCGCGCCTTGCGCGCGCCGTATAGAACCGTCGGCCCGATCCAGGCGCCGATGTCCAGATAGTCGCGATCCGGCGACAGGTATCGATCCAGCACTGCAAAGGTCTCGGGCTCCCAGTTTCCTGTGGACGCCTTGCGCCAGAATTTCGAGTGATACGGGTCCAGCCGAAACGGCTCGCCGTTCAGCTGACCCGCGTAGTAGCCGCGGGCGCGATAGAACATCTTGCGCGCTTGGGTCAGCATTTGCCTGCCTCCGGACCTTGTTTTCCCGTCCCGGCCCTTGACCTGCGCGCGCGCCCAAAGCATGTAACCTTGGGAACGCAACATTTATTTCAACAGGGGGCCGAGATGGCTTTTGAACTTCCTGATCTTCCTTATGCACATGACGCGCTGGCATCCAAGGGCATGTCGGCGGAAACGCTGGAATATCATCACGATCTGCACCACAAGGCCTATGTCGATAACGGGAACAAGCTGATCGCTGGCACTGAGTGGGACGGCAAGAGCCTCGAAGAGATCATCACTGGCACCTATGACGCCGGTGCAGTGGCGCAAAACGGCATCTTCAACAACATTAGCCAGCTCTGGAACCACAACCAGTTCTGGGACATGATGGGCCCGGGCGGCAACGCGATGCCGAGTGAGCTTGAGGCAGCGCTCAACGAAAACTTCGGTTCGGTCGATGAGTTCAAGTCGCAGTTCAGCGCCGCCGGTGCCGGTCAGTTCGGCTCGGGCTGGGCGTGGCTGGTCAAGAACGCCGACGGCTCGCTGGCGGTGACCAAGACCGAGAACGGCGTGAACCCGCTCTGCTTCGGTCAGACCGCTCTGCTGGGCTGCGACGTGTGGGAGCACTCCTACTACATCGACTTCCGCAACAAGCGCCCGGCCTACCTGTCGAACTTCCTCGACAATCTGGTGAACTGGGAAAACGTCGCCTCGCGGATGTGATCCATTGACCCGAAGAGGGTTCATAAAGGGCCTGCTGGCGACGATGCTGGCAGGCCTTTTTGCGTCCGTCTACGGGTTCTTTATCGAGCCCGCCCTGCGGCTTCGGGTACGCAAATGGATGATCCGTACGGACAACTGGCCGAAAGATCGTCCGATGCGGATCGCTATCCTCACCGATCTGCATATGGGCGAGCCGCACATGTCCCGCGACCGGTTGCGCCGGATCGTTGCGCGTACCAATGCGCTGGGGGCCGATCTGACCGTCGTGCTGGGGGATCTGACGGTCGCGCACCCCTATATCACCCGTGCCATCCCGGTGGCCGATACGGCGGCGATTCTGGCGGCGCTGCGCGCGCCGCTCGGGGTGTACGGGATACTCGGAAACCACGACTGGTGGCAGGATCTGGCGGCCCAGCAGCGCGGGGCAGGGCCGGTCGAGACAGCGGTGGTACTGGAGCAAAACGGCATTCCGGTCCTGGAAAACCGGGCCCTGGAGTTGCCCAACGGTGTGTGGCTGGCCGGGCTCGCCGATCAACTGGCGATCCGCCACGGGCCGGAGGACTATATCGGCGCCGACGATCTGCCCGGCACGCTAGATCAGGTCCCGGAGTACGCCCCGGCCATCCTTCTGGCCCATGAACCGGACATTTTCCCGCAGGTGCCGAAACGTGTGGCACTGACCCTGTCCGGCCATACCCACGGCGGTCAGGTGCGGCTTTTCGGATATTCCCCGGTGGTGCCCTCGCGCTATGGCAACCGCTACGCCTACGGACCGGTGGCCGAGGACGGGCGGCATCTGGTCGTCTCGGGCGGCATCGGCTGCTCGAAACTGCCCCTGCGGCTGGGCGTGGTGCCCGAGATCACGGTGGTCGAGCTATCAGCGTGACCGGCTGTGTCGGCCGGGCTAGGCCGCTGCCCGGCGGTCCGCGCATGTGATGCGGTTGGGACGCCTCCGGCGGGGATATTTTTGAACAGAAGAAGATTGCGGGCTTGCATCTCATCGCCCTGGCACGCAGGACACGCGGTGAGGGGGAGAGATGTCGGACACCGTCAAAGGCATTCTGGCCATGGTTGCGGCCTGTGTGATCTGGGGCCTGTCGCCGCTGTTTTACAAGCTGATCGCCCATGTGCCCCCGCCCGAGGTGCTGGCCCATCGCACGGTTTGGTCTGTGGTGTTCTTTGCTGGGGTGCTGGCGGTGCAGGGGCGGCTGGGCGCGCTGCGTGCCGCGTTTGTCGGGCGGCGGCAGGTGGGGCTGATTGCGGTGGCGGCGGTGATGATCTCGATTAACTGGTTCAGCTTCATCCTGTCGATCCAGATCGGGCGCGCCACCGAGGCTTCGCTGGGGTACTACATCTTTCCTCTGATCGCCGTGGTGACGGGTTGGTTCTGGTTTTCGGAACGGTTGGGCCGGGCGCAATGGCTTGCGGTCGCTCTGGCGGCGCTCGCGGTTTGCGTCCTGACCTACGGGCTGGGCGCCGCACCCTGGATCGCATTGATCGTGTCGACCACCTTCACGCTTTACGGGGCATTAAAAAAGGGCCTGCCACTGGGCCCCGTAGTCTCGGTGACGGCCGAGATTCTGATCCTGATGCCGCTGTGGCTGGTGGTGCTGGCCTGGTATCATGGCACCGGGCAGGGGGCGTTTGGGGCTCAGACCCAAACCAGCCTGTTGCTGATCCTGTCGGGGCCCATGACGGCGATGCCGCTGATCCTGTTCAGCTTCGCGGCACGGCGGGTGGCGCTGTCGACCGTGGGGCTGTTGCAATACATCAACCCAACCCTGCAATTCTTCTGCGCCGTGGTCATCTTTGGTGAGCCCTTCACGCCGTGGCACGCGGCGGCTTTCTCGATGATCTGGGTCGCGCTGGCGGTGTTTTCGGTTGCCGCCCTGCGTCAGGACCGGGCGGCGCGGGCTTGACCCGGATCACCGGACCGGCGGCAATACGCCGATCCGCCGCGAAATCGACACGCCGAGGATTGTTCCGCGTCATCCAGTCCCTATCTATAAATTGTTAGGCAGAACAACGTTTTACATCCTGAACAAAATAAGAAATGCGCCCGGCCATACCGTCCGGCGCACGCGGATGAGTGTTGGCCTGAGCCGGGGGACACAAACAGCATCCCGTCAATGGAGGAAAGCATGGGCGCAAGCAAACAGGGAACACTCACGCAGGGCACCTGGGTCGTGATCGCGGATGGCGAGAAGGCATTGGTAATGGAAAACATCACCGACGCGGCGGACCCCAACCTTGTCGTGGTCTCGGTCGAGGAACAGGACACGAACAACGGTGCGTCGCGACCGGCGGACCGTGCCGGGCGGCGTTTCGACAGCGGACCGGGACAGAAATCCGCGATGGAGGAGACGGACTGGCAGGGTCATGCGCAGAGCATGTTCGTGCAGGACGTGGCCGATCTCTTGTACCGCAAGGGATACAAAGGGGCTTACGAACGGCTGGTGCTGGTGGCCAGCCCGCATGTGCTGGGCCTGCTCAGACGGCGCCTGCATAAGGAGGTGCTGAACAAGGTGGTGGCCGAGGTTAACAAGACCCTGACCAACCATCCCCTGAACAAGGTCGAGCGGGTTCTGACCCGGCAGTTGAGCGCTGCCTGAACCTGCTCGGGGTGGCCCGCAAAGGCGGGCGCCCCGATACCGCGATGATCTTAGGTTAGTTTCGCGCGCAGCTGCTCCATCGCGTCGTCGGGACCGCTCACCCAGGTCAGATAATCGCCCAACGAGCTGTCAGCGAACCCCTGTCCGATCAGTTGATCCACCAGCGCGCGCAGTGTGTCCCAATAGCCGTTCACGTTCATCACCAGGATCGGCTTGTCGTGCAGGCCCAGCTGACGCCACGTCAGCGCCTCGAACAGCTCGTCCAGCGAGCCCGGCCCGCCCGGCAGCACCACCACTGCATCGGCATTCATGATCATCACCTTCTTGCGCTCGTGCATCGTCTCAGTGACCACGAAACGGGTCAGGTCGGTCTTGCCCACCTCACGGCGCAACAGATGCACCGGGATCACCCCAAACGTGTCGCCGCCTGCGGTCTGTGCGGCCCTCGCGACCTCGCCCATCAGCCCCACATCGCCCGCGCCATAGACCAGCCGCCAGCCCTCTTGCGCCAGCATGCGACCAAAGCCGCGCGCGGCCTCGGTATAGGCTGGATTGGCGCCATTGCGTGACCCGCAATACACACAGACGGATTTCTGAGACATATGAGGGCCTTTCCGGGCTTGTGTCGGGGGTTTTGACCCCTGATAGCGGGATTGATAGATTGGCTCAACTGCGTGGTTGGCGGCAGGCTCAGGGGCTGCCGGATCACGGACCTGAAAGGAAAAGAATGGCTGCCAAATCGGGAAGCGGTGGATTCGGCGCGTTTGGATGGGGAATGGTTGCAGGCGGGATAGCCCTTCTCGGTTTCGGGGGGCTGTACTACTCGGGCGTCTTCGGTCCAGCTCCGGAGCCTGCGCCAGAACCCACCGGGGAGATTTCTGCGCCCGAGGCACAGCCTGACCCGCAGGCGGATGAGGTGACCGAAGCGCCAGCGGCGCAGCCGGGCCCCGCCGCCGAGCCCGAAGCGCAATCCGAGCCGCAAGACACGACGCAAGACGACCCATCCCCGGCGGATGAGCCCGAGGAACAGGTTGCTGCCGCCCAGCCGCAGGATGAGCAGGCCGCGCCCGCTGAGGATGAAACCGCCGCCACGGACGAACCCGCAGCACCTGCGGACGACACTCCACTGTTGACCGCTCCCGCGTTGGACCAGATCTTCGTCGAAACCGACGGCACTGCGCTGCTTTCGGGGCAAGGCACGCCGGGCAGCCAGGTAACGGTCCTGCTCGATGGGACCGAACTGCACAGCTTCACCGTCGATGATAGCGGCCAGTTTGCCGAGTTCGTGACCTTGCCGTTCAGCGAGGCGGGCCGAGGGCTAGTGTTGCAAACGCAGACCAACGGCCAAATCGCCCGCTCGGACGATTATCTGATCGCTGCCTTGCCCGAGCCTGAGGGGCAGGGCGAGCAGGTAGCGGATGCCGGGACGGCGACCGAGGCACCGGATCCCGCTGCACCCGCCCCCGACGCACCAGCAGAAGCTGCAGGCTCCGAGACATCCGAACCCGGATCTGAAACCGAAACGCAGAAACTGGCTCAGTCCGAAACGGAACCCGAAACGACCGGGTCCGAGGACGCTCAACAACAGCAAACTGCTGAAGCGCCCGCCGTGGATCAGACCGCCCCGGCTCAACCGTCCGACATAACGGTGGCCGAGGCTCAGCCCTCGGCTCCGGGGACCGGCAATGGCCAAATCGCCATCCTGCGGTCGGGCGAAGAGGGGGTCGAACTGATCCAGCCGCCCGCACAGGATGACGCGCCCCGCGACCGGATCGCGCTCGACACCATCGGTTACTCCAACTCTGGTGACGTGCGACTGACTGGTCGGGCGCAGCCCGGCTCGGTAGTGCGGCTCTACCTGAACAACCGGGCGGTGACCGACCTGACCGCCGACGATCAGGGCAAATGGCGCAGTCAGATCGAAGGGATCGAGCCCGGTGTCTACACCTTGCGTCTGGATGAGCTGGACGGGCAGGGCACCGTCCTGAGCCGCCTGGAAACCCCGTTCAAACGCGAAGCGGTCGAGGCGCTTGCCGCTCCGGCGCCCGCTCCCCAGCCCGGTGCCGAGCCTGATGCGCCCGCCGAACCGCCCGCGATCCGGGCAGTGACGGTGCAAAAGGGCGACACGCTCTGGGCCATCTCACGTGAGCGCTACGGCGACGGCATCCTGTATGTGAAAGTATTCGAGGCCAACCGGGATTCGATCCGTGATCCCGACCTGATCTATCCCGGCCAGATATTTACCATACCCGACTGACGCGACACCTCTGGCCCTGCCGGGGCCACGGGTTATCTCTGACCGCAGGCAAGATACGTGATGAGGCGATTGACCCCGATGCATTCCGACGACATGCCCCATCTCGACGAACGCCGCTCGGGCTGGCGCACCATCCGCAAGGTGGCGCCCTATCTCTGGCCCGCGGATGAGCCTTGGGTCAAACGTCGGGTGGTGCTGGCCATGGGGCTTTTGGTGCTGGCCAAGCTGATCGCGGTCTATACCCCGATCCTCTACAAGGGCGCGGTGGACGGGTTGGCGGGCGAAGGCGTGCCGCCGCTGGCGCTGGGCGCGGTGGGGCTGACCGTGGCCTATGGCGTGGCGCGGATGATGACCGTGGGGTTCCAGCAACTGCGCGACGCGGCCTTTGCGCCGGTGGGTCAGCGGGCGCTGCGGGCGCTGGCGCTGGAGACCTTCCAGCACATCCACCGCCTGTCGATGCGCTATCACATCACCCGCCGCACTGGCGGTCTCAGCCGCATCATCGAGCGCGGGGTTAAAGGCGTCGAGTTCCTGCTGCGCTTTTTGCTCTTCTCCATCGGGCCGCTGATCCTGGAACTGGCGCTGGTCGCGATCATCCTGATGTGGCTTTTCGACGTCTGGTACCTGGTGATCGTGGCGGTCACCATCGCCGTCTATATCTGGTTCACCTTCGCGGTCACCGAATGGCGGGTGAAGCTGCGTCGCGAGATGAACGATCAGGATGCCGAGGCCAACCAGCGCGCCATCGACAGCCTGCTCAATTTTGAAACCGTCAAGTATTTCAACGCTGAAGACCGCGAAGCTCAACGATACGACAGCTCGATGAAGGCTTATGCGCAGGCGGCGCTGAAAACCGCCTACTCACTGGCCTTCCTGAATTTCGGTCAGTCCTTCCTGATCACCTGCGGCCTTGTCGGAGTGATGGTTTTGGCCGCGCTCGGGGTCCAGGACGGCACCCTGACGGTGGGCGATTTCGTGATGGTAAACGCCTACATGATCCAGATCACCGTGCCGCTCAATTTCCTCGGCACCGTCTACCGCGAAATCCGCCAGTCGCTGGTGGATATGGGTGAGATGTTCCGGCTGCTCGAACAGCCCTCCGAGGTGCAGGAACGCCCCGGCGCGCCCGCGCTGCAGGTCGGGGGCGGCGAGATCACGCTGGAGGATGTGCATTTTGGTTACGAGGCCGACCGCGAGATTCTCAAGGGTGTGTCGCTGACCGTGCCCGCCGGGCAGACCGTGGCCATCGTCGGCGCTACCGGGTCGGGCAAGTCCACTGTCGGGCGGCTGCTGTTTCGGTTCTACGACGTGACCGGCGGCGCGCTCAGGATCGACGGGCAGGATGTGCGCGACGTCACCCAGAACAGCCTGCACGCCGCCATCGGTGTGGTGCCGCAGGACACGGTGCTGTTCAACGACACCATCCGTTACAACATCGCCTATGGGCGCGAGGGCGCATCGCAGACTGAGGTCGAAGAGGCCGCCCGCGCGGCCCAGATCCACGACTTCATCGCCACGCTGCCCGAGGGCTACGACACCAAGGTGGGCGAGCGCGGCCTGAAACTCTCGGGCGGCGAGAAACAGCGCGTTGGCATCGCTCGTACCCTGCTGAAAAACCCGCCGATCCTGCTGCTGGATGAGGCGACCTCGGCGCTCGACACCGAGACCGAGCAGGAGATCAAGGATGCGCTGGCCCGCGCAGGCGAGGGGCGCACGGTGATCACCATCGCCCACCGCCTGAGCACCATCGCCGAGGCCGACCGGATCGTGGTGCTGGAGCGCGGCGAGATCGTCGAGCAGGGCACCCATGACGAATTGCTCGCCCGCGATGGCCGCTACGCCCAGCTCTGGCGCCGCCAGCAATCCGATGCCGAGGCGGCCTGACGCCTACCTTCCTCTTGCCTCAGATACTCCCGCCGGAGGCTCGCGCCCGCAAGGCGCGAATTTGTTGCGAAAACACAGCCTGCGGGTATTGACCCCGTGCCGTTCCTCCGGTCATTTCGAGGTCCGCTCATCTGCCACGGGCAGGGGCTTTCATGACCCGACCAATCGAAAGGACATATCGGATGAAGAGATTTCTCGCAGCGCCTGCCGTGGCCATGCTGCTGTCGTTGACCGCCGCCCATGCCGAGGACCTGGAATTCCTGCTTGCCAATGAAAGCAGCGAGGATCTGGTGGAGTTCAACGTCTCTCCGGCGTCCTCGGATGATTGGGAGGAGAACCTGCTCGACGGCGGCTACCTCGCCCCCGGATATGAAGCCGGTGTGGTGATTGCCGACGGTCTGACCACTTGCGTCTACGACCTGCGCGGCGGTTTTGCCGATGGCACGTCGGTCGAGGATTTCGGCCTGAACCTCTGCGAACTTGGTGGGTACACGTTCACTGACTGACGCAGGTACACGGCTCTGCATCGCTTGCGCCTGTGGCATAGAGCGCGAATGCGTATTTGCAGCAAGAAGAAGCAGCGGGCCGCGCAAGGCCCGCTGATGGTATCACTCCGCCGCCTTGAGCGGGGCGGATGGGGTTTCGGCCTTGGGCTTGGGGCCCTCATCCCAGAGGATTTCGGTGGACTGCAGCTTGCGCGCGGTGCGGCTCAGCACCATGTCGCGCGCAATGCGGCTGGAGCGGCCGGCAGTGAGCCGCGCCAGTGCGCGCCCGGCCCAGATGATATAGGTCGTGGTCCAGACCCGAAGCGCCAGGAATGAGGGCGTCACAACCAGCGTCAGCACCGTCGCGATGCCTAGGCCAAACACCACCGCCGTCGCCAGCTGCTTCCACCACAGCGCCGTGGGGCTGTCGATGGAATAGCCGCCGCCGATGAAATCCAGCGACAGGCCGAACATCATCGGGGTCAGGCCGGCCATGGTCGTCACCGTGGTCAGCAGCACCGGGCGGATGCGCGCCTCTGCGGTGCGCACGATGGCCTCGATCCGGGGCATGTAGCGGCTGTATTCCTGATAGGTGTCGATCAGAACGATGTTGTTGTTCACCACGATGCCCGCAAGCGCCACGATGCCAGTGCCGGTCATGATGATCGAGAACGGCTGGTTCATCACCAGCATCCCAATCAGAACGCCGGTGGTGGACAGCACCACTGCCAGCAATACCAGCACCGAGTTGTAGAAGCTGTTGAACTGCGCCAGCAAGATGATGAACATCAGCCCCAGCGCGCCCATGAATGCACTTTGCAGGAAGGCCCCGGATTCCTCCTGCTCTTCCTGATCGCCGGTCCACAGCCAGTCGATGGGCTTGGGCAGCGGATCGGTGTTCAGCCATTCGGTGAGCACGGCGATGCGTTCATTGGGATTGACCGGCGCGGTCTTGGCATCGCCGCCGTCAAACGCGTCCTGCACAGCATCGGTTGACGCAGCGTCGACCAGTTCGAACAGGGCATACCGGACGCCACCGGTCTCATCCACGATCTCACCGGCTGCACCCGATCCCTCGGGCAGTTCCTTGACCAGAGCCAGTGTGGTTGCGTTCCCGTCGGCATCGGGCGCCGTGACCTTGATCAGTCCCGGCTCAACATCAGCCTTGATGTCATAGTACCGTTTCTGATCCACACGGCTGATCGAGGCCAGCTTGGCCACCGGCTTGCGAGTGACGAAGTTCGACAGCGGCACCAGCCCGTCTGGGGTGCGCACCTTGATGATGTCGAGCGTGCTCAGCACCCGTTCCTGCTCGGGCAGGCGGACGCGAATCTCAATCTCGTCATCGCTGCCCTCGGGCCGCATCTCGCCCAGTAGGATGCCGCGAGTAACCAGTTGTACCATCGCCCCCACCGTGGCCACATCGGCGCCGAAACGGCCCGCATTTGCCACATCCACGTCGATCTGCCAGTCGATGCCGGGCAGAGGCAGGGAATCCTCGATCTTGATCAGGCCCGGCGTCGCCTCGAACTGCGTCCGCGCAGTTTCTGCCGCCAGTGTCAGGTCTTCCCAACCGTCGCCCTTGACCCGCAGATGCACCGGCTTGCCCGAGCCCGGCCCCTGTTCCAACGCGGAAACCTCGGCGACGATACCGGGCAACTTGACCAGTTCGGCATTCAACTCGTCGATGACGAAATCACCGTCGAAGTTGGGGTCGATGATCTCTTTCTCGAACCCCAGCCAGCGCGACATGAGCCCGCCGATCCAGCCGTCCAACGGTTCATTCGCATGAGGGCGTTCCTCCCACGGAATGATCTCGAACTGAACCTGCCCGACGGTATCGGCGGGTGCGCCCTGGTTCGAGGGACCGCCGGTGGCCAACCCGCCTTCGCCGGCAAAGGAGAAGACGTTGATGACCGCAGGGTGGGCGCTGATGATGTCCTCGACCTGCTGGACCAGCTCATCCTTTTCGTGCAGCGATAGGTTGCCGCGCGCCCTCACATAGGTGGTCGCCTGTTCCGGTTCGCTTTCAACGAAGAATTCGACGCCCCGGTTGTTCTCCTGGAACGTCATCACAGTGAACATCACCGCCCCGGCAACGAGGGCAATCGAGACAATCGGCATGATCGGATTGCCCGCGATGAACTGAATTACGTGACCAAAGGGCGTGTGGCTGCTGCTGCGCTCGACCCGTGTGGTCTCGCGCTCGATGCGCGCGGCACCCAGAGTGACCGAGCCCGCAAACGCGCCCAAAAGGAAAATGAGAACCCCGGTAACCAGACCGGCGCCGCCGCCGGTCCCTTCGGGCAGAACGTAGGCCGGGTTCAGCATCTGCATCGCGCCGACAAACAGCAGATAGAGCGATGGCGGCACCAGCGCCACGCGTACCCACCAAGGCGTGCGCATCCGCAACCAGTGTGATATGCGGTCGAGAATACGGCTCATGCGGCCCGATACCCCGCCCATCACCGGCAGATAGATCAGCGCTACAACCAGCGAGGCTGACAGAACGAAGATGAGGGTCACCGGCAGCATGCCCATGAACTCGCCCGGCACCCCGGGCCAGAACAGCATCGGCAGAAAGGCACAGAGCGTGGTTGCCGTCGACGACACGATGGGCCAGAACATCCGCTGTGCCGCCTCGACATAAGCGTGCATCGGCCCGATGCCATCCTTGATACGCTTGTCGGCGTATTCGACCACCACGATGGCGCCGTCCACCAGCATCCCCACCGCCAGGATCAGACCGAACATCACGATGTTCGAAATGCTGATCCCCATAAGCGCAAGCAGCACGAAACACAGTAAGAACGAGGTCGGAATCGCGAACCCGACGAGCAGCGCGGCGCGGCTGCCGAGCGCGCCCAGCACCACGATCATCACCAGCGCAATCGCCGTCAGAACCGAGCCCTCAAGCTGCCGGACCATGGAATCCACAATACGGCTCTGATCGTTCGAGGTATCCACCAGCACGGCGGATTGCAGCTCGGTCGGCCAGCTGTCCTGCGCTTCGGCCACAGTGGCCTTGATCAGCTCGACCGTGTCGATCAGGTTGTAACCCTTGCGCTTGACCACTTGCAGGGCAACGGTGTTTTCACCGTTGAACCGGGCCGAGCCTTCGCGGTCCTCGAAGGTATAGTTGATCTGGGCCAGTTCACCCAGCGTCACCACCCGGTCGCCATTCACCTTGATCGGCAGTTCATAGACATCGCGTGCGGTCTTGAACGACGACGGGATCTTGACCGAGAACGTGCCCTGCGCGGTCTCGACCTCGCCCGCGGCAATAAGCTGGTTGTTGTTTTGCACAACGGTGATCAGTTCGGCTGCAGTCACGTTATAGGCTTCCAGCCGCAACGGGTCGATCACAACCTCAAGCATCTCGTCGCGATTGCCCGCGATCCCGGCCTCCAGCACCGCGTCCAGCGCTTCGATGTCGTCCTGCAGATCCTTGGCAATCCGCGCCATTGTCCGTTCAGGCACTGCGCCGCTTAGGCTGACGATAACGATCGGGAATTCCGAGAAGTTGATCTCGGTCAGCGTGTACTGCTCGGCCCCTTCCGGGAACTCGGCCTGCGCGCTGTTCATGGCGTCGCGCACATCGGCGGTGATCGCGGTCTTGTCCCAGCCGAACTCGAACTCCAGCGCCACCCCGGCATAGCCTTCGGCGGCGGTCGAGGTCATCTCTTTCAGCCCGTCCAGATCGGCGAGCTCGGTTTCCATCGGTTTGACCAGCAGGCTTTCGCTGTCTTCAGCCGAAATGCCGGGGAACTGGACCGAGACAAAAAGAGCCGGAATTTCAATATCCGGCTCCCCTTCCTTGGGCAGATTGACATAGGCGAAACCGCCGACAATCAGCGATATCGCGATGAAGGCCAGAACCATCCGGGCCCGGTCAGCGGCCCAGCCAACGACACCTATCATTGCGAAACCTCCTGATAGGTCGGGGCAACCGCCACGCCTTTGGTCACGAATTCCTGACCGACGACGATCACATCCGCAGTTTCTGGCAGACCGCCGATCCACACGCCGTCAGCTGAGTCGCGCAGCAGTTGGACCGACAGAAAATCGACCACATTGTTCGCGCCGACAATGCGCACACCCAGTTGACCTTCGTTGTTGAGCGTCAGCGCCGATTGCGGCAGCAGATGCGCCTTGGCGCCCTCGGCTGAGATCTGGATGGTCGCGGTCTGCCCGTCACGGATCAGCAGTTCGGGGTTCGGCACGGTGATCTCCACCTCGAAGGTGCGGGTGGTCTCATCCGCCGAGCGGCTCAGGAACGTCACTCGGCCCTGCACCTGCAATCCGGTCACCAATTCCGCTCCGGCCATGGCGCCGACGGTGATGCGGTTCACCTCGGTCTCGGGCACAAATCCCACCAGCTTGATCGGATCCAGCTGGATCACGGTGGCGCACAGCCCGCCGGGCTGCATCAGGCTGCCCAGTTCGGCGGTATCGCTTTCCAGCAGACCCTGAAACGGAGCCTCGATGGTCAGACGGTCGATCTCGCGTTCGGCTGCCGCAACGGTTGCGGTCGCGGCCTCGATCCCGGCGCGGGTGGTTTCCAGCCCGGCCTCCGCCGACTTGATCCCGGCCTCGGCGGCGCGCATCGCGGCCTCGGTCGAGATACGGCGCGTTTCCGACGCATATCCGGTTTCCGACAGCTTGCGGGCGGCGGTGTTGTTGATCTCGGCCTCGGCCAGCCGCGCGCGCGCCTCATCCAGGCGGGCCTCGGCCTCGGGGATGCGGCTTTCGGCTTCGATCTTGCGGGCGCGGGTCTCGGCCAGCGCCGCATGGCGGGTGCCGGCATCCAGTTCGCACAGCAGATCACCGGCTTCGACGAATACACCCTTGCGCTTGGGTTCGGAAATCACCGTCGACGTGGTCTCGGCACGCACCTCGACCTGGCGCACTGCCTTGGTCTGGCCGCGCAACACCACCGCGCTGTCAATCTCACGCGCGACCGAGCGCAGGGCAACCACACCCACGGCGTTTTCCGCAGCCTCGGCCACCGCTTCGCTTGCCGCATCCGTCGCTTCAGCGTCGACCGGTTGCGCGGCCGCAGCCTCGCCCCGGGCAAAGGCAAGCAATGCCTCGCGCTCGAAAACAAGAAGATACAAGGCAGTGATCACCAGAAACGCAGTGACAATGGGAATCAATCGCATCTTGTGCCTCTTTCGGAATCGTCTTGGTATTGAACGCTTTGATGCATACGCCCTCAGATGGGGTCTTATGCCGGACTTGTCCACTCTGAACTGACCAGTTCAGAATATTTTTTTTAATCTGCCAACGCAAGCGCCACGAAAATGACCGTTTCTGAGCCCTTGGCTTGTTGCAAGGGGCGGGGTATGAACGGGCCGGATATGGCCAGGAAAGGACCGGGGCAGGGATGAGCGACACCGACAGTTTCATCGAAGAGGTGACCGAAGAGGTCCGCCGCGACCGTATGTTCCTGCTGCTGCGCCGTTGGGGCTGGGTCGGTGCGCTGGCCGTGATCGCCATCGTCGGCGGTGCCGCGTTCAACGAATACCAAAAGGCCAAGGCACGGTCTGCGGCCGAGGATCTGGGCGACAAGATCATCGCCGCGCTGGCCGAAAACGATGAGGCGGCCCGGGCCGGCAAGCTGGTCGGCATCGAGGCCGAGTCCGCGGGTGGGATAGCCGTTGTGCAGATGCTGACCGCCGCGGCACAATCCAATTCCGGCAACCCCGAGACCGCCGTCGAGGCGCTGAACTCGGTCGCTACAAACGGCGAGCTGCCCGAAATCTACCGCCAGATCGCGGCCTTCAAGGCGCTGCTGCTGCAATCCGACAGCCTGCCCGCCGCCGACCGCCGTCAACAGTATGAGGCGCTGGCCCGGCCCGGCGCGCCGCTACGCCTTCTGGCCGAGGAGCAACTGGCCCTGATCGACATTTCCGAAGGCGGTGCCGACGCCGCGTTAACCCGTTTGCAGGCGATCATTCAGGACGCCGAGGCAAGCGTGGACTTGCAACAGCGTGCCTCTCAGTTGATTGTGGCTCTGGGCGGGACGCCCGAACCCCTTCCGGGGCAACAGGGCTAAGCGGGATCAGGCCCGGCGTTGGGCCGATAGCAGCAACAGGACGACAGGCGAGTTCAGATTACCATGGTTACCACGATTTTCCCCCGCCTTGGGCTAACGCTGATGGGCCTGACGCTGATGACACTAAGCGCCTGCGAAGAGTCCGAGGTGATCCTGCCCGGCGAGCGCGAGGATATCCGCCCCGTGGCTGAGGACGCTGCGCAAGCCCCGGGCTCGAAACCCATCCGCCTGTCCGCGCAAAGCGCGAATGCCAGCTGGGAGCAGGGGATCGGCACACCGAATTTCCGCACCGCGCACCCGGCGCTGCGCACCAACCCGCAACGGATCTGGTCGGTTCCGATCGGCAGCGGTGACGAGCGCAAGCAGCGCATCACGGCCGATCCCGTGGTGGCCGGTGGCCTGATCTACACGCTCGATTCCGCCGCTACTGTCTCTGCCGTCACTCCTCAGGGCGCCGTGGCTTGGAGTGTAAACCTGATCCCGCCGGGCGAGAGCGAGGCCGAAGCAACTGGCGGCGGCATGGCTTATGCTGGCGGTGTACTTTTTGTGTCCTCCGGCTTTGGGCGCCTGACCGCGCTCGATGCGCGCACTGGTGCTGTACGCTGGCGGCAGAAGCTGAACGCAACCGGCAGCGGCACGCCTACGATCCGCGACGGGCTGCTTTATCTAGTAGCGGGCGACGATACCGGCTGGGCGGTCAACACCAAGGACGGTCGCATCGCCTGGCAACTCGAAGGCACCCCCAGCGTTGGTAACGTGCTGGGCGCTCCGGCCCCGGCGCTGACTTCGGATCTGGTGGTGTTCGCCTTCGGCTCGGGCGACGTGACCGCCAGCTTCCGCCGTGGCGGCATCCGGCGTTGGAACGCTTCGGTGACCGGCGGGCGCAAGGGCCGGGCAGCAGCCCGCATCGGCGACGTGACCGGCGCGCCGGTGATCTCGGGGAACTCGCTCTATATCGGCAACCACTCGGGGCGCACCGTCGCGTTCGACGCCGCTTCCGGCGAACGCATCTGGACCGCAGGCGAGGGCGCCCTGGGCCCGGTCTGGCCCGCCGGCGACAGCGTATTTCTGGTCAGCGACCGCAGCCAGTTGATCCGGCTCAGCGCCGCCGACGGCAGCGTGATCTGGGCCCGCGATCTATCCGGTTTCGTCAAGGACAAGCCCCGCAAGCGCGGCGAGATCTTCGCCCATTACGGCCCCATCGTGGCCGGTGGTCGCGTCATCCTCGCCTCCAATGACGGCTATCTGCGCTTTTACACGCCCGAGGACGGCACGCTGGTCAACCGGGTCGAGGTGCCGGGCGGGGCCACCACCGGACCGGTCGTGGCAGGCCAGACGCTTTATGTGGTATCGACCGACGGCAAACTGCACGCTTTCCGTTGACGGCCAGATGCGCTAAAGGGCGCGTCTGAGTCTTTGCAAAGATAAGTGCCATGTCCCTGACCCTCGCCATTGTGGGGCGCCCCAATGTGGGCAAATCCACCCTGTTCAACCGCCTCGTGGGCAAGCGTCTGGCGCTGGTCGACGACCAGCCCGGCGTGACGCGCGACCTGCGCGAGGGCGAGGCGCGTCTGGGCGATCTGCGCTTTACTGTGATCGACACCGCCGGGCTTGAGGATACGACCGACGACAGCCTGCAGGGCCGCATGCGCCGTCTGACCGAGCGCGCGGTGGAGATGGCCGATGCCTGCCTGTTCCTGATCGACGCCCGCGCCGGAGTGACGCCGACCGACGAGCTGTTTGCCGATATTTTGCGCAAACGCTCCGAACACGTGATCCTTGCCGCCAACAAGGCCGAGGGCGCGGCAGCCGATGCCGGCGTGATCGAGGCCTACGGCCTGGGTCTGGGCGAGCCCATCCGCCTTTCGGGCGAGCATGGCGAGGGTCTGAACGACCTCTATACCCATCTCATGCCGCTGGCGGATGCCGCCGACGAGGCCGCCGGACAGGACACCCCCGAAACCGATGTCGAGGTGGAGGAGGGCGACGAGGACATGGGTCCCGCCATCACCGCCGCCAAACCGCTTCAGGTCGCCGTCGTGGGCCGCCCCAACGCGGGCAAATCCACGCTCATCAACAAGATCCTGGGCGAGGACCGCCTGCTGACCGGCCCCGAGGCCGGCATCACCCGCGATGCCATCAGTTTGCGCACCGACTGGGGCGGCACGCCCATGCGCATCTTCGACACCGCAGGCATGCGCAAAAAGGCCAAGGTGCAGGAGAAGCTGGAAAAGCTCTCGATCTCCGACGGTCTGCGCGCGGTCAAATTCGCCGAAGTGGTGGTGGTCCTCTTGGACGCCGCCATCCCCTTCGAACAGCAGGACCTGCGCATCGCCGATCTGGCCGAGCGTGAGGGCCGCGCCGTCGTGGTCGCCGTCAACAAATGGGACGTCGAAGAGAACAAGCAGGAAAAGCTGCGCGATCTGCGCGAGGCCTTCGAGCGCTTGCTGCCGCAGATGCGCGGCGCCCCGCTGGTGACGGTCTCGGCCAAGACGGGCAGGGGCCTCGACCGTCTGCACGCCGCCATCCTGCGCGCGCATGAGGTTTGGAACCGCCGGGTGCCCACCGCCGCCCTGAACCGCTGGCTGACCGGTATGCTGGAACAGCACCCGCCACCAGCCCCGCAGGGCAAACGCATCAAGCTGCGCTACATGACGCAGGCCAAAACCCGCCCGCCCGGATTCGTAGTCATGTGCTCACACCCCGACAAGATGCCCGCCAGCTATTCGCGGTATCTGGTCAACGGCCTGCGCGAGGATTTCGACATGCCCGGCACCCCTATCCGCCTGACCCTGCGCGGACAGGGCGACAAGAACCCCTACAAGGGTCGGCGCAGGAAAAACGCGGGCGCGCTGGCCAAACATCTCAAGGGAAAGGCGTAACCGCGCCAATTTGCAGCACTTTCAGCCGCAGGGCGTGACAGTGCCCCGCCTTTGACGCTAGCATCTCCCCATACGCGACAATTTCCGCGTGTGGCCCGTCCGCGTGCGGGCCGGTTCTGGTTTTGACGAGACATTGGGCCCGGCCCGGGAACAGGGGTGGTATGGATCTCAGAGCTTACACAAGGCAATACGCCGTGCAGGACAACCGGCTGGCCGCGCTCAGCTATTTCGGCACCTTCGCGGTCTATTTCACCGCGCTTTGGCTGGCGGTGACCCATGTGGACCGCTGGTACATCCTGCTGCCCGCCGGCGTGGTCTTTGCCTTCGCGGCAGTGCGCCTCTACGTGCTGCAACACGATTGCGGCCACCATTCGCTGTTCGAAACCCGCACCCAGAACGAGATCGCGGGCCACGTCCTGTCCCCCTTCACCTTCGCCCCCTTCGAGGTGATGAAGCAGAACCACAACCTGCATCACGCGGGCATCGGCAATCTGGAGCATCGCGAAACCGGCGAGATTCACACAATGACCCTGCGCGAATGGACCACAGCGGATTGGAGAACGCGCCTATTCTATCGCCTCTACCGCAACCCGTTCATCTTGGTGCCGGTGGGTGCGTTGTTTACCTATTTCATCCGCTACCGCTGGCCCAAGAACACCGCCCGTTTCGGCGTCCGGGGCGTGCTGCTGCACAATCTCTTGATTGTTGTAATGCTGGGCCTGCTCTACCTCGCCGCAGGCGCAACCGGCATCTGGGTCTGGCTCGCCTTCTCCTTCCTCGGCGGCATGCTCGGCGTGTTCCTCGTCTATCTGCAGCATAATTTCGAGGACACCTACTGGGACCGCCGCCCCGACCTCGACCCGCAACTGGCGGCGCTTCAGGGCTCCTCGGCGCTTGATTTCGGCTGGTGGTTCGACACGGCGGTGGCCTGCATCACCCTGCACGACATCCACCACTTCAACGCCCGCATACCGTCCTACCGGCTGCGCGCCTGCCACTACAACCTGCCACCCGAATGCACCCCCCGCCGCATCAAGTTCCCCGAGGCGGTCGCGGCGCTGAACCTCAAGCTCTGGGATGAAGAGGCAAAACGGCTGGTGCCCTTCCCGAAATCCCAATCCAGGGCAGGGGTGCCGCAAACCGGCTGATTTGTGACATTTGATGTGAATCATATCGGGTCCATATCAAATGGATCATAATCCTCCGCGCTCATCCGAACCGTGGCAACGACAAGGAAAGGACCTGTAATGAAACCAGTCACCGAAGTGCGAGGCGTCGGCCCGACGCTGGGCAAGGCCCTGATCGCCCTGGGCATCAAGACCGCCACCGCATTGGCCAAAGCCGCGCCCGAAACACTGGTGCAGGTTCCCCGCATCGGCACCGCCCGCGCTCCACGCCTGATCGCGGCGGCGCAGGAACTGGCCGGAACCAAATCGGCCCCGAAACCCGCCGCCAAACCGGCCCGCAAATCAACCACGCGGGCCGTGACCCGTAAGGTCAACGCCGCCGCGGCCCGCGCCAACGCGGCCAAACCAGCAACGCCGTCCAAAGCCGAGATCGAGGCCGCTGAAACAAAAGCGGCCAAGGAGCGAGCCGAAGCCAAGGCCAAGAAAAAGGCCAAAGCAAAGGCCAAGGCTGAAAAAGCTGCCCGGAAGAAAAAGGAATTCGAGGCCAAGGTGAAAAAGGCCAAGGAAAAGATCAAGGAAAAGTCCAAGAAGGACAAGAAATCCAAGAAGGACGGCAAAAAGAAAGACGCCAAGGGCAAGAAAGACAAAAAAAGCAAAAAGGAAGCCAAGGCCAAGAAGGACAAGAAAAAAGCGAAGAAGTAAACTTCTTCGCCCTTCATCCTGCTCAAACCGGCGCCGGGTCCTCCGCCGCCGGTTTTCTTATGCCAATGTGCCGTCCAGCCCCAGTGTCAGTTTGCCGCCCAGGTACGGGCCCAGTACCTTGGGCAGCGACACGGTACCATCCTCGTTCTGCCCGTTCTCCAGAACCGCGATCAGGCAGCGGCCCACGGCCAGGCCCGAACCGTTCAGCGTATGCACGTATTCCGGCTTGCCGCCGCCCTCGGGGCGAAACCGCGCATTCATGCGTCGGGCCTGGAAATCGCCGGTGGTTGAGACCGAGCTGATTTCGCGATAGGTGTTCTGCCCCGGCAGCCAGGCCTCGATGTCATAGGTCCGCCGCGCACCGAACCCCATATCGCCGGTGCACAGCACCACGGTGCGATAGGGGATACCCATCTGCTCCAGCAGATCCTCGGCACAGCGCAGCATCCGCTTCTGTTCCTCATCCGATTTCTCCGGATGCGTGACCGAGACCATCTCGACCTTCTCGAACTGGTGCTGGCGCAGCATGCCCGCCGTGTCCTTGCCCGCGCTGCCCGCCTCGGACCGGAAACAGACCGTATGCGCGGTCATGCGGATGGGCAGGGCGGCCTCGTCCAGAATGTCGCCCGCCACCGAATAGGTCAGCGTCACCTCCGAGGTCGGGATCAGCCACCAGCCATTGGTGGTCTGATAGCTGTCCTCGCCGAATTTCGGCAGTTTGTCCGTGCCGTACATCGCCTCGTCACGCACCAGAACCGGGGTGGCGGTTTCGGTCAGCCCGTTCTTGTCGATATGCGTGTCCAGCATGAACTGCGCCAGCGCCCGGTGGATGCGCGCCACGCCCTTGCTCAGGTTCACGAAACGGCTGCCCGAGGTCTTTGCAGCGGTCTCGAAATCCATCGCCGCAGCAACCGAGGCGATCTCGTAATGCTCCTTCGGCGCAAAGGCGAACTCGCGCGGCGTGCCCCAGCGGTTCACCTCGACATTGTCATCCTCGTCGGCGCCCTCAGGCACGTCCTCGGCGGGCAGGTTGGCGATGCGCGCGAGCTGATCGGTCAGCTGCGCGTCCAACTCCTTGGCCTCGGCCTGCATCGCCGCCACTTCGGACTTTTTCGCGGCTACCTCGGCGCGCAGACGCTCGAACTCGGCCTCATCGCCCTTGGCCTTGGCGGCGCCGATGGCCTTGGCGGCCTTGTTCTGCTCGGCCTGCGCGGTTTCGGCGGCCAGAATCTTGGCGCGCCGCGCTTCATCCAACTGCAACAGCGACGACGACACCGGCGCATCCCCGCGCCGCGCAAGGGCGGCGTCAAAGGCGGCAGGATTTTCGCGAATGGCGCGGATGTCGTGCATGGCTCTGAGTCCTTGAATTGGTCGTGTACTAACACGGCCCTTAGACCGAATTCTGCCGGGCGTGACAACCACCCGTTTGTAGTGGAGCTGTGGAATGCCGGCACGTGCGACAGGAGGCGTTGACTCCAAAAATGAATGCCGTCGAGTTTTCTGAAACTGACGTCGACTTTATGCGACAAGGACGAAACGGCCCGTGATGCTGCGGTTCTTTTTCGTCCTGCCGAGATCATTTTGCCATCTGGATCACCAGCAGCTGGACCGGGATCCAGAGCAAATCAACCAAAAGCCGCTTTGCCTGATTTATCTGTCTGAAGTTGAACCACAATAGCACTTGCCACCAAGGCCTGCGAATGGCTTGGCGGTGGCCCATTTCAATCCGGGTTCTCCCAATCCTGGGCAAAAAACGCTTCGAGCCGCAGCCCGGAGTTGGGATGGACAAACGACGGGGTAAGGCATCGTTCACAAGTTCGAGGAACGGGATCTCAGGCGGAGACAGCGGTGGGCCTGGCGGGCTTCATGCCCGAAGCCGGCAAGGTTTTGGTTGCCTGTCTTTCCTGACAGATCTGGAAAATGAACTCCTGGACCGTCTGAATCCGCGCGAGGTTGCGCATATCCGGATGGGTTAGCATCCAGAGGTCGGCCGTGGTCTGCAACTGTCCCGGCAGAAGCTCGACCAGATCCGGGTGCGCCTGTGCAAGGTATTTTGGGAACGGGGCTATTCCAAGTCCGCTTTTAACGGCTTCAAGTTGTGCCAAAAGGCTGTCGGTGGTCAGCGCCACGTTGCAGCGTTCTGAGAGCAGGGCGAATTCCCGGCATTGGGCCGTTTGCGCCAGCGCGCCCGAAGCCGCGACGATATTGTGACCGTCCAGATCCTTCACGGTCTCAAACGGTTTGATGTCGTCGAGATAGAGACGCGAGGCATAGATGCCGAACCCAACCGAGCCTAGCTTGCGCCCCACCAGCCGCTCTTGCCCGGGTTGCCCGATACGCACGGCAATATCCGCCTCGCGGTTGAGTAGATTCACTTTGGCCGTGGACAGTAGCAGTTTGATCTGCAACCCCGGATGCGTGTTGTGCAACTCGCGCAGGCGGGGAGCCAGCATTGTCTGACCCAACCCGCTTGGGGCCGCAACCGTGACTGTGCCTGTCAGCAAACCATCGTCGTCATAGATCGCTTCATTGATCAGCAGCATTTGCTGCTCGATCTGTTCGGCATGATCCAGGATTGCGCGACCGCAACTGGTGGGCGAGACTCCGGACACACTGCGGTCAAACAGGGTGGCCGAAAGCTCTGCCTCCAGCTCACGCAGTTTGCGCCCGACGGTTGCCGAACTTTCAGCCAGTTGCTCGGCGGCGCCAGCGATGCTCCCGGCGCGGGCGACGGCAAGAAAGAACCGGAGCAGATCCCAGTTCTGGCTCATCGGGGCCCCGGGTCGTATGGATTTGGCCTTTTGCATCGCGGCGGACACTCGTGATCAGGCAGTATCGATTGCGGTGAAAATACTCCTCAACAGGTACCGATAGCCCGATTGCAATACCACTCAATTTTAGTTGTGCGGATGTGAGAATAACTAATTCTATAATATATACAGATAGTTGGATATCTTTTCAGCTTTAATTGGACATGAGGCGCAGCGGTTCATTTCTGATGCGTTGAGCTTTTGCCGTCCCTTCACAGGTTCAGTCGTGACCGGCGCGCATATTGGTCTGCGCCGGCGTGACTGGAGGCAAAAACTATGAACGATGAGAACAATATGAACCCCATCGTCGGCACCGCTGGGCCGGATCCGCTTGTGGGAACGGACGGTGATGACGTCATCCGGGGATTGGCTGGTGACGATGTGCTGACCGGAGGTCTTGGCAACGACACGCTGGACGGTGGCGCGGATATCGACACCGCCGTTTATTCGGATATCGACGTCCCCGTCGAAGTGGATCTGGCTGCCGGCACAGCAACCCGCGAAACCGGGTTCTCGGTTGTGGTCGAGGATCAGCCGCTGGCGTCGCTGACCACACAGCAAAGCCCCACCGAGCTGGTCAGCGAAGCCGCTGCCGGCAACCTGTATTACAACATTCACACAAATGATTTCCCCGGCGGTGAGATCCGGGGTCAGTTGTTGTTGGCCCAGGATGTGACCACGGAAAACGGTGTTCGCACCCTGACGCTGGTGGCCACGCTCGACGCAGCACAGGAGCCGGATGGCGCAAGCGACTCGCTGGCAACCGGAGAAGGCACTGTTGTGATCGTCGTGGACGGCGAAAGCGTGACCTACAGCTCGGATCTGTCGGTGACCGGTCTTGCCACATCCGATCTGTTGCCGGTGGCGGGTGTCAGCGCCATTCACTTGCACAATGCGCCCGCTGGCATCAACGGTCCGGTGATCACGGATATCGTGCAGGATGCGGGTGGTGACGTGAACGGTCTGAACCCGCAGGAAGAAGACGGCAACGTCTTTGATGAGGTGGTAGAGACCGACACTCTGATCGGCATTGAAAACGTCGAAGGTTCGAATGACGCCGATGTGCTGGTGGGCGATGGCAATGCCAATGTCCTGAACGGGAATGATGGCGACGATGTGCTCAGCGGTCTGGGCGGTGCTGACGTGCTGAATGGCGGTGCCGGCGACGATACCCTGTCGGGTGGCGGCGGTGTCGACATTATCGACGGCGGCGAAGGCATCGACACCAACGATTTCGCGAACATCAACCTTGGCGCCGCGGATCCGAGTATTGCGGGCGTTACCGTGGTGGTGAATGCCGACGGCACCGGTACCGCATCCTATAACGGCGGTGGCGGGAACGGCCCGTTGATCGAGGAACAGTTCACGGGCATCGAAAACATCATCGGTTCATCCAACAATGACGATATCCGTGCCCTTGGCGCGGCTCCGAATGACATCGACGGCGGCGCCGGGGATGACTTCATCGCCGGTGGCGGCGGTGTCGATGTGCTGAGCGGTGGCGAAGGCGTCGACACCAACAGCTTCATCAATATCGGTGCCGAAGTGGTGGCCGATCTGGGCTCGGGCAGCGCGGCTTATGCGCCGAACGAGAATGTCACCGTGTTCGAGAATTTCGACGGGTTCGAAAACCTCGACGGCTCGGCCAATGACGACCAGCTGTTCGGCGACGGTGGCGCCAACACCCTGACCGGTAACGAAGGCGACGACCTTCTGGTCGGGGGCGGCGGCAATGACATGCTGGAAGGCGGCGAAGGCAACGATGTCCTGCAGGGCGGCGGTGGCGCCGACACTGTCGACGGCGGCGGAGGCATCGACACGGCGGATTTCCAGGACATCGGCTCGGCCGTGACTGCGGATCTGTCAGCGGGCACCGCGACCTACCAGGGGCCGAATGGTGAAGTGGCCGACACACTGATCGACATCGAGAATCTGACCGGGTCCGACAACGATGACAACCTGACCGGTGACGAGGGTGACAACCTGCTGGCCGGTGGTGCGGGTAACGACACCATCGAAGGTGGCGCGGGTAACGACGTCATTCGCGGTGATGCCATCGGCGATGGCGAGGCGATCACCGTGACCGTGACCAACACGCTGGGCGAGGGCGGTACTTTCCTGACGCCGGTCTGGTTCGGTTTCCACGACGGCGAGAACTTTGACCTGTGGACCGATGGTGAAGCGGCCAGCGGTGGTCTGGAACGCATTGCCGAGGATGGCAGCGTCGAAGGTATCGCAGCCGAGTTCAACCAGGAGGTTGGCGATGGCGGCGTGGACGCCACCATCATCGGCGGCATCGGGGCCCCGGGCCCGATCGATCCGGGCGAAAGCGCCAGCTTCACCCTAAACGTCAACGCCGATCAGGTGGGCCGTGGCTACTTCACCTGGGCGACCATGGTGATCCCGTCGAACGATGCCTTCCTGGCTTCGCCTGACGATCCGCTGACCGATGCGCTGTTTGACGAGGACGGCAATTTTGCCGGTCCGTTGGTCATCGAACGCTTTGGCAGCGACGTTCTGGATGCGGGCACCGAGGTCAACACCGAAGAGGATGCGGCCTTCATCAACCAGACCGCGCGCGATCAGGGCATCGCCGAAAACGGTGTGGTTCGCAGCCACGAGGGGTTCAACGGCTCCGAAGGCAACCCGGACGGCACTCCGGTCAACATCCTGGGCGGCACCACGGCTGCGGGCACCATCGTCGATCCGATCGAGGGCGATTTCACCCGCAATGACGGTGGTGAGCAGTTGCTGCGCATCGTGGTCGATGTTGCCGAAGGCGGAGATGACGAACTGTTCGGTGGTGCCGGAGAGGACATCATCGACGGCGGCCGCGGTGACGACGTGATCGACGGCGGTGCCGACGATGACAACCTCACCGGTGGCGCAGGGCGCGACACGTTCCAGTTCCGTCGTGGAACCGGATCGGACATCGTGGCCGACTTCACCGCAGGGGCCGAGGCGGGCGATTTCCTGGATGTCTCAGACTTTGGCATCACCGGGATCGAGGGCCTGAACATCCGACAGGAAGGCGAGAACACCGTGATCGACCTTGGCGAGGGGGACCAGATCACGCTGGAAGGCGTGGCCCCCAACGAGTTGGAGGCAGGCAACTTTGTCTTTGCCGATGCCCCGGAACCGCCGCAGCCTGAGGTCGAAATTGAAGTGACCAACGGCAACGACGATATCGTAGGTGGCGATGAGGCCGAAACCATCAATGCCGGAAATGGCAACGACATAGTCGAAGCCGGTGGTGGTGACGATGTCGTAAATGGCGGCAACGGCGATGACGACCTCTTTGGTGAGGACGGCAACGACCAGCTTTCGGGCGGAAACGGCGACGACAACCTTGACGGCGGTGAAGGTGCCGATGCGCTTCGGGGCGGTCGCGGCGATGACCTGCTCGAGGGCGGAGACGGTGCCGACCGGATCGAAGGTGGCCGTGGAGATGATGAAATCGAAGGCGGCGCCGGCGACGACATCATCTGTGCCGGGGTCGGTGACGACATCATCAATGGCGGGTTCGGCAACGACCGCCTGGAAGGCAACCGGGGGGCGGACACCTTTGTGTTCGAGGACGACTTCGGTGACGACGTCATCGCCGACTTCGAAGCCTTCGCCAACGGTGACGTTGTGGATCTGACGGCGGTGGATATCGAGTTCGATACCTTCGCCGACCTGGCCGGAGCGATCTCGCAGCAGGGCAACGACGTGGTCATCGACCTCGGGGACGAGGGCTCGATCACTCTGCTGGGTACCCAAGTGGCAGACCTGAACGAGGACAACGTTCTGGTCTAAGCGAACCGGCGGCGGCGGGTCGATGCCTGCCGCTGTCTCTTTTGGTTTCCATCGACGGAGCTACCCATGCCTGCAGAAACATCCCATCGTTCCGAAGTGGCCCGGGCCATCCGGGCCAGCCTTCCCGGTTTGGTTTCGGTCGGCGCGTTCAGCATGATCATCAACCTGATGATGCTGACCGGCCCGTTGTTCATGATCCTGGTCTATGACCGGGCCCTTCCCAGCGGCAGCGTTCCGACCTTGATCGGGCTGTCCGTGCTGATGATCGGGCTTTACGCGGTGTTCGGACTGCTCTCGCAGGTCAGATCCCGGTTGCTGATGCGAATTGGCAACCGGATCGGCAACCGGCTGCAGGAACGTGTCTTTTCGGCGCAGCTTGCACAGGCATCCAGCCAGGGTGGGGCCAAGGGGCAGGATTCCATGCGCGATCTGAACACGATCCGCGAATTCATGGGGGGCCAGACGCCAGCAGTGCTGTTCGATGTGCCCTGGACTCCGATCTATCTGCTGTGTGCTTATGTCCTGCATCCCTATCTTGGCTATGCGGGCCTTGCGGGCGTTATCTTTCTGGTTTTCGTCGCCATCCTGAACAACGCGCTGTCCCAGCGGGGCGTCAAACGCGCGTCACAGGATCAAAACCGTGCCGCCCGCCTGATGTCAGACGTCGCCCGCAACCACGAGGTGATCAGCGCAATGAACATGGGCGGCGATCTCTATTCCCGCTGGAGCGCGTTGCAGAACAAGGCGTTGGTCGAACAGAGCCGGACAAGCGATTTGGTTTCCGATCTTTCGGTGTTGTCGCGGACCATCCGTATGCTGCTGCAATCGGTGGTACTTGGGTTGGGCGCCTATCTGGCCATTGGTGGTGATCTGAGTGCTGGCTCGATCATCGCCGCCTCGGTTCTGGTCGGCCGCGCGCTGGCCCCGGCTGAGCAGGCGATTTCAGGCTGGCGGCAATGCGTGGCAGCCGCCGGTGCCCGGGCGAGGCTTGAAAAGCTTCTGGCGACCAATCCCGTGGTTGGAAGCAGCATCCAGCTCCCGCATCCCAAGGGCGATATCGAACTGAAGGGGGTGTTCGCCGCCGCCCCGGGTGGGACGGTTCCGATCCTGAAAAACGTCAGCCTGTCTCTGAAGGCAGGCGAGGTTCTAGCCGTCATCGGGGCAAGCGGATCGGGCAAGTCCACGTTGGCCCGGGTGATCGTCGGCGCGTGGCCCGCGATACGAGGGCATGTACGGATCGACCGCGCCGATATCGCGTATTGGAATGCGATCCAGTTACGCGACGCAATCGGGTATCTGCCACAATCCGTCGAGCTGTTCGATGGCACGGTGCGCGAAAACATCGCCCGGTTTCAGGCAGATGCAGAAGATCAGGACATTATTGCCGCCGCCAAGGGCGCCAACGTCCACGACCTGATCCTGAACCTGCCGAATGCCTATGACACCTTGCTGGGAGAAGGCGGCAGCGCCCTTTCAGGCGGTGAGCGGCAGCGGATCGGGCTGGCCCGCGTGCTCTACAAAAGTCCCTCGGCCGTGGTGTTGGACGAACCAAATGCCAATCTCGATGCCGCAGGCATGACCGCGTTGCACATGACGATCGAACGGCTCAAGTCGGCGGGCAAAACCGTGATCCTGATTGCGCATCGCCAAGGCGCGCTGGCGCTGGCCGATAAGGTGTTGGTGCTGGACAAGGGGCAGGTTTCGGCCTTTGGCCCGCGCGAGGACGTGCTGAACACCTACTCCCGGAACCGTGCCCGCAAGGCCGAAACGGTCAGCAAAGAGGAGCTGAAGGATGCCTGAGAACAAGACAAGATCCCATTCCCTTCCGAATGGTCGCACAGGTGGCTGGACGTTCTTTGGTCTGATCGTAAGCGTTGGACTGCTGGGCGGGCTGGCTGCGTGGAGCATGAAAACCAGCATCGACGGCGCAGTGATCGCGCCGGGGATGGTCGGGCTCGAGACCAGCCGGCAAGTGGTTCAGCACCTAGAGGGTGGTATTATTTCCGAAATTCTTGTGCGGGAGGATGAGAGAGTTGTCCAAGGACAGGTCTTGATCGAGCTGGATACGACCCAGGATCAGGCCGAGCTCAATGCCGCGACCAGCCAGCTTACGACCTTGGCGGTTCGTCAGGCCCGGCTTGCCGCCGAACTGGAGCCGGCGGAGTTCCCGACGGCGAATCTTTCATCCCTTGACGGCGCCGGAGACATCATTCTGGCGGAAAGCAGGTTGTTTGCGAACCGGGCGGCCTCGGCTCAGGCCAATACCGAACTGTTGCAGGCCCGCAGAAAAGCGCTTGAGGCGCAGATCAACGGCCTTCTCAGTCAGAACCTGTCGCTGGAGGCGGATATGGAACTGACGCAAGAAGAGCTAGCATCGATAACTCCGTTGCAACAGAAAGGATTGCTGCCGGTTACTCGCGTGCTTGAGGTGCGCCGGAACATTCTGAACATCGAGGCGGGCTTGTCGGGAAACGCCGCCCAGATCGAAAGTCTGTGGTCGCAGATCGCTGAGGTGGATAGCGAGTTGAGCAGCGCCGAGGCCGCGTGGCGAGAGCAGATTTCCGCGGACCTTGCCGAGGTCGATCAGCAATTGCGCGAGTTGCGTGAGCGGCGTGTCACGCTGAACGACCGTCTGCGGCGCAGCAGGATCGTGGCGCCCCGGGACGGGAAGATCCTGAACCTGGCTTTTCACACACAAGGCGGCGTGGTTGCGCCGGGTCAGGTCTTGCTGGAGATTGTGCCGGTTGAGGAGAATACGGTTTTGATGGCCAACATTCCCGTCACGGAGATCGATCGGGTTGCGACCGGACAGGATGCGACGGTGCGTCTGACTGCGTTCAACCTGAACGAAGTGCCTGAGTTGCAGGGAAAGATCGCCACTGTTTCTGCCGATACGCTGACCGATCCGGCAACGAACATCCCCTATTACAGCGCGGAAATTGCCATAGAGGCAGCTGAGTTTGATCGGCTGGGCGATCTGCACCTGGTGCCCGGGATGCCCGCCGACGTGATGATTTCGACGGGTGAGCGCCGGGTAGCGTCCTATCTGACCCGCCCGATTTACAATGCGTATTCGCGGACGTTCCGGGATGAATGAAGTCGGGTTTCGGACTGCGTGGCTGACGACCGAGTAGCACTGAGCGAAGGGGGCGGTCTTAAAACAACGCCTGCACGCGCCGGATTTCTTTGGTGAGAACCCGAGCGAAGCTATCCGCCAAAATCGAAGGGGGACGGTGGGCAGGGCGTAGGATCGACACTTGTAGCACGACACGCGGGGTGAAGGGGCGGAAGACGATGCTGCTTTCCCCGCCCAGTGCCTCGATATGGCCGGCCGCGGTGATTGGATCGCAGACGCAATAACACAACCCGTTTTCCACCAGCGACATCGCCGGGTGGAAATTCCGCAGCTCGAACCGCTGGTTGAACCGCGCGCCCTGTGCCTTGAACGCGGCCTGGGTGTCGATCAGGTTCGGATGCCCCTCGGGGAGCGCTGCCATCGGGGCGTTGTCCAGATCGCTGGCGGTGATCTGTGCCTGTGCCGCCAGCGGGTCCGAAGCGGGCAGGGCGCAGACGCAGGCCATCTCGAAATCCTCGCTCAGCGTGGCCTTGGAGACGGCGGGGGTCTCGGTCACTCCGATGTCGTATTGCTGCGAGGCGATCCATTCCTCGATCACCGATGAGGCGCGCATCATCAGCGACACTTTCACGTCCGGCTTGTCCTTCAGGAACCCGGCGATCAGCTGCGGCATCACCACCAGCGCGGCGGCGGGCATACAGGCGATGTTCAGCCGCCCCTGCGACATGGTGCCGATCTCGTGCATGGTGCGGGTGGAGAGCGCCAGCCGGTCCAGGATCGCCTCGGCCTCACCGATGAAGTACCGCGCCTCGGGCGTCGGCACCATCTTGCCGCGCTGGCGGCGGAACAGGGCGATGCCCAGCTCGGCCTCGAGATTGGCGATAAGGGCGCTGACCGCAGGCTGCGTGCGGGCGAGGATTCGCGCCGCGTCCGAGACCGACCCGGTGCGCATCACCTCGCGAAAGGCCTGCAGCTGGCGAAAACTCAGATTCATGGCGCCTTGATTTCCCTCGGGTTTCTTCAAGCCCATAAAGCAACTCTATTCCTTAATCAATTTATTCGTTTTGACTTAATGGGCGCCGCACTTGAGTTTCTCCACCACGGATGCACCACCCGCATCCCGAAAAACGGAGGGGGAGATGAACAGGGCTTCGAGTATCATTCTGACGGTGCTGATCTGCCTGGTGGCGTTGGGCCAGTTCGTGCAGGTGATCACCCGCTATGTGCTGGAAATTCCGGTGATGGGGCTTGAGGAAAGCCTGCTCTATCCCACGCTCTGGCTCTACATGCTGGGGGCGGTCAACGCCTCACGCGAGAACACCCATATACGGGCCAATGTGCTTGAGATCTTCCTGACGACCGAGCGCCAGCATCAGGTGCTGGCCATCATTGGCGAGGTGATCAGCCTGATCGTCGGCTGCTGGCTGACCATGTGGGCCTGGGATTTCACCAAATATTCGCTGCGGGTCTGGCGTGAGAGCCCGACGCTCTACCTGCCGACCTTCTATGTCGATATCGCCCTGACCGCCGGGCTGGTGCTGATGATGCTGTTCACCGCCTGGCACCTGTTGCTGCACCTGCGTGCCGTGTTCGGCCCCGCCGTGGCAGAGCCGCAGCCCGTACCGGTCCCGTCCGCAGACCCCCGCAAGGAGAATTGAGATGGTTGAAATCGCGCTCCTCGCGGTTCTGGTTCTGGTCGTCCTGCTGACCCTCGGCGTGCCGCTGCCCTATTGTTTCGGCGCCGGGCTGATGGTGATGTATTACGTCGGCGACGTGGTGATGAAGGGCAACATGCTCTGGGGGTTCCAGCAACTGGGCAACCCGGTGTTGCTGGCCATCCCGCTCTTCGTGCTGGCCGGAACCATCATGAGCGTCTCGGGCATCGCCGCCAGCCTGCTGAACTTCGTCAACATCTTCATCGGCCACCTGCGCGGCGGTCTGGGTGTGGTGGCCACCGTGTCCTGCGCGCTCATCGGCGCCATTTCCGGCTCGGGCCTAACCGGCGTCGCTGCCATCGGCCCGCTGCTGATCCCCGAGATGGAGAAACAGGGCTACCCCCGCGAATACGCCACGGCCCTTATCGCCAATGCCTCGTTGCTGGGTCTGTTGATCCCGCCCTCGGTCACCATGATCGTCTACGGCTGGGTCACCGACACCTCGATCCTGGCGTGCTTTCTGGCCACGCTCGGCCCCGGCCTGCTGATCATGGCCAGCTTTTCGGCGGTCAACATCCGCATGGCCCGCCGGTTCCCGCTGCAGCTGAACGAGCCGCTGAAAGGGGGGGCTTTCCTCTTCGAGGCGACCAGCCGCGGCCTCAGGGCCACCCCGGCACTGCTGATGCCGGTGATCATCCTGGGCGGCATCTATGGCGGCATCATGACCCCGACCGAGGCCGCCGCGCTGGCCGTGATCTACGCGATCCCGGTGGGTTTCTTGATCTACAAGGGGCTCGACATCCGCACCTTCCTCGGCGCCGGGCGCGAGGCCGCGACCTCGGTGGGCGCGATCATGCTGATGATCCTGTTCTCGATGATCCTGTCCCAGATGTTCGTGCTGGAAAGCGTGCCGCAGGCCATCGTGCAGGCGATCTTTGCGATCACCGAGAACAAGGCGCTGCTGCTGGTGCTGATCAACATCCTGCTGTTTCTGGTGGGCATGGTGGTCAATGACGTGACCGCCATCATCCTGATCGCACCGCTGCTGTTGCCGCTGATGCAGGCGATCGGCGTCAGCCCGATCCAGTTCGCCGCGATCATGGGCGTCAACACCGCCATGGGCGGGGTGACGCCGCCCTATGCCTCGATCCTCTATCTGGGCGCGCGCATCGGGCAGGTGCCGGTGACCAAGGTCATCCGCCCCGCCATGACCCTCATTCTGCTGGGCTATCTGCCGGTGGTGTTCCTGACCAGCTTCTGGCCGGACCTGTCGATGTGGCTGCCCCGCGTCTTTGGCTACTGAGCCGCAAACTTCATCACTCACGGAGGAGACAAACCCAATGATGAACGTCCTGAAATCCACCGCGATGGCCGCTGCCGTCCTGGCAACCGCCGGCATCGCTGCCGCCGATACGCTGAAGATCAGCCATATCCGCCCGCAGGGCGCCACCATCGACAACGAGCTGCGCGCCTTTGCTGAAGGTCTGTCGGGTGCCACCGACGGCTCGCTGGAGCTGAACCTGTTCCCGGCTTCGGCGCTGGGCGACTATACCTCGGTGCAGGAACGCATCTCGGTCGGCGCCATCGACATGGCCGTGCAGCCCGCCGCCACCGCCGTTGACCGCCGCATGCAGATCTCGGCCTTTCCCTACGTCGCCTCAAACTGGGCCGAGGCCAAGAAGATCTACGGCCCCGGCGGCGCCATCTATGACGCGATGAAAGAGCTGTATGCCAAGCAGGACATCACCATGCTGGCCGCCTACCCGGTCTATTTCGGCGGTGTGGCGCTGAACACCGACGCCGTGAACCCCGGCGACCCGACCGCCGCCAAGGGCATCAAGGTGCGCGTGCCCGGCATCAAAAGCTTTCAGCTGACCGCCGACGCGCTGGGCTATATCTCGTCGCCCATCCCGTTCTCCGAGGCGTTCACTGCCGTTCAGACCGGTGTGGTTGACGGTGTCGTGGGCTCGGGCGCCGAGGGCTACTATGCCTCGTTCCGCGACGTGACCACCACCTATGTGCCGGTGAACACGCATTTCGAGGTCTGGTACATGATCATCAATTCCGGCACCCTCGCGGAACTCAGCGACGAAGACCGTGCTGCGCTGGAGCAGGCCGCCGTCGCGTTCGAAGCCACGCGCTGGGAAACCGCTGAGGCCGATCAGGGCGCGTTCGAACAGAAGCTGGCCGATAACGGCGCCAACATCGTCCCGCTCAGCGACGAAGAGCTGGCCGCGACCGCCGATCACGTCCGCGCGCAGGTCTGGCCGCAGGTTCTGGAAGATGTGGGCAAGGATTGGGGTCAATCCATCCTGGACAAGATCGCTCAATAAGGCGGTCTGGCCCGCCCATAGGGAAAGGGGCGTCCTCCCCACCCCTTTCCCCCCTTATTTCACCGACGGAGGCCCCGATGTTTCAGTCTTTGCGCAAACCCGGCGGTGCCCGGGTGATCCTTACCGTGAATGGCCGGCAGGTTGAGGCCGCGCCCGGTCAATCGGTCTGGTCCGCCATGGCACTGGATGGTCGGACAGAGACCCGCCGGGCGGCCCTCTCGGGCGAGACCCGCAGTGCCTATTGCGCCATGGGCGTCTGCTTTGAATGCATGGTCGAGATCGACGGGCTGCCCAACCAGCAGGCCTGCCTGCGCCGGGTTGCCGAGGGCATGGTGGTGACCACGCAGGAGATTACCGAGACGACCGGGGCCGGTGATGCAGGCCTTTGACTGCGCCATCGTCGGGGCTGGACCGGCGGGCATGTCCGCCGCGATCCGTCTGGCCCGGGGCGGTGCAACCGTCGCTGTGCTTGACCGGGCCACCCGCGCGGGCGGCCAGATCTACCGCGCGGCGGCGGACAACCCCTTGCCAGATGCCGCTGCGCTGGGTCCGGACTATACAGAGGGCGCCGCACTGATCGCCGAGTTCGAACGCGCCGACATCACCTATTTCACGCAGGCCGACGCCTGGCATCTGGGCGATGACGGCCGCGTCCTGTTCTCGCATCAGGGCGACACGCGCGAGTTGCATTGCCGCGAAATGCTGCTCTGCCCCGGCGCGATGGAGCGGCCCATGCCGATCCCCGGCTGGACCCTGCCCGGAGTGATGACCGCCGGCGCCGCGCAGGTGATGCTGAAATCTGATGCGATGGTGGCCGGGGGCGCTATCTTTACCGGGTCCGGCCCGCTGCTATACCTGATTGTGGCGCAATACCTGCGCCTTGGTGTGCCGGTGGCGGCGCTGGTCGACACCACCCCGCGCCGGAATTATCTGGACGCCGCCCCGCTGCTGCCCCGCGCCCTGCGCTGCCTGCCGATGCTGACAAAGGGGCTGAGCCTGTTGCGCGAAATCCGCGCCGCCGGGGTCAGGACCTATCGCGGCGCCCACAATCTGCGGGTGCTGGGGACGGAGCGCGCCGAGGGTCTGCGGTTCAACGCGGGTGGCCGTAGCCATGACATCGCGGCCGACACCGTGTTTCTGCACCATGGCGTGCAGCCCAACCTCAACATGACCCGCGCCATGGATCTGGCCCATCGCTGGAACCCGGAGCAGCTCTCCTGGCAGGTCGAGACCGATGCCTTCGGCCAAAGCTCGGTGCCCCATGTCTCGGTCGCGGGTGATGGGGCGGGGATCGTCGGTGCCGATGGCGCCCGCGCGGCGGGCCGTCTGGCCGCGCTCAACATCCTGTGCCGGCTGGGCCGCCTGCCGCGGGCGGATCGCGACCGTGCCGCCGCCCCCGATCTGGCCGCGCGCGCCGCAATGGCGCCGTTCCGCGCCTTCATCGACCGGCTCTACCGCCCCACCGACGCGCTGCGGCTGCCACAGGACCCGGCCACGCTGGTCTGCCGGTGCGAGGAACAGAGCCTCGCCCAGTTACGTGCCGGTTTCGACCAGGGCGCCAGTGATCCCAACGCGCTGAAATCGCTGACCCGCTGCGGCATGGGCCCGTGTCAAGGCCGCCAATGCGGGCATATCGTGGCGGGACTGCTCTCGGACTGGCGCGGCGAGCCGCCCGAGGCGGTGGGGTACTATCGCCTGCGCAGCCCGCAGCGCCTGCTGACCCTCGACGAACTCAGCCGCTTTCACGCGGCCTCGGCGCAGGCACGGGCGGAGGCTGCGGAATGAAGGCGGATGTTCTGATTATCGGCGGCGGCATTCAGGGCTGCGCCACGGCCTATCATCTGGCACGTCGGGGCGTCTCGGTCATCGTGCTGGAAAAGGACTATGTGGCACGCAACGCTTCGGGCGTGAACGCGGGCGGCGTGCGTCTGCTGGGCCGCGACATGGCCGAAGTGCCGCTGTCGAAGGCGTCGATGGAGATGTGGCAGGCGCTTAGCGAAGAATTGGGTCACGACACCGGGTTCCGCCGTCAGGGTCTGATCAACATCGCCGTGGATGAGGCCGACATGGACACCTTGCGCGCCCGCGAGGCGAAGATGCGGGCCGAGGGCTATGCCCATGAGCGCATCATTTGCCGCGACGAGCTGCGCGCGCGCCTGCCGCATGTGAACCCCGATTGTGTGGGCGGAGTGACCTCGGAACTGGACGGCTATGCGATCCCCTACAAGGCCACCAGCGCGTTTCGCCTCGCCGCCGAACGCCATGGCGCCCGCGTTGTCGAGGGCGAAGAGTTGCTGAGTCTGCGTCGTGTCGGCGGCAGCTGGCTGGCGCAGGGGTCAACCACCCGGTTCGAGGCGGACACCGTCGTCAACTGCGCCGGGGCCTGGGCCGACCGGATCGCGCTGATGATCGGTGACAACGTACCGCTCAGCCATGCCGCACCGATGCTGATGATCACCGCGCGGATGCCGCATTTCGCCAAACCGGTGGTGGGTGCGGTCAGCCGCCAACTCAGCTTCAAGCAGTTCGGGAACGGCACTATCCTCATCGGCGGCGGCGCCAAGGGCTTTGCCGACCGTGCCGCCGGCCGCACCCGGCTGGACTATGCCAAGCTTGCCGCCGCCGCCCGCACCACCGCCGAGTTCTTTCCCATAATGCGCCGCGCCGCCATCAACCGCATGTGGGCGGGGCTCGAGGCCTATATGCCCGACAACCTGCCGGTTATCGGACCGGCGGTGAACGCGGCCCGCGCCTTTCACGCCTTCGGCTTTTCCGCGCACGGGTTCCAGATGGGGCCGGTGGTGGGGCAGGTCATGGCCGATCTGGTTACGACCGGGCACTCGCAGTTTCCGCTTGGCGCCTTCCGCATCGACCGTTACGACCGCAAGGTCCTTTGACCCGTGAAGACAGGAGCACGAAGAATGACCATCACCCGTATGGAAACCGGCCAGCGCATGAGCAAGATCGTCAAGCATAACGGCACAGTCTATCTGTGCGGTCAGGTGGGGGAGGGCAACACCGTCGCGGACCAGACCCGCGACTGCCTGTCCCGGGTCGAGGCGTTGCTGGAACAGGCCGGGTCCGACAAGACCCACATCCTGCAGGCTGTCATCTGGCTGGCCGACATGAAGGACTTTGCCGAGATGAACGCCGTCTGGGACGCCTGGGTGCCCGCAGGCCACGCCCCCGCCCGCGCCTGCGGCGAAGCCAAACTGGCGCGCGAGGCCTTGAAGGTGGAGATTATCGTGACGGCGGCCGAACTCTTGTAAGTCGATAGGTCGTGTTTGAGCGGCACGCCTCCATGCGAGGTGTCGGAAGATGCTTGATCAGCGACTGCAGCGGCTGCACCATCGTACTTCCCGTCAACTGAAGCGGACGCGCGAGACCCTTACGGTCGAGCGCGTCCGCCTGATGTTTCTCAAAACCCACTGCTGTCATCCGGGTCGTCTGGCGAAATGGTATTCGCAGTTCGATCTCGGCCGCAGCAGCTCCTGAAAGCACTTGGGTGCTGAAGATTTGCCAGAGGATCAGTCCATTCTGGCTTTGGCCTCCTCTTCGAACACCCTGGCTAATCGTTCCGGCGTCCGTGCGGCGGCTTCGTCTGCCTCCATCTCCTGTTTTTCGATCCGGGCCTGCTTGATGTGGAAGAAAAGCCAGAACGCCAGCCCGGCCAGGAAAAGAATGAACTCTGTCCCGACCATCGGATAGATCGGTCCGATTTGCGACAGGTCGGCTCCTGCCCAGGTTTCTACAGCTGTAGTCGACATGGGTGTTTCCTCCTTACGTCAGCAGTCCGAGGCGCTTGGCCTCTTCGATGTCGGCTTGCGACACCTCGATCGAGTCGGCCTCTTCGGCAAACTCCTCGCTCATGTCGAGCCCGACGAGTTCAACAGCCGGCGGCACACGCAGCATACCCAGGCCCATCAGGATCTTTGAAACGATCCAGGCGGGGATAAAGCCGAGCACGATGAACATGATGCAGGCACCGATGAACTGACCCCATGGCGAGATCGTTGCGACTTCGGCATGATACGCTGCCGTCGCCGGGTGACCCCAAAGCATGAAGCCGGCGATCACAAGGCCGATGAAACCGGCATAGCCATGCACAGCAACCGCGCCGACGGGATCGTCGATCTTGAAGCGACGCTCGACCCAGAAGTGCAGCTTGTACGCCGCCCAGGCACCAATCGCGCCGATCAGCATCGCCTGAATCGGATGATAGAGGTCGTTACCGGCAGAGGCCGTGATAACCCCGGCCAGACCGGCGGAATAGGTCCAGAACGCTTCGCCGTTGGACACGATGTAGCCCATGATCAGTCCACCTGACAGCGACATCAGGAAGTTGAACACAATCGCCGACAGAGTAGTTGGCGTCAGGTAGATCGTGGTCGCGGTGAAGCTCACCACTCCTTCGGCTCCGCCGAGCGACCCATGATCGATGATCGGCACGTTGCAGGCGACATAGAAACCCCAGAAACCCGTGTAGATCAGGAAGAGCCCGATCGTCACCAGCCACTTGTTGTGCGGATTGATGTTGCGCGGGGTTCCGTCGGGCGCGAACTTGCCGATACGCGGCCCCAGCACGACGATCACACCCAGCGCAAAACCACCGGCGATGGCATGGATCACGCCAGACGCATAGGCGTCGTGATAGCCCAACTGCGTCACCATCCAACCATCGGGGTGCCAGCCCCAAGCCGCGTCGATGATCCAGGTGAACGATCCGATCACGACGGCCAGAATCCAGAAGGCCGATGGGCGGATGCGCTCGATTGTGGCCCCCGAGACGATTGATGCCGCCGTCCAGGAAAACAGTAGGAAAGCAGCCCAGAAGACGCCGTTCAGGCGGTTCCAGAAACTGTTCCCCAACTCGGCCCCGTAGCCTTGCGCGGACTCAAGTGCGGGCCCCGGTCCCCCCATATGAGTGCCCATCAGCTCGCTCCATGGCACCGCGTTGTCGCTTTGCGTGATGCCGCCGGTGATGCCGGGGCCGTTCGGGAACGCGAAGTAGATCCACCAGCCAAAGAAGAAGAACGTCACCGTCACGAGCGGAATCAGCATCGTGTTCTTCATGAGTGTGTGAATGTGGTTCTTGTGGCGGGTTGCACCCACCTCGTACATACAGAATCCCACGTGGATCAGGAACATTAACGGTACAGTGACCCAATAGTAGAATTCGGTGAAGATTACTGTGAGCGCACCAATATCGGTATCCACTTAATATCTCCCTCTGGTTTTCGGGACGATATTGTTCTGTGTAGACCCGATCCGCGTTGCGGTCCGGGCTTGTTTTTGGGGGAGTTCGTCCCTCGTTCTCCCCGTCTGGAATGATGAATCCCGCGCAAAAGTTTAGAACCAATTTCCCGTTTCACCAAAGGGAAAATGGGTCATTTGGTTCAGTTTTGGATTAAAATATGACTGTTTTCGGAAATATTTCTTAGTTTGGTATATTTTTGGAAGGCAAATTTTAGACTTTCTCAACTCCAGTGGGTCGGACCTCGAAACTATTCGGTGCCGTCAATATCAGGTGTAGTTTCCCTTCACCCGCTCCTTCGTCGGGTCAAAATGGGGGAAGGTTGTCACACGGGCACGCAGGCGTTTTTGCAGTCCGTCGAGTTGCCCGACTTCTAGTTCAGTGCCCAGTGCTGCATGTGTGGTTGCGATGCGACCTAGGGCGATTACCTTGCCCAGAATGGGCGATTTCATTGCGGATGTGATCTCACCCACCTGCGCCCTGCCAACGCGCACGCAGTCACCCGGGGCGGGTACAGTGCCGCCTTCAAGCTCGAAGCCGACCAGCTTGCGGTGCGGATGTGCCTTGCGCTCCTCCAAGGCGGCGCGGCCAATAAAGTCGTCAGTCTTTGACTTGAGCGGCACGGTAAAGCCGATCCCCGCCTCCCATGGGTCGGTGGAATCATCGAACTCGGACCCGGCAAAGATCAAGCCCGCTTCGATCCGCATCAGATCGAGCGCCGCAAGCCCCAAAGGCGTCAGGCCATAGTCCTGACCGGCCTCCCAGATCGCGTCAAAGACCTCCTCGGCGTCTTTGGGATGGCAGAAAACCTCATAGCCCAATTCGCCAGAATATCCGGTGCGCGAGATCACGACCGAGGTGCCCTGAACGTCTCCGATCCGGGCGACGGTCAGGCGGAACCACGGCAGTTCCTCGATCGTGGGTTGCTGGGGCGGGGTCCAGAATACCTTGGCCAGTATGTCGCGGGAATGGCGGCCCTGCACGGCGACATTGTGGAGATGATCCGTCGAGGGGCGGATCCAGGCATTAAGCCCGCGTTTCTGCGCCTGCTCCTGCAACCACAGCCCAGAGGTGTCATTGCCGCCAATCCAGCGGAAATTCGTGTCCCCAAGCCGATAGACCGTGCCATCGTCGATCATACCGCCGTGGTCGTAGCACATGGCCGTATAGACCACTTGCCCGACACTCAGCTTTTTCATGTTGCGGGTCACGCAGAGCTGCAGCAGCTCTTCGGCATCGGGGCCCGTCACTTCGTATTTGCGCAAAGGCGATAGATCCATGATTGCCGCCTTCTCGCGCACCGCCCAATACTCGGCGATGGTCCCGTGACCCGGGAAAGTGTTGGGCAGCCAATAGCCGTTATATTCGACGAAATCCCGTGTGTGCCGGGCAAAACAGTCGTGAAACGCGGTTTTCCTGGTGTCCTGCACGTCCGCCTCCGCAGATTTTCTGTAGCCGATGGATCGGTCGAATTCCTCGTTCGCGCGATAGGTTCGCACCTGAATGTCGGTGGGGTTCCAGCCATTGGCCGGGTCCACGTCGCAGGGGCAGGCCGTGCTGACGCAGACAAGATCGCTGAGCGCGCGCAATAGCACGAAATCGCCCGGTCGTGACCATGGATCGTTCATGCCGATGGCATTGGTGTCATCCAGCAGAGTGTTGAAGAAGAAGTTGATCGCAGGCCAGCCGCCGCGCGGGCGGATGCCGTATCGGGCCAGATCGGTGTTGATGTTGTCCGAGCAGTTCACATGGCCGGGATAGCCGAGATCCTCATAGTATCGTGCGGTGCAGGCCAGTCCGAACGTGTCGTGACGCCCGCAGGTGTCCTGCACGATTTCGACCAGAGGTTCCTGATCGACGCTCCAGTATTTGCTGAAGAGTCCCGGCGCGGGGTAGAGACTGCCACCAAGGCTGCGTGTGGTGGTCGGGTCGATCTCGCGTTCCAGCCCTTGATCAAGCGCACGCAGGGAAAACGCCTGAAAATCCGAGCACTCCCGGCCCTTCACGTCTAGAATCTGGATGTATTCGCCTTTCTTCACCTCGTAGGAGGTGGCGTTGCCCGGCTGGATGTTGAAGTCCTGAAGCGGGTCGGCAAGCGGTTCGGGTGGGCCGATCTCCTGCTTTGCCGCGCCGGGGGCGTTGCGACGGATATAAAGGATCAGCTCGGTTGGCGGGTTCTGTTTTGCCGGGTCCATCGGTCCGCCGGGTGCGGCCAGAATGACCAACCCGTCGCTGTGGGCCACATAGGTCTCCATATCGCCCGGGCGGGCGTCTTTGGAAAACAGCGTGATGGCATCCCCATCCCCAATGCGAAAGCCTGATGCGGTCAGCGCCTTGAGCACCCGCAGGCCGGATTTGCCGCCGCCGGTCAGCGTATCGATAATGCCCTCAGGCCGGCCAAGGCCATCGGCGCCCAGCATCCCCGCGTCCGAGGATCCGTTCGGCGCAAAAAACACCATCTCGCCCTGCTGCAACCCGTCGCGGTTCAGGATAAGGATCTCGTCACCCTTCTCGACGCGCACCGCGCGGCTGCCGCCGCCGGGAACCGGATGGCGCTCGGTTCCGTGCGGCAGGATGAGCAGGCCCGGGGTCAGGACACCGTGACGCTCGAACGGCACTTCGAAGATGGGTTGGACATTCATTGCGGCAACTCCGAAGGGTGGGGCATTGGCATCTCACTCAAGCCCCAGCGCGGCTTTGCGGTTCCGGGCCCATTTGTTGATCGTGATGTCGAAGGTTAGCGCCATCAGCGACACGCAGATGCCCAGCACGAAGTTCTTGCCCAGATCGGTGCCTGCCAAGGTGCGCTGCAACTCCTGCCCCAGATCCTGTGTGCCGATGAAGGCGGCGATGATAACCATGAAAAAGGCGAACATGATCGCCTGATTGAACCCCACCGCCATGGTGGGCAGCGCCAGCGGCAGTTGCACCGAAGTCAGCTTTTGCACCCGGGTCGCCCCGGACATGTCGGCGGCCTCGGTCATTTCGGGGGGCACGTGACGCAGCCCCTCGACCGTGTAGCGGGTCAGCGGCACCAGCGTGAAGATCAGGATCGAGAACACCACGGCCACGTCATTCACCCCGAACAGCATGATCGCCGGGATCAGATAGATGAAGGACGGGAAGGTCTGCGCTGTATCCACGATGGTCAGCACTACCTTGTCGCGCGGCCAGTCGCGCACGGCCAGCCACAGGACAAGGAAGGTTACTCCGAAGATGTAGAGCGACGGCGAGGCGGGGGAAAGAAACGCTGCAGACCCTTCAACCGCCGTGAAGAAGTGATAAAGGCTTGAGACCAGAAGGGCGCCGAACAGGACCGGGATCCGCTTGAAGGCAAGGCCCACGAGCCCGATGGCAAAGTCCTTTGCGCTGCCCTGCAGGGACAGTGGCGGCGCTGCTCCCCTTGCGGTCCAGATTGCTAGCGGAATGCCGATCAGCATGGCCAGGACCACCGCCGAGATCACTGTGTAAAGCGTGATGACTGACCGATCCCACCAGCCGGTCGAGGCGACGATGGAAAAGAAGATGGCGGCGATTATCGCCTCGCGCCGTCCGGCCAGCCAATAGGCGAAACCAGCGATCGCCAGAATGAACGCAGGCGTGGGAACCCAGAGTAGCGCATTGCGGAACGGGATCAGCACCTGCACATTCAGAAACCAGCGCAACCATTCCGTCGTTACCTGTATCCCGTCAATGTCGAGGAAATACTTGATCGCGGTGTCGATCTCTTTGCCTTGGGACAGGTCCTGCGTGCGATGCACGTCGCCAAGGACACTGAACAGGTATTGCAGGATATTGCCCTGATTTGCGCCCTCGGTCAGCGTGTAGTTCGGCACCCGGTTCGACAGGTACGCAAGACCCAGAAAGACGACAAAGGCACCGCACCCCAGGACCGTGTAGAAATGCCGCTTCCACCAGGGCGTACCTTTCTCGAAATGCTCCGGCTGCTTGACCACCCAGGCTTTGGACAGCCGGTCCAACGTAACGGCCAGCAGCACGATGGTTACGCCGATCTCGAAACTGCGACCTAGCTTGAACGAGTTCATCATCGCCAGCAGCTTTGCGCCCAGCCCCGGCATGCCGATGAACGCGGTCAGAACCACCATGGCAAGGCACAGCATGATGACCTGATTGACGCCCACCAGAATTTCCGTGCGTGCGGCTGGCAGATAGACGTGCCGCAGCATCTGCCAGCCGGTGCAGCCCGCCATCTTTCCGGCCTCGACCACTTCGGGGCTGACCTTATGCAGGCCCAGCGTAGTCATCAAGATCATCGGTGGCATGGCATAAATGATCGTGGCAACCGCACCCGCGGTTGGCCCCACTTTGAAGAAGATGACGGCGGGCAGAAGATACGTGAAGAACGGCAGCGTTTGCAGCACCGCCAGAACTGGACGCATTGCCCGGTCGAACCAATTGTATTTCCAGGCAACAATGCCCAATGTCAGCCCGAAAACGAACGCGAGCGGCGCTGCGACACTGATCACTGACAGGGTCTGCATCGCCAGCTTCCACTGCCCGACCAGCGCCGTCCAGATGAACGTACCGCCCGCCAGCGCCGCCATACGCCAGCCGCCCAGATAATAGCCGATCACTGTGGCCACAGCCGCAATCGCCGACCATGAAATCGGGCCGATATTTGGCCAGCGCCGCTTGCCTTCCAGCAGGTTCGCGGTTGTGTTCAGCATGAACTCCAGCGGGCCCTCAGAAAACCACCGGGTAAGATAGATCAGACCCGGACGCCCGGTTTCCATGTCGCCCTTGATAAAGTTGAAAAACGCGTCCAGCCATTGGGCGTAGGACGGGATCAGCCATTCGGGCGGGCGGTTCAGCCATTCGGGCAGCATGCCCACCGTCTTCAGAACCAGCAGCAACAGCGCAACGCCGAAGATCAGCCGCAAAGCTGACATACGGCCCGAGCTGCGCCGGTCATCGCGAAGGGTGGTATGGTCGGTAACCGAGGCCATCACCCGTCGCCCATCAGCACGTCAAGTGCGGCCTGACGGTTCAGCACGCCGACAACAGCGCCAGTGTCATCCGTGACAGGCAACTCGTCGCCACTGTCCGACACCAGCCTGCGGGCCAGATCATGGATCGTGGTTCGAGCGGCTACCGGCTGGCCGTCGGGGACGTGCCCGTTCACCGGGTACGCCAGCGCGCCGGCATGCACCACGCGGGCCTTGTCGATTTCCTCGGTGAATTTGGCCACATAATCCGTGGCCGGGTTCATGACGATCTTGTCCGGCGTATCACATTGCTCGACCGCGCCGTTTTTCATAATGGCAATGCGGTCGGCTAATCGCAGCGCCTCGTCGAAATCGTGGGTGATGAACACGATGGTCTTGCCCAGCATCTCCTGCAGGCGCAGGAACTCGTCCTGCATTTCGCGCCGGATCAGGGGGTCGAGGGCCGAAAACGGTTCATCCAGAAACCAGATGTCCGGTTCGATGGCAAGGCTGCGGGCAATGCCCACCCGCTGTTGCTGACCGCCGGACAGCTCGCGCGGGAAATACTCCTCGCGCCCTTCTAGGCCGACCAGACGGATTACCTCAAGGGCACGCGCACGCCGCTCGTGCCGGTCCTGACCGCGCATCTCAAGCGGGAAGGCGACATTGTCCAGAACCGTACGGTGCGGCAGCAATCCGAAGGATTGGAACACCATGCCCATCTTGTTGCGGCGCAGCTCAATGAGTTCGTTTTCAGTCAGGGCCATGATGTCCTGACCTTCGACCGCAATATTACCACCGGTGATGTCGTGAAGCCGGGAAAAACAGCGTACCAAGGTCGACTTGCCGGATCCGGAGAGGCCCATGATTACCAGCATTTCGCCGCGCCCGACCTCGATCGAGACATTCTTGACCCCGGCGATATAGCCATCCGCGCGGATCTCGTCATAGCTCTTCTCGCCCTGCATCCGGGCGAGGTAGCGCTCGGGGTCGGCGCCGAAGAGTTTCCAGACGTTGCGGCAGGAAATGACGGGCGTTTGGCTATTCAACGGAAGTTCCCCCTTGGATAGTGATGCCACCCCCGAACCGTCGAGGATGGCATCGGTCTCAGCCTGTGTTCAAGGACCGGCTCACGAGCCGCCGGTTACCCAGCCTTGCCACACGTCCTCGTTTTCCTCCAACCAGCGCGCTGCAGCGTCTTCCGGCTCCATCTCGTCGGTATCGACGAACTTGGCCATTTCAGCGATCTGCGGATTGGTAAACGAGATTTTCGTCAGCACTTCGTAGGCGTTGGGCCATTTGTCCTGCATCCCGTCCCATGCGGCTTTCTTCAGGTATCCCTTGGCTGGATTGCCACAATCATAGAGGGCATTCGGATTCGGACCGACCGACGGGTCCTTGTCACAGCCATCGACCCACTCCGGGAATTCCACGAATTCACCGGGCCAGACGGCCTCGGCAAAATTCGGGGTCCAGTTGAACACAACGACCGGGCGCTTGTCTTTCTCTGCCGCACCAATCTCGGCCCATAGCGCTGCTGCAGAACCGGCGTTGATCACCGTAAAGTTCATGTCCAGCGCCTCGACCCGCTCTTTGCCGTGCTTGAGCCAGTCAACCGGACCATCCAGATAGCGGCCCTTGTCGCCGGTTTCCGCCGTGGCGAACAGATGCGCACACTCGTTCAGCGCCTCCCAGTCCGGCAGGCCGGGGCAGGCGTCCTTGGTCCACATCGGATACCACCAGTCCTCGCGCGTGACCGCGTCGTGGTCGCCCGCGTCATGTAAGCCGCCCTTTTCCAGCGCGGCCCGGAAGGATGCGCCAAACGCGCCTTCCCAGACCTCAAGCTCAAGCGTGACATCGCCCAGGCGGACCGACTCGTAGACGGCCTGGCTGTCAGTGGTGACAAACTCGACATTATTGCCCATCGATTCAAAGATCTGCCCGACCACGTGACTCATCACGATCTGGCTGGACCAGTTGTGGATCGGAATGACGATGGGATCGCTGCTGTCTTCGGCTAGCGTCATTGTTCCGGATGCCAGAGTGATGGCACCGGCAAGTAATACGGATTTCAGTTTCATGGTGGCTCCCTGTCTGGCTGGCGTCTTGCGCCACTGGGATTCTCTTGATCCCGCGCGCGTATAGAGTGCCAAATTCCGGGCCGGGCTCAGAACAGAGATTTGATAGGCTTTGGCTGCATATTTTAGGGGCAAGAGGCGGAAAGTATGTTTAGATCAGGCTGTTGCCGAATCTTTCGGCCCGGGATCGCTGCTCGGCAACGGGGAGTGTAGACGCGCGATGTTGAAAAAGCGAAAGCTCTTGCCGCCCCTGGACTATCTGCTGGCGTTTGAGGCAGCGGCCCAGCTTGGCAGTTTTGCGCGCGCGTCCGAGCAACTGAACCTTTCGGAAACCGCGATCAGCCGCAAGGTGCGCTTGCTGGAACAACACTATGATCTGCCCCTGTTTGTGCGCGGTCATCGGTCGATCACTTTGACATCGCACGGGGCGGCATTGCTGTCATCGGTCGGGCAGTCATTGGACATCCTGCGCGACGCCTCCGAGGATATATTTGCGCATCACACCAACAACACCGTGACACTAGCCGCGACCAATTCCGTTGCGGCGTTATGGCTGATGCCAAGGCTGCGCACCTTCAGGCGCAGCAATACGCGGGTCAAGATCATGCTGGTTGCCAGTGACAGTGACGAAGAGTGCATGTCCGAGGAGATGGATCTGACGATCCTGCGCGGCGAAGGCAACTGGCCCGGTTTCGAGGCGCGGATGCTGTTTGGGGAAACGGTGTTTCCGGTCTGCTCGCCGGGTTATCTCCACCGCGTCCCGCAGGCCGTCCGGTTAAAGGATCTGCCCGAGGTCGATTTGATCGAGGTGCGCAGCAGCCATACGGAGTGGATGGACTGGCGCACGTGGCTGGGTCATCAGGGGGCTGAGGACGTGACGCTTGACCGCGCCGCCTTTTTCAACACCTACCCGCTGGCCATTCAGGCGGCGGTGGACGGGCTGGGCGTGGCGCTGGGGTGGGGGCATCTGGTCGACCACCTACTGGACGCGGGCAAGCTGGTCCGGCCCGTGCAGCAAAGCTATGCCCGCACCGAAAGCGGGTACTTTCTGCTCAGGAATATCGAAAAGAAACGCTTTGCCGAGCAGGAGATTGTCGAGGATTGGCTGGTCAGGGCCAGTGAAGCGCGCAGGCGGTTTACGCCGCCTCGCGCAGACTGAGCGTCAGACTTCAAGGTAGCTTTCCAGACTGTCGTCCAACGCCTCGACCCAGACCGTGTGATGCGGCGGCGCCATGGTGCCGGTCATCGGGCTGACATAACCATGATCGCGGAAGGTCATGATGTTCTTTTTCTTGTGCTTCTTCCACTCGTAGAAGGCCTGATTTGCAGCCTCGATGTCGAAACTGGGGTAATCGGTTTCGTCGATCAGCTCCTGCGTATAGGCGCCCTGATAGGCGATGCAGGCATAGTCATCCGCCAGAGCATCCTCTTCGGTCTGGCGTTGCCTCCAATCGGCTTCCATCGTCTGTCGGTCGGGCAGGGCGATCTTTCCCATGATTGCGTCGCGGACCCACCAAGCCTGCGCGTCGAACATGTTGAACGTGTACCACTGGTCCTGCATCCCGAGGTAAAAGAGATCGGGGTTGTTGATCCAGACCACGCCCTTGTAGAGATCGTTCGCGGCCAGCCGGTTGGCGGTTTTCAACCGCAGGTCATCGGGCAGAAACGGGAAATGGTGCTTGTATCCGGTGCATAGGATGATCGCATCGACCTCGCGTGAGCTGCCGTCAATAAAGTAAGCGGTGCGCCCCTCGACGCGCTCGAGCTTGGGAACTTCTTGCCAGTTTTCTGGCCAGTCATAGCCCATCGGGGCTGTGCGGTGGGCGACGGTGACGGACTTGCAGCCGTATTTCCAGCATTGCGAGCCAATATCCTCGGCCGAATACGAGGTGCCGAGGATCAGGATGTCCTTGCCGATGAATTCCCGCGCGTCGCGGAAATCATGGGCGTGCAGGATGCGGCCGTTGAACCCTTCGAAGCCCGGATAGTGGGGCACGTTGGGGACTGAGAAGTGCCCGGTGGCGACGACAACATGATCGAAGGTTTCGGAAATCTCAGTGTCGGTTGCGGCGTCCCGGCTCACCACCTCAAACCCGCCGTCGGGCAGGGCGCGCACATCGCGGACAATCGTATTGAACCGGATCTTGTCGCGCACGCCGGCTTTCTTGACCCGCCCTTCAATATAGTCGAACAGGACCGCCCGGGGTGGATAGCTGGCAATCGGTTTGCCGAAATGCTCGTCAAACGTGTAGTCGGCAAATTCCAGACCTTCCTTGGGTCCGTTGGACCACAGGTAGCGGTACATCGACCCGTGGCATGGGTTGCCGTGCTCGTCCACACCGGTGCGCCAGGTGTAGCGCCACAACCCGCCCCAATCGGGCTGTTTTTCGTAGCAGACGATCTCGGGCACATCCTGGCCCTTGTCCGCGGCGGACTGGAATGCCCGGAGTTGAGCAAGCCCTGACGGTCCCGCGCCGATCACACATACACGCTTGGTCATTCAACTTCCTCCACGATTGTCTTGTGTTTTGACAGGCTGCCTGTCGCCGCTAACCCGTCCCCGAGGTTGAGGCCGCCCAATCCGGCTCAAATCCCAGAACCACCGTGTCGCCGGGCAGGTTGGGATTGAACAGGCGGTTATGGGCCATCGTTGCGCGATGCAGGGGGTTGTGCGGGGCCAGTTTCCAGACCTTGCAGTCGAGATCGAACCGCTGTGCATAGGCCTCGAACACCAGCGTCACCCGCTGCGCCGCGTGCAGCCGGTCGGCGCCGGGTGAGCCGGGCGGGAAGGTGGCCGTCAAGATGTCAGAGAACTCGGCGGCCTTTTGGAAATAGGTGGCGGACAGAAACCGGATCGCCTGATCGCGCCGTTGCGCGGGGTCGTTTGTCTTGGCAGCCATATGTTCGAATTCCGGCGTCATGGAGTAGCCGGGCGCCTTGTTCAGGACCGTGATGATATGGCCCATCGGTTCGGTTTTGCCCGCCAGCAGCACAGCGGGTGAGATCGCGTCGTCCGGGCGGCCTTCGGCGTCGCGCATGGCGATCTGCCGCACGCGGCATTGCCATTTCAGGAATGTCATGCGCAGCGGATCATCGGACATGGTCTGACCGAGGGATGTAGCGAGGGAACTCATGCGACACTCCGTTTATGGTTGCGGGCGCTGCGAAACGGGCGGTCGTGGCTGAGGCTGGGAATGCGGGCAGCTGTGCGCCCGACAAGATCGAGGTCGATCCGGACCTGAACCACGCCGGGCAGATCACCGCCATCGGCAACCACGTCGCCCCAGGGATTGACCACCAGTGAATGGCCATAGCTTTGACCGCCGCCCGGAATGTCACCGATGGCGCAGGCTGAGACGACGAAACACGTGTTTTCGATAGCGCGGGCACGGTTGAGGATATGCCAATGCGCTTCGCCCGTGCGGCGGGTGAAGGCGGCAGGGCAGCAGATGATCTCGGCCCCGGCAGTGGCGAGGTCGCGGAACAGATGCGGAAACCGCAGATCGTAACAGATCGTGTGTCCGACCACGGCAAAGGGCGTTTCGTGCAGGACGGCCTCATCCCCCGGCGCGATCGTTTGGCTTTCGCGGTACACTTCCGTTTCCGAGAGCGTCACATCGAACATGTGAATCTTGTCGTAACGCCCGCGCACCTCTCCCTGATCGTCCAGCATCAGGCCGCGGTTCACGATACGCCCATCGGCGCCATCCACAGCGATCGAGCCGACGTTGATCCAGACCTTGTGCCGAGCCGCAAAGCCGCGCATCGCCGTCAGGAATGGGTGTGAACTCTCTGGCGCACTGGGCGGGGTCAGGGCCTGCCCGTCCGACTTGAGCCCGCCGCAGTACTCCGGGAGAAACAGGATATCCGCGCCCGCCTGCACCGCTGCCTCTGCCATCGGCAGCGCCTCGTCCAGCGCGGACGCGAAATCCGGCATCGGGCGGGTCTGCAGGCAGGCGATGTCCAGCGGGCGCGGCATGGGATCAGAACTTCATATAGGCTTTTCTCAGCATGACCAGCGGGTGGCGGTCCGACATCTGGAACTTGATCAGCAACTCGCGCGCGATCATGTCCCGATCCTGCTGGTTGTCGGGCAACTCGATACTGTCGGGGATGCGCACCCAGCCGTTGATGTTGCGGTCGAAGACGGCAGGTTTGCCTTCCTCGTACCCCATGTGGATGTCCTCCAACCAGTTTAGATCATCCCAGCCCATCACTTCCATGTATTGCTTCAGGAATGGGGTCAGGCGCCCGTAATCAGGGACCAGGTTCACGTCATAGCGATAGCCGATGTGCTGGCCAATCTCTTTCTCGCGTTCGGATTCAAGCCCCTCGGCGTCATTCAGAAACTGGTCGACATCCTTGATCTCGGAACCGCGATATTGTGTTCCAGCCATGTCTTACTCCTTTCAGGTGATGGGAGCGGGTGCGCCCGTCACAGGTGGTGATAGTCTTCAACGCCGACCGTGTGGTTGGTGCCAGCCAGGGGCACCCCGGCCATCGCGCTTGCTTCCATCGTCAGCGCCGCCAGATCTTCCGGTTCGAGGCTGTGCAGATGTGTCTTGCCACAGGCGCGGGCAAAAAGCTGCGCCTCGATGGTCAGCGTGTGGAGGAAGTTGTAGACGCGCTCGGCAGCCTCATCCGGGTCCAGCCGCTGACGCAGCATCGGGTCCTGCGTCGCCACGCCGACCGGGCAGCGGCCCGTGTGGCAGTGGTAGCAATAGCCGGGCTCGGCGCCGATTTCCTCGGGATAGTTGGCCTCGGGGATGTCCTTGTTGCAGTTCAGCGCCATCATGGCCGAATGGCCGATGGCGATGGCGTCTGCGCCAAGTGCGATGGCCTTGGCCACGTCTGCCCCGTTGCGGATGCCGCCTGCGTAGATCAGCGTGATCTCGCCGCGCTTGCCCAGATCGTCGATTGCCTTGCGCGCCTGCCGGATTGCGGCGATGCCGGGCACGCCGGTATCTTCGGTGGCCAGATGCGGACCGGCCCCGGTGCCGCCCTCCATGCCGTCGATGTAGATCGAATCCGGGTCGCACTTCACCGCCATGCGTACGTCATCATAAACGCGGCTTGCCCCCAGTTTCAGCTGGATCGGGATCATGCCACCGGTCGCCTCACGGATTTCGAGGATCTTCAGCGCCAGATCGTCCGGGCCCAGCCAGTCCGGGTGGCGGGCGGGCGAGCGCTGGTCGATGCCCGCGGGCAGCGAGCGCATCTCGGCCACTTGGTCGGTCACCTTCTGGCCCATCAGATGCCCGCCGAGGCCAACCTTGCAGCCCTGACCGATGAAGAATTCACAGCCGTCGGCCAGAACTAGATGGTTGGGGTTGAAGCCATAGCGTGACTGGATGCATTGGTAGAACCATTTCGAGCTGTAGCGGCGTTCGTCGGGGATCATCCCGCCTTCGCCCGAACAGGTCGCGGTACCTGCCATGGTCGCGCCACGCGCCAAGGCGGTCTTGGCTTCATACGACAGTGCGCCAAAGCTCATCCCGGTGATATAGACCGGAATGTCCAGTTCCAGCGGGCGGCCCGCGCGCGGGCCGATCACTGTCTTGGTCTCGCATTTCTCGCGATAGCCTTCGATAACGAACCGGGTCAGCGTTCCGGGAAGGAAGGTCAGGTCGTCCCAGTGCGGGATTTTCTTGAACAGGGAAAAGCCGCGCATCCGGTAGCGTCCAAGCTCGGACTTGATGTGGATGTCGTCCATCACACGCGGCGGGAAGATGAAACTGTCGCCGATCCGGTTTACGTCTCGGGCCAGTGCGGGTTTTTGGGTCGGGCTTCCGTCAGGCATTTTGCACGTCCTTTCAATCCGGTAGCGGGTGGCTAGTCCATCCTCACAGGATCAGTTTCTTTTCGTTGGGCTCGAGATTGTCGTAGTTCCACAGCTGCTTGCCGGCGACGATCTTGGTGAAGTGATCCACGCCCTTGTCGGGCATCAGGCCGTATTGCGTCAGCTTTCGGGTCAGCCAGGCCTTGTCGAGATCGGTCAACTCGGCCTCGACCGCATCCACGCCGCAGGACTGGATTTCGCCACCGACATAGATCGTCCCGTCATACATCGAGTCGCCCAGGTTCTTGCCTGCGTTGCCGCACACGACCATGCGGCCACGCTGCATCATGAAGCCGGACAATGCGCCGGTGTCACCGCCGACAAGAATGGTGCCGCCCTTCATGTCGATGCCGGTGCGAGAGCCTACGGACCCACGGCACACCAGATCGCCGCCGCGAATGGCGGCACCAAAGGTGGAGCCTGCGTTCTTTTCGACCACAACCGTTCCGGCCATCATGTTCTCACCGCAGGACCAGCCGACGCGTCCGGTGATCCGCACGTTCGGCCCGTCGATCAGACCGGTGGAGAAGTAACCGGTCGATCCGTCGATGATCAGGTTCAGCTTGGACAGGATCCCCACACCCAGCGAATGCATTCCGCGTGGGTTCTGCAGCACAATGGTGCCGTAGCCCTCGGCCATCAACGCCCGGATCTGGTTGTTTACCTCGGTCGTGGTCTTGCCGTCGCAATCGACCTCGGTACGCTTGTTGAAGTCGACCGATGGCGCCCAAGGGTATTCGAACCGCTCGGTCGCGTCCGGGTCGAACTCGATATACATCGACTTTCCGGTCAGCTGTTCGGTGGTCATGCCAAGGGCCTTGACCCGTTCCTCCTGGGTCATTTCCTTGAGTTCGGCGTCAGTTACGCTTGCCATACGCGGACCTCCTCATCATAGGGGTCATAGGTGTCGATTTCCTGCGGAAGGATGGCCCGGATCGCCACCTCTTCCGAGGCCATGGCGATCAGGTTGTCGCTTTCGTAGAGAACCAGCGGTTTCGCGGCCATCGTGTCCTTGGCCATGCCCAACTGGTCCTTGGTCGCAACCAGATAGGTGAACACGCCGTCGATTTCGTCGATGGACCGGCGCAGGCTGTCCTCGAGGGCCACGCCATTGGCGAGGTTGTGCGCGGTGTAGACCGCCAGCAGCTCACTGTCGCAGTTCGACATAAACCGGTGGCCTTTGCGCTCCATCTCGCGGCGCATGATCCAGTAATTGGTGATCTGGCCGTTATGTACCACGCTGATGTCATTGTAAGGGAACGCCCAGTAAGGGTGGGCGGAACGGATATCCACATCCGATTCCGTCGCCATGCGGGTGTGGCCGATCCCGTGCGTGCCCTGGAAATCGTTCAGGCCGTAAAGCCCTGCAACGTCCGACGCATCGCCCAGATCTTTGATCAGCTCCAGACCATTGCCCATCGACAGGATCTCGACGCCCTCGGTCTCCTCGATGTGATTGGCCATGCGGGCCGTGTCGCCGTCATGAGACAGGATGTAGCGCAAGGAATATTCGGTGGGCGCCTCCTTGGCCTTCACCGATGCGCCATGTTCGCCGAGGATCGCCTCGACTGCCGCGATCCGGTCTTCGATAATCCCATGAATCCGGCTGCCGCTGCCCATGTCTTCGGCTTCGGCCACCTTGAGGCGCATGATATAATCGCCCTCCGAACCCTCGCCATAAACCGCGTAGCCGGTCGAATCCGGTCCGCGATGCTTGAGCGCCTGCAGCATGGCGGTCATCTCGCCGCCGACATTCGAGCTTGCGCCCCTGTGTATCAGTCCTGCAATTCCGCACATTGCGGTGTGCCTCCTTTGGTTGAAACGGATGGCGGGCAGGGCCGCGACCACCGTGCAGATCCGGAGTGAGGCGGGCCGTCACCTGCCCGCCGCGTCCTGCCGCTTAGGGCAGGCACTCCATGTAGGTTTCGTTGTCCCACTCGGTCACCGTGGACATGAAGCGGGCGAACTCGTCACGCTTGTATTCTTCGAAAAGCCGGTACATCTCGCCCGGCATGCCGCGCTTGACGACGTCACTGGCGGCCAGATGGTCGAGCGCTTCGCCCAGACTCATGGGCAGTTTCTTGACCTTCTTGCCCTGGGCCATCGCGTCATAGATGTTGCGTTCCTCGGGCTCGCCCGGATCGAGGTTGTTTTCCAACCCGTCATCCATCGCGGCCAGCAAGGTCGAGCCCATCAGGTACGGGTTCACCATCGAGTCCACCGACCGGTATTCGAACCGTCCCGGTGCCGAGACCCGCAGGCCGGTCGTGCGATTCTGGAAACCCCAGTCGCTGAAAACCGGCGCCCAGAACCCCGTATCCCAAAGACGGCGATAGGAGTTCACAGTGGAACAGCCGATCGCGGTCAGCGCTTGCAGATGGGTAACCACGCCGCCGATGGCCTTCAGCCCTTCCTTGCCGGGCATTTGCGGGTCGTCCGTGTCAGGCATGAACGTGTTCTCACCGCCCTTCACGTACATGTAATTCTCGCGCATCCCGGGCAAGTTGTCAGGGTCGTTGCCGGTTCGAACAAATTCATCTTCGCCGCCATGCCACAAGCTCATGTTGTGGTGGCACCCCGAGGCGGAGACGCCCATGAAGGGTTTGGTCATGAAGCAGGCGAAAATCCCATGCTCGCGCGCCACCTGCGCGCAGATCTGGCGATAGGTGGTCAGCCGGTCCGCATTGCGCAGCACGTCGTCGAACATCCAGTTCAACTCAAGCTGGCCTGGCGCATCTTCGTGATCGCCTTGGATCATGTCGAGACCCATCTTCCGGGAATAGCGGATAACCTGCATGGAGACGGGCCGCAGGCTTTCGAACTGGTCGATATGATAGCAATAGGGTTTGGAAAACCCGTCGCGCGGCTTGCCGTTCTCGTCGAACTTGAGCCACATCATCTCGGGCTCGGTCCCGATCCGCAGCTTGGTGCCGTGTTTCTTGGTGAACTCTTCGTGCAGGCGGCGCAGGTTGCCGCGGCAGTCCGAGGTCAGATAGCCGCCGGGGTCGATCTTTTCCTCGCGGTTGCGGAACAGCGTGCAGAAAAAGCGCCCGATGGTAGGGGCCCAAGGCAGCTGCATGAAAGTCTCAGGCTCGGGGATGCCGACAAGCTCGGCTGCCTCGGGGCCGTAGCCCAGGTAGTTTCCGGCCCGGTCCGTGAACAGATTCACGGTGGCACCGTAAACCAACTGAAATCCTTTCTTGGCAACGGATTCCCAGTGATCGGCGGGGATGCCTTTTCCCATGATCTTGCCGGTGACCGATACGAACTGAAGATACAGGTACTCGATCCCCATCTCGTCGATCATGGCGCGAACTTGTTTGATCTTTTCGTCGCGCCCGGGTGTCTCCACAAATCGCTCTAGATCCGTCTCGGCCATTCATCTTCTCCCTTGCTGGTCACATTCAGGCGTTTTGTGCGCCTTTTTTTGTCTTGCGGGGCAGGTGTCTCGGTGCCTGTCAGCTCCATGGGTAGGGGCTGTTGGACACCGGGTGCAGTTCGCCCTTTTCGAACCTGTCAAAGCGGAACGGTTCCAACAGTTCCTGGGGTTGGCCCAGTACTTCGTCTGCAATAAGATGCCCCACGCCGATCATCTTCCATCCGTGGTTCGAGTCGGCGATGACCGTTGCGTTGTCGTGGAATCGGTCGAACACCGGGAAGCTGTCCGCAGTAAAACACCCGATGCCGCCGCTGGCCTCGCGATGGTATTTGGGCATCGTGCCCTCATATCTTTTCTGGCAATGCGCCAGCGCCGACACCCACATATGGGCAAACTCGTCCGAGGCCACGAATTCCGGGCTGGACGGGCCATAAGGGTCGATCTGCACCTCATCGACCGGCGTATCCACCTTGTAGGGCGATGCGCCGCCCTGGATCCCGCCGAAGTGCCAATCGGGTTTGTAGTAGATCCCCCACATCTCGTCGGTGATCAGAGACCCGTCAACGGTCGAGTGCAGTGGTGCATCCGTATCCACGTGGATCACCGGCGGCAGCGAGCCGTCATCGGCCTTGCCCAACTCGGGATCAATCTGCAGCACACCTTCTTCCAGCTGCCAGTATCGCCACATGTCCACACCCTCGTGCACATCGCCGTTCAAATCCTTGACGGTGATCTGCCCGGGCAGCCCCAGCATGTCCCAGAAGTCGCGGACCCAGGGCCCCGCACCGATAATCAGCTGCTCGCAACTGATCCGGCCTTTGTCCGTTTCGACCGCGCTGATTGAACTTGATCCGTTCTCACTTATCAGTTCCTTGACTGTCACGCCGGTCAGGATCCGTACCCCCAGCTTTTCAACCTTGTCGGCCATCGCGTACATGGTTTTGGTCTGGTTCGAGAAGCCGCCGCGTTTTTCGTGGAGGACACTGGTGATGTTCTGGGCCTGCCAGTCCCCGAAAATACCGCGCATATATTTGGTCGACGCATTCTGGCCTTCGATGAACACGCTTTCATAGCCGATCTCGCGCTGTTCGCTGAAAATCTGGGCGATATCGTCACGCATGGCCTCGCAACTGATTTGCATGTAGCCAACCGGGTGATAGGAAAGACCCTCAGGGTCGCTTTCCCAGACATCGACCGAATGAGCCATCAAGCGACGCATAGCAGGTTGGAAATAGTTGTTGCGCACCACGCCACAGGCAATACCCGACGCGCCAGCCGCAATCCCGCTTTTGTCCAGGATTGCGATGCGGCCTTCGACCTCTTCACCGCGCTCTTTTAGACGCTCTGCGAGTTTCCATGCCGTTGAGATGCCGTGTATACCGGCTCCGATGATCAGAAAATCAACGTGTTGTGGGAATGCCATGTGGGGTTCACCATTGTGCAAGGCCGTGGATGATCTGTTGGGTCAAAATCATGCAGGGACAGAACCAAAAATCAACCTATTTCTGAACCAATTGATCAATATCTTGCATCAATTTTACATTTGGTTTAATTTTGGATCATCTGACGGGAGTGGGAAATGACGGGCAGAAAACTGGGTTCCGCTGATATCGCTGCGTTGCTGCGCCGCGAAATTTCCAAGGGAACTTACAGGTTACACGACAGATTGCCGGCGTCGCGGCAGATGGCGGACGAGTACGGCGTCGCCCGAAATACCCTGCGTGAGGCATTGGCTCAGCTTGAGGTGGAAGGTTACGTAAACACGCGGGCCGGCAGCGGTACCTACATCACATTTCAAGAAAAAGAGACCAATGTTGCACCACTTGAGGATACGAATCCGCTGGAACTGATCGACGCGCGATTCGCGCTCGAGCCGCATATTTGCCGTCTATGCGTGCTGCATGGCAGCCGTCAGGACTTCGATCTGTTGGAGGGCCTGTGCGACCGCATGGAGGAAGCTGTGGATGATCCCGTGGCCTTTGCCGAAGCCGATACGGCGTTTCACAAGGCGCTTGCTGCGACGACCCGCAATACCCTTCTGATCTGGATTATCGACCAGATCAACACGGTGCGTTCTCTGGACGAGTGGACCAGGATGCGCCACCTGACATTGGATGGTGCCATCATCAAGAAGTACAATGCGCAGCACCGGCAGGTGCTGAACGCAATCCGGCTGAGAGAACCTGAGCGCGCGGCAAACCTGATGAAGGAACATCTGGAAACGGCCCGCTTGTCGCTGACACGGGCGGCCGAAACCTGACGGGATGTAAGCAAGATGGCGATACGCGGCGTTTTGGTGGATATCGCCGGGGTCCTCACGGATCAGGGCAAGGCGATCCATGGCGCGGTGTCTGCCATTGAAGAGCTGCGGCGCGCGGGCATACCCATGCGCCTAGTCACCAACACCACCAGCCGCCCCCGCCAACGGCTTCTGGACGAGTTGTTCCAACTTGGTTTTGAGTTCGACGAGGCGGAGTTGTTCACCCCGGCGGGCGCGGCAGTCGCGTATCTTTCGCGGCATGAGCTGAGCCCACATTTGCTGATCCACCCTGATCTGAACGAAGATTTTGCGGATTGTGTGGAGGGTCGGAACCCGGCGGTCGTTGTCGGTGACGCCGGAGAATTCTTCACCTTTGACCGTCTGAATGCAGCGTTTCGTGAGATCTGCTCCGGCGCGCCGTTGTTGGCCTTGGCAATGAACCGGACATTCCGGGACAGGGACGGGGAACTGAGCATCGACGCGGGGGCGTTTGTGCACGCGCTGGAATATGCAAGCGGCAGCAAACCGGTGGTTCTTGGCAAACCTGCTCTGGAGTTCTTTGAGTTGGCTGCGCGTAGCATGGGCTGCGCTTTGCCGGACTGCGCCATGATTGGGGATGACGCCGAGGCCGATATTGCCGGAGCTCTCAAGACTGGGGTCGCCGCTGCCTATCTGGTGCGGACCGGGAAATACCGGGAGGGCGACGAGACCCGGTTCAAACCGGTTCCGACGGCTGTCGTTGCTGATGTCACCGAAGCGGTGGAGCGAATGCTCGGCTAAGCGGTCTCAGGCCTGAGCGGCGCATTGCAGCCAGTTTATATAGATCCGTTCTGCCATGCTGCGGAACCGGTCAAGCTGGTCGCTCACGTCGTTGTCTAACCGGGACACGGCATCCTCACCCATCGCTTTTTCAAGGGCGGCGCTATATTCGGGGATTGCGGCCCAGTTTGTCACCGTTTCCGGCTCTGTTTCGACGTGAAACTGAACCGAGTATGCGCGTGTTCCCCATTTCATCGCCTGAACCGCACAAGCCGGAGACGTCGCCAGACATTGCGCACCGGCAGGCATCTGAGTGACCTCTGCAGAATGCCATTGCAGGCAGGGAAACAGCTCGGGCAATCCATCAAAGAAGACGCCGGTAGCGCCGGCCTCCGTCAACTGCACATCCATGACGCCGATTTCGGGGGTGCCAGAGGCGCCGACTTTGCCTCCAAGCGATTCGGCCAGAAGCTGATGACCCAAGCACAGGCCCAGAAACGGCAGACCACGGCCTTCGACAGCATCCCGGATGTATGCTTTTTCGTCAGCCAGCCAGGGATGCGCATCTTCCTGCCAAACATCCATCGGGCCGCCCATTACCCATAGCGCGTCATACCCGCCCAGCGGAGGCAGGGCTTCGCCCTTGTCCAATTCCACCGCGTCCCAAGTATGTCCATCCTCAGCGAGGAATTCACGGAAGATGCCGGGATGTTCCACCTCGGCATGTTGAAGGACAAGAATATTCAACACGTCTCTCCATGTTCCTTAGGTGTGTTTATGCCGTTTTGGTTGATCCAATATGCATCCAATCGGAAAAATTGGTAGGGCAAATCGGGGTCCCGGAAAAGTTTTGGCCAGAAACTACGACTGGGTTGAGGTGACCAAGCGATGGCCTTTGCTGGCTTCGGACACAATCCACTTGGGATTGGCCTGATCCAGTTCCAGCTTCTGTTGCAAGTGTTCGACAACCAGATTGATCCTACGATCACTGGCCTGGCCAGGGGTTCGCCCCATCAGCGCGGCCATCTTTGCCTGACTCAGCGTCTGGTTCGGATGGTCAACCAATATCGACAACACTTTAAGCTCTTGCGCAGTCAGGCTTAAAACCTGCTCGGCTGAAACTAGCCTGTTTACAATGCGGTCAAAGTGCCAGCTACCAATTGTGTTCATGCCGCCGCCGCTTGGCGTCTCGGAACCGCCACCGGAAATCTGATACAGAAGCGCCTGTATGCGGGTCGGCAAGTCGTCCTTTTCAATGGCCTCGGTATCTTGATCGCCACCGACGCAAAATTCCGCGACCTCATCTGGACGATCCTTGCGCATGGTCATCAAAAAAGTGCCGGTGTCACCACTCTCTTGCCCGGGCTGGTCCGCGACCACGTTGTTTCCCCAGCCAGAATCCACATCCACAATGATCGATGCGGCAGACTCCGAACCAAATGTGTCCTCCCGATGTTTCATCTGTTCTACTTCACGAACCCGAAACCCTTTTTCACGTATGCAAGTGGCCAGACGTGACAGAGCCACAACGTCATCGCTGTCTATCAGGATTTGGAAGGTCATTCGAAAAACCTACATAGCTTTGGAAACCCGAACAAGCGGCTTGCCGTTGATCAAGGATGCTCTGGGCCGCGCACAACTGGTCCGTGACGGCAGGTTCCGGGCGAGACGCGCCGAATTCCGCCGCCCCACGCTGGACGTCCGGAGTTGCAGCCTGCATAACCCTTGTGTTGAATGAGCAGCCGGATCACGACGAATGAGAAAACCCGCCGCGCAAGATCTGAAACCCCGGCACGAATTGCAGGCCGCGCGCAATCGTGGTGTTGGATATCTTGGTCTGGCGTTTCTGTTCAGCATCTTCGTGAACCTGCTGATGCTGACCGGCCCGCTTTTCATGTTGCAGGTCTATGACCGGGTGCTGGGCTCGCGCTCCGAAGAGACGCTGGCCGCGTTGTCGATACTTGTGGCCTTGCTTTACGGGCTGATGGGGATACTGGACTATGCCCGTGGCCGGATCGTTGCGCGCTTTGGGGCCCGGTTTCAGTCGCAACTGGACGAGAGGGTGTTTGACGCCACCCTGCGGCAGGCCTTGCATCCGGCGGCACGTTCGGCACCGGCCATGGCGCTTCAGGACCTGCAGTCGATCCAGACGCTTTGTGCCTCGCCGGTTCTGCTAGCGGTTATGGATATTCCGTGGACCCCGCTGTTTCTGGCCGGAATCTTTATTTTTCACCCCATGCTCGGCTGGTTGGCGACTGCCGGGGGCGTCATTCTGATAGTGGTGGCGCTCACCAATCAGGCGTTGACCCGCAAGAAGGTTGAGCAGGCGCAGAAGTCGGCGGCAAAGGCCGGAGCATTCTCGGAACAGGCGCGTCAGGCGTCCGAGGTCATCCGCGCCCAGGGCATGGGCGGCGATGTCTCGGCCCGTTGGCTGAGGCAGCGGCAGGCCGCGTTGGTGCAGAGTATCTCGGCCAGCGACTGGACCGGCAGCTTTACCGCGATGACCAAATCGCTACGGCTGTTCCTGCAATCGGCGATGTTGGCTGTCGGGGCATATTTTGTTCTGCGCAACGAGATGACCGCGGGGGCCATGATTGCGGGTTCGATCCTGTTGGGCCGCGCATTGGCGCCCATCGAGCAATCCATCGGACAATGGCCGATGATCCAGCGCGCCCGCTCTGCCTGGACGTCACTGAACCGCTTTCTAGATGCGATCCCGCCCGAAGAGGCCCGAACAGCGCTGCCCGTTCCCAAGGCCGCGTTTGAGGCCAAGGGTCTGACGGTCGTGCCGCCGGGCGCAAAGGGGCCAACGCTGCGCAATGTCAGCTTTCGCATGGCACCGGGCGAGGCCATTGGCGTGATCGGCAAGAGCGGATCTGGCAAAACCACGCTCGCCAAGGCGCTGCTGGGACTCTGGCCTCCGGCGGCCGGAGAGATCCGCCTGGATGGCGCCACGCTGGATCAGTACGGGAGCGAGGATCTGGGCCGCCACATCGGGTACCTGCCGCAGCAGGTGACTCTCTTCAATGGAACGGTGGCCGAGAACATCGCGCGCTTGTCCCTGCAGCCCGACCCCGAGGCGGTAATTGCAGCGGCCAAGAAGGCCAATGCGCATGAGCTGATCCTTGGATTGCAGGATGGCTACGACACTGTGCTTGAGGGCAATGAAAGCCAGCTGTCAGGCGGGCAGAAGCAGCGGGTTGCTTTGGCCCGGGCGCTTTATGGCGATCCGGTGCTGCTGATTCTGGACGAGCCGAACTCGGCGCTGGATTCCGAAGGCAGCGAGGCGCTGAATGCGGCGGTGCGAGAGTTCAAGACGCAAGGCAAATCGGTGCTGATCATGACCCACAGGCCCACTGCGATCTCGGAATGCGATCAGTTGATGGTGATCGAGAAGGGTCAGGTCGCCAAATTCGGCCCCCGGGAAGAAGTGCTGAGCGCCATGGTGCAGAATGCAAGCGCGATCCGCCGCAGCATCGGAACGGCAGGTGGCGCATGACCGGGCAGACACCAGATTCCAACCGCGCCGCGTGGCGCATCACGATTCCGGCCCTTGTCGGCCTTGTGGCGTTGGGCGTTCTGATCGGCGGTCTGGGCTTTTGGAGTGTGCGCACCAAGTTGGCGGGGGCAATCATCTCATCCGGCGTGATCGAAGTGCAGAGCAACCGGCAGGTGGTGCAGCATCCCGAAGGCGGTGTCGTCGGCGAGATATATGTGCGGGATGGTGATGCGGTTGAAGCAGGTGAGTTGCTGGTGCGCCTCGACGACACATTCATTGCGTCGGAACTGGCGATCGTCGAGGGGCAGCTGAACGAGTTGCTCGCGCGCAAGGTGCGGCTTGAGGCCGAGCGCGATGGGGCTGAAGAACTGACGCCGACCGAAGAACTGGCCGAGATGATGCGCGAAAGCGCGGAGGTGGCGTCGCTGTTCGAAGGCCAAAAGCGTTTGTTCATCGCCCGCAACGACACGCTGGCCCGCGAGACCGAGCAACTGCGCGAACAGATTGCCCAGACCGGCAGTCAGATCGACGGAACCCAGGCTCAGTTGCAGGCGTTGCGTGAGCAGGCGATGCTGATCGCCGAGGAACTAACGGACCAGCAATCGCTGCTGGAAAAGGGGTTGGCTCAGGCTAGCCGCGTGACCGCATTGCAGCGCGAAGAGGCTGGACTCAAGGGCGATATCGGGCGGCTTGAGGCCGACACGGCCCGTCTGAAGGGGCAGATTGCAGCCGCCGAGATTGAGATCCTGCGTCTTGGCAGCGCGCGGCGTGAAGAGGCGATCACTACCCTGCGCGACCTGCAATTCCGCGAGATCGAACTGGCCGAACGCCGCCTGACCCTGCGCGAGCGGCTGATGCGTCTCGACATCCGGGCTCCGGTGACCGGCGTGATCTACGGCAGCCAGATCTTTGCCCTGCAATCGGTGGTCGAGCCGGCGCAGCCGATGATGTATGTCGTGCCCAGAGACACACCGCTACTGATCGCGGCGCGTGTAGAGGCGATCCATGTGGATCAACTCTATGTCGGCCAGCCCGCGACCCTGCGATTCCCGGCCTTTGACCAACGCGAGACGCCCGAGATTGCAGGGCAGGTGATCAATATCTCGGCGGACGTCTTTACCGACGATGCCACCGGGATCAGTTTCTACCGGGCCGAGCTTTTGCCTGGCGAGGATCAGGTGGCCCGATTGGGCGATCAGGTCCTGCTGCCCGGCATGCCGGTCGAAGCGCTTATCAAGACCGACGAACGCACACCGCTTTCCTATCTGACCAAACCGCTCACCGACTATTTCACGAAAGCGTTCCGAGGGTGAGTGATCACAGCGTATCCAGCGATACCTTGACCCGGTCCATGACGATCGAGGTCTTGAAGCGGCTGATATTGGATTCGTCAAAGAAATAAGCCTGCGTGAAGGCCTCGTATTCCTGGATGTCCTGCATGGACAGGATCAGGATGAAATCCGCTTCGCCGGTGGTGTAATAGCATTGCTGCACCGCCGGGGCGTCCCGCATCTTGCGCTTGAAGGCGTCCAGATGGGCCCGGCTTTCCCGTTCCAGAATGACCTCGACGATCACGGTCATCTCGCGCCCCAGCTTGGCGGGAGACAAAACCGCGATCTCACGCTCGATCACCCCGTTTTCACGCAGGCGCTTTAGCCGCTTCTGAACGGCGGGCGCGGATAGTCCGACATCCTGACTGATCGCCTCGGCGGTCAGGCGGGCATCATTCTGAACCAGGCGGAGTATGGCGAGATCCTTGTCATCCATGATCTGAAAAAAGTCGGGAATTCGGCAAATCGCAACAGATTTCGTACCAAGGGAGTGAAAAACGATGCCAACCCTCTTGTCCGGCTGTTTATGCTCGAGGGAATGGAGGGCAACCCATGACAGGCTTTCATGCGCGTTTGACGAGCGTCAGGCAGCATCTACACCAGCATCCAGAGCTGGGGCTTCAGGAGGACCGGACCCGCACCTATGTTGCCGAGTATTTGAAGGATCTGGGGCTTGAGGTGCATGAGGGCGTGGGCGTCGTCGGCATCCTGCGCGCCGGGCCCGGCAACCGTGCCATCGGGCTGCGGGCTGATATGGATGCGCTACCGATCAACGAGCAAAGCCGCCACGACTACGTGTCGCGAAACGAGGGCGTCATGCACGCTTGCGGTCATGACGGCCATATGGCGATGCTGCTTGGGGCCGCTGAGCTGTTGGCTGAGGACCCGAGCTTTGACGGTACTGTCGTTTTTCTGTTCCAACCCGACGAAGAACATGGGTCCGGCGCCAAGGCGATGATCGCGGAAGGGGTGTTGGAGCGGTTTCCGGTGGAGGAAGTCTACGCGATCCACAACCTGCCCGGCGCGCCGGTTGGGCAGGTTTCGACCCGCAAGGGGCTGATTTGCAGCAGCGAAAGTCTGTTCGAGATTTCCATTCAAGGTCAGGGAGGCCATGCCTCGATGCCACAGGTCGGAGTGGACGCGATCACCGTAGGGGCCGAGATGGTGCAGGCGCTGCAAACCATCGTCTCGCGCAAGCTGGCACCCGGTGCGGGAGCAGTGGTTTCGGTGACCGAGTTCGTGACCGACGGTCAGCGCAACGTGCTGCCTGGGCAGGCGGTGCTCAAAGGCGATGTGCGGGCGCGGTCGCCGGAGGACCGTGTGGCCATTGCCGGGTTCATGCGACAGATTGCCCAAGGGGTTGCCGCGGCGCATGATGCAACGGTGGAAGTGGACTTCAACACCGGCTTTGTCGAAACTCTCAATGCGGAAGGGCCAACCGAGGCCGTGGTGCGGGTGGCCCATGCCATGGGGTTTGAAACTCTGGCGGACCGCCCCCCAATGAGCTTTTCCGAAGACTTCGCGCAGTTCAGTGTCGCGGTTCCCGGCTGTTTCCTGTTGCTGGGCAATGGAGAAGAGGGGCCGAATGGCCAGCCTCTGCATTCGAACGATTATGATTTCAACGATGCGCTGCTGCCGATTGGCGCGCGCTTTTGGGCGGAACTGGTCCGTGACCGGCTGCCCGCAACGCGGAAAGACTGACCCATGATGAACACCTTCAAAGCCGCCCGACTGGGCCATGTGGCTGCAACGCGCGCGACCGGAGATGCCGCTTTCCGCGTGCTGTCGGAACAGGATTTTTTCCGCGCGTGGGACGAAATCACCGCCTGGGAGGGTTATACTCCGACGCCGCTGGTGTCCCTTCCCGGGCTGGCGCAGGAGATCGGGGTCGGGGCCATCCATTACAAGCACGAAGGGCCGCGCTTTGGGCTGGGCAGCTTCAAGGCGCTTGGCGGCGCATATGCCGCACTGCGGATGCTGCAGCGGGAACTGGCCCGGCAGACTGGGGAAGATGTGACCTTGGCGGATATCCGGGCGGGTAAGCATCGCGAGGCCTGCGGGGCGATCACGCTGGTTTCGGCAACAGACGGCAACCATGGGCGCTCGCTCGCCTGGGGTTGTCAGCGGTTCGGGGCGCCTTGCCGGATTTACATCCATGCAGAGGTCAGCGAAGGTCGGGCGGCGGTGATGCGTGCGCTTGGAGCCGAGGTGATCCGTATCGACGGCGACTACGACGCCTCGGTGGCGCTGGCCCGCGATGAGGCCGATGCTAACGGTTGGTTTGTGGTCTCTGACACCTCGTGGCCCGGCTATTCCGAGCCGCCGCGCGATGTGATGGCGGGCTATGGTGTGATGACGCGCGAGGCCTGCGAGGCGTTGCAAGAGGCGCCCACCCATGTGTTGCTGCAGAGCGGTGTTGGTGGCCTTGCTGCCTCGGTCGCGGCGTTGCTGCGACAGTATTGGGGCGAACAGGCCCCCCGCGTCATCGTGGTCGAGCCGGAACTGGCCGCCTGCCTTTTCGAAAGTGCGCGGGCGGGTGCGCCAAAAGCGGTGCAGATCGAGGAAGAGACGGTGATGGCCGGTTTGTCCTGCGGTGAGCCGTCCGGGATGGCGTGGGAGATACTGGCGGAAGAGACCTCGGATTTCGTGACCATCCCCGATGACATCGTGGCACCGGCAATGCGGTTGCTTGCGCGTCCGGGCTTTGGCGATCCGGTTGTTGAAGCGGGCGAAAGTGGCGTGGCGGGGTTGGCCGCCTTGATCGCTACCCGACAGGACCGGGCGCTTTCACGGGCGCTTGGACTGGATGCCGGGTCACGGATTTTGCTGATCGGCTCCGAAGGGGTCACGGACCCTGAGATTTTCAAGGAGATCATGGCCGAGACAGCCGATGCCTGAGCAACCGAAGCTAAGCCGTTCACCCATCATCTCGCATGCACGGACGCCCGAGATGGATGGTGGCAGGCATTACCGGGCCAGCTTGGGCTTTATCCTGATGTCCACCGATCTGGCGTTCGAAGATGACGCGTTTGCGATGGTGCCCAAGGGCGTAGGTGTGCACATCACCCGGCTCGAGACCGAGGATTACACGACCACCGAAACGCTCCGGCGGCATCTCGATCACATGGCCGAGGCCGCGTCCCGGCTGCAGCCCGATGCGCGGCCGGACGTGATCAGCTATAGCTGCACCAGCGGGTCGATCGTGAACGGTGAGGAGCGGGTTTTTGCGGAAATTCGCAAGGGCGCGCCCTGGGCGCAGCCGATGTGTCTGGTGACCGGCGTGGTGGATGCGTTGCGCGTGGTTGGTGCCAAACGGATCGTGGTCGGCACGCCGTATCTGGACGAAATCAACACCGCCGAGGCCGATTTTCTGGCGCAAAAAGGGTTCGATGTTCTGGACATTCAGGGCCTGAACCTGACCACCGGTCTGGAATTCGGGCGCGTCACGCCCGCCTATTGGAAACAGTTTGCGCTTGAGATCGATCGGCCCGAGGCCGATGCCATCTTTCTGTCCTGCAGCGGTATCCGGGCATTGGATGTGGTCGAGGAAATTGAGCAGACTGCCAGCAAGCCGGTGATCATCAGCAATCAGGCGCAGGTCTGGAGTTGTCTGCGCCGCGCGGGCATTGCGGACCGGATCGAGGGTTTTGGGCGGCTTTTCTCGATCCCTGACTTGACCGGCGGATAGGCGGACCTACTCGGTCTGCGTCTCTTCGGCCAGCAGGCGCTCTGCCACGGCAGTGGCGTCATCGAGGTGGCGGTTTACTGCGGCACGCGCGGCCTCGGGGTCGCCCGACACAATAGACTCGCAAATCGTTTTCATGTGGTCCGGGCCCGGCTGGTCGCGGTCAGACGAGGACAGAGTCATCATCCGCAGCCGGCTGATCCGCCCGTTCAGCCGCTGCACGATTTCCCAGGCGATGGCGTGACCCGCGCCCTCGAATATCGTGCCGTAAAATCCGGAGGTGGCCTTGAACAACGCTCCGGGGGTTTTGCGGGTGAAACCCCGCTTTAGTTCGTCCAACGCCTTTTGCAGACGTTTGGCCAGGTCCGGCGTCATTCGTTCGGCACAGTTCATTGCGGCTGAGGTCTCGAGCATCCGGCGGATGTCGTAGATCTGGCGCGCATCGTCCCAGCTCATACGCGCGACGATGGGGCCGCGGCCGGGGAGGATTTCGACCAGCCCCTCGGCCTCGAGATAGCGGATAGTCTCGCGGATGACGGTGCGGCTGACGCCGAGTTGCTCACACAGGGGGCGCTCAACCAGCCGCTCGCCGGGTTTGAAATGGCCCTCGATGATCGCTTCGCGCATCCGGTCCTGCACCAGATCGCGCAAGGTCGCAGGAGGTTGTTGGATTCTTGTCAGCGGCGGTGTGGTCATGATCCCGGGGATATCAGTGCACCTGCGTTCGGGCAAGTCGGGATTGACATATAGTATGATGGTATACCATATTACTTGACGAAGAATCGCTGGTCGAAAAAGGTGTTCGATGCCCGCCGAAATCCGCAAGACGCTGTTGCATGTCGAAACCACCCTGATCGAAGGGGGCAAGGCCGCGCCGGTGCCGCTGAAGATGATTGCCGCCGTCGCGGTGATCCGGAACCCATGGGCCGGGCGTGGTTTTGTCGAGGATCTGAAGCCCGAAATCCACGATTGTGCGCCGGGGTTGGGGGAACTGCTTACAGGCATGATTCTTGACGCAGCTGGTGGTGGCGACAAGGTCGAAGGTTACGGAAAATCCGCGATTGTGGGGGTGAATGGCGAGGTCGAGCATGCATCGGGCCTGATCCACACCCTGCGCTTCGGCAATCACTACCGCGAGGCGGTGGGGGCGAAATCCTATCTAGCCTTCTGCAACACGCGCGGTCCCGCGAACGCGCCGCTGCTGATCCCGCTGATGGACAAGAACGATGGCGGACGTCGAAGCCATTACCTGACAATCCAGTTTTCCGTCGCCGATGCTCCGGGTCCGGACGAGATCGTTGTGGCGCTTGGCGCGTCCATCGGAGGCCGCCCGCATCACCGGATCGGAGACCGGTATCAGGACCTCAAGGAACTGGGCCATGATGTCGACAACCCTGCAGCTGTCTGATCCGTTCGGTACCGTTGCCTACCGAGAGGTCGGGCAGGGGGAACCGCTGATCCTGATCCACGGGGTCGGGATGCAATCCGCCGCCTGGGAGCCACAGATCGAAGTCCAGTCCCGGACCCATCGGGTGATCGCGCTGGACATGCCCGGGCATGGTGGCAGCGATCAACTGCCGGATGGGGCGGAGTTGCCAGACTACGTGGCTTGGCTGCACTCCGCTGTTGAGGGGCTGAAATTGCGATCGGTCAATCTGGCCGGGCATTCCATGGGCGCGTTGATCTCGGGCGGGTATACTGTGATGCATCCCGAAAAGGTGACCCGCGTGGCGCTGCTCAACGGTGTCTACTGCCGCACGGCGCAGGCCCGCGCGGCGGTTGAGGCGCGCGCGGCCGAGATCCGCGAGGGCGCGTTCGATCTGGACACACCGCTCAACCGCTGGTTTGGCGACAGCCCCACTGACCGGGCAGCCCGGCAGCAGGTCTCTGCATGGCTGTCCGCTGTCGATCCGGCGGGTTATGCTGCGGCTTATTCCGCCTTTGCCAAGGGGGATGCGACCTATGCCGATGGGTTTGCCGATATCGCCTGCCCGCTTCTGGCGCTGACCGGTGAGGATGACCCGAACTCGACCCCGGAGATGGCGCGAGCGATGGCGGAGACGGCCCGGAATGGCCGGACGGTCGTGCTGCAAGGGCACCGCCACATGGTCAACCTGACCGACCCGCAGGCGGTCAACGCGGCGCTCAGAGACTGGCTGCAAACCCCGGCAACCCGAAAGGAGACGGCATGAGCGATTTCGACCCTCGCGCCCTGCGCAACGCGTTCGGTACCTTCATGACCGGTGTGACCGTGGTAACGACCCATGACGCGCAGGGCAATCCGCTGGGCTTTACCGCCAACTCGTTTACCTCGGTGTCGCTGGACCCGCCGCTGGTGCTGGTATGCCTGGCCAATACCTCACGCAACTATGACGCCTTTGCCGGGGCAACAGGTTTTGCCATCAACATCCTCTCCGAAGGGCAAAAGGATGTCTCGAACACCTTCGCCCGCCCGGTCGAAGACCGGTTCGCTGCGGTGGATTGGCGCTGTGGCCCGCATGGCTCGCCCCTGTTCGATGGCGTCTCGGCTTGGTTTGACTGTTCGATGTTCAACACGGTCCAGGCGGGCGATCACCTGATCCTGATCGGCAAGGTCGAGGCCTTTAACACCTCCACCGCCCCCGGGCTGGGCTACGCCCGGGGCGCCTACGTGACCCCGGCCGCCGAGGCCGAGGCTTTGAGCCAGAGCGCCAACTTGGTGGTCTCAGCGCTCATCGAGCATGAGGGCCGGGTATTGTTGATGGATGACGGGCAGGGCGGGCTGACTCTGCCGGAAACCCGTGTGGGCAAGGATGGCGCCTCGGCGGCGTTGTCCCGGCTGATCGCCGACAGCGGCGTTACAGCCCAGCCGGGGTTCATTTACTCCGTTTACGAAGATGAAGCGCGCGAAAACCAGCACATCTCGTTCCTGTGTCAGGCCGCCGAGGGCACGCCCTTGCGCGGGGTCTTCACCGAGCTGTCCGAGACCACGCTGATGGACATAGCCGATCCGGCCATGTGCACCATGCTGGAGCGGTTCTCGGCCGAGGCAAGCATGGGAAATTTCGGGGTGTATTACGGCAATCAGATCAGCGGCGAGGTCCGCCCGATCGTTTCTGGGAGCGAGCAGAAACCATGAAATTTTCCCTCTTTGCGCATATGGAGCGGATCTCTCCGGACGAGGATCAGAAGCAGCTTTATGACGAGTTTGTCGAGCTGTGCAAAATCGCCGACCGGGGCGGGATGCATGCGGTCTGGACCGGTGAGCATCACGGCATGAACTTCACTATCGCGCCGAACCCGTTTCTGAACCTGGTGGATCTGGCCCGGCAGACCGAGAATGTGCGTCTGGGCACCGGCACTGTTGTGGCGCCGTTCTGGCATCCGATCCGGCTGGCAGGAGAAGCGGCGATGACCGATATCCTTACCGACGGCCGTCTGGATCTGGGCATCGCGCGGGGAGCTTATTCGTTTGAATACCAGCGCATGATGCCGGGGATGGATGCGTGGGAGGCCGGGCAGCGGATGCGGGAACTGGTGCCTGCGGTTCAGGGGCTGTGGAAGGGTGATTACGCCCATGAGGGCGAGTTCCATCAGTTCCCGAAAACCACCTCGGCCCCACAACCGGTGCAGCAGGATGGCCCGCCGATCTGGATCGCGGCGCGTGACCCGAACAGCCACGAATTCGCGGTATCGAACGGCTGCCATGTGCAGGTCACGCCGCTGTGGAAAGGGGATGAGGAAATCGCCGATCTCATGAGTAAGTTCAACGCCGCGTGCGAGAAATTTCCGGGCGTCCCCCGCCCGAAGATCATGCTATTGCAGCACACTTACGTGGCCAGCGACGCCGAGGACGTGAAACGCGGCGCGGAGGAGTTGAACCGCTTCTATTGCTATTTCGGCGCCTGGTTCATGAACAAGCGCGATATCAATCAGGGCCTGATCGCCCCGCTCACCGACGATGAAATCGCCGCCCATCCGTTCTATTCTCCGCAGGCGATGGAGCGCGATCTGGTGATCGGTGAGCCGGAGGCAGTGATTGCGCGGCTCAAGGGGTATGAAGAGCTGGGTTACGATGAGTATTCGTTCTGGATCGATTCCAGCATGAGTTTCGAGCGCAAGAAAGCCTCGCTTGAGCGGTTCATCAGCGATGTGATGCCGGCCTTTCAATAGGGACAGACGATGCAACAGTTCCAGCAATATATCGACGGCGCGTTTTCGGATGGGGCGGCACAGTTCGAAAGCCTCGATCCGGCCACCGGCAAGCCCTGGGCGCTGATGCCCGAGGCGCGGGCCGGGGATGTGAGCCGGGCGGTTGAGGCGGCAGAGCGTGCGTTCCACGCGCCCGAATGGGCGGGTATGACTGCATCGCAGCGCGGCAAGCTGCTGTTGCGCTTGGCCGATCTAGTCGCTGAGAACGCCTCTCGTCTGGCCGAGTTGGAAACCCGCGACACCGGAAAGATTATCCGCGAGACCAGCGCTCAGATCGCCTATGTGGCCGAGTATTACCGTTACTACGCAGGGCTGGCCGACAAGATCGAGGGCGCGCATCTGCCCATCGACAAGCCCGATATGGAGGTCTGGTTGCGGCGTGAGCCCATCGGGGTCGTGGCCGCTGTCGTGCCATGGAACTCGCAGCTGTTCCTGTCGGCGGTCAAGATTGGTCCGGCACTGGCGGCGGGGTGCACGGTGGTGCTGAAGGCCAGCGAGGACGGGCCTGCGCCGATGCTGGAATTTGCCCGCATCTTCGATCAGGTCGGATTCCCGCCGGGGGTGCTCAACGTCATCACCGGGTTCGGACCCGAATGCGGTTCGGTCCTGACCAGCCATCCCAAGGTGGCGCATGTGGCCTTTACCGGTGGCCCTGCGACCGCGCGGCATATCGTACGGAACTCGGCCGAGAACCTGGCCTCGACCTCGTTGGAACTGGGCGGCAAGTCTCCCTTCATCGTGTTTGAGGATGCCGATCTGGACAGCGCGGTAAACGCGCAGGTCTCAGGCATTTTCGCGGCCACCGGGCAAAGCTGCGTGGCCGGGTCGCGGCTGGTGGTGCAGAATACGATCAAGGAGGAATTTCTATCCCGCCTAAAGGTCAAGGCCGAGAACGTGGTGATCGGCGCGCCGCAGGATATGGCCACCGAGGTAGGCCCGCTCTGCACCCGACGCCAGCGCGAGAATGCGCTGAGCCTGATCGACGCTTCGATCGCACAGGGCGCCCGCCTCATCACCGGCGGCACGGCATTGGACCGCGACGGGTTCTATTTTCCGCCAACCATCATCGACTGCTCCGGCGCGGCGGACGCGCCTTGCGTTACCAATGAGTTCTTCGGTCCCGTCCTGTCAGTGCTCGGCTTCGACACCGAGGCTGAGGCGCTCGAGATCGCCAACAATACTGAATTCGGCCTGGCCTCGGGCCTCTTCACCCGCGACCTGACCCGCGCGCATCGCATGATCCGGGGTATCCGTTCGGGCATCGTCTGGGTCAACACCTATCGCGCCGTCAGCCCCATTGTGCCCTTCGGCGGCCACGGCTTGTCTGGCCATGGGCGCGAGGGCGGGCTGCAGGCGGCGCTGGACTATACCAAGGTCAAGGCGGTGTGGCTGCGCACCAGCGATGATCCTATCCCCGATCCGTTCGTCATGCGCTGACCGAAACGCGCTCCTAACAGGCAAATCTGATGGCTGAAAGCAAAAGGGACTGACACCCCAATGCCAGTCCCTTTCTGAGTGAGTGGTTCGGCTACGCCGGACCGGGAGAATTCTTGATTTGAACTTACCATCTGTGGCGATCATGGAAATTAGGGGATTCCCGTAGTTTTGAGATTATTTTGATTTTTTCTGGATAAATCGGGGGTTAAGCCTGTACCAAATTGCCGAAAAGCGTAAAGGGCCGGTCAATTGACCGGCCCTTCATGCGTAGGAGCGGATTTGCTCTCAGGCGATCAGTTGGATGCAGCCATCAGCTTTTCGTTGTGCTCCCGCAGAGTGTCCGAAACGATGGCGTACCATTCGCCGGATTCACGCATCTCGTTCATTCCGCGGTTCAGCATCGCAAGGTACTGCTTGCCGAAGGGGTTGCTGCGGTGGCTGATGAAGCGCAGCGAGGACAGGGTGGTGACGAACGGGTTCTCGACGATGTCCTTTTCGGTCAGGCCCATTTCGCTTTTGGTATCGGCAAAAAGCTGGACTTCGAATGTGGCGACATCTGCGACACCGGTCAGAACCGCATCAAGACACTCGCGTGCGGTGATCGGTTGCATCAGAGTTGCATCAGGCGCCCGCAGGCCAGCGGCCTCGAGGTCATGGATGAACCAGCCGTCCATCCGGCAGATGGTCGAGCCTTTCAGATCGCCCAATGTCGTCGCACCGGCATAGTCACTTTCAGGCAGGCTGTAGAAGCCGATCACAACGTCATAGACCGGAACCGACGAGTCGAACTGGGTGCAGCGCACCTCGGTTTCCCACGACCATTCGTAGCTGCGGTTGGTGCAGTCTGGCATGTTCCAGGCCATCGACACGTCGAACGCACCCAGCGGCAACAGGGTTTCCAAGTGTGAGTTCCAGTCGTCCACGAAGCTGACCGAATAGTCTCGAGCGTTGCCGCCCCGCTGCAACGCGGTGGTGCCGAGACGGGTAATGAAGCCACCGCCATTCAGCGTTTCGTCGGCGAAAGGTGCCCAGCCGTTGCCGGTAACCAGCTTGATCGGCGGTTCATAAACGCTCGACCGCTTGACGCTGGCGGCGCGCGCTTCTTCGGCGGCGATGATTTCCTGGGCGGTCTGGCCGTTCGGCAGGCTGCCATCCTCACAGGGCAGGGCCAGCACCAGACCCTCTTCCAGCGCGTTCGGGTTGGTGATGGTATTGCGGTTCGCGTTGAAGATCGGCTGGTAGTTCGAGGTGCCGTAGGCCGCGATTGCGATGGTGGCCAGAGTGTCACCATCCGAAACCGTGTAGTTGGTACAAGCCTCCTGAGCCGCAGCGGTCCCGGCGGTGAGCGCGGTGACGGCAACGGCCGACATTGCGACTTTCTTGATGTTGAGTTCAAACATTTCCGTTTCCTCCAGATTCTTTGAGTTTCAGGCCTTTGCCGGCCTCAGCCATTTTCCATTTGATGACGCAGGGCGGTGGAGACGATGTCGCGCCACTCCCCCGATTGCTGCATGATCGCCAGCCCTTCGTTCAGCGTCTCGAGGATCGCCTTGCCATCGGGGTTGTCGACATGTGTCATGACATTGAGCGACTTGATCGCCGCAAGATTGGGGTTTTCGATGATTTGGTGTTCGTAGCCCAGCCGCCCGACGGCTTCGACGGCCAGGTGCGCTTCGATGGCGACGATGTCGGCAGTGCCGTCCATAACCGCGGTAAAGCAGTCATCCGGCGAGACCGGGCGGTAGAGCTTGATCGCGGGCTCATAAAGCCCGACCGCATCCATGTGAGACAGTGACCATCCTTCGGGGCGACAGATTGTGGCGCTGGCGAAGTCCGCGTAGGTCAGGGTTGTCTCATAGCCGGAGCCGTCCTTGGCAAAGAATGTGTCCACAACTTCGTAGAACGGGTTTGAGAAATTGTAGGTTTCGCACCGGCTGCGATCACTCGGCGACAGGGCCTCTGCTTCTTCGCAATTCGGGCGTGACCATGGGAAGGTGCCGTCAAAGGCAAGGGTCGGCATCAGCAGGTCCAGATGCGAGCTCCAGTCGTTGACGAATTGGATCTTGTAGGCCTGCTCGGGTGCCGCACGCAAAAAGGCGGTTTCGACCAGCTTGGTGTAGAGCCCCCGGTTGGGCAGGTCTTCGTCAGTGAAAGGCGCATAGTCCCCGCCGGTGATGAGCAATATTTGCCGGTCGCGGACTTCCGGACGCTCTTTGACGGCCGCTTCGCGGATCAGTGCGGCACCCTCGGCGCGGGCCGCCTCGATTTCCTTTTTTGCTTCGGCTTTTGCCGCCAGCACGGCTGCATCGCTTGCCTTCACCGCTTCGGCTTTCGCTGCTGCAACACGGGCTTCGGCGTCGGCGATCGCCTTTTCGGCACGCTCCTCTGCGGCTTTGATCAACTCTTTGGCCATCTCGGCGGCCATCGCCTCGGCTTCGGTGGCAGGGGGGGTCGTGACCTCGGCACCGGGGGCGCAGGGCAGTTGCAGCGTTGCGCCCACGTGAATGATGTTCGGGTTCTTCCCGATCACGTCGCGGTTGGCGTCATAGATCAGGCGATAGTCGGAGGTGCCATAAACCTTGGTGGCCAGTTCGCGCAGGCTGTCGCCACGCTGAATGACATATGGCGCGCAGGCCTCTTGTGCGGCGGCGGATCCGGCTGCGGCAGCCAGCGCAAGGCTGGAGGCGATCAGATATTTCCTCATGGTTCCTGTTTTCATTTTTGGTGCTCATTCCCTGGGACTTAAATGTTGACCGGTCTCACCACGGCGACCGAGATGTTGTCTTGATCGGGGTGATTTATTGCGCTCAGCGCTTGTTGCAGACCGTCGGCGATATCCTGTGCCGCCGCGTCGCAATGATCCTGAAGAAGTGCCTGAATTCTTTCATCGTCCAAGTACTGCAACCCGTCGCTTGCAATCAGCAGCACATCGCCGCGGGCCAGTTTCAGCGGTGTTTCCGGACAGTCCACCTTGGGGATGGGCGCCCCCATGATGACCGAGGTCAACTGGTTCCGGTCCGGGTGGGTTTTTGCCTCATCCGCGCTGATCTGGCCGTTGGCGGCTTGCGCGTCGATGAGGGGGGCCATCGAGTGGTCTTCGTTGATCTGAACCAGCTTCTCATCGCGGAACAGGTAAAGCGGCGAGTCACCGATCGAGATCCAGAACAGGCGATCGCCCAGCATCAGCGTACCCAACAGCGTCGCGCCCATAAGGACAGCGTTGCCACGATCTTCGACATAATTTGCGATTGCTGCATTTGCCTGCATGGCCGCCATGGGAAGGGCATCGATCAGGTCGATATCAGCGGGAGCATCGCGCTCAAGCAATTCGTCAAGCATCGATCGCCAGGACGATGTGACGAACTCTGCCGCCACATCACCCGCGTCGTGCCCGCCCATACCGTCGGCGACCACCACGTAGCCCGCATTGGCTGCGTCAAAGAAGCGCGCGGCTATGGAATCCTCCTGCGCGTCGCGCTGCCCCAACTCTGCCAAAAGGGCGATGTCATATGCTGGTGAGGCCAACATCCGTTAGCCGTCCTGCCAGTCAAAGCCGTCGTCGCAGAACGCGACAAACCGCATCGTGGTTTCGCTGATCCGGATGCTGTCTCCGCTAGAAAGCGCTACGGTGCTCAGCACCGGGCCACCGTTCAGGCGGACAAGGTTGGCCTTGCCGCCATGACCCAGATAACACTTCCGGTCTTCATGGTCGTATGCGATCACTGCGTGGTTGCTGCGCGAGATGCCGTGGTCTCCGAAATCCAGCTGAATGGCCTGATCGTCGTTACGGCCGATCTGCATCAGGCCAGCGGTCAGAGTGATGGCGGTCCCGCGGCCGGGGCCAGTGGTGATCACCAGCCAGCCAACCGGGAAGCTCGCTTGTGCCGCGGCGGGCTTGGCCGCCGGAGCGGTTTCCATCAGGTCCTGAACGTGCGTATCCGGACGCTCGAAACCCAGGAACGTGGTCTTGACGCGGTCGCGACGGTTCGACGCCGGAGCCGCCACTGGCGCTTCCGCTACTGGTTCGGTCGGAGCCTCGGTTGTTTGCTCAACCTCAACCGGCTCTTCGGGAGCAGTTTCCGGCTCGACCAGCTCTTCAATCGGCGCCGCAGCCGCTTCGGCCAAAGGTTCCGACGTTTCCGAGACGCTCAGTGCGGGGGTGAGCCGCAGGGTCACGACATGATCTGGTGCTTCGTTCCGCACCGGCTCAGCCGCAGACGCATCTTCCACCGGTGCGGCAGCCGTTTCCTCGGTGAGCGCTTCGATAACCTCATCGCTATCGAATTCCGGCATTTTCGCCTCGGGCATCAGTTCTTCGGCGTCGTCGTAGGACTCGGGTGCCGTGTTATCGCCAGACAGCGCCAGTCGCAGCGCATTCAGATCCGCGATGGGCTCAATGGATTCAGCCTCAGGCGCTGCGGCCTCTTCCTCGGTGGTTTCCTTGGACTTGCCAGCACCTTCGAGAAGCCGGCTGAGTGGGCTTTTGTATTTGAACATGGCGCGACACCTTCCGTATCTGTGAGGACGAAACCTGCGTTCCGTCGGGTTAAAACTTCCCCGGCCAGCCCGGAGACCGGGCGGGGCACATGTATCTGGAAACCAATAGAACCTTTGACTTTCTGCGGCGGGGCCGCTCCCCGCCCGGGCGACTTGTTAGCCTTGCCCGCAGACAAACACGCTTTGGCAGACTGTTTGTTCACTCCTCGGCGAGCCGCATCACCGCGCTGTTTTCTGCGTCGTTGCGCAGCACGGTCAGACGGGCTTCGGGTTGATTGTCCGCCACCAGTGCCTCAAGCACCTTGTCCAGGCTTTCCGGGCTGCTGATGGCCTGACCCGTGATTTCTTCGCGCAGCAGCACGTCGCCCTGGCGCAGGGTACCGGTGGCGTTGGCTCCGACCCCGGTCACCGCCGTTTCCCAGCGATCGTCGCCCTGATTGCGCGCCGAAAGTGCAAGGCCATTCTCCAGCCCGAAAATCCGCACTGCAGGCAGAGCCAGGAGACCATTGGACACGCGCGTTTTACCTAGGGGACGATAGCGGGCGACGACACGGATATAGCCGTCGGGGTCAACTTCGAAATTGTCGAGAATCTGCGCGGCAAAGGACATTCCACCGCGGATCGGTTCGCCGTTGAGGGTATAGATCAGGTCCCCGCGCTGTACCCAGTCGCCAATCACCGACATGTCCTCGGCGGGATCGACGCTGGTTACCGCGATCACATGTGCCGTGGACTGGCGGCGCTGGCTGGTGCCAAAGGGAATCTCAACGTCCCAGTGCGCAAACGAGACTTGCTGTTCAAGAAGTTTGACCGGCTTTGCCGGGACTGCCGCGGCTTGGAGGGCGTCTGCTTGTGCCGCTGCCACGGGCTTTGCCAGCGCGTCCTCCGCAGCAACCGGTTCTTCGGTTGCCGGCTTTTGTGCTGCGGTGACGGCCTCGGGTTCCGCGCTTCTTTGCGGCGCGGGCTGCTCGACTGCTTCTTGCGGTACAGTCTCGGGTTCAGTTGCTACGGCAACTTCGTCGGTATTCTCAGTTGCAGCGACGATGGGGTTTCTATTTTCGGTGATCGCTGTTGGCGCCTCGGCAACCGGAGCAACTTCGGTGGGTGCGTCTTCGTTACCGGACAGCACAAAATATCCACCTGCGACGGCAGCGATGACGGCAACCGCGGCAACAGTGATCAGCTTTCCGCCGCCGCCAGAGTCCGAGCGGCGGATGACCTTGTCGACGGCAACCGGTTCGTCTTGAACGGCGGGCTGTACGTCGTGATTTTCGGGGCCAATAGCTAGGTCCGAATTTCCGGCCAATAGCGCAGTGACAACCGCCTCGGCATTCTCGGTCTCGGCCTTGATACGTTCCTTTTCCGCCTCGCTCAGCTCCTCCTCTTCTTCGCGGTCAACGGCAACGATCACCGAGACGGGGCGATAACCGAAGTTGTCAAAGACAACACGCGGACCACGGAACATCCGGAGCCATTCCAGTGCCGATTGCTGACGGTCGGTCGCGTGGATTTCCATCGCCTTGTCGATGGCCTCCAGAAAGCCGTCGGGATAGCCGTCGAGCCGGCCGGATAGCGGCGTGTAAGGATCGGGCTGGCTGTTGTTGAACGCGTTGAGGCGGGTCTGACCGTCAATCGGACGCTCGCCGCTGATTGCATGATAGAGCGTTGCTGCCAGCACATAGAGATCACTGCTGGGGCCCTGCTCGGCACCGCGTACATAGAATTCATGCGGCGAGTAGCCGTCTTTGACCACCCGCAGGGTCAGCAGCGCCGCCGTGCGGTTGGCTGCTTGTTCCCGTGCGGCGCCAAAGTCGATCAGGACGGGTTCCTGGTTTTCATCGATCAGGATGTTGTCAGGCGAGATGTCACGATGCAGCATGCCGCTTTCGTGGATGAACGCGACCGCTGACAGCATCTTTTCGGTGACCTGGACCACGAAATCGGGCGAAGGCTCCTGATCCGGGTCCTGCACGAAATCCAGCAGATCGCATCCGCGGATGAAATCCATCGCGATATAGGCTGTCTGGTTGTCTTCGAATACCTGATGCACGTCGACGATATTGGGGTGGACCAGGCGCGCGTGATTGCGGGCTTCCTGAATGAACATGTCGATGATCGAACGCAGGTCATCGCGATAGGCGGGATCGGCCGCTTCGACCGCGTCGCCGACCCGGCGGCAAAGCGCGGCGGGGAAACATTCCTTGATGACCACGTCACGGTTCAGACTGTCACGTGCAAGATACGTGATGCCAAAGCCGCCATTGTTCAGGAAACGTAGAATCTCATACTGTCCACGCAGGAGCTTGGCCCCCGGTTGCAACGCTTCGATCTGTGTGTCGTCGTGAGTGTGTCCGACAGCCTGATTCTGGCCCATTTCGTCCTGCCTGTGATTCCTGTTTCTGCGGATGGAAACCAGGCCCGGGGCCCGCACACTCACACCAAACAAAACAACCGCAGGATACTTGAGTGACGTTTAGACTTATTAATTGCGACTAAATTGGGACCAACTCATGACTTCGCTATGGTTGTACGTCACAAAAAAACCAGCTCTTGTGTGTGCGGCGCAGAAAGACGGTAGATGAGGGGTTGTCTTTGAAAATTCTAAGTGTCGAAAAGCAAGAGAATCAGGGCTTCGTGCGCGCTAACAGGGCTGCGGTGGGCCGGTTCCCGCGCATTCGAATCGCAAAGGGTTTACTCAATCTGAACGGGATTCGATCAGGTACCTGTTTGAGGTTGTGATTCGACGACGGAACTGCCGGCCCAGGCGAGGTTGTCGCTAAGCTGCGCAAGGATGCTGACGGCATCTCTGAGCGGTGTATTTCCGGTCTCGAATTGCAGCAGCAGCAGCAGGTCCGTGGCCTTTTCGAACTCGGCCGGAATCCAATCCGCCGCCGGATCGATTTCGCTTCCGTTCTCCAATCTTTCGGCGAACTCCTCGACGATCTCCTGACAGCTTTGCAGGAAGGTTGCCGGATCGATATCCGAGGTTTCGCGCAGATCGTCGTAGATTCGGGCAACGCCGGTCAGCCATTCCTCCAGTATCGGGTTGGACAGCGGGGGAAGTGTCGCCGCAATGCTGTCCTGCAGTGCGTCCCCGGTGATGTCAGGCGCCTCAGATTCGGCTGGCATTGCAGCCGCTTCGATCTGTTCCAGCGCAGGCAGGAACAGCGTTTGCCAGTCTTTGCGGGCGACATCGATATCCCGCTGCCTCCGAACCGAGGCGACGCGCAGAACTTCTTCGGCCAGAGCCTGGCCACCACAGGATTCCCACAGGTCGAAATCGGGCTCGGGTTCCTGCGACACGGCCTGAACGGCAATGGGCGTGCCGATCGGGACAATCGCGTCGAACATGCCTTTATTTTCTTTTTCCAGCCGCGCCAGAACCCGGTCAATCGCGTCCCGCACGGGCGGCAGGTCGGAATGGGTCACGGCCAGCAGGCTGTTTTCGCGCAGCTCAGCCGGGACTTGCGACCACAGGTGCCTTTCTGTTTCGCGCCACGCATTGGTGCCGTTGGTGCACCAGATTGCGCAATCGACAAGGTTCAGCAGTTCAAGCGTCTGTTTATAGGTGTCATCCAAAGCGCCAGCGCCCGGAAGGTCGAACAGAGATATTTCGCGCAGCGCCGGGGAGGGGAGCCCGACCGAGATAAAGTCAGGCTCGTCGGCCGCAGCCTTTTCCAGCGCGACGCCCGCATAGATCTTTTTCGGTTTTTTCCACCATCCGACCGTCGTTTGCGGTTCATCCGAGTAATTGACGGTCACAAGCGGAAGTTGCAGGTGCTGCGGACCCGTTGGCAGGATGTCTGCCCCGGCCAGCATGTTTGCAAGGCTCGACTTTCCCGCCCCGAATTCTCCTGCAAAACCGATCGCAACGGCGCTGGACAGGCGCTCGACATGCGCTTTGGCGCGGTCGCGCAGCGCGTCCAGCTCAGCGGATGCACCCGCTTTCTGCGCCACGGCGAGAAAGCGTTCATATTGTTGTACGTCTTGTTCGGTTCCGGGGAATTCGATCACTCTGCCGCCTCCGGTTGTATGTCAATGGCCCGATCCGGGCGGAACACCGCGTCGAGTTCATCGGCGATTTTGCGGGCCCGGTCAAACGCTCTTTGCGCCTCGGACCGGGCGCAGGTCGTTTCGTCACCCTCGGCGTCGACATGTTCCAGGTGCCCGGCCAGCAACGCAAGGTGATGTTCCAGAACGGTATCTATCCGATCCTGCAGATCGGTGCGGGCGGTATCGACCAGATCGTCCCCGATCATCTCGAATTCCTGCGTGATCAGTGTTTCTGCCCGGGTGACGACGCTGGACCGGGAAAACAGTCGTGACAGCCAGGAGATTCGCAGCTCAACTGTGATACCGCGAGTCAGTGCCGTGGTATCGGGGCGGAACCACCGGATCGCACTTGTGTTCATGCGGCTGTCGGCGCTTTCGTTCCAGCCGGGCAGGGTCTGCAGGGCGGCGTTGCTTTGCATGTCGATGGCATAGAGACCGTTCAGAACCCGCTGACGCGCGATCTGGGTGGCATCCAGAATAAGCTTACGCATCTGCTCGCGCAGGGCGGTGAAGTCCAGTTCGGTCGCGTTGCCACGTGCAAGCAGGGGTGAAGTGCCGTCCGGATTGCGGACCCCTGCGGTTACCATCTCGGCCACGGTGTCATCCAGCACACCGCGCAGCATGGCAAACTGATCGTCCAGTTCTTGGGTTATTTCCGCCGATTTCTCGGCGATCATGGATCGTAGTGACGCAAGGGTTTCGTTTCGCTCATCAGGTTCCGCCTGATCCGGTGTTTCGTCCTTGAGCACCCTCAGGCGCGCCTCGCTGCGTTCAACCTCGCCCTGTGCGAACCCGTTGAGGTGCTGCCAGGCGATCTGCAGATGTTCCCGGCGGGGTCCGTCGGCGAGCGATCGGGTGACATGGCCGCGCAGTTCCGGCAGACCCGAGGCGATCATCGCAGCCAGGCGCAGCGCACCCTCGCGACTGACCGGGCCCGGGCCCTTCTTCATCTCTTCAACGCCTTCGAGATATTGTTTCAACAGCGGGGGATGTGCGCGCAACCAGGCCAAAACCCGATTGTGATCGACGCCGGATTCATCGCCGGTAAGCGCATAATGAGCCCATTGCGCGCTGCCCATCAGGACATCCACACTCGCGTCGCCGAGCGCTTTGGTCAGCCCGTCCTGCACATCCGCGCGCACTTTGTCAGCATCTTCAGCACCCTGGCCCAGTTCATCGACGCGATTGATGAACACCACGATCTGACCAAGCTCCAGCGCTTGCATCAGGCGGAAAAGCTTTAGATCCGCGCGTGACAACGCCTGATGAGCCGACAGAACGACGACAAAGAAATCCGCCTCTTTCAGATACTGGCGCGAGATTTCCTCGCGGATCAGCAACGGGTCATTGACGCCGGGCGTGTCAGTGACGGTCAGCGGAAACGGGAAGTGGCCGAGTTCAAAGTAAACCTCAGCCTTGCGCGTGATATCGCTGTAGAGGCCCCGATCCGTGGGCGTCTCGCCCTCGGCCAGATCGGCAGGGTCGTCGCCGGCGCAGACATAGCGTTCCAGATCGCCCTCGGTGAGCACATCGAGATCGTGGCTTTGCCCCAGCAGTTCCGAGTAGCTGCGGCCCAGACGTAACTGGGCGCGGGTCTTCATCGCATCGACCTGCTCCTCGATCATCTCGCGCTTGTAGCTGTCCTCGTCATCGGGGAACATGTTGCGCAGTTCTTCGCCCTCGGCGATCAGCGCCTGCCATTGCTGGTTGTCGAAGAAGTGAAACTCGGCTCCCTTGACGCGTTCGGAGGGATGGCCAAAATGCATGTCCGTGATGACGGTGGTCCAAGGGTTCACATCCGACGGTAGAAATTCCGCCTGACCGGTGAACCCATTGATAAGGCGCGATTTACCGGCCTTGATCTGACCGACAAAGGCAATACCGGGCTTCAGCGCGGTGAGGTCGCGCAGGATGCGCGAGATGAACAGGCGGGTTTCATCATTCGCCGTGCTCATCATTTCTTCTGCAAGCCGGATTAACTCCCGGCGACTGGTCTCACTCATATTGTTACCTTATGAACTGGGTTTTCTTGCCTTCAGTGATGAATTGAAAAACTAAACTCTTGTACACGTCAGAAGTCCGGCTCAGCCACCCTTCCGCGTCAGTGACTTCCACAAGCTGACAACAGCGCCCAGCTTGCGGGTTTCGTGTATGGCCGCGGCCGTGGCTTCGCCGTCCCGGCAGAGCGCGATGCCCGGCGCCTTTCCACCAGAGGGTCGCAGGACGATGAGCTGGGGGTGCGAGATGGCGTCGGCGCTGTCGGTATCCCACGCCGCAAGATCGCTTGCGAACTGTGCCAGCACGTCCGCGTCAGGGTAGAGCGGTCCGTCTGGGGCGCAATCGCCTGCCATATCAACCGGAGTGTCGTTCCATTTGCGAACCAGCACCCTGCCTGATGCAAATGCGGCGGCCCCTTTATGAAACAGATGTGCCACCGATTTGGTCGACGTGGGAGGCGTCGTCAGGTTCTGGGGCTCTAGGATTACTGTCGGTGCCTCGTCCTCGGACTGCGCAGTGGTCGGTGTGTCTTCGATAAGGGGTGTGTCGGATACGGCGATCTCGGCGCAGGCAGTCTCGATCTCACTCATCGTGATGCCGACGTCATCTGCATCGGGCGACTTGTCGGGATGCAGTGACAAAACCTCAAGCGGACCGATTGTTTCGCTGAATTTCGAGATCAGTTGCGCCAGACGCATGGTGACTTGCTCGCGGTCGTCCGCGTCGAAACCCGGAGCATCGCCTTGGGTGGCCTCAAGCACGTCAGTGACGCGAGAGCTGCTGACCTCGAGGACGAGCCGGTCTTCGTTCTCTGACGAGAATTCCAGCCTGCGGGGCAGGATGGTACCCCGGATGGTGCGCAGGATTTCCACCCGGCGCTCGCTGGCCGTGGTGCCGGACAAGGTGTTGGCCGGAGACAACCGCGCGGTTGCCCTGCGACTGATGTCGCCCAGCATATCGAGTATGTTGGTGTCAATCACTGCTCATGCCCTCTCGCGCTTGTCTACACTGCCGCCGCAACCGTTCGAAGGCTCATATGCGACTTGGTCAGGGCCAAACCCGCATTTGCACTGTCGCGGCAGATGTAGCAGACCACATGGTCGGGATAAGCTTGTGTTCGCAAAAACACGTGCAGTCGATCAGCTGCAAAAATGGCGATCTCGCCAAACCCGGGCGCATCGTCCGAAACGGTCCCGGCTTTGCGGAGCATATCCTCGAAGGCACGTATTCCCTGACCCTGAAACAGGCTCGCAACAGCGACTGCCAGGGTTTCCAGCGCCGTCTCGCATTCCGGATCCTCGCCCTGAAGCCCCAAGAGCATTCCGGTCTCCATGTCGATATAACCCGCTGCAAAGCAATCGGGGATCGTTTCCATCGCGGTCTTCAGAGCTGAATCAAGGGACATTGGGTGAACCTGACCATCCGTAAAAGCTCGGGCAGCGAGGATCGAATCCCCGCTGCCTCAAGTGGTTAGCATGACTGGCACAGGGGCGGAACGGCAATTTACCCCTCCGCGCCTGGCCTCTAGTGTGGTTACAGAACATGCCAATCGGCACCGGGTTGGGCGTTGGCGTTCGGGATTGCCTGCAAGCCGTCCTGCAACGGATTGGCATGATGTTCGATCGCGATCTGGTCGAACTCCTCCAGGAACGCCTGGAATACCCCGAGCAGTTCGTCCGGGTTTGTCGGAACAGTCTCGCTGGCGATGATTTGCTGCCACATGGATGCAGCGCTGAGCGGGGCGCCCGCTGCAGCTTCAAGGCTGTGGTCAGGCTCGCTTTCTTCATCAGCGACGTCATCGGTTTCCGAAGGCTCGTCGTCCTCAGCTTTCAGATCCGGCATCGGCAGGATCTCGGCGCTCTCGCTTTGAGGTTCAGCTTCGCTTTCCTCGTCAGCCTCACGCTCCGCCTCCGGCTCCGTTGCTGTTTCGGATGCCTCGGCTGACGTCTCGGTAGCGAGCAGGGCGGTTACCGAAGAGACGGCTTTGTCATTTTCCTCTCTGTCATCCTCTGCAACTTGCTCAGTGGTCTCGGACGTAGTGCTGTCCTCGTCGGCGAGGCGAATGGCCAGAGAATCCAGAACACCGTCGTTCTCTTCCGACACGACCTCGTCCTCTGCCAGCAGGTCCTCCGTTTCGAGGTCTTCCTCATCGTCGAAGTCATCGTCTACCAGAGCGTCCTGCGGCTCGACGTCATATCCACCGGCCAGATCCTCGATGCTCAGGGGTGTGGCGGCGGGCGTGCGGAAGAACGCGCGCAGTTCATCGTCCGACACCCCACCCGCAATGTCGGCGCCGTCTGACTGATCCTGAACAACCTGCGCACGCAGCTTCTCGGCCTCTCCGGCATCAATCCGGGTGCGGTCTGCAATCATGCTTTCATCATCCGCGCGCCTTGCAACCCGTGATGGGCGGATGGGAAGAGCGGTCGAAGGTGCATCGCTGGTCTCGCGAGCCTCCTCGTCCATCACCGGGTTCATCAGCTTTAGCGGTGTTACATTTGCCGATGCCTCGGATGCCAGCTCCACCGTGCGCGCAGGTGACGAAGGCAGACCTTTGTCGATCTGGTAGCGGGTCAGAAGATCAGCGCGGGCATTCATGATGCTTTCGGTGATCTCGAGGAAGCTGTCGACCATCTTGCCGCCGCCGCTGCGTGTCCACAGTTCGGCGTCGCCGGTCTTGTCGCGGGCAGTGATCGCGTCGCGGGCCGAGAACAGTATCGAGCGGTTGAACAGTTGGCCGGTCTCGCGGTTCACCCGTCGCAGCACTTTCTGCCGGTCTTTTGGCCCCAAAGTATCGGCTCGGGTGATCAGCAGCAGAGAGTTCTGATGCAGCCGCTCAGGCAGTGCTGCCCATGTTGCGCGCTCGGTCTCACGCCAGGCCTGGGTCGCATGCGTGCACCACAGAACCCCGTTGGCCTGTCCAACAGCGCGCTGCCAGACATCGGACGAGATCTTGGGATCGGAAATCCCGGGCGTGTCGATCAAATCGACCGCTTCGAGGATGTCAGCCTCAAGATAGATGCGGATGAACTGCGCGTCCTGCACCCCGATCTGATTCAACTCATCCAAACCGATCGTCTTTCGCGTGCCATCGGGCCGCAGCACGTATGCCGGGCGTTTACCCCAGCTGAACCAGACCGGCGGCAACTGTGTCGCCGTGACCTGCGTCGGCAACGTATTTTGCCGCAGCAGAAAGTTCATCAGCGTCGATTTCCCAGCGCTGAACTCGCCCATCAGGGCAAAGACGGGCTTGCGGCGGGACCACTGCTCAATCCGGGTCCATTGCCTGGGGGTGACGAAGCGGGTGTTATTGTTTGTAGTCATGTTCTCTTACGCTGCTTCGGTGCTCAGATCTTTGAGGATGTCGCCAAGAATTTCTTCGCGTGATTTTTCCGGCTGCAATCCGGCCATGAGTTCGGCCCGCCGTTCCGGGTCCTGCTCGGTTGAGTGCGATATGCTCAGAAGTGTCTCTTTCTGTTCACGCATGAAATCGGCCAGCCCGGCGCGCACATTCTCAAGCACCGCGGCGATCTGGTTTTCTTCGATATCCTTGGTGATCGAGTTCGCCTCGGACGAAATCAGACGGGTGTAGTCCGCCGCATATGCCTCGAATCCCTTGCGCCGCTGCCACCAGCGCCGCCACCAGGTGCTTTGCAGGTCAAGCGCGATGGTGCGCCCGATGGCAAGCGGTGGCGGCACCCGGGGTACAATCGGGGCTTCGATGGTGAATTCGCCCAGATGGTTGCCCAGAAGCTTGTGATAGACGGATTCGACATCGGCAGCGGCGGCCTTGTAGAGCGCACCGGCCTCTTTGCGCATGGTCCGGGCAAAGCTGAAATAGGCCGCCCTCTGAAGCGTCCGCAGGCCTGCCGGATCGTATTGCCAGGTGCCTTGCTCGCCATATTGTTCAAGATGCGCAATCAGCGAGTCCGTTGCGCGTTTGACAAAGTTCTCTTCGGCACCCGCAAGGCGCTGCATGACCTTGTTGCGAAGCGAAGTGGTCAGTTCGCTGGCCTTGTTTTCGTATTCCGAGATGATGGTTGAGATTGCCTCTTCCGGCGACTGGCCCCCCAGATCCCGGACAACCTCTTCAGACCCGGACAGGGATTTTGCGACCGACGTCGCACGGATTTGGCTTGCTACGTTACGCGCGCGATGACGGACACGCTCAACGAGCCGTGCGCCGGGTCCTTCGGAGATCCGCTGATTCACAGCCAGAAGCAGGTCCGGCATGCCGGAGAGCGCCCAGATCTTGTCCAACGACGCACCACCGGGATCAAAGCCGGCTGCGACGTAAAGCGTGTTGAGCGTTTTCCGCGATTCCTCGGTCATGATGTCGGGATTGCCGGTCAGGGCGGCCTCGGCCCAGATGGCGCTGCCGAACACGACGGTCGTGTCGCTGCCGATATTGTTCTGCTTCAGCGTTTCGGTGATCCGGTCGCGGATCTCGGGCACTTGCTTAAGCGGGTCCGCAAGCTCGTCGATGCGGTTTACGAACAGGATGATCTGGCGGTTCTCGAACTGCGAGATGATCCGCATCAGCGCCATGTCCATCGTGGTCAGCGCCTGGCTCGCGGCCAGAACCACAACACAGACCTCGGACCCACGCAGGCTGCGCAGGGTGATCTGTTCGCGCACCATGAAGGTGTCGTTCACGCCCGGCGTGTCGCAGAGTTTCAGCGCCACCGGGTATTGCGGAATGTCCAGAAACAGTTCAGCGGATTTGGTCACATCCGCAAAACGTCCTGTCTTGGGGTCGATGTCGGGATCGTCCTCGTCGCCCAGGCACACATAGCGCTGAACCAGCTCCTCATCAAAATAGTCGTACTGATGGTTCTGACCGAGGAGCAGGTCGAAATGCTTGCCCAGACGATCCTCGGACTTCGCCTTCATCTCCCCGATCTGACGGCGGATATCCTCCATCTCGTCGTCGGCACCCGCACGATTGGCAAGCTCTCCCAGACGACCGCCGCCGACCATGAGATTGTCCCATTCCTCCTGATCGAAGAAGGTAAAGCGCGATTTGGTATCGCCGGGGGGGCGGGTGTTGATGTTGAGGGTGGTGACGACCGAGGTCCAGGGGTTCACATCCGAGGGAAGTAGGCCGGGGCGACCGGCCAGAATGTTCACCACCGAGGACTTCCCGGCCTTCACCTGACCGACCAGCGTGACGCTGGCGGTAAAGTTCTCCATGCGCGTCTTGAGCGTGGCAAGGCGCGCGGAAGAGCGCGCATCGGCCACTGCGGTCAACTGGTCGATCTGCGTGGTTAGCGCAGTCATGGCCGAGGTCATCGGCGCAAGCGCCTCGTTCCCGACCGACAGCAGATGGTCGTTGCGCGCCATATTCAGCCTCCGGTTCCTGTCGCGACGCTGGCGACGTGGTGCTGGGTGCTCCGACGTCCCGCGGGCAGGCCCGAGGGGCCTTCGATCTGGGCGATGAGTTCCAGTACATCGCTCAGCATTTCGGCCTCCGTCCGCGGGTTGAATGCTTCGTCCTCGTGTGTGTCTGCTAGAACTTCGATGGATCGAAAGCGTTTGCCGTTTTCAAGACAGGCAACCCGGCGCCCGGTGGGGAAGCCGTCGGACTTTTTCCCGGGCAGCGGCATCTTTGCGTTGGCCAGAAGATAGTGCTCGCCCGAGTGAGTGTGCAGCGAGACGCCAAAGCCCGTTTTTGGGTAGTGTCTGTCGAGTGATTTCAGTTCGCCGATAAAGCTCTCCCTTGCGAGAAAGACATGTGCATGCTCCGGCGTAGCATTTTGCAGAGTGGTGCTCACGTTAGAAACCTTTGAACTAGGAGTTGAGTTGAAACTGGCAACACCGCCCTCTCGGACGGAAAAGACTCATTAACTCCTACCCGAGTCAGCATTGCCCGGAAGGCGGTGTTTATTTGACCTGAATGAGTTATTTTGGCGTTCGAATTAAGGCTGAAATGTGTCTGCCGGGTGAATCTTTTGCTCAACCATGAGGAGATTTCTTACTTGTTCTAAGATGGTGTGGGGAGAGGTTTGTGCAGTCTCGTATGTGGTTTTAGAAGGCGCTTGGAAGACGGCTTTAGGATGTCTGAGCTTTCTATCACGAGCCGCGATCTATCGTATTGATATATATTGGAATTACGCTGCCTCTCATTCGCAGGCACATAGCTTGAGGCAAGGTGAACAAAGTTAGTTGATCGCTAGGCCGTCACGGCATCTCGTTCGCATCAGCGCGCACTGAGTTTTTGATGTCTGAGGTGCGCAGCTGCCGGGACTTGGGTCACGTTACTCAACTTTGACATTTCTGTAAGAATTGCGCCTTCAAAAATTCGAATTCATTTGTGGCACGCATGATTCCGGGGTGCGACAGGGCCCATAGCATCGGACAAAACTCTTCAAAATGGATATCTGCGACTGGTCCACTGGCGACTCGCCACATGCCAGCGCCTCAACTCAAGGTGGTGCATCTGGGCCGTATCCGCGCGACCGGAGCAGTTGGAGCAGATCTTCAGAGGATGGTCAGTCCGCCAGCGACACCCACAGCACGCGCGCATCTTCCTTGCCGGTGGAAACGCAGCCGTGCCCCATGCCGCTGTCATAGTAGACCGAGTCGCCTGCCTTCATCTTCAGGGGGCGGTAGTGTTCGGTGTAGAGCGTGACCTCGCCGCTGATCACATACATGAACTCCTCGCCGCGATGGCGTACCCAATTGTCGAACTCGGTCACGTCACGGGCCTTGATCGTGCTGATGTAGGGCAGCATCCGCTTGCTCACCAGCTCGGTGCACAGCAGCTCGTGGTCGTAAGTGCGGGTTTCCTGGTGCTCGCCCTCACCGGCGCGGGTGTAGTCCCGCCGTCCCGAGATGTCACTTTTGGCCGATTGAACAAAGAGTTGCGGGGTTTCCAGTTCCAGCGTCTGCATCAACCGCCGGATGATGTCGAAGCTGGGCTTGGTCTGGTTGTTCTCGATCTTTGAAAGAGTCGACCGGCCGATGGCTGCGGCCTTGGCGGCCTCTTCCAGTGTCAGCCCCTTTTCCTTGCGTGCATCACGAATCATGCGCCCTAGGATTTCCCCGTCCGGGGCCTCCATCGCCTCGCTGGCGATCCCTGTTTCCTCTGTCTGAACCGGCTCCATCCGCGCATTTTCTCCTGTTTCTCGTTCAGCTTAGCTATGGTGTGTTACTTAGTCAAAATTTCCCAACAATATCTTTTGTTGATTATAGGGAAAAAGTTTCCTATAGGGGGCGCAACGTCGCGTATAACGGCATACATTCCTGTTTTGGAACACGTTTTTTGGGGAGGGAAACCGATGAGCGCATACGATCTGATCGTGATCGGTGGTGGCCCGGGCGGCTATGTGGCTGCCATCCGTGCGGCGCAGCTGGGCCTGAAGGCGGCCTGCGTCGAAGGCCGCGGCGCTCTGGGCGGCACATGTCTGAATGTGGGCTGCATCCCTTCCAAAGCCTTGCTGACCTCCTCGGCCAAATATGCCGAACTCTCCCATCTCTCCTCCCATGGCATTGCGGTCGAGGGGGCCAGCATCGATCTGGGCGCCATGATGGGGCGCAAAGACAAGATCGTGGGCGATCTGACCAAGGGCATCGCGTTCCTGTTCAAGAAGAACGGCGTCGACATGATCGAAGGTTGGGCCAGCATTCCCGCCGCCGGTCAGGTGAAGGTGGGTGAGGATGTCCACGAGGCAAAACATATCCTGATCGCCACCGGGTCCGAGCCGACCCCGCTACCGGGGATCGAGATCGACGAGGTAAACGTGCTCAGCTCGACCGGCGCTCTGGTGCTGGACACGGTGCCCGAACATCTTGTGGTGGTTGGTGCGGGTGTGATCGGGCTGGAGCTAGGCCAGGTCTGGGCACGGCTTGGTGCGAAAGTGACCGTAGTGGAATATCTCGACCGCGTTCTGCCCGGGATCGATGGCGAGATCGCCAAGCTGGCGCAGCGGGCGCTCAGCAAGCGGGGGCTCAAGTTCCAGTTGGGCCGCGCGCTTAAGTCTGTTGATAAGAGCGAAAACGGTCTCACCCTGACCCTCGATCGCGTCGGCAAGAACAAGGAAGAGGTGATGGAGGCTGACAAGGTGCTGATTGCCGTCGGCCGCCGTCCGGTAACACGCGGGCTGGGCCTGGACGCACTCGGCGTGGCGGTGAACGCACGTGGGTTCATTGAGGTGGATGGCGCGTTCCAGACGTCACTTCCCGGCATCTATGCCATCGGCGACTGCATTCCTGGTCCGATGCTGGCGCACAAGGCCGAAGAAGATGGCGTGGCCTGTGTTGAGATGCTGGCCGGGCAGGGTAGCCATGTGGATTACAACACCGTGCCGGGCGTCGTCTACACCGACCCCGAGGTCGCCTCGGTCGGTCAGACCGAAGAGGCGCTGAAGGAGGCGGGCGCAGACTACACCGTCGGCAAGTTCGCGTTCATGGCCAATTCGCGCGCGCGCTCGACCGGGGAGACCGACGGCGCGGTCAAGGTGCTGGCCGGACCCGATGGTACGATCCTGGGCGCCCATATCTGCGGCGCGCATGGAGGCGATCTGATTGCCGAGCTGGTGCTGGCGATGACCAAGGGCGCCACGGTGGCCGAAGTGGCGGCGACCTGTCACGCGCATCCGGCGATGGGTGAGGCGGTCAAGGAGGCCTGTCTCGACGCCATGGGCCGTGCAATTCACGCGTAACCAAAGGGTAGCCAGATGACCATCCAGCTCCGCCCCCGCCACCCGGAGAAGGCCAAAATGGCCGACAGCGTGATCCCGCGCAAACCGAAGTGGATTCGCAAGAAGAAGGTCGAGAGCGCCGAATATTATGAAACCCGCCGCCTGATGCGGGATCATGCTCTGGCGACCGTGTGCGAAGAGGCCGCGTGCCCCAATATCGGCGAATGCTGGTCCAAGCGTCACGCCACCATGATGATCATGGGCGAGATCTGCACCCGTGGTTGTTCGTTCTGCAATGTGGCCACCGGTCGCCCCGATGCGCTGGATGTGTTCGAGCCAGGCCGGGTCGCGGCGGCGGTCAGGAAACTGGGTCTGCGCCACGTGGTGATTACGTCGGTGGATCGCGATGATCTGGCCGATGGTGGGGCCGCGCATATGGCTCAGACCATCCGCGCCGTCCGCCATCAGAACCCGGGCACCACGGTCGAGGTGCTGACGCCGGATTTCCTGGGCAAGGGCGACGCGGCTGATGTGGTGTTCGAAGCCGCACCGGATGTGTTCAATCACAATCTGGAAACCGTTCCCCACCTTTATCCTACCGTCCGCCCTGGCGCGCGCTATTACGCCTCGCTGCGGCTGTTGGATGATGCTAAGCGCGCCAAGCCGGAGATCTTCACCAAGTCAGGCCTGATGGTCGGTCTGGGCGAGACCCTGAACGACGTGCGCCAGGTGATGGACGATCTGCGTGCGGCAGGCGTCGATTTCCTGACCGTGGGACAGTATCTGCAGCCCACTCCGAAACATCACCCCATCGACCGGTTCTGGTCACCGGAAGAGTTTGCCCAGCTGGAACAGATCGCCCGGTCCAAGGGCTTTCTGCACGTGTCAGCCACTCCGTTGACCCGTTCCTCGTTCCACGCGGACGAAGACTTTGCCGCCCTCAAGCAAGCCCGCCAACGGGCTATCGCCACCGGGGCATAAACCTAACGCTATTGGGAGGGAAACCATGGAAGCGTTAACAAACTTAGTAGGGGCCATCAATGGCATCGTATGGGGGGTGCCGATGCTGGTGCTCATCCTTGGCGCCGGCTTCTTCCTGCAGGTCGGGCTGAAATTTATGCCGATCCTGCGTGTCGGTACTGGCTTCAAGCTACTGTTTGCAGGCCGTGAAGGTCAGGGCGAAGGGCAGATCAGCCCGTTTAACGCGCTGATGACCTCGCTGTCGGCGACCATCGGTACCGGTAACATCGCCGGTGTGGCCACTGCTGTCTTCCTGGGCGGTCCGGGCGCCTTGTTCTGGATGTGGATGACCGCCCTGGTGGGCATGGCCACCAAATATGCCGAAGCTGTCTGCGCCGTGAAATACCGCGAGCAGGACGAGCTGGGCAACTTTGTCGGCGGACCGATGTACTACATCAAGAACGGCCTGTCGTCGAACTGGCACTGGCTGGGCTGGGCGTTTGCCCTGTTCGGTGGGATCGCTGCTTTTGGCATCGGCAACGGTGTTCAGGCCAACGGTGTGGCACAGGTTCTGGAAACGAACTTTGGCCTGAACACATCGGTCACCGGCGTTGTTCTTATGGTCCTGACCGCAGCTGTTATTCTGGGTGGTATCACCCGCATCGGTGCGGTTGCCGGTAAGTTGGTTCCGTTCATGGCGGTTGCCTACATTCTCGCAGGTCTGTTGGTTCTGTTGCTCAACATCGGTTCCGTCGGCGCAGCAATTGCAGACGTCTTTGCCTTTGCCTTCACTCCTTGGGCCGCAAAAGGCGGCGCTGCTGGTGCGGCGGTTTGGTTGGCGATCCGCTTTGGTGTGGCGCGCGGTGTGTTTTCGAACGAAGCCGGTCTGGGTTCGGCTCCGATTGCCCACGCTGCCGCTGAGACCAAAGGTCCGGTCAACCAGGGCCTGATCGCGATGCTGGGTACCTTCATCGACACCATCATCGTTTGCTCGATCACCGGTCTGGCGATTATCTCGTCGGGTGCACTGGACGCATCGGTAGAGTTGTTCAATCAGGACCCAGAACTGGGTGTTTCTGGCGCGGCTCTTACCTCGCTGGCCTTTGAAACCACCCTGCCGGGCATTGGCGGCTACCTGATCGCCATCGCGCTGTCGATCTTTGCCTTCACCACCATCCTGGGTTGGTCGTTCTACGGTGAGAAATGCGTCGAGTTCCTGCTGGGCGTCAAATCTCTGATCCCTTACCGTGTCCTGTGGATCGTCATGATCTACTTCGGCGCGACCGCGGATCTGGGCTTCATCTGGCTGCTGGCGGATACGCTGAACGCCATGATGGCTCTGCCCAACCTGATCGCCCTGCTGCTGCTGAGTCCGATCGTCTTCAAACTGACGAAAGAGTTCTTTGCCTCGGGCGGCAAGTCCGAAGAATCCGGTGGCACACCAGCCGAATAATCTCGGCCCTGACACTCAACGGGGGGCCATCCCGGCCCCCCGCCTTTAAACAGAATTCCATATCTCGAGGAGACGAGTGATGGCCACGAAAATCCTGCTTCCGATTGATCACACGGATGACCGCTCGTGGAAAAAGGCCCTGCCGGTCGCGCTGGAACAGGCAAAATTATACGGTGCCGAGTTGCATGCGGTTTCGGTCATTCCCGAGATCATCAAACTGCCCAACCTGCCGGCCAACTATGGCGCCGGCGCCAAAGACCATGTGCGCAATGCTGTGGCCGCGATTCTGGCCAATGGCAATGCCGCCGATGTGCCGGTGCACATCGAAGAGGGCAGCGTTTACCGCGAAATCCTGAAACTCGCCCATAAGGACGGATTTGACCTGATTGTCATGGCATCCGCCAAAGGCGACTTCCCCAATTACGAGATTGGCCCTAACCTCGCTCGTGTCGTGCGCAACGCGCATTGCACGGTCATGGTTGTCCGCGACTGATCCGAACGCACACGAGAAAGGCACTTGTCATGACTGACGCGCCCAAACGCACCCCGCTCTACGACCTGCATGTCGAACTTGGCGGCAAGATGGTCGACTTCGCCGGCTGGGAGATGCCGGTGCAATATCCCATGGGCATCATGGGCGAACACAAGCAGTGCCGCGAAAAGGCCGCACTGTTCGACGTGAGCCACATGGGTCAGGTGATCCTGAAGGGCGAGAATGTGGGCAAAAAGCTCGAAACGCTCTGCCCGCAGGCCTATGCGACCCTGAAAGAGGGCAAGGCGCGCTACGGCTTCTTCACCAACGAAGAGGGCGGGATCATGGACGACCTGATCGTATCGAACGCCGGTGATCATTATTTCGTCGTGGTGAACGCGGCCCTGCGCCATCAGGACATTCCACACATGGCCGCCAATCTGGACGGTGTTGAAGTGACCGAGATCTTCGATCGTGCGCTGGTCGCCGTGCAGGGCCCTGCGGCCGAGAATGTGGTGGGTGAACTGTGCCCCGTCGCCCGTGATCTGAAGTTCATGGAAACCACCGTGGGCGACATCAACGGTGCCGAGTGCCGCATCTCGCGTCTGGGTTATACCGGTGAGGACGGCTACGAAATCTCGATCCCTGAGGACAAGGCCGTCGATGTGGCCCGCGCCTTTCTGGCGCATGACGATTGCGAACCGGCGGGCCTTGGCGCCCGCGACAGTCTGCGGCTTGAGGCGGGTCTGTGCCTCTATGGCAACGACATCGACCAGTCGACCTCGCCCATCGAGGCCTCTCTTAGCTGGGCCATCCAGAAACGCCGCAAGGAAGAAGGCGGTTTCCCCGGCGCCGCGCGCGTCCAGAAGGAACTCGCCGAAGGGACGGCCAAAAAGCTCGTCGGCATCAAGCCCGAAGGCCGTGCCCCGGCGCGTCAGGGCGTCGAAATCCAGTGCGCCGAGGGCAACACCATCGGCGCCATCACCTCGGGAGGTTTCGGCCCCACCGTCGGCGGCCCGGTCGCCATGGGCTATGTTTCGGCAGGCCACGGAGAGCCTGGCGAAAAGGTCAACCTCATCATTCGTGGCAAGGCGCAACCGGCCGAGATTGTCTCGCTGCCCTTCGTCACTCAGAACTACAAGCGTTAAAGTCAGGAGAGAGAGAACATGGCAACCTATTACTCGCAAGAGCATGAATGGGTCACCGTCGAGGGTGACGTTGCAACCATCGGCATCACCCAGCATGCCGCCGACCAACTCGGCGAGATCGTGTTCGTCGAGCAGAAAGAGGCTGGCGACGATTTCGAAAAGGGTGACGAGATTGGCGTGATCGAGTCGGTGAAAGCCGCATCCGAAATCTATGCCCCCGTTGATGGTGAGGTGATCGAGGCCAACGAGACGCTGGCCGACAACCCCGGCGCGCTGAACGAAAGCCCCGAGGGCGACGCCTGGATCTACAAGATCAAGCTGGCCGACGTCTCGCAACTGGACGACCTGATGGATCTGGACGGTTACAAAGCCCTGATCGGCTGACCGCTTCATCTTTTTCCAAATACTCCCGCCTGAGGCTCCCGCAGTCTCCATCGGGCGCAAGTTTCGAAACAGGAGCGCTGAAATGGCCTTCAAACTGACCGATTACGAAGCCTATGACTTCGCCAATCGCCGCCACATCGGCCCGTCACCGACCGAGATGCGCGACATGCTCAAGGTGATCGGCTTCAAGACGCTGGACCAGCTGATCGACGCGACTGTCCCGCCCGCAATCCGCCAGAAAGAGGCGCTGGACTGGGGTCCGGCGATGACCGAGCGCGATGCGCTCTTCCACATGAAGGAAGTGGCGAGCAAGAACAAGGTTCTGACCTCGCTGATCGGCCAGGGCTATTACGGCACCACCACCCCGGCGCCGATCCTGCGCAACATCCTGGAAAATCCGGCCTGGTACACCGCCTACACCCCCTATCAGCCCGAGATCAGCCAGGGCCGACTTGAGGCGCTGTTGAACTTCCAGACCATGGTCAGCGACCTGACCGGGCTGGACGTGGCCAACGCCTCGCTGCTGGACGAAGCCACCGCCGCCGCCGAGGCCATGGCGATGGCGAAACGCGGTGGACGCTCCAAGGCGAACAACGCCGCCTTCTTCGTAGACAAGAACTGCCACCCGCAGACCATCGCGGTGATCAAGACCCGCGCCGAACCTCTGGGCATCGACGTGCAGGTGGGCGATCCGGACAAGCTGGACGCGGGCGCGGTCTTTGGCGCGATTTTCCAGTATCCCGGCACTTATGGCCATGTGCGCGACTACACCAACGAAATCGCAGCTCTGCATGAGCACAAGGCCATCGCCATCGTCGCTGCCGATATCCTGTCGCTGGCACTGCTGAAATCTCCGGGCGAGATGGGTGCGGATATCGCCATCGGTTCGACCCAGCGCTTCGGTGTGCCCATGGGCTTTGGTGGCCCCCACGCCGCGTATATGGCGACCACCGACAAGCTGAAGCGGGCAATGCCGGGCCGTATCATCGGTGTGTCCATCGACAGCCGTGGCAACAAGGCCTACCGTCTGGCGCTGCAAACCCGCGAGCAGCACATCCGGCGCGAAAAAGCCAACTCGAACGTCTGCACCGCGCAGGCGCTGCTGGCGGTTATCGCCTCGATGTATGCCGTCTATCACGGCCCTGACGGCATCAAGGCCATCGCCCAGTCCGTGCACCGCAAGACCTCGCGTCTGGCCGCCGGTCTGGAAGAGCATGGCTTCAGCGTCGAGCCGGAAGTGTTCTTCGACACCATCACCGTCGAAGTGGGCCACCTGCAGAAAACCGTGATGGAGGCCGCCGTTCTCCGCGGCGTCAACCTGCGCAAGATCGGCGAAACCAAGGTCGGTATCTCGCTCGACGAACAGACCCGGCCTGAGACCATCGAGGCCGTCTGGGGCGCCTTCGGCATCGATAAGCAGGACGACAGCCAGAAGAACCGCCACTACCGTCTGCCTGACTATGCTCTGCGGGAAAGCGAGTACCTGACCCACCCGATCTTCCACAAGAACCGGGCCGAGGCCGAGATCACCCGCTATATGCGCCGTCTGGCCGACCGCGATCTGGCGCTGGACCGTGCGATGATCCCGCTGGGGTCTTGCACCATGAAGCTGAACGCGACGATCGAGATGATCCCGGTCACCTGGCCCGAGTTCGGCAACCTGCACCCGTTCTGCCCGGAAGATCAGGCGCAAGGCTATCACGAGATGATCGCCGATCTGAACGACAAGCTGTGTCAGATCACCGGCTATGACGCGATCAGCCAGCAGCCCAACTCGGGTGCGCAGGGTGAATATGCGGGTCTGCTGACCATTCGCAACTACCACGCTTCGCGCGGCGACGCCCATCGCAACGTCTGCCTGATCCCCACCTCGGCGCATGGGACCAACCCGGCCTCGGCGCAGATGGTGGGCTATCAGGTTGTGCCGGTGAAATCGGACGACAACGGCAATATCGATGTTGCCGATTTCCGCGAGAAGGCCGAGAAGCACTCGGACCATCTGGCGGCCTGCATGATCACCTACCCCTCGACCCATGGCGTGTTCGAGGAAACCGTGCAGGAGGTCTGCCAGATCACCCATGATCATGGCGGTCAGGTCTATATCGACGGCGCCAACATGAATGCCATGGTCGGTGTGGCCCAGCCGGGCAAGATCGGCGGCGATGTCAGCCACCTGAACCTGCACAAGACCTTCTGCATCCCGCATGGCGGCGGCGGCCCCGGCATGGGTCCGATTGGCGTCAAGGCGCATCTGGAAGAGCACCTGCCGGGGCACCCGGAATACGGCACCGCAGTGGGTCCGGTCTCGGCGGCCCCCTTTGGGTCACCGTCTATTCTGCCCGTCTCATGGGCCTATGTGCTGCTGATGGGCGGCGCGGGGCTGACGCAGGCCACGAAAGTCGCGATCCTGAACGCCAACTACATCGCGGCGCGGCTCAAGGATGCCTACAAGATCCTCTACACCTCGGAAACGGGGCGTGTGGCGCATGAATGCATCCTCGACACCCGTCCGCTGGCGGATGAGGGCAACGTCACCGTGGACGACATTGCCAAGCGTCTGGTCGATAGCGGTTTCCACGCGCCGACCATGTCCTGGCCGGTGGCGGGGACGCTGATGGTGGAACCCACCGAGTCCGAGCCCAAGGACGAGTTGGACCGGTTTTGCGATGCCATGCTCTCGATCCGGGACGAGGCGCAGCAGATCATCGACGGCAAGATCGACGCGGAAAACAACCCGCTCAAGAACGCGCCCCACACGGTGCGCGATCTGGTGGGCGAATGGGACCGGCCCTACACTCGCGAACAGGCGTGTTTCCCCGCAGGCTCGCTGGGTGTCGACAAGTACTGGTCGCCGGTCAACCGGGTCGACAACGCTTATGGCGACCGGAACCTAGTCTGCACCTGTCCGCCGATGTCGGACTACGAGGAAGAAGACGCAGCGGCCTGATCCAGGCCCTTGCCGCGCCGCCGGTATGGTCCGGCGGCGCGGATCTCATCATCCGATGATGATCCGGCGTCCACGCCGCATGACACCCGCAAGAGGAGGCAGACATGACCTATTGCGCATCCGTTCCACAGGTTGCAACGCCCGTCGCGGCGCTCCCCATGACCCAGACGCGGGTCAACGAAATCGATATCATTCTGCCTCAGGGCACCTCATCGTCGGCGGCGCAGATGATGGCGGACCTTTTCAACGCCGGAAACGATCTGGTGAATGGCGCACCCTATCGCGTCACCGTGCGGGACCTGTCCGAGCAGCCGTCCGAGGATGCCCGGTATTGGGCACGGCGCACCGTGATCTTTCTGGGCGATATCCACACCCGCTGGAGCCTGAGCGCTGAGGAACGTAATCGGGTCCATCAGATCCTGCGTCTGGCAACCCGCTCGGTTCTGGTTGGCAGTGCGGTGTTTCTGCTTTGCGAAACCGGGTTGCAGGAGCGGCATGCAGTCGCCATCCACCCCAACTTCGCGGCCGCCGCAACCGAGGAGCAACTGGCCGAACTGGCCCCCGGCGCCCATTTTGCGGCCTCGGGATCGGTGCACAGCGCGATCAGCGGCTTTGCTGCTTTGCGTTTATTACTGGAACTTATCGGCCGCGATCACGGCCAGTTCATTGCCGGGGCGCTGAGTGACTATATCGGGCTGAGCGCCGATGGCGCCCGCCCGCAGAGCAAGGTCTCACTGGGTCTGCGCCAGCGCGCCCAGGGCGATGTGCTGATCGACAGCACCATCGACCTGATGCGTGACCATATCGAAGAACCCCTGAAGATCTGCGAGTTGGCCAATAAACTGGGCGTTTCAACCCGTAAGCTGCAACGCCGCTTTCTGGAGCGTACCGGCACCGGCCCGCTGACGGCTTATCGAGCCCTGTGCATCGAGCGGGCGCATCAATTGCTGGTCCATACCAGCCTGTCCCTGTCCGAGGTTGTGGTGGCTACCGGGTTTGGTACCTATTCCAATCTCGCCCGCTGGTTCCGCCGGGAATATGGCGAAACCCCGCAGATCGTGCGCCAGCGCGCCTTTGCCGGAGCCTGAAGCGCTCGCCTCGCTTTTGGCTTCGGCCGGTCGTCCCGCCCCGAATGCGTCGGTTCGCGGATCATGTCGATCAGAACTCCTCAGCACAGGAGCCTCGGGAACTGCTTTGCGCGCAAGAGGCAGATCAGCTGGAAATGCGTTCCAGTGCTCTATCGCAGAAGTTATGCGCCCCGATCAAACCAAATTCTTCTTGTTTCGAGATATAAAGGTTCAGGGATTGCCTGATCGAAGTGAACCGCCCGCCTGCATTGAACGTATCGACAAAGCCGTCGTCGAATAGCCAGCGGTTCTTTTCCGCAACGCCACCCAGAAGGAAAACGCCGCCGGTCGGAATGATGGCGACAGCGAGATCTCCGGTAACCGCCGCAAGATGTCTGGCAAAAATCCGGGCGGTATTGACTGCCGCCTGGGTCGAGCCGTCCTGTGCATCTTGGAGAATGTCCTTTGCCGACCGGTTGTCAGCCTGGCCATGTTCCACCAATGAGACTGCCTGATGCAGGATCGGTATGCCGGTCCCGCTCAAAAAAGCCTCGGCCTCCAACGCCAAACTGTCACCAAAGAACCACTCAGGTGCAATTTGCCGGGCGGCCTCAAAAACTTCGACCTCATAGCGGTTGTGCGGTGAGATACCGACATGCCCGCCTTCACCCGATATGGTATGATAGTGGCCATCCGAATAAAGCAGCGCCCCGGCGCCCAGACCGGTTCCGGGTCCTATTACAAGCCTCGTCCCCACCGGGGGTTCGGATATGCCTTGCAGTATTTCGACGTCGTCTTCGGATATATTGGCAACCGACCAGGCAGCAGCGGTGAAGTCGTTGATCACAAAGGTGTGCTTGGCGCCGGTCGCGTTGGCAATATCCGCTTCCGATAGGTCCAGATGCGCATTTGTCAGGCGGATCACTCCATCTTTGACCGGTCCCGCGCCCGCGGCGACGACCGCGCGCGGAGAGGTTCCCATCTCGTCGCGCAGGCCATGGAAAGCGTCGAGCATGTCAGACAGCGATCCTGTCGGGTGTTTGCGAACCTCCGTTAGCTGATCATCGGAAATCACGCCCAAGCGTGTATTGGTACCGCCAATATCCGCCACCAGTTGCCAGTGCGGCTTTAGTGAGCCAACCAGTTGCGCCAACGGCAGTTTCGTAGGCTCACCCTCGGCCAGCGCCGATTTCAGCGCGTGATATGAAGCCTTCGGGGTTCGGGTCAGGGTTTCAAAATCCACATCCACAAGGCCAAAGCGCTTCTCATACCCATAGGCCCATTCGTAATTGTCCATCAGCGACCATACGAAATAACCCTTCACCGGAACGCCCTCGTCCAGGGCATGCCGGACTGCCGACAGGTGTTGGTTCAGATAGTCGATGCGGGCGTCGTCCTGGCCACGCTCTTCGCTGGCCATTCCGTTCTCGGTCACAAGAATCGGCAAATCGCCTGTGTAGTCCTGTGCAGTGCGGATCAGGAAGCGGGAAAGAGCGTCAGGCTCGATCTCCCAACCCATCTGGGTTTTGGGCAGGGGGCCGGGAACCTCTTGCAGGTTGGGCCACGCGCCGTCGGCGGGAGCGATCAGTTTGCGGGTGTAGTAGTTCAGGCCACACCAATCCACCGGTGCGCCGATGGTGTCGAAATCGTTCTGCCAGCCGTCCGGTAGATGAGGTTCCAGACCCTCCAGTACGTTCTCCGGGTAGGCACTGTTGAACACACCGCCCAAAAAGAACCGGTTGTAAATGCCGTCATAGAGGGCGGCCGCGCGCCGGGCCTCCTCGGTGTCCTCAGCCGGATCTGCCCATTCGAGGTTGAACACCGCGCCAAGATTGGTCATGCCAAGCCCGCGCATGGCCTCGATCGCGGACCCATGCGCCAGCAGCACGTGATGCATAGCCCGCGCCGTTGCCCGTATATCGCGCAGGCCCGGCGCGTGGTGCCCTTCGAAATGGCTCAGCCAACTCACGCACCATGGCTCGTTGATCGGCGCGACACTGTACATCCGATCCCCGATGCGTCCCATGATCACTTCGGTAAAATCGGCAAACCACCCGGCAATGTCCCGGTTGCGCCATCCGCCCAGATCAGCAAGCGGTGAGGGCAGCTCCCAATGATAAAGCGTAGCACACGGGCGGATGCCGCGTTCCAGCAACGCATCCGCCAGCCGGTCATAGAAATCCAACCCCGCCTGATTGACTTGCCCGCGACCCTCGGGCAGCACGCGTGCCCAGCTTGTGGAAAAACGATAGCCGTCTAATCCGGCCTCGCGCACCAGATCCAAATCCTGCCCGAACCGGGTATAATGATCACAGGCCACATCGCCGTTCTCACCCCGTACAACATTGCCGGGGGTGGCGGCGAAGCTGTCCCAATGGGTACGGCCCGCGCCACCTTGGGCGTGCCCTTCGATCTGATACGCCGAGGTGGCGACCCCAAAGAGGAAATCCTTGGGAAAATCCGAGCGGCTATGTTTCATGTCACGACCTGTCAGGGGTAGGGCCGGTTGAACTGCCAAGAACCAGTTCAGCCTCAAGCAGCCTGGTTTTTGGCGGATCCTCCGGCGTGTTGATCCGGTCTATCAGCATTTCTGCGGCGATTTCGCCCGCATGTCTGACAGAAGACCGCGTTGCTGTGAAGATCGGAACGTCCTGCCCGTTCTTCAGATAGGAGAGTTCGTCATCATGGGCGATCACCGATACGTCGCGGCCCATCTTCAACCCGGCCTCGTCCAAGGCACGGCGTACACCGATGGCCGAGATCATCGAGGCGGCAAGGATGGCGGTGGGAGGGTCGGCGAGTTGCAACATGTTGCGGGTTTCGTGATGGCCGTAAATCTCGGTCATCTCGGCGCTGCGCATTAGCTCAGGATCTGGCGCCAGACCGGCCATCTGTAGCGCTTCGAGATATCCCTCTCGGCGGCGTTGGGCAAAGTCCATCTCTTCAAGCCCATTGATCAGCGCGATGCGGCGATGGCCCAGGTCAATTAGAAACTGGGTTGCGCGCAGGAACGACCGTTTGTTGTTCACATCGATCCACGAATAGGGTTCACCCGCGCCAGTCGAGCGGCCATGCACGATGAAAGGGACGTTCATTTTAGCGAGAACCGAAATCCGCGGCTCGACCACTTTGGGGCCCTGCAACACGACCCCATCCACCGCGCCGCGCTTGAAGAGCGTGCGGTAAGCCTCCTCGATCGAGATGTCGTCGGCATGCGTGAACATCATGTCATAGCCGTGCTCGGCATATTTCCGCGCCGCACCGGCAACGAAATCGCCAAAGATCGGGTTCACCATCTCGTGCTGCGATGAGCTCGGAATCACGTGACCGATCACCATTGCCTTGCCGGTGGCGAGCCCTTTGGCACGGCTGTTCGGGCGGTAGCCGTGCTTTGCCGCCGCCGCCTGAACCCGCATGCGCGTTGCCTCACTGACTTCGGGATAGCCGTTCAGCGCACGGCTAACCGTGGTCTGCGACAAGCCCAGAATCTGAGAGAGCTGTTTCAGGTTCATTACGGATTCAAAGCGCCTTCAAATTTTGTTCAACTCCTGTTTTGTGGGCAATCGAGCGATCCGTCAACCGGTTTTGAGGATTCGTTCTTTGAAATGGCATAAACAGGCTTTTTGCTAATCAGCGAAAACCAGACATTGACAGAAACGTGATGTTAGCGGATAACAGTCGTTATCCAAAGCGCTTTGAAAATGAGTCTCACGGGGGCGATATTCAGCGCCAGAACGCAATTGGGAGGAAACCTCATGAAATGCTCGCTTTATGCAAGCGTTGCTGCCTTTGCCCTGATGGCCGGCGCAGCGAAGGCAGAGAAGGTCACCGTATTCGGACCGTGGCTGGGGCCGGACCAGGAAAACGTTGAAGCGGTGCTTGATGGGTTCGCCGCGGCCACAGGGCATGAATACGCATATGTAGGCTCGGACAGTTTCGAGCAGCAGATCCGTATCGACGCCGAAGCGGGATCGGCCCCGAATGTCGCAGTGTTCCCACAGCCTGGGCTGGCCTCGGACATGGCAAAGGACGGTTTCCTGACGCCGCTGGCTGATGGAACCGGCGACTGGATACGTGACAATTATGCGGCGGGCCAATCCTGGGTTGATCTGGGCACCTATGCCGGCGCGGACGGCAGCGATCACCTCTACGGCTTTTTCTACAAGGTCGATGTGAAATCGCTGGTCTGGTACAGCCCCGAGAATTTCGAGGACGCAGGCTATGAAGTACCCACCACGATGGAAGAGCTCAAGGCACTGACCGAGCAGATCGTGGACGATGGCGAGACGCCCTGGTGCATCGGGCTGGGTTCCGGCGGGGCGACCGGCTGGCCCGCCACAGACTGGGTCGAGGACATGATGCTGCGCACCCAATCGCCGCAGGACTATGACGCATGGGTGTCCAATGAGTTGAAGTTCAACGACCCGAAAGTGGTCGGGGCAATTGAAGAATTCGGCGCTTTTGCCCGCAATGATGACTTCGTGGCCGGTGGTGCAGGCGCTGTGGCGACGACCGACTTCCGCGACAGTCCCAAGGGCCTCTTCAGCTCACCGCCGCAATGCTACCTGCATCGTCAGGCGTCGTTCATTCCGGCCTTCTTCCCGGAAGGCACGGTTGTGGGCGAGGACGCGGATTTCTTCTATTTCCCGGCCTACGAAAGCAAGGATCTGGGTAGCCCGGTACTGGGTGCCGGCACGCTCTGGGCCATCACCAACGACAGCCCGGGCGCACATGACCTGATTGCCTATCTGCAGACACCTGAGGCGCATGAAACCTGGATGGCGCTGACCGGGTTCCTGACGCCCCACAAGGGTGTCGACAGCTCCGTCTTCTCGGATCCGACGCTGAAAAAGATGAACGACATCCTGTTGGGGGCAACGACGTTCCGGTTTGACGGTTCGGATCTGATGCCCGGCGGTGTGGGTGCCGGCACCTTCTGGACCGGCATGGTGGACTACACCGGCGGCAAGTCTGCACAGGACGTGGCCGACGAAATCCAGTCGTCCTGGGACGCGCTGAAGTAGGCGTCTGATCCAACCGGGCCGCCCGCGCCTGTGGGCGGCCCCGACATCTCTGTCGCAAGTGGGAGGGCGGCATGCATCCGGCAATCCAAGGTCTGCTCACAATCGTCATCGGCGTGTCGGGCTGTGTGGGATATTTCTATTTTTCCAACCAGTTTCTGGACAAAGTTCTGTTTCCCGCACGTGGCCCAAATGCAGGGCGCAATATCAACCGCGCCAACATGATCCGGCCATGGCTGTTCCTATTTCCCGCCCTTGCGGCACTCGGCCTCTATCTGGCCTATCCTGTCTATGAAACCCTCCGCCTGTCATTGACCGAACGTATTCCGGGCGGTGGCTATCAATGGGCCGGGGCCGACAACTATGTGCAGATGGTGGCCGAACCCAAGTTCTGGGAAGCCATGCGCAATAACATGCTGTGGCTGATCGTCGTGCCGGCGTTGTCGACCGGTTTTGGTTTGCTGGTTGCGCAGCTTACCGACCGGATCCGCTGGGGCAACGTCGCCAAGTCGCTGATCTTCATGCCGATGGCCATCTCCTTTGTCGGCGCTTCAGTGATCTGGAAGCTGGTCTATGACACGCGCCCGGCGGAGCAGGATCAGATCGGCATCCTGAACGCGGTTTACATCTTTTTCGGAGGGACCGATCCACAGACCTGGCTGACCATCCCGTTCTGGAACAACTTCTTCCTGATGGTGGTACTGGTCTGGATTCAAACCGGATTCGCCATGGTGATCTTGTCGGCCGCCCTGCGAGGTATTCCCGAGGAAACGATCGAGGCGGCAATTCTGGACGGCGCCAACCCGTTCCAGATTTTCTTCCGCATCAAGGTGCCGCAGATCAAGACAACCATCCTTGTGGTCTGGACCACGATCACGATCACCGTACTCAAGGTCTTTGACATCGTGTTCGCCATGACCAACGGCCAGTGGGAGACGCAGGTGCTGGCGAATTACATGTACGACAAGTTGTTTCGGGCGAATGACTGGGGTGTGGGATCGGCATCGGCCATGGTTATCATGGTGCTGGTGACGCCGATCCTGATCTGGAACGTGCGCAATGCGCGCAAGGAAATGCGGTAAGGGGGCGGCGCAATGAGTGATATCGCAGGAACCAGGCCGGCGCTTACATGGGTTGTTCATCTTTCAGTTGCCGCGCTTGTGCTGCTTTGGGTGTTTCCAACCCTCGGTCTGCTGATCTCGTCCTTCCGCACGGCGGACCAGATTGCCACAAGTGGGTGGTGGAAGTCACTGTTCCCTTCTGAGCAGAACCTGACATTGCGCACCGCCGCGCCGGAGACGCAGGTTCAGCAGGACGGCCTTTATGTGATTGAGGGCAATCTGTTTGGTGAGGCCGGAGACGCCAACATCTCGGTATGGGGGATCAGTTCCCGTGCCATCGGCGCGTTTGAGCCCGGCGATACGGCCGAGCTGCGCAAGGGCGGCACCATTACCGTTGCGTCGAACGGCGATTACCGGATGGAGAATGCCGAGGAATTCACCGGCAGCCGGGGCAGCCGTGTATTTGCCACAGCCACCACTCCGCCGGAGTTTACAGTCCAGAACTACAACAGGGTGCTGTTGGACCCGGGCAACGTCGATGGCATGGGCAATGCTTTTTTCAACACGCTTACGGTGACGATTCCGGCCACCATCATCCCCATTCTGGTCGCCGCCTTTGCCGCCTATGCGCTGGCATGGATGGAGTTTCCAGGTCGCGCCCTGCTGATTGCTGCGGTGGTCGGGTTGCTGGTGGTGCCGCTGCAACTGGCACTGATCCCATTGCTCAAATTCCACCTGAGTATTGGCATCGGCAAAGGCTATCTGGGCGTGTGGATGGCCCATACCGGCTTTGGGATGCCATTGGCGATCTACCTCTTGCGCAACTACATGGCCGGACTGCCGCGCGACCTGATCGAAAACGCGCGTGTGGATGGCGCCACCGAGTTCCAGATCTTCACCAAGCTGATCCTGCCGCTCAGTTTCCCGGCGCTCGCCTCATTCGCGATCTTCCAGTTCCTGTGGACCTGGAACGACCTGCTGGTCGCCAAGGTGTTCCTGATCGACGCATCGGGGCAGACCACCGTGATGACCAACCGCATCGTCGAGCTGCTGGGCACGCGCGGCGGCAACTGGGAAATCTTGGCCACCGCCGCCTTCGTGTCGATCGCGGTGCCGCTGGCCGTCTTCTTTGCAATGCAGAAATACCTGGTCCGCGGACTGCTGGCCGGGTCGGTAAAATAAAGGCGTCAGATGAACGTGCAAAACACTTCGCATATCGCAGCCGCAACCGTGTCGAATTCGGAATGGTGGCGAGGCGGCGTGATCTATCAGGTCTATCCCCGCAGCTTTCAGGACAGCAACGGCGACGGGATCGGCGATCTGAAGGGCATTACACAACGGCTGGAGTACATCTCATCACTGGGCGTGGATGCGGTCTGGATCTCTCCTTTCTTCAAGTCGCCGATGAAGGATTTCGGATATGACGTCAGCGATTATCGCGATGTCGACCCGATGTTCGGCACCATGGAGGATTTCAGGGAACTGTTGGATCAGGCCCATGCGCTTGGGTTGCGGGTGATGATCGATCTGGTGCTGTCGCATACTTCGGACCAGCATCCGTGGTTCCGCGAAAGCCGCGCCGGCCGGGACAACGCCAAACATAACTGGTATGTCTGGGCCGACCCGCAGCCGGACGGCACGCCGCCCAATAACTGGCTGTCGATCTTTGGCGGCTCGGCCTGGCAATGGGACACGCGGCGCGAGCAGTACTACCTGCACAATTTCCTGACCTCGCAGCCGGATCTAAACTTCCACTGCAGGGAAGTGCAGGACGCGCTGCTGGACGTGGCACGGTTCTGGCTGGACATGGGGGTAGACGGGTTCCGACTGGACACCATCAACTTCTATTTCCACGACAAGCAACTGCGCAGCAACCCGGCCCTGCCGGTGTCCGAGCGCAACGCCTCGATCGCGCCGATGGTGAACCCTTACAACCACCAGGATCATCTCTATTCCAAGAGCCAGCCTGAAAACCTCGCGTTTCTGGAACGGCTGCGCGCGCTTACCGACGAACACGAGGACCGCGCTTGTCTGGGCGAGGTCGGCGATGCCCAGCGTGGGCTTGAGATTATGGGGGAATACACCTCGGGCGATAAGCGCATGCACATGTGCTATGCCTTTGAGTTTCTTGAGAAACGGCGGATCACCGCAAGCTATGCCAAGCAGGTTTTTGACCAGCTGGAAAGCAAAGCGGGCGATGCCTGGGCCTGTTGGGCATTCTCAAACCATGATGTCGCCCGCCACGCCTCGCGTTGGGGGCTGGACGAAGCAGCGCTGCGACTGCACTCGGTTCTGATGATGAGCCTGCGCGGGTCGGCTTGCCTGTACCAGGGTGAAGAACTGGGTCTGGCTGAGGCGGATGTGCCGTTCGAAAGTCTGCAGGACCCGTATGGCATCGAGTTCTGGCCCGAGTTCAAGGGCCGGGACGGGTGCCGCACGCCCATGGTCTGGAAAACCCAGGATGAAAACGCCGGTTTCAGCGGCGCGCGGCCTTGGTTGCCGGTCAGCGCGGAGCAGGCGGCAAGTGCTGTCGACCGGCAAGAGTCGGATCCGCAGGCATTGCTGCATCACTACCGCCGGGCCATTGCACTGCGTCACAGCCATCCGGCGCTAAAGTCGGGCGCGCAATTGGATATGACCGCAGCGGGCGATGTTCTTTCGTTCTTGCGGGACAATGGCAGCGAGCAAATCTTTTGCGCCTTCAACCTCGGCACCGAGACGGGGCAGGTGACGTTACCACAGGGCGATTGGCACATCATCGGTCAGGATTTGGGCAGCGTTGCTGCCGATGCCAGCGGGCAGGTCGCGCTCGGGGCCTGGCAGTTCTGTCTGGCAGCACGCAGGAAAGGGTAAGGCATGACGGATCTCAAACTCACCAGCGTCGCCAAGACCTATGGGTCGGTCGATGTGCTCAAGGACATCAATCTCGATATTTCCGGTGGCGAACTGATCGTCTTTGTCGGACCGTCGGGTTGCGGCAAATCAACCCTGTTGCGGATGATCGCCGGGCTCGAAAGCATCTCGGGCGGAACCCTGGAAATCGACGATACGGTCATGAACGATGTGCCGCCCGCGCAGCGCGGCATCGCCATGGTGTTCCAGAGCTACGCGCTCTACCCGCATATGACCGTGCGCGATAATATGGCTTTTGCCCTCAAGATCGCCAAGCAGCCGAAAGACGAGGTCGACAAGGCCGTTGAACGTGCCGCCCGCATTCTGCAGCTTGAGCCTTTTCTGGACCGCCTGCCCAAGGCCTTGTCCGGTGGTCAGCGCCAGCGGGTTGCCATTGGCCGTGCTATCGTGCGCGACCCCAAGGTCTATCTCTTCGACGAACCGCTCTCGAATCTCGACGCGGCCCTACGTGTGGCTACGAGGATCGAGATAGCCCGGCTGAAAGAGGCGATGCCCGACAGCACGATGATCTACGTGACCCATGACCAGGTCGAGGCGATGACGCTGGCCAGCCGCATCGTGGTTCTGGCCAACAAGGGGATCGCGCAAGTGGGTACACCGCTCGAGCTGTATGAGACGCCCGACAACGAGTTCGTGGCGCAGTTCATCGGTTCGCCTGCGATGAACCTGCTGCCCGGAACGATCACTGAAACCGGTGACAGGACAACCGTTGCTCTGGATGCCGGCGGGACGGCGGTGTCTGCAATCCCTACTAGCCCCGAGGACAAGGGCAAAAGCGTCAATGTCGGTGTGCGCCCCGAAGATCTTTATACAGCCAACGGAACCTATCTGCTTCAGGGCAAGGTGGATTTCACCGAAGCGCTGGGTGAAGTCACGCTGCTGTATTTCGAAAACGAGGCAGATAACGACGCGATGATCGCCAAACTCCCCGGTGTGCAGAAGAACCTGCGCGGCGAGACGGTGGCGATGTCGGCGGACCCTGAGAAGGTTCATCTGTTCCACAACGGGTTGTCATTGCGAAAGTAGTCCTCACGCGGCTCGCCAGCGCGGCTGGCGGACCGCCTTGCACGGCGCTCGAAGCACCACCTTGACAAGGCGGAGTTCGGTGTTTCACCTTCATTGAAACGTTTCAATGAAGGTCAGATGCGAGTTTCGGCGCAATTATACACGGTTCGGCAACGGGGCGATCTGGCGGCGCAGCTGGATCTGGTGGCGTCTTGCGGCTTCACGGATGTCGAAACGGTCGGCTTTCACGGTCTTTCCCCTAACGAAGTTGCTGCCTGCGTGACCTCCTCTGGCTTTCGTGTGCGCTCGGCGCATTTCGATTGGGAGGAGTTTGAGACTTGCCTTGAGGATATCGTGGCCTTGCTGGGGCTGCTGGAATGCCCGGTGGCTGTCATGCCTTGGCTGACGCCCAAGGTGCGGCCCGACACCGCCGAGGGATGGCGTGCGGTGTCGGGCCAATTGGCGGAATGGGCGGACCATCTGTCGTCGCACGGAATTCGTCTCGCTTATCACAACCACGATTTTGATCTAGTCGGAGAGACGGGAGCAACGCCTCTGGATATTGTCCTTGAACAGGAAAATCTGTCCTGGCAACCGGATATCGGATGGCTGGCCGTCGCGGGCTGTGACATTGCACGGATACTCGACCGTTTTGCGTCCCGCATCGTCTCCGCCCACATCAAGGATGCCGATCCAGCAGCGGGAATCGGGGATGAGCGCTGGCGCGATCTGGGGCAGGGGGTGATCGATTGGGCACCGGTCCTGTGCGCGCTGGCAGACAGTGCCTGCACCGATCTATTGGTTGAACATGACGAAACCGGGAACCACCGGCGGACGCTGGAGACCGGTCGCCGCTTCCTCATGGATCAGATGGCGGAAAGGTGCGGGTAGTGGCGCGGCCGACGATCAAGTCGATCTCGAAACGCACCGGCTATTCGGTCGGCACCGTCTCGAACGCGCTGCGTGGCGCGAAATCAGTCAAGCCCGAGACCCGCGACGAAATCCAGCGCGTTGCGGTCGAGCTGGGATACCGGGTCAATCTGGACGCACTGAAGCTCAGAACCAACAAATCCTACCGCATCGCCGTGCTAGTCGGCGTCTCGACCGATGCTCCGGACGAGTGGGAGGGCGTCGAATTCACCCGCATTCTGGCGGGCATCTCCTCAGCCATTACCAGAACACGTTATGAACTGAGCGTATTCAGTGTCGCGAACTCTGACGACGCGATGGCCACGCTCGACCGTATCGTCGGCGGAGGGCTGGCGGACGGAGTGATCTTCACCGCAACGCTCAAAAACGACCCGCGCATCGCCTACCTTCAGGACAAGGGTTTTCCCTTCGTCAGTTATGGCATGAGCGACAGCACCCGCCCCCATGCCTTTGTCGATTTCGACAGCCAGACAGCAGCCTTCGACGCCACCGTACGTCTGATCCGCCTGGGCCACCGCCGCATCTCGCTGGTAAACCCACCCGAAGATCTGATTTATGCCGACCAACGTAGACAGGGCTATGAAAACGCGCTGGCAACGGCGAGAATTTCGACCGACCCGGCACTGATCGTCAGCGGTCCTACAACCGCTCGCACCGGAAAGCGGGCGTTTCAGACCCTGATGCAACTAGACGACAAGCCAAGCGCCTGTATCTGTGCCAATGAAGCGATGACCCTGGGGGTGTTGTCAGCCGCTGCCGAGACCGGAGTACGGGTCGGACCCGACTTCACGGTGATATCGACTGACGACTTACAGCTCAGCCGCTATTTCGTGCCCCCGCCCACCACCTATTATGTTCCCATTGAGGAAACGAGCCGCCTTCTGGGCGAGTTCATGCTGAAATGTCTGGACGGGGCCGACCCGTCCGAGACCCAAAAGAAGATCAGGGCCACCCTTATCGAGCGGCAACCTGACATACCCGCGCCGCAACAGGCGCTTACCACCTGAACCAACAGAGGAGAGACCGGAGATGTTCAAGAAACTGCTTGCCGCCGCTACAATGGCCGCGCTGGCCGCCCCTGCGGCATTTGCCGCCGATCTAGAGGGCCGCGTGCTGAAGATCGGAACCGACGCCACCTATCCGCCGATGGAAACTGTGGATGAGGCCACGGGCAAGATCGTGGGCTTTGATGTCGATGTGATGAACGCCATTTGCGCCCAGATCAACTGTGTTCCGAACTTCGTAAACACTGCCTGGGACGGCATCTTTGCCGCGCTTCAGCAGGGCGAGTTCGATCTGGTGATCTCGGGCGTGTCGATCACGCCGGAACGCGAAGAGAGCATGGATTTCTCGGAACCCTACATTGTCGTCAGTCAGGCGATCCTGCTGCGGGTCGACGATGCCTCGATGACGCTCGATGACTTCAAGGCCGGCGGCAAGAAGCTGGCCGCGCAGACCGGCACCACCAATGCGCAGTTGGCCGAGGAGTTGGTGGGGCGCGAGAATGTCAGCCTCTATGACAATTTCTCGGCCGCCATTCTGGCGCTTCAAAACGCGGATGTGCACGGGGTCATCATCGACGGCACCTCGGCCGCGGCTTACGAGCAGGAGTTTGCGGGCGAGCTGACTGTTGGCATCACCGGGCTGAAATCCGACCCGCTAGGTATCGTGTTTCAGGAAGGCGACGCCACCGTTGATGCCATCAACGAAGGGCTGGCCGCGATCAAGGCAGATGGCACGCTCGACAAACTGATCGGCCAGTACTGGGGCACCAACTGACCCTTTGGTGAAACCTTGGCCCGGCGGTTTTGTATCGCCGGGCCCATTTCCGTGCGCAGAGGTCCCATGTCCCGGCTAAGCTCAATCCGCCCTAGCAACCTTGTCCTGCTCGCCGCTGCCCCGTTCATTGTCTATCTGTTTGCCTCATCTCCGAAATATCTCAGATCGCTCTACGCGATCATCGGAATCGGTGAGAATGCAGGCCCGATTTTTGCGGGATTTCTGATCCTTCTGGCCGTGGCGGCGCTTGGATACCTGTGCGCCCGCAACGCCCGATTTGCCGAGGGTGCCCCGGCCTGGCTGCGCGTAGCCGCCTGGGCCGCGCTGCCAGCCGCACTGATCGCGTTGACGCTGGCCATTCTGGCACCGCAGGTTCTGATGCCCTTTGCCGAATCCGCGTTCTTCCATTCGCTTGACGAGAACACTTCGAAGCTGATCGACCGTTCCTCGCAGGACTGGGTGCTGTTTCCAGAAGTAGTTGGGCAGGTGCAAACGGGCCTGCAAACCGCTCTCGGTGGCTATACCGCCCTTCTGGCCGTGTTTGTGGTGTCGACCCGAATGTTCGGTCCGGCGCGGCGGTATCTCCGTATCGGCTTCGAGATACTCTCCGGCGCGGCGCTGTTCTACTTGCTGTTCATGGCGCACTGGCAATTCGCCGCCGGGGTCGCCATTACCTTCCGCGCGGCCATCTTTGCCTATATCTTTTCCGCCATCCTCGGCCTGATCTGGGTAGGGCTGCAATCATTCCGAGCCAAAGCGCGAACCACGGTCGTCTATGGCTCGGTCAGCCTGGCCCTACTGGCCATCTCGACCTTCTTCTTCATGCAACCGCAGGTCAGCTATGTGCTGGTCGGCAGCACCGAGGCCCGTATCGCCATCGTGCGCGGCACCCCGCAAGCGCAGGCCGACATCATCCGGTTCGGAGAGTTCGACGGCGGCGAAGACCGCCAGATCAAGATCCGCAGCGCCACCGATGCCGCCACCGCATTGGAGCAGATCGAGAGCATTGACAGCGTCTCTGGCGCCTTCGTTCCGGTCGACGCCCACACACAGGGCTATCCGGTGCTCTGGCAGACCAGTTTTCTGCCAGACGAATCCCGCAATCCTGCGCTTGCCTTCGCCGTCTTTGGCTTCTTGCTGCTGATCCTGACGGTGGGTGGTGCCCAGCACAAGCTGCACCCATTGGCAGTGGGCTCGGAATTCTTCGTGGACACGATCAGGGGCATTCCGATGCTGGTGATCATCCTCTATATCGGACTGCCGCTGGCGGGCGCGGTCAAGGATGCCACCGGCGGCGGCATCGACATGACCAACATGACCCGGGGCATCATCGCCATCTCGGTCGGGTATTCGGCTTATATGGCCGAAATCTTTCGCTCGGGGATCGAGGCGATCCCGCGGGGCCAGATCGAGGCGGGCGGCTCGCTGGGCCTGTCCCGCTGGCAGACCGCGCGGTTGATAATTCTGCCACAGGCGTTGCGCATCGTGACCCCACCGTTGGGCAACGAATTCATCGCGATGATCAAGGATACCTCGCTGCTCTCTATCCTCTCCGTCCGCGATATGACCCAGCGGATGCGCGAGTTTCAGGCGGCCAGCTTCCTGCCCTTCGCGCCCTTCAACACAGCGGCCATCTTCTACGTCGTGATCACGTTGGGCTGCGCCAGCTTCCTGAAATGGATCGAGCGCCGGACGGCGAAGGAAGACAGATGAGCAGGCTGGAGTTGGGCGTCTGCTACTATCCTGAGCATTGGGATCCGTCCCAATGGCGTGACGACGCGGCGCAAATGGCCGAAATGGGGCTCGACTGGGTGCGGATTGCCGAGTTCACCTGGGCCCTGGTCGAACCCCGACGGGGCGAGTTCAACTGGGGATGGCTGGACGAAGTGGTCGGCATCTTAGGTGAGGCTGGATTGAAGGTGATGATGTGCACCCCCACCGCCGCGCCGCCCAAATGGCTGATCGATGAACATCCAGAGATCCTGCCGGTGGGGGCGGATGGACGGGTGCGTGGTTTCGGCTCGCGCCGTCACTATTGCTTTTCCAGTGACCTCTACCTGCACGAGGCCTGCCGCATCGCCACCGAGTATGCCCGCAGATATGGCGAGACCCCCCATGTCCACGCCTGGCAGATCGACAACGAATATAACGATCACGACACGGTTCTCAGCTACTCCGACGCCGCCCGGCAGGGGTTCCGGCGTTGGCTGGCGGAGCGGTATGGTTCGATTGACACTCTCAATCGAACATGGGGGACGGTGTTCTGGGGGTCGCTCTATTCCAGCTTCGACCAGATCGAACTACCCGCCGGGTTCGTGGCCAGCCCGAACCCGACTCATGCACTGGATTTCGCTCGCTATTCCTCGGACCGGGTGCGCCTCTTCAACCGCGCGCAGGTGGACATCCTGCGCGAACACGCGACGGGCCGCGACATCACCCACAATTTCATGGCGGGTAGTTTCGAGTTCGATCACCACGCGGTCGCCGCCGATCTGGATATCGTGGGTTTCGACAGCTACCCGCTTGGCAACCTTTTGGGCTCGACCCTGACCGAGGAGCAAAAACGTCGCTACCTGCGCAGCGGCGCGCCAGACTATCAGGGGTTTCACTGCGACCTTTATCGCTGTCAGGGGCGGGGGCGCATGTGGGTTCTTGAACAGCAGCCCGGCCCGGTCGATTGGGCGCAAAAGAACCCCTCGCCGGCAGATGGCATGATCCGCCTGTGGACCTGGGCCGCTTATGCCCACGGGGCCGAGGCGGTGATGTTCTTTCGATGGCGGCAGGCGCCTTTTGCGCAAGAGCAATATCACACCGCTCTGCACCGCTCTGATGGCAGCCGCGATCAGGCGGCGTTTGAGGTGCTTCAGGTCGCGGCAGAGCGAAAATTGTTACCCCCGGCAGCGCGCGCGCAGGCGCAGGTTGCCATGGTGTTCGACTACCCTTCGATTTGGGCCGCCGACATCCTGCCGCATGACGCGGATTTCCCCAATGCGCAGATACATCGGGAGTGGTATACGGCGTTGCGGCAGTTGGGGGTTGATCTGGATATCGTAGGGCCGGATGCGAACCTATCCGGTTATGTCTTGGTGGTCTTGCCTCAGAACACAATCCTGTCCCCGGAATTTGCCATGCGGTTGGCAAACTGTGATGCCAAACTGCTGATCGGCCCCCGCGCGGGCAGCAAGACCGAGGATTTGCATACCCCGGTCAATCTTGCGCCAGGGCCGCTGGCAGATCTCACCGGCGTTCGGGTGTTGCGAGTTGAATCCTTGCCGGATTTTGCGCCGGAAGCCGTTTCGTTCAGGAAAGAGGCGCCGCATGAAGTCACCGGATGGCGGGAAATCGTCGAGACGGATCACGAGGTTATCGGGCGGTTCCGCAGCCGTTATCAGGATGGCAGCCCTGCCGTGGTCAGATCCACGCGTGCCACATATCTGGCCGTGCTTCCCAGTCAGGCCCTGCTCAGATCGGTGATGACGGATGTGCTTGACTGGTCCGGCGTGCCCCATTCCGAATGTCCCCCCGATCTGCGCGTAACCCGGCGCGGCCCGCTCGGGTTCGCCCTCAATTTCGGGGATGAGGATGTGGTGTTGCCGGAGCGGCCGCAGTTTCTGGTCGGTGGACAGGTTGTTCCGCCCCAAGGGGTTTCCATCTGGCGCGACGAGTAGCTGCAATCTAAGTGTCCATACCGGGCACTTCAAACGCCAGACCTGGTGCTCGGATTTGAACGCCGCCCATGCTGTCTGCCCCAATCAGCTTGCATTATAATGGCATAAAACTCATTGTTTCTAATAGTAAAAATCAAGAAACCAACAGATCTCCGGGGAATCGGCTTAATGTCAGGTGGGTGTCAGGGTCGGCGGATAGAGTCGCCTGCACGGAAGGCGAACCAACGAGTTTGCGACGTCCAGACAATTGTTCCAGGGAGGACACCATGATGAAAATGAACCTGACCCGTCGGGTCATGATCACGGCTACAGCGGCGGTGCTGAGCCTTGGCGGACACGCCGCCCTTGCCGCAGACCAGAAGGTTGAAAGCATCCATTTCCTAATCCCCGGCGGAGCCGGAGGCGGCTGGGACGGAACTGCGCGCGGAACCGGCGAAGCACTGACCAACTCGGGTCTGGTGGGCACCGCCAGCTACGAGAACATGTCCGGCGGCGGCGGTGGCAAGGCCATCGGGTTCCTGATCGAGAACGCCGAGAGCAACCATGGCACGCTGATGGTTAACTCGACCCCGATCGTGATCCGCTCGCTGACCGGCGTGTTTCCGCATAATTTCCGCGACCTGACGCTGGTGGCCGGAACCATCGGCGACTATGCGGCGTTTGTGGTGGGCAAGGACAGCCCGATCAACTCGATGAGCGATCTTATCGACGCCTACAAGGCCGACCCGCGAGGCACCGCTGTCGGCGGTGGCTCGGTTCCGGGTGGCATGGACCATCTTGTTGCGGCCATGGCGTTCGAGGCGGCGGGCGAGGACCCGACTGCGGTGAAGTACATCCCGTATGACGCAGGCGGCAAGGCCATGGCCGCGCTGCTCTCGGGCGAGATTGCGGCGCTCTCGACTGGTTTCTCCGAAGCAATCGACTTGGCCAATGCGGGCGAAGTGAAGATCATCGGCGTAACTTCGGACGAGCGTGTGGCCAGCTATCAGGACGCACCGACGCTTAAAGAGCAGGGCATCGAAACATCTTTCGTGAATTGGCGTGGTTTCTTTGGCGCGCCGGGCCTGCCCGCTGAACAGGCGGCGGCTTACCAAGAGGTGCTGGCCGCGATGTATGAAACCCCCGAATGGGCCGAAGTGCGCGACCGCAACGGTTGGGTCGACATCCACAATTCGGGCGACGATTTTCTGACCTTCCTGGAAGAGCAGGAAAAGGTGATCGGCGATCTGATGAAAAAGCTGGGCTTTCTCTGAGCCCAGCAACCAGTGCGCCCGGCCCGACCGGGCGCATCACTACCAATTAGGGGAGGGATTGGTATGGCACTCGATCGCGTCATAGCACTCATTTTTCTGCTCATCTGCGCGGTCTATGGGTATACCGCCTTTTTCACGATGGATGCCGGGCTGCCGCCATTCATGCGTAACAACCCGATCTGGCCCAGCACCTTTCCCAAGGTCCTGAGCGTTCTGGGTATCCTGACAGCACTGACCATCGTGCTGGGGCTCGAAAAATCCAATCACACTGCGGAAGTGGCCGAGATCAACTATCGCAAGCTGACCGAGTACAAGCTGGGTCAGGCGGTCAGCCTTCTGCTGCTCATGGTGGCCTACGCCTTTGCGCTGCGACCTATCGGGTTTCTTGCCTCGACAACGATCTTCCTGGTCGCCGGGTCCGCCATTCTGGGGGAGCGCCGCTGGGTGATGATGGGCGTCATCGGTGTGATCGCTGCCGGGTTCGTCTGGTACCTGGTGGACGAGGTGCTGGGTATCTTCATGCGGCCCCTGCCGTGGTTTGTGTGAGGGAGGTCGCAGATGCTTGAAGGAATTCTCATCGGCCTTGGCACCGCCTTTTCCATCACCAACATCCTGATGGTGATTGGCGGCTGCCTGATTGGCACGTTTATCGGCATGCTGCCCGGCCTGGGGCCGATGTCGATCATCTCGATCATGATCCCGGTCGCGATCAGCCTCGGCGATCCGTCGGCGGCTCTGATCCTGCTAGCCGGAGTGTACTACGGTGCGATTTTCGGGGGCTCGACCTCGTCGATCCTGATCAACGCGCCCGGCGTGGCTTCGACGGTCGCGTCGAGTTTCGACGGCTATCCGCTGGCACGGTCGGGCAAGGCGGGCAAGGCGCTGACGGTAGCCGCGATTTCGTCCTTCATGGGCGGCACGATTGGGGCCATCCTGCTGATGGTCTTTGCCCCGGCGCTGGCCTCGGTGGCGCTGCTGTTTCACTCGGCAGAATACTTTGCGCTGATGGTGGTGGGCCTCTCGGCGATTGCCGCCTTTGCCGGGTCCGGTCAGGTGGGCAAGGCGCTGATGATGACCTTGCTGGGCCTGATAATGGCCACGGTGGGCGAGGGCGCCTTGTTCAACCTGCCGCGCTTTACCGGCGGCATCCAGGACCTGCAATCCGGCTTCGGCTTCATCACGCTGGCGATGGCCATGTTCGCGATGCCCGAGGCGATCTTTCTGGTCCTAGACCCCAGCCGCTCGGGCGGGGATGACGGCAAGTCACAGGAGATCAAGGACCTGCGCATCAACCGGGAGGAGGCCAAATCCATCGCGCCGGTCATCGGGCGTCAGTCGGTACAGGGCTTCCTGATCGGCGTACTGCCGGGGGCGGGGGCGACCATCGCCTCGTTCCTTGGTTACGCGGTCGAGCGCAACATCGCGCCTAAGGACGAACAGGAGCAGTTCGGCAAGGGCTCGATCAAGGGGCTGGCGGCGCCGGAATCGGCCAACAACGCGGCTTGTACCGGGTCGTTCGTGCCGCTGCTGACGCTGGGCATTCCCGGCTCGGGCACCACGGCAATCCTGCTTGGCGCGCTGATCGCGCTGAACGTCTCGCCCGGTCCACGGCTGATGATCGACAACCCGTCGATCTTCTGGGCGGTCATCATCTCGATGTATCTGGGCAACCTGATCCTGCTGATCCTGAACCTGCCGCTGATCCCCTATATCGCCAAGGTTCTGGCGGTGCCGCGCAACTACCTGATCCCCTTCATCCTGTTCTTCACACTGATGGGGGCCTATATCGGGCAGAACAATGCGACCGAGTTGCTGCTGCTGACCGGCATGGGCGTGATCGCCACGATCCTGCGCTTTGCAGATTACCCGCTGGCCCCGGCGCTGATCGGCTTCATCCTTGGTTCGATGCTTGAGGATAACTTCGCCCGCTCGATGCAGCTGGCCGACGGTATCGGTTTCATCCTCGATCGTCCGATGACACTGGGCCTGCTGGTTCTGGCCATCATCCTGGTCATCCTGCCCAGCTACCGGGCCCGCCGCGCACGCGCCCGAGCAGAGGGTGTCGCCGACGGCGACTGATCCCGAACGGACCTGTCCTCTTTGCCCTTCCGAGAGGGCAGGTCCCTTGAAACCTCAGTCCGCTGCGCTGCTGGTGACGTCCTTCCAGTTCTGTTTGAGCAGGAACTGGTTTTTGAAGTTTTTGAGGCCGGGCATGACATCGGCATTGGCGATGTCGTCGCGGTTGTGGATCTCGCGCTCCGGAAATTTTTTCAAAGAGGATCCTGACGGCAAATGCGCTACCTTCTATGCCGCCTATCCCCATAGCTGGAAACAACCGGTCTGGATAACCGAGGTGCCGGGCGTCGATCCAGACCACTTTGTAGCTCAGGCCCAATCCACCTTACCTTAGGGGCTGTGACGCTTGAATCAGGGGCATCTGTCCTATCGTTTGAGCACCAGCGGCAAGCACAGTGTCAAAAAGCTGATCCTTGCAAGGTGATGCACGGCTACGTAGGCGGGGTCGAACCCCATGGCGAGACCAATGGCCGCCATGGCTTCAACCCCGCCCGGAGCAAAAGCGACCCAGACCTGCCCGATGGGGAGCTGTGTCATGAAGCTGACGCACAGCGCAAAAATTGCCGACACGATTGCGGCAACGGCAACGATCAGAGCGGTTGAGCCCGCTTCCCGGCGAATTGCGGCCAGGGTAATTCCAGAAAATCGGCTGCCGATGACCGAACCGATCAGGCAGTAGCCGACAAACTGCACCCATGGGTGCGGCGTACCATGAACCAGCCCAAAAACATGGGCTAACGCGCTGATGGCCATACCCCCGACCAAAAGGGCGGCTGGGAAACCTGTGCGTTTGATAAGGCTTGCGCAGACCCAACCAGCCAGCGCCAAAAGGCATAGATGAAGCCAATCGATGCTGGGTTGCGGCACTGCATCCGCCAAGCTTACGCCGGTTCCCACCAGCGCCAGTGGCAGGATCGCGGTCAGCATAAGCAGGCGCATGGATTGTATGACGGTGACTCGGGTCGCATCCCCCCGACCTTCGACGGCCATGGCGATGGCCATTGACATGGTGCCGGGCGCGCTGGCCAGCGTCGCTGTTTCCCGATCCGCCTTGGCGAGCGATTGCATGAGCCATTTGCCGATCAAGAGTGTTGCGAAAATCGACAGGCACAGGATTGCCAGCGACAGCACCCACGATCCGACCTTATCCAGAATATCCGCCTGAAAGCCTGAGCCGAGCGACAGGCCGATGATAAGAAACCCCACATCGCGGACCCGGGCGTCCACCGCTAAAGTAGCTCCTGCCCACGCGGCGGCAGATGTTGTGATTGCAGCACCGATCAACGGGGCTGCCGGAAGCCCGGCAATGGTTGCAAGGCCCGCTCCGATCAGACCAACGGCCAGAGACAGGGCGGTACGACCTGCAAGGGTCCTGCTCATTTATCGCCTGCCTCCTGATCCGTCGCGCGAGCTGATCCGCTGAACGGGCAATATCAACTCATCTGCATTCTTGTCCACCAATGTGCGGAGTTGAGGTGCGCGTATCGAGCCGAAGGATAGGTTCGGTCAAATGCCGCTATTTTCGGGCCACCCAAGGAGCAATCTCGTTTTAATTTGACTTTCAAATTAAAAATGAGGCTAAGTATGCGCATGGCAAATGACACCTTCCTCGGTCTTGATCTTGGCACCTCGGGCCTGCGCGGTCTTCTAGTTGACGCGCAGGGCCGCGTTTTGGCCGAAGCCGAGGCGGAATACGAGGTGTCCCGCCCCCTTCCGGGTTGGTCCGAACAGGCGCCCGCAGATTGGACCCAGGCCGTGCAGACGGTGGTCTCGCGGTTGCGGAGCCAAGATGCCGACGCGTTTTCCCACTTAACTGGGATCGGCGTTGCAGGGCACATGCACGGAGCGGTTCTGCTGGATGACAATGGGCAGGTTCTGCGGCCCTGCATCTTGTGGAACGATACCCGCAGCCATGCCGAGGCTGCGTGGCTGGATAGTCAGCCGGACGTCCGCCAATTGTCGGGCAACATCGTTTTTCCGGGCTTCACGGCTCCCAAGTTGGCCTGGATCCAGGCGCATGAGCCCGAGGTTTTTGCGCGTGTGGACAAGGTTCTGCTCCCTGCGGCCTACCTGAACTTCTGGATGACCGGCGAGACGGTTGGCGATCTGTCCGACGCGGCAGGTACTTCGTGGCTGGATGTGGGCGCGCGCGACTGGTCGCCAGAGCTTCTTGAGGCCTCTGGTATGCGGCAGGCCCGCATGCCCCGGCTGGTCGAGGGTTGTGCGCCCGCAGGACACCTGCGTGCTGATCTGGTCGCTGAATGGGGATTGAGTGCTCCGGTCACCGTGGCGGGCGGCGCCGGGGACAATGCGGCGGCGGCCTGTGGTGTTGGGGCGCTGAATGACGGAGAGGGGTTCGTCTCGCTCGGCACTTCGGGTGTGTTGCTGACCGCGCGGGATGGCTATGTTCCTAAACCGGAAACAGCAGTGCACACTTTCTGCCATGCGGTACCTGACCGGTGGTACCAGATGGGTGTGATCCTGTCGGCGACCGACAGCCTGAACTGGCTATCCCGCCAGTTGGGGCAGAATCCGGCGGAGTTGACGCAAGCGCTGGGTGAGCAAATTGACGTCCCGGGCCGCATCCGGTTCCTGCCCTACTTGTCCGGCGAACGCACACCACACAACGACAGCCACACACGCGGCGCGTTCCTAGGGCTTGGCATTGCCGACGACCCACTGGACCTGACGCGCGCCGTTCTTGAGGGTGTTGGCTTTGCCCTGCGCGATAGCCTCGAAGCCCTGCGCACGGCAGGTGCTCGCCCTGAGCGTCTGCTGATTATCGGTGGAGGCTCGCGCTCGACCTATTGGGTCGAGTTACTGGCCACGATCCTGAACCTGCCGCTGGACCTGCCGGAACAGGGTGAGTTCGGGGCTGCGATGGGCGCGGCGCGGCTGGGGATCTGCGCCGCCACCGGCGCCCGCCCCGAGGACATCATGACCAAACCCGCCATTGCCGAAACCATACTGCCCCGCGCGGACCTGACCGCCGCCTATGACGCCGCCTACCGCAACTGGCGCGCTATCTACCCAGCATTGAAGGAGCTTTCATGAGTACGGGATTTTTCGACGGGATCGACAAGGTCGTTTATGAAGGCCCCGACAGCACCAACCCGCTGGCCTTTCGCCACTACAACCCGGATGAGATCGTCATGGGCAAGCGCATGGAGGATCACCTGCGCTTTGCCGTTGCCTGGTGGCACAGTTTTGCGTGGGAGGGGGGGGATCCGTTCGGCGGTCCTACCTTCGTCCGAGCCTGGCACCCGCAGGACGACATGGGCCGTGCCCGCCTCAAGGCCGATGTGGCTTTTGAGATGTTCGACCTGCTCGGCGCGCCCTTCTTCTGCTGGCACGACGCCGATATCCGGCCCGAACAGGGCAATTTCGCCGACAATCTGGCGACGCTGAATGAGATCACCGACTATATCGGTGATAAGATGGCGACCTCGGATACCCGACTGCTCTGGGGCACTGCCAACATGTTCAGCCATCGGCGCTGGATGGGAGGTGCCTCGACCAATCCCGACCCGGATGTGTTCGCCTTTGCCGTCGCCACGGTCAAAGGCTGCATGGATGCGACCCACAAGCTGGGCGGCGCGAATTACGTGCTTTGGGGCGGGCGCGAGGGGTATGAGACCCTGCTCAACACCGATATGGGGCGCGAGTTGGACCATATGGGCCGGTTCCTGAGCATGGTTGTGGACTACAAGCACAAGATCGGCTTCCAGGGCACTATTCTGGTCGAGCCCAAGCCGCAGGAGCCGTCCAAGCACCAATATGATTTCGATGCCGCCACCTGTATCGGGTTTCTGCGCAAATACGGACTGGAGGGAGAGGTCAAGCTGAATCTCGAACAGGGCCATGCGATTCTGGCCGGACATTCCTTTGAGCACGAAATCGCGGTGGCTGCTGCCGAGGGCATGCTGGGCTCGATCGACATGAACCGTAACGATTACCAGTCCGGCTGGGACACCGACCAGTTTCCCAACAATACGCCCGAGGTCGCGCTGGCCTATTACCACATCCTGAAATCCGGCGGTTTCACCACGGGTGGCACCAATTTCGACGCAAAACTGCGGCGCCAGTCGCTGGATGCTCAAGACTTGGTCGCGGCTCATGTAGGCGGGATGGACATCTGTGCTCGCGGTCTGAAGGCCGCCGCAGCAATGATTGAGGATGGTGGGCTAGACGCTGCGTTGGCCGAGCGATACGCCGGTTGGGATACGCCGGAGGCGCAGGCGATGCTGACCAGCGACCTAGGCACGATCTCGGACCGAGTTCTGGCTAAGGGCATCAACCCTGAACCGCGCTCGGGTCGCCAGGAGATGCTTGAGAACTACGTCAACCGCTTCGTGTGAGCCTCAGGCATGTCTGAAGGGGGGATCGAAAGCGTGAAACTGATCTCGGGCGATGTGTCCGTGACCATCCTGTCGCTGGGATGCATCACCCATGACTGGCGCGTTCCGGTTGCCGGAGAACTGGTACCGGTGGTGCAATCCTACGCCGAACCGGAAGATCACCGCAGGTTTCCCGAAACCTTCAAGGGCGTGATCGCTGGGCGGGTGGCCAACCGGACCTCGGGTGCGCGGTTCGTAATGGAGGGCAAGACATATAGCTTGGACGCCAATGACGGCGTTAATCACCTGCATGGAGGGGCAGGGGGCCTCACCCGGCAACTCTGGCGCATGGAGCGGGACGGGCAGCGTGCGGTGCGATTGACGCTACACTCACCGCACGGCGATCAGGGCTATCCGGGGGCGGTGGATTTCGAGGTGACAATCGCATTGGAAGGCTATCGCCTGACCTATGATATGCGCGCCAGCCCAGACCGACCAACGCCAATCAATCTGGCACAGCACAGCTATTACAATCTGATGGGAACGGGGGATGTATCGGACCATTTTCTGACGCTGAAGGCCAGCGCTATCACACCCGTGGGGCAGGATATGATCCCGACCGGCATGATCCAAGGCGTCGAGGGCAAGGATCTGCACTTTCGCAACCCTGTGCGGCTGGGTGATGCCATTGCGCGGACTGGGGGAATTGATACGAATTTCGTGCTCGACGAAACCAACGGCCCAGTGGCCCACCTGAGCGCGCCCAACGGCCTGCGTCTGCAGTTGTGGAGCGATCAGCCTGGCCTTCAGCTTTATTCCGGGCGGTTTCTGCACCCGGATGGTCGACCACTGGAGGGACAAAGCCATGAGCCCTTTGCGGGTGTCTGTCTTGAGCCGCAGCACTTCCCCGATGCATTGAACCAGCCCGGCTTTCCATCGATTATCTGCACGCCTGAGCAACCCTACGCTCAAAGCCTGAGCGTGGAAATTGCTCCGGAGGTCGAATGAAACGGATCGCAGCCCTTGTCTTGTGCCTGTCTGGCGCCGCCTCGGCGCAGGGCCTTCCGTCGGCAGATGCGGTCTTCGCACCAACTGATCCGGCCGAGGTGGAGTTGGGGCATCTGCTGTTCTACGATCCCATTCTGAGTGGCAACAAAACCGTCTCTTGCGCGACCTGTCATCATCCCCGCTTCGGCACCTCGGATGGGGTCTCGCTTGGTTTGGGCGACGGAGCCTCGGGGCTGGGCCCGGACCGGGCGCCGGACCCTGAGAATTATCCGGAACAACGCATCCCCCGCAACGCACCGGGACTGTTCAATCTCGGCGCGGCCCAGTTCGTCACGCTGTTTCACGATGGTCGCCTTGAGGCGGACGCAACGCGGCCCTCGGGCATCCGAACGCCGCTGGGGGAGGATATGGAAGTTGGATTCGCCTCGGTCCTGTCGGCGCAGTCTATGTTTCCGGTGCTGTCGGCGGACGAGATGGCCGGGCATTATTCGGAGAACGAGATATCGAAAGCCGTGCGCCTTGGGCTGCTGACCGGAGAGGGCGGGGCATGGGATCTGATCGCCCGGCGGGTCGAGGAGATCCCGGTCTATCGCCAGCGTTTCGACGCGGTGATAGGCGCCAAGCCGGTTCATTTCACTGACATCGCCAACGCGATTGCGGCCTTTATCGCTTTCGAATGGCGCGCTGACGACAGCCCCTTTGACAAGCACTTGCGTGGAGAGGTGGCGCTTTCCCCGACCGCTCTACAGGGTATGGATCTTTTCTATGGCAAGGCGGGATGCAATGGCTGCCATTCCGGGCAGTTTCAGACGGATCATGCGTTTCACGCCATCGCCATGCCGCAGTTCGGCCCAGGCAAGGCGGAACGGTTCGAAACCCATCGGCGGGATATCGGGCGGATGCGGGTGACTGGCGATCCGGCGGATGCTTACGCCTTTCGAACGCCCAGTCTGCGCAATGTCACCCAGACGGCGCCTTACGGACACAACGGCGCGTTTGCGACTTTGCGGAGAGTCATCCGCCATCATCTCGATCCGATGACGTCCCTGAGCGCGTATGACCCTGCACAGGCGATCCTGCCGGATTTCGACGCTGGGGACGACTTTTCTGTGTTGTCGGACGGACGCGAACACGCCGCGATTGCCGGAGCGAGCGAACTGACCCCGGTCGAATTGACCGAGGCGGAAATCGATCATCTCATCGCTTTTCTCGAGACGCTCACCGACCCAACGGCTGCCGCCGGTCGGCTGGGCATTCCAGCACATGTTCCCAGCGGATTGCCCGTGGATCAGTAGGGCAGCGGGTCGAAATCGTTCCCGTTGCGGGTGACGACATAGGTTTTGCCCGCTTCCAGACCTTGCCATGCACTGGTCGCGCCATCCGGCCAGATGACCCGCAGCTTCACTTGAGTGCTGTCCCCCAGCCCGAAATGCTGAGGGCCCAGTGTACCGCCCGCGTGGCCCCCGCCAACCGTAACCTCACGCACGATCATGCGGTCGCCGGTGTCGATCTCGATCCAACTGCCGATGGCATCGGTGTTGGATATGGCCTGTTGCGGAAGAATCCCGATCCACGTTCCCTCAGGCTCGCTTACATTCTGGTACACTTCCATCGCAGCACGGCGGTTCAGAACGGCAATATCCAGAAGCCCGTCAGCGTTGAAGTCGGCCATCACGGCGCCTCGGCCTCGGGCGAAACTGGCAATGCCCGCGCTGTCACCGGCCTCGGCAAATCCGCCGTTGGGCAGTTGGAGCAATAGGTTGTTCGGGTCGTCCATGGCGCTGCCTGGCATCTGGTCCACGTTGCCCTTGGTGACGAACATGTCGTCCAACCCGTCATTCTGCACATCCCCCAACGCCACGTGCCAGCCCGTCGACGGCCGCCCATCGCCGCCTACATAGGGGCGATGCGCCGTCGTACCGGCGGCATAGGGCGCATCCACGAACTCCGGCGCCTCGCGCCCGGCAAGATACTGGAATTTCTGATCCGCCATCGAGGTCAAGTAGACATCCGGCAGCCCGTCACCATTCATGTCGCGGCTGCCGATGCCCATGCCCCAGATACTGTAACTCCGCCAACCATCTCTAGCGGTGAGCAGGCGTGGGTCCGTCTCCATCGCCCACATCTGCTCTTCGCCGTCGCGCACATAATAATGGCGGTCATTGCTGACACGCAGATCTGCACGGCCATGGCGGCCCCAATCGGAAAACAGCATGGAAAGCGCGCAGAATCCGGGCTCCAGCGGCATCGGATCACCATAACCGTTGCCGGTCGGCCGAAACAGTTCGTTACGGTCACAGGCCTCGAACGGCCCGTCGGGGTTCAAGCGATCCACGTAGTTTCCGAAGGCCAGCGTGGGCAGGCGATTTCCAGCCTCCCAAGTGGCCGAGAACGCTGTGGTCCAGCGATCCAATGCGGGCAGTTTCAGATCCGCGAACGGCGCAAAGCGGCATTCGCCAAGGCCCTGCAGTAGCAAATTTTTCCCAACTCGTAGGACAACAAGGTCCGTCACGCCGTCACCATCTATTTCCAGCGGATACACGCCCGTGACACCGGTAATCGCGAGGCTTTCAGGTGTTTCCTTGACAAAAGATACCGTCCCGCCGGGTTTCGAAGTGTTACGAAACAACGCCGCCGGGTTCTCGCCACCTGCAGCGAACAGTTCGGGCAACGTGTCACCATCGCAATCAAAGCCGGCAAGCCCGCCGCCAACGAAATGTTCCCAGCCGCCGGTGTACTCGTGGGCGGCGATGTCAACCTGCTCAAAACGCGGTTCTGCCAAACCTACTATCGGCAAAACAGCGAGGCAGGCTGCCGCCAAAACGCTACGCAACGCTCTCTCCAAACTCACGCACTGACATGGCTTCAACCTCCTGCAGTGCAAAAGCACATGCGCCACGGGCCCACATGAGATCGCTCCATTTGTGGATCACGATATTGGGCGGAGGTGCGTCCACCTCGACAATGGAATTCCGAATGCTGTCAATTACTTCGTTGGCATAAAGGTGATCGACCTGCATCCGCACGCCTGCCAGGATGATCAACTCGGGATCGAAGATGTTGACGAGGTTGGCCAACCCCATGGCGAACATACGTCCGGCGCGGTCAACGATTGATTTGGCCAGCGTATTGCCCTCCTTGGCGGCATTGACCACAAATTCCACGGCGTTTTCTCCGGGGATGTCCGATGGCAACAGTCCGCCCACCGAAGCTTCGCGCGTCAGGGCGTAGTCGGCGACATAGGCCTCAAGGCATCCCCGTTGGCCACAGCGGCACAGCGCGCCGTCCAGGTGCACCTTGGTGTGACCAAACTCGGCACCGCACCCGCGTTCGCCGTGGTAAACCTCACCGTTCAGAACGATGCCCATGCCTACCCCGCTCTCGATGGTAACCACCAGGAAATCGCGCGCATCACGGCCGAGGCCGAAATAGAGCTCGGCCAGAGCGACAAGGTTGGTGTCATTGTCAATGAATACCGGTTTGTCGATTTCAGTCTGAAGCACTTTAGCGAAAGCGACATTGCGGTGTTCCAGCGACGGCGACCAATGAATGAAGCCATGTTCTGCATCGACAAACCCGGCCATCCCGACTCCGACTGCCGAAATGTCTGTGAGCGTGCGGGAGATACCTTTGGCGGCGTTCGTAAGGGCAGTGCGCATTTGCAACGCAAGGCCTTCTGCCGACCACGTGCTTTGGGCCAAAGGCATTTCGAAATCGCCCAAGAGCTCTCCCTCAAAGTCCACGATGGCAACAGTGATGGATTGGTTTGCGATCTTGACACCTGCGACCATGTGAGCTGGTCCCCGCAGCTTCAGATCGACACGCGGGCGCCCGCGCCGTGTTCCGCCTGAGGCAGGCTCTCTTACGACCTCTTCGATCAGGCCTTCCTTCAAAAGCTCGGCTGTAACTGTCGTTACCGTTGCCTGACTGATTCCCGTTGAACCGGCGATATCGATACGGGCAATCCGTCCCGACCGGCGGATTACGTCCAGGATCGCCTGGCGTCCTCTCACACGTTGGTCCCTGAGCATCGTTATCCCCCCGCTCGCATACTGCCTTGTTTTGTTGCCGTTTCAGCGGCGCGTCCTTAGGAGTTCGCGCTAAAGGCCACTGTCGGCAGTTTAGACTGTTTATTTAATTTGACAATCGAATTTAATCGGATAAGAGTGGAAGAACAAGGGACCGCACCCAAAGCCGGGGCGGGAACGATTGGGAGGATATCATGAAGAAATTGACAACGGCTGCGGCAGCGGCCTTGACGATGGCCATCTCCACTGCTGCATTCGCGCAGGACCTGACGATTGGCGTAAGCTGGTCGAACTTCCAGGAGGAACGCTGGAAGACTGACGAAGCCGCCATCAAAGGTGCGTTGGATGCGGCCGGGGCAACCTATGTCTCGGCAGATGCGCAATCGTCCTCGGCCAAGCAGCTTTCGGATGTGGAGAGCCTGATCGCTCAGGGTGTGGACGCGCTGATCATTCTGGCCCAAGACGCGCAGGCGATTGGCCCGGCAGTGCAGGCGGCAGCGGACGAAGGCATCCCGGTCGTCGGTTATGACCGTCTGATCGAAGACCCGCGCGCGTTTTATCTGACCTTCGACAATGTCGAAGTCGGCCGGATGCAGGCCCGCGCCGTGTTCGAAGCGATGCCCAAGGGACGCTACGTAATGATCAAGGGATCGCCCACTGATCCGAACGCCGATTTTCTGCGTGGTGGCCAACAAGAAGTGCTGCAGGCAGCAATCGATTCCGGTGACATCACCATCGTGGGCGAGGCTTACACGGATGGTTGGCTGCCGGCCAATGCACAGCGCAACATGGAGCAGATCCTGACCGCGACCGAAAACGGTGTGGATGCGGTTGTCGCGTCGAATGACGGGACCGCTGGGGGCGTCGTGGCTGCGCTGACTGCGCAAGGCATGGAAGGCATCCCTGTCTCGGGCCAGGATGGCGATCACGCGGCGCTGAACCGGGTGGCCAAGGGAACGCAAACCGTGTCCGTCTGGAAGGATGCCCGCGATCTGGGCCGCGCGGCCGGTGAAATCGCGGTCGCTCTGGCTGGCGGCACCGCCATGGCGGATATCGATGGCGCGCAGTCCTGGACTTCGCCTGCCGGTACCGAAATGACCGCCGTGTTTCTGGCGCCCGTACCGGTAACTGCCGACAACCTCTCGGCCGTGGTCGATGCAGGCTGGATCGGCAAGGATGCGCTCTGTCAGGGCGTGACCGCTGGCCCGGCACCTTGCAACTAATCTGCTGAAAACTGATCCTTCCCGCGTGTATGGCGCGGGAAGGCCCCAAAATGGTGGACCCTGCAATGACTGACACCGCGTCTGCAACCGACACCCCGCAAACCCGCCGAACCCTGCTTCAGACACTGGAGATTGACACCCGGCTGGTCGGTATGATTGGGGCGTTCATCGTTCTGTGCGTGGTGTTTCACCTGGCCACCGACGGACGATTTCTGACACCGCGCAACATCTTCAATCTGACGATTCAGACCGTCAGCGTGGCCATCATGGCGACCGGAATGGTCTTCATCATCGTGACGCGGCATATCGACCTGTCGGTCGGCGCCCTGTTGGCGACCTGTTCGGCCATCATGGCGATGACGCAGACATTGATTTTACCCAGTTGGCTTGGCTTGGGGCTGAACCATCCGATCACTCCCTGGGTCACCATCCTGATCGGCCTGACCTCAGGCGCCCTGATCGGCGCGTTCCATGGCTGGCTGGTCGGGTACCTGACCATTCCCGCCTTCATCGTAACGCTCGGTGGCCTCTTGGTCTGGCGCAACGTGGCCTGGTACATGACCAACGGCCAGACCATCGGCCCGCTGGACGGAACCTTCATGAAATTCGGCGGCATCAATGGAACCTTGGGCACAACCGGAAGCTGGATCCTAGGTGTTCTGGCCACACTTGCCGCATTCTACGCACTCTGGAACGCCCGCCGGTCAAAGATAGGACACGGCTTTCCCGTCAAACCGCTCTGGGCCGAGTTTGCCATGTGCGGTATCATCGCTGCCGCCATTCTGGGCTTTATTGGCATCCTGAACTCTTACCAGATTCCCACCCGCCGTCTCCAACGCATGTTCGAAGCGCGTGGTGAGACCATGCCCGAGGGCTTCACAGCAGCCTATGGCTTGCCCATTTCGGTCCTGTTGCTGATCGCAGTGGCGGTGGCCATGACCGTGCTTGCCAAGCGCACAAGGCTTGGTCGATACATCTTCGCAACCGGCGGCAACCCGGATGCTGCTGAGCTGTCGGGGATCAACACGCGCCTGCTGACTGTGAAGATCTTTGCTCTGATGGGTTTCCTCTGCGCGCTTTCGGCAATTGTCGCTTCGGCGCGACTGACCAATCACTCCAATGATATCGGCACGCTGGACGAGTTGCGGGTGATTGCGGCGGCGGTGATCGGGGGAACCGCACTGGCAGGCGGCATGGGCACGATCCACGGCGCCATTCTGGGCGCGCTGATCATGCAGAGCCTGCAAAGCGGCATGGCCATGGTTGGTGTCGATGCGCCGTTCCAGAACATCGTTGTTGGTTCGGTGCTGGTAATCGCCGTCTGGGTCGACATCGTTTACCGTAAGCGCACAGGAGATCGCTCATGAGCACGCCTCTGGTAGAAATGCGCGACATGTCGATTGCCTTCGGGGGCATCAAGGCGGTCGATCACGTGACCGTGGACCTGCATCCGGGCGAGGTCGTGGGCCTTCTGGGTCACAACGGTGCCGGAAAATCGACGCTGATCAAGATGCTCTCGGGCGCGTATCAGCCCGATGGCGGCGAGATCTTCGTGAACGGCGAAAAGGCCATCATCAACAATCCCCGCGATGCGCGGACCTACAATATCGAGACCATCTATCAGACGCTTGCGCTGGCAGACAATCTGGACGCCGCATCGAACCTGTTTCTGGGACGGGAACTGGTGACGCCCACGGGCCTCGTTGACGACGCACGGATGGAGGCCGAATGCCGTAAGATCATGGGGCGGCTGAACCCGAACTTTCAGAAGTTCTCGGCCCCTGTCTCGGCGCTTTCGGGCGGCCAGCGCCAGTCGGTTGCCATCGCGCGCGCGGTCTATTTCAACGCCCGCATCCTGATCATGGACGAACCTACCGCCGCCTTGGGGCCGCATGAAACCCAAATGGTCGCCGAGTTGATCCAGCAGCTCAAGGCAGAGGGCATCGGGATATTCCTCATCGACCACGACGTGCATCAGGTCATGGCACTGTGCGATCGCGCGTCGGTGATGAAAAACGGTCAACTCGTGGGGACCGTGAACACCGCCGATGTCACGGATGACGATCTGCTCAGCATGATCATCCTGGGTAAGATGCCGGGAAGCTCCTGAGCCCTAGGGCTTTGCTTTGGCGGGTTTTGAAACGGCAAGGACCGACCGGTTTTCATGATCGGCCGATTTTGAGCATCCCCGCCGGGTGCACCGAACCGTCGTGTCAGAGGCGCTGGCCTGTCTCCACATCGAACAGCAGAGCTCGATCAGGGCGGAACGTCATGCCAACCGATTCGCCCGTCGTGCTACGTTCGTCTTCACGTTCCTCGACAATCATCCGGTCGCCATTCGACGCGCTGACATAGGTGTAGGACACGCCGCCCAACGCCTCGGTCAATTCGACCGACAGGTTGTTCGCGGCACGGTCGATTTCGATATGCTCAGGACGGATGCCAAGTGTCACCTTGGTGGCTCCAGTCGGCAAATCAACGGACGGTTTGAACGGCTGGGTCAACGCTGGGTGCACCAGCGCGCCATCCGCTACATCGCAGTCCAGAAAGTTCATTGACGGCGAGCCAATGAAACCGGCCACGAATTTGTTCTTCGGGTTTCGGTATAGCTCCAACGGTGCGCCCACCTGCTCGATACGGCCATCACGCAGCACGACGATCTTGTCGGCCATGGTCATTGCTTCGACCTGGTCGTGGGTCACGTAGATCATGGTCGCGCCGATTTCCTGGTGCAGACGCGCGATCTCGACCCGCATCTCGACCCGCAGTTCGGCGTCAAGGTTGGACAAGGGTTCGTCAAACAGGAACACTTCCGGCCCCCGCACGATGGCGCGGCCGATGGCAACCCGCTGGCGCTGACCGCCGGACAGGGCCTTGGGCTTGCGCTTCAGATACTGGTCGAGTTTCAGAATGTTCGACGCTTCCTGAACTTTCTTGTCGATCTCGGCCTTTGCAACACCGTTCATCTTCAGGCCAAAGCCCATGTTCTCGCCCACTGTCATGTGCGGGTAGAGCGCGTAGGTCTGAAACACCATCGCCACACCGCGCTTGGCCGGGTCCATGTGGGTTACGTCCCGCGCGCCGATATTGATGGTGCCCTCGGTGGTTTCCTCGAGCCCCGCGATCATCCGCAACAGGGTGGATTTCCCGCAGCCCGAGGGGCCGACGAACACACAGAACTCACCGTCTTGTATTTCCAGATCAACCCCATGGATGACTTGAGCAGTTCCATAGCGCTTGATCGCGCGCTCCAGCGTCACACCTGTCATGTCAGTATTACCTTTTCCTGTTGTATGTCCGGAAAGCGCCAGGCCTGCGCCTCGCGCCCTATATTGTCTGCGGCTTGCCTTACGAGCGGCGCCCATTTTTCCAACTGCGTCAGATCGGTCCGACTGGTTGGGCCGGTGATCGAAATCGCGCCCAGCATTCTTCCGTTCGGCGTCAGGATCGGCGCGGCGATGCAGATGATGCCCGGCTCATGCTCTTCACGATCAAAGGCATAGCCGTGCGAACGGATCGTTTCGAGTTCTGCCCGCAGTTCCGTTTCTGAGGCCAGGGTGTTCGGCGTAAACCGGAAGTAGCTTTGTTGAGACAGAGCAAGATCGAGGGCCTTTTCGGGTAGAAAGGCCAGCATGGCTTTGCCGACGCCGGTGCAGTAAGCGGGCCCCACCTTTCCAGCCTGCGAATACATCTCGACCGGTTGCTCGGCGTTGCGCTTGTCTACGTATAGAACCTGTGACGCATCGAGCTGTGCCAGATGCACGGTCTCGCCAAGATCCCTGCTGAGCGCGTCCAGATGGGGCCGTGCGATAGGAGCCAGCGAGCTTTGGGTCCAGGCCGCATGGGCGAGGCGCATAAGGCGGATCCCGGGTGCATAGGATTGACGGTCAGGGTCAAAATTCAGCATGCCCTGATTGGTCAGCGTCTGCAGGAACCGATAGAGTGTGGCCTTGGGAAAAGGACTGTGGTCGAGCAACTCACCGAACCGTACCGGGCGGTTGAATCCTGCAACAAGGTCCAGCACATCACATGCTTTTCCGACTGTTCCGTCGCCTGACACTTTGCCGGTGTCTCCTCCCTTGGTCCTGCCCTCCCGACAGGAATCTGTTGACAACCCTACCCGAGTCGATGTGTAGTTTTCAATATATAAATTCTAGTTTCAAATATTGGAACTAAATGGAAGCAATAGGGAGGAAACCATGCATTCCATCTTGAAGCGGACCGCCGCCGCCGTTGCGGTCGGCCTTGCGTTTGCCGTACCGGCCAAGGCCGAACTGACCGGCGACCTCACGATTTTCCTGGACACGTCCAACCCGGCGCCGCGCGCGACAATGGAAGAGATGATTGGGCGTTTTGGGGAGCAAAACCCGGATCTCAATATCGAGATCACGGTGATCGACCGTGAGGCCTACAAGACGCAGATCCGTAACTTTCTGACCGCAAACGCGCCCGATGTGGCTACATGGTACGCGGCGAACCGCATGCGCCCTTATGTCGAGGCCGGGTTGTTCGAGGATGTGTCTGACCTCTGGGCCGAGCCTGAAATCGCCGACAATCTGGCATCGACCAAAGGTGCGATGACCATCGATGGCAAGCAGTGGGGCGTGCCCTATACCTACTATCAGTGGGGCGTCTACTACCGTAAAGACATCTTTGAAGAGCTGGGCCTGAGCGAACCCACCACTTGGGAAGAGGAAAAGGCCAACTGCGCCAAGATCGTCGAGTCGGGCCGGGCCTGCTATACCATCGGGACCAAGTTCCTGTGGACCGCGGGCGGCTGGTTTGACTATCTGAACATGCGTACCAACGGCTTTGATTTCCATATGGATCTGGCCGGAGGCAAGGTCAGCTGGGAAGATGACCGGGTCAAGCAGACCTTCGCCAACTGGAAAGAGCTCATCGACATGGGCGCGTTCATCGACAACCACCAGACCTACAGCTGGCAGGAGGCGCTACCCTTCATGGTCAATGGTGAGGCGGCGGCCTATCTGATGGGCAACTTCGCCGTGGCACCGCTGCGCGACTCTGGCCTGACCGATGATCAGTTGGACTTCTACCAGTTCGTCAAGATCAATCCCGACGTCGCACTCTCGGAGGATGCGCCGACCGACACGTTCCACATCCCGTCCGCTGCGAAGAACAAGGAAGCCGCGCGTGCGTTCCTGCGTTTTGCAGCCTCGCCAGAGGAACAGACGATCATCAACAACGGCAAGAACCTTGGTCAGCTGCCGGTCAATGCGCAATCCAGCGTGGATGACGACAAATTCCTGCAGCAAGGCTTTGAAATGCTGAGTTCGAACAGCACTGGCGGTGTCGCCCAGTTCTGGGACCGCGACGCTCCGGCCGAGATGGCCAAGGTGTCGATGGAAGGCTTTCAGGAGTTCATGATCAAGCCCGACAACCTGGACCGTATCCTGTCCAAGCTCGAACGCGCCCGCAAGCGCATCTACAAATAACGAGCAGAGCGGCGGGGTGAGACCTCCGCCGCGCCTAGGCCAATGGGGAGGGCGGGGTATGTCCCGCCGTCCCGTCACCCCGAACCTGCGGAGCGATTGTCGCCATGACAGCCACCACAGACCTATCCCAAGCCGAACCCGAAAGCTGGTTCCACCGCAACCAACAAGCGATCGCCCCATGGCTGTTTCTGGCCCCGGGGATTCTGTTCTTTCTGGTCTATGTAATTGCCCCCGTATTCCAGTCCTTCAATCTGTCTCTTTATCAGTGGGACGGGCTTGGTGAGGCGGAGTATATCGGTCTGCGCAACTATGAAGACTTGTACTATGAGTGGGTTGATCGCGACGCATTCTATGTCTCGCTAAAGAACAATCTGATCTGGCTGGTTTTGTATCTTCTGGCGATTCCGGCGGGTCTGTTCATTGCCCTGCTGCTGAACCAGACCATCTGGGGCATCCGGCTGTACAAGTCGTTGTTCTTCTTTCCCTTTGTCATCAGCCAGGTTGTGGTTGGGCTGGTCTTCACCTGGTTCTACGACCCCACCTTTGGCCTGCTGAACCAGTTTCTAGGGCTGTTCGGGGCGGGTCCGATCAACGTTCTTGGCAACGAAAATCTGGTCACCTACGGTATCATCCTGGCCGGGCTCTGGCCACAGACCGCCTATTGCATGATCCTGTATCTCACCGGCCTGAACGCCGTAGATCCCGAACAGATCGAGGCTGGCCGCTTGGACGGTGCCAAAGGCGCACGGATGCTGTGGTATATCGTGTTACCGCAATTGCGGCCCGCCACATTTATCGCCTTTGTCGTCACCATCATCGGCGCACTGCGATCCTTTGACCTGATTTCGGTCATGACACAGGGTGGTCCGTTCGGCTCGTCCCGCGTGCTGGCCTATTACATGTTCGAGGTGGCTCTCTCGGAATACGGTTTCCGCATGGGCTATGGCGCCGCCATCGCAGTGGTGCTGTTCATGATCATGATGTGCTTCATCGTTTACTTCCTCTGGTCGATGTACAGTGAAGAGAAGGGACACTAAGCCATGTTTCCGACACCAATCGAAAAACAGCCCAAGGCAGCCCAACTCACCTACAAGGCGCTTCTGCCCATCGCCCTGCTGATGTGGCTGGGGCCGCTGCTGGCGGTGGCTCTGTTCTCGGTCAAACCAGATGCCGATTTCGTCAACGCCAACTACTGGGGACTGCCGTCTTCTTTCGAGTTGATGCATAATTACGGGCAGGTCTTCTTCAACAGCGACATGCCGCGCTACATGCTGAACTCAGTCCTGATCACCGTTCCGACGGTGATCGGCGCGGTGGCGCTCAGCACGATGACCGGCTTTGCGCTTGGGATTTACAAGTTCCGTGCAAACATGTGGATCTTCTTCATGTTCGTGGCGGGCAACTTCGTCCCGTTCCAGATCCTGATGGTGCCAGTGCGCGACCTGACCCTGGACCTTGGTCTTTATAACACCAAGACCGGGCTGGTTCTGTTCCACATCGCCTTCCAAACCGGGTTCTGCACCCTCTTCATGCGCAACTTCATCAAGGCGCTGCCCTTTGCCTTGATCGAGGCCGCCCGGGTCGAAGGCATCAGCGAAATCAAGATCTTCTGGTATGTGGTGCTGCCGCTGATGAAGCCGGCACTGGCCGCTCTGTCGGTGCTGATGTTCACCTTCATCTGGAACGACTATTTCTGGGCGGTGGTGCTGACCCAAGGTGCGGAAAGCCAGCCGGTGACCGCAGGCATCACCAGCTTCAATGCCCAGTTCCGGGCCGCCTATCATCTGATGAGCGCAGGCAGTATCGTTGCAGCGCTTCCCCCGGTGGCCATGTTCTTCCTCATGCAGAAACACTTCATCGCGGGTCTTACCCTTGGAGCCGTCAAGTAATGATAAGAACCTGGTCGCTTCATGATGAGCGACAATCCCTGGTGCTCGCGGCCCATCGCGAGCACCTTCCCGAAGTCGTCTATTTCGGGCCTCGCCTACCAGATGGCGAAAACCAGGAAACGCTGTTCCAGGCCTACGGCCTTGACGTTACCGGCGGCATGTTGGATGCCAACCCGGAACTGTCCATCTGTCCCGAGGCCACCCGCAGTTTTCCGGGCCAGCCTGGGCTTATCGTCCGTGATGGTGGGGGCAGGCCGCTACTGCCCAAGTTCTGTTATGAAAGCGAAGAGGTTGACGAGCGTCAAATCGTCCTGACTTACCGTGACGAAACGGATAGGTTGACCTATTCGGCGCGATTTTCGATCGACCCCAAGACCCACATTATCGAGGCGCAGGCAACCCTTGAGGCGGATCGTCCCGTGCTGCTCCACTGGCTCAGCGCGCCGGTTTTCCCCGCACCGCAATTGTCGGATGAGATGCTGGATTTTGCCGGGCGTTGGTGCGGCGAGTTTCAGATGAACCGGACTGCCTGGTCACCCGGTATCCGGTATCGCGAGAACCGCACCGGGCGCACGGGCCATGAGCATTTTCCAGGCCTGATCGTGCCCGTGCGAGGGGCAACAAATGCCCAGGGACAGGCGTATGGCTTCCATTTCGGCTGGTCCGGCGGTCATAGGATGGTGGCCGAGGAATTGCCTGATGGTCGCCGTCAAATCCAGTTCGGACAGGCCGCGCGGATGGAGCGCGATGCCCAGACCCGGTTCGAAACCGCGCCACTCTACGCAGTGTTTTCCAATGACGGAATCAATGGCTGTGCTGTGGCTTTCCAGCGTCATCTGCGCGACCGGATCGTCACGTTTCCAAAGCCGGACAGCCCCCGGCCCGTGCACTACAATTGCTGGGAAGCGGTCTATTTCAACCACAACCTGCCGGAATTAAAGGACATCGCGACGCGCGCCGCCGACCTGGGTGCGGAACGCTTTGTACTGGACGACGGCTGGTTCGGGCAGCGCGACGATGACACCTCGTCGCTGTCAGACTGGGAGGTCGATCAGCGCAAATACCCCGAAGGCCTGGACCCGCTGATCAAGCATGTACACTCGCTGGGCATGACATTCGGCATCTGGTTCGAGCCTGAGATGATCAACCCTGACAGCTCGATCCACAGGGCCCACCCGGAATGGGCGCTGGGAGGTGAGGATCAGATTTTAGGCCGCCAGCAAAAGGCGCTCAACATGGCGCTGTCGGAAGTGCGGGAGTTCCTTTATGAGCGAATGGCCGCGATCCTGTCGGCGCATGACATCGATTATATCAAGTGGGACCACAACCGTGTATTGCCGATGCCTGACGCGGCGCAGACGCGGGGCTCTTATGCGCTGATCGACCGATTGCGCGCCGATTTCCCGCATGTGGAAATCGAAAGCTGCGCGTCAGGCGGAGGGCGCATCGATTTCGGCATCCTCAAACGCACTCAACGGGTCTGGCTGAGCGACAGCAATGATGCGTTGGAGCGGCTACGCATTCAGCACAACGCGGCGATCTTCCTGCCCATGGCGGTCACCGGTAGCCATGTCGGCCCGCGCGTCTGCCACACTTCGGGCCGCGTATTGGATATCCGTTTCCGTGCCTGGGTGGCGGCGCAGCGCCATATGGGGTTCGAGATGGACCCCCGCGAGCTGACCGAAGATGAGGCAGCAGTACTGCGCGGCGTGACCACATGGTGGAAGGCCAACCGCGACTGGCTGTATTCTGCGGATATTCTGCGACTCGACAGCCCCGACCCAGCCGTAATCGCCGAACAGCAACAAACCAGCGACGGATCGCGTTTCGTGGTGTTTGCGGGCAAGGCTGCAACGTCGGCTCAGATTGCGCCGCGACCGTTGCGGTTGACGCGGCTCGAGGCGGAAGCGCTGTACCGCGTAGAACTGCGCCGAACAGCCGAGGCACCGCCAACGTTGTCGCGCGGCAACCCGGTCCTGAAACAGCAGCCCGTCACGTTAAGCGGACAATATCTGATGAGTTATGGGCTGACCCTACCGTGGAGCTTCCCACAATCCATGTGGGTCATCGAAGGTGAAAAACTATGAGCAATGAGAAACGTCGCTCGCAACACTGGTACGGAAAGCTCGATAAGGACGGGTTCATCCACCGGTCCTGGATGAAGAATCAGGGCTTTCCCGACCACGCCTTTGACGGCCGGCCCGTTATCGGCATCTGCAATACCTGGTCTGAACTGACCCCCTGCAATTCGGGCCTGCGCGACCTGGCCGAGGGCGTGAAGCGGGGCGTGTGGGAGGCCGGCGGCTTCCCGGTTGAATTCCCGGTCATGTCGCTGGGCGAAACCCAGATGAAGCCCACCGCGATGCTGTTCCGCAACCTGCTGGCCATGGATGTCGAGGAATCCATCCGCGCCTACGGTATCGACGGCGTCGTGCTGCTGGGTGGCTGCGACAAGACCACGCCGGGGCAACTGATGGGCGCAGCGTCGGTCGATCTGCCCTCCATCGTGGTCAGTTCCGGCCCGATGCTGAATGGCAAGTATCGCGGACAGGATATCGGCTCGGGCACCGATGTGTGGAAATTCTCCGAGGCCGTGCGCGCCGGTGAGATGACCCTGCAGGATTTTATGAATGCCGAATCCGGGATGTCCCGCAGTGCCGGGGTCTGCATGACCATGGGCACCGCCAGCACCATGGCCTCTCTGGTCGAGGCGATGGGGATGAGCCTGCCCACCAACGCGGCTCTTCCTGCTGTGGATGCCCGCCGCATGGCGCTGGCGCATCTAACCGGAAAACGGATCGTCGAGATGGTCGACGAGGACCTCAAACCCTCGGATATCCTGACCAAGGAGGCCTTTGAGAACGCCATTCTGGCCAATGCAGCCGTCGGCGGATCGACCAACGCGGTGGTGCATCTGCTGGCGCTGGCGGGCCGCGTGGGCGTCGAACTGACCTTGCAGGATTTTGAGATCGGCTCGGAGATCCCTCTGTTGGTCAACTGCATGCCTTCCGGAAAATACCTGATGGAGGATTTCTGTTATGCCGGTGGCATGCCGGTGGTTCTGTCCGAGCTGAAAGACCACCTGCGCCCGGCAACGACGGTTCTGAACAAGTACATCTCGGCCCACTACGAAGGCGCCGAATGCTTCAACCGCGATGTTATCCATGCCTTCGACGCGCCGGTGAAACCGGCAGCTGGTTTGCGCGTTCTGCGCGGTAATCTGGCGCCCAACGGGGCCATCGTGAAGCCCTCGGCCGCCACCGACATGCTGCTGGAGACCGAAGCCGAGGCTTATGTCTTCGACAGCATTGAGGACCTGAAGGCCAATATCGACCGCGACGATCTGCCGGTCACGCCCGAAACAATCCTTGTCCTCAAGGGCTGTGGCCCCAAGGGTTATCCCGGCATGCCCGAGGTCGGCAACATGCCGATCCCCGGACGGCTGGTGAAACAGGGCGTACGTGACATGATCCGTATTTCGGACGCCCGCATGTCGGGCACCGCATATGGGACCGTGATCCTGCATGTCAGCCCCGAGGCGCAGGCCGGTGGCCTGCTGGCGCTGGTCAAGACCGGTGACCGCATTCGCGTCTCGGCCAGCCAGGGCATACTGGAGCTGCTGGTGGACGAGGCAGAGCTTGAGGCCCGCCGCGCCGCCTGGCAGCCGGACCCGCCGCATTACACGCGCGGCTATGCCAAGCTTTATGTCGACCACGTGTTGCAGGCGGATCAGGGGGCCGATCTGGACTTCCTCACCGGCAAGGACACGCGGCTAGTGACACGGGAGAGCCATTGATGGAACAGATCGCAACCTTCCCGGACCTGAACGGGGCCTCGGTCTATATCACCGGTGGCGGTTCGGGTGTCGGCGCATCACTCACGGATGGGTTCATGGCCCAAGGCGCCAATGTTGGCTTTATCGGGCGCTCCGATGCAAGTGCCTTCGTGGCGGAGATGGAGGCCAAACACGGACGTGCTCCCCTGTTTTTACAAGGCGACATCACCGACACCGACCAACTGCGCGCCACGATGACGAAGGCCGCCGAGGCGCACGGACCGCTCAAGGTGCTGGTCAACAACGCCGCCAACGACCAGCGGCATACGCTGGAAGAGGCAACGCCCGACTTCTGGGACTGGATGCAGGCGGTCAACCTCAAGGCCTATTTCTTTGCCTGTCAGGAGGCCGCCCGGCAGATGGCTGAGAATGGCGGCTCGATCATCAATTTCAGCTCGATCAGCTACATGATGGGCAATGCGGGTTACCCGGCCTACACCACCGCCAATGCGGGCATCACCGGCATGACCCGGTCGCTCGCCCGTGAACTGGGCCCGCAGAACATCCGCGTAAATGCGATGGCGCCTGGTTGGGTTTTGACGCAAAAGCAGCTCGACCAATGGGCGACGCCCGAGGACCTTGCCGCGCATCTCGGGCGGCAATGCCTCAAGGAACATCTGGCGCCCGAGGACATGATTGCGCCGACCCTGTTTCTGGCCTCCGAAGCCAGCCGCATGATGACCGGGCAATGCATGGTGGTCGATGGTGGCGTTGTGACGACAGGATAAGGGATGAGCGTGAACGCAGAATGGATTGCGGTAGATTGGGGCACGTCCTGCCTGCGGGCCTGGGCGATGCGTGGCGAAACTGCCGTGGCCGAAGCTGTATCCGGGAACGGCATGTCCCGATTGGGTCGCGACGGGTTCGAGCCAGCCTTGCTGGAGCTTGTCGGTGACTGGATCGGCGATGGCCCAGTTGACGTGATCGCCTGCGGCATGGTGGGTGCCCGGCAGGGCTGGGTCGAGGCGCCCTATAGCGCCGTGCCCGCCGCGCCGCTTCCGGTGCCGCCGGTGCGGGTGCCGGACACAGGCCCGCGCTTGCGGGCGCATGTGGTGCCCGGCCTCAAACAGGTCAAACCGGCGGACGTGATGCGCGGGGAAGAGACCCAGATCGCCGGGTTGCTCGCCCAAAACCAGAACTGGGACGGGGTGATCTGCCTGCCCGGCACTCACACCAAATGGGCGCAGATCAGCGCAGGTGAGGTGGTAAGCTTCCGCACCTTCATGACCGGTGAGCTGTTTGAGCTGCTGGGCAGCCAGTCGGTTCTGCGCCACTCGGTTGGCGATGGTTGGGATGCGGGTGCTTTTGCCGAGAGTGTGGATGACATGCTCTCGAAACCGGAAAATCTTGCATCCCGCCTCTTCGGTCTGCGTGCGCAGGATCTGCTTGAGGGGCAGGATCCCAACTTGGCGCGCGCGCGCCTGTCCGGGCTCTTGATCGGTGCTGAACTTGCGGCTGCACGGCCCTATTGGCTGGGCCAGCAACTGGCCGTGATCGGCGCGCCTGGTATTGCCGAGACCTACGCCACCGCGTTGCGGCGACAGGGGGCGTTTGTCACTCTGGCCGACGCGCAGGACATGACGCTCGCCGGGCTGTCCGCGGCCCGCAATCTGCTGGAGAGCTGAGATATGAGCCGACCTATCATTGCCATTCTACGCGGCCTGCGCCCGGACGAGGCCGTGCCGATGGCCGAGGCGCTGATCGCCGCCGGGATCGACCAGATCGAGGTACCGCTAAACTCGCCCGAGCCCTTGCAGAGCATCGCCGCTATGGCAGAGGCCTGTGGTGCCCGCGCCCTGATCGGCGCCGGAACGGTTCTGACCGTTGACGAGGTCGAGGCCGTGGCCGACGCAGGCGGCAAGCTGATCGTCTCACCCAATTGCGACACCGAAGTCATCGCGCGCAGCCGGGCGCTGGGGCTGGAAAGCTGGCCGGGGATTTTCACCCCAACCGAGGCGTTTGCCGCGCTCAAGGCGGGCGCGTCGGGTCTGAAACTGTTTCCCGGCGCAATGGCGGGGACATCGGGCCTGTCCGCCCTGCGCGCCGTGCTGCCAAAGGGCACGCAGGTCTACGCCGTGGGAGGTGCTGGGCCGGAGAATTTCGGTGAGTGGATTGCGGCCAGTGCCGATGGGTTCGGCATCGGTTCAGCGCTCTACACGCCGGGCATGTCGGTGTCCGAGGTGGCCACTCAGGCCGCAAGGATCGTGGCGGCCCATGACGAGGCGGCGGCATGACCATGGTTTTCGACGACCGCGCCTGTGAGTTGGGCGAGGGGCCTCTGTGGCATCCCGAGCGGCAACAGTTGTTTTGGTTCGACATCATGGGCAAGCAACTCTTGACCCGGAAGGGCGACCAGCAGGAAAGCTGGACCTTTGGTGAGCGTGTCTCGGCCGCGGGTTGGGTGGATCACGACAGGCTGCTGATCGCCTCGGAAACCGGGCTGTGGCGGTTTGATATCGCTGACGGCTCGCGCGAGTTGGTTGTGGCGCTTGAGGCCGACAATCCTGTGACCCGCTCGAATGATGGGCGTGCCGATCCATGGGGCGGGTTCTGGATCGGCACCATGGGCAAGAACGCCGAAAAGGCGGCGGGTGCCATCTATCGCTATTACCGGGGCGAGTTACGGCAGCTGGTGCCGGGTATCACCATCTCCAATGCGATCTGTTTCGCGCCCGACCGGTCCTGCGCCTACTACACGGATACCACAACGCGCCGCGTCATGCGATGGGCGTTGGAGGCCGAAACCGGCTGGCCTGTGAGTGAGGCTGAGACGTTCCTCGACCTGAAAGATGCTGGATTGAACCCGGACGGCGCGGTTGTGGATGCCGAGGGTAATCTTTGGGTTGCGCAATGGGGTGCAAGCCGCATTGCCGCATATACACCGGACGGGCAGTTTCTTCGGGCATGTGAGTTTCCGGCGCAGCACACGTCCTGCCCCGCCTTTGGTGGGCCGGACCTGTCGACGCTCTATTGCACGACGGCAAGAGAGGGGCTGGATGCTCAGGCATTGGAGGCTGAACCGCGCAATGGCATGACCTTTGCCAGCGAGCAAGCGGGCAAGGGGCAGGCGGAGCACAGGGTCATTCTATGAAACCGGAACTGGGTGTCTGTTACTACCCCGAGCACTGGCCCGAGGCCCGCTGGGCCGAAGACGCGCGGCTGATGATCGAGACCGGCCTGCGCTGGGTTCGGGTCGGCGAGTTCGCGTGGAGCCGGACGGAGCCCGTGCCCGGCGAGTTGCAACTGGACTGGTTGGATCGGGCCATCGAGACACTGGGCGCGGCGGGGCTGAGGGTGGTGCTGGGTACACCCACCGCAACGCCGCCGCGCTGGATGTTGGATCGTCACCCAGACATGCTTGCGGCGGATGCAGATGGCCGCCCGCGCAAGTTCGGCTCGCGGCGGCATTATTGCTTTAGCCATCAGGGATACCGCGAAGAATGTGCCCGGATCGTGGACATTCTGGGCGCGCGCTATGGGGCCAATCCTCATGTGGCCGCGTGGCAGATCGACAATGAATATGGCTGTCACGACACCACCGTCAGCTACTCCGACGCTGCGGCTGCGGCGTTCAGGCGCTGGCTGGCGGATCGCTACGGCTCGGTAGAGAAACTGAACGAGGCCTGGGGCAATGCGTTCTGGTCGATGGAGTATCAGTCCTTCGACCAGATCGACCCTCCGAACCAGACCGTAACCGAGGCGAACCCGGCCCATGTGTTGGCCTTCCGTCGGTTCAGCTCGGATCAGGTGGCGGCGTTCAATCGGGTGCAGACGGATGTGCTGGGTCGGCATACCGAGGCGCCATTGATCCACAACTATATGGGCCGTGTTCTCGACTTTGATCATTTCGAGGTCGGGGCGGATCTGGATATTGCCAGCTGGGACAGCTACCCGATCGGGTTTCTCTCGGACCGACTCGAGGCAGAGGATGCGCACAAGCAGGCGTTCCTGCAACAGGGCGATCCGGACATGCAGGCTTTTCACCATGATCTCTACCGCGCCGTGGGGCGCGGTCGTTGGTGGGTGATGGAGCAACAGCCGGGCCCGGTGAACTGGGCGCCGTACAACCCGGCTCCGCTACCGGGCATGGTGCGGCTGTGGTCGCTCGAGGCGGTGGCGCATGGGGCCGAGGTGGTTAGCTATTTCCGCTGGCGGCAGGCACCGTTCGGGCAGGAGCAGATGCATGCGGGGTTGTTGCAGCCAGACGGGCGGCCCGCGCCGGGTCTGGCCGAGGCGCAGGAGGTCTCTGAGGTTCTGGAGCAACTGCCGGATCTGGCAACGGCCAGGGCGCAGGTGGCCATCCTGTTCGATTACCCGTCCGACTGGGCGTGGGCCACGCAACCGCAAGGGGCGGGGTTCGACTATTTCCGGTTGGTCTTCTCGGCCTACCGCGCCCTGCGCCGTGCGGGACTGTCGGTGGATATCCTGCCCAGCTCTTGTCGGGATTTCGAAGGCTATTCCCTGATCCTCGCCCCTTGTGTGGCCGAACTCGACAATTCGTTGGCGCAGGCCCTCAATTACACACCCGGCCTTGCGGTCACAGGACCCCGCAGTGGTGCGATCACCGCCGAGTTCGGCATCCCAAATGCAGGCCGTCCGGGCATTAAAGAGTTCGACTGCCATGTGGATCTGGTAGAGAGCCTGCCGCCCGCAGTTGCGAGGCCGGTGGTCGGAGGTGGCACAGTGCGGCATTGGTGCGAGCGGGTGTCCGGTTCGGTGGAAGCCCCGTTCCAGTTCGAGGACGGCGCGCCGATGGCACTGGCAAAGCCGGGCCTGTGGTATCTCGCCGGATTTCCGGACGATGCCCTGTGGGACCGGATCATTGAGAAGGCGGCAGAGCAGGCGGGATTGACGCTGACCCGGATGCCCGAGGGCCTGCGCCGAAGGTCTTTGGGCGATCATTCCTTCGTGTTCAACTACGCCAACAGCACCGTTGAGTGGGAGGGGCACAGCTACGCACCCCGCGAAGTGGCCATCTGGCACAAAGGCAAAAGGCTGAACCTGAGCTAAAATGCAGGAGCGGGTCGTATCGATCCGCTCCCACGGTGGTCAAACGGCTCTAGCTATCCCAGATCGCGCCATAAGCCGGAATGCCGAGGCTTTCCATGTCATGCACGACCTTGCGTGTCAGCTTCTGGTTCGAGATCACGATTACCGCCTCAGCGCCGCTTTCACGCACCGCTTGCAAGGCCAGGGCCGACAGGTTGGGCTTGCCCTGCGCATCGGTGTCCCAGATCAGCGGATTCTCGGTATGCGCCTCGATCTCGTCCACCAGAGCGTCGCCATAGGTCTTGCGGGGAGCCCGGGTGGACCAGATCAGCCGATTGGGCACATCGCCCGCCAGCAGATGCGGCAGGATCGGACCTATACCCGAGCCAGTGCCGACATAGACCACTTTGCGGAACAGCACCTCGATCCGCGCCACGCCTGACGTGGTGATCCCCTTGACCCAGACCTTGTCCGGAGGATTGTCGATGAACCGCCCGGTCCAGTCCCCTGCACGGCTGATCGCCAGACGGTAGCCGGACCGGTCCGGGGACGGGATGTTGGCAAAGGAATGATACTCACCAAAGGGCGTATGGCTGATCGCGTTCGAGCTGCCGGGAAAGGGCGTGTCGCCGTAGTCGAACCGCGCCAGAACCGCGTGGTTCGAGGGTTTGACGATCTCCACATCCACCCGTTTTAGCGTCAGCCAGGGCGAGACGATGGACAGGGTAATCAGGCACAACATCCAGAAGGCCGGGGTCTGCATCAACTCTCCGCCCGCGTCGCGGGTGATCGAGACGGTCTGGGCCCAGAACAGCCCAAGCACGGTCCAGCCGACAAAGCGGTGGATCTTTTCGAACGTGTTGTGGAACCGCGCCCGGATGGGTCCGAGCGCCGAGACGATCATCAGCGTCATCAGAATCACCATCGTCGCGCTCAGGCCCAGCGTCAGATCCGAAGGCAGCGCCGCACCCGCCGCCCGGTTCGAGATCATCGCAGACAGCAGGAACCCGAACCAGACCGTCCCGGCGACGGTGCCGCCGGAATGCAGCCCGCCGAAATGGAACACCTTGCCCGCGCCCCAGCGTATCCAGAGCGGCCACGAGACCGGCACCCGGGTCGCCAGCCAGAAGAGCGCATTCACCACCCGTTGTTGCCGGATCAGGATGCCCATGCTGAGATTGATCAGTGCCATGTCCGCGATGGCACCCAGCGCATAGCCGTCTGCCGTGAACCAGCGCCCGTCGCGCAGGCCCAGGACAAACATTGTCAGGTTCACCACCGCCACCAGAAAGGCCAGACGGCGATACTCCATGAAAGCAGGATGGCGGGTCACCCGCCGCCAGTTGAGGGGGCGGGTTTCGAGATTGGTCGTCTGCGTGGTCATCAGTTCAGCTCCACGCCTTGCGCCGCGATATGGTCTTGCGCCAGTTTCAGCAACAACCGCTTGTCCAGCTTGCCGCGCGGGGTGCGGGGCAAGGCCTCCATCGGCAGTACCACCGTGGGGCTGCAATAATAGGGCAGCCGGTTCGCCACCGATTGTGCCGCGCGCTTCGGACAGGCGGTCGAGGGCGAGATGAAGCTCACCAAATTGCGGCTGTCGTATTTCAGCGTGACGGCCTGCTGGCAGCATTCCGACGCCTCAAGCGCGTTCGTCACGCCGTCAAGCTCGACGCGGAAACCGCGCACTTTCACCAGATCGTCCACGCGCCCGAAGTGCTCCAACTCGCCGTCCTCGGTCCAGCGGCCCAAATCGCGAGTGCGGAACATCATATGGCCGGGGCGGAACGGATCGGGTTTGTAGCGCTCGCTGGTCAGCTCTGGGTTGGCCAGATATCCGGCGGTCACACAATCGCCACCCGCCCACATCTCGCCCTTATGGCCAATGGGTAGCGGGCGCAGGTTCTCGTCCAGAATGTAGACGGTGTTGTTGGGCGTCGGGCGTCCGATCGACAGCACCGGCTTGTCCGGAAAATGCGGCTCGGCAGTGTTGATGATCGTGGTCTCGGTCGGCCCGCACGAGTTGTAGAAAGTGCAGAAACTGCCCCAGAGATCGGCCAGCGGACGAGGGCAGGGCTCACCGGCGACGGCGGCCACCTTGATCTGCTGGCAGCGGCTGGCCTCCAGCGAGTTCAGGATCGAGGGCGTTGCGATCAGCACATCGACCTGTTCAGCGGTGTCCTGAATCGACTTGCCGCGAATGACCAGCGTGGCGCCGTTGCTGAGGGCGCCCAGAGTCTCCCATGCGGCCATGTCGAAAGCGATGGACAGGATCTGACCCACCCGCATCCCGGGCCGCATCCCAAGATCGCCCGGTGCGGTTAACAGGATGTTGCAAAGGTTCTTGTGCGTGACCTGCACGCCGTTCGGCACGCCGGTAGTGCCGGAGGTGAACAGAATCATGGCCAGATCGTCGGGCTGCGCCGCGAATTCCTCGCGCGGCGGGGCGTCTGCATCCAGCGCAGGATCGAACATGACGGTGTCGATGGTGACTAGGCTCTGATCGCTGGCAACAGGCACCTGATCGGACAGTTCCTGCAGCGACAGGATCACCCGTGCGCCGGTCACCCTGGCGATGTGGCGCAAGGTGTCTTTGGGCGTTACTCCGACATGCTGGGGTACATAGGCCGCGCCAACCCGTATTGTGGCAACGATGCCAACCAGCATGGGAAGTGAGCGGTGAAGATACAGGCACACGGCGTCGCCGCGCTGCACGCCATGTGCACGCAACACCGAGGCCACGCGGTTTGCTGCGGCATCAAGCTCGGCATAAGTCAGTGTGCACCCGTTGTGCTCGGCCGCGATCGCTTCTGGCTGGGTCTTTGCCTGATGATCGATGGCTTCAACGATTGTCGGGACCTTGGGTGCCTGTTCGGCCCCCCAGCCAAAGGCGAGGAACCGTTCCCGGTCCGCGACGCTGAGATGAGCCAGCGGGTCAGAGGTCAGTTGCGAGCGAGTGACGTCAATGTTTGAAAAGGCTGATGTAAAGCCTGAGGCAAGATCTTGCATGATGGGCTCCTGAAAAATAATCAAGCGTGAACACGCTAATGGGAAAAAATCCCATTTTCTGTTCACAATGGATCAATTTCCCATCACAGACCTGTTCAGTGCGGAAATATGCCGATACTGCTATGCGGGATTTCGCCGAAAGCTCAAATGCATGAACGATATTCCCGAGGACCCGTTTGCCGCGACGCTGGCCGATTTGCTTGAACCTTTGGCACAGGCGATGGTCGCGCGGGGGGTGACTGTTCAGGCAGCGACCGAGGCGCTGAAACAAGCCTTGGTGAATGCGGCCATGCACGTCGAGGGCAGCGACACCACCGACAGCCGGATCAGCCTGCGTACCGGATTGCACCGTAAGGACGTCAAGCGACTGCGTCAGGATGGGGAAAAAGCACCCTCCGTCAGGTCGGCAAACGCGGTTGCCATGACTGTCAGCTACTGGGCCACGGCTCCCGAGTACCAGAATGCTGATGGCACGCCTCTGGATCTGCCACGAGAAGGTGATGTCGGGATATATGACATCATCCGCAGGACAAGGGCTGACATGGCCCCGGGAACGGTGCTTGCCACGATGCTGGACCAAGGAGTCGTTGAGGCGCTGGCCGATAACAGGTTTCGCCTACAGACCCGGGCTTTCCTGCCGGATGCCGGCGGGGAGGCCCTTGTCGCGGCTTATCAGGCGACCTTGTCCGCGCATCTTGCGGCTGCCACTCACAATCTGCTCGCGCCCAAGGGCGCCACAAGACATTTCGACAGGGTGGTTAGATACTCTCATCTGTCGCCGGAAGCCGTGGATCTATTGTCGGCGGCCGCAGCGGAGAAGGCGCAGATGCTGCTTGAAGAGATTAACGCTTTAGCGCGGGAGCTTCAGGAACGCGACGCGGGTAGTGACCATACCGGTCGCTTTGCGTTTGGAGGATATGTCTTGCCCACACCGGATACGGAGGATGGCGAATGAACCCGGTGGCTCGTATAGCGGTTTGGCTGTTCATTATTGCCTTTGGTGCATTGGCCGCAGCGGCGCAGGAAGGTGAGGAACGAGAGGGTGGTATCATCGGTACCGGCATCGTGGGGACGGTCACCGAGATCGGCAGTATCTACGTGAACGGTCAGCACATCATGTTCGATCCTGACTTGGTGGTGAGTGACTCGCTGGACGTTGTCACCGCTGGTGACCTGAGGCCCGGTCATACGGTGGCCGTTATTGCTCAGCCGGAAGGCGAAATCTGGCGTGCGACCTATATTCGACAAGTCCTTCCGTTGGTCGGGCCGGTCGATGAAATTGACGGCCAGCACATGACGATCCTTGGCACCGAAATTCGGGCTGCAGGCCGGATCGAAGGCGTGTCTGTGGGTGACTGGATCGCGGTCAGTGGCCTTTGGCACGATGATGATATTCGTGCGACCAAACTGGCAGCGGTTCCCGAAGACAAGCGGCAGGCTCAGATCAGCGGCACATTTCTTGGCCGGGACAACCAGGGGCGGGTGGTGATCGGCGACACCGCGGTGTTCGGAATGGACCTCTTGCACCTCGCACCCGGGGACGTTGTCCGCGCCACTGGCGTCGTTGCGCCGGACGGCATACAGGCCTTACGGTTTGAGACCGGGCTGTTCACGCAACCGGTTCGGATCATGCAGGTCGAGGGCTATCTGTCCGTGCCGCAGCCGGACGGGCTCTATACAATCCTGGGCAGTGGCCTCGTCGCATACACACGACGACCCGAGATGATCAGTACCTCACAAAAGGTGATTCAGTGCGGCGCGGGCGGCGCCCTGGGTGAGGTGCCGGGTGAGGCATTGCAGGACAGTGAAACCCGACAGGCGGCGAAAAAGCTGAATTGCGGCTTCCGGGACTGAACCCGGACAGCCGCTATAGTTCAGTAGGAACGTAGAAACAGACCAAGTGGCGGAGTGACAACGCCCCGCAACCGATAGGTTCTTCGGTTGTGATGTGCGCCTTGGCGCCTCTCAGCCGATCTCGATCTCGACGGCCTCGGACTGATCCTCGGACGGTTTTGAAATCGTTAGTTCGAGAATGCCGTCATTGTAGTCAGCCGAGATCGTGGAGGGGTCGACACTTCGGCCCAGATCGACACCGCGCACGTAACGCCCCACGCGGCGTTCGTGCATGATCCAGTGGCCGTCATCCCGTTGCAGCCCTTTGGCCTCGGCGCTGATCGAGAGGGTGCCGTCACTGTATTTGACATGGATGTCCTCTTTCCGGACGCCAGGCAAATCCATAAGCAGGATATAGGCGCTTGGCGTTTCGTAGACATCAACCGCCGGCACACGCGGGTTGCGGGCCGGGCCTTCGGGCGCGTCCTCGCCGAAAACCCGTTCCAACACGTTTTCATGACGGTTCTCCGACAGGATCACCGTACCGAAAGGGGACGCAATACGTTGTGCCATGAGTTACTCTCCCGGTGTTGGTTTGGTTGACGAAATCGGAATTCGTACATCCGTCGGATCTTCCAGTTCGGCAGATGGGTAGTCTTCCTTGAGCCACTTGATCAAGGACATCACCATCAAGGTCAGCACCACCATCAGGGGCAGAGCCACTACGACCGACGCCGCCTGCAGAGCGCTGAGACTGTCCTTGCCGCCCGCGAACATCAGGGACAAGGACACCGCAGCTAACGCGATAGCCCAGAAGAACCGGTGCCAACGGGCAGGTTCGACCGCCTCGCCGGAGTCCTCGGTCGCAACAGTCGCCAACGTATAGGCCGAACTATCCAGCGTGGTGGCCCCGAAGATGAAGGCCAGCACGACGAACACGATCAGCAGCGGAATGGCAAACGGGATGGATCGCCCGCCCAGTTCCATGATCGTGGCCACGATGGCTTCGGGTGCCAGCCCATCGGACACCATCTGGCTGAGGTCCAGCGTGCCTTCAAGCTGGAAGAACATCGAGCTGTTGCCGAGAACCGCGAAGAAGATCCAGCAGCCCAGCGAACCGCCAAGGATTTCCACCGCGATCAGCTCGCGGATCGTCCGCCCGCGCGAGATGCGGGCGACGAACAGGCCCATGAAGGGCGCATAGGCGATCCACCAGGCCCAGTAGAAGATGGTCCACCATTCAGGGAATGTACCCCCGGCGTCGACGTAGGATTTACCGTCATTTGCCGCCTCGATGAACTTCTGACCCTTGTTGATCGGATCGACATAGAAACTCATCTCGACAAAGTTCTGGACCAACAGACCGATGGAGTTGGTGAACGTGTCCAGCATGAAGATGGTTGGGCCGAACAAGAACGAAAAGCCCAGCACGAACAGGATCAGCCACAGGTTTATGTCGGACAGAACCTTGATGCCTTTCTCCAACCCGGAATAGACCGAGAACCCGAAGATTGCCGACCAGATTGCGATCACGATCAGATCCAGCGTGAAATTGCGTTCGACCCCGAACAGCTCAGCCAGACCCGCCGACAGCATTGGTGTCCCAAGTCCCAGCGACGTGCCCACACCGCCGATCAGACCGAACATGAACAACACGTCGATCATTTTGCCGACCGTGCCATTGGCATGTTTGCTTCCGATAACCCCTTCGCAGGCAGCGGACAGCCTCAGGATCGAACGGCCCTTGTTCCAGTAGAGATACGCCAGCGGCAGCGTTGGGATGCAGTAGACGGCCCAAGCGGTAAACCCCCAGTGAAACAGGCCATACATCGCGGCCCATTCGGTGGCGGTCTGTGATTTGGGCTCGATACCAAAAGGTGGTCCCGAGTAGTAATAGGCCCATTCGATGGTGCCCCAGTACATCACGCTGGCGCCGATCCCGGCGCAAAACAACATCGCGACCCAACTGGGCAGCGAAAATTCGGGCCGCGCGTCAGGCCCGCCAAAGCGGACTTTGCCGAACCGGCCGAGCGCGAAGTAGACCAGAATGCCGAACGCGCCGATGGTGAACCATAGGTAGGCCCAGCCCAGTGTCTTGGTTGACCACGATAGTGCCTTGCCCAAAACGGCCTTGCCATCGGCTGGGAACATCACTAGCGGGGCAGAAAAGCACACGATGACGACGAGCGCCGTGTAGAAGATGACTTTGTCAATCTTTGGTCCTTGCATCTCTTCCTCCGGGTTCGTGCTTCAGAAACGGCCAGCCTGAGCGCCCTCTTGCCCGAAATCGGGTGATGCGAAGGCTTCAAACCGCGGACGAATCTTGTCGATGTTCTGTGCCCACCACTGCGAGTCGTAGCGCAGGGCATTGGTCATGTTTACCTCGCTTGTGGGCAAAAGCGGCTCCATCTCGGGCGACACTTTTGCAGCCGAGGATTTCCGCGCAGGACCATACGAGATGAAGGTTGTCCATTCTGCCAGTTTGTCGGTGCTGGTGGCGTAGCGGACAAAGTCCAATGCCGCCTGCAGATTGCGCGATCCTTTGGGAATGGCGAACAGGTCGTATTCCCAAATCTGCCCGTCCCAGACGATACGGATATCGCGCCCATCTTCGGTGATCGGACGGAACAACCGCCCGTTCCACGCCATGCTCATCGACACGGCATCCTCCCCAAGCAGCTGCGCAGGTTGCGGCCCACGTTCCCACCACACGATGTCCGAGTGAATTCCGGCCAGCTTGTCAAAGGCGCGGTCCAATCCCCGTGGCGTGCCCAGCTGTGAATAGACGTCGCCAGCAGCTACACCGTCGGCCATCAGCGCCCATTCCAGAATGCCGCGTGGATCACGGCGGATGCCGCGCTTGCCGGGAAAGGCCTCGACATCGAAGAAATCGGCAATCGTCGTCGGTTCGGTGGCAAACTCGTCGCCGTTGTAGGCGTAGACCGTGGACCAGATCAGATTGCCGACACCGCATTCGTGCAAAGCGCCGCTCCGGAAATCCTCAGCCGCCGGCGTACCGTCCCCGCCCGGTGGCAGGCTGCCCAGATCAAACGTCTCAAGCAGGCCCTCCTCGCAGGCCTGAATGAGGTCGGAATACTCCATGTCGATCACGTCCCATGTGACGTTCGCGGAATCGACCTGGCGACGGATTTCCTCGATCCCGCCATTGTATTCTTCCATGGTGGCGTAAGAGCCGGTTTCCTTCTCCCACGGTCTGAGCAGTGCCAACATCTGCGCTCGGGCGGCGCTGCCGCCGAAATTCACCAGTGTCAGATCGGAATGTGCCTGAACCTGAAACGGTGCGAGGCAAAGGAGGGTGGCAGCCGTCAGCCGAGCCAAACCTTGTGCTACTGTTGGGGTCAATGCAGCCTCCTGTGTCATGAGATGCCAACGGAGATTTCGTAATCTTGCAACCTGATAACGATTCAAGCAATAAGATCACAAATTATTTGTTCTTCACGAAATAAATTTGCCCCACAGCGGATCACCGCCAATTCGCGAAGCCGGCACTCATGGGTGACTGCCGCCGCGTGGTGAGTGAAATCGGTTGCAGCATCATTGCAAATTTCACCTGCACTTGCGCCCGATCTTGGGTAAAAGCCATGTATGTTGGTATGGTTCTGAGGTATTGAATGGCGGTCACCCTCAAGGATGTTGCACAGCGCGCTGGTGTGTCGCGCTCGGCTGTGTCACGGGCGTTCACCGATGGCGCCTCGGTGTCTGAAAAGATGCGCAAAAAGGTGGAAAAGGCCGCGGCCGAACTCGGGTACAGCCCGAACGCGTTGGCTTCGAGTTTGACGACAGGTCGGACCAAGCTGATCGGGCTAGTGTCCAACAACTTCCACAATCCGGTGTTTCTTGAGGTCTTCGACCTGTTCACACGGGGCCTTCAGGAAAAGGGGTTGCGGCCCTTACTGGTCAACCTGACCGACGAAACAGATCCTGAAAACTCGGTCCGTATGCTGCGGCAATATTCGGTGGACGGAGTTGTTGTCGCCTCGTCGACCTTGTCACCAGGATTTGCCGAAGCGTTTCGCGAGGCGGGTGTGCCGGTCGTGCATTCCTTTGGCCGTCAGACCAGTACGCCCGGCGTGCATGTTGTGGGCATTGACAACATCGAATGCGGGCGGATGGCCGCGCGCGAACTGGTGGCGCGCGGATATCGCAGTGTTGCATTCCTTGGTGGGCCAAAGACTGCAACCTCGACGCAAGATCGCCACGAGGGGTTCATGTCCGAGCTCAAAAAACACCCGGATATCCGGGTCGGTCAGAGCTTTGCCAGTGCTTATTCCTTTGAAGCAGGCCGCCACGAGATGCAGCGATTGTTGCAGGGCGAACTTGCCGAGGGGTATTTCTGCGGCGACGACGTGTTGTCCATCGGCGTACTGAGCGCGTTGCAGGATGCAGGGCGGAAAGTGCCGCAGGATGTCGGCATCATAGGGCTGAACGACATGGAAATGGCCGGTTGGCAGAACATCAACCTGACCACGATCCGGCAGCCCATCCCCGAGATCATTCTGGCCTCACTTGAGTTGATGGAGGCAATGCTCAGCAATCCCGACCGTCATCCGGAGGCGCGGATTTTCCCCTGCACGATTGTCGAGCGGGGCACGCTGCGGCCCCGCCCATAAGCCTCGCTTACCGGAACATCGGTGGGCGCGCGTCCACCCAGGCGCCTTCGGCCTTGCCGGAGTCCGCGACGGCGTAGACCGCGGCCATCGACCGCAGCCCATCGGTTGCGCGAGGATACAAGTCCGCCGCTGGGTCCATCGCGCGGCCCTCTTTTTCGGCCCGCAAAGCTTCGGCCAGATCGCTGTAGATATTGGCAAAGGCCAGCGGCATCCCTTCGGCATGGCCGATGGTGACGCGGGTGGTGCGGTCGGCCTCGGGCGACAGGCCCGCCTCGCCGCGCTCGATCACCTGCAGCCGGCCATTGAGTGGCATCCAGTAGAGCTGGTTTGGCTGCTCTTGCGCCCAGCGAAGCCCGCCTTTCTCACCAAAGACCTGAAGAGTCAGCCCGTGCTGGCGGCCAATGGCCACCGATGACGTCCAGAGACGACCGACGGCGCCACCGTCCATGCGGAAATTCACCATCGCATCGTCTTCGAGCACGCGGCTGGAAATGCAGGAGACAGTATCCGCGGACAGGCGCGCGATCTCTTGCCCGGTCACAAACGAGGCCATGTGCAGCGCGTGAATACCGCAATCGGCGAACTGGGCAGACACCCCAGCCTGTGCCGGATCATAGCGCCAGCGCACCCGGGGATTGTCGGCGTTGGCGGCATCGGCGTGGTGACCATGGGCAAATTCCGCCACAACCAGCCGGATCGCGCCCAGATCGCCGCGCGCAACCATCGCTTTCATGTGCCGCACCAGCGAATAGCCCGAATACCCGTAGTTCACCGCACAGATCTTTCCTGTGGCCTGGCTGAGCCTGACGATCTCTTCCGCCTCATTGACGGTCATGGTCATCGGTTTTTCGCAGAGCACATGAAAGCCGGTTTCCATGAACGCCTTGGTGATCTCGAAATGTGTGGCATTCGGGGTGGCTACTGTAATCAGATCGACCCGGTCCTCGCGGTCCCTTTCCCCCTGCAGCATCTCGCGCCAGTCGCCGTAAGAGCGGTCGGCAGCCAACCCCAGAGTCTGGCCATAGGCGCGCCCAGCCTCCGGCCGGTGATCCAGCGCACCGGCGGTGAATTCGAAAAGCCCGTCGAGCCCCGCGCCCAGACGATGGGCCGGGCCGATCTGGCTACCTTCACCGCCACCGATCATGCCCCATTTCAGTTTTGCCATGGCTGTAACTCCCTACACGAAGCCGATGGATTCAAGATATTCCCGGTTTGCTCGCGCGTCGTCCACTGGGCGCACATCCAGCGTCGGGTCGCAATCCTGCTCGACCGTGCACCAACCCGAGAAACCAGCGTCGATCAGCACTTGGCGTACGGCGGGAAAGTCCACATCGCCGTCGCCGAGGTTGCAAAAGATGCCCTGTCCGCAGGCCTCGTAGAAATCCGTGCGGTTGGCGATCACGTCCGCCTTAACTTTTGGATCGATATCCTTGAAATGCATGTAGGAAATGCGATCGATATGCCGCTTCATGAAGGCTACCGGATCGAAACCGGCATAAGAGTGATGACCGGTGTCGAAACAGATCTTCAGGATCTTTTCGTCCACTTCATCCAGCAGGCGCTCAAGCTCTGGCTCGAAATCCATGAAACCGGCGGCATGGGCGTGAATGCCCACCGACAGTCCGTATTCCTCGGCACCGATGCGGGCACTCTCCGCGATGCGGTCGCGATAGGCGGTCCATTCGGCTTTGTCCATCTGCTCGGCCTCGGAGGCGCGTCCGGCAGTTGCGGCCCGGCGGGGCGAGATCGAGTCGATCAACACCAGATGCTGCGCGCCGTGCGCCACCAGCGCCTTGCAAGTGCGCACCGTGCCGTCCAGCACGTCGCCCCACTGATCCGGATCGTGAAAAGGGCGGAAAACCACGCCGCCGATCAGTTCCAGATCATGCTCGGCCAGCCCGTCGGCCAGCACTGCCGGGTCCTCGGGCATAAAGCCGACCGGGCCCAATTCGATCCCCGTGTACCCGGCCTCGGCGCATTCCTTCAGAACGGTCTGCCAGGTCGGGTTGCGGGGATCGTCTGCAAATTCCACGCCCCAGGAACAGGGCGCGTTGCCAATGCGGATTGTCATCTGTTCAAACCTCTTATCCGGAGGGGTTGCTTTTCAGAAAGGTCAGGAGGCCACAACGTCGAGCCAACTTTTCGAGTTGGACGAGGCGATGGCGGTTTCAACGATGCGGACAACCTCCAGTCCATCCCTGAAAGTGGGCCAGACCGGGGTTCTGGTTTCGATGGCGCGCAGGAAATCGCGCGCCTCGATAATGATCTGGTCCTGATAGCCGGTGCCGTGGCCCGGGCCCTGACAGAACGGCAGGTAATCGGGATGCGCAGGCCCAGTCAGGATCTTGCGAAAGCCCCGCTCGGCTTCGGGACCCTCGGCACGATAGAGCCAGATGGCATTCTGATCCTCCTGATCGAAGCGGATCGCGCCTTTGGTCCCAGTAACCTCATAGGCATAGCCCATCTTGCGGCCCGTCGCGATCCGGCTGGCATGCAACTGGCCCATAGCGCCATTGCCAAAACGGCACATCATCTGCACCTGATCGTCATTGGTAACAGTGCCGCCGGGGCGGGTGGCGTGAACGGTTTCGATTTCGGCAATCAACCGGTCGATAGGGCCGATCAAGGCCAGCGCGGCATTGAAGATATGCGGCGCCAGATCGCCGATGGTGCCATTGGCCTGCCCCTCGGTACGCCACGTCGCGGGGGCCTCGGGGTCTGAATAGAAATCCTCGGTATGTTCGCCGCGAAACCACGTCACATCACCGATCTCGCCCTCGGCGACCAGCTTGCGGGCATACTGGCTGGCCGGAGTGCGGATGTAATTGTAGGCGACCATGTTCACTGCGCCGCTTGCTTCAGCTGCGGCAACCATGGCCTGCGCATCGGCTAGCGATGTGCCCATCGGTTTTTCGCACAGGACCGGTTTTTCCAGGGTAAAGGCAGCCTCGGCAATCTCGCGATGGGTGGATTGGGGTGACGCGATCACGATGGCCTCGACCGCAGGGTCTTCGACCAGTGCCCGCCAGTCATCTGTCGCCCGGGCAAAGCCATAGGCCACGCGATAGCGTTCGGCAGAGGCCGTATTCGTGGCGCACACCATCTCAAGCCGGGGCCGCAGAGCAGTGTTGAACACCGCCCCGACGGCGGACATGGCCACCGCATGCGCCTTGCCCATATAGCCGCCGCCGACAATGCCGATGCCAATCTCAGCCATGATCCCATCCCGTTCGGAAAATCGGTTTGCAACCGGTTGCAAAATTTGTATCCTCAGATTCGAAAATCCGCAAGACGCAAAGCTCGGGGGCAGCCCGGCATCGGCGAAAAAAGGTACCACCATGAGCGACGCAACAATCCGCCTGACCACGGCGCAAGCCATCATTCGCTATCTGAACAACCAGTTCATCGAGATCGACGGGCAGGAAATGCGTGTCTGCGGTGGCGGCTTCGGCATCTTCGGGCATGGCAACGTGACCTGCCTGGGTGAGGCGCTGAACGCCGTTCAGGACACGCTGCCGCTCTATCGGGGCCAGAACGAGCAGAGCATGGGCTTTGCGGCCGCCGCCTATGCCAAGCAATGGTTGCGCCAACGGTTCATGTTCTGCACTGCCAGCGCCGGCCCCGGCACGCTGAACCTGGTGACCAGCGCGGCGCTGGCTCATGCCAACCGCCTGCCGATGCTGATGCTCTGCGGTGACGGGTTCATCACCCGGCTGCCCGATCCGGTGTTGCAGCAGATGGAGAATTTCAACGACCCGACCTTTGGCGCCAACGACGCCTTCCGTTCGGTAACGCGGTACTGGGACCGGATCACCCATCCGGCGCAGGTGCTGCATTCACTGCCCAACGCGCTGGCAACGCTGCTGGACCCGGCGGATTGCGGCCCGGCCTTTCTGGGCCTGCCGCAGGACGTGCAGGGCTGGACTTATGACTATCCGGAGGTGTTCTTCGAAAAGAAGGTGCACCGCATTCGCCGTACTGCCCCGGACATGGCCGAGATTGCCGATGCGGCGGCCCTGCTGCGGACAGCCAAACGCCCGATGATCATCGCGGGCGGCGGCGTGCAATATTCGCGCACGGTCAAGGAGTTGAGGGCGTTTGCTGAAGTACACCAGATCCCGGTGGTCGAGACCATCGCGGGCCGCGCCAACATGGTGGCCACGCATCCGCTGAATATCGGGCCTATCGGTGTCACCGGCTCGGACAGCGCCAATGCCATTGCCGAACAAGCGGACGTCATTCTGGCGGTCGGTACCCGGCTACAGGACTTTACCACCGGGTCATGGACGGCGTTCGCGAAGGGCGCCCGTTTTATCTCGATCAACGCAGGCCGGTACGATGCGGGCAAGCACCGGTCACTGCCGGTGGTGGGCGATGCGAAATTGTCCCTGTTGGCATTGGGAGAGGCTGCCGCCGGGTATAAGGCCCCCGTCGAGTGGGTCGATACCGCCAAGGCGCATCGCGCCGAGTGGGATGCCTATGTGGCGAAGAATGTCGAGCATGGCAACCGCCCGAACTCCTACGCGCAGGCCATTGGCGTGGTGAACGCACTTTGCGAGCCGCGTGACCGGATTGTTGCTGCGGCAGGCGGGCTGCCCGCCGAAGTCACTGCCAACTGGCGCACTCTGGATATCGGTACGGTGGACGTGGAGTTCGGGTTCTCGTGCATGGGTTACGAGATCGCTGGCGGCTGGGGTGCCCGGATTGCGCAATCCGAGCGGGAACCGGATCAGGATACTATCGTGTTCACTGGCGACGGCTCGTATCTGTTGATGAACTCCGACATATACTCCTCTGTTCTGACAGGGAAAAAGCTGATCGTTCTCGTGCTGGATAATGGCGGTTTTGCAGTGATCAACAAGCTGCAGAACAACACCGGCAATGACAGTTTCAACAACCTGATCAAGGACTGCCCAACTGTCAGCTCGCCCTTTGCAGTGGATTTCGAAAGTCACGCACGGGCTATGGGGGCCGAGGCCGAAACCGTCGCCAATCCGGCGGAACTGGGAGAGGCATTCAATCGCGCCAAGGCCAGCGACAAGACCTATGTCATCTGCATGCAGGTCGATCCCTATGAAGGCTGGACCGATCAGGGCCACGCCTGGTGGGAGGTCGGCACACCACACGTCACCGACAACAACTCGGTCCGCACAGCGCACGAGGATTGGGAAGCGGGCCGCGCAAAGCAACGCAGGGGTGTGTGATGGCCGATCTGAACCGGATCATCGGCAACAGCTTTGTCATCCTCGGGCGGGCGGGGATGGACCTCTATGCCAATCCGCCTGGGGCGAAGGTCGAAAAGGCGCAGGGCTTCTACTCCTGCCTCGGTGGGTCGTCTGCGAATATCGGCGTGGCGATCGCAAAACATGGCGGGCAGGCGGTCCTGGTCACCTGTGTGTCGGACGACGCCATTGGCCGGTTCGCGCTGAACGAGCTGGATAAATACGGCATCGATCGGTCCTATGTGCGCGCCGTGGGTGGCGAGTGCCGCAACTCGCTGGCGGTGGTGGAAACCCGGCTGGAGGACACGCAATCGGTAATCTACCGCAACGGAGCCGCCGATTTCGAGATGAGCATGGCTGATGTCGAGGCGGTGGATTACTCCGCCTACAGCGCCCTGATCACCACCGGCACTGTGCTGGCCGCAGAACCTTCACGCTCCGCCGCGTTCCGGGCGTTCGAACTGGCCAAGGCCGCCGGCTTGCCGCTGATCTTCGACGTGGATTACCGCCCCTATAGCTGGCCCTCTGCCGAGGTTGCCTCTGACACCTATTCCCGCGCGGCGGAGCTGTGCGACATCATCATCGGCAATGACGTGGAGTTCGGCTTCATGGCCGGGGCTTACGATCAGGGTTTGGGCAAGGCCCGGGCGCTTGCGCAGACCGGCAGCCGGATCATCGTCTACAAGATGGGTGAAAAGGGTGCGATCACGATCAGCGGCGGGCAGGAGTTCCGCACCGGCATCTACGCGGTCGATGCGCTGAAGCCTACCGGTGCGGGCGACAGTTTCATGGGCGGTTTCATCGCCGCATTGGCCGCCGGTCACGATCTGGAACAGGCCGTTCTGCGTGGGTCGGCCTGCGCCTCGATCGTGGTGTCCCGGGTCGGCTGCGCTCCGGCCATGCCGACACCCGACGAACTCGATGACTTCCTTGCCACACATCCCGGACCCACGCAGGTTTGAAAAGGAGACATGCAATGCATATCGCGCCATATGACAACAAGAACGCTCCGATCGTTGATGCAGACGACGCGCGGGTGCCGCTGAACTATTTCAATATCGTTAAGCTGAAGAAGGGCGAGGCATTCGAATATCAGGTGCCGGGCTATGAGACCTGCATCGTGCCCGCCACCGGCACCGTCCGGGTCGAGGTTGAGGGCGTGACATTCGACCACCTCGGCAATCGCGGTGTGGATGTGTGGGATGGCGAGCCCGAGGGGGTTTATATCCCCGTGGGGGCCAAGGTGATCATTTCATGCGTCTCTGACGAAACCGAGACATTCGTGGCAGGGGCGAAATACGATCAGGTGCTGGAGCCTTTCGACGTGCGCAGCGACGGGATTGATCTGGTGCAATACGGCTCGGACGACACCAAGACGCACCGCAAGATTAAGCACATTCTGGGGCAGAAACAGCATGACAAGGTGGGCCGCCTGTTGGTGAGCGAGCTGTTCACCGTGGGGCGGGGCGGCTGGTCTGGTTTCCCCAGCCACAAGCACGACACCAACCGTCTTCCGGACGAAACCCGCCATGACGAGACCTACAACTTCCGCTTCCGCCCCAATCATGGCAGCGGCCTGCAGATGCTGCAGCGCGAGGATGGCCAGCCGGGCGATGCCTATCATATCGTCGACGGTTCGACGATCTGTATCGACAACGGCTATCATCCCTGTGCAGTTCTGCCGGGATACGAGATGTATTATTTCACCATTCTCGGCGGGCTCACCCAGCGCTCTTTGGTGCAGTATTTTCAGCCTAGCCATGCCTATCAGATCGAGACGATCCCGGGCATCAAAGACATGATCGCCAAGTTCAAATGACACTCGCAACGCTTCGCGAGGTGCTGCAGCCCGCATTGCGTGATGGTTATGCGGTGGCGGGGTTCGTGACCCTCGGGTGGGAGGATATGCGCGCCTATGTGGCCGCGGCCGAGGCCGAGAAGGTGCCGGTAATCCTGCAGGCCGGCCCGTCATGCCGCGCGCATACACCGCTGCCGGTGCTGGGCGCGATGTTCACCTGGCTGGCCGAACAGGCCAGCGTTCCGGTTGTGGCCCATCTGGATCATGGCCACTCGATCGACGAATGTCGTGAGGCGCTGGACTGCGGCTTTACTTCGGTCATGTTCGATGGCTCGCGCCTTCCGCTGAACCAGAACATTGAGGAAACCGCAACGGTTGCGGAACTGGCGCACAGCGCGGGGATGTCCTGCGAGGGCGAGATTGGGTTCGTCGGTTATGCCGATGGTGAAAGCTCAGACGGAACCGATCCGCAGGAAGCAGGGCAGTTCGCACGGCAAACCCGGGTGGATGCGATGGCGGTGTCCGTTGGTAACGTTCACCTGCAACAACAAAAATCGGATGGCCTCGATCTCGACCGCATTCGCGCGATTGAAGCTGCAACTGAAGTCCCATTGGTGATCCATGGAGGGTCCGGCGTGCCGCTCTCTGAACGTCGGACGCTGTCAAAGACGACAAACATCTGCAAGTTCAATATTGGTACCGACATGAGGATGGTGTTTGGGGACGCCTTGCGTGCAGCAGTAAAGGCGGACCCGGACCAATTTGACCGTCTGCAAATCTTGAAAGAGACCCATGACCCAATGGTGGCCGCCGCGCGTGAAGCCTTGCGATCTTTGCGATCCGGGTAACACCTAGTGGCCGATGTGGGCGGAATAGATGCCGAATGCCCCGACCAGAATCAGGCTGAGCGCCCAGACGATATCCAGATTGAACCAGGTCTTCGACAGGAACCTGAGCCCCAGCCAAAGATAGATGATCACTGCCAACACACCGCCGGCGAAGGTCATGGCCAGCGTGTGTGCTCCGGCCACGGTCAGCGCGGTCAGGATGTTTTGTCCCATCAGTTGCTGCGCTGCCTGATGTCCCGCATCAGCGACGTCAGTACCGCACAGGCCTAGGTAGATCGGCACCAGCATCAGGCCTGCCCCATGCGCCATCGCAGCCAGAAACGACCACAGCGCCAGCCGTGACGGGGGAACGCGGGCGAGAAATCTGGGGTGTTTGCGGTTGATCAGCAGATAGATCCCCATCGACACGACCAGAAGGCCGGCACCGATGCGTATCTCGGACTGCCAGTCTAACAGAAGCGTCATCATCGAAAACGGCAACAGGATTGCGGTCATCGCCACCAGATGACCGATGGCCAGCGCCGCCAGAGCCTTTGCCATCGCACCCCGCCGGGCCTCCATCAGACCGGCGGAAACCGCGAGGGGCCAGCCCATGCCCGGATTGACCCCATGATAGACACCCGAAATGAGGACGGCCCACCAAAGGGCCGCCGTCGAAGTTAGCTCAGCGTCCATTCAGACGTTGGGGTAGCAGAAACTGTCGGTCGAGCAGTCTCCGCCTTCAAGCCGGATCTGATGGCCGCGATAGCCCGCAGGGAAATCGATGTAGAAATCGGGGTCCAACTCAAGGCCTCCGTTATCGCCAACCCGCGCCATGACCATCTGCCCACCCTCATCATCGGGATAGAACTGATCGTCCCAAGTGGAGTAGAGCGAGTTGGTCCAATACACGCGTTTGCCGTCGCGGCTAACCTCGACCATCTGCGGGCCATAGGCGAAATCCTTGCCGTTGGGGTGTTTGGTGTCCTTCACGATGCCGCCGATCTCGACCTTGCCCACCAGCTTGGGCGCCATAGGGTCGGAGACATCATATTGATGCATTTCTCCGACGCCCCAGCAGGCGACATACAGAAACCGGTCGTCCAGGCTCAGGTCGATATCGGTCACAAGCGGCGGCACGGCGGAAAACCCTTTGAGCAATTCGGGCAGGTCGTCCGGGTCGGCGGGCTGCGGGTCGATGGTGATGGTTTTCTTGGCCTGCCATGTCCCGTCATCATCACGCCACCAGGTGAAGATCGCGCCCTGCAGGTTGGTGGTGTCCACGACCACGCCACAGAACCCATAGGATTTCTTGGGATCATGTGCGGGCCGGATTTCCAGCGCCATCTGATGGTTCTCACCCAGATCGATGGTCTGGATGTTCTTGCGGCGGCGCAGGTCCCAGAAGTGGATCGAGTGGCCATATTTGTTGCTCAGCAGATCTTCGGCCACCAGACCGCCCTCGAATTGCGGCGGCAGACCCCATTCCGAGCTGACCATGTAATCCTGCGGCAGGTTCCACCAGAAGTCGTAGTGCTTGTCCTGCGGTCCGCGATCCATCTCATACTGACCGATGATGTCGAAGGTCTCGCAATCCATGATGAAGATACCCGGCGGGCCGTCGGTACCATCCGCGCCGCCGCCGCCAAGGGTCGAGACATAGATGCCTTCGGGGCCGCAATGGATGGTGTGCGGGCGTGAATATCCGGTTTTGGCAAAGACCTCCTCGGGTTCGATGATCTTATGGATCTTGGCCTCGAGCGGTTCCTTGACGTCAATGATGTAAATCCGGGATGAGCGGATGCCGGGTACGATCAGATAACGGCGCTCAAGGAACGCGTGGCCGGTCAAGGGCGATAGGGCGGACGAACAGGCATTCCAGCCAAAATGATGAAACTCATCACCGGTATTGGGCATGATCACCTGATGCACGATCTGGCCGTAGCTGTCCGAGCTGGGATTGAGGTCGACCACGGCGATGCCGTCAGGTTGCGCGCCATCGGGGCTGAGCATGACCGTAAAGCCGTAATTCTCGACCGGCGCCTGCATGGCGAGCTGAGCGGTCGGGTGAAAGGTTGGGTCAGGTCTTAGGTTCATATGGTCCTCCCATTGGAATCCACGCCCGTCTGAGGCCTCTTGCCGAGCCAATCGGGGCGTTATCTGCTCATGTCCTCCTCATACTTCCGCGACATTGCACAACTGGATCGCACCACTGATCCTGTCGGCCAGAGCGGTCAGCTTCTTTCCGATCCCAGAGCGGTACTCCGCCCCGAACCGCCGGATGGGGCCAACTGCGCCCACGCTGAAGATCGCGCCGATGTTACCGATCGAGACCGGTGCGGCGACGCTGGCGATGCCAATGTCGATTTCCTGATCGCAATCTGCAAATCCACGTTTTGCGATCTCGGCGAACTCGGCGCGCAGTGCATCCGGTGTCGTTCTTGTGTGTTCCGTGTATTGCTTGAGACTGTCGTTCAGAATGCGCTCCTGAAACTCGGGCTCGGCAAAGGCGGCAATGGCCTTGGAGCACGAACAAGCATGCATCGGACGCACGCCCAGGCCCGGATGGATATAGGCGCGGCCTGGGTCTTCGGGTGTTTCGACATGGATGATCTCTACCTGAACCTCGCGAAATCGAGCCAGAAACACGGTTTCGTTGAATTGCAGGGCAGCTGCCTTGAGCAGCGGGGCGGACGCCTTACGCACGTCGACATCCGATTTACCTAGCAAAGCGATGCGGACAATGCGATCGCCGATCACCACTTTGCCGTCCTGTGCAGGCGAGTCCAGCAATCGCTGCTCCTGCAAGCTTTGAACCAAGCGATAGATCGTGGGCTTGGGCAGACCAACGCCCCGCTGAATTTCACTCGCCGAGACCGGGCGTCCGGCAACCGCGACGACTTCCAGAATTGAAATCAGGCGATCAAGATGCATGACAAAGATCATGCTCCACGTAATGAGACATATTCTTATATATTGAGATTTCGTGGCATCCAAAGCAACAAAAATCCCCCGCGCAAGCTGGATAGGCAAACCCACGCCACCCCGTTGCGGCTAGAGAGGCCCGTCCGGTTTCAGTCTCGATCGCCCTCCACTGTCGCAAAAGCGCAGCAATCCGGCGTGGGGACAGCGAGTCCGCGCCTCCAAAACCTGATGTTTGAGGGCACCTGCAAAGACATCACTAAGTCCAGCTTAAGGAGGAAACGCACGTGTCCGCCAACGAAGAAACCGTTGCCAAGCCCAGCCTGAGGATCGCCCTGCTGCCGATTGTCCTGACCCTGCTCGTATTGGGCATCCAGCTGTTTTATTTCGGAGATTTCACGCCGCACATTCCGCTTGCCATTGGCATCGCGATCACCGGTCTGGTTGGTCTGAGACTCGGACACCGATGGAACAATATCGAAGAGGGGGTATTCCACGTCATCAACATCTCACTGCCCTCGGTGTCGATCCTGATCACGGTTGGCATGATCGTCGGCATCTGGATCGCCAGCGGCACCGTGCCGACGCTGATCTATTATGGTCTCAAGATTCTGTCGCCAGAGATCTTTCTGGCTGCCGGAATGATCCTGTGCTCCATCGTGTCCGTGTCACTCGGCACCTCATGGGGCACGGTCGGCACCGTCGGTCTGGCCCTGATGGGTATCGGCGCGGGTTTTGGCATTCCCATGTACTGGACCGCCGGAGCCGTCGTGTCTGGTGCGTTCTTTGGTGACAAGATCTCGCCCCTGTCGGATACGACCAATCTGGCGCCTGCGGTGACCGGAACCAATCTGTTCGACCACATCCGCAACATGCTGCCTACGACCGTTCCGCCGATGCTGATCGCGCTGGCCATCTATTTCGTGGTTGGTTTCACGCTGATCGACACCTCGCAAGTTTCGTTCGAACGCATTGACGCGATCACCTCGGCACTGGCCGCCGAATTCTGGATTTCGCCCCTGATGCTGATCCCGGCCCTTCTGGTCATCGCTCTTGCGGTCAAGAAGCAGCCTCCGATCCCTTCGCTGTTTGCCGGGGCCGTCGTCGGCGGCATCATGGCCATGGTTTGTCAGGGCGCGGGCCTGCATGAAACGTTCATCTTTGCCAACAGCGGGTATTCCATCGATACCGGGGTTTCCGAGATCGACACGCTGTTGAACCGGGGTGGGATCCAGTCGATGATGTGGACGATCTCTCTGGTCCTGCTGGCCCTCGGGTTTGGTGGTGCGCTGGAACGGACCGGCTGTTTGCAGGCGATCATCGAGGTGATTATCTCGCGCGTGAAAACCTTTGCCGGCATCCAGACCTCGGCCATTTTGACGTCGGTGGCTACTAATACCGTTGCGGGCGACCCGTACCTTTCCATCGCGCTGCCCGATCGTATGTACGCGCCGGTTTACCGGGCCATCGGTTACTCGCCGCTGAACCTGTCACGCGCAATCGAAGAGGGCGGCACATTGGTCTCGCCCCTGATCCCGTGGAATGCGGGCGGCGCGTTCGTGATCAGCGCGCTGGCACTCGGTATAGGCGATGGGAGTTTCGAGAACCTGCTCTATATCCCGCTGGCATTTGCCTGCTGGATGTCTCCGGTGATCGGCGTTTTCTATGCCATGACCGGGCTGTTTTCGCCCAAGGCCAGCGATGAAGAGCGGCGGACGTGGGAAGAAAGCGAGGAACCGGTTGCAGAGCTTGGCGTCTGAACGGGCTCTGACGCCGGGGCGGGGCACGCCCCGGCGCATCCGAGTTCTAAAGCGTCTGCATCTTTGATAGGATATCGCCATGGAGCCCCGAAGCTTTGTTCCCAAAGGTGCGGCCAGTTTTCGCGTCGATTACGACGGACCCGCCAAGGACATCTACTTTCTTCTGTTGCCCAAGCTGACGATGCTCGCGTTCAGCTCAGCTGTCGAACCTTTGCGGATCGCAAATCAGGTCGCCAACAAGGAACTCTATCGCTGGTTCCTGATTACCGAGGATGGCCAACCGGTCCGCTGCTCGAACGGGATTGAGATCACGCCGGATTTCGAGCTCAGGAATCTGCCCAGATCCAGCAGGATCTTTGCCTGTGCGGGGATCGAGCCGTCCGACAGTGCCAACCCCAAGGTGCTGGCCTGGATCAGCCGTCAGCGAACGTTCGGGTGCCATTTCGGCGGGATTTGCACGGGTGCTTTCGCCCTGGCAAAGGCCGGGTTGCTGCGGGATCGGACGTTCACATTGCACTGGGAAAACCAGCCCTCTTTTTCCGAGTTCTTTCCGGGGCTTGAGCCGACCTCAAACCTTTACGAAATTGACAGGGATTTGATGACCTGTGGCGGAGGAAACGCGGCCATAGACATGATGCTGGACATGATCGAAACCGACCATGGCAATGATCTGGCCGTGATCGTGTCCGACATGTGCATTCACTTCCGCTCGAACAACCGCAAGGCGCCGCAGAAATCCGCGTATTCGGTGGCGCTGAGCAGCCGAAATCAGCATCTGATAAACGCCATGCAATACATGGAGGAAACCATCGAAGAGCTGGTGGATATCACCGAGATCGCGGAACACGCGCAGATTTCGCGCCGTCAACTTGAGCGGTTGTTCCAGCGCTATGTCGGCACATCGCCGGTTCAGTTCTATATCGAGCTGCGTGTTGCACGGGCGCATGCGCTGCTGAATGAGACGGATATGTCCGTCGCGGAAATCGCCGCTGCAACGGGGTTCAGCAGTGCGACGCGGCTGACCGTCCGGTTCAAGCAACGCTTTGGGCAATCACCGTCCGCCTTTCGTAAGAGTTGGGCGGACAAACCGGACGGCAACGCAAGCGAATGATCCAGTGTTGTCCAAGTACCGTGTCGTTTTAAGAAAGGTATGATTCCGGCCCCCTTATCTTATTGGCTTTATAGCGTTACGCTGCCGCAAATTTGCGTTCGTTAACTGGGGCCTGATATTGGATCTCTCAAAAAACACTGTCTGCGGCGGCATACATGGGTTTACCAGAGGTGGTTCAGACTGATGGCCCGAAAAGAGCTAAGCCTCAGGTGGCTTGAACTGTTCCAGATCTGCGCCGAAAAGGGTTCACTGCACGCAACGGCTGACGAAATGGGATTGTCGGTCAGCACAGTATCGCACCATTTGAGTAATCTCGAAGAGCATCTGGGCGTTGCACTTTTTGACCACGCGCGGCGGCCCATGGTGCTGACCCCGACAGGGCGGGTGTTTCTGCGTAATATTGACGACGCGCTCTTTGCCATTCGCAAGGCCAAGGCCGAGGCTTCGGCCGGAAACGTCGCGGACGCCAGTTATTTGCGCATCGGAACAATCGAGGATTTCGACGGTGACATCATGCCGGAACTGGCGGTGCATCTGTCTGAAACCATGCCAAAATGCGACTTTCTCTATCATACGGATGCCAGCCTCAGCATTCTGGAGATGCTGCGTAACCGTCAGCTGGATGTGGGCATTGCCAGCGGCCCCCTGGACCGACTGCACGATCTGGAAGACCGCCCCCTGCTGCGCGATCCGTTTGTGCTGATCATGCCCGAGAGCGTCGATCTGGATGTGCAAGAGGTCATGCGAGGCAAGACCGAACTGCCATTCTTGCGCTTTTCCGGCCAGTTGATGATCGCGCGCCAGATTGAATCGCAGCTGCGGCGGATGCGGATAAGGCTGCCCACCCGGTTCGAATGCGCCAATAATCTGACCCTGATGGCGATGGTGGCCGCTGGGGTAGGGTGGACCATCTCGACCCCGCTGCTCTATTCCCGTGCCAAACGCTTTCACTCGCAGCTCAGCATGCGGCGGTTTCCGGGCAAGAGTTTTGCGCGCACCCTGACGCTGGTGGCGACGCCCGATTGTTCCGGCTCAGTGCTGGATCTGGTCGATACCAAGCTGCGCGAACTGGTCACCGAGCACGCGGTGCGACCGTTTCACTCGGAGATTCCGTGGTTGAGGGATAGTTTTGGCCTGATCGACTGAATCCGGCTAGAGAATGTTGAACCGCTCTCGTATCCGGCGATCTTGATCCGCGCTCAGATAGGCTGGATGGTGCGTCCTCAAGATTTCCCGTGCCCGCTCGCGGGCCCGCGACCAGGCATCCGGCGCGCCGTTCTCGGCCCATGTACGCGGCTCATCCCGGTCGGCGAGGCTGGGATAGAAATAGTCCCGCTCCATTGCTGCATGTGTATGGGCGCCACCCAGAAAATGGCCCTCGCCCAGCACCGCCTCGCAGATGGCGTCATAGCCCAGATTGTCCTCGCTCACCTCGATGCCGCGCAGAGCGCGGTAAGTATGGGAATGCATCTCATCATCCAGCACGAACGCCTCGAAACTCGCCCCCAGCAGCGAGGCGGTCATGCCCGAGCTTTCATAGATCAGATTGCCGCCCGCCAGCGCCGCCGCCATCGAGGTCAGGCCCTTTTCCATCCCGTATTGCGCATCGATGGCCTTGGCGTCGGTCATCGAGCACGCCACCCCCGAGGGAAGTCCCAGCCAGTTCGACAGCTGCGCCGAGGCCGCGTTCAGCACCGCCGTCTCTCCGCTGCCGCCGGAAAACGCCCCGGTACGCAGGTCGATCACCAGTGGCCAGTTCGAGAACACCATCGGAAAGCCGGGCCGGATCGCGTGCACCATCACCAGACTGGCCAGCGTCTCGGCCAGCGATTGCGCCAGAAATCCCGCCAGCGTCGCCGGGGCGGTTGCGCCGGCCTGAGCCGCCGTGATGCAGGACACCGGAATGTTGTGGTGTATGCATTCATAGACCACGTCCACCGCGTCCTCACCATATCGCATGGGCGAGATCACCGGGCTGATATGGGCCTTGACGAAGGGGCGTTTCGCAAATTCACCGGGGCCGCCTGCCGCGATGTCGAACATTTCGACAATGGGCGCCACATGTTCGGCCAGCGTGAACGCAGTTGCCGTCGGTTTGGTGGTGTTTCTCAGCAGCGCATAGGCCGTGTTCACATCCAGATCGAGGGGGTCGGCCACGTCGGTCGCGACACAGCAGCGGGTGAACCAGCTGACATTGGCCAGCGTGTCCTGCAATCGGGTGAAATCGTGCAGATCGGCCAAGGTCGAAGGGCGGTAGAGGCCGGTCTCCATGTCGAGTGTCTGCACGGCGGCCCCACCGGTTCCGAAATAGACCTTGTTGCCGCCAACCTCGATCGAACGACTCTCATCGCGCCCATGCAGCACGAACCGCTTCGCGGCCTTGTCGATGGCATCCTCGACCAGTGCGCGGGAAAACAGCAGGCGCCCCGCGCCATTGTCCCGTGCCCCGGCCCGCAGCAGATCGTGCTGCAAGCGGGCGGGTACCTCGCCCATGCCCAGATGCTCCAGCAGCCGCAGGGCGGTGTCGTAGATCTGTCTCAGGTGGGGCTCGCTGAGAGGGCGATACGCACCACCGATCTGCCCGGGCGGGCAGGGGTCAAAGACAGGCTTTGCCGCGCGCTGTGCGTGACGTTCGCGGCGACCGCTCCGTTTTCCCTGCTGCGTGCGCAAATCGGCCATCCTTGGGTTCTCCACAGCTTCCTTTTCGCGAGCCTAAGGGAGTTCGAACGAATAGTGGTAAACCGAAGGTGAGTTTCTGAAAATCTGCAACTTTTCTTTCAAATATCTCGAAAATGGATGGCACCCGGTTGATCTGTCGGAACATGTTCCGACTGTATCGGTCAGAAACGTTCCGGAGGCGCTTTCATGAAATCCCGTACCCGTGCCGTCGTCATCGGCGGCGGCATTGCCGGATGCTCGACGCTCTACCACCTGACGCAAGAGGGGTGGGTCGATGTCGTTCTGGTCGAACGTAACGAACTGACCAGTGGCACCACCTGGCACTCGGCGGCGCAGGTGACGAATTTCGGCATGAACCAGACGATGGTGGGGCTGAAGACGCATTCGATCAACCTGTACAAGGAGCTGGCCGAGGACTCGGATTATCCGATCAACTACCACCACGGCGACGGGGGTATTCGCCTTGCGAACACAGAGGCGCAGATGCAGGGCTACCGCCATTTCGCCTCGATGGCGCGCGGGATGGATGTACATTTTGAGGTGATCGACGCTGAGGAATGCGCGCGCCGCCACCCGCTGATCTCGACCGACAACCTTCTGGGCGGGCTGTGGGACCCGCTGGATGGCGATATCGACCCGGCGCAGCTGTGTCAGGCTCTGGCCCGTCGCGCCCGCAAGGCCGGGGCTGAGGTGTATCGCAACACATCGGTGGTCGGGCTGACCCAGCACAAGGACGACACTTGGACGGTGCATACCGAGCATGGCGATATCGATTGCGACGTAGTGGTTAATGCCTGTGGTTACCGGGTGAACGAGGTGGGGGCGATGATGGGCGTGCATCATCCCGTCGCCTCGATGGAGCATCAGTATTTCCTGACCGAAGAGATCCCGGCCATCAAAGAGGCAGGCCACCGGATGCCGCTGATCCGCTGCGCGATCAGCGACTACTATTGCCGTCAGGAGAAAAACGGCCTGCTGGTCGGGTTCTATGAGCAGAACTGCAAGACATGGGGCATGGACGGGATCGACCCGAACTTCGTCAATGCGCTGTGCCCGGACGACCTTGAACGGATCACGGATGTGCTGGAAGGCGCTTTTGCCCGCATGCCCGCGCTGACCGAGGTGGGGATTCACACTGTGGTCAATGGCCCGATCACCTACACCATCGACGGCGCGCCTCTCGTGGGGCCGATTCCGGGCAAGCGTAACGCTTACTGCATCATCGGTCTGCGCGCGGGACTGGGCGAGGGCGGTGGCCATGGCTGGCTGCTGGCGCAGCAGATCGTGCATGGCGAGGCGTGTTACGACACCTGGGTATTGGACCCACGCCGGTTCGCTGGCCACGCCAATGTGGAACTGACCGCGCTGAAAGCCATCGAAGACTACCAGAACGAATTCCGCTTTCACTTTCCCCACGAGCACCGTCCGGCTGGGCGGCCTGCCAAGACCACACCGCTGACCCCGGCTCTGGCCGCCGAAGGGGCCGAGTTCACGGTGGTCAACGGGTGGGAGCGTGTGGACTACATCAAGCCATCCCCCGACTTCCATCCCGCGCTCAGCTTTGATTTCGATGATGCCTTCGACGTGGTCGCCGCCGAGGTGAAGAACATTCAGGAAAATGTAGGCCTGTGCGAAGTCAACGGGTTCAACCGGTTCGAGATCACGGGGGTGGATCGCCACAGCTTCCTTGACCGGATGTTCTGCGGTCACGTGACCAAACGCGAGGGGCGCGTCGGTCTGGGCTACCTGCTGAACCATCACGGCATGGTCAAGAGTGAGGCAACCATCGCCAACCTGCCCGCCTCGGACCGGGGTCCTGAGCGGGTCTGGTACGGGTCGGCGGCGGCCAGCGAATATCACGACATGGACTGGCTGACCCAGCATCTGCGCGATGGCGAGGATGTGCAGATCCGCAGCATGACCAATGATCAGACCATTCTCGTGCTGGCGGGACCAATGGCGCGCCGCGTGCTCTCGGCCTGCGCGCGGGGCGACTGGTCGCGCGAGGCCTTCCCCTGGCTCAGCGTCCGCGAGTGTTTCATCGGCTTCGCTCCGGCCACGGTGATGGGCGTGAGCTTCTCCGGTGAACTGGCCTATGAAATCCATGTGCCCAACGCCTCGCTCTACGCGGCCTACCTGGCGCTGCGCGAGGCGAGTGAGGCGCATGGATTGCAACTCTTCGGCGCCCGCGCGGTCGAGTCCATGCGGATGGAGAAAGGGTTTCTGCATTGGAAGGCTGACCTGACTACCGAGTTCGACCCGTTCGAGACCGGGCTGGGCCGGTTTGTCCGCATGGAGAAGGGCGATTTCATCGGCAAAGCCGCGCTGGAACGTTGGATGGCCGATGGACCGCGGCGCAAGCTGGTCACGCTCAAGGTCGATTGTACCCACGCCCCGGCCCACGCGGGGGCGTCCCTGATGCAGGACGGGAAGGTGATCGGCATCGTTACGTCGGGCGAGTGGGGGCACCGCACGGGGATGAACCTGGCCTATGCCTTCGTGGACTTGGAACATTCCGCCGAGGGCTGCACGTCGAAGCTGGACCTCTGCGGCGATCTGATTCATGCAACGGTCATTCCCTTCTGCCCCTACGATCCGGATCATACGCGTATCCGGTCATGACAGACGAGACCGGCGACAAGAGCGAGAGATGACATGGCGGTCACATATCTGAAACAGGCCGAGCCGCGTCCGACTACCGAAAGCGCCGATATCCGCGATACGGTGGCGATCATGCTGACAGCCATCGAGCGCGATGGCGAGAAGGCCGTCCGGCGCTATGCCGAAACGCTGGACAAGTGGACTGGCCCGATTGTTCTGTCCGATGAGGAAAGACAGGCCGCCTGCGCCTGCGTTCCCGGGCAATTCAAGGACGACATCCGCTTTGCCCACGACAACATCCGCCGCTTTGCCGAGGCGCAAAAGGCCACGATGGCTGAATGCGAGATAGAGCTGATGCCTGGGCTGGTGGCCGGTCAGAAACAGATCCCTGTGACCAGTGCCGGATGCTATGTGCCCGGCGGGCGCTACAGCCATGTGGCCAGCGCACTGATGACGATCACCACTGCGAAAGTTGCCGGGGTATCTCACATCACCGCCGTTTCGCCGCCCAGACCTGAAAAGGGCATTCCCGACGCTATCGTCTATGCGATGGACCTGTGCGGCGCCGATCTGATCCTGAACCTCGGCGGGGTGCAGGGCATCGCTGCCATGGCCCAAGGCCTGTTCGGCGCCTATCCGGCGGACATTCTCGTGGGCCCAGGCAACAGCTATGTGGCCGAGGCCAAGCGGATGCTGTTCGGTAAGGTCGGTATCGACATGTTCGCGGGTCCCACGGATTCCCTGGTGATCGCCGATCACACGGCGGATCCCGAAACCGTGGCCTGGGATCTGATCGGTCAGGCCGAGCATGGTGTGGACAGCCCGGTCTGGCTTGTCACCACCGATCGCGCGCTGGCCGAGCGGGTGCTGGCGCGGGCGCCTGAGCTTTGTCGCGCTTTGCCCGAACCAAACGCCTCGGTCGCACAGACCTCGTGGCGGGAGCGGGCCGAGGTCATCCTGTGCGACGGCCGGGGCGAGGTGGTGGAAGTTGTCAATCGCTATGCCCCGGAACATCTGCAGGTACAGGCCGAGGATCTTGACTGGTGGCTGGCGAACCTGACCACCTATGGCTCTCTGTTTCTGGGCGAAGAGACGACCGTGTCCTTTGGTGACAAGACCTCAGGACCGAACCACGTGCTGCCGACCAGCCGGGCGGCACGTTACACGGGCGGGCTGTCAGTGCACAAATTCACCAAGACCGTCACCTGGCAGCGATGCACGCGCGAAGCCTCACACGAGTTGGCGCTACGGACCGCAAGGATCAGCCGGGTGGAAGGGATGGAGGGGCACGCCCGCTCTGCCGAGATGCGATTGGACCGCACTGTCAGGGCCGCAGGTGAATAAAATCATCCCAACCGCGACGCAACGCGGTTGGGATGGTGTCAGAAATGGATCAACTCCGGCCTTTCCACGGCACCAGAACGCGTTCGGCCCACCGCATCAGGATGTCGATGCCAAAGCCGATGACGCCGATCAGGATGATCCCCATGATCACGATATCGGTGTTCTGGAACCTCGACGCCACCATGATCATCATGCCCGCGCCTTTCTCAGCCGCCACAAGCTCGGCAGCCACCACCGTGCCCCAGCAGACGCCCATGGCCACGCGTGCACCGGTGAATATCTCGGGCAGGCTGTTGGGGATGATGACATGCCGCATCAGCTGCCATTTTGAAGCGCCCAGCGAGTAGGCCGCGTGCACCTTCGAGATATTCACGCCGGACACCCCTGATCGTGCGGCAATGGCCATGATCCAGAGCGCTGCGAGGAACAGCAGGATGATCTTGCCGCCTTCGCCGATCCCGGCCCAGATGATCACCAGCGGGATCAGCGCGAGCGGCGGGACAGGGCGCATGAACTCGACAATCGGGTCAAACCAGCCACGGAACCAGTTGGACAGACCCATGGCATAGCCGAGCGGAATGCCGACCAACGACCCAAGAACAAAACCGGCGATCACCCGGAAGAGGGAGAACCCCAGATGTTCCCACAGTGTGTAATTGCGGAAGCCATCGGTGATGATCTCGGCCAGGCGGCTTCCTACGTTTTCCGGTGCCGGTAGCCAGATCGGTTCCATCTGCCAGCCTTTGTCCGGCTCGATGTTGAGCGTACCGCGCTGCGACATCGCGACCCGCGCGAAATCGGTTTGTACGACGCCACCAGGCTCGATGGACTCGCCGTTCACCGCGACGATCCGGGCCCCTTCGCCGCGACCAATCTCGTCGTTTTTGTCCAGCCGTGCCAGTTGACTGCGATAGGCGGCAATCGCCACGCTGTCATCCTTGGCAAAGCCGTCGCCGGGCGCCACCTCGGGTGCATCCGCCGGTGCGTCCGCAGGATGCACCACAACGGTGACCGTCGCGTCGTCGCGCTCACCATCCGACGTTTCTACCGTATAGGTAAAAGTCCCCTCGCCGACAAACGGGCCGGGCGCGTGCAGAAAGCCGGGCAAAAGCGCCGATCCGGTGAACGCCCCCCACAGTACGAAGATGGCAACGATCGAGATGATCGAGGCCTTGCGGTCGGACACCACCGCGCTCTCGTCCCCGAACGTCACGGTCTTGAGAGAGGTGAAATCGTGGCGCTGCGTTCCGGCGGTGACCAGCTTTACCGCGAAAAAGGCGGCGATGAAAATGGCAACGTAGATCAGTATCGGGATCATTGTGCTGCCTCCGTGCGCCCCATGATTTCCTCTTCCATATCCCAGATCATGCCCAAGATTTCTTCGCGATTGGTGGCAAATTCGGGGTGTTTCTTAACGTCGCGCAAATCCTGCCCAACGCCCATATCCGCAAAGGGTAGACGGTATTCCTTATGAATCCGGCCCGGTCGCGGCGCCATGACCAGCAGCCGTTCACCCAGCAGCAGCGCCTCTTCCACCGAGTGGGTGATCAGGATGATGGTCTTGCCGGTCTCCTTCCAGAGCTTCAGCACCAGCGACTGCATCTTCTCGCGCGTGAGCGCGTCGAGCGCCCCCAAGGGTTCGTCCATGAGAATGACATCGGGATCATTGGCAAGACAACGCGCCAGCGCCACCCGCTGCTGCATGCCGCCCGACAATTCATAGATTGCCTTCTCCTTAAAGTCCTGCAGGCCCACGATATCAAGCAGGTGATCGACCTCGGCGCCGTATTGCGCTTCGCGCTGGCCTTTCATGCGAGGGCCGAAACTGACGTTTTCCCGCACGCTCATCCATTCGAACAGCGCGCCCCGTTGAAACACCATGCCGCGCTCGGCGTCCGGGCCTGAGACCGTGTGACCATTCATCACGATCTGCCCTTCGGTCGGGGCAAGGAACCCGGCCACGATGTTCAACAGCGTGGTCTTGCCGCAGCCCGACGGCCCCAGCACGCTCATCAACTCACCTTCCTTGAGGTGTAGCGAAACGTCCTTGAGCGCTTGCACCGACGTGCCGTTCGGCAAGTCGAAACGCATGGAGATTTTTTCGATTGATAATCCTGTCATGTCCCTCTTTCTGCATGAGGGGCGTCATCCACCATCGGGATGCGCACGCGCATTTTATTGAGTGTGGTGGGCAGGCCTGACCGAAATCGGGTCTGCCCGATCAGATTAGCTGCCGCCAGCGATCTGCATCGGCTCGACATTGACCGAGTTTTCATAGCTGCCCAAAGCGGCGTCGATGCTGCCCGCCGAAACGAAGACATCCGCCACACCTTTCATGAAGGTCTGTACGTTGCCACCCAGCCACTTCTCGGACAGTTGCTCGCCTATGCTCGGGAAACCCATCGTGCCGATGGCGCCGCGTGCGGCTTCCAGATCCATGCCCGATTCCTTGGCGATCACACCCAGCATCTCATCGCCGCCAGCGCCCGAGTTCCAGCGCTCGTTAGCTGCGGCTGTCACGCTAAGGAACTTGGCGACGAGATCGGGGTTTTCCGACACGAACGCTTCGGGTGACGAGGTAACGTCAAAGACCAGAATGCCCAGTTCTTCCTTTTCGGCACCGGTCAACAGCACGTTGCCATGCTCTTTCATCCGGCTCAGGCCGCCGCCATAGCCGCAGGCGAAATCAACCGCGCCCTGGGACAGTGCCGCTGCACCCTCGGGAGGGGCCATGTCGACCACTTCTAGGCTTGCAAGGTCGACGCCGAAGTGATCCATCTGCCGCAGAAAGCCATAATGCGCCGCGGTGCCCAGCGGTACCGCCACTTTCTTGCCGGCCAACTCGCTCGCGGTTTCTTTGTCGATTTCCAGATCCGACCGCACAACGCAGTTGTCGTTCTCGGAATAGGTCACGGCCACATCGACCACCTGAATTGCCTGCCCGGCAGAGGCCGCGACAACGAAGGGCGGAATGCCCTGGCTGACTGCGATCTGCACGTCGCCCGAGGCCATGGCAGCACTCATCGCGGTGCCGGTCTCGAAACTCACCCAGTTCACCTTGAGCCCCAGTGCCTCGTCATAGGCGCCATTGGCCTTGGATTCCAGCATGGGCAGGGGCCATTCCAGGAAATAGGCGACGGTGATTTCATCCAGATCCTGGGCCAGCGCGGCATGGCTGGACAGGGCCAGCACACTGGTGGCCGCAATGGTTGCGAGAACTTTTTTCATGATTTCCTCCGGTTGGATTCGTTTGTTCTTATGAGCTACCCGTTCGGGTTGCGGTTTTGTTGGTGCGCGCCAGAACGCGCCTTTGGTCGTCAGGGACAGCTTCGATCTATCGCTTTACAGAACTAGTGTTCTGAAATAGGAGAGTATTAAGCAGCTTTGCTTTGCGTCAACAGTTTTCTCGGTATGACCAGGCCGACTCAGCTCGTCCCATTACTTTGATTGCGAGTTTCGGGTGACCCGGTTTGCATTGCAAGAACAAGAGGAAAGGCACACATGGGTCGGTCCAGCGAGAGTTCGATTGTGACGAAATGCGCGTTGGTCATGGATGTTCTGACGCATTCGCGACAACCGCTGGCCTTCTCGGAAATCGTTGCGCAGACAGGGTTCGTCAAAAGCTCGTGCCATCGGATTCTTGCAGTCCTGCAGAGCGAAGGGATGGTGGACTACGAAAAGGAAAGCCGCAGGTACCGCACCGGCCCCCGGTTCTTTGAGTGGGCGCGTGCGGCCTGGCACCGGACCGATTTGCAGCAGGCAGCAGCCGATCCGATGATACGGCTGAGCGATGAGACCGGCATGAACGTGGTTCTGTCGGTGCTTGACGGCAGCACCGTTCTGTATCTGCGGACGTCCGACTATGTTTCCATCCGTTTCGCGGCCCGCGCCGGGGATCACGCGCCACTCTACTGCACCGCCGCAGGTAAGGTTTTTTTGGCACATATGAGCAGAGCGCAAAGGGACGCGGTGCTGTCCTCGGTTCGATTTGAGAAATTCACCGAGTTCACCAAGACCTCACAGGAAGAGCTTGAGGAGCAATTCCCGGAGATTCTGGAAGGGGGATATGCCGCCGCGATCGAAGAGGAAATATCGGGCGTCGTCGGGATCGCGTCTCCGATCTGGAACGAGCAGAACAAGGTTGCTGCGTGCCTGTCAGTCTGGGCGTTGGCCGAGCGCGCGGGCAAGGACAAGGTGCTGGCGATGGTCCCTCGCTTGCAGGACGCCACACGCCATATTTCGACGTTGATCGGAGGCGCGGTGCCAAGTGAATCCGGGTTGACGATGTGACACGGTGTCCTGCATGATAATAGAGCAGTTCTGCAATGCGAGACTGTCATGGACATTTCTGACAAAGCCGCCCCTGACTGGCCCGGGTCCCTGTGGGCAGAAGCCGTTGAAAACACGGATGTAAACGCGCCACTTGATCGGGATCTTCAGACCGACGTGGCGATCATAGGGGCTGGTTTCACCGGCCTTCGCGCAGCCTTGCACCTAGCCGAGGCCGGCACGTCCGTCGCGGTTATCGATACCGGCGATGTCGGCTGGGGTGCGTCTGGCCGGAACGGTGGTCAGGTCAATCCGATGCTGCCGTTCAATTCGCCGGCAAAACTGCACCAGTTGCTGGGTGCAACATATTTCGAGCGATTGACCGACGCCTCACTGAATTCGGCAGACGAGTTGTTTTCCCTGATCGACACCTATCAGATCGAGTGCCAGGCCCGGCAAAACGGATGGCTGCGAGCGCTGCACAACGAACGCGCTCTGCGCAAGGCAGAGGCGGATGTGAAGGAATGGAACAGCTTTGGTGCCGGGATGACCGTTGCGCGCGGCGAAGACGTGCATCGCGTTTCCGGCACCAAGTCCTACGAATACGGGGTGATCACGCCGCGTGGCGGAGCGGTGCATCCATTGATGCTGGCGCAGGGCCTGGCCAAGGCGGCAGCGCAACGAGGGGCAAGGATCTTTGGCCGAACCACGGCACACTCCTTGGAGCGGGTGGACAATCAGTGGCAGGTGCAGACGGACCGGGGCTCGATCAGGTCAGGGAACGTGATCGTGGCGACCAACGGATACTCAGGACCGCTTGTGCCCAAGCTGGACCGCAGCATCATCCCGCTGACCCCGATCCAGATGGCAACCGCTCCACTGCCCGATGATTTGATCGACAGTATACTGCCGGATGGTCACACAATCTCGGACAGCCGCCGGGTGATCATGTATGCCCGGCGCGAGCCGGATAATCGCATTGTGTATGGCGGGCTGGGCAAGCGCCTTGGAAATGGTGAATTGGGCGGGTTCGATTGGCTGAGGCGAGACGCTGAGCGGGTGTTTCCGCAACTCAAGGGTGCAGCCTGGACCCACCGTTGGGGCGGGCAGATCGCCATTACCGACGATCATTTGCCACACCTTCACGAACCGCAAAAAGGTCTGGTCATCGGCCTTGGGTACAACGGCCGTGGCGTGGCCATGTCCAATGTGATGGGACGAGTGTTGGCCGAACGGGTGCTGGGTGCGGCACGGGACACGCTGCCGTTCCCAACTGCGCCGATCAAGGCAATCCCCTACCGCTCTTTCAAGCTGATGGGCCTAGGGTCGGCAGTCTGGTTCATGCGTCTTCTGGATGCGATTGAAACCAGATCATGAGCTGGTACGCCTGAAAACTCCCTGTTCCCCAGACTGGACCAACCCAAGTCTGGGGTGGAAGGGTCCTCCATTTTGGACCCATTCAGATTCTTACTTCATGCCAAACGTTCGCGCAGAATGCCTCGCAGATCGAATGCGGCGCGCATCAGGTCGCGGGTGTATTCCTGTTGTGGCGCGTCGAACACCTGACCTGTGGCGCCCTCTTCGACCACCACACCCTCTTTCATCACCATCACGTAATCCGACAGCGCCCGCACGACGGCCAGATCGTGGCTGATGAACAGGTAGGACAGCGAATGTTCGGTCTGAAGACGCCGCAACAGCTCGATCACCTGTTTCTGCACCGAACGGTCGAGCGCCGAGGTCGGCTCATCCAGCACGATCACCTTGGGCCGCAGCACCACCGCGCGGGCGATGGCGATGCGCTGGCGCTGGCCGCCCGAGAACTCGTGCGGGAACCGGTTGCGCATGGACCGGTCGAGCCCCACATCCTGCAACGCTTGTGCCGCGCGCTCGGCATATTCCTTGCGCGACAGGCCCGGTTCGTGCACCTGTAGCCCCTCGGCGATGATCTCGCTAACAGTCATGCGCGGCGAGAGTGAACCATAGGGGTCCTGAAACACCATCTGCAGCCCATCCCGGTAGGGCCGCATCCCGGCGCGGTCCAGTCCGGCGATGTTCTGGCCCAGATAGACCACCCGACCCTCGGACGGCAGCAATTGCAACAACGCCCGGCCCAGCGTGGATTTGCCCGAACCGCTTTCACCGACGATGCCGATGGTCTGCTCGCGCCGCAGCGCCACATCGATGCCGTTGACGGCGGTGAATTGCGTGTCCTTGCGCAGGAACCCGGCGGGCTGGCCGAAGGTGACCTTGACGCCATAACCTTCCAGCATCACCTCGGCATTGCTAGCCGGTGCAGGTTTTTCGCCCGAAGGTTCGGCGTCGAGCAGCATCCGGGTGTAGTCGGTTGCCGGAGTGTCGAAGATCTTGGCGGTTTTGCCCTCTTCCTCCAGCTTGCCCTGCCGCATCACGTAAACGCGGTCGGCAAAGGCCTCGACGATGCCCAGATCGTGGGTGATGAACAGGATCGACATGCCCAGCCGCTTTTGCAGATCGGCGAGCAGGTGCAGGATCTCGGCCTGAATGGTCACGTCCAGCGCCGTGGTCGGCTCGTCCGCGATCAGCAGATCGGGGTCGTTGGCCAGCGCCATCGCGATCATCACACGCTGACGCTGCCCGCCCGACAGCTCATACGGGTAGGATTTCATCCGCCTTTCCGGCTCGGGAATCTTGACCAGTTTCAGCAGTTCCAGCACCCGCGCCTTTGCCTCGGCCCTCGACTTGCCGCCATGCACGATCAGCGGCTCTGAGAGCTGATCCTCGATGGTGTAGAGCGGATCGAGCGACGTCATCGGCTCCTGAAAGATCATGGTGATCTTGGCGCCACGGATCTTGTTGAGCTTCTTGACCGGCAGATTCAGGATTTCCTCGCCACGATAGCGGACTGACCCGGTCGCTTGCCCGTTCGAGGCCAGCAAGCCCATCGCCGACATCATGATCTGGCTCTTGCCCGAGCCGCTTTCGCCCACGACGGCCACGGTCTCGCCGCGATCCACATGGATCGAGACGCCTTTGACCGCCTCGATCGCCCCGTCGGGGGTATCGAAGGTGACGTGGATATCGTCGATCTCAAGTACGCGTTCGCTGGTCATGTCACTCTCCATCTCAGCGGTCCTTGGGGTCGAGCGCATCGCGCAGACCATCGCCCAGGAAGTTCAGGGCAAACAGCAAAACGGTCATCGTGGCCGCCGGGTAGAACAGCATGAACGGCGCGTTCCGCATGTTCTTGGCACCTTCCGAAATCAGCACGCCCAGCGAGGTCAGCGGTTCCTGCACGCCAAGGCCCAGGAAGCTGAGGAAGCTTTCCAACAGGATCACGCGCGGGATCAGCAGCGTCATGTAGATGATCACGATACCAGCGGTGTTGGGGATGATGTGGCGGCGCACGATGGCGCGGCCCGAGACCCCCATCGCCTCGGCGGCTTGCACGAATTCGCGGCGCCTCAGGCTGAGCGTCTGGCCGCGCACGATGCGCGCCATGTCCAGCCATTCCACCGCGCCCACGGCAAGGAACATCAGCACCAGATTGCGGCCAAAGAACACCATCAGCAGGATCACGAAGAACACAAAGGGCAGGGAGTACATCACATCGACGAACCGCATCATCACGTTGTCAACGCGGCCCCCGACGAACCCGGCAGTGGCGCCATAAAGCACACCGATGACCAAGGCGACCGCCGTGGCCAGAGCACCGATCAGCAGCGATATCCTGAGCGAGATCAGGATGCGCGAGAACAGGTCGCGCCCGTTCGCATCCGTGCCCATCAGGAAATAGAGCTGCTGGACCGAGGCCTCCATCACGCCTTTCTTGGGATCGTTGGCGTCAATGGTCATCTCGGCGTTTGAGAACACATCCGAACGTTCAAGATAGCGCGAGATGCGCGGGTCCAGATCGCGGCGCTCGCTTGAGACCGGGATGCGGACCTTGCCGCCCTCGACCTCGATCTCACCCAGATCGACCCGGGCACGTCTCAACGCCGATTCCGCTGCCGGAATGATCTGCGCTTCCTGCGGATAGGGGCTGAGCGAGGGTTTGACCTTGACGAATTCAGGATAAACCTCGGAATAGGAATGCGGCGCCACCAAAGGGCCGATTGCACCCGCAATCGCCATCACGATCAGTACCACGATCGAAGCCATCGCGGCCTTGTTGCGCCTGAGCCGCAGCATGGCGGTGGCCCAGAGCGAGCGGCTTTCCCCGGAAACCGGGGCGGTATCTACGGAGATATCAGTCATAGCGCACCCTCGGGTCGAGAACGGCGTAGAGTAGATCGACGATCAGATTGAAGATCACCACGAACAGGGCGACGATCACCACAGTGCCCATCACCAGCGTATAGTCGCGGTTGAGCGCGCCGATCACGAAATAGCGGCCGATGCCGGGCAGGTTGAACACCTGCTCAACCACGATCGAGCCGGTCAGCAGCGCTGCGGCTGCAGGGCCTAGGTAGCTGACCGCAGGCAGGATCGCGGCGCGCAGCGCGTGTTTGACCACCACCATGCGGTTTGGCAGGCCATAGGCGCGGGCAGTGCGCACATGGTCGGACCTGAGCGCCTCGATCATCGAGCCGCGGATCAACCGGGTGACCACCGCGACCTGCGGCAGGGCCAGCGCGATCACCGGCAGGATCATCTGGTTCCATTGGCCCCAGCCTTGCGCGGGCAGCCAACTGAGCATCACCGCAAAGACCAGCGACAGCACCGGCGCGACCACGAAGTTCGGAACCGTGATGCCGAATGTGGCAATCGCGATCACGCCGAAATCGGTCCGGGTGTTCTGGCGCAGTGCCGCCAACGATCCCAGCGCAGCGCCAATAACCAGCGCCAGAAACAGCGCGGTCGCGCCCAATTGCATCGAGATCGGCAGGCCTTCGGCTAGGATTTCATGCACCCGTTTGTCCCGGTAGATGAAGGACGGGCCCATATCGCCCTGAAACAGGTTGCCAAGATAGATCGCGTATTGCTGCCAGAGCGGCTTATCGAGGCCGAAAGTGGCATTGAGGTTCGCCATTACCGTCGCCTCAAGCGTGCGTTCCTGATCGAACGGGCCGCCGGGGGCGACGCGCATCATGAAGAACGCAGCGGTGACGATGATAAACAGCGTGGGAATGGCGGACAGAAGCCGCCGCAGTGCGTAGCTGAGCATCGGATTGGCCGAGGGGTCAGAGGAAAGAAATGGCGCCGGGAGGATGGCCCGGCGCCGGATCAGGCGCTTATTCCGAGATGCTCAGATAGCGCGAGGCGTGTACGTTCTGAATGTTGTCCTCCCAGCCTTGCAGCTTGGGCGACACCAGCGACCGCGACGAATAGTAGAGCAGCGGGATGAACGGCAGATCGCGCATGAACAGACCTTCGGCCTGCTGCAGGATCCCGGCGCGCGCTTCCAGATCGGTCTCGGCAGCGGCATCGTCCATCAGCTTGTCATATTCGGCGTTGTCGTAGTTGGCGTAGTTGAAGCCATCATTGTCCGACTCGACCATGAACAGGAAGTTTTGCGGGTCGGAATAGTCGCCGATCCAGCCTGCGCGGGCCACGTCGAAATCGCCCTTGTCGCGCAGATGCGCATAGTGGGCCGAGGCGTCACGCACATTGAATTCGACATTCACACCCAGGTTGGCCCACATATCCGCAATCGCGGTTGCGGCATTCTTGTGGTTTTCCGAGGTGTTATACATCAGCTCGATGGTGACCGGGCTGTCGGGCGAGATACCCTTGGCGGCCAGAATCTCGGCGGCCTTGTCCTCGCGATCCAGCATCGACATGCCGAAATACTCAGTGTCTGGCGAACCGCCGGAGTAGTTGCCGATCCCGGGCGGAACAAAGCTTTGTGCCGGAACCATGGTGCTCTGGAAGATCTCTTCGGCCAGGAACTCACGGTCGATGGCCATCGACAGGGCCTGACGCACTTCGGGGTCTGCCAGCACTTCGTCCTTGTGGTTCAGCGCATAGTAATAGGTGCCCAGATAGGGGGCCACGCGCACCGCGTCACCATGCTCGTCCTTCAGACGCGCGATGTCTTCGGCGGGCAGGTCCGAGCAGCTGTGCACTTCGCCCGCTTCCCAGGCGCGCACGCAGGTGGCGCGATCCTCAAAAGGCAGATAGTTCACTTCGTCCAGCGCCACGTTGTCAGCGCCGTGGAAGTTCGGGTTCTTTTCCAGAACGATCTTGTCGTTCAGGATGTTCGACTTCAGCGTGAATGCGCCGTTCGACACCATGTTGCCGGGCTGCACGAAATCAGCGCCATGCGCTTCGACCGAGGCCGGATGCACCGGCAGGCCGGTCTGGTGGGTCAGCAGTTCGATGAAGAACGGGGTGGCCTGTGCCAGCGTGATTTCCAGCGTCTTGTCGTCGATTGCCTTCACGCCCATCTCAGCCGCGTCCGCTTCACCTTTGTTGACGGCTTCGGCGTTCTGGATCGGGTAGAGGATGTTGGCGTATTTCGCGCCGGTCTCGGGCTTCATGATCCGCTGCAGCGAATAGACGAAATCCTGCGCGGTCACCGGGTCGCCATTCGACCAGTTGGCATCTGCACGCAGCTTGAACGTGTAGACCAGACCGTCATCGGTCACTTCCCATTCTTCGGCAACGCCGGGCGTCACCTCGGCGGCAGGTGTGTAGACCACCAGCCCCTCGTAGAGATCACGCAGAATGTTGGCTTCTGCGACGGTTGAGGTCTTGTGCTGGTCAAGCGTTTCGGGGTTGCCGTCATTGCCCCGCATGTATGTGGCCGCAGAGGCGGCTGTTCCCAATCCGGCGACAATCGTCGCGGACAGGAGCATGGATTTTATGGATGTCATCATGAGATCTCCCTCCCTGGAAGCGAGTTGATGCACAACCGTACAGCCGCCAATTCGCGAACTTCAAGCGGCTTCGTCAGGTCAAGTCGAATTGGCGGATTATGTCGGTTTATCGCGTAGAATTGACATTTTAGAAGGTTGCACCCGTCAGTTTGAGCAATTTTCGCGACAGTCCGATTGGTCCGCATCTGCCCGCCGCCCCAAACGACTGCTCTCGCTCAGATTGCAAGGCGATTCGAATTTCGGCGGATCGCATGTCGGGGGCATTGTTTCAAGTATCCGCATTTTCCGCCGTGATCGCACGATCCAGGATCAGGCGAAATTGCTTGGCCCCCGCGTCCAGGCCGAGGTCGATATGCGGCGTTTTTGCGTGCTTCATGCCCAGATGCACCTTTTCCAAAACCTCCCGATCCTCGTTGAACGCCATATACGCACCTTTGTTCATGAATTCGGAGATTTCGCGATTTTCCGGATCGGAATTGCGATGCTGGAACCAGAAATAACGGGTCCGGTCCTCATCAATCGGGGTCATGAAGTTGTATGAGATGTTGATGAAGGTCTCGTCCACGGGCTCTTTGGCGTAGCCACCGGTGCCGACCGACGTATAAATCGACTTGTTCAGTCCGATGGCGGGCAGGGACATCTCATAGTGTTGCAGGCGGTCGCAATTGCCGTCAAAGCGCACCAACTTGGAGTAATAGGGTGAAGGCGGCTTGTTCTCAATCCAGCGCGACACCACAACGCCCCGGTCGGTTTTTGCGACATTGAGCGGTTCGTCATCGGTGCCTGGCCCGGCAAAGGAACTAACATGCACCCAGGCGACATGGCTGGGGTCCAACAGGTTGTCGCAGATCCACAGATAATGACAGTCGATATCCAGCACGCCACCATCGGTCAGGCCCCAGCTTGGGTCGTCGAAATTCTCGATGGGGAATATCGTGTTGGGATCGGCCAACTCGGGATCGCCCATCCAGATCCAGAGCAGCCGGTAGCGATCCACAACCGGGTACGAGCGAACCACCGCCCGTCGTGGAATGGCACTCTGCTGGGTTGGCGCGGCGACGCAGGCCCCGGAACAGTCGAAGGTCAGACCGTGATAGCCGCATTCTACATAATCGCCCTTCAGGTTGCCGTCTGACAGGGGCAGCTTTCGGTGCGGACAGGCATCCTCAAGCGCGACGGGAGTGCCATCCTCCTGACGATAAAGCACGATGTTCTCGCCCAGAAAGGTCTCGGCCTTCAGGCTTCGACCAATATCTTTGCTCCACGCAGCGACGTACCAGCAATTTCTCAGAAACATCTGCTTCCTCTCTCATTTGTCCGGTGGCTGGACGCAGTATCGGACAGGGGCAGGGGACGATCCATGCCGGAATGATTATACAGAGCATTAGCAGTTCTAATTCAAAACACACGCTGGGTCCGGAATGTCGGGTTGAGCCTGAACTTCGGAGTGAATCCAGGACAGAAATTCTGCCACCTTGCCGCCGTCATCCGTTTCGCGCCGACGTACAAGCCAATAAGACAGCGGAGATTTTGTGACCTCAGGGAAAGGCCGAACCAGCCGTCCATCACAAAGCGCGTCAATGACTAGAGGCTCCCGGCCAAGTGCGACACCCAACCCTTCGATGGCGGCCTGAACCACCATGTTCGACTGGCCCAAACGCCGGGTTCGCAGGTTGGAAGGTAGGGTCGCGCCAACCTCACGCGCCCAAAAATCCCACGTCGGATTAGACATTCCGAAATCCAGGTTTTCATCCTGCAAAAGCGTGAAATTGGCCAGGTCTACAACGCTACGCAGCGCATTTTCCCCCTCAAGCATCGAGGGGGCGCAGACCGGAAACAGCCGTTCTTCCATCAATCGCTCGACATGGTATCCGGGGTTGTTGCCCAGACCGTAACGAATACCGATATCGGCGTTCAGGCCCGAAAAAGGACGCTGACCGGTATCGGTTGCAATTGAAATCGACAGGTGTGGGTGGGCGAGGTCAAACCGCAAAAGACGGGGGAAGAGCCAGGTAAAGGCAAAACCCGGCAGGCAACTGATCGTCACCGTCTGGGCATCCCGATGCCGATCCCGGATCGCCTCACAAACATTCGAAATCCGCCCCAAACCTTCGGAAATTGCCTGTGCCAATTGCTCGCCCTCGCGTGTGGGCATGGATTGGCGGGCACCCCGCATCAGCAGGTCCTGTCCCAGCCACTCTTCTAGAGCCTTCACATGCTGGCTGACGGCGCTCTGACTGACACCCAACTCGGCAGCGGCCGTGGAAAAACTGGTGTGGCGCACAACCGCCTCGAATGCGCGCAGGGCAGAGTAGGGCAGATTGATGATCATATAAGTGACGCTAATGTCAAATATTATGACTTTCAACTGGTTCCATGGATGTCGTCAGCGATAATTGCTTTGAAATTTCGCCGGAACTAAGCATGTCTGACATCACGCCTGAGCGCGGTGCGCGCAACCTGCTTTTGAACTGTGCCAAGGCACAGGCAGGCGATCGCCTGCTGATCGCTTATGAGCCGTCCGAATACGGGTACTTCGACAGCGACGCTGTGGACTGCGTGGCGGGCCAGGCCCGCGAACTGGGACTGCACGTCGAAACCGTCGATGTAGGGTTTGACCCGCACACTCCACATTTAACCCCAAGCCTGCTGCGCCAGTTCGAGGCGGCCGACATCATCCTGTTCCTGGCGCGTCTGGGCGACCAACTGCGGTTTTCCGACATGCCTCAGGACAAGAAGATCATTGTCAGCTTCGCGGTAAATCGCGCCCTGTTCGGGTCTGGTTTCTCCAACGGGCATCACGATGCCTTCATGGAGATCAAGCATGCAATCAACACCGTTCTGAACGAGGCCGAGGAGGTCCACTTGAGCTGCCCGGCGGGCACCGATGTGACAGGGCGGCCCGAGATGAACCTGCGGCCCGAGGGCGATACTTCGATCCTGCGTTTTCCGATGTCAGTCTTCACGCCGGTCCCGGCGTATAGTTTTTCGGGGCGGGTCGCGCTGTCGGGGTTCCTGACCGGCACCGGGTCGAAGTATTACGATGACTACACCATCGAATTCGACGGCCCCGTCCACGCCCTGATGCAGTCTGGTCGTCTGACCGGTTTTGAGGGTTCCGCGAAAGATGTGGCGAGGGCCAACGCCCATTACGATCGGGTGGCGTCGCTGTTCGGTATCGACCGGAACTTCGTGCATTCTTGGCACGCGGGCATCCACCCAGGCTGTGGCTATCCGTGGGACATGCGTGAGAATTTCGAGCGTTGGGGCGGCTCGGCCTTTGGCAATCCACGCATCCTGCACTTTCACACATGCGGTGCCTATGCCCCGGGCGAGATCAGTTGGAATGTCATCGACCCGACCATCGTGATCGACGGTGTGACCTATTGGGATTGCGGTGTGTTCCACGCCGAACAGCTGCCCGACGGCCCCGGAATTCTGGGCAAATACCCCTGCGCCGCCGCGCTGTTCGAACACCCGGACTGGGATATCGGGTTTCAAGCCGTCGGCTAGGCCCGTGCAGCCGGATGCTTGATCGAATCGCACAAGGGCGACAAAATCCTTGATTAATGGGGCCGAGACGAACCGGTCCCCATGGTGCGGAGCACTCCCGTCTCCGGCGCCAGCGCTGCAGGATCGAAATGACCCGTGCTGGCATGAAATACGAGAAATCACATGACAGACGCAATCGTCACGCCGCTTACTCAGGCCTTGGCCGAAGGAAAGCTATCGCGCGAGGAGCTGAAGACATTCACGCAGCGCTCGAACGGACCGGCGCTGAGAAAGCTGGTGCTGTGGGTGCTGGTTCTGGCCGCGACCACCACGCTGATCACGCTGGCCTGGGATAGCTGGCTGATCTGGCCCTCGATGTTCCTGCAGGGGATCGTGCTGGTACATCACTTTTCTCTGCAGCACGAGTGCGTGCACTACACCGTGTTCCGGACCCGCCGTCTTAACGACATCGTGGGCCAGATCTGTGGCCTGATCATCATGCTGCCGCACCGGTTTTTCCGCTACGAGCATTGCGACCACCACACCTATACGCAACTGACCGGTGACGACCCCGAACTGATCCCGCTGCCGAAGAGCCTTGGCGAATACCTGCTCTATCTCTCGGCACTGCCCTATTGGAAGGTCAAGTTCACCGAAGTGTTCCGTCACGCAAGGGGCCAGCTTTCCGACTCAGAGCGGCGGTTTATTCCCAAGGTTGAACATGCAGCCGTCTACCGTGACGCGCGGATGATGCTGGCGATATATGCCGCGCTGCTCATTGGTATGGCAGTGACCGGCTGGTGGGGTCTGATCTGGTACTGGATCATCCCGATGATTCTAGGCGAACCGGTGATGCGCTTCGTACGCATGACCGAACATGTCGGGCGCCCGACGGTGCCGCAGATGCACGAGAACACCCGCACCAATCTGGTCTCGGCGCCATGGCGGTTTCTGTGCTGGAACATGAATTACCATGCCGAGCATCACTATGTTGCCTCGGTGCCTTATCACGCGCTGCCTCGGTTGCACGAAAAGCTGTGCGATCACATCTATGTAGAGCCGCGTGGTTATCTCGGGGCGCATCTGGATATTCTGCGTCAGATCCTCGGACGTCCAGCAAAGGGGGCAGAGGCATGAATATCGCGGCAGAGAAACCCTGGCGGGATGTGATCGGTCTGTCCGAATTGGAGCAGAACTGGGTGACCCGGGTGCAGATCGGCGCGCGCAAGCTGGCCATCTATGACACGCCCAGCGGGATCTACGCCTCGCTGGCGCTGTGCAACCATGGCGGAGCCGATCTGTGCGACGGTTATTTCGACGGCCACGTGATCGAGTGCCCTTTACATCAGGGGGCGTTCGACGTGCGCGACGGTAAGCCGGTCTCGGCCCCGGCAACGCGGGCGATGCGGGTGTTTCCAACGCGGGTCGAAAACGGCATGGTGCAGGTCAGGATTTGACGCGGCCTGCCGCCGTCAGATCAGCGGCAGCAGGATGTAAAGCGACAGCGGGATCGTGAGCAGGGCGGCGAGGGTCTGAAGCGTGACAATCGCCGCCATCAGCGGCGCATCCCCGCCGAGTTGGCGCGCATAGGTATAGGCTGTGACACCGGTCGGCACCAAAGAATAGACCAATGCGATCTCAAGCGTATCTCCAGGCAGCCCGAGGGCCAGACCGATGGCCAAAGTGACCGCCGGGTAAACCAGCAGCTTGCCGATAAAGGCCAATGCCAGCGGAGTAACGCTGGCCGCCATCGCGCGCACCCGCAGATTGGCGCCAACGGCAAGCAGCGTTATCGGAAGCGCCGCGGCCCCCAGAATTCCGGTCATCTCGTGCAATACCGGGACCGGCTGACTGACGAACCGGTTGGCGAGCAGGGCAAGCGAGATCGAGATGATATGCGGATTGCGCGCAAGGTCCCGCAATATCGCCAGAGGCAAGCTGCCGCGCCTGCCGGGCTGCAAGGTGGTCACCATCAAGACGACGATGGTGACGTTGGTAACCGGGATCAGGATGGCCGAAGCGAGAATTGCGGTTTCAAACCCCTGCGGACCGAACAGGTTTGCCGCCAATGCCAACCCGATGAACGAATTGTGGCGCGCCGCCCCTTGCAGCACTGAAGTGGCTCTTGCAGGCGGGTATCCCATGACACGGCTGGCGATCAGCGCAAAGAGTACTGCTGCCGCGAGCCCGCCCAACAACGTAAGAGCATAATCGCTAAGCGCTGCGCTGCTCAACGACGCCACCGAGATCTTATTGAACATCAGGCAGGGCATCAGCACCCAGTAGACCAGCTTGTCGTTGAGGTTCCAGAACTCGGTGCTGGGAATGCCGCCCCGACGCAGCAGATGGCCAAGCGCGATGATCAGAAAGATCGGCAGGATCGAAGTGAGGATGGCGAACATGGGCGGTCTCGGCCAAGGATGCGGTTCCGATTGCCATAGGACGATCCGGCGGGATTGGCGAGGCTCTATAGCACTTCGCAAAATACTTGAATCACCAAACGCTGCCTGAAATCAAAGATTTCAACGCGTTAGGTGATGCGGATTGTGTAGAGTTTTTTGCGAAGTGCTCTAATCGTCGATCACCGCCATGGCGTCGATCTCGACCAGCAGGGCGGGATCGGCCAGCGCGCTAACCACGACGCCGGTCGAGCAGTGATGCACGCCCTCGAACCAGCGGTTGATCGCCTCGTAAACCGGGCCGCGATAAGAGATGTCGGTGACATAAACGGTCAGCTTGACCACGTCCTTCAGACTGCCGCCTGCCTCGCGCATCCAGCGGTCAATATTGCGGCAGGCCTGATCGGCCTGTTTGCCGGGGTCGCCTTCGCCCACCACCGTGCCGTCCAGCAGGGTGCCGACCTGACCCTGCATTACCACCAGATCGCCACGCGCGCGGATGGCTTTGGAATAGGTCGCCTTTGCGTGGTAGCGGGTTTCGTATTTGTGGATATGGGTGCGGGACATCTGCGCTCCTCCTGTCAGGCCATGGCGCGGACGAGATAATCGGCGATCATGTCACCGAAACTCTGCTCTACCCCGCAATCGAACCCGCCTTCGCAGCGCATGACAAGCGCCTTGAGGCCGAAGAACTCGGTAAAGCTGACGGCATCGGGGCCGAATTTGGAGATATGCAGATCCAGCGGGCAGCCGATGGGCATGATCTGATCTGCGTCCGGCCCGGCGATGCGAAAGAAAGTAAGCGTGTCGGATATGGTCACGATGCTGATTTCGGGCGGGGACTGGCTGAGGTTCAGCGCCGCCTCCAGTTGGGCCTCATGCTCTGCGTCCGCACGCAGAATCCAGTGGTCCGGGCCGATGAAGCAAAGCGCCATGCCGTCCGCACGGCTCAGGCTGTTGGGCGCCTGAGGAAGGGCAGGCAGGGTGCCCTTGGACCACTCGGCCAGGGCTTCGCCTTTGCCCTTCAAATCAAAAAGGGCCGAAAGGGGGAGCCTGTCGATTGTAGCGTCGTAAGCCATGTCAGGATTTTAGCCTTCCGCCATGAGGATCGTAGAAGATGGGCGCGGTTACTTCCGCCGGGATGGTGCCGTCGGTCAGCCGGACATGCACGGTTTCCCCATGGCGCGACGCCCCGCGTTCCAGCAGGGCCAGCCCCACCCACCGGTTCAGAACCACGCTCCAGACGCAGGCCGTGACCAGCCCCTCGGTCGGTTTGCGCTCACCGCCCGGGGTCAGCGGCGCGCCCTCGGGGATCTGGCGGTTGGGGTCGGTCGGTCGCACGCCCACCAGCTCGCGCCGCACCGCATCGCCCGCGCGGCGCAGGGCGACCGAGCGTTTGCCCAGATAGTCGGGTTTCTTCTTTGACATCACCCAACCCATGCCGAGGTCATGCGGGTCGACGGTGCCGTCCACCTCATGCCCCAGCGACAGAAAGCCCTTTTCGACGCGAAGCATATGGTTGGCCTCGGACCCGATGGGCCCGATCCCGAACGGTGCCCCGGCCTCCATGATCGCGTCCCACAGTGCACGCATGTGGCGGGGGGCGACGTTGACCTCAAAGGACAGCTCGCCGGTGAAGCTCACCCGAACCACGCGGGCGGGCAATCTGGCGACGGTGCCCTCGGCAAAGCTCATGAAAGGCAGCGTTTCGGGAGAGAGATCGATATCGCCTTCAAGTGCCGCCATCACCTCGCGCGCCTTGGGCCCGCAGATGGTGGCATTGTTCCATTGGCTGGTGACGGTAGTGATGAACACGTTCCAGTCGGGAAACTGCGTCTGCAGCAGTTCCTCCATATGCGAATTCACCACATCCGCATGACCGGTCGAGGTCGAGACAATCCAGCGATGTTCATCCAACCGAAGCGCAACGCCGTCATCCAGAATAAGGCCGTCGTCGGTCAGCATCAGGCCATAGCGGCACCGGCCCGGTTTCAGCGTCGACATGACGTTGGTATAGAGGTGGTCGAGGAACCGGCCCGCATCGCGGCCCTTCAGCTCGAATGTGCCCAGAGGCGAGCCGTCATAGACACCGACGCCCTCACGCACCGCCCGGCATTCGCGGTTTACGGTGTCCTGGAAGCTCTCGCCGGGACGCGGGAAATAGCCCGGGCGGCGCCAGCGTGCACCTGCCTCGTACATGAAGGCGCCCTGCGCGAGGTTCCATTCGGTGATCGGCGTGTGGCGGTAGGGCAGGACGACGCTTTCCCCACGTATGCCTCCGATGGCGCCGAAGGAAACGGGTGTATAAGGCGCGCGAAAGGTGGTGGTGCCGACCTCGTCGAGCCGCAGGCCCTGTTTTAGCGCCACGGTGCCGATGATGTTGATATTGCCGGTCTTGCCCTGATCGATCCCCATCCCACCGGTGGTGTAGCGTTTGACATGCTCGACATTGTCATAGCCTTCACGCAGGGCGAGGTGGACGTCATCGACCGAAACGTCGTTCTGAATGTCCAGAAACGCCTTGCCGCGCGCGGTCTCGACCCGCCAGAGCGGTTCGATGGCATAGGGCAGATCGTCAGCATCCGGGCACTCAGGAGCTTGCACACCTGCGACTCTTGCTCCCGCCTTGGCCCCAGAACGCAGCGCCTCGGCCAGTGTCAAAGCGCCCGCCGCGCCACCGGCACAGATAGTATTCTGCGCGGGTTGATCGGGCAGGAAACTGGCCAGTGTCTCGTCATAGCGCAGCGTGCCGCGCGATTGGGAGAAAAGGTGGACAGCTGGGTTCCAGCCTCCGGAATGTGCCAACAGATCGCAGGATATGCGGCGGGTGGCGTCTCCGCCAATGGGGGCTATTTCGACCGCGCGCACATGGCGGTGCCCGAGGGCTGTGGTCAAGACATGGGCAGACAGAATCTCGGTGTCCGGTACCAGCGCGCGCGCCGCATCCGGCACGTCACGGCGGATGTCGATGATGGCGGCAATCTCCACTCCGGCGGCACGCAGATCAGCAGCTGCCGAGTAGGCGCTGTTGTTGTTGGTAACGACCACCGCGCGCTTGCCGGGTCGGACTGCAAAACGGTTGGCATAGGTCTGCGCCGCACCTGCCAGCATCACGCCAGGGCGGTCGTTGTTGCCGAAAACCAGACTGCGCTCGATGGCGCCGGTGGCGGTGATGACATGGCGCGCCCGCACCCGCCAGTTACGCTCCAGCAAGCCGGGGTTCTCCGGCGCGCGTTCGTTCACCATCAGGTAGTTGTGTTCGCGATAAGCCCAGACCGTCGCGTTCTGCAGATGAGTGACATTGGGCATTGCGGCCAGTTCGGTGACGGTTTCGCTTACCCAGGTCATCGCCTCCTGCCCGCCGATGGTGAGCTTGCGCGACAGCAGGCTGCCTCCGGCCTCGATGCCCTCATCGGCCAGCATGACGCGCAGACCCGCCCGGCCCGCGACCAGTGCTGCCATTAGACCGGCAGGCCCGGCGCCCGCGATCAGCAGATCGGCGTGGGCGAAACGGCTCTCGAAATGACCCTCCGCAGGCGGTTCTGCGGGGGCGCCCGCCAGTCCGGCGGCCTTGCGGATCGAGGGCTCATAAAGATGCCAGTTCGGCCACTTGAACGTCTTGTAATAGAACCCAGCCGGCAGGAAACGCGCGAAAAGCTGGTTGATCCCGCCCAGATCGAAGCCGGGTGAGGGCCAGCAATTCACTGACCGCGCGCTGAGCCCGTCGCGCAGTCGAACCGTGGTCGCCGGTTGATTGGCCGACGCATCCTCGCCTTCGAGTTCCACCAGTGTTGATGGCTCCTCGGGGCCCGATCCGACGATCCCGCGCGGGCGGTGGTACTTGAAACTGCGGGCGGTTAGGTGGACCCCGTTGGCCAGAAGGGCCGAGGCCAGCGTGTCGCCCTCGAACCCGGACAGCTGTCGCCCGTTAAAGGTGAAGGAGAGAGGCCGGGATCGGTCGATCCGGCCGCCTTGGGGCAATCGGTCAACCTGCATCGGCGGGGCCTTCCACGATGTTATGGGTGCGGGTGTCGCGCCAGATGGTCAGCCACGTGCCGCAGCCGCGGACGTGCCACCACCGCTCCTGCACCGGGCCGAGCGGGTTGGGCACCTGTGTCAGATAGGCCACCCAATCGGCGTTGGAGGTCGCATTGGGATCGGGGCGACCGGGTTTGACCGGGCCGCCAAAGGCGAACTCGCTTTCATTGCGCGGACCGCAGAAGGGGCAGGGGATCAACAACATGCGGTGCTCTCCTTATCTGGCGGTGGTGGTGCCGGTTTCCATCACGTAGTCGAGGTGACGGAAGCGGCTGAGCGTAAACGGCGCCATCAGCGGATGCGGCTGTCCGGTGGCGACCAGATGCGCCAGTGTCAGGCCGCCCGCCGGAATGGCTTTGTAACCGCCCCACCAACCGGCGGTGATGAACAGCCCCGGCACGTCGGTCTGGTCCATGATGGGTGAGGCATCGTGGGCGATATCCAGATGCCCGCCCCATTGTCGCATCAGCTTGAGCCTCTTGAACGAAGGAAACAGCGACAGCATCGCGGTCACAGTATCCTCGAACACATGCTGCTTGATGTCGCGGCGAAAGCTCTGGCCCATGTCCGGGGCGCCGCCGATCACCATCTCGCCCTTGTCGGACTGGCTGAAATAGAAACCTGAATCGGGGCAGTTCACGATCACATCGACCAGCGGTTTGACCGGCTCGGACACGAAGGCCGTCAGGTTCATCGTGCGCAGCGGCAGTTTCAGCCCCGCCGTTTCGGTCAGCGTCGTGGTGTGCCCCGATACGGCCACCACAACCTTATCCGCGCGCACGATGCCGCGTGTGGTCTCAACCCCCTCGATGGCGCCGTCCTGTGCCCGGATCAGCTGTTTGACGGCGGTCTGCTGGTGGATCTCCACCCCCATCGCGTCGATGGCGCGGCCATAGCCCCAAGCCACGGCGTCATGCCGGTTCACGCCCGCATCCGTATGCACCATCCCACCGATCACCGGCAGCCGCGCATCCGGCCCGCCTCCGGTCAGCGCGGGGACACGACGGCGCAGTTCGGCCTCGCTGATCTGCCGATAGGTCGAGCCGTAGATGTCCATCGTCAACTGCCGCCGCCGCAGCTCGCGCATCTTGGGATAGGTCTGCACCACGTCGATCATGGTGCGTTTCGAGTGCATCAGGTTGAAGTTCAGCTCATCCGTGAGCCCTTCGAACATCTCGACCGACTTGACGTAGAACGGGATCGAGGCATCGCGCATGTAGTTCGACCGCACGGTGACCGTGTTGCGGGCGATGTTGCCGCCGCCTAGCCAGCCGCGTTCGAGCACAGCCACATTGGTGATGCCGTGCTCCTTGGCCAGATAGTATGCGGTCGCGAGCCCATGTCCGCCCGCGCCGATCACGATGACATCGTAACGGTCTTTCAATGGCGGGCTGCGCCAGGCGCGGGCCCAGCCCTTGTGCTTGTTCAGCCCGTGCCAGATCAGGGAGGCAACATTGAATCTTTGCATAATGTGCATATATTTTACCACTGGTAAAATTCAGTCAAGTGATTCCACCACTCGCAGAGTGCCGGGCGAAACGGTATTGAAGGAATGAGCGGCAACCGGCCGGAGGGCAGAATGGCAGAGCAATCGGGTATCGACATTGCGGTCGGGCGGGCGTTGAACCGGCTGCGGCAGGAGAGGGGGTTGACCGTCACGGCCCTGTCCAACGCCTCGGGCGTATCGGCAGCAATGATCAGCCGGATCGAGAACGGTCAGGTCTCGCCCTCGCTTTCGACCTTGGGTGCGCTGGCCGAGGCGATGTCGGTTCCTGCGATGGCACTGTTGGCCCAGAACGATCATACCGCCGATGTGCATCATGTCCGGGCAGGGCAGGGGCTGCCGTCGCGCCGAGTGGCGCCGAACCACGTCCACGAATACTTGCTGCTGGGCAAGCATGGCGGCCCGGGCGGCAGTTTTCAGGCTGCTCGCATTCGCATAGACCGGGACGAGGCGGGCACGCTGCCGACCTACCAACACGAGGGCCACGTGTTCTTGTTCATCCTTTCGGGCGCGGCCACCTATCGCTGCGGCTCGGAACGTTTCGAGATAAACGAGGGCGATACGCTGAGTTTCGATGCCAAGCTGCCACATGGGTTTTCCGAGATTGACGGCGATCATGTGGAGTTCATCACGGTCTCTTCCCGCCCTGACTAGCCGCAAGGTTTGCACCTGCCCCGCCGCGCCGTCATAAAGGGCGGAAACCGGCCACAGAGCCGGGGCGCAAGCGGAGGGACCATGAAAATCACGTTCCGGCAGGTCGATGCGTTTCGCACCGTCATCTCCTCGGGCTCGGTGACTGAGGCCGCCGAGATGCTGGGCATCTCGCAACCGGCGGTCAGCAGGCTGATTTCGGATCTTGAGGCTGAGGTGGGCTTTGCCCTCTTCCAGCGCGAGGGGCGCGGACTGGTGCCCACCGAAGAGGGCCGCCTGCTGGTGGTCGAAGTGCGTCAGGCGGTCAGTGGCATGGAGCATATCAAGGACGCTGCCGCCGTGATCGGCACCTTCGGCCACGCCATGCTGCGCCTTGTCACTACGCCGACCTTTGCCAGCCAGCTTGCCCCCGACCTGATTGCGGATTTTGCGGCCAGACGACCCAAGGTCATGACCCGGATGGAGATCGAGGCCAATGACGATACCGTCGAATGGCTGGTCTCGCAGAACCATGATTTTGGGCTGTCCACCAGCGAACCCTCCAATTCGGCGCTGAACAGTCTGATCCTGCACCGGGGCGAGGTGTCCTGCGTGCTGCCGATAAGTCACCCTCTGGCCGGGAAGACATCGATCCAGCCCAAGGATTTGGCAGGCGAAAGCTATGTCTCCTATGTTGCCGGGTCCCGGTTTCGCCACGCTATCGACCGCCTGTTCGACAAGCAGGGGATCACGCGCAGCCTGCGGTTCGAGACCCGGACAACGGACGCGATCTGTCAGCTTGTTGCGCGCGGGCTTGGTGTATCCCTCGTGGCAGCGACTCCGGCCCAATTGGAGGCGGTGGCAGGCTGCCTTGCGGTACCCTTTGCAGCGCCTCTGGATTTCAAGGCGGTGCTGATCTGGTCAGGCAAACGCCCGCTTTCAGCGCCTGCCGAGGAGTTCCTTGCGCTCGCCCGCGACCGGGTTGCGCCGACCGCCTAACGCTCTCCTGCCTTGCCGCGTTTTTCCAGCCGGGCAAAGACACGGGACAGGGTGAAGCAGACGAGGAAATAGAAGGCGGCGGTGGTGATCCATGCCTCGAAGATCATTCGAGACGAGGCAACGAGTTCAACCGTCTTGTAGGTCAGCTCCTGAACCGAAATCAGCGAGATGATCGAGCTGTCCTTGATAAGCGTGATGAATTGGTTTGCCAGGGGCGGGACCACCCGTTTCATCGCTTGCGGCAGCACGATATAGCGCAACTCCTGTACCCGGCTCATGCCGATGGACCGCGCCGCTTCGCGCTGGCCGCGCGGGATCGACTGGATGCCCGCGCGTACGATTTCGCCGACAAAGGCGCTTTCGAACAGCGCCAGAACGATGACGCCCGAGACCAGCGACGGGAACCGCCGCATCTCGCCAAAGAAGAACTCCCAGACGCCGATATCCTCCTGCCGCGCGATGCCCCGGGCCCAGCGTTCCAGATCAAGCGCCTCGATCAGCTGCTGCGACAGGAAGAAGAAGAAGATGAAGACCACCACAACGGGCGGGATATTGCGCAGGAATTCCAGATAAGTGCGCGCCAGCATCCGCACGGTCAGATTTGCCGAGCAGCGGGCAACACCGAGGATCGTGCCCAGGATCAAGGCCAGGATGCTTGCGTAGATGCTGATGCGAACCGTGGCGGCTAGCCCCTGCAGCAGCAGGTTGGCAAACCACTCCTCGCGCCCCGAGTGCCAGCCGACGATATAGCCGGGGATCAGTTCCCACCGCCACTTGTAGTTCAGGGTTCCTTCTATCGAGTACCAGATATATCCGAAGAACCCGACCAGCAGCGCCAGGATCAGGTAATCGGGCCATTTCAGTTTTTTGACGAAATTCTGCACCGGCGGGTCCTCGGTACGGGGGCCGGATCGGTGCCCGGCGCCCCGTGTTTCAGATGGTTACTGCGCGACCTGATCCGCCCATTCTTCGGTGGCGAACCAGTAGTTGTGACGCTCTTCCAACCAGCCGCTGCGCCACTGCTGGGCGATCCAGTTGTTGAAGTAGTTCATCGCGTCCGGATCCCCCTTGCGTACGCCAAAGGCCTCGCCGCGCGGATCGTAGAGGTTTTCGAACGGTACGCTCAGCGTCTCCGGATTGCGTCCGGCCTCGCGGTTCGGCGTCGGTTGTGCCGCCATCGAGGCGTGTGCGTTGCCATTCAGAACCTCCTGGGTCGAGGCGCCATCCTCATCGAACAACAGCAGCGTCGCGTTTGGGAAGTTCTCGGCGATCACCGCGGCCGGTGTCGCACCACGGCGTGCGGCGAAGGTGATTTCGGGCTTATTAAAATCCTCAAGCGACATGCCTTCGGTCATCGACTTGTTGGCCAGAATCGCCAGCCCCGAATAGGCATAGGGATCGGTGAAGTTGATGGTCAGGTTGCGCTGCGCGGTCACCGACATGCCCGAGATGATCACGTCGAAATTACCCGAAACCAGCGCCGGGATGATGCCGTCCCAAGCAGTCGGCACGAATTCGACCTCGACGCCCATGTCCTCGGCCAGTTGCCGGCCCACATCCAGTTCGAACCCGATCAGATCGCCGTTCTTGTCACGCATGGACCACGGTACGAACAGCGACAGGCCAATGCGGATCACACCGTCCTGCTTGATGGTCTCGATCACGCTTTCGCTTGACAAACCCTGCGTGGTGCTCTGCGCGGACGCCGGAAGGGCAAGGCCGGTGGCAGCCGTCGCCGCGAGGGCGAGCCCGAGCATTCTTCTGGAAAACTTCATGGGTTACCTCCTTGTGGTTTGAGCGGTCTTTGTGTGGTTATTGATCGACTGAGTATCTCCGCTCCAGATAGGACACGCCGGCAGACAGGATCAGCGTCACGGCCATGTAGACGGCGGCGACGGTGAACCAGATTTCAAAGCTCATGTAAGTGTCGGAAATGATGTTCCGCCCGATGGTGGTCAACTCGGCGACAGCAATAACGCTGACGATGGCCGAGGATTTGATCAGGTGGACGACCTCGCCGGTCATCGGCGGCAGCATGAAGCGCACCGACTGCGGCAACACGATATAGCGGTAGGTCTGGAATTGCGTCATCCCGATGGATTTCGCGGCCTCCCACTGGCCCCGGGGGACTGCATTGATCCCGGCGCGCAGGATTTCCGAGATCAGGGCCGCATGGAACACAGCGAGCGTCAGAATACTGGCCGTATAACGGTCGAACCCGAAGATCGGGCCGAGCACGTAGTAAAAGAGATAAAGTAGCACCAGCAGCGGGATGTTGCGGATCAACTCCAGAAACCCCACCGCCACTGCCGACCCGACGATCAGCCCCGACAGCCGCAGCAACGCCACCAGCAGGCCGAGGGCCGTGGCGAGCGCAAAGGCGGTGACCGATAGTTGCAGCGTGGCGACAAGACCGATCATGATCTCGCCCCACTGGAACCCGTCATCGGTGAACGAGTAGAGATATTGCGGGATGCGATACCATTGCCAGTTGTAGCCCATGTTCTGGGCGCCGGTGAACGAGCCGTAGACGATCAGCCCGACAACGATGACATAGATCGCGACCGAGACCGGCACCGAGTCGAAAAAGCGCTGGATCGCCGGGGGCTTCGGCAGCGGTGCGCCCTTAACGCCCGATATTCGGCTCACATCCATCTCAGTGCTCCAGAATCTGATCCAGGAACAGACGGCAGCGTTCGCTGGACGGATTGGTGAAGAATTGCTCGGGCGGCGAAACTTCGACGATCCGGCCTTCCTCCATGAACACCATCGTGTCGGCAACCTTGCGGGCAAAGCCCATCTCGTGGGTGACGACGACCATTGTCATGCCGGTGTCGGCAAGCTCGACCATCACATCCAGAACCTCGTTAATCATTTCGGGGTCCAGCGCCGAAGTCGGCTCGTCAAACAGCATGATCCGGGTTTCCATGCAGAGAGAGCGGGCTATGGCGACGCGCTGCTGCTGGCCGCCGGAAAGCTGCGCGGGATATTTGTCGGCCTGTTCCGGGATATGGACGCGTTCGAGATAATTGCGCGCGGTCTCTTCCGCCTGCGTCTGCGGGATCCTGCGTACTTTCATAGGGCCGATGGTCAGGTTTTCCAATACGGTCAGATGCGGGAACAGATTGAACTGCTGGAATACCATCCCGACCTCCTGCCGCAGGTCACGGATTTCCTTGGCGCCCTCGTAAACCTCGATCCCGTCGATCACCAACCGCCCGGAGTTGTGCCATTCCAACCCGTTGAAGCAGCGGATCAGTGTGGATTTGCCCGACCCTGACGGCCCGCAGATCACAACCTTTTCCCCCTGATGGACAGTCAGGTCAATATCTTTCAGCGCGTGAAACGAACCATAGAACTTGTCCAGATTCGAGACCTCGATCATGGGGGCTGGCTGAGTCATATCGGGCCTGTCACGTTTCGGGACAACATGATCTGCCGTCCGTTCGAATTGCGGATTTGGGATGGCGCCCGAGGCGGCGACACACATCCAGTTCTGCGGGCTGAGTCGCGTAACACGCCCCGAAATCGGAAGACCGGGCGGCGAAGCAATTGGGTGGAGGGTATGGACACCGGCCTCAAGTCCCCCAGTTTTGTTGCGCGATGTTTAATATGGTTGCGTAATATGCAATATTCGTCAATACAAAACTGGGTGGACTGCCTATCGACCGCCAAAAGACCAACAGATCGTAAGGGGAGGAGACGTGAATGTCTGCGTGGATCAGGATGATTTCCGACGAAGATGCCGATGACCGGCTGAAGGCGGCCCTGGACCTGGCGCGGACGCCGCACGGGACTGTGGACAACGTGATGCGGGTACACTCGCTGCGGCCCAACACGATGAACGGGCATGTGATCCTCTACCGAGCCTGCCTGCATGACGAAACCAACACCGTGCCGATGTGGTTTCAGGAAGTGATCAGCTCGTATGTCTCGACCCTGAACGAATGCCCCTATTCCTACGCTAACCACTGGACCAATGCCCGCCACCTGATCGGCGACGAGGCACGCGCCGAAGCGGTTGAGGTGGCGTTGCAGAGACGCAGGCCGCAGGATGCGTTCGAGGGCCCACAACTGGCCGCCCTGCGCTATGCCGAGAAACTGACGCTTTCGCCCGGCGGGATTGCCGAGGACGATGTGGTCATCCTCAAGGCGGCCGGCTGGGAGGATGGCGAGATCCTCGAGATCAACCAGATCGTCTGTTATTTCAACTACGCTAACCGCCTGCTTAACGGACTTGGCGTGACGACCGACGGCGATGTGGTCGGGTATTACAAAAGCGAGTGAAGGGCCTGCGCGATGCAGACGGACCCCCCCGGCAGAAAGATAGACAGGGCCATCGGCGCCTCGCTGAAAGAGCTGCGCCAGAGCCGGGGACAGTCGGCGCGCTGGCTGGCGGATCAGTCGGGGATTTCGGCGGCGATGGTCAGCCGGATCGAGAACGGGCTGGTCTCGCCCTCGATCGGTACATTGGCCGCGCTGGCTGAGGCTTTGGAAGTGCCGATTGTCTCGCTCTTCCGTGAGGCGCGCACGGATCACACTGATTACACGCTGGTCCGCCACGGCGAGGGGCTGAAATCGACCCGTATCGCCGACGGGCATAGCCATGAATATGTCAACCTGGCCATGCATGCGCGCAAGGATCTGCGGTTCCAGGCCCGGCAGGTCACGCTGCTGCGCGATGGCGGTCAGCCGCCCACATATGTCGGGCACGGTGTCGTTTTCGTGCAGGTGCTCGAAGGCGAGGCGATCTATCGTTACGGGCAGAATCGCTTCACCCTGCGCGCGGGCGACAGCATCAGTGTCGATGCCGAGCTCAACCACGGCTTTATCGAAGTGCTGACCCCCGAGTTCGTGTTCCTGACCGTTCAGGCCGAACGACCCTGAGAGTGCCCACCCATGGCCAGCCCCATCGACCATGACCTGACCCGAGGTGCCATCGCTGGGCATTTCCGCACGCTTGCGGTGCCGGCGGCCATCGGGATGCTGTTCAACACGCTCTACAACATCGTGGACATGTTCTTTGCCGGTTTGCTGTCGACCAGTGCGCAGGCGGGGCTGTCGCTCGGGTTTCAGGCCTTCTACATCGCCATCTCGGTAGGAGTGGGCCTCGGCGCGGCGATGGGTGCTCTGGTCGGCAACGCGCTGGGGGCAGCCGACCGGCGCAAGGCGCGGCGGCTGGCGGCGCAGGGGATGAGCTATGGTGTCCTTGCCGCGATGGTGCTTGCGGTGGCCGGACAATGGTACGGCCCGGCGATCATCCAACTGGTCTCTGAGCCCGGTGAGTACCGCGATGCCGGGATCCGTTATTACCTGTTTTTGTCGCTGGCCTTGCCAGGGTTTCTGGTGGCCTTTGGCTGCAACGGCATCCTGCAGGCCCATGGCGACGGGCGCTCGATGCAGCGGGCGCTGATGGTGGCGTTCTTCGCCAATATCGGGCTCAATCCCTTGCTGATCTATGGCATTCCGGGGCTGATGCCGGGCATCGGCTTTGACGGGCTGGCGGTCTCGACCGTCATCAGCCAGACCGGCGTGATGCTTTACCTGATCCGTCAGGTCCTGCGATTGCGGACGATGGCCCGGCTGCGCGCCGCGAATTTCACCCCGCGCCCGGCGAAATTCGGCGAGATCTCGGTTCAGGCGCTGCCGGTCGCCGTGTCGATGCTGGTCATGTTCCTGTCGGGCTTTGTGATGCAATTCGCGCTCAAGGGTTTTGGCCAGCACGCCATCGCGGGCTTTGGCGTCGCCATCCGGCTGGAGCAGATCCTGCTGCTGCCGGTTCTCGGTGTAACCGGTGCGCTGCTGCCCATCGCGTCGCAGAACTTCGGAGCCCGCAATTTTGCCCGCGTGCGCGAGGCGTTGTTCTATTGCTGGAAGGTCGGCTTTGTCATGACTGCCATCGCCTGCCCAGCCCTGTGGATCTTCGGCGGCCCGGTGCTGAGCCTCTTTACCGACGATCCCGAAGTGATCCGCGTCGGGCTCACCTATCTCAGGGTCGATAGCGTCATCCTGCCGTTCTACATGATGCTCTTTGCCATCAACTCTTTCCTGCAGGCGCTCAAGCGGCCGATCTGGACGGTTTGGATTAGCTTGTACCGGCAAGGCTTTGGAATTGCGTTCTTTGTCTGGCTGTTCGTTGGCATCTGGGGGTTCAGCGAAATCGGCGTCTGGTTCGGCACCGCCTGCGCGGTGATCACCGGCTGGATGGTCTCGCTGATGATCGCAACCCGCGTGGGCCGCCGCGAGATGGGCGGGCTTTGGCGGGCGCCACAAAGCGTGGCCGCTTGAGTGGTCAGCGGGGCGCCTTGAATGCATCACGAAACCTCTGGCGCGCTTCTGCGCCGTGGATATAGGCATAGTCACGGGGATAAGGCGCGCCCGGCACGATTTCGAGCACCGTCATCTGCGGTCCGGGCGTGTCGATGAATCCGGGCAGGGCAGCACGGAACGTCTCAAGATCGGAAAAGCTGCGGCTTTCGCGGTATCCGGCGGCGCGGGCGAAGCCCTCGAAATCCACCTTGTCGGCAGCAGGCAGTGGATGCGCACCGTTCACCTCGTAGGTCCGGTTTGCGAACAAGAGATGGTGCAGGTTCGTCACCCCGGACCCGGCAATCGTCACCAGCGATCCGAGGTTCATCAGCAGGCTGCCGTCACCGTCAAAGACGAACACCCTCCGGTCGGGATTGGCCAGTGCTAACCCCAGCCCGTGAGAAGAGGCCTGTCCCATCGCCCCCACGGCGACATAGTTCAGTGGTCGGGAGTTGAGTGCCATCCAGTCGAAATTCGTCTGGTAGACGGCCACGACGATATCTTCATCGCGGACATGCGGGGCGAGGGCGGTCAGGGCCTGATCGCGGGGAATGGTCATGAGGCCTCCGGCGCGCGGCCGACGAGGAAGATGTGGGGGCGGGAGAGGGCATACGCGCGGTCGACAGCCTCGGGTATATGCGCCTCGTCCCCGGGCGCCTCGATCAGAGAATGGCTGATCTCCATCGCGCGCAGTACCGGCTGCACGATGCGCACGCCATAGACCGAGGATTGCTCCGGCGGCAGATGCGGCTCCTTCCCCTGCAGCCCCACCAGCATCACTACCGGCATTTCATAATCCATGCCAATAGCGCGGATGGCGTTGAGTGAGTCCATTAGCCCGGTCTGTTGCATCATCAGCACCGCGCGGGTGCCGTTAAAGGACATTGCCGCACAGATCGAGACGCCCTCATCCTCCTTGCAGAGCCGCGTCAGCCGGAAATCCGGGTCGTGCGAGATGGGCCAGAGCAAGCCGTCGCTGGTCACGATGTCAGGCACCGCCACGACCTCACGCACGCCCGCCGCCTTGATCGCGGCCAGGATCGCCGCGCCGCTGGGATGGGGAACGGAAGGGGCATCAACCGTAGAGTTGGAAGTCGCGACCATCAGGCGCCTCCGTTCAGAAACGTGTCGATTCCGTCGGCACAGGCTGCATTTTCATGTGGAAAGCCCAAAGTGATCCGGATGCAGTCTGCATAGGCCGGAGAAGCGAAGCGGCGTACCAGAATGCCCCTCGCCCGCAGGTGGTCGTGAACAGCCGCTGCGGACCGGCTTGGATCGGGAAACCGGACCAGCAGAAAGTTGGTCTGGCTGGGAACGACATGCAAATCCATGGCCGAGAGACGCGCAGTCAGTGCCTCACGCTCCCGCTGGTTCTGACGCCGGACCATGGCCACATGGCGCGGGTCCTCCAGCGCCGCCAGAACCGCCGCCGCCGAGGGGGTGGCCAGCGGAAAGGTCACGCCGACTCGGCGGATGGAGTCGATGATGTCTGGATTGCCATAGACCCAACCAACCCGCGCCCCGGCCAGCCCGTAAATCTTTGAAAACGTGCGCGTGACGATCACATTTTTGGCTTCCGCGACAAGCACATGGCCGGGCTCATAATCCTCTGCAGTTACATATTCCTCATAGGCGCAGTCGAGGATCAGCAGCACATTTTCGGGCAGCGCAGCATGCAAGCGCCGGATCTCGGCGCCGCTCAGATAGGTGCCTGCCGGATTTTCGGGGTTGGCGAGATAAACAATGCGAGTGCGTTCGGTCACCGACGCAATCATCCGATCCACCGAAGGGACAAAATCGTCATCCGGCACCGAGACAGCCTCGGCATCGTTGGCATGGGCATAGTTCGGCACCTTGAGATACCCATTCGCGCTACGGATCAGCTCGTCGCCCGGGCTCAGAAAGGCACGGGCCGCGCGGGCCAGCAGGTCGTCCGAGCCATGGCCCACCGTGATGCACGCCGCGTCCAGCCCGTGACATTCAGCAATGGCAGGCGTCATCAGACGATCCGGCATCTCGAGGTAGCGCTCGATCCCGGTCACAGCAGCGCGGGTGGCGGCCAGCGCATGCGGGCTTGCCCCGTACACGCTTTCATTCGAATGCAGCAGGATCGCGGGCGGGCGCTCTCCGCTTGGTCCGGCACCCAGCATATGGGCCTTGATCCGGTCAACTCCCGGGCGCGGTGTCGGTGTGGGCATGGGTTCCTCCCTCTGCACCTCATTAAATCACACAAACGGCGTATTTTGGAAATTCATTTTCATTTAAGTTATGATATGACTAGTTACGAGACGTCCATGGACGCGAGTCGGAGCCACCTGATGGACACCGCAAAACCCGCCAGCCGCCTGCATCTGGCCCTGAACCTGACCGCCCCCGGGCGGCAGGTGGGCGATCTGATGCTGCGCTGGTCGGACAACAGCAATCCGCTGGGCTATCACCCCATCCCGGTGATCAGCCTGCGCGGCGGCGACGGGCCGGTGGTGCTGATCATCGGAGGCACGCATGGCGATGAATTCGAAGGCCCTGCAGCGATCATGCGGTTGGCCGAGTGGCTGGACCCGGCGGCGCTGCAAGGGCAGGTAATCCTGATCCCCGCGCTGAACGCACCTGCACTGGCGGCTTCGTCGCGAGTCTCACCGCTGGACGGAACCAATCTGAACCGCGCCTTTCCCGGCGATGCTGACGGTGGACCGACAGCGATGATCGCAGATTATCTGGAAACCGCGCTTTTGCCCCTCTGCGATGCCGCCATCGATCTGCATTCAGGCGGCAAGGCGTCGTTCTTTGCCCCTTCGGCGCTGGCCACACAAACGGCGGATCCGACACTCAGGGCGCAGAACCTCGCGCTGGCGCAAGCCTTTGGCCTGCCGCTGATTTGGGAATTGGGAGCAAACAACGACAACCGGTCGGTGAATGCCGCAGCCGAACGCGCAGGTGTTCCGATGATCGCAACCGAACTGGGCGGCGGCGGCGGGGTGGACCCAACGATCACCGACGCGGCGGAGGCAGGGCTCTTGCGATGTCTGGGGCACGTGGGCGTTTTGCCGGATCAGCCCGACTCGGCGCAGGCGCGTCGGGTCGAGATCGCCTCTTCCCTGCATTCCGTCCACGCACCCGGCGAGGGGATTTTCGACCGCGCCATATCGGCCGGGCAGGATGTTGGCCAAGGCGATCTGGCAGGCCGGTTCCATTTTGTGACAGAGCCCGAGCGCGCTTCGAAAGACCTGCATTTTCCCGCAGACGGCCTTGTTCTGGCCCATACCTGCCGAGGTTTCGTGAAACGGGGAGAACTGCTGGCCCTCATCGCTCAGGATGTGAGCTGGGACGGCTGAATGGAGCACTTTGGCCACTTCATAGATGGTGCCTTCACCACACCGTCGGACCAATGGATCGATAGTGTCGACCCCGCCAATGGTACTGTCTGGTGCCGGTTCTCACGCGGCGATGCGCAAGATGCGTTGGCAGCGATGGAGGCCGCCGAACACGCCTTTGAAACGGGCCCTTGGAGCCGTATGTCTGGCGCGGAACGGGCGGACTGTCTGGATCAGGTGGCAGATACTTTAGCCACGTGTTGGGAAGAGTTGGTTGAGGCCGAAATCCGCGACAACGGCAAGCGGGTGACTGAAGTGCGCGGGCAGTTTGCCGGGCTGCACAGCTGGTTCCGCCCCTTCGCGAAGCAGGCTCGCCATATCAGCCGCGAGCCGCAGCACAACGCCGTGCCGGGTGTCGAGAGCGAGACGACCTATCTGCCCTACGGGCCGGTGGTCGCCATCACGCCGTGGAATTCGCCACTTATGATCCTCGCGTGGAAGATGGCCCCGGCGCTGGCGGCGGGCAACACGATGGTGGTGAAGCCCTCGGAAATGGCCTCGGCGTCGACCCTGCTTTTTGCGCGGATGGTCCATGAGGCCGGGCTGCCCGCCGGAGTGCTGAACGTGGTGACCGGCTACGGGCATGAGGTGGGCGGGGCGCTGGTGCGTGACCCGAGAACCCGCATGGTGACCTTTACCGGCTCCGACCTGGGCGGCAGTAAGGTCGCGGCCGCGGCGGCTGAGAATGTAATCCCGACGACGCTGGAACTGGGCGGGAAATCTCCGCAGGTGGTCTTTGGTGACGCCGATCCGGATAACGCGGTGAACGGGATTTTGTCGGGCATATTCCTGTCCAACGGCCAAAGCTGTGTCGCCGGTTCGCGTCTGATCGTTCAGGCATCGGTCAAGGACGTACTGGTACAAGAGCTTTTGACGCGCGCGCAAAAGCTCAGGCTGGGCGATCCGATGGACCCGGAGACCCAGATCGGGCCACTAGCTAATTTGCCGCATCTGGAAAAGGTGCGTGCGATGATCGGGCAGGCGATGGAGGCGGGCGCCGTCTGCCTGCTGGATGGGCGCGAGGCGGGAAAGGGTCGGGAGGGGTTCTACGTTGGTCCTACCATATTCGACAATGTGACCCCTGCCATGCAGATCTGGCGTGAAGAGGTGTTTGGCCCGGTCCTCGCCGTCACAACCTTCGACACGGAGGCCGAAGCCGTGCAACTGGCCAACGACAGCGCCTACGGTTTGGCCGCCGGAGTCTGGACGTCCGACAGCGACAGGGGCGCCCGCGTGGCCCGCCAAATCCGCGCCGGAACCGTCTACATCAACCACTATCGCAGCGTCGATCCTAGTGCTCCCATAGGGGGCCTCAAACGCTCGGGCTATGGCCGCGAGCTTGGTCCTAATGCAGTGAAGCACTTTCTGCAAACCCGCTCGATCTGGACCGGAACCGCACCCGTACCCGATTCCTTTCCCGCCTGACCCAACCCGGAGGAGACATGAACAATCCATTCCAGACACCTCAGGGCAACTTCCGCGGCCACGCACGGCAAACGGTCTGGACTGAGGCACCTGATCCGGAACTGACCGAGGTTGGCCCAGGTACTCCCTGCGGCGAGTACCTGCGCCGCTACTGGATGCCGGTGGCGATGACCGATCAGGTCGGCGATCTGCCCTATCGCATCCGCATCCTCGGCGAGGATCTGATCCTGTTCCGGGAAAAAGGCGAGGGCAAGCTGGGCCTCACGCATCTGCATTGCTGCCACCGCAACATGAGCCTTGAGTTCGGCATCGTTGAAGAGGGCGGCATTCGCTGCTCCTATCACGGCTGGAAATACGGGCTGGACGGCACCATCCTCGAAACCCCCTGCGAGCCGCCCGCCAGTCAGGTGAAGAACCGCACCTGTCTGGGCGCCTATCCGGTGATCGAGTTCAAGGGCCTCGCCTTTGCCTATCTGGGCCCGCCCGAGACCATGCCACCGTTTCCGGTGATGGACACGTTCGATGAGGAGGGAGACGAGATGCTGCCTTACCTCATCACCTCGCCCTGCAACTGGTTGCAGGTGATGGAGAATGCGTGGGATCCGTTCCACGTGGTCTATCTGCACACGCTGGCGGTGCGGACCCAGTTTATCGACGCGTTCGCGGAGATGCCGATGATCGAGTTTCACGAAAGCCAAACGGGTGATTTCTACACCAACGTGCGGCGGGTGGACGATATCGTCTGGGTGCGGGTGCATGACCACATGCTGCCCTCGTTCACGCAGAATGGCGGCCACTTTCCGGTGCCGGACGGGTCGCGTTATTTCGGGCGCTGCGGGTTGTCGCGCTGGATCACGCCGGTGGATGACACCACCACGATGGTCATCGCCTGGCGTCATTTCCGGGACGGGGACGATCCGCGCGGGCTGACCGACAAGAGCAAGGTGGGCTTCGGCATGACAGATTTCTACGGACAGGACCCTGATCGCGATTACGAACAACGCCAGCGCGATCCGGGCGATTACGACGCCTGGGTCAGCCAAGGGCCGATCAATGTGCATGCGCGCGAAAATCTCGGCTTCACCGACCGGGGCGTGGCCAAGGCTCGTCGCCTGCTGCGTGACGCGACCCGCTCGGTCAAGGCAGGCAACCCGGCGCCGCAACCCACCGACAGTTTTGATGGCGTGATCCCCACCTATGGCGGCGACACCATGCTGCGCATTCCGGTGCAGGAAGGGCGCGACGATGGGGCGGTGCTCAAGGAAATCTCAAAGGAGATCGCGGCGATCTACATGTCGGGCGATCACCTGCAAGGGCAGGAGAGGCGGGAGTTCATCACCGAGAGGCTCAAGGAATACGAGGCAAGCTGGCAATGACCCGAGTATCCATCAACCCCGGTCGTGTCGACTGGTCTGGCGAAAATCCGGGCATCTATCTAAAGACCGACCCAAACGGTGAGTACGACGCGCTGGCGCTGTTCTTCCGCGTGGCACTGTCGCCCTATGGCCGAGGTCATGCAGCGATCGTTCTAGGCGCCCCGGATGAGGCATGCGGCTGGCCTGAGGTGTCGAATCTGATCATGACCGACAACCAGCGCATGATGCGCTGGATCGTCGATGGCTGGGTGACAAGGATGCCCACCTTTGTCGGCAAGGCTGGGCTGGGGGCGATGACATGGCTCGACTGCGACAGTGTGGAAAAGCGCCCCGGCAACCTGAAAACCCGGTACTCCGAAACCCTGCGCGGATCGGGCGTGACGCTTGAGATGATCTGGCGTGATACGGGCCCGCCACTGCCGGTTGAGGTCACCAAGGCGAACTCGGCCACCAAGGCGCATGAGATGTATTCGGTGTTTCTCGAGGCGAAAGAGGCGCAGATCGTGCTGAACGGTACTGCATTGCCGGGGCAGGTCACATCGCGCCAGTTCTTCGGCCGCACGATGTCCACCGCGTTCCTCGCCTTTTCCGAAACCTGGGTCACACCTGCGGGGGATCTCTGATGCCGCTGCCCACTCCCATCACTCACGGAACCGTTGATTGGACCGGCGAGAACCCCGGCATCCTGCTCAAGGATGCCGGGGGCGATTTCAGTGCCATGGCGCTGTTCTTCCGGGTTGCATGGTCGCCGGTGGGGCAGGGGCAGGTGCTGCTGCTTTACGGGACGCCGGGGGAGGAGAAGGGGCCGCTTGAGGCACCCAACGTCATGCTGACCGACAACCACGACCTTGCCGGATTTTTGAAAGAGCAATTCATCGGGCGTCTCGCCGCCTTCCGCAACGCGCCCGCCTTTGACGCTCTGCCAATCCGGCCCGCGCAAGCGGTGCGTAGCAGAGGTGATCCGATGAGCCATCGCTATACCGAAACCGTCTCGGGCGAGGGGCTGGTGGTGGAACTGGTCTGGGAAGGTCTGGAGCCGCCCAAGGCGCTGGAATTGACCCCCGATCAGGTCGGCACCGGGATGCACACGATGTTTACCCTCCTGGTGCCAGCGCGGGAGGCGCAGATTATCGTCAATGGCCACGCCTTGCCCGGCGAGGTCGGCACCCGCGTGCAGGCGGGGTTCGAGACGACGACGGCCTTTCTCTACTTCTCGGAAACTTGGGTGATCCCGCCGGTAGAGCCCTTATGACCCACCCCGCCGACAGGCTGGCCTTTGACCGGGCCATGGTGACACAGCCAGTGTGGAACCGCTTTAACACTGCGGCGGAAGCTATTGGTTTGGCTGAAAACGTGTTGCTGCACGCAGGACCTGCCTTTGCCGAGACCGCGCATATCACGAAGCCGGTTCTGAACTCGGCCTGTGTGGCCGCGGTTTACGAGGGGCTGGCGGCGGATTTCGATACGGCAGAGGCGATGATCCACGCGGGTGAGATCGTTCTGAAACCGGCGCAGAACCACTGCGTCGTCACTCCTCTGGCTGCGGTGGTGTCTGCGTCGATGCCGCTGCACTCGGTCTACGACGCCTGGCGCGGCAAGATCCGCGCCTTTGCGCCGATCAATGGCGGCATCCGGCCTTCGCTGCGGTTGGGCCTGCGGTCCGAAGCGGTATTGGAGCATATCCGTTGGCTGAACACCCGTGTCCGGGATGCTCTGCACGCCGGGATCGGAGAGGGCATCGCGTTGGTGCCGCTGGCGGCGGACGGGCTGCGCGGCGGTGACGATTGCCATGGGTTCACACCGGTCGCGGGCACGGCACTGGTCGAAGAGATCCGTGGACGCAGCCGCGGCGGTATCGCGGATGATGAGGTGGCCGAGTTCATGGCGGCCTCACCAAGCCTGTTTCTGAACTTGTGGATGGCCGCGACCAAATGCATGATGCGCGCCGCCGAAGGCGTTTCGGGTTCGGGCCTGATCACGGCGGCGGGCGGCAATGGCCGCGATTGCGGCATCCAGATCGCGGGCCTGCCGGGCCGCTGGTTCACCGCCCCGGCGGATGCGCCTCGGGGAGACATCGGGTCCCATTCACCCGACCGCGCGCTGGGTGCTATCGGCGACAGTGCGGTGGTCGACTGTTTCGGTTTGGGTGCGCTGGCCTTTGCCCACTCTCCCGCGCAGAGCAGCGCCATGGCGGACTATTTGCCCGACAATCTAGACGCGCTGAGCAGGGGTCTGACGGTGGGTGCGCATCCCTATTTCCGGGGCATCGATCAGGGGCTTGGATGCAGCGTCAGGCAGGCCGTGACGTTAGAGGCCGAACCGATCATCAGCCTTGGAATTCTGGATCGCAACGGGATTGAAGGACGGCTCGGAGGTGGGATTTATTCTCTGCCCAAAGAAGTTTGTAGCGAAGCCGTTGACGCCCTGTCGACCGCCGCGCCCTGAAAATCAAACCTCGTGCAGTAGGGAAAGATCCTCGGCCGAGGTCACCAGCACATCGAGAAATTGCTTCAAATCCTCCAGCGTGTGCCGCTGCACCGGAGCGTGTACCGATAGAGTGGCCAGCAACCGGCCCTGACTGTCCGGCACCGGCACCGCAACGGCGGCCATGCCGGTCATGAACTCCTCGTCATCGGTCGAATAGCCTTGCGACCGAATCCGGTCAAGCTCGGCACGCAGATGGTCCGCATCGGTGATGGTTTTTGGCGTTCTTTCGGCCAGAGATGCAGCAGAAAGGAACCCATCCAGTACCTTTGACCGCAAGGTCGACAGGTACATCTTGCCGCTGGCCGTGCAGTGAAACGGCACTTGTGTGCCGATGGGCAACTGGATGCGCAAGGGCCATTTGGTCTCGACCCGGTCGAGATAGGTCATCCCCTCGCGATCAGGGGTGGCCAGGTTGCAGGTCTCGCCGATCTCTTCCGCCACGTTTTTGAGAATCGCCAGACGTGCAGTGCGCAGATGCTCCGACGATATGGTATTGGCCGCCAGCAACCGCAAACGCGGACCGGGCCCGTAGGCCCGGCCATCGAGATCACGCTGCAGGAACCCTTCTGCCTCGGCAGTATGCATCAGCCGGTGAATCGTGGGCTTGGGCAGCCCCAGCGTCTCGACCATCTCGGAAGGCTTTACCGCAACCCCACTGCGCGCCACGTGTTCGAGCACCAGCAACAGCCTCAGGTTGGTCGGGATCTGGCCTTCTCTTCTGGTCGATCCATCATCCGGCATTTCAACGTCATACCTACTTGTTGGGCAGCAGGATCAGTGCAGTGTCAGGCACCAGCGATACCAGAAGCCAGACGCTGATCAGCGCTGCAAGGTAGGGGACCGTATAGCGAAGCAATCGGAAATATGGAACACCGGTCACGCCCGACGCGACATAGAGGTTCAGCCCGTAAGGCGGCGTGATGAAGCCAATCGATGCACCCACCAGGAAGATCACCGAGAAATGGATCGGATCCACCCCGACCGAGGCCGCAATCGGCGCCAGAATTGGGGCGAGGATGATCGTCACCGGCAGGCTTTCCAGCACCATGCCGGAGAAGAACACGATGACCATCGAGGTGAACAGGACCGCGTAATAGCCGCCCATCGAGGTCACGAACCCGCCGATGGTTGCCTGGGCACCCAGCAATGACAGGATCTGCTGCATCACCACCGAGATTGCGATTAGCGGTGCAAGGATGCCCGTGATCTGTGCCGAGCGCACCACGATTGACGGGATCTCGGTCACCTTGAACCCTTCGACCACGAACATCTCGGCATAGGATTTCTCGGCAACCGGCTTTTCACCTTGGGCACCCATGATCTTGTTGAGCGGATAGCTGACCAGCCCCGCGATCACGCAGAACCCAACGGTGACCCCGGCGGCCTCGGTTGGAGAAAACTTGCCAGTATAGATGCCCCACAGAACTAGCCCGATTGCGAAGAACCCGAGCCAGGCACCAAAAGCGGTTTTCAGAACCCGGTTCAACTGCAGCGGGATCAGAAAACCCCAGCCATTGCGGCGGCAGATGATCCAGCACGCAAGCTGCATTCCCACGACCATCAATGTGCCGGGCAGAATGCCTGCCACAAACAGGTCCGAGATCGGCAGGTTCATCAGAAAGCCGTAGACGATGAAGATGATCGAAGGTGGGATGATGATACCCACGGTGCCTCCGGCAGCGGCAGTGGCGGCGGAAAAGCGTTCGTCATAGCCACCCTTGACCATCTCGGGATGCAGCATCGAACCGATAGTGGCCGTTGTGGCCGAGTTTGAGCCCGAAATGGCGGCGAATAGCCCACAAGCGCCCAATGACGCCATCGCCAGACCGCCGCGCATCCAACCCAGACAGGCATAGGCAAAATCGCTGAGCCGCCGGGCAATCCCGGATCGGTTGATCAGGTCCCCCGTCAGGATGAAGAGGGGCATGGCGAGCAGGGCAAAACCCTTGTTGAAGACGTTCAGCAATTCGGCGCCCATATTGTCGAGGGTCAGGCCCAGCACGAACGAGCAGCCGATCACCCAATAAGCGATGACGAGCAGCACCGGCACGCCCAACATGAACAGGAACGTGACGCCCAGCGAGATCAGAGTAACCCAGGTTCCGTCGGCCATCACACATCCCCCCCGATAACGGCTTGCTTGATTAGCGGCTCTCCACTGCGCCAGGCCGCGATATCGTCAGCCAGATTTTCGAACACCCGCGCGGCCATCAGCACAAAGGACATCGGCGCCGTGATCAGGAACCACCATTGCAGAATGCTGTCGGTGCCCAGAACGATCTGGAAGTTCGACGCCGACAACGCCGTCAGGCGCGAAGTGGTGACCACGACGATCACTGCGAAGCTGAACCACAGCACGGCGTCCAGCACCAAACATGCCATTTGTCCCCAGCGGGGCATCATTGTGCGGAATTCGCTGAAACTCAGATGCGTCCGAAGCCGCACGTTGAAGGCCGCCCCAAACCACGCCATGATCATGAACAGCAGCGGCGGGATGGTGGTGGACCAGGGCTGTTGGTTCTTGAACACGAACCTGTCGATCACCCCCCAGAAGATAATAAAGGCAACGGCCAGATAGCTCCAGACCATGATCGAACGCTCCAGGTGCCGGTCAAGCAAGGGCACCTTGCGATAGATCCAAAGCACCAGCAGCCCGCCTGCGGCAGTTGCCACCGTGCCCAGTACCCAGGCGGCGTTGGATTCCAAGGCGTTACGGATTTCCCAACTGTCCTGCGAGGCCAAGGCGCTGAATATCGCGCCGATATCCGACAAGATCGACATGCATTCCTCCCATAAACCCAATGGGCGAGACGCCCGGGGCAAACAGGCCCGGCGCTGCAAATGGCGCCGGGCCCAATTCCAAGCCTAGACCCGGATCAGCCTTTCCACCAGCGGCGTGGCTCGACGTTTTCGGGCTTCATGTCCGCCTCGACCTCGCGGGCGATGGTGTAGATCTCCTGATAGGTGTCCATGCCACCGGCCCACTTGTTCAGGCGGTCACGCCACTGTTCCCACAGCTGCGGCTGGAACTCGGGCGAGCACATCTCTTCGGCCATGCGGATCTCGCTGTCCGGCAGGAAGGCGGGGCGCACTTCGTTTTCGGCGAAGACCGTGCCCGGCAGTTGCGGATCGCTGAAGCCCACGGTCTTGACCAGCGCGGCTTCGTTGGCGGCCTGTACGTGGGCTTGGGTCCAGTAGGCGGATTCCAAAACCGCATCCTGCAGGTACCCTTCCAGCCCGTCGAATACCTTTGCCGACATCGAGGTATGCTCGGTGCCGCAGAAAAAACGCAGATCGACCGACTGGCTGACCACCGGCGACATGTTGGCATAGGCCACGGCGCTGGCCCAGGTCTCGGCCCCGTCGATCAGGCCCTGCTTCAGACCGTCGAGCGTTTCCTCCCACGCCACCGGCACCGGGTTCAGGTTCAGCGCGTTCATCGCGATGCGGCCCAACTGCGTGCCCGTCACCCGGTTCTTGGTGCCGAACAGCTCTTCCAGCTTGGTGACGGTCGGGCGATCCTTCCAGCTCAGGCCCAGCTGGATGCCGCGCAGTTCACAATGGCTGAACAGGAACTTCAGGCCATGGCGTTTCTCCAGCGGTTCGCGCAGGATCTGCTGGCTCTTGGGGTGATAGAGGAAGTGATACTGGGACGCGCGGCCCGGGAACACAAAGGCATAGTCGAGCACGTTGAGATAGGGCGCACCGCCTGCCGAGTTCTGGGTCGAGGCCGCGTAGATGTCCACGATGCCCTGCTGGGTTTTCTCGACACAGCTCAACTGCCCACAGATTTGATTGTCGCCGATGAACTCGACGCGAATCTCGCCGTCGGTCCGGGCTTCAAGATCGCGCGCGAACTCAAGAGCGCCGGCGCGTTCGATCAGCAGGTTGCGTGCGTTGAAGCCGGATGCGCCGAATTTCAGCGTATGTTTGGCCTCTTTGGCAAAACGCTTCTCATAGGTCGATTCCGCTGCTGAGGCCAAGTTCGCAAGGCTCATTGCGCCCCCGAAGCTGCCTGCCGCCAGCAGGGTCGAACTGAACCCGTAAGTCCCCGCTACGCGAAACAGATCCCGCCGCGAAATCCGGCTCAGATTCTTGCTAAGTCCCATCTTCATCCTCCCTTGATGCAATTATTGAGACGTTTCGTTTCAAAAATAGCTAGCTTATTTTATGCGTTTTGTATAGAAGTTTTTTCAAGGACGAGTCGGGAGGACCGGTTTTGGAAGCTGATTTCATCGTCATCGGGGCTGGATCATCCGGCTGTGTGATCGCCAATCGCCTGAGCGCCAACCCTGGCAACAAGGTGGTGCTGCTCGAGGCGGGCGGGCCGGACAGGAACCCGTGGATTCACATCCCGGTGGGCTATTTCAAAACCATGCATAACCCGTCTTTGGACTGGTGCTACAGGACCGAACCTGATCCGGGTTTGAACGGACGCTCGATCGACTGGCCACGAGGTAAGGTGCTGGGCGGGTCGTCATCACTCAATGGTTTGCTCTACGTGCGCGGGCAGAAAGAGGATTACGACCGCTGGCGTCAGATGGGCAACGAAGGCTGGAGCTGGCAGGACGTACTGCCCCTGTTCAAACGGTCCGAGGATCAGGAACGGGGTGCGGATGAATTTCATGGCACCGGGGGACCGCTAGCAGTATCGAATATGCGCATCCAGCGCCCGATCTGTGATGCCTGGGTCGCCGCAGCGCAGGCGGCGGGATATCCGTTCAACCCTGACTACAATGGCGCCGAGCAGGAGGGGGTGGGCTACTTCCAGCTCACCACCCGCAACGGGCGCCGGTGCAGTTCTGCCGTGGCTTTCCTGAAACCCGCGCGCAGCCGGGACAACCTGCAGATCATCACCCACGCCATGGTCGAGCGGATCGAGATGGAGGGCCGCAAGGTGACCGGCGTCACCTATCTGGACCGCTCGGGAAACCGGCAGACCATCAAAGCGAATCGCGAGGTCATCCTGTCGGCAGGCGCGATCAACTCGCCGCAGACCCTGATGCTGTCGGGGATCGGTCCGGCGGATCAACTGAAGGACAACGGTATCACCCCGCTGCATGATTTGCCCGGTGTCGGGCAGGGGATGCAGGATCACTTGCAGGCGCGGCTGGTCTACAAGTGTAACGAGCCGACGCTGAATGACGAGGTGCGCAGCTTGTTCAATCAGGCCCGCATCGCTCTGAAATACGCGCTGTTCCGCGCCGGTCCCATGACCATGGCGGCAAGCCTCGCGACTGGTTTCATGAAGACCCGGCCCGATCTGGCAACGCCCGACATCCAGTTCCATGTCCAGCCCTGGTCGGCGGACAGCCCGGGCGAGGGGGTGCACCCGTTTTCGGCCTTCACCATGTCGGTCTGCCAGTTGCGGCCCGAAAGCCGGGGCGAGATTCGCCTCGCGGGACCCGATCCCAAGACCTATCCGAAGATTATCCCCAACTACCTGTCCACCGAATTGGATTGCCGCACCATCGTCGATGGGGTGAAGGTCGCTCGCTCTATCGCCCGCCACGCGCCGCTCAAGTCGAAGATCGCCGAGGAATTCCGTCCGCAGGCCAGCCTCGACATGGAGGACTACGAGGGCACGCTGGACTGGGCGCGCGGCAACTCGGTGTCGATCTACCATCCGACCGGCACCTGCAAGATGGGTCGCGGCGAGGATGCGGTGGTCGATCCGCAACTGCGCGTGCACGGGATCGATGGGTTGCGGGTGGCCGATTGCTCGATCATGCCGGAAATCGTTTCGGGCAACACCAATGCTCCGGCGATCATGATCGGGGAAAAGGCCAGTGATCTGGTCTTGGCAGCCTGAACCGGGCGCCGCTAGCCGCGCCCGTTATTTGTCGCGGTTGCTGAAGCGGTCATAGGCCTTTTCGAGCCCGGTCAGGATCAGGAAGAACCCGATCACCCAGATCAGCAGTTCGAACGGCGCCAATGGTGTGCCGCGCAGCCAACGGCCCAGCAGCCCGCCCTGAGGCCGGAGTTGCTGGATGCCGAACAGCCCCTCGCGCCCCCAGAGGTCGAAGACCCAGAACCGCGAAAGGTAGTACAGGATGGCTGCCGCCAGAAGGGTGATGATCATCCAGAGGATACGCTTGCTCATGGCAGCACCTCGATCGTGTCCGCATCCATCCTGAGCACCAGCAGATCACCATGGCGTTCGACATCCCCCTCAAGCGAGATGAAATTGGCCACGTAGTCATAGGCTGCCTCGGGCAGGGGACCCCCATCCTGATCCACGACCATCAGATATTCCGAGCCCTCGACCGGCTGGCTGGAGACAAAGATCGGCGGAATGTCCCCGATCAGGCATAGATTGGCGCAGGCCTTGTGTGCCAGCCCCCGGCCCGGACGCATGGCTCCGGCCAGGCATTTGCCGTCACAGATTTCACCGGCCAGCCGCCAGCGGCCCAGTGGTTCCACCGGGGGCGGGACGGCGGTACCCTCGGCGGTTTTCAGACCCTGCCCACCGCCGCGCAGCTGCATCATGTCGAGCGATCCGCGCTCAAGGACGACACCCGACGCGGTGACGCGCTGACCCTCAAAAGGTGAGGCCAGCGCGACAACCCCGCGCTTGCCCGGTGCAGCCAGCATCAGGGTGTGTCCTGCTTCGATCCGGTCGTTGCCTTCGGTCACGTGCAGGATGGGATAGGGCAGCATCTCGACCACACCGGTCACTGTCTGGCGGCCATAGTCGAAGCGAAAGGCGCCGTTGCCGGGATCGTCCTGCGAGGCCCCCAGCAGCAGGCCCGCAACGGTCAGGAACGACACGACGAACAGGCCCGCGGCCATTAGGAACGGGCGGAGTTTCTTGGGTGGATTCAGATACCCGACAAAGAACGGTGTCTTGTCCTGTTTCATGCCGGAACCTCCACCGGTTCGACGTAAGTGCCGGGTGGATTGGCGGCGGGATCGACCCAGACCATGCCGTCCCGCACTGTCAGCCGGTAGGTGGGGATCGTCTCGGTGAACGGCGCCGGTGAGCGACCGCTGCGCACATCATACTGAAACCCGTGCCACGGGCAGGTGACCAGACAACGGATGATCTTGCCCTCACCCAGTGGCCCGTTCTGATGCGCGCAGGCGTTCGAGATGGCCGAGAGCTTGTTTTCCATCCGGAACACCGCCACCCGGTCGCTACCCGGCAGAACCGCGATCCGCGCCCGCGCCTCTGGGATGTCCTCGGCCTTGCAGACCGCGATCCAGCCCTGTTCGCCGGGGTTTCCGACCGGATCACCCGCCTTCCGCTCATGCAGGAACGCGGCCAGATGCAACCCCGCCACGGCAAGTGCGGTGATGATGAAGATCCAGGTGAAAAGCTGGTTCTGCTGGTCTTGCAAAATACCTAGGCTGACATGCGCCACGACCGAGGCGTAGGCGACGTAGATCAGGTAATGGATGCGCTTCCAGACCGGCGCCGTCAGAAACTTGAGCCAGAAATCATGGCTGGTCGCGGCAAGGATCAACAGGCACATCAGCGCGAGCAGGCCAAACGCCTCGAACGGAAAGCCCGAGGCTTGGGTATAGCTCGTATTCGCGAACAAAAGTGCCTCGTATTTGTTCGAGGACGAGAAGGCGAAATACCAGTTGAGGATATAGCCGAAATGCGTAATCGCCACGGCGGCGGTCATCACCCCGAAATGGCGGCGGTTGTAGAGCAGGGGCAGAAACCGGCGGTCGAGACGGGCCAGCGGGCCAATGGCCAGGATGACGCTGAGCATCATGAAGGTGCAGGCCCCGAAGGCGCGGGCATTGTGGACTTGCGGGTTGATCGGGCGCTCGTGGCTCAGCAATTCGGGGCTGAGATAGAGAAAGACCGTCAGGAACCCGACGACACCGGCCAGCATGAAGCCGTCATAAATCCACTTGTTCCGATTCCACTGGACGGGGATGTATTTGACGCTCATTGACTGACCTCTCCGAACGCCGTCAGCCTTTGCGGCGCGACATCGGCGGGCCAGTGCTGGCGGACGCTGAGACCCAGAATGATGGTACCCAGCACCACGATGCACAAAACGATAGCGACCAGTCCGTGCGCGGCGCGCACTGGTCGATACCGGCTGTTCGGGTCAAACCGGCCGCTTTCCAGTGTCCACCATCGCCACAGCACCAGAGGCCAGATCAGCAGGATGCCCGGGATCAGAAGGGGGCGAAACACGTAAGCGCCCCGGGCATCCTCATCAATCCGGTCGATCCCAACGGTCAGAAACAGGGCAGCCACAAAACCGCCAGCGATCAGCCAGATCCGGGCCAGCCAGAACAGCCCCTCTGCTGCGTTCATTGCATTCCTCCCTGCTCGGTGCCGGTCAGGCCGAGTAACCCGTCGGTCACCAACCATCGCACCGGATCAAAGCCGTTGGCAACCGCCCCTTTGGGCGCAATCGCCGTTCTGTTACCGCTGGGTCGTTGGTCGTTACCTCTGAGCAGCGCAGGCGCTCAGGTTTTGGTCAGATACGCCACAATCATCTCGGCCACGTCATGGATGATCGAGGCTTCATCCAGATCGGGATCCTCCAGAACCATCTCGATGGCCGAGTTTCCAAGCTCGACCGCCAACCTGAGACGCCGGATCAGTTCCGGCTCGCTCATCCGAGCGGCCAGCCAGGTTTGCGAGGATTTGAGCCCCTCGACCATGGACCAGTGCGACGACAGGCGGATATCGATCAGTTGAGGGGTAGCGTAGAGCGTTCGCATGATGGCAACACCGCCGGGAAAATCGCGGGTGATGCGGACCTGCGCCGCCAGTTGCTCCTCCATATCGGCAACTGTGGGGCGCTTCCCGCCCTTGCGCACGGCGGTCTGGGCAAGATCGGCGTTCTGGGCTGCCATCAGGCGCGTCGCAAGTTCGCACAGCAAGGCGTATTTGTTGGGAAAATAGCGGTAAAGCGCGGGCGGCGTGATCCCGGCCGCCGTGCAGATCTTGTTGGTGGTCAACTCCTCGAACCCGTTCTCCTCCAACAGCTTCGCTGCCGTTGTCAGGATCAGATCGACCGTCTGCCCTGCGCGCTTCTGGGTAGGCCGGGCTCTGGGCTCAAGGTGCTGTGTTCTCATGACATTCCCCAACCGCTTGTGCTTGCTATCCTATGCCATTGACAGGTGCGTGAAAAGATAAATAGTAATTACTATTGTTTTGGGAGAAGCACTGTGAACAGACCTGCCCTGTTGGCGATCTTGGCGAGCATAGTGGTCGTTGACGGCTATCTGATCCTTGGGCCGCGGTTGAGCCTGAGCGCAGGAATCCCCGCACCGTCCGCATCGCAGATCGCCTATGCCGAAAGCGCCGTCCCTGGCGACGATGGGCTGGCGGCGATCTATGACCGCACATGCCGGGCCTGCCACGCAATCCCGGAAGGCGAGGCACCGCTGACCGGTCATGCGGCGGCGTGGCAGGCGCGTCTGGAAGGGCGCGGCCTCGACGCTCTGGTGGCGTCAGTAAAGACAGGGATGGGCACGATGCCCGCCATGGGATTCTGCGCCGATTGCAGTGATGCGGATTTCAAACGGTTGATCGAGTTCATGGCAACGGAGGGCACGTGATGGCGGTTTCAAGACGGCGGGCGCTGCAGATCGGAGCAGGGGCGGGTATCGTGGCCGCCGTGCCTGCGGCCAAATACGCGGCGTGGAGCACCACAGACCGCACCCGAGACGGGTTTCCCAACGCCAAGCCGCCAACCGAAGGCGGGCGAAGCTGGTCGAACTGGTCGGGCAATCAGGTCGCCACCCCACGGCAGATCGCGGCCCCGGGCGATATCGGCGAACTGGCCGATCTGATGAAATCCGCACCCGGCCCGATCCGTCCTGTAGGCAGCGGCCATTCCTTCACCGCCCTGGTGCCCAGCGATGGTACCCTTGTCGATATCGGCAAGCTTGCGGGGCTTATCGAGCATGACACTGACGCACGGACCGCCACGATGGGCGCGGGCACCCGGTTGCGCCACGCCGCGCGACTGTTGGATGAGGTGGGTCTGGGCTTTCACAACCTGCCCGATATCGACGTACAGACATTGGCCGGATCGTTCTCGACCGGCACCCACGGCACCGGCTCGAGCCTCAGCGCGCTGCACGATCACGCCTATGGGCTGACCCTCGTAACGCCTGGCGGAGACGTTCTGGACATCACCCGCGACAGCCATCCGGAGCTTTTTGCCGCCGCCAAGGTCTCGCTGGGTGCTCTGGGGGTGGTCACCAACTATCGGCTGCATTTGCGCGACAGTTATGCGTTGCGCAGGCGCATGTGGGTGGACCCGGTCGACGAGGTTCTGGAACGTGCCGAAGAGCGGTTCCGCACGCACCGAAACTATGAGGTCTATTTTGTCCCCAACGCTCTGCTGGCTGCCGATATCGCCCATGACGAACATACCAGTGAGGTGCAGGGGATTGTGGCGGAAGAAGACGGCAACGAAATGCTCGAAGCGCTGGAAACGGTGCGCGATCATCTGGGCTGGTGGCCGTGGCTGCGGCGCAACGTGCTGGCCGCCGCCTTTCCGCGTGGCCAGATCGAGGATGTCAACGAGGTCTACTGGAAGATGCTCTCGACCACACGCCCACATCGGTTCAACGAGATCGAATATCATCTGCCGATTGAGACCGGGTTCAAGGCCTTTCGCGAGGTTGCGCGGATTCTCGAAAGCAACCCCGCGAATTATTACCCGGTCGAGATCCGCAGAACCGCGCAGGACGATGCCTGGCTGAGCCCGTTCAACGACGCAGAGCGGATGTCGATCGCCGTGCATGCGGCACATCGCGAGGAGTACGGCTATTTCTTCACTGAGATCGAGCCGGTGTTCCGCAAGCACGGAGGTCGTCCGCATTGGGGCAAGTTGCATTCGCTGGGATATGAGGAGCTGCACGCACTCTATCCGCAGTTCGATGAATTCAACGAGCTGCGTCGCGATCTCGACCCCGAGGGCAAGATGCTGAACCCGCACCTGGCGAAACTCTTTGGAGAAACCACCCATGCCTAGACTGTCCCGACGCAGCATCCTGATCGGCGGCGTGGCGCTGGCTGGGGCAGGGGTGGCCGCCAGCCGCCCCGGTGACAACAGTGGGCCGCGCCAGCGCTATTTCACGGAGTTGCAGTCTGCCCTGCACCGCGCAGGCATCGCCACGCCTACGCTGGTCATCGACAAGGTCCGGTTGGACGCCAATATCGACGCGCTCGCGGCCTCGCTTCCACTTGGCATGAGCTATCGCATTGTCACTAAATCCCTGCCGTCGCAACGGCTAATCCGCCACATCGCCACCCGCACCGGGACCGACCGGTTGATGACCTTCAACCTGCCGATGCTGATCGGCCAATCCCGGACCGAGCCTCAAGCCGACCAACTGCTGGGCAAACCGCTGCCTGTCGCAGCGGCGCGGCAGTACCTGAGTGAGGTGCGCAACCCCCAGGCCGTTGCCAATGTGCAATGGCTGATCGACACCCCTGAGCGGTTGGAGCAATACAGTGCGCTGGCCGCCGAAACCAACACCACCCTGCGCATTTCGCTGGAAATCGACGTCGGCCTGCACCGGGGCGGCTTCACGGACCGGGACCGGATCATCGCGGCAGTCAAGGCCATTGACAATGATCCCAACCTCCAGTTCAGCGGGCTGATGGGATATGAGGCGCATGTCTCAGGCCATCCAAACCTGTTCGGCCTGCGAGGCAGGGCGCTGCGGGACAGTTGGAACAGATATCTGGCGGCGCAGGATGCGGTCAGAACTGCGCTGGGGGACGGTTCATTACACGGCAAGGTCCTGAACGCGGCAGGTAGTCCCACGTTCCGCAACTACAGTTCGACCGAAGTGGCCAACGAGGTGGCGGTCGGATCGGCTCTGGTCAAGCCGTCGAAGTTCGACCTCGACCTATTGGACCCGTTCTCGCCCGCCGCTTTCATTGCAGCACCGGTACTCAAGACCTATGAACGCACCGAGCTGCCGCTGACCGGGCTTGAGTTCGTGGGTAAGGCACAGCAGGTCTGGAACCCGAATTCCCGAAAGACCGCCTTCATCTATGGAGGCTACTGGAAGGCAGATCCGGTCGATCCGCCGGGATTGGAGTATAACGGCATCTGGGGCCATTCTTCGAACCAGGAGATGCTCAATGGGGGTGCGCATCTGGACCTCAGGCCGGACGATTTCGTCTTTCTGCAGCCGCAGCAGAGCGAGGCGGTTTTCCTGCAATTCGGCGACATTGCCGTCTATGAGAATGGCGAAATCTCCGAATTTTGGCCTGTTTATGAGGCATCGGCCTGAAATCGCCGAACCACCGGTCGAAAGGGCTTTTGTTCCGCCCTGGTTTGCCGGTATGAGAGCCCAGTCCTAGGTTGCCACCGGGACACCTTAGTTTTCGAAACATATTGGGCAGACAGCCCATTGATCCGAGGTCGCCGCCATGACCAAACCCGCCCCCACCGTGCAGGGCCTGGGCTTTGCCTTTCTGGGCTTTGCCGTCTTTGCCACCCATGACGTCCTGATCAAGACGCTGGGCAACAGTTATTCGATCTTCCAGATCATCTTCTTCGCCACGCTGTTTTCCTTTGTCCCGATGACGGTCACGATGTTGGCGGATCGTAAGGTGGACAATTTCCTACCGCATCACCCGTGGCTGGTGTTGCTGCGGGCCTGTTTGATGATCGCAGGCATGTCCTGCGCGTTCTATGCCTTTGTCACGCTACCGCTGGCGCAGGTCTATTCACTGCTTTTCTCGTTCCCGCTGATCGTCACCGTGCTATCGGTCCCGTTGCTAGGCGAGGTGGTACGGGGACAACGCTGGGCTGCGGTGGGCGTCGGTCTGATCGGCGTTCTGGTGGTCCTGCGTCCCGGGGCGACCGATCTCACTTTGGGCCACCTGGCTGCGCTGACGGCGGCGTCCTGTAGCGCGCTGGCCACGATCCTCGTGCGTAAGATCGGGAGTAAGGAACGCTCGGCGGTGCTGATCCTTTACCCCATGCTGCTTGCGGTGCTGGTGATGGGCATGTTGCAGCCGGCGGTCTATCAACCGACCGAGCTGCTGCATCTGGGCATGATGGCGATGGTCGGGCTGCTGTCCGTCGGCGCCCAGCATCTGGTGATTCTCGCCTACCGCGCCGCACCGGCTGCGGTGATCGCACCGAGCCAGTACAGCCAGATCATTTGGGCCACGATCTTCGGCGCGCTCTTTTTCAACGAGCGTCCGGACATTTACGTAGCAATTGGCGCGGGTATCATCATTGCCTCGGGTATCTTCGTAGTCTGGCGTGAGAGCCGCGAGGATGTGTCGCCGCGCACGCCGGTTCTGAAAGCACCCAACCCGCGGATGGATGCGGGGCCCTCACCCCGGCCAAAACAGCTTGGCCTGCCCGAGGAATAGGTCCGCACCCGCCATGGCGAGGGAAACCGGTCAGAGGGCAGCGTGGCCCCCCAGCCCCTGTTCCTGCGCGAGCCGGGCGGCGACCGAGGCTACAGCCAGATCCTGAAGGCCCACGCCGGTGCCGTCGAACAGGGTGATTTGATCAGGGTTCGTCCGCCCGGCATGATCGCCGTTGATCACCGCGCCGATCGGGGTGATGTCGTCCTGCGAGATCAGGCCCCGCGCCACCGCGTGCTGCGCCTCGCCGATCGAGACCGATTGCGCGACCTCGTCGGTGAACACGGAGGCCTGTGCCAGTAGCGCCGGATCGACCTCTTGCTTGCCTTTGGTATCGGTGCCCATGCAGGCGACATGGGTGCCGGGCTTGATCCAGTCGGCCATCACGAGCGGCTCGAAAGCCGAGGTGATGGTGATGATCACATCCGCCTGCGTGCCGAGTTCTTCGGGGCTCACCGCCTCGAAGGCCAGTTCCAGTTCTTCGGCCACGGCGGCCAGGCGTGGCAGCATCTCGGGATGCGGGTTCCAGGCGACAACCTTATCGAACGCGCGTTGTTCCGCTGCTGCGCGGAGTTGAAAGGCGGATTGGTGCCCGGCGCCAACCATGCCCAACACCTTCGCGTCCCGCCGCGCCAGATGCGCGATGGAGACCGAGGAACTGGCCGCCGTCCGCACCGCTGTCAGATAGTTGCCGCCGACCAGAGCCGATAGCCTGCCAGTGTCAGGATCGAACAGGCAAACGGTGGACTGGTGGTTGGTCAGGCCTTTCTCCATGTTTCCAGGCCAGTAGCCGCCGGACTTAAGGCCCAGCACCTGCCCGGCCCGGTCGAACCCGGATTTAAAGCCGTAGAGTGCATCCGCATGGCCTATCGCCTCGCGGATCACCGGGAAGTTGTAGGCATCTCCGCGCGCCATGGCACCGAAAACGGCCTCGACCGCGTCGAACGCATCCGAGCGCCCGACGACTTGTTCGCAGATATCCTCGCCCACGATCAACACATCACCTGTCTGCATGACACCATCCATTGTCAGTAGGCCTTGCCACGGGCCGAGACCGGCCACAGCGTCTCGACTTTGCCGTTTCGCACGCCGACGTACCAATCGTGCACGTTGCAGGTCGGGTCGCAGTGTCCCGGCACCAGCCGCAGCTTGTCGTTGACCTTGAGCACACCCTGCGGATCGCCGATCACCCCATGCTCGTCCGAGCATTTCAGGTATTCCACGTCGTCGCGGCCAAAGATGAAGGGCAGGCCACTGTCCACCGACTGCGCCTTGAGCCCCGCGTCACAGATCGCCTTGTCCGCCTTGGTGTGGCTCATGACGCTGGTCAGGATGAACAGCGCGTTTTCCCATTCGCCCTGGTCGATCCGCTTGCCGTCCTTGTCCAGAATGCGCCCGTAATCAGCATCCATGAAGGCGTAGGAGCCGCACTGAAGCTCATTGTAAACGCCCGAGTTGCTTTCGAAGTAGTAGGACCCGGTGCCGCCGCCCGAGATCAGTTCCGGCTCTAACCCAGCGCCTTTCAGCCCTTCGACTGCGTCCGCCACCATGACAATCGCAACATCCAGCTTGGCCTTGCGGTCCTCATAGGCGTCCATGTGCTGCATCGCACCCTGATATGCCTGGATGCCGGTGAATTTCAGACCCGGCGCCGCATCAATCGCCTTAGCGATCTCCACGACGTCATTAGTGCTGTTCACGCCACAGCGCCCCGCGCCGCAGTCGATCTCGACAAAACACTCCAACTCGGTGCCATGCTTTCGGGTCGCTGCCGACAAGTCTGCCACGTTGGCGATGTCATCGACGCAGACGATAATCTTGGCACCGGTCTTGGGCAGCCGCGCCAACCGGTCGATCTTGAGCGGATCGCGCACCTGGTTCGAAACCAGAACGTCCTTGATCCCGCCTCGGGCAAACACCTCCGCCTCGGAGACCTTCTGGCAACACACACCAACCGCGCCGCCCAGCTTTTCCTGCAGCTTGGCCACATCGACCGATTTGTGCATCTTGCCATGCACCCGGTGGCGCATCCCATGCGCCTTGGCATATTCGCCCATTTTCCTGATGTTGCGCTCCAGCGCGTCCAGATCGAGGATCAGACAGGGGGTCTGAATCTCGCTCTCATCCATTCCGATGGCGGCGGGGATGTCGAAACCCACTTCCAGCTCGTCCAGTTTCACTTGCGCATTCATGGCCATATCTCCTCAACCCTCATTCCAGGGCAGCTTGCCCAGATCCACATTGCCGCCCGTGACGATCACGCCCACCCGCTTGCCCCGATAGACCTCGGGGTTGCGTAGGATCACCGCCAGCGGCACGGCGCTGGAGGGTTCCATTACGATCTTCATCCGCTGCCAGATCAGCCGCATCGCGTCGACGATCTCCCGCTCTGACGCCGTCTGCACATCGCGCACATGGTTCGAGACAAAGTGCCAGGTGTTCTCTTTCAGCGGCACTTTCAGCCCATCGGCCACGGTCACCGGCGCATCATCGGCGATGATATGCCCGGCCCGGAAGGAGCGCGCTGCATCATCGGCCTGCTCCGGCTCGGCGGCGTAGATCTCGATCTCGGGCGCGAGGTTCGACAGCGTCAGGCAGGTGCCCGACACCATACCACCGCCGCCGATTGGCGCGACCACGGCGTTCAGGCCGGGGGCCTGTTCCAGCAATTCCAGCGAACAGGTGCCCTGTCCGCAGATCACACGGGGGTCGTTATAGGGGTGCACAAACTCGGCCCCGGTCTGTGCCTGCACCTCGGCAAACACCGCTTCACGGCTCGAGGTCGAGGGCTCGCATTCGGTGATGAGCCCGCCATAGCCGCGCACTGCGGCCTTCTTGGCTTCAGGCGCGATGCGGGGCATAACGACGTGGCAGGGGATGTCCCGGCGTCCGGCGGCATAGCTGAGGCTCAGCGCGTGGTTGCCCGAAGAATGGGTGGCCACGCCGCGCACAGCCACCTCATCGTTCAGTCCGAACACCGCATTTGAAGCGCCGCGCACCTTGAAGGCACCCGCCTTCTGAAAGTTCTCGCATTTGAAGAAGAGCTCTGCCCCGGTCAATTCGTTGAGATAGGTCGAGGTCTGGACCGGTGTCCGGTGGATATAGGGTTCGATCCGCGCATGGGCCGCGCGGACATCGTCGATGGTCAGGCTTGCTGCCGCTGTCAGGGCGTCCAACACATGTGCCTCCTTACGCTGCGGATTTGACGGAATTGCCGGGGGCGTGGCGGAAATATTCCTGCGCCGCCGCCACACCGCTGCCCAGCTCGATCGGGTAGTCCAGATCGGCCATCGCCATCTCGATTGTGGCAAGACCGCTCAGCACCATCACATCCGTCAGGCTGCCCAGATGACCGATGCGGAAGGCGCGACCGTTCATCTCGCCCAACCCGATGCCGAAGCTCACGCCATAGGCGTTGAACGCGTGATCGGTGAGCGCATTGCTGTCGAACCCCTCTGGCACATAGATCGCACTGACCGTGTCCGAATAGAGATCCGGCGATTGCGCCACGAGCGGCAGACCCCACGCGCTTGCCGCGCGGCGCACACCCTCGGCCAGCCGGAAATGGCGGGCATAGACATTCTCCAGCCCCTCTTCGAACAACATCTTCAAGCTTTCGCGCATCCCGTAGATCAGTTGCAGCGGCGGGGTGTAGGGGAAACCGCCCGAGGCGTTGGCCCCGGTCATGTCGCGGAAATCGAAGAAGGTGCGCGGCAATTTGGCATTCTCCATCGCGGCCAGCGCCTTGGGACTGACGCCCAGAATGGCCATCCCGGTGGCCAGCATGAAACCCTTCTGCGAGCCCGAGACGACGATATCGACGCCCCAGTCATCCATGCGGAACTCCATCGACGCCAACGAACTGACCGCATCGACGAACAGCATCGCCGGATGGCTGGCGGCATCCATGGCGGCGCGCACAGCGGCGATGTCGCTGCGCACGCCGGTGGCGGTTTCGTTATGGGTGACCAGAACGGCCTTGATCTCGTGGTCCGTATCGGCGCTCAACTCTGCCTCGAACCGATCCGCCGGTGCGCCCGCGCCCCATGGCGTTTCGATGATCTGCACGTCCAGCCCGTGGCGCTGGCAGAGGTCGATCCAGCGATGCGAGAACATGCCATAACGGGCCACCAGCACCCGGTCGCCTGGGCTGAGCGTGTTGCTAACCGCTGCCTCCCATCCGCCGGTGCCGCTGGCCGGAAAAGTGATGACCGTGCCATCGCGCGTGTTCATCACTTTCTTGGTGTCTTCCAACACCGGCGCAAAGGTCTCGACGAAATCCGGCGCTCGATGGTCGCGGGTTTGCACCTGCATCGCCAGGCGCAGCCGGTCCGGGATGTTGGTCGGGCCGGGAATGAAGACTGGGTTCTGATCTGACATGACGGCATCCTTTGTCGCTTGGTCTCAGGATGCGTCTTTGTTGCCCCGCTTGCAATTTTTCTGAAAAATATTTCCGAAAACAAAGTGAAAAATGCAAGCACTTGAAATAATATCTGTTTTTCATTTTCGATTTCTACGCTGATGCAGTTTTGGAAAATTTTTTCTTTGCGCTTTCCCACCAGCAAAAGGCATTGTTGACGTAAGGAGGGCCATCTCATGACGACTCAGAAACGCCAACGCGGACGGCCCAGATCTCCGTTCAGCGAGGGAAACGCCGCCACCCTGCAATCGCTCGATCGGGCATTGGGGCTGCTCGTGGCCGTGGCGCGGGCCGGGCGTTCGACCCTGACCGATCTGTCCCAGGGCCTTGAGATTCCGGCGGCCACGACCCACCGCATCCTGACCACGCTGCAAAAACACGATTTCGTCGCCTTCGACGAGGACACTCAGGAATGGCTGGTTGGGATCGAGGCCTATCGCACCGGATCGGCCTATCTGCGCCGGGCAAGCCTGACCGAGATCGGCCAGCCGATCCTGCGGGCGCTGATGGAGCAGACGGGTGAGACCGCCAATCTTGCGGTGCCTGATGGAGGCGAGGTGGTGTTCATCGGGCAGGTCGAGACTCAGAACCCGATCCGCGCCTTCTTTTCGCCCGGCACCCGGACCCCGATGCATGCCTCCGGGACCGGCAAGGCCATTCTGGCGGCCCTGTCCGAGGACCGGATTCGCAAACTGCTACAGGGCAATGGGCTGACCCCCTTCACGGCAAACACGCTGGCAACCCCGCAGGCGTTATTCGAGGATCTTGCGCGCACCGGTGAACGCGGCTGGTCCTTCGACGCAGACGAACGGCATGAAGGCATGTCTTGCATCGGCAGCGCCATATTCGACGAAAACGGACAGCCCTGCGCAGGTATCTCGATTTCGGGTCCGAGCAGCCGTTTCACGCCCGAGCAGGTGGCGTTGTTTGGCCCGCTGGTGGCGGTCGCGGCGGCTGAAATCACGCGGCTAAGCGGCGGGGCAATTCCGAAACCAACTGGGTGGCAGGACTAGCAATAAATCAGAGCCGCGCGCCATCCGAACCGAAGCTGAAGCATTTGGCCGGGTCATAGTCGATCCCGATCTGCGCGCCCGGTTCGATCTCATATTGCCCAAATGCCCGAGCGGTGAACGGTTTGTCCGCGCCGATATCGATGAGCACATTCGTGTCGCCACCCAGCTTTTCGACGTGGACGACGGTGCCTTTCAGATCACCAGCCTCGCCAAGGCGGGCGTATTCCGGGCGGATGCCCACGAATTCACCGGCAGATCTGCCAATCAGTTCCGCCGGAACCAGGTTCATTGACGGAGAGCCAATGAACTCGGCCACAAACCGGTTGGCCGGATTGTTGTAGAGCTCCATCGGGCTGCCGACCTGTTCCACTCGACCGTCCCGCAAGACCACGATCTTATCAGCCAGCGTCATCGCCTCTGTCTGGTCGTGAGTGACGTAGATCATGCTGGCGCTGAGCTGCCGGTGCAGGTTGGCGATCTCGACCCGGGTGTTCATGCGCAGGGCGGCGTCGAGGTTCGAGAGCGGCTCGTCGAACAGGAACAGTTTCGGGTTGCGCACGATGGCCCGCCCGATGGCAACCCGCTGGCGCTGACCGCCGGACAACTCGGCCGGGCGACGCTCCAGATAAGGGTCCAGCGACAGCATCCGGCCCGCCTCGGCGATCCGGCGCTCGATCTCGTCCTTGGGGTGACCCGCCTGTTTCAGACCCAGTGCCATGTTTCCCTTGACCGTCAGATGCGGATAGAGCGCGTAGGACTGGAACACCATGGCGATACCGCGCTTGGCAGGCGGGGTTTCATTGACCGTTTCACCGTCGATTTCGACAGTGCCCGAGCTTGCATCCTCAAGCCCCGCGATCACCCGCAGCAGGGTGGACTTGCCGCAACCCGAGGGGCCGACAAACACCACGAATTCGCTTTCCTCGACGGTCAGGTCGATATTTTTCAGCACCTCGACCTGGCCGAACGACTTGCACACATTGGTGAGTTTCAGGGCGGTCACGTCATGTCTCCTTCAGGTCGACCGGCTGGCCGGTCCTTATGCTTTCATCGGCGGCCAGACAGATGCGCAGCGATTGCACCGCATCGCTCATATGGCGGGTCAGGTCGATATCCTCGGTGATGGCGCGCAGCATGTAGGCCTGTTCGGCATCGCAGAGCTGCTGATGGCCGGGCTCGCTGTCCATCTCGATCAGTTCGTCGCCCGAGGGGCGATGGACGAGGATACCGCCTACTTTCGTGTGTCCGTCCACATCATCCGAAGCACCCTTGTTGCCTTCGGTGATCGAGACGGCGCCGTTGGGCGAGACGATGTCTTTCACGAAGAACGCGGTCTCGGACATCATCGGTCCCCATCCGGCCTCATACCAGCCGACCGAGCCGTCGGCAAAGATCACCTGAAACTGGCCGTAATTATACATATCCTCGGCAATCTCGTCGGAGAGGCGCAGGCCCATACCATGGACGCGGACGGGCAGGGCGTCAGTGATTTGACACATGACATCGACGTAATGCACGCCGCAATCGACAATGGGAGAGGTGGTCTGCATCAACGCCTTATGCGTCGCCCATGTCGACCCATCAGACTGCTGGTTCAGGTTCAGGCGAAAGACGTAAGGGCCACCCAAACCGCGCGCCTCGTCGATCAGACGCATCCACGAGGGGTGATGGCGCAGGATGTAGCCGATCACCAGTTTGCGGTTGGTCTCGCTGGCCTTGGCAACGACACGGCGGGCGTCATCGACCGTAGTTGCCAGAGGTTTTTCTACGAAAACATGCGCCCCTGTCTCCATCGCGGCGCAGGCGTAGTCCGCATGGCTGTCGGAATAGGTGGCGATCACTGCCAGATCCGGGTTGGTCTGGCCCAGGGCCGCGTGGAAATCGGTGAAAACCGGGTAGCCTTGCAGATCGGGATGCGAGACCTCGCCCGAACGGTTCACCAACCCCACGATCTCGGCGCCCGCGTGATTGTGGTGCGCCAGCGCGTGGCTCAGCCCCATATTGCCCAGACCTGCGATCAGAACGCGGATCATTTCACTGCCCCCGAGGTGATGCCGCGGATCAGTTGCCGCGAGAAGATGACATACAGCACCATGACCGGCAGGATCGCCATGCTGAGCGCGGACAGGACCGCGTTCCAGTCGGTGACGAACTGGCCGATGAAGACCTGGCTGCCCAGCGTCAGGGTTTTGGTTTCCTCTGCAGGCGCAAGGATCAGCGGGAACCACAGGTCGTTCCAAATCGGGATCATGTTAAACACCGCCACCGTCGCCATTGCGGGCCGTACCAAGGGCAGGACGAGGCGGAAGAAGATGGTGTATTCACTCAGCCCGTCGATCCGGCCTGCATTTTTGAGGTCGTCACTGACCTGCCGCATGAACTCGGAGAGGATAAAAACGGCCAGCGGCAAACCTTGCGCCGTGTAGACGAGGATCAGCGCCCAGAGCGTGTTGACCAGCCCGGTCGCCACCATCATCTCAAGGATCGCCACCGTACCGATACGGATCGGGATCATGATTCCAAGCGCCAGATACAGCCCCATCAACGTGTTGCCCCGGAACCGGTATTCGCTCAGCGCAAAGGCGGCCATGGCGCCGAAGAGCAGGATGAAGAACAGCGAAGCGACCGTCACGATCATCGAGTTCTGGAAGTAGAGAAAGAAATCCCCCTGTTTCATCACCGTCTGGTAACCGATCATCGAGAAGCTCTCGGCATCCGGCAGGCTGAGCGGTTCGCGAAAGATCGCCTTGCGGGTCTTGAAGCTGTTAATCAGGATCACAAAGACCGGGAACAGCGCGATCAGCGTATAGAGGATCAGCGCGCCGTGCATGGCGGCGATGTTGAACGGGTTTCTGCGGGCTTTGTTCATGTCTCTCGCCCCTCAGAACTGATACCGGCGGATACGGGTCTGGATCAGGAACAGGTAGATGCAGACGCCGGTCAGGATGATCCCGAACATGCCGGTTGCGATGGCTGACCCCATGTGCGGGTCGCCCAGTTGCAATTGGAAGCCAAAGAAAGTGCGGTACATGAAGGTGCCAAGGATGTCGGTCGAGAAATCCGGCCCCGCCAGCGCGCCCTGTGCTGCATATATCAGGTCGAAAGCGTTGAAGTTGCCCACGAATGTCAGGATCGAGATGATGCCGATGGACGGCAGGATCAGCGGCAGCTTGATCTTCCAGAAGGCGGACATGCCGGTGATGCCCTCGACCTCGGCGGCCTCAAGGATTTCTTCGGGGATCGACAGGAGCGCGGCGTAGATGAGCATCATCGGGATGCCCACGAATTGCCAGACCGAGACCAGCGCCAGCGTAGTCAGCGCATATTCCTCTTTCCCCAACCAAGGCGCGTAAAGCGATTTCAATCCAATCGCCTTGAGCATATCGGGCGCGATACCCCAGATCGGTGACAGGATGAGCTTCCACGCGAAACCTACTATAACAAAAGAGAGAATCGTCGGGATGAAGATCGCCGACCGATAAAAGGCGGCAAAGCGCAGACGTGGGTGGCTGAGGATCGCGGCCAGCGCGATACCGATCGGGTTCTGCACCAGCATGTGGATAAAGAAGAACCAGAAGTTGTTGCCAAGCGCATTCCAGAACGCCCCGGACCAAAGCGGATCGCCGAACAGCGTGCGGAAGTTGTCCAGCCCGACAAAGACGCGCGTCTGTTCAACCTCGGTGTAAAGAGCCAGCCGCAACGTGTTGAAAAGCGGGAAGATCATCACAGCCGTGTAGACCAGCACCGCAGGTGCCAGAAACACGACGATATGCCATCTGATACGGCCCTTGCCCATGATTCCATCCCGGTGGTTTAAAGACGCCCTGGGCAACGTCTGCCCAGGGCCAGGTTACGTGAGTGGTCGTTGTTATTTCTGCGGCTCGTACCAGCTGGCCAGACCATCCTGCAGGCGCTTGCCTGCATCCTCGGGGGTCTCGGCACCCTTGATCACCTGAGCCGAGGCGTTCCAGGTCTCATTTTCCAGGTTCGGTGTGCCGCGCGACAGGATCTGATAGGTCGAGCGGATGGTCGATCCGCACTCGCCGCGCCAGCTGACGAATTCCTGCGCCAGCGGGTCGTCCATCGCCACGTCGAAGCTCGACAGCGAGAAGAAGCCGGGCAGGGCGTTGGCATAGATCGTAGCGAACTCTTCCGAGCCGACCCAGTCGAGGAACGTCCGTGCCGCCTCGGCATTGGGCGAGGCCGCGTTCAGGCCGATGGCGATGTCGGTATGGTCCGAAATATAACAGCCATCACCTTCGTTTGGCACCGGCGGTTTGAACGCGCCCATCTCGAAATCGGCCAGATTGTTGAAGCCGCTGATCTCCCAGCTGCCCGCCGGGTAGATGGCGGCGCGACCCAGTGTGAACAGATTCTGACTGTCGGGATAGGTCTGCGCCTCGTACCCGTCGCCCAGATAGGCGCCCCATTTTGCGAGTTGGCGATAAGGGGCCACCCATGGCTCATCCGTCAGCTTCTGCGAGCCTTCGATCAGGGCCAGACGGCCTTCTTCGCCCTTCCAGTAGTTCGGGCCGATATTGTTGTAACCCATGGTGGCCGCTTCCCACTGGTCATTGGTGCCCATGGCCATCGGGATATAGCTGCCATCCTCTTTGATCTTGTCGAGCACTTCGAAGAACTGCGCCTCGGTTTCCGGCACCGACAGGCCCAGCTCCTCGAACGCGTCCTTGTTGTAGATGAAGCCATGGATCACCGAAGCCATCGGCACGCAGAAGGTGGCCGCACCGTCATCGGTCTGCCAGGCGGATTTGGCCACGTCCGAGAAATTGGCCATGCCGCCCAGATCCGACAGGTCGGCCAGATGCCCGGCCTCGTAAAGCCCCAGAGAGGTATCGAACGGACGGCAGGTGATCAGATCCCCGGCCGAGCCCGCATCCAGCTTCGCATTCAGCACCGCGTTATATTCCGCCGGGGCCGAGGGGGTGAATTTCACCTTGATATCCGGGTTTTGGGCCTCAAACGCCGGAATGATCTTTTCCTGCCACAGTGTCAGGTCGTCATTGCGCCAGCTTTCAATGGTCAGCGTGGTTTCGGCATGGGCCGCCCCGCCCAGTGCGGTTGAGACCAGCAGTATCGCGCTCAGTGTTTTCCGGTTCATGTGTCTTCTCTCCCTATTGATACAAATTCCGGTTCAAAGCTGCTTCAAAGCTGGCCGCAGGTGCCCGCCCGATTGTTCCAGCAGGCGTCGCGCCTGCGCAGTGTTCTGTGCTCCTGACGCCAGCAAGATCGCCTGCTTGACGTCACCTGCCGCCCGTTCCAACACATCGCGGGCCACAGTCTCCGAGACGCCGGTGATTTTCCGGACGATCCCTTCCGCGCGGCCCCGCAGTTTTCGATTGTCCGCAATCACGTTGACCATCAGCCCATCATGCACGTGACCCAGCCGGATCCCCATCAGCGTGGACATCATATTGAGCGCCGCCTTTTGTGCCGTGGCCGCGCCCATACGGGTGGACCCGGCGATGATTTCGGGTGGAGTATCCAGATGAATGGCGCAGGTGGCGTGATCGAAAAGCGCGGCGTCGGCGTTGTTTGCGATACAAACGGTCTGGGCCCCTGCGGCACGTGCCATTTGCGCGAACTTCACCGGATAGGGTGTTGATCCACTTGCGGAAATGGCAATCACGGTATCACCGGATTTCACCTGCAACGCAGCATCCTGTGCTTCTTCAGTATCGTCTTCAGTATGCCCAGGCATCTCGGCACTGGTGGGTACGCCACCCGCCATGCAGATCGCGATGCAATCCGGCGACAGGCCGTATGTCCCGGGCAGCTCTGCTCCATCCGCCAGTCCCATCAGGCCCGACGACCCCGCCGCGGCATAATGGATGCGCCCGCCGGCCCGGATTGCCTCGGCAAGCAGGTTTGCAGCAGCAGAGATCTGCGGCAGGCATGCATCGAGCGCAGCCAGAGCGGCCTGCTGGCCCGCCAACAGGCGCTCCAGTATTTCGGTGTCCGGGCGTAGGTCCAGCCCCACGGCCTCATCACGCAGCGTTTCGGTTTGCGGCAGCACTTGCGGCGTCATGTGATTCCCCTTTGGCTCTAGATTTAATACCTATATAATACCTTTTGTCTACCTTTTGTTTGTGATTGGGTTGAAATCCGCCAAGTTAGCCGATTTTTTAGCTGGCAAGGCCGTAAAGGTCTTTTTTTGATCCAAAAGGTATTATATAGGTATCTATATGGTTGAGTCTCACCCATATCTGATGGCAATCGACGGCGGCGGAACTTCCTGCCGGTTTGCCCTGCAAACCCCGACGGGACGGCAGGACGTAAAGCTTGGGAGCGCCAATGTCTTCACCAATCGCGAGCGCGCGGTGCAAACGCTGCTGGATGGGATGATGAAGATATTACTGCGCGCTGGCCTGCAGCCGTCGATGTTGCCGGACATCCCGGTTTACGCTGGGCTAGCGGGCGTAACTGATCAGGACACCGCGCACCAGGTTGCAGCCCGGCTGCCCGCGCGCATCATTGAGATTGAGGATGACCGCCGCTCAGCCGTCGTGGGAGCGCTTGAGGACCGAAACGGGTGCCTGATCGGGATAGGAACGGGGTCGTTTCTGGCCCGTCAGGCCTCGGGTGCGATCCAGTTCGCCGGCGGGTATGGACCGATTGTCGGGGATGAGGCGTCTGGCAATTGGCTAGGGCTGGGGCTGCTCCGGCGGGCCTTGCTGGTGCTGGACGGCGCGATGCCGGCCAGCCCACTTGTCACGGCCTGTCTCGAGCGGTTCGAAAATGACGCCGCGCGTGTCGTGGCATTTTCCGGCACTGCCCGGCCCGCCGACTTCGCGAAGTTTGCCCCCGAGGTCATCGAGGCAGCCCGAAATGGCGACAGTGTGGGGCAAGAGTTGATGCAAACCGGGGCACAATACATCGAAACCGGGCTGCGCGCGCTCGGATACGAGGATGGCGAACCGGTTTGTGCCGTCGGCGGCGTTGCAGCGCATTACGCGGACTATCTGCCACCCAGTATGGCACTGACCGAGCCGCTCGGCACCGCGCTGGACGGCGCGCTGGAACTGGCTCGCAGGCTGGCGGAACGCAGCAATCGAGGGGTGGCATGACAACCAACACCATCGAGAGTTTCCTGAAGTCAGGTAGTTGGATGCAGGATGCCGCCGGCCCGCGCTATGTGCGGTTGCGCAAGCGGATCGAGGAAAGCATCGAGCAAGGCCTGCTCGCCGAAAGTGCCCCTCTGCCCGCCGAGCGCGAGATTGCCAGCCTCACCGGCCTGTCCCGCGTCACCGTGCGCCGGGCGATGCAGGATCTGGTCGACAGGGGCATCATCGTGCAGCGGCAGGGATCGGGCAGCTTTGTCTCGGACGGAACGCCGAAAGTTGAGCAATCACTGTCCCGCCTGACCTCGTTTACCGAGGACATGGTGCGGCGCGGCCTGAGCTCCTCCAGTGAGTGGCTGGAGCGCGGCATCCATGTCCCGTCTCCGGAGGAGGTGATGGCACTGGCCCTCTCATCAGGCGAGTCCGTCGCCCGCATCGCCCGGCTGCGCCGCGCCAACGACAAGCCGATGGCGATCGAGCGCGCCTCGCTGCCCACCGACATCCTGCCGAACCCGCAACTAGTCGATACCTCGCTCTATGAAGTGCTCGAACGTGACGGCAACCGCCCGGTGCGGGCGCTGCAACGGATCTCGGCTATCAACCTCGAGGAAGAAGACGCCACGCTCTTGGGCGTCGAGTCTGGTGCTGCCGGTCTGCGGATCGTGCGCACCTCGTACCTGCCGAACCGGCGGGTTGTCGAATTCACCCGTTCCATCTATCGCGGCGACGCCTACGACTTTGTGGCGGAACTGCGCTTGGGCAACAGCTAGGACCAAACATGCAGACCCAAATCACCCGGATGCGTCGCGAGATTGATGAGATCCCAGACGCCGTCGACCGATTGCTCAGCCGGTGCGAGAATGACATTGCCGCCGTCGCGGATGCGGCCCGGGCGCTTGATCCGGTGTTCATCATGACCGTGGCGCGCGGCTCGTCCGACCATGTGTGCACCTATCTGAAATACGCCTCGGAAATCCTGATGGGGGTGCCGGTGGCATCGGTCGGACCATCGGTGGCCTCGATCTACGACTCGACGCTGAAATTGCAGCAGGGGCTGTGCCTCTCGGTATCCCAGTCAGGCAAAAGCCCCGATATCGTCGCCATGGCGCGCAACGCGGGGCGGGACGGGGCGATGACATTGGCCCTGACCAACGATGCGGAATCGCCACTGGCCGAGGCAAGCGCACATACCATCAACATCCAGGCCGGGCCTGAATTGAGTGTCGCAGCCACCAAAACCTTCGTCACCTCCGCCGTGGCGGGCCTGTGGCTGCTGGCGGAATGGGATCGCAATCAAACCCTGATTGCAGCCATTCGCGCTCTGCCGCAGCAGTTGGAGGCAGCCACCTGCATCGATTGGCCCGAGGTGCGGGAGGCCATCGGCGCCCGCTCATCCCTGTTCACACTGGGCCGGGGGCAGGCGCTGGCCGTATCCAACGAGGCGGCGCTGAAATTCAAGGAGACGTGTCAGTTGCACGCTGAGAGCTATTCCTCTGCTGAAGTGCTGCATGGCCCGGTGTCGATTGTCGAAGAGGGGTTCCCGGTTCTCAGCTTTGCCGCCGCCGATGCGGCCGAACAGGCCTTGACCGATATCGCCGACCAGATCAGCACAAAGGGCGCAAAGGTCTTCGCAACCACGGACAAGGTCCAAAGTGCCGCCTGCATTGACCATGTTCGCACTGGCCACCCGCTTACCGATCCGCTTAGTTTGATTGTATCCTTCTACTCCATGGTCGAGGCGTTCGCCGCATCGCGGGGAATAGACCCGGATGCGCCGCGCCATCTGAACAAGGTGACGGAAACGGTATGAAAGACGCGCTGAAGGCCATCACCGGAGCTGATATTCTGACGCCGGACGGGGTGCGCCCGGAATGTGCGCTGCTGTATCGAGCCGACCGGATCGAAGCGGTCATGCCTGAGGCAGAGATGCCCGCGGATACCAGAATTACCCATCTGGACGGAGGGATGCTGGCACCCGGTTTTGTGGACCTCCAGGTCAACGGTGGCGGCGGCGTGATGTTCAACAACGCGCCGGAACTGTCTACGTTAAGGCGGATGGCCGAAGCACACGCGCATATCGGCGCTACGTCGATCCTGCCGACGCTGATCACGGACACCCCTGATGTCGTATCACGCGCCATCGACGCCACGGTGCAAGCGATTTCCGAAGGCGTAGCAGGCATCGCGGGCCTGCACCTGGAAGGCCCCCACCTCTCTCACAAGCGCAAAGGGGCGCATGACGACACCCTGATCCGGCCAATGGAGGATGCCGATCTTACCCAGTTGCTTGACGCCGCAGAGCGACTGCCGGTGCTGAAAGTCACGGTTGCCCCGGAAAGTGTGTCGCCAGCGCAGATCGAAGCGCTGAAAGAGGCAGGGGTTCTGGTGTCGCTGGGCCATACGGATGCGACATTCGAAGATTGCCAGGCGGCGGTCTCAGCCGGGGCGCGCTGCGTCACGCATCTGTTCAACGCGCAAAGCCAGATGGGAAATCGCGAGCCCGGCGTCGTTGGTGCGGTGCTGGCGCTTGGCGAGTTGTCTGCGGGGCTTATCGCAGATGGGATACACGTCCACGCCGCTTCGCTGCGAAATGCTCTGTGCGCCAAGGCGGGGCCCGGCAGGATTTTCCTAGTCAGCGATGCTATGGCGACTGCAGGATCGGACATCGCCACATTCCGATTGAATAGCCGCGAAATTCGCCGTCGGGGGGATCGCCTGACACTCACGGATGGCACGCTGGCTGGCGCACATCTTGAGTTGATCTCCGCAGTCCATAACGTGGCCGGGATGGCGGATTTGCCAATCGAAGCGGCTCTGGACATGGCGACGCGCATTCCCGCCGACCTGATCGGACAAAGTCACCTCGGGCGTCTGGAGCCCGGCGCGCAGGCCGATTTTCTGCATCTGTGCCAATCAAAAGACCTGCTCAGGGTTTGGCAACTGGGTGAAGTCCGGTTTGCCGCCGGCGGTGCGTCCCATCACTAGACCCCCATCACCGTCTTATCCGATATCCACGAACAGATCGCCCCCCTCGACCCGCACCGGATAGGTCTTGAGGTTGACGCAGACCGGAGAGCGTTTCGCCTCACCCGTGCGGTAGTCGAACTGGCCGTTATGCATCGGGCATTCCACGATGTAATCGATCACCAACCCGTTCTCGAGATGCACCTCTTCGTGGGTGCACAGGCCGTCAGTACAAAAAAACTTGTCATCCGGACTTCGATATATCGCAAAGGTGCGTTCGCCGTGGTCGAAGCGGATCAGGTCTTCGGTCTCGATATCGTCTGGGGCGCAAACGCGTATCCAGTTGCTCATGCGGGTCTTTCGCCATTGCATCGGCCTGTTCAGACAGATATTCGCCTGAAGTTACCTCCCAGTACGTCCGGCGAGTATTTCGCCCGGCGCGCCTCTCACGCGCCGGGCTTTTTGGTGGGCCCGTAAACCATGCATTTTCTGCATGGCGGGTTTGGAGATTTGTCTGGTGCAGCCATCTGTGGGCAGGCTTATGTGCAGCGTGACTTGTTCAATCCATAACCACTCAATACAGAGCCAACTCCGATGAACTTCGAAACCAACTTTCCTACCCAGAACGAGATCTATGAAATCCAGCGCCGGGCCGCTCAACTCCGGGCCGAGGCTATCAGGAATATGTTCACTGCCGTCGTTGAGGGCATCCGGCATCTATGGCGGCGCGACGTATCGGCCGTGAAAACCGCACCGTCGAATTGACGGCGTAGGTGTTTAGCGCGGTGGCTCGGCTCCGATCATCGGTCACCAGACAAGATGAAGCCCCTTCACCTCGGAAAACACGCTGTCCTTTGAGATTAGCTTCAGCCCGGCCAGCTCGGCCGATGACGCCAGCAACCTGTCAAACGGATCGCGATGATCCCAATCCCTGAGGCTTGCATGCAGACATATCTCAGGTGTGAAAGGCGCGGCGACGCCTCCCTGATTGCGCAGGATATCACCCAGCCCATCGGCATAAGGCTCCATCTCAGGCCATTTGCCAAGCCGCACTTTCTGCCCGATCTCGAAAAAGCTGATGGGGCTGACATAGACCGCATTGGCCAGTTCAATCGCAGTGCGGGCCGGGCGTGACAGCCTGGCATCATCGGCAAACGACCACACCCAGGCGTGTGTGTCGAGCAAGACAGCGCTCATTCCGCGCCTTCCCAGGCCTCCAGCTCATCTTCCGGCAGCGGTTCAAGGAAGTCCGGCACGTCGCCCAGCTTGCCAGCGAGGGCACCGAACTTGAATCCTGATTGCGGGATTGCCACCAGTCGCACGACCGGTTTTGCGCCTTTGGCAATCACAACCTCCTCACCCGCCAGGGCGGCCTCAATCAGCTTGGACAGCTGGCTTTTGGCGGCGTGGACATTGTACTGCATGGCGCAGATCCTCGGTTCAGCGATGTTAGCTACATTAGCTAACTTAGGTGCTCCCACGCAAAAGTCAATTACGGGGGTGCTATCCGCATCCGGTAGCGACGGTGGATCTGGTTGGTTTTCGTTGACAATGGCCGAGGCTGCGGCAAGGTCGTCCCAGGCATTTTTCTAAATTAGTTATACGGTACTGATCTGATGCGTGACAATTCTGAACAGCACCCTGCAAATACCGAGGCACAAGTATTGTACGACGGGCGAAAACCAAAGGTCGCGGTTGTTGCCAGTCTGACCTCTTCGCTGGTCAATTTCCGCCTCGACTTTCTGAAGGAACTGTCGGCCCGGGCCGACGTGATGGCCTGCGCCCCGGACGCACATCCCGAGACCGAGGCGGCACTGGCCGAGCTTGGTATCCACTTCGTGCAGATTCCCATGGCGCGGACCGGCGTGAACCCGGTGCAAGACCTAGCGACCCTGCGCGCGCTCTATGCAGCGTTTCACGCTTTCCGGCCCGATATCGTCTTTCCCTACACGATGAAGCCGATCATCTATGGCGGTCTTGCCGCTCGGCTGGCTCGGGTGCCGCGCCGCTTCGCACTCTGCACCGGGCTGGGTTATGTCTTTGTCGATGACGGTGACAGCGGGCTGAAGAAAAAGCTGATCCGCGCGCTGTCGGTGCAGCTTTATCGCCGTGCGCTGAAAGGCGCCGAGGAAGCCCTGGTCTACAACAATGCCGATGCCGATGAGTTTCGCACCAACCGGCTGATCGGCCCGCAAACGCGACTGGACATCGTGCCGGGCTCGGGCGTCAATCTGGATCGCTACCCGCCGTCGGACCCGCCCAACGGCGCGCCGGTTTTTCTGATGATCGGACGGCTGCTGCGCGACAAGGGCGTGTTCGAATATGTCGAGGCCGCGCGGCTGCTGCGCACCCAGTGGCCCGAGGCGCGCTGTCAGCTGCTGGGGCCGCTCGATGCCAACCCAGCTTCGGTCCAGCCCGAAGATCTCAAGGCGTGGGAGGCCGAGGGGATCATTGAATATCTCGGTGAAACCAGCGACGTGCACCCCTATCTCTCGGCCTGCTCGGTCTTTGTCTTGCCCTCCTATCGCGAGGGGATTTCCCGCACCGTGCTCGAAGCGATGTCGACCGGTCGCGCCATCATCACCTCAGACGCGCCAGGCTGTGCCGAACCGGTGGAGGAGGGGGTGACCGGTTTCGTCACCCCGGTCCGCAACCCGCAGGGATTGGCTGGGGCCATGGCGCGGTTTATGGAGAACCCAAGCCTTGTCGCCCAAATGGGCGCCGCCGCCCGGCGCCATGCCGAGGGTGAATTCGACGTGGCGCGGATCAACACGATTCTGCTGAACAAGCTGGGTCTTTTGCAGGAAGGTGAGGTGCTGAGCAGCGCCTGATCAAACCCGGGAGTGTGATCAAAGGTCGATGCCCAGAACCGCACGGATCGCCTGCGCTGGGTTCACCCGTTCGCGGCGCATATGGGCCTTCACCTCGCGCAATTTTGCGTCCACCAGATACCGGTACCAGAACCCCTGCAGAACATGAAATGCCCGACCTTCGCGCCCGTCCAGAAAACCCAGCCGCAGCACATACCGATAGAGAAAATAGGCCCCCGCCCGCAGACCGGCGGGCAGGCGGGCATAAAGCCGCTCCTTGATCCAGCGCTTGACCCCCGCCTGATCTCCGCGCAGATCGGCGACGCTGTCATGGGGCAGGAAGTGGTATTCGAGGTTCAGCAGGTCCACCACCTCCCGGCTGGCATAGCGGTTGTGTTTGTCGATCCACCAACTGAGCGGATTCAGATTGTCGTCTAGGATTTCGCCCCTGAACGCCGTTACCGGCCCCTCAACCTTGATATGCTCGTCCATCCAGCGGTTCTCGCAGTGACCCGCGCCGTGCCGAAACAGGCGCAGCACGCGGATCGGAAAGACACCACCCCACCGCACCGGCCCGCCCAGAAAGTTCATCCGACGCGCGACGTGGATGCCTTGAATTTCAGACTGCGCCACGGGCAGGTTTTCAAGGATGTCCGTTTTCAGCCCCGGTGTGACAATCTCATCCGCGTCCAGCCGTAGCACCCATTCGGTATCGGCAGGCAGCTGCTCCAATGCCCAGTTGAATTGCGTCGCATAATTGCGCCAGGGATGGCTGAGGACCGTCGCCCCGGCGGATGCCGCGATCTCGCGGGTGCGGTCGGTCGAGCCGCTGTCCACCACAAAAATGCGATCTGCCACGGGGACCGCGGATGCGATTGCGCGCGCAATGTGGCGTTCCTCATCTTGGGTGAGGATGATTGCGGTGAGAGGCACGCTTACCGCTCAGGCCTCCGGACAACAGCGATCATTGACTTGGCCAGCGGCGGGATGCGGCCCACGCGGCGAAAACGGATATCGGTGAACCCGGCCTCCTCAAGCAGCAGGCGCAGGGCGCGGATGGACCAGAACTTGATGTGGCCGTGATCCCAGAGGGCGGTGAAATGCGCATCCATTCGGCCGCTCAGCGCCAGGGCGAGGTTTTTCCAGTAGCCGTGATAGGGGGTTGAGATGATCGCGGTGCCGCCGGGCTCGGTCAGATCGAACAGGGTCCGGGCATAGCGGCGCGGGGCGTAAACATGTTCGACAACCTCCAGGCTGATCACCACCAGATGGCGGCCATAGCGCGCGGTCAGATCGTCATAGGCCGAGCCGGTTTCCAGCCGCAAGCCGGGATGCGACCGGTTCGCCTGCGCGATCCCGTCGGTCGAGGGATCGACGCCAGTGACAGACCAGCCCTCGGCCGCCATTGCAGCGGCCACGCTGCCATTGCCGCAACCCAGATCAAAGAGGGTCGTTGCACCAGGGCGGCGCAACCCGGCTAGTTCTTGCCGCAAGGCCGGCAGCAGGTAACCATGCGAGGTGTTCAGTCCGGCATCTGCGTAGCCATAGCCCGAAATCGGGATGTCTGTGCTCATCGCATTACTCCTCTGCCACAGTTCCGACTTGGCGGGCCGGATTTCCGGCCACGATCAGGTCCGGCTCGATGGATTTCATGACGACTGTCCGGGCGCCGACGATGCTGCGGGCGCCGACTTCGACCCCGGGACCGATGAAAGCCTCCGCCGCGATCCAACTATCCGGCCCGACGGTGATCGGGGGTTTCAGCAGGGGCCGGTCCGCACGGGTATGATCATGTGTGCCGGCGCAGAGATGGGCGCCTTGCGAGATCGTGGCCCGCGCACCGATGGAGATCGGCCCCAGGGCATAGAGGATGGCCCGGTCTCCCACCGCGCAGCCGGGGCTCAGCGTCAGGTTCCACGGCATGGTGATGCGGACCGAAGGATAGACATGTACCTGCGCTCCGACAGTTGCCCCGAAGCAGCGCAGCAACCAGCGCCGCCAGCCCCAGAAGATGCGCGGGCTGAGGCGAAAGGCGGGGCAGGCCAGTGCCCAGAATACCCGCGCGACCTGTTCCCGGCGGGACCACTTGCGCGCATGACGGTTTGCGGCGACGTCGATCATAGAAGGCTCCGGTAGAAATCCAGCATTCTCTGTGCCCGGCTAGGCCAGCCGTGATGCGCCTGCACATAGGCCACGGCCCGCGCGCGCTGTGTTTGTGCCTGTGGGCGGGTCATAGCCCCGACTGCGACCGCAAGCGCCTGTGCGGACCGTTCGGTGCAGACCGCCGCGCCTGCCCGGACCGCCGAGACAGGCACCGAGCCCTGGGTTGCGATCAGCACACCTCCGGCGGCCATCGCCTCAAGCGCGGTGTTGGAGTTGTTCTCGAACTCAGAGGACATCAGAACGGCGTCGGCGCCGCGCAGCAAGAGATGTTTGCGAGTGTCGAATACGGGCCCGTGCACGTGCAGATGTGGCGCCATGCCAAGATCGCAGGCCAGCGTCCGTAACCGCGCCAGATCGCCGCCATCCGGGCCAACGAGGTGCAGCACCGCATCCAAGCCGAAGACGCGCAGGTGCTGCAGCGCCCGGAGCTGCAGGTCGATTCCCTTGATCCGGTTCAGTCGCCCCAGAAACAGCAGGTTGAGCTGCGCAGGCCCCGCGCCGAAAGTGACCGCGCGCGCCTCGTCCGGAGTCATCCGCGCGTCCGGGATCTCGACCCCGTTATCCACCACCAGCGCGGGCGCCGAGCCGTGACCAGTCAGGCTGTGCTGCGCCTCTTCGGCGCTTTGAAAGTGGAACCCGGCTATTCCGGCCAGCTGCCGATGCCCCACGAGCGTGCCGAAAAGGCGCTTAGTCAGGGGCGACGAATAGGCGATGGCCTCCTTGTGTAGGCAGCCGCGCGGGGACAGCACCACCGGCTTCCCGGCGCGGCGAGCGGCATGAAGCAAGGTGGCGGCAAACGCATTCCAATAGGAATGGACGTGGACGATATCCGCCCCTGCCACGGCCCGGGTGATCCGGCGAAACGACTCGGCGCAGGGCAACCAATGGCGGTCATGCAGGAACTCCACCGGATGCCGGGCGGCAAGGCTGGATAGCTGGGGCTCGTTCGGATCCGGCCTGCACATCACCGCCACTTTTGCTGGCGCCTGATCGAGTGCTGAAAGGCCCGAGACCAGCCCCGCAACGCTCTGGCTGGGACCGCCATGGCGCAGATCAAGCGAGGGGATGCCATGCAGGATACGCAGCGGATTGTGGGTGTGTGCGGTCATTCGGCGTCGAACAGGGGCAAATTGCGCGCGGCAGGACAGATCGTGTGCAGTCGGTGCTGTTCGGTTCGGATCAGCGCCTCACTGCGATCATCGAACCAATCGAAAGCGCGGGCGCTTGGCGGAGTAATCGTTGTCGGAGCATCTGTACCCGGCGGTGCCTTCATGAGCTCACGCAGGCGGGCCCGGTCGCAGTGGCCGTCAAGACCTTTGATACGGCGGGCGAGTTGCTTTGCCATGCCGTCGGCGGAGCGGGAATAGACCAACACTGCCTCGGCGCCGAACCTGTCAAAGGCCGCCGCGACATGGCAGGCCCAGCGGGACGGGGCCTCGTGCGGGCGCGCCAGTTCGGCTTGCAGAAAGGCAGTGAACCGGTCGCGCAGTGCATCAGCGGGGCCGAGAGCGGCGTCGGTCAGACTGTATCGTTTGACAAAGAGAGAGACGAACAGGGCGCGCGGAGGCCGGACCAGATAGAAGACGCGGAACAAGGCGCCAAGACGCAGATCGTGAGTGTGCAGGACCTGCGGGTAGAGTTGCGGCCACCTGTAGTGGCGTGGGACGGGCAAACCGTAATATGCGGCCAATACCTCGCTGATCCATGACGTGCCCGAGCGCGGATAGCCGCAAACAGCCACCGACCGGTGGCGCGCCAGCGTCGTGGAATAGATCCGCGTGGCGTGGCTGGACAACCCCCGCGACAGCCACAGGGCGGTGCCTTTGCGCGCGGCTCGGGCGGGTGCGGGGAAGGTCAGCGGGCTGCCCCCGGGCCAAATGCGCGGAGTGTTGGGACGCCCCTGAGCACCGTGCGCAAGAGTGTTCGGGCGGACAGAAAGACCAACGGCAGGGTCAGCATCCGATGCAGAGCCTGCACCCCGTAGAACATGGTGTAAAAAGTCGAAGCCGCGGCCAGCAGCACCAGTATCGTCATCAGCGTGTCGCCCCGTGCTGCGGCCCGTTGCGCAATCCGATCATTGAGCGCGGCGATGGCGCCAAAATAGGCTCCAATCCCGGCCACCGTGTCCAACCCTCCGACAAAGAACAGTTCGGCCGGGACTAGGAAACCGCCGCCATGGGTGACGTAATCTGACAGCAGCACGGGGCCGTTGTAGGTCTCAATGCCCAGAAAATGCAGCAGACCCGAGGGGACGATCTGTATCAGCAGCGTCAAGGCGAACGCAGGCAGACCGCCAGGCAGGGGCTCCAGCCCTGACAGCCGAATATCGATGGCATGGGCCGTGTGGGCGATGGACTGGGGAAGCAAGTCGATCTCTTCCAGAAAACTCGCGCTGGATAGGGGGGCATTCCCCCAGGACCGCAGGGCCGAGATCTGATCCAGCAGAACCAGCATTCCGGCACCCAGCACCGCCATTTCCGCAACGGTACGCAGGGTGAACCGTGGCTGGGCCTGCAGGCGACAGGCGTAAAGGCCGAGGGTGAGAAACAACAGCGACCCGCGATCTCCGGCAAGCACATAGTGCAGAGCGGTCAGCCAGAACACGGTCATGGCCAGTCGGGTATGCAGGTGCAGCGTCCGGGCCCGGAGCACGGCGATCAGCAGAAGCAGATTGGCAACAGCGCCCGCCCCACCCAGCGGGATAAGGGCGAACAGGCCTTTGTTCTGCGGATAGGGCGCAAACAGCCACCAACCGTCCGCCGACACCGCCGTGAGGGCGGCACCGAGGACAAGAGGCACAAGTACCGCATTGCTGCGTTTCGCGATTTGGTTCGGAGCGGCAGGCAACCCGGACATCACCCGCGTCACGACGAACTGGCCCAGCTGGAAACAAACCGCGAAGGTAGCGATCATTGCGCAATTTGCGACCACAAACCCGGCCCGCAGATGTGAGAAGACGCGCACCTGCGCAACCGTGTCGGCATAGTCGATGGCCAGTAGATAGAGCGTATACGCGAGCAGTGCCGCGAGCACGCAGGCCGAACACAGCCGACGGCGACGTAGGTGCAGAAACACCAGCAACGCAAGCGTAGCACTCAAAGGAAACTGATATTCAGGAAGGACGATCATGTCCGCGCATATGTGACGGGGCCAGCCGGGTGATGATCCAGATAAGATACAAGGCGGCATGTGCCACCTGTGCCGCGACAACACCCCAGATCCCGATCCATGCGGCGCCGAGTAATGACAGGAAAATCCCGGTCAGGGCCGAGGCAACCTTGGGGGCGATCAATGCCTTGGTATCCTGTCTGCCCAGGATGGTCAGAGTGAGGACTTCTCCGGTCGCAATCAGGCCAGCGGCGAGTACGAGCCAGGGCAGGTAGATCGAAGCTGATTGAAATTCGATCCCCACGGCGAGGGCGAAGATTTCGGCATGCCAGACGGAGGTCAGGGCAAAGCCCGCAAGCGTTGCGCTCAGGGCGAGGAGGCCGATCCGCTTCAGCTTTGATAGCTCTGTTTCACCATTGCTAATGCCGTCGAAAAGAACTGGCGTAAAAAACCTGAGAAACGCCGCAAGAGCGATTCGCGCCGGGCCAAATGTGAGTTGTGCGGCCACCGCATATAGGCCGACGGCTGTCCCGGTGGCAAAGATATCGAGTGCCCAGCGATCGACCGAAAGCTGCGCCCAGACAAACGGGGACCAAACATAGATTGGCCAAGCATAGGCCAGAAAATCGTGATGAGTTGCATCGGCCTTTTCGGAGCCATCGGGGCTGTCGGTTAAGCGAGACATGGCGGCCAGCGACACTAGAACGATCAAGCTAGACAGAGCATAGACGGTGAAGAAGGCTAAAAGGCTCGGGCCGAAGACCTGTCCGGCAACGCACACGCCGCCGACCCGCAGCCAGACATCGGCCATTTGGTGCAATGCCACGACGCGGCGGGCGCGACGAGCGTTGTGAAAAGCGACGAGCGCGCTCACAGAACCGTTCAGGAGTGAGTAGGGCAACAACATCAGGGCGATTGCCGCCCATTCGGGGCGGGCACTTGCGAAGAAAGCCAGGGCGAGCAAGAGCAGAGCCATGCACCAGAAGCCAGATAGCCACAAAAGCACGCGCCTGCCGGTTTGAAGATAATTGGCGAGCTCTCCGCCCGCGTGCGTTGGAGCGTAGAGCCGCGCGATCGCCATGTTCAACCCACCGAAAACCGCGGTCTGGCCAAAGCCAAACAGGGTCATCGCCAGCGCGAGCTGCCCGTATCCTACTGGCGAGAGCAAACCGGTCTGCACCCGCACCAGCGCCAGCGTGCCGGTCAGCACTCCAACCTGACCCAACACGACCCACAACGCCTCACCCCGCAGGCGCCGGGGGCGTGCGGTCAATAGAATCGATCCGGTCAACGGGTTGGCATCGTCCGTGTTAGGTGGCCTGCGTCAGAGACGCAGGTCGCTGGCCTCTCGTGGTAGGCAGGATTTGACATCGAACAGCACATTCTCGGCCTTGCCAAAGGCGCGGAGCTGGGCAGCATCAAGCGCCAGGAATTCCTTGTGCGCAACGGCCAGAACGATGCCGTCATAGGCGCCCGATTGCGGCTCGGACACCAGAGAGATGCCGTATTCCGCCTGAGCCGCAGCCGCGTCAACATGCGGGTCGTGCACGTCGACTTCGATACCGTAACTTTGCAGCTCTTCCACGATATCGACGACGCGGGTGTTGCGCAGATCCGGGCAGTTCTCCTTGAAGGTCAGGCCCAGCACCAGCACGCGCGCAGCGCCGACATTGATCCCCTTCTGGGTCATCCGTTTGACCAGTTGCGAGACGATATGGCTGCCCATTCCGTCGTTCAACCGACGCCCCGCCAGAATGATCTGCGGGTGATGGCCCACGGCCTCGGCCTTGTGGGTCAGATAGTAGGGATCGACGCCGATGCAGTGCCCACCGACCAGACCGGGACGGAAGGGTAAAAAGTTCCACTTGGTGCCCGCCGCCTGCAGCACTGCCTCGGTGTCGATGCCCATGCGGCCAAAGATGATCGCCAGTTCGTTGACCAGAGCTATGTTCAGATCGCGCTGGGTGTTCTCGATCACCTTGGCGGCTTCGGCCACGCGGATGCTTTCGGCTTTGTGGGTCCCGGCCTCGATGATCCGTCCATAAAGCGCATCGACCAGATCGGCGATCTCTGGCGTCGAGCCAGAGGTGACCTTGCAGATATTCGGCAGGCGGTGTTGCTTGTCGCCAGGGTTGATCCGCTCAGGGCTGTAACCGGCAAAGAAGTCTGTGTTGAACGTTAGGCCCGAGACCCGTTCCAACACCGGCACGCAATCCTCTTCGGTTGCGCCGGGATAGACGGTGGATTCGTAGATCACCAGATCGCCGGGCTTCAGCACATCGCCCACGGTTTCCGAGGCGTGGATCAGCGGCGTCAGGTTCGGGCGCTTGTTCGCGGTGATCGGGGTGGGAACGGTGACGATGAAGACGTTGCAATCGGCGATACCGGCAGGGTCGGTGGTGAAGGACAGCTGCGCGGCCTCGGCCAGTTCGTCCGGTTCGACCTCCAGCGTCGAATCCTGACCGCGTTTCAACTCGTCAATGCGGCCGGGATTGACGTCAAAGCCGACAACAGGACCGGTTTTACCAAAGGCCACCGCCAGCGGCAGGCCAACATAGCCCAGGCCGATCACGGCAATTTTCAAAGAGTTAATATCTGGTAGCGTCATGAAACAAACTCGTCCAAGTCACTTGTTGTGGTAGTCACGGAACCACTCGACAAATCGTGCGATCCCGTCGCGGAAATCCGTTTGCGGCGCATAGCCGGTCAGGCTTTTCAGCAAAGACGTATCTGCCCAGGTGGCGGGCACATCGCCCATCTGCATGGGCATGTAGTTTCGGATCGCCTTCTTGCCGAGCGCATCTTCAATCGCGTCGATGAAATCCAGCAGACGCACCTTGTCCCCGTTGCCGATATTGACGACGCGGAAGGGACCGACCGGTGACAGGCTGTCGCCCTCTTCGATGTCCTTTTTTCGCTCGGGGCAAACAGGGGCCGCATCGATCAGCAGACGGATGCCCCGGACCAGATCGTCCACATAGGTGAAATCGCGGTACATGTTGCCATGGTTGTAGATGTCGATCGGACGGTCATCGAGGATCGCATCCACGAACTTGTAAAGCGCCAGATCAGGCCGCCCCCAGGTGCCGTAGACGGTAAAGAACCGGAACATGGTGGTGGGCAGGTTCCACAGGTGGGCATAGGAGTGGCCCATGGCCTCGTTCGCCTTTTTGGTGGCCGAGTAGATGGTCAACTGGGTGTCGGCTTTTTCGACTTCGGTGAACGGCATGTCTTCGTTGGCGCCATAAACCGACGAGGTCGAGGCCATCAGCAGATGCTCAACCTTGTGCACCCGCGCCACCTCCATCACGTTGAAAGTGCCGACTACGTTTGAATCGATATAGCTGCGCGGATTTTCCAGGCTGTAGCGAACACCGGCCTGCGCGGCCAGATGCACGATCACATCCGGTTCGAACTCGTCCGCCACCTGCATCAGGCGTTTGTGGTTTTCCAGCAGGTCCTCGGTGGCCGAAAATCCCGGGGTCTGCAGCAGCATCTGATGGCGGCGCTGTTTCAGGGTGACGTCGTAATAGTCCGTCATCCCGTCATAACCGTGCACGCGGAACCCTTCGGACAGCAGCAGTTTGGCAAGGTGGAACCCGATAAAACCAGCGGTTCCGGTTACAAGCACTTTTTTCATTACATTCCTCATGTTCTGCGCGGAAAGAGGGGGAGCAATCAGTTCCGCGGCAGGGTCAATGTCTTGATCTATTGGTAAAGGTTAATTCGTGCACGCGACAGCCCTCAAAGCGTGCTGGCCACACAGTCAACACACCAGATTCCGCTGTCGCGTCCCGCACATGATGCCGGGATGTGTTTCGATACTGGATTGGAGAAAATGCAGTAGAACTGCTGTTCTAATGTCCATGTTACACAAACTCATACATACTCAACTTTTAAAACTCTGATGCGGGCAACAAACGTCCACAACGCTCGGGGAAGAATTCCACGACACATTAACTATGGGTCCTCGTTACCGCTTGTACCACACAAAAATCAATCTTTTCCCGCGCAGAATATACTGAATTGTACATCCGGCAGAGTCGAATTCTGACGTTAGGGAAAGTTTTTCGGCGAGATATCATCAGCTTGCTGCATCCAGCCCGGCGTTCAACAGGGACGGCAGGAACTGGTCCAGCGCCCGGCCCCATGAGGTTATGGGCTGTTCCTGGATGAACACGATGTCGTCGGGCCGCATCTCCATCCGGGCCGCAAGCGCTAGGGCCGCCGGGTTGCGCGCGTCCAGATGCCACGCGGTCACCGCACCGAATTCTTCGGGATGGGTCGAGCTGCGCAGCACGTAGATATGCGAGGCATCGGCCGTGCGGGTGCTATAGCCGCCCTGTGAGAACAGCGCGTCGGTCAGTTTGAGCTGCTGATTGTAGGGCAGGGGGATACGGGCGTTGTTCCGGAACTCTCCGCCAAGATAGATGTAGTCGCGCCCCTCAGCGTCAAGCTGCACCCGGTCCTGAAAGTTGTCGCGGGTTTCCTCTAACTGATCGCGGCGCAGGTCGACCTCAAGGTCCAATTCTGTCAGCGCATCGGCCCGGGCTTGCCGGTTCAGGCTGATCACGTCGACCCGCTCACGATAGAACCTTAGCGCTCGGTCTAGGTCGTAACTGGTATCGACATAAACCGCATCGCCGTTCAGCAAATTCAAGCGTTGCAGATCGGGACGTCGCAGATAGTCCTCAAGCGGTATCTGATACAGATCGCCGGTGCGGTAGATGCGGATCGAGGCATATTCGCGGTCGCGCAGAGTGATGCCACCGGCGGTGGTGATCGCCTCGCCCAAGGTCAGCGGGCTCAGCGCGACCGGCACGATGCGAGGGCTGGCCACGCCGCCGCCGACAGCCACGCGCTTGGAGTTGAACTCGGCCACGTCCAGCGAAAAGGCCGGGTCGATCTGGCGGGCGATCAGGGCATCGAACAGGGCGGCCTCAGCATCCTTCAGCGACAGGCCTGCCATCCGCACCGGGCCGATATCGGGGATCGAGATTGCGCCGTCATCGCGCACGGTATAGCCTTCGCGCCGGTTCTGGGTGGCGAGCAGGCCGCTCAGGTCGTTCGCGGACCCGGTGTTGCGGGTGGCCAGCGTGACCACGTCCCCGACGCCGATCCGGTAGGGCGGCGGCATCACTTGCGGTGGGGCGCGTAGCTCCAGCGGTTTGGGGGCAAGTTCGGGCACGACTGGCTGTTCTGGCAAGCGTCCGGAAAAGCGCAGACCGCTGCCGGTTCCAGCGGTTTGATAGAAGGCCTGCGGCAGGCTGCGCGGGGTGTAGGGCGTGGTTTTGTTAGCCACCAGAACCGTCTGCGCGGTCAACAGCACCTCGCGCACTGCGACACCGTCGAGCTGGTTCGAAACACGCGGGCTGGTGTAGGTGACGCCACAGGCGGCCAGCGTCAGGCAGGCGGCCAGCAGCCCGGCGCTTGCCCGGGTTCGGGGGATCATCCGTTTCATGTTCGCTCCGTTGCTTGCGGCCTCATCGGATCAGCCGTTCGGTCGTCAGATAGCCCGCGCCCGGACTGACCCATTGCCGTGTTTTCCACCAAAACCCGTCCGGCCCGCGCCAGTAGATATTGGTCAGTGTGAGGCCGGGTGAGACACAGCTCTCCTCGACTCGGGTGGTGTCCTGAGGCCGGTCGAAGATGACGATCCGCTCGGCCCACGTGCCGGATCGCTGGCACTGAAAGGCGCGGTGGACGGTTTGGTATTCGCCGCTCAGATAAGTGTGGAAGCGCTCGTAATATCCGGCGCTTTGGCCCTCCAACATGGCCAGCGTGCCGCCGACATCCGCACTCATCAGATCATGCCCAAGGCCCCGGCTTGCCACCAGTACCCCTTGCCGGAACGACAGCGACACAAGATCGCCCGAAGCCCAGGTCCGCACAGTCCCATTGCGGCTGGACGGAGCCAGCGTAGCGGCGGTCTCAAGATCCCCCAATTCGGCCAGAAGCAAGGGGCCGTCGCTGGCGTTCAACCCCTCGCGTGTCAGCACCTGACGTGGATGCGGCGCCTTTTGCGCACAGGCGGTCAGCAGCAGGCACAGCAGAAGGAACCTTATCGCCAGAACCGGCCCCAGTTGTTCTGCAGGTCGCGCCCGCGCAGCCCCCGCACCGTCTCATAAAGACGTCCGGCGACTTCGAGCCTGGCGCCGCCGTCACGCTGCACCGGGCGCAGGACAGTGGTGAAATCGTCGCGTGTGGGCTCGCCTGAAATCCAGTCGATGGGAATGGTGACCACGATGCCCTTGTCGAATGAGCCCTCGCCGAATTCGCTGGCCGATACATTGGTGAACGTAGCAAAAGCGCCCACTTTCCAGCCGTTCTTGAACTCGCGATCCAGCGCGATGGTGGTACCCCAATCGCCTGCCAGATAGCGCCCGGCATCGACGCGCAGGTGATAGCCGTTGTTGAACTGCCAGTAACCAATCGCGTGGCCGGTGGCGACCCGGTAGTCCTGAAAGCCGAAGAGCTGATCGAAATCCCGCTGGCGGACATAGTTCAGCTCGACTCCAAAACCGAACCGGCTGTTCAGCGGTTTCCACAGAAGCTCGGCCGAAAGGCCGCCGAACATCGGTTCCAGATATCCCAGCGTCACCCGGCCATAGAGGTCGCGGCCCGGCTGGAAATATTGCGCGCCGGTGAGTTCGGTGATCGCTGGATCACCTTCGCGGTCGTAAATGGCGAAGTCGCTGCGCACATGCGGCAGCACCGAATCCGAGGGGCGGGTGGACCCGTCGAGATTGCCCACCAACCGCTTGCGCACCGCGCCGCGAAGGATCAGTCCGCGGGCCGGTTCCAGCGTGGCGCGCGCCTCAACCCCAAAATCCAGCCGCACCGGTTCATCCGGGTCGAACAGCGCCGGTTGCAGATAGGGGCCAAAGCTCGGTCGGAACATCGGATAGCTGTCAGCAAGCGGGGGCTCGGCCCGTTCCAGCGAGTCAATCCGGGCGCGGGCATAACTGGACCAGCTGTTGTCGAACTCATATTCCAACGCCTCCAGATCCGAGCGGCTCAGCGTCACCTGAGTGGGCGTCAACCCGTTGACCATCGGCACGATTTCGAAGGTTTCAATCCTTGGCGGCAGGATGCCGGTAAGCGCGCGGGCCGTGCGGCCGATATCCTGCCCCGACCGGGTGCGAGAGGTGCCGCGAAACACAACCCGTGCAGTGTCTCCGGTGATCTGCAGAGAGTGAAGTTCGAGATCAACCGCCGCCAGCGCCCGGGTCGCCCGCTCGCTAAGGTCGTCGCCCTTTACATCCTCGGGCGCCCAACCAAGCTGTGCAGCGTCAAGTGTCCGCACCACAATTGGCGGCGGGGCCTTGTCCCGAGTCCCGCCGTTGGGCGGGTCCTTGGGATTGAGCGCGATAGACAGGTTCACGCCCAGTTCAGAGCCGTAAAGGTAGTTGAAGGACAGATGTTTGCCGGGCCGCAGCCGGTATGTGGCGCCGATGTTGACCGGAATCCTGCGCTCAAAGGCGATGCCGTCCTCTTGCGGATAGGCGTCCGAAGAATACTCGGCGGTCAGCTTCAGCCGGTCGCTGGCCTGCCATTCGACCCCGCCAAACAGGGCGGCGGGCCCCCGAAACCAGTTCTGCGCCTCAAGCTTGCCGCCCTCGTCCCCCAGCCGGCCTGGGCGGGTGTCCATCCGGCCGCCCAAAACATAGGACAGTGGGTTGCGGAACGAACCCGCGCTGCCCAGACGGCCCCAGCCGATACCTCCGGTCACTCGTATCGACGGACGCACGGTTTTCGAGGCCACCAGGTATTCCGACTGATAGATGCCGGTGCCAAAGAAATCGTTAAGCCCCACTGCAACCGCCGGCCTGCGCCGGGTTTCATCAAGAAACCGGTAGTGGAGCGAAAAGCTGCGGTCATAGATGAAATCCCGCACGGGGGCGCCGGGGGAGGGGCCTCGGATATCGTAGAGGTTTGAATAGCGGAAACTGCCCGACAGGCGTGGTGTGATCTGGAAGGTCAGCGTTGTCCGGGTGGTGTTGCGGAAATGACTGACGTTAAGGGCAAGCTCGGCATCCGGGCGGCTATGGGCCGAGGGCATGTCGATAAGGCCGGGATAGCCATAAGTGTTGTATGTCGTGGTGATTTCAGGCTCACTTGAGGCGGGCAGGGCGGAGAACCCGCTTAGCACAGCCGCCAGTGCGCAGACCCGAGCGTCAGGCATGGCGGCGACTGTCACCTTCGACAAGGTTCAATCCGGTCGTGTGCACAGGTAGGAACTGGCCTATCTTGCGGGCGTTTTTCTGAAACAAAGTACCGAGGCCACCAACTCCGTTGCTCCGCAGAGCCCGGTAATCTTCGCAGCTCTTGCGCAGGATTTGCCCCGGTGACCGGTTGCTCACGCCGCCAAGGCGCATCCGAACCATGACTTGGGGCAGATAGGCCAGCCGAATACGTCCGTGCCATAGCCAACGCAGCATGGCCTCGTAATCCGCCGCGATCCGATAGGACGTATCATAGGCACCCATCGCCTCGAACACCTCGCGCCGCAGGTAGAGCGTAGGGTGCGGCGGCATCCAGCCCCGCCGCAGCAACGCTCGGCGATACGGCCCAGCCCGCCAACGCCGGACCACACAGGCGTTGCGCGCCGAAACGTAGTTGAGATCGCCGTAAACGCCATGCACTTTCGGGTTCCGAAATGCCCCGGCCACTTGGGTCAGCACATCCACGTCGGCAAAAACGTCATCGGAATGCATCAGCCCGATCACATCGCCACGACACCGCAAGATACCCTGGTTGATAGCGTCGTAAAGTCCGCCATCCGGGGCGCTCTCCAGCGAAATCGTTCCGCTCTGCGCGCGCAGAATCTCCAGTGTCCCGTCGGTCGACCCGCCATCCTGCACCACATGCTCCACGTCCTGCCAGCTTTGAGCGGCAACGCTGTCCAACGCCTCTTGGACCGTCGCGGCGCGGTTGAGGACCGCGGTGACGACCGATATTTTCAGGTCTCCGCCTCCTTGCGGCGGGTCCGGACCTCGGGGATTTCGAAAAGTAGTCCATAACAATCCCGGCGGTCGGTGACGAAACGGATACCGTGCGCCTCGAACACGGTGCGCAGGCGATCCAGGTTACCTTTGCGGGATTGCGGGACCCCATCCACCATCTCGTATCGGGTGATCGTAGCGCTACCAACACCAGAGGCTTCAGCCAATGCCCGGACAGACCAGTTTAGAACGCCACGTGCGGCGCGTATTTGCTTTCCGGTCAACCGAGGGTCCGGCGCAGGGATTTTCGATTTGTCGTCAGTCATCGGAAAGTGGCTGGCTCGAAGCACAGACCCGGCGATTATCATACCTGTCAGGCGAAGAGATGCCCACGGCTACCGCACCGGAAGAGACCAGGATTGTCCCTACCCGAAATCGGCGCGTGGTTTCCCATTGGATTAGCCGATTACGAGCAGAATTCAATCGTTAAAGTTGTATCATCCAAAATATCTTCCACCTTAAGCTCATAGGTGTGATGGGAATGCCATCACTACCACGCCGTCTGACAGTGGCATCTGGCATCGAACGCCTCAGGCAGGCTCTCCGCCAAACCCAATTGCAGCACCGGTGATCTTCGTCTCTCGCATATTGCCGCTCTCCAAAAAACACGTGTTGCGTCAATGTCTTTACGCCTGACTTGGCGCAACCTTTGCCTCCCACATTAGTAGAATTTTAACTTTTGCCCTTAACCGTCGCGGAACAATGTGGAGTTCCCCAATGTCTTCAAGAGTTTTTGCTTTGGCGACCGTTCTACTCCTGCCACTGAACGCACAGGCGCAGGAGAGTTCTGCTATGGATGTGGCCCTGAAGCAGGCAGCGTGCGGTGATAAACAGATAATCCGGGCCAAGTGGGCAGGGGACAGGCGTCTTAAAGTCACCTGCTCTAGCAGGTCGCCCGTAAAACGGCCCGCATCGAATGCCCCGAACGTCACTCCCGGCGCCACAAACTTGGTCGGGTTTTTGGCACCAGCCCTCGGCCTCGGTGCCGCGGCCGCTGCCGTAGCCGCTGGCTCCGGGTCCGCCAACTCGACGAACAACACATCGGTGAACAACTAGGAGTTCAGCTTTGAACGGAGCAACTCGGGTACCCCAAGGTGATAATCTGACGTCCGGATATGCGAAAGAACCCGGTGCGGCGATAGCGCCCGCGATCCATGTACCAAGCTCTCAACGGCTCCGGGTAATGTTCTGCGATAACTCCGCTCCAATAGTCGAAACTCGGTTGATCCAGCGCAAGGCCCCAGAAGCTGGGACCATGGAAACCAAACACAGTATCGGGGTCGATGCAGACATCCCCCGCGCCCAGGAACATGGTGCAGGACGACATGCAGACCCGACCACGGATCTCAACCCGGGTTCGGCGCGCACGCAACTGCCGGACCTGTTCGGCACGACGATCAATCCGGCCTCCGAAATCGCTGTTCACTACAAATGTTCGTGGCGCCTGCTCACTCGCGACCACTGGGTTCCACCCGACCGAGCCCACAGCTGCACACAATACTGCCTGCGCCAAACAGCGCATGTTTAGGAACCGGACCATACTCTCACCCCAATCCTTGCGATCCCACCGCCTCTGCAACAACTCCAAGGCTAGAAGCGCAAAACTTAACAGGTGTCTAAGTCTCAAATGATTGAAAAACATAAGGCAAAATCGAAATGAATGAGCGGGTTTCTCCAGATGTCTTTCGGACTACTCTGTCGCTAAATCGCATTAATGGCGGCCGTAATTCGGACGCCATATCAGGTTCCGAAAACTGGTTTGTCGCTCAACTTCGACCCAATGGCCGATTGCTTGCCGAAAGCAATCTCGTCCGCCAGGGCTACAAATCCTTCTGTCCGTCGCGGCTGGAAACTCTGCGTGTGCGGGGGCGGCACAAGACCGAGCCCCGGCCATTGTTTCCCGGCTACCTGTTCGTCCAGTTCGACCCGAAGCTCCCCGGCTGGCAAGCGATCAATTCCACACGGGGTGTCGCCCAACTTGTCCTGAACAACTCCCAAAACCCGCGCCCTCTGCCTGTGCCCTTCATGGCCGGACTGTTGGCACGCTGCGACCGGCATGGCCTTTTTATACCAAACGATGAATTTGCCGACGGCGACCGTATCCGAGTTCTGTCGGGACCATTTGCGAACATCCTAGCGACGGTTGAACGGCTTGATACAAATGCACGCCTGGAAGTGCTAATCAGCCTGATGGGACGCGATGTGCGTACTACTGTTCCCCGGGGGATCGTGCAACGGCTTGGGAGCAGACCAAGCGGCTGAATCCACCCTTGAACCCATCTGCGCGTCCGGGCGGAAACCCAGACGCACCGATGCACACTCAGATAACGGAAGCCTGACTAAGACCAACATCTCCGATATCAGCCGCCCAAAGACCGAATTGGGAGATATGCCCCATAAATGCAACGCCGATCTCAATCGGTGCACCTGCCAAATTGGCAATCGGTGGAGCAGAACCATCCGCAATCAGAGCATTGCCCTGATGTGCCCCGTTCAGCTGAGCTCCATGGCGTGACGCCACACTGAACGCCGTTCGACCGGGGCCAAAAACTCCTGCTATCGAGGACACTGAGCCAATCATTCCACCGCTGGCCTGAGTCGCTTCAAAACGACCCGCATCAGGCGCCAATGTGAGGATGTCCTGACGGAGTTGATTGTCCGAATCAGACCCCCATTGCAACAGAGACACCGCTCCGTCACCATCTCCTTCAGCATAGAGTACATCCCCTTTGATCGTCAGCGAAACGGCTGACGGCATTGACGAAAAGGGAAGACCGCCCGAAGGAACGCTCAGCTTCTCAGCCGCCCTTGTCACTGCTGATCCCGTTGTTGGGATGTAAGATGAGGGTGCCGTCCCCAACTCTAGCTGCGCACCCCAGATATACGTGTACCCTGCGGCAGTTGAAGACGTGTTCAGATCCTCTTCGGAGTTATAAATCTCAAACGCAGTATCCCCGTTCTGTGTTGCCGTAACGGTGACCGCACAGCGATACCAGCCATTGCCAGCATCCTCCATGCTGGCGTTGTGGATTGAATTCACACCTTCGGGAACCCCGTTCACAAGATCGAAATAGCTGTCCTTCGGCACCCCGGTCGTACGCTCACGCAGAAAGACAAAACCTCGATCCCCGGCTTTGGCGAACACGGAAAACGTCAGGACATCCCCCGCTGAGTAGTTGGCATTCTGGCGCACCGAACCGTCGTAGTTCGTTGCTGTGGTTGTAAAGCGGCAGCCCGAGACCGTGCCGTCAGGTGCCAAGACCTCATTCGCCGCAACACCGGCGCGGGTCTTGAACCAGATCGCCTGATCGAACGCACTCGACCAGGAGAAAAGATTTGTCCGCGCCTCACTTTCCACGAGCAGTCCTTTGACCACCCATTCTCCGTTATCCCGAACGTGATCAACCCGGGGAACACCCGCAGCCGCCACTCTCAGCACACCGGTTGCATCTGTAAAAGTCGCCTCCGAAGCTCTTTCAAACGCAAACAAATCCGCAAATCCGACGGCCGCATCTCCAGCCCCCTTGAAAGTGTTCAACGCGAAGTCACCCAGTAAATCCGGAGCGTATCCGTTTGCCTGGTACGCGACCCATTGGCTATTGGCGGGGCGTGCCGTCAGCCTGCTGCCATCGAAACGCCCCTTTTCGAAACGACCTCCTGCCAACATGAATCACCCGACCAACAGTGTGGCTTGTGCGTTGTCGCCAGCCATCCACAGGCGCTCTCCGGCTTTGAGTTGCATGGCGAATGACCGACTTGGCTGGACCGTATGCCCCTGCGAGGCGCCCAGAGCGGGAAAGGCATCATCGGTCGTGATTTCGAACTGAACTGACGACCCGCCGACATTGCTCAGCAGAATGTCCTGATCCGCGGACGCGGTATGCCGGTTTGCCGTGACCCAGTCAGAGGTCAACTTGAAGGTGGTGGAGGGCATGGGTTTCTCCTGTGTGTTTTCAGCGCTCATCATAAGCGCGGACAGGATACCGTTGCCCGAACGGCTGGTTTGCAGGTTGTTAGGGGTTGGGATCGACTCTAAATAGATGCCTACATACGTTGTAACACCTTGCAATTAATGAAAATTACAATCGCTTGCGTCACAACTATTTCACTTTGGTAACCCAAATGAACCCGACTGTTGAATTCCCGGACACGGCGTTGCACCATTCTCAACAAAGCTTCCGAGCGAAAATCGCGAGCGACCGTCAGCCCATAACCCCGCCGGAACGGACACGAGTTGCATGTTTTCAGAGTTGTTCAAACGATTGGCAGGCGGAACACCGCAGACCTCCTCCGAAGATCCATACCCTCCAATTGCACCAGACCATCGGTTCTATGCCGTCGGCGATATCCACGGGCGTCTGGATCTACTTGAAGAACTGCTGACCCAGCTTGACCCGGATTATCCCCTGGTTTTTGTCGGAGACTACATTGACCGCGGCGAAAACAGCGCGGGTGTTTTGCGCCGCTTACGCATTTTGGCACGCGATGAAAGACGGCAGGTCATTTGCCTCCTCGGAAACCACGAAGAAATGCTTTTGCGGTTTGTCGACGATCCCAAGCGCGTCGGACGACTGTGGCTCCAGAATGGCGGATTGCAGACTTTTGCAAGTTTCGGCGTGACCGACGTTACCGAGGTCACTAGCGGCGACGGTGCGGTCGCTGCTGCCGAAAGCCTTTCTGCAGCGATGGGTGAAGACTTGTTGGACTGGCTACGCACGCGCCCACTTACTTGGCAATGTGGTAATGTTATCGTCGCTCATGCGGCAATGGACCCGACCGTATCCGTGGCTGAGCAGGACCGGCGTGTGCTGCTTTGGGGGCGTCCGGCTTTAGGTGAGCACCGGCGACAGGACGGGTTTTGGCTCGTACACGGTCACACCATCGTACCTGAACCTTGCTTGCAGGATGGATTGATATCCATTGACACCGGCGCCTTTGTCACAGGTCAACTGACAGCGGCAGAGATTTCACGCGGGCGGGTCCGTTTCATAACGACGGGTGGTAGCAGCACGGAATACCACAAGAACAACTGAGGCGATTTAAATCACTTCCGCCGTTCAACACCATAAAACTGAGCACTACGCTGAATTTGTCATAACTTCTTATTAATATTAACGAAGTTTTTACTCATCCGATCGGATCATACCTTTGTGCCAGCGATCATGCGCGCGGATTTCGCCGCAGGTGGCCAGGCACAATCTTGAAGGTGAGACGGCGGGTACAGGAATGTTCGATTTTGAGGCGGTGCGTTCGGATCAAGAAGTTCCTGTCGAATTCACAACCTACAGCGCCCTGCGGTCAACAGAAACGTTCTTAATCTGCAAGCGTGGCTTCGATGTAGCGTTGGCAACTTGCCTGTTGCCAATACTGCTGACAACTGCTGCCGTTTTGATTGTGCTCAATCCCCTCCTTAATCGAGGCCCGTTGTTTTTTGCTCAAATCCGAATGGGGCGGGATTGCAAGCCCTTTGTCGCTTACAAGTTCCGAACAATGCGGACTGCGCGGCACGTAACCCGTAGGCCGCACGACCCGCCGGAGGCGCACCGCATCACCCGACTGGGACTATTTCTCCGTCAAACGCGCATCGACGAAATCCCCCAGATTATCAATGTCCTGAAAGGCGACATGAGCCTCATAGGGCCCCGTCCGGATTATTTCCACCATGCCCGCCACTATGTGCGGACCGTACCCGGCTACCGAACCCGACATACCGTCAAACCGGGAATAAGTGGTCTTGCGCAGACCGAGGTGGGGTACGCGCATGAGGCTGAAACTGTCGCCAACAAGGTTCGTGCAGACATTTACTACATCAACAACGCCGGCTTCCGGCTTGAGATGTGGATCTTTTGGCGCACGGTTCTGGTCGTATTTCGATTTGAGGGCACCTGAAACCACATGCGCAAGAAGCGAGAGTTGAACACCTGATGCTGGACCGTTCCACTTACCAGACGATCCAAACCGGCCAACCACCAGCGGCTGAGCCGGTAGAAGCCGATCTCCTTGACCTCTTCGTAACGCTGTGGCGCCACAAATGGGTGATTGCGATTTGTGCGGCCATCGTTGGCCTGATCGTCGGATACTATGCGTTTGCCGTCGCTAGCCCGAAATACGTCGCCACAGCCGCACTGGCCTTGCAGGCTCGCACCGAGCGGGTGGTTGATCTGGACAGCGTCATGCCAGGCCTGTCCACCGACCTTCCGGTTCTCAACACTGAGATCGAGGTTATCCGCTCACGGCAACTGCTTGAGCAATTGGTGACCGAACTTGACTTGCTCGGCGACCCTGAGTTCAACAAGGACTTACGCCCCGAGCCGATTATCTCGCTACAACGCTTCGGCTTGGAAGCCGACCCATCTCCAGCAACCACGATTGACGAAACAGTATCGGCGGTGGCGGACGCGATCGCGGTTAACAACCTTCCGAGTACCTATGTCTTTCATATCAGAGTCAAAACAGGCGACCCGCAAAAATCAGCCCTGATCGCGAACACTTTGGCGCAGCTTTATATCGAAGACCAGATCGACACCCGATTTCAGGCAACCGAAAACGCGATTGACTGGCTTTCGCAGCGCGTGGCCACACTCGAACTGGACATCATCGCAAAAGAAAACCAAGTCAAAGAACTGCGCGCCGCGTCGCAATTCGGCAGCGCCGAAGCCCTGCAAGCATTGAACCGCCAGTCCAAGGACATGCGCAGTCGATTGGCAGATATTCGGATCCGGCAAGTATCGACCAAGGCGCGTCTGACCCGAATAGAAGCGCTGAGGCAGGGCGGTGATGTCCAACAGGCAGCCGAGTTGGCAGATCCTGCACTCGATCACTTGGCCGAAGCCGTGACAGCCAACACATCAGGGTTGCCAAGCCAATTCAATGCTCGCCTTCAGAACCTTCACGCCGAAACTACCGCTGAATTGTCTCGCCTGACTCAGCAGGCAACCGGACTCGAAGCGTCGCTGGCGACTCTGCAAAAGGCATTCGAATCGCAATCGGCGGATCTGGTGCGACTTCGCCAGTTGGAGCGGGACGCCAACGCCACCAGCGTTCTGTACGAAACCTTCCTCGCACGCTTCAAGGAAACTGCCGTGCAGAGAGGGCTGCAACAGGCCGACAGCCGAATCCTCTCGAAAGCCACGCCCGGCGAATATGCCGAGCCCGCAAGGGTGCGGATACTCGCGATATCAATTCTCCTTGGGGCCGTGGTCGGTGCCGCGCTCATCCTGTTCCGACTTCGGCTCCAGACCGGGTTGTTCCGTACTGCGGAAGAGCTTGAGGCACAGTCGGGCCTTCCAGTGATCGGGCAGTTCCCTCGCATCCAAGTGCGGGACCGTCGTCAGCTTGTGCCGTACCTGCGCGACAGGCCGACATCTGTTGCTTCCGAAGCTGTTCGCAACCTGCGCACATCGCTCCTGCTTTGGGACCTCGAGGCTCCACCACAGATCATCTTGATTTCCTCTGCCGTTCCGGGAGAGGGAAAAACCACGAACGCCATTGCTCTTGCACAAAACCTCGCGGGTCTGGATAAACGCGTTTTGCTTGTCGAAGGCGATATCCGCCGTCGCACCTTTCACCAGTACTTCCCGGATTGTCCCGACACTGGATTGCTTGCAGCAATCTCCGGCAAACAGCCGCTGAAGCAAGTGATCCGGCATGATGCGGTGCTCGGCGCCGACGTCCTGGCCGGTGAGACATCTGACGTGAATGCGGCGGATGTATTCTCGTCAGCCTGTTTCCGGGCTTTCTTGAGGGAATTGCGCGCGCACTACGATCATATCGTGATTGATAGCCCACCGGTTCTGGTGGTCCCGGATGCACGCATCATCGGTCAATCGGCGGATGCGATACTCTTTTCAGTCGCCTGGAACCGAACCACGCGAACCCAAGTTGCAGACGCGTTGCAGCAGTTTTCCAGCATCAATCTGAGTGTCACGGGATTGGTGCTGTCCCAAATCGACGTTGCTCGGGCATGGAAGTATGGCGGGGCAGGGGGGTATGGCACCTACCCGCAATATTATGATGCCTGACAGACGGTCATCCGATCGCCGACTGCAAAAGAAGCCCTAACCGACGATCATCTGCTTCATGCGCAGGGCTTCATATTCGAGCTCCTTAAGGCGGAAGTGTACGACATCACCGATTGTGATCATGCCACAAAGGTTACCATCCTTCAGCACGGGCATGTGGCGGAACCGGCCTTCTGTCATCCGACTCAGGACATCCATCAGATAGTCGTCTGGTGAGCAGGTCTGAACATCGCGGGTCATCAGATCTTCAACCGATTGAGGCAGTGTTTGACCCGGTGTCTCGGCCATGCGCCGTACAATATCCCGCTCGGACAGAATCCCCATCAGCGCGCCGTTCTGATCGGTTACGACCAGAGCACCGATGTGTTTTTCCTTGAGCAAGCCGACCACCTCACGGATGGTCTCGGTCGGGCGCACCGAGAACACCGCATCACCCTTGCCTTCAAGCAGCTTTGAAACGGTTGTTTGCGTATGCGACAAATTCGACTCGGTCGTCTGGCTGTAAGTGACTTTCTCGGCCTTGTCGCCACGCTTGGGCGCTTGGTATGAGCTTGGAGCCATGATCGGTCTCCTCCTGTGCGGGAATTGGGTCTTCCCTTCCACCTTACCGCAGGGCTGTGATGTGTATAGAGTGAAATGCGTCACATCCCGCTTCAGGGGCGCAAATCAAAGGATATCAGCAGTTTGCAGAGTTTACACCTGACCCCTTTGACCGGAGCGCTCATCGTGTTTGCGGTGGTTGTGTGCGGCCACCGATTCCGGCTGGCTTGGAAGGAGCAAAGCCACGGCTGGCAGCGCCGTGCTTGGGTCTACGGCGTTCCGGCGGCGCTGGGGTTGATGGTGCTCGCTTTTCTGCCGCTTAAATACTGAGGTGGTTTGACTTCGAAAGGGGCCGCTGGCATACGCCGGGTGCTGTCTTCTCGGAGGTCCCCACCATGCGCCGCTGGTCTGCCCTGGCTCTGATCCTGCTCATCCCCGGTTGTCTGTTCGACAAGGAACCCGAGGTCGTCCGCCTGTCGGGCGAGACAATGGGAACCACCTACAACATTATCGCGATTGGCGAGGATCTGGACGAGGCAGAACTGGGTACTGCAGTGGAAGAAACCCTGGCCGCGGTGAACGCCAAAATGTCCAACTGGGACCCGAATTCCGAAGTATCGGTTTTCTCGGCCTCAGACAGTACCTCACCTGTCGAGGTTTCGGCCGAGTTCGCTACCGTGATCGCCGCTGCCAATGACGTGCACAGCAAAAGCGATGGCAAATTCGATATCACACTCGGGCCTCTGATCGAGCTTTGGGGCTTTGGTCCCCGCAAACCCGAAGACCCGGTGCCTTCAGACGAAGCCATTGCCGAAGCGCTCGAACGTGTGGGGCAGGGGAGCCTGCTGCAGCTTGACCAGTCGGGCAAAACACTGTCCAAGGCCGATGCGGGGGTCGGGATCAACCTTGCAGCCATAGCCAAAGGCTATGGCATCGACGCGATAGCGGAGGCGCTCGAAGCGGCGGGCATTGAGGATTATATGGTCGAGATTGGCGGCGACCTGGTGACCGGCGGTGAAAATGATGAGGGTGAGGCGTGGCGAATTGGCATCGAAAAGCCCGAGCCGGGTACGCAAACGGTGCAGTTGGTGATCCCCGTCAGTGATCTCGGCATGGCGACCTCGGGCGACTACCGAAATTTCTTTGAACAGGACGGAGTACGTTACTCCCACATTATCGACCCGACCACCGGGCGCCCGATCGCGCACGGGACGACCTCGGTAACGGTGGTGGCTGACAACGCGATGATGGCGGATGCCTGGGCCACAGCGATGCTGGCGATGGGCCAAGACGCCGGCATGAAGGTTGCCGAGGCCCATAAACTTGCCGTGTTCTTCATCTCGCGAGATGTGACAGATAGCGAAGAAGCCTATATCACTGTACAAAGCAGCGCGTTCAAGGATGTGCTGGCGCGGAACTGACCCGAACAGGCACTAGCGACCATGACCACTTTTCTTCTGGCTTTCGTACTTCTGCTGATCGTGATGGTCGGTATGTCGCTGGGTGTCATGCTGATGGGAAAGACGATCAAAGGTAGCTGCGGTGGACTCAACGCGATCTCAGGCGCCGACAAATGTGTGGTGTGCCAAAAGGACATCGACCCTGACAGCCCTTTGCGCGACCAACTGCAGTGTCCGCGCGCACTGAAAATGCTGGCCGACATGGACGAGTAAACGGAGCCCGCTTAGCTGGCGCCCATGCCGGTAAAGTGCGTCTATTGGGGGCTCAGCAACTCTTCCTCTAAACACACCGGTGCTGATTTCAGCAGTAAACTGCATGAGATCAGAGACACGTCGATCCAACTTGCTTCATCAGTTTTTATCGCCATAAACTTCCGCTCGGTCCGATTAAGGGAATCGAGGCACACGTTCGAGGCAGTCACTGGCAATTATTTACCATAATCATGATTATAAGGCTGCAAAGGCCGATGGGAGGCACATTCTGGAGTGGGTTGCGACAAATCCCATATCTTGCTGAAAAGAAAGGAGAACGGGCGACGTCAGACACGGACCTAGGGTTATCCGAGCGGCGTGCAATTGAGGACATGCTGAAAGCGCAAGTCCCGGTCGGCAAGATCGCAAACACGCCGGGCATAAATTCAGAAACGGCCGAAAACTAGCCACCTGACTCGACACAACCCCCGCCCGTTCGGCGGAAACGAATGCTAGGTCGCTCACGTCATCCTGTATCCAACATTCCTGAGCGTAACGATCCGCTGACCTTCTGCACCGATCTTGCGACGGAGACGCCCTACATAGACATCGACAACGTTTGTCAGCGGATCGGCATTCAGGCCCCAGACTGCGTTCAGAATCCGTTCTCGCGACAGAACGCGACCAACATTTGTCAGAAAGAGAAGGAGCAGATCGCGTTCCTTTTTGGACAACTGAATCTCTTCTCCGGCGATTGAGACCTGCAGCGATGTTCGATCGAAGGTCAACGTTCCACAAGTAATGATAGTGTCGCCAAGACCCGCCGCATACCCGTTGGCGCGGCGGTGCAGCGCCTCAACCCGAGCAATGAGTTCGTCGAAGTCGAAGGGTTTTGGCAGATAGTCGTCTGCCCCGATCTTCAACCCCTCTACTTTTTCCTCGGGACTATCTAGCGCTGTCAACATCAGAATGGGCGTCTTCGACTTGCGGGCTCGTAGCTTGCGACACACATCCTGCCCCTGAATGCCAGGCAACATCAGGTCCAGCAGAATGACATCATAGGTGTTGGTCGCGGCGTGTTCGAGAGCATCTTCGCCGCTTGCTGCATGATCGATGGACCAACCTTCTGCAGCCAGGCCGCGACGGATGAAATCGGCTACACGCGCCTCATCTTCGACAAGCAGGATGTTCATATACAGTACCACCACTGTCCGGCTCTCCCCCGATATCTAAACGCGACCTGTTGCATGACTTAATATCCTGTAATTGGTGTTCGTTTATGATCACTGAGCACTAAGCGGATTTGCGCGGTGTGTTGGTGGACACAATTTTCATCCGGGGCTCTTTTGGCAAAGCTATTACGATTTTCAGGCCGCCTTCGTCGCGATCCAGCAGGTCGACCGTGCCGCCATGGGCTTCGACAATGGACCTCACAACAGGCAGCCCAAGGCCGCTCCCCTCGATGCCCTGCCCCGACGCATTTGATCCGCGAAAGAACCGGTCGAACGCCTGCGACTTTTCCGCAGTGCTGAGGCCGGGGCCATCGTCTTCGATGGCAATAGTATACTCTGTTGGGCTTTCTTCCAATTTCGCTAATATAGTCGGACCGCCGTAGCGACGCGCATTTTGCAGCAGCGCGAGTACGGACTGGCGGAGCCGAACTTCGTCGGCGGGTGCACGGATTTGGGTATTGGGACTTTCGACCTCAACCTGACCCGGGAACATCGCCACGGCATCCCGCAACACTTTGCGCAGATCCGTCTCTTTCCGATCCAGCCTCAGTTGCCCGGCCTCAAAACGTGCCACGGTTAACATGTCATCGACAATCTGGTTTGTGTGCTTAGCGGAATCACGAATGCGCGCAAGGGAGTCTGAGACATCCGTACTCAACTTGCCCGATGTCCGCAGCGTGACGTCGGCCTCGCCAAGGATGATCGCTAACGGTGTTCGCAATTCGTGGCTGATATCCGCCATAAGCTGTTTCCGGTTTTCTTCGCCGGTCTCAAGTTTGTCGATCAGTTGTTGAAGTTCGGCTGTTCGTACTGCGACCGTCTCCTCGAGGTGCCTTTTCTGCTCCGCGCGGCTTACCTCGCGTGCGGCGAGACCTTCTGCCATGTTGTCCAAAACGCCGCCCAGATCCCGAAACTCCCGGCTCCCCCCCAGATTTACTGATTTAGAATAATCGCCGTTGCGCAAACGGCCTATGCCTTCTGACAGACGGATCAACGGCTGTCTGATCTGGCCATTGAACGACACCAGCGCCACCATCAGCGTCGCAAGCGCGACCAGTGTGATCAGGTAAACCAACTGCTTGTTCCAGGTCCGAAAAGCAGCTGACTCCGCAATCACCTCTTCGACTTCTTCCAGTTCTTCTTCGAGCGCCGCCTGGATCTTGCGATCAAGTTCATCGTCGATATCACCGTCCAGCAAGGCGGCCAAACGCTCGATCTGAACGAATGTCTCGATTGGATCGCCAGTTGCGGTAAGAGTCGCGATAGCCGCGTTGACGGACTGGATATCCCGTTCAATCTCGTCGAGAAGTTCCAGTTCCTCGATTTCCTCTTCGCCGGCCATCTGGATCTCGCGCGCAATGACGGTACGAATGTCCGCCAGATTCTGCGCGATCTTTGCCTTAAGGGCGCTCTCCCCTTTTCCACCGTCGCGATCCCCGATGAGCAAAGCATCACCGTGCTGCTTGAACAAACGATAGAGATTCGCCTCGAGCTTCAGGTGCAACCCGAATGATTCCTGTGCAAGCTGGGTGCGCGCATCCCACCAGCGGGACTTTTCAAGGCTATAGAGCGTGAGCCCCGCCAACCCCACCAAAAGGCCGATGATGACGGTGGCGTAGATTCCAAAGAGAGTAGATGAACGCATGTCAGATGACCTTCGAATTTTTCTTAAGACTATGAGCGTTTTCCGTTTCGACCAATATGACGGTTGCTGCGGACTGGCGGCGGAGAGTTTCCAACAAGTCGCTCCGTTTCCCACCTGACCACCACCTCAGCGAAGCAATGACGACCACGTCGGCCTCGCCCAACACGGCACGCGCCAGATCCAGCCTCATTGAATGCTCAGCAGACAAACCATTGCCATTCTCCGACAGGCGCTGGTCGAGGCCGCGGGGCGCGGCAAGAAGATCACCCAGACCAAAACGGCGAAGAACCTCGGCGACCTTCCGGTCGTTCGGGCGGTTGCGGCACATGAGTGTTGCGGACCGCCGCAAACTGCCTTGGAGCCCTATGTGATCATCTCCGATATAGGCGATCCGCGGGGTCTTCCGTTGCCCGTCATAAAGGACGTCCAGGCCTTCGTATTTATCGAGGCCGGAAATGCACCGCGCCAGGACACGGGCGTGTTCGCCGCGCATGCGGGTCACTGCGCCTTGCTTCGCCGTGAACGCTACTGGTTCGCGACCAAGTGTGCCGCGCACCTCGACGATCACTGACTTGTGCTTACGAGGCCTCCGTCGCTTTACGATCGGCTCCGAAAGCAGCCTTTCGGCTTTCCTCCGCGCCACCCGCCAGGCGCAATAGTGATCCCAGGCAGAGCAAAGCTCCTGCAGGGGCAGCGCGATCAGACCAAGAACAGAGAGGCTCGCCGCAACACTTGCTGGTGCGATGCCGCTCCGGCCGGCAAGCCAGAGCATCAGGAGACCGGAAAGAGCGACGCCCGTCTGTAGAATGGCCTGCAGGCTGGATGTCTTGCCACGACGAGCCAAAGCGTCGTTTCGCAGCGATGCGCCCTGGGCGTCAAGCCTGCGAAGCTCTTTGTCCGTCCGCCCCAAAAGATCCAGCTCTGGTGCGATGGCAATGCGCTCGATCATGGAGATCGCTATGCTGGCTCTGCGCCGCCTGAGCTGGCTGTGACGGCGCCCCAAATGCCAGGCAGTAGCACCCATGACAAGCAAAGCAACACCAAGTGGCACAAGACCGACACCTGCAAGAACGGGATTGAGAGCGAATAAGATTGCAATCGCGCCGGGTAGGACAACAGAGGCAGACAATACATCGGGCAATCCGCGCCCGAACCACAGGCGCGCGGCCGACAAATCGCCGACAAATCTCAATGACAAAGCCCCGACACGACGCTGTTCGTGCCGAGATTTCGGCAGGCGCGCAATCTGCTGATACAGCGCGCGCCGCAGCGAAATTGCGTAACTCTGTCCCAATGCCTCTGCACGGTAACGAGATACAAGAAAACACAAGGCGGCAATCACACCAGAGACTGACAATTCCATCACCGTGCTGACCGCCAAGCCGTTGCCGGAATGCAGAGCGGCGAAACCGTCACGTGTGGCGAATGCTGCCACCGCCAGGGCCGCCGCCTGCCCTATTCCGCAGGAAACCACGAGGACCGCGTCGATGACGCGGTCCCTTGTGGTGAGTGGTGGAAGGACAGTCATGCGGCCACATCTTCCGGTTCGCCACGCATCAGAGGTGCGACATGACGCGCGATCACTTCGGGCGACCACAGGTCCTCACGCGACAAGATCGGTCGACCGGTGACTTCGGCGGCTTCTGCCGCCGCCATTGGCGAGCAGCTGATCATTCCGGAGATGGCAAAGGGGCTGAGCCCTACCCTCTTCAACACTGTCACACCGCCCAATGCACTGAGCGCGTCAGGTGCCGCAAAAAGGATGCCGTCCAGCCGGTCGCGGATGCAGGAAGACTGCAGGATTGCGCGCGTTTCCTGTTGGAAAACGCCGTCTGCAATCTCGACGACGACCACTTCGGCCCCCCGCTCTGCGGCGGTGGCGACCAAAGTGTCGAAACCCGCTTCGATCCGTTCCAATGGCGTGCGGAAGGTTGTCGCCATGCCCACGTCGGTAAAGTCCAACGCAGGGGCGCCCCCGTCCTCGAAACTGTTGAAATCGCCGAAAGCTCCAGTGCCGGTAGCCTTGACGCCAGCCACAGCATAACCCGCACGCATGAGGCCATGCCCAAGGCTTGAGGCCGCTGTTGTCTTGCCGGAGTTCATCGACGCGCCGAAAACTCCGATGACCGTTACACGATCATTGGCCGGCAAGGCAGGCAGCGCATAGTCGGCAACGTTGATCGTATGGCCCGTCGCATTGGTCAAAAGACCCAACGGCTTCAACCGGGTTGGATCGTCCATGAATTCATGGGCGGCATCAACCCGACCAGCGACGCCGCCGCCTGCCACAAGGTCGATGAGATCGTCGTCAATGACCGCGCTGGCGAGAAACTGGTCAGGTGCGTAGCGGTCACCAAGACAAAGCACAACGAAGTCACCCGGATAGCTGATCGAGGCACGCCTTTCGGCCAGCTGAATTTTTTTGTGGTGCCCGATTTCGACGATTTCGCAGAGAATTAGGTCACCTGCTTTCGCATGGCGCAATTGAGTGGAGAGGCCATGCACATCTGAACGATTAACCCTCCGAGTTGTGAAGGCCCATTTTGCGATCTCGCAGATGGACGGAGTGATTTGGGAAAGTTGTTTCATGCCTTGCTCCCTAGCTGGCGTTTCGCTGCATCGCTTTTGCCAGCCTGTTGTGAGAACAATCGCAAAGCCTGATGAAAGCGTTGCATGCAATCAGATGAACATCAGATGAACGCGTATTAGGGATGAGTGGAAACCCCCTCATACGATCCAGCATTTTCACTAGGATTCAGTTTGCCCAGCTGCGAGGCCGCGCACAATGAAATAACGATATTTTTTTGTTGTAAATCAAAGTATTATATGCTTTAATTGAAGTGGAATGAGATTAGCTCTGCCTGACCAGTCGCCGGTTCATTTGCAGTGAGATTCGTTCGCTCTAGTCGTCGCCATTATCCCCGTCGCCATCGCCATTGTTGTCATCGTCGCGATCATCGTCGTCGTTCCGATCATCTCTGTCGTCGCCATTGTACCGATCGTCATCCCGGCTTGATCGCAGTTCGGGTATGGTCAACCGGGCATCTCCGTTATGATCGGACCTTTCGAGCAGCCTTCTCGCACCAGCCTGACCAAAGGCGTCGACAAGTTCATTAAAGCTCAACACACCGTCGGCATTCCTGTCCACGGACCGAAAGCTTGCGGTTTGCGCACTCGCTTGCGCCGTCAAACCGAAACCGATCAGTAACGCGACGACTATACACAACGCAGTTGGCAATCTGCCGTGCGTCTTCCTGATCTTATGCACCCCCCAACAATCATGCTTTGACACTGATATACCCTGCTCGCCAATACATGCTTCAAACCAGCGTCTCGCCGGTCCGAACCAACAATATTACTCCAAAAGATGAAACGCACTCTTTCAGAAAGATGAACGTGAGATGAACGCGGTAGTCGGTCATTTCTTCTGTCTCACTCATCGCACTTTTTCTTGGCACGTGTAATCGAAGTGTCAGGGTTGTGAACCCAACTCAGTAGACGGCACGCTCAGCCTTCGCAACTCGCAAGAAGCCGGTTGTCATAAAACGTTCATAAACCTCGGCATCTGCCGTTCATCACACTGACCGCACGGTCGTCAGCCCCCGCCTCTATTCAATTCGCCATCCGGACGCGACCGCTGACGAAAAGAGGCCACCGATGACAACAACATCACATAACGCGCCGTTGGACTTCACACTTCCCAAGCTGCCCGAAGGCCTGAAATCGGCACTGCTTCCGGCTGCAATCGGCGCGGTTGTAGGAGCAGCCATCTGGTTCAAAGCGTCAGGATTGGCGCAAGACGCCAAGATCGTTCTCATAGTCACTGTTTTCGCCGTCGTGGGCTGGGTTGCCACGCGGCTACCCGACAGCTTGGTGGCGTTGACCGCTGCCTTGGCTCTTGTGGTGACCGGTGCCCAACCGCAAGAGGCGCTCACCAATACGCTCGGCGAAAAGATCGTCTGGCTTCTGCTCGCAGCTTTTGTCATTGCAGCAGTGGTCAAGGAGGCGGGTCTGGCAGAGCGTCTGGTCGCCCCCCTGACACACGGCGCTCCGCGTGTCCTGCCGTTCTTTCTAGCGACCGGGGCGGCCATCTCGGCTACAGCCTTCCTTTTGCCAAGCACTTCCGGGCGCGCGGCGCTGCTGCTGCCGGTTTTCGTGGGTCTGCTTGGATCGCTTCCGAACCCTCGCCTGACCAAACCACTGGCGCTATTGTTTCCCACAGCCATCTTGCTGTCGGCGGGCGGTTCGCTCATCGGCGCGGGTGCACATGTCGTCGCCGTTGAGGCCATTGGCGCCACCGGCGGCCCCCAGATCGGCTACCTGGAATGGTTGAAGATCGCCGCGCCTCTTGCGGCAGGCTCCGTCTTTCTGGCTACGATCCTAATTTTCGTGATCTTCATCCCGCAGCGCCTTTGGCTGGCGCATATCACGCCGTCCGAAAACCGTGGACGGTATTCAACCATCCAGCGGCGTATCCTCATTGTCCTCATCGCGCTCGTCGGATTGTGGATCGCGAAACCCCTTCACGGGCTTGACGAAGCAGTTGTCGCGATTGGCGGTGCTGTCTTGCTGCTGTTTCCTCCGTTTTGCGAGCGAAAGCCGAAGGAGGTCTTTCGATCGGTCGATGTCGAGCTAGTGCTCTATATGGCGGCCACGCTCATGCTGTCTGTCGCCGTCATCGACACAGGTGCAGACCGTTGGCTGGCAGCTGCCGCTTTGAAGCTGCTTCCAGCAGCGGTCGCAACGAACACCGGCACTGCCGTGGTTTTTCTGTCAATTGTTGCGGTGGCATCTCATCTCGCGATCACGTCACGCTCAGCCCGCGCTGCCATCCTGATCCCGGCCCTGGCGCTGCCGGTTGCCGGTTTCGGACATGACGCGACTCTCGCCATTTTGATTGCCGTCATGGGCACCGGGTTCTGCCAGACCATGATGGTCAGTGCAAAACCTGTCGCCATCTTCGGACTGAGGGAAGACGCCGGCTTTTCGCAGAAAGACCTGTTCAAATTGGCGCTCCCGCTTGCCCCGATCAAAATCGGGTTGATCTGCGTATTTGCGCTGTGGGTTTGGCCAAACCAGTTGGAGACGTTGTCTCCCGAGAACCGCGCGACGTCCTCTGCCACAACTGAAACGCGACCCCTGACGTTGGAGGAGCGTTCTGCAATCGCCGATGAGCACGATCAGCGCCCAGCATTGGTTTCGGTTTCCAGCCTGCGCCCGCAGGCCCGGCCCAAACAGACAGCAAATGCACCGGCCCGCCCCACCCTAGTACCGGTTCGCCGCGAAGCTTCGGCACCAACCCGATCAGAACCACCGCTTATCGCACGGGTGCGGAAAGATCTCCGTCAGGCCGGGACCGACATTCGCACCGCGGGCAAGCAGATCGAACGCGGCCTTTCCCGTCTCTTCCAATGACTGACGCTCACCAGACCCTCCCTACCAACCTGCAACCCTCAAGCAAAAAAGGATACTCGAACATGACCATGACTATTCTTGTCGCGCCGTCCGGTTTCAAGGAGTCACTCTGCGTCACCGACGTCACCAAATCCATCTCGGACGGGATCCTTCGCGCGATGCCGGACGCGGAAATACTGGAGGCCCCCATGGTCGATGGAGGCGAAGGCACCACCGAGGCCTTGGTACGTGCGACCGGCGGCACAATCATCCCAACTCGGGTCACCGGACCCGTCGGCGACCCCGTGGACAGCTTTTTTGGATTTCTCGGCGGGCCGGGCCCACGCACGGCTGTGATCGAGATGGCGGCAGCAGCGGGTTTGTCGCTGGTACCGCGCGACCAGCGCAATCCGATGCTGACCACCTCTTTCGGTGTGGGCGAGTTGATCCTGCATGCGCTCGATGCCGACGCGGAACAAATCCTTGTTGGCTGCGGTGATAGTGGCATCAACGATGGCGGAGCCGGCCTGGCACAAGCACTCGGGGCACGGCTTCTGGACGAAGAGGGAGCGGAGATTGGGCGCGGCGGGGCTGAACTGATGTGGCTCCACCGGATTGATCTGTCCACCTTGGACCCACGCCTCAAGACCGTCCAGATCGATGCCGCGGTGAACTGGCACAACATGTTGCTGGGCCCACGCGGTGTCGCCCGGGTGTTCGGTCCTCAGAAGGGTGCGACACCGGATCAGGTCGACTACCTTGACGCCGCTCTGCAACGTTGGGCCACGGCTATCCGGGCCGAAACCGGCTTTGATGTTGGCGAGGCGCAGGGTGCGGGCGCCTCGGGCGGATTGGGCGCGGGCCTGATTGCCTTTGCAGGTGCCACGCTTCATCCGAGGTTCGATATCGTGATGAACTACCTCGATTTCGACCGCCTCCTCGGGAAGGCCGATCTGGTTATCACCGCAGAAGGCAGCCTCGATGGTCAGAGCCCCTATGGCAAGGTGCCCTGCGAAGTGGCTCGCCGCGCAGCCGAGCGAGGTATTCCCACCGTCGCCCTTGCGGGAACGATAGGAAAAGGTGTCGATCAAACGTTTGATCACGGGATTTCCGCCTTTGCCTCAATCCTGAAGCGGCCGTGCACATTGGAAGATGCCATCCGCGACGGAGAACGCCTCCTCCGCCGCGCCGCAGAAGACGCGATGCGCATGTTGTCCGTCGGACTGCACATTTCGGAAAAGCAGAGCGCGGCATAACACAACCGCAACGCTGGCGATGGTGTTTTCACCAGCGTTGCGCCAAGCCGATCGCTGACAAATTGGACTGTCACACTTTCATGGTCAGGTTCTCTCATGCCAGTGAAGCCACGCTTCGCCCTCTGCTGCACTCGAACTCTCAGTGACCGGCGACACGTGACGATCTTCGCGTTTGTCGCTTTGTCTCCTACGCTATTTGGCCATCCACGGGCCGCACGGCATGTTCGATCCTCGGTCTCGGCTAGATCACGCCGAACGAGCGCTTGGATTTCAGAGCAAGAAAGACTCAGCCTGCATCCGGGCCACCACATGCCGGGGTTGAACCCTCAGAATCGGGGCGCTTCTTGCGCAGCTTGGCGTTATACGGGGCGTCGTAGATCTTTTTGTACGCCTTCCCGTTAAAGCCGTGTTTCTTGACGACGCCAATGAGGGTCTCACCCTTCTTGACGGTGTGGGACATAGTTGGAATGGCCATTTTATCTGTTCCTTGTTCAAAGATTGAGAACATGTGCCGGAATGCGGCGCGGCGGAAGGTGGGACCCGAGCCAGTCGCGGGGTCGATATCCCACTCCCGCAGCGAAAAATCCGAACCGGCTATATGACACCGTTGGGGTCATAGACGCCGTAAGGAACCGGCCCGGCGGAATACACACCGCCTGCCGGCTGCGGCACCGGCCCGCCACGGGCCGCCGGCAACAGTCCGACCCCCGTAAGGAGGAGTTCCACCGTGATAACGACCTTCAGGACGTCTTCAGCGAACTCGTAGATCGGATGCGGTTGGGGCACCGGAGGGGGCTTGTAGGTCTTGGTCGGATAGACCTTGATTTCAATCGAGATCCCGACCTTCCCCTCGATATCGACGCCGCCAACTTTGAAGGTGACGGGTTTGGGCGCAATCTCCACCTTGGCCGATGCGTCCTTGGTCAGCGACACCGCAGCGGTCCATTTCTTGCCCAGAAAATCGACCGCATAGCCGACGCCGGTGGGCTTGAACTTGTTCAGCGTCAGCTTGCCGGTCAGGCCCTTGGCCTTCTTGGTCATTTCGGCTTCGTGTGATTTCAGGTTGAAGCTGGATGAGATCGTTCCCGCCTTCTTGAGCGTGATCTCACCCTTGAACTCATACTTGACTTCAACCAGCAGCGGGATGCCGGGGAACATGTGATACGTGGTAACCGCCTTTGTCTTGTCGAAGTTATAGGCTATTTCGGGATAGAGAACCTTGGCCGGTTTGGTCTTGCCGCCGCTCTTGGGCTTGGCCTTGCCGGAATAGGTATCCTTGATCACCTCGATCATCGGCACGTCGATGACAGCCCCCTCGTGAAAGCAGAACTGATTGGCCTGAACCAGCACCTCCCAGTACATCTCATGGCCGTAGTACTTCTTTGCAATGGTCTGGAACGTGTCGGTCGCGGCCGCCGTGTGTTTGACGTTTCCGCGCCAGGTTGTGACGTATTCTGCGGTTGCATCGACCGACGCCTGCCACCCTTTCGATTTGGACTTAACAGAAACCGAACCTTCCAGGTCCATCCCGCTATAGGTTCGTGTCTTGGCCTTCAGGCGGGTATCCAGTTCCTTTTTGTAAAGGTTCAGAAGCTCTTTTGTGGGTTTTTTCGAGCTGTTGCACTCCTGGTTCAGGGCGTCAATTTTCTTCTTAACGTCCTTGCCGTTCAGCTCCTTGGTCAATGCTGTGGAAAGTTCCTTGGATAGAGTTTTCTCTTCCTTTTCCCACAGCTCTTTCATGTGGTTCTTAATCACCATTGGAACACCCGTTCTTAAAACTCACTCACTCTCCCTCGAAAATATGAGGGGCCGCGCACGCGTAGCGCATGCGTCAGACAGCGGCCTAATGGTGCCGCTTACGTGACAAACAGGATAATCCTGCCGGGCCAAACTGGTCCTGAGCAGGTTCTGAGCATTTCATGACGAATTCATGCCAGGTTGGCCAATTTCCGCGCTGCTCGGTCCAATCTGGGCTTGAAAAACACATCCCCGGTCGCCTCCGCCCAGGATGTCGCGGTGTCGAGTGCATCCTGCGCAGCCTGCGCGTCACCCTTGCAAAGCAACGCCTCGGCCAGCAACCCGTACCAGTTAGCGAGTTGAATGCGCGCGCCGGTGTCCTCGAACACCTCGATCCCCTGCCGCAGCCGCGCAAGCCCGTTATCTGTTTCGCCCAGATGCGCCTCGGCCCACCCTTCCGCAACAAGAGAGGTTCCGAGCCAAAACGGGAAACCGCCCCTCTCGCTGGTTTCCCGTCCGGTTCGGGCCATCGTCAGGCATTCTTCGATATCGCCCTCGCTCACGTAAACCATTGCACTGAGTGCGTAAAACAGCGATAGGCTGAATGGCTGCACCAGTTCATGCGCGATGACGCCTGCCTTCTTCGAAAACTGCCGGGCCTGCTTTGACTGCCCCATGAGGCTCGCGGTCCACGCCGCGTAAGAATGGCAGGCTACAGCGGGAACCTGTGAGGCAACGTTGACCTGCTTCAACTGATCATAGATCGAGCAGGCGCGTTGCAGGTTTGTCTGCGCTTCGGTGAGGTTGCCTGCATGAAACAGGATCTCTCCCATGCAGGCAAGCGCGCGCAGTTGCAGGGTCGGGTCATCCTGTGCCTTGGCGAGGTCCAAAAGCTCGCTGGCTTGGCGATGGGCCTGTGACAGGTTTCCACGCACCCAGTTGTAGTTCCAGAGGCCCACGAGCATCCGGAACTCCGAGCGCGGCGTCGACGCCTTGCGACTCAGATCACGTGCCTTTTGATATGCTGCACCAACGTCTTCGGAACCATACCCTCTGGCAGCCGCCAGCGCAGGCGCCAGCGTTAGTTGTAGTTCCATCTGCTTTCGAACGCTTTCGACATCGTCCGCCTCGGGCTCAAGCAGCCTCAGACCGCTTTGGGCAAAGTCGATGGCTTCTCGGCTTGCCGATCTCTGATGCGCCAAGCGGGCCGCCCGCGTCCAGTGATCCACGGCCAGCGCGGTTTCTCCGGCCTCCTGAAAGTGCCACGCCAGCCGCTCTGGGTGCAGGTCGGTTTCGGTCTGGCGGATGATGAGGGCAATCTTGCGGTGCAGTGACACACGCTCATTCATGGCCAGCATCTCGTAGGCTGCTTCCTGCAAGAGTATGTGCCGGAAACGCAGCGCCTGCTGGCCCAGCAAGCTGTCCTCGACAAGAACCCCCGCACCCAGCAGTTCGGCCTGCGCCGCCTCAAAACGGGTATCCGTCCAGCCCAACAGTTGCGACACCAGTGAGACTGGCGTGACAGGTCCGACCACGGCAGCAGCTTGCAACAAACTGCGCGCATCGGTGTCCAGACTATCAAAGCGCGCGGCGATGACAGCCTGAACGGTATCGGGCAAGCCTCCGTCTGGGGCCGAGCCAACCTCGACCGCCATCGAAAGCTCTTCCAGAAAGAACGGGTTGCCCGCCGCGCGGGAGGCAAGCCGCAGAATATCGGCCTCGCTCAACCCGCCAAGCTCGGGTTTCGATTTGACCAGATCGATGCAATCCTCCTGATCCAGCGGCGCCAGTTGTAGAACGGTCAGGGGCAGCCATTCCGCAAACCCTATCTCTTGCGCGGGCCGAGTGGTTAGCAGGATGAAAACCGGCATCTTTTCGAGATGCTGCAGAATATAGGTCAGACACTCGCGTGAGGTCGCATCCATCCAATGGATGTCTTCGACAGATATAACCAGGACCCCCCGATCGGCCTGACTGGCGATCAAATCCTGAATGATTGCAAATGTGCGTTGGCGGCGCATGTGAGGAGACAGCTCACTCAGCTGAGCGCGATCTGTTTGGTTCGGATCCAGCAGATCCGTCAGCAGCGCCTGATCCAGCGGGTCAGTGGGGGTCAGTTTGCACCCGCCTTCGCCGCAAATTTCCTGACAAAGCTGGCTGAACACTGCCAGTGGCGTACTGCGTGCCAAAGGCATGCAGTCCAGCCGTAGGACTCGCAGGCCGGGGTGCTCAAGACGGTTCAAGCATTCTTTCAGAAGTCGGGATTTTCCGATGCCCGCCTGACCCGACAAGACGACGGCCTGACCCTGCCCCCGGGTGACCCGTTCGTAGTTGCCTTGTAAGAGCGTCAATTCCGCCTGACGCCCGAGAAAGGCCCGAAATCCCGTGGCCCTGCTTCGATCCTTCTCGATCTTGGCCGAAAAGATCACCTGTCCTGCCTCAGCCTCACCAGCAAGGAAGAGCGCCGTTTTCAGAACGGCTGACGGCAAGGCGCGGAACGGCGCCTCGTCCTCGCCCGTTACGATCGGAAAACGGCCCCAGTCAATTCCAAATCCCAGCGTCGTTCCGGCCGAGGCCAGATCCAGCGCGTCAGCCTCTTGTTTCAACGCCTCGGCGCACAGCGCCGCCCGGTGCCGCCCGTTCTCGACCCCGCGCGCCGCGCCGAAAACAGCAGTAAACCCGTCAGGCATGGTGTGCAAAAGAACGCCGTCATGGGCTTCTATGACCTGCCGCGCCTGCTGGAGAAATTCCATTTCCGGGTCCTCCCCGGACTCGGCATCGGTCTCAACCTGCTCGGAAGACTTGAAACGGCACGCAAGAACGGCGGCCAACCGGCGCTCTTCAAAGTCGCCGGTCGCGGGCTCGGTCGGCGCAGGCGCGGTGGCTGCCGATTTTTCTTCAGCCCCATCCAGCGCGGCTTCTTCGGTCATCACATCTACTGCAATGCGAAAGCCCTGCCCGTGATATGTCCGGATCAGCCTTTGGTCCCGCCCATTGTCACCAATCGCCTGACGCACCAAGCGGATCGTCGTCTGCAGCACGCTTTCCGAAACACTTGACGCCCAGAACGCATCCAAAAGCTCGGCCTTGGAAACCATCCGGTGACTGTTGGAAACCAAATGGAGCAAGACCGAAAACGTCTTGGGCGCGAGTTGCACCCTTTGCGAACCAAAGTGAAGCTCGCGACGCTCCGCATCCAGGCGGTAACGATCGAAATAATAGCGCATGGGCTTTATCCAGTTGTCCCAGGCAACTGATCAATTGCGGAGTTATTGAACGCATGCTTGGCATACCAGTTCAAGTATGCCGTTCCTGCCTTGAACCCGATTTATGGCGGGAAACCGCCATGTGCGGTTTAGACGAAAACCCGACCCAGCGCTGCGTAGAGGATCAGGGTTCCAGCAGTCTCAGTACCTCGCCGCGTTCTGACAACACCAGCAGCAGGGCAATATCGCCCGGCGCAACCTGTTCCAGAATCTGCGCGGCTGCCCGGGATGGCGAGGCGGCGCGTTGTATCTGATCCGCGCTGAACCCGTTCGCCGCTGCCGCCTGTTCGATCAGGGCGGGAATCTCCCCCAATTCACGCCCGCGCAGATACCCCTCCAACTCGGCCGCAACGATCACATCCGGTTTGAAGTTCAGCGCGGTCGCGGTGACATCGCTGATGTCCTGATCCGACCGGTCACCCGCATGGCTCAGCATGATGAAACGGCGCTTGGCGGGCAGCGCCGACAGAGCCTCACAAACGGCGCGAATGGAATGCGGGTTATGGGCGAAGTCGACGAATACCCGCGCGCCGTTATAGGCAAACTCATTACACCGGCCCGGATTGTCTGTTGCGTCGGGTTTGAAATAGGCAAGCCCGGCCCGGATGGCCTCAAAAGAAATACCTATAGCGCGGGCGAGGCACAGCACGGCCAACGCATTGAGGATATTGTAGCGCGCGACACCACCCATGGTCAGGGGCACCTTGCCCACAGCCAGAACCTCCTGTTCCTCCGTGCCGTCGAAGAAGAAGATGCTGTCACCGTGCAGATAGGCGCAGCAGTCCCCGCGTTCGCGGGCGCCAGTGATCTTCTCGTTTTGCGCATCCAAAGAGAACCACCAGATATTGGCCCGCGTGGTTTCCGCCTCGGCCCGGACAAAGTCGTCATCCGCGTTGAGCGCAAGGATACCGTCTTTGGCCAACGTCCGGTGCACGGCGAACTTTGCCTGCGCCAGTTCCGGCACCGTATTGACGCCATACTGACCCAGATGATCGTTCGCGACATTTGTGACCACCGCCGCAGTCGCCGCCTTCGTGGGCAGGCCCCGACGCAGGATACCTCCGCGCGCCACCTCCAGACAGGCAATCTCAAGCCGCTGGTCGCGCAACAGCATCCGCGCCCCGCCCGGCCCGGAATAGTCGCCCCGATCCAGAATATCGTCACCCACCCGAACAAATTCGGTCGATGTCAGCCCGGCGACCTTGCCAGAGGCCCGTGCAATCGCCTCAAGCAGACGGGTCGTCGTGGTTTTGCCGTTGGTGCCGGTGATGAAAGCGACGGGAATGTTGTGCAATGCGTCCCAGTCCACCTCCTCCGGGGCAGGCAGCGCGTCAAAGGGCCAGGTCCGGCTGCCCGTGCCATGGCCGATCGAAATCTCATCATCATCGCAGAGGATATCGACGCCCCGCTCTGCGGCTACCTTGATCAGCGCCATGAGCGGCGGGTTGGCCTCCTCGGCCATCACGCCCTTCACATCCGCGATCATCCGCTCGAAATCGCCCGGTTCCGCGCCCAAAAGCTCTGCCGCGCAGAAATGCCACGCCGTCTGGGCCGCGAATATGGCCGAATAGAGCTGATCCATCGGCGCCGAGATCGCCAGATTCACGCCACCGCTGAACACCCGATGCGTAAGGTCCTCATCCTGCCAGCCAAGCGCATCCAGCACCCGGCGGGCGTGATGCTCCCACAATCTGGTGACGCGGCTGGCAGGGATATCGTCAAAGAAGACATCCATCACCGCGCCGGGACGATCCCACAGCAACCCCGGCCCGGTCAGCCTGCGGGCATCGTCCACACGGATGTGGTCGGCCTGCGCGCAATGAATGGTCAGCGCGGTTTCAAGCTCTTCGATCCTGTCCATCCCGGCCTCTCAGTCGGCGTCTTCGCTGATGTTGCGGGCCAGACGCACTCCACGCTCGTCCCGGATCAGGGCCTGATCGCTGTGAAACAGGTCTTCGACCTCGCCCGCGGCGGATGTGGTCGGCGCCGGCGCGACCGCCTCGGGTTTCTCACCGGAGTTAAAATAGATGATCTGTTTCCAGCACCGGGCCGTGTCATCGCCGAAGATCACCAAAAGGTCGCCCGGCGCCGCCATGGCCAGCCCTGCCTCGATCGCGTCTACCTCGCTGGGGATGATGCTGATGGCGTCGTCGGCAACGCCACCCGCGATCAGACCGGCCCGCAGCATCTGCGGGATCTCATCATGGCCACGACCACGCCGGTTGTCATCTGCCTTACAGATGAAGTGGTCAAAATGACCGGCCAATGCGGCAGCGGCATCCGCCACATCCTCGTCACGGCGGTCGCCGGGCATCGAGGCAACGCAAAGCCGGCTGCCCTTTACATCCATACGGTCGGACATGGTGCTCATCGCCGACAGGGCAGCGGGGTTGTGGGCGTAGTCGAGGATCACCTTGAAGGGATGCTCGTCAAAGACATTCATTCGCCCCGGCGCCTGGAAATAGCTGGTGTCGAAGGTGCGCAGCCCGTGGCGGATGTTGTCGAGATCGACGCCGAAGCAATAGGCCATTGCAACGGCGAACATCGCGTTCTGCACGTTGAAGATCGCCTTGCCCTCAAGCGTTGCGGGGATCAGATGCGACCAGAGCACCGGAATGTGCAGACCGTTGTCGTAGATGGTCAGCATGTCACCATTCATGCCGTGTTCCAGCACAATGGCCTTGCCGCCGGACTTGATATGTTCCTTGACCAGACCGTTGCCCGGGTTCGTGGTGACATAAAAGATCGTGTCGGCCCCGACGTAATCGGCCATCTTCAGACAGTTGATGTCATCGGCGTTCAGAACGGCCGTGTCGGTGGCGCTTTCCACCACAACCCGCTTGACCACGGCCAGTTCCTCAACCGTGTTGATGCCGCCAAGGCCCAGATGGTCGGCGGAGACATTCAGGCACGCCGCCACGTTGGACCGCTGATAGCCAAGCCCTGAGCGCACAAGCCCGCCACGCGCGGTCTCCATCACCGCGAAATCCACCATTGGGTCACGCAGGACGATCTGCGCCGATTTCGGACCAGTCATATCGCCCTTCACGCTCAGCTTGCCATCCACATAAACGCCATCGGTCGAGGTCAGGCCCACAATCTTGCCGCTGGCCTTCATGATATGCGCCAGCATTCGAGAGGTGGTGGTTTTGCCATTCGTGCCGGTAATGGCGGCAATCGGGATGCGGGTTTCCTCACCGGAGGGGAACAGCATGTCCATCACCTTACCGGACACATCGCGCGGCTGCCCCTCGGACGGGGCCACATGCATCCGGAAACCGGGGGCCGCATTCACCTCGACGATGGCGCCGCCGATGTCTTTGTAGGATTTGGTGATGTCGTCGATCAGGAAATCGACGCCGCCCACATCCAGCCCCACCGCCATGATCGCGCGCTCGGCCATGTCACGGTTGTCGGGATGAATCACATCCGTCAGGTCAATCGCGGTGCCGCCCGTGGACAGGTTCGCGGTCGACCGCAGATAGAAAACCTCTCCCTCCGGCAACACGGTTTCTTCCGTGTGGCCGGCGCCTTCCATCAGACGTTTCGCCTGATTGTCGATCTCGAGCATCGTCAGCACTTTTTCATGCCCGATGCCGCGGCGGGGATCTTCGTTCACGATATCGACGAGTTCGGCGATTGTGTGCTTGCCGTCGCCAACCACATGGCCTGGGACACGCTTGGCCACCGCAACCAGTTTGTTGTCCACCACCAGCATCCGGTGATCGAAGCCAGTTATGAAACTCTCGACCAGTATCGCGCGGCTTCTGGAATGCTCCTTGGCTTCGGCAAAACCGGCCTCGACCTCGTCATCGGTGTTGAGATTTATCGAAACTCCGCGCCCGTGATTGGCATCCAGCGGCTTGACCACCACTGGATGGCCGACGCGCTGCGCCGCCCGCACGGCCTCGCGCGCGTTGTAGACCATACGCTGCTGCGGAACCGGCAACCCAAGATCGCTCAGCAGATTGTGGGTGTCTTCCTTGTCGCAGGAGATCTCGACCGCAATATGCTTGGTTTCCGAGGTGATCGTCGCCTGAATTCGCTTTTGATACTTGCCGTGCCCGAACTGCACCAGCGATCCCTCGTTGAGCCGAATCCAGGGGATGTCGCGTTCCTGGGCCGCCTTGACCAGCGAGCCGGTGGATGGGCCAAACTCTTTCCGCTGCGCGCGCAGAACGAAACTGCGCAGTTCCTCGTCCCAGTCAAACTCCGGGTCAAACGAGTAATCGACCTGCTCGCGCAAAGTCTCGGGCAGCAGATGCATCAAGAGCCGCATCGCCAGCTTGCCCGCCGCCAGACCGACATCACGCTGACGATATTCATAGACCATGTTGTACTGGCCGTGTTCGCCGGTGCCTCTGGTTCGCCCAAAGGTCACGTCCGTGCCCGCAACATTCTGTACCTCAATGGCGCAATGCTCCAGCACATGCCCCAGCCAGGTGCCTTCATCCTCTCGCAGGCGCCGAATGAAGCCGCCCGGCTCGCGGTACGAACATCCGTGTTCCGCAAGACCCGGCAGAGCCGCAACCAACCCATCGACAAACTCGGTGCCGATCTTGGCCGAGGGCCAATCCTCCAAAACTCCCAGATCAATGACGTGTCGGATTACCGGAAAACTTGCCCAGACGTTCGGACCGACGAAGACATTGGTTGAGAGTATTTTCATGAGGCTCCCCGTTTTTTTGTTTTGTGTCTTCCCGTTAGGCCGAGCTTTTCCCACCCGGATTCGGAAGAGTGCAGAACGCCATATGCTCGTCCGGCGGATAAGCCATGCGCGCAGTCAGATCATAACGGCAGCCTTCGCCGAGAACGTCAAGTCGAAGACCCAGAAGGCTCAGCGCCTCACCCGCGCGCGCATCCCACATCGACGAATGCGTCAGCTGGCTGGCATCCACAATCGTGACAGTGCCGCTGCCCACGACCTCAAGAACGTTGTCTGGCCCGATGAACGCGGCGGTATCCTCATCAATCCCCAACCCGATCAGAAATGGGTTGAAAGATGAAGCCGTTAGCAGCCGCCCCAGCCGGTTTCGCTGGGTAAAATGCTGGTCGATGATGACCGCGTTGGTCAGACCCATACCCGGCGCCAGTGTGATGTTGCCCTCGGCAGGGGCCGCGTTGGAACTGCCACCGGCGACCATATGCTCGGACATGATCGAGGCACCAGCCGAGGTGCCCGCAACAGGGATGCCCGCCGCGTTCCGGCGACGGATTTTCTGCGCCACAAGTGTGCCGCCCAGAATCGCCGACAGCCGCAGCTGATTGCCACCGGTCATGAAAATGCCCGTCGCCCGGTCCAGCATTCCGGCGAATTCCGGGTTGTCACAATCGGCCCGGCGCGAGATCGGCAGAAACTCGACCTCGCCCGCCCCAAGTTCCGAGAAGATGCGATTGTAGTCGGGGCCCGTTTCTTCCAGCATCGAGGCGGTCGGGATCACCACGATATCGGCGTCAGGCCCGCCGGACAGCTCCACGAATTTGCGGTGGATCTGCATTTCCTTCACACGGTCCTCACCGCCGCCGATCGGAATGATGAAACCTCGGGGTGTGTTTTCTTCAGCAGGTGCAGGGCACATCTTGTTTTAACCTTTTCTTCACGGGTCTGCGGGGTTCAAGGCCCGATTGTCCGACCTTATTCATATGTTCCGCGCCGCACTACCTGACCGTCGCGGATATGCCATGCCCCTCGCGCCATGACATGGCGTATCGCGAAATCCTCACCGAGAACCAGCAGGTCGGCATCCATGCCCTCGGCCAAACGCCCCTTGCGGTGCAGTTTCAGAAGATCGGCAACATTCGACGTGAACGGCATGAGCGCCTCGACAAGCGGCACCCCCGCACCCACCAGACTGGCTAATGTTTCGGGCAGTGTATCGCACAAGCCCACGCCAAATCGGGTCAGATTGCCGTCGTGGTCAAAGGCGGGCAGACAACCACCGCCATCTGAACTGATGGTAAAACGACCGGCCCGCCCCCCGGCGTCGCGGAATTGCAGATAGGCGTCGGCAGCGGATATCCCGGGCTCCACATGACCGGCGGGAAAAGCCGTCGCATCGACGAAACAGCCATGCCGCGCCAATGCCACCGCCTCGTGAAACAGGGCCTTGTTGCGATTGATATGGGTGGGATTGAACACCCGCGCGGGGATCTCGCTTGTGGCAATGGCTTGCTCCAACAACGACAGGCCCCGTTTGCCGTCGCCCATGTGGCAATGCACGATCCCCGCCTTGCCGGTCATTAGCCCTGCGACATGCGCCTCGCTTGCGATCCGCAGGAACTCGTCCAATGTTGGCTGGCTCGAGCGGTGATCGCTGATCGCCAGTTCCCCGACACCGATCACCGGATCGAGGAACACGATGTCCCCCCGCGCCGATCCGGTCAGCGTCGTCAACGGCACGTGATAGCCGCCGGTATGGCACCAGGCCGACAGCCCCTCTTCACGCAAACCATAGGCCTGCGTGACCAGGGTTTGCGTATTCCGAGTAAGATCATCGGTGCCCAAGACACCAACGACCGACGTCACCCCTGCCCGGGTGAAAGCGGAAAGCACCATTGGCGGCACCCGGCTGGCCGGACCGGTTTCGCCACCACCACCCGTCAGGTGTGCGTGCGCGTCGATCAGTCCCGGCACCACTGCGGCGCCCTGAACGTCAATGACCTCTGCCTGCAACGGCGAAGCCACCTCGGGCAATTCCGCGCCGAGGTAGACAATGCGCTCGCCAGCAATCACCACATGCCCGATCCCGATGGGATCAGGTGCGTGAATGTCGGCATTCTGGATCACTGTCAGCATGGATCGGGGTCTTTCGATAGAAACCAAAAGGCTCATATTCAAGCGGGCATGAAGGTTCAAACCAAAAGTCACGCTTGTTGTTTTGGGAGCATTGCTGTTTTTGAGAAAGGCCCGTCGGGTTCGACCTGCTACAGCACACATGATTTCCACGGACAAACCTGGAAAATCGGACCCGTTCCACCGGCGTTATCTAGGTCGACGGCATTTACCTGCGCGCGCGCAGGTTGCACGAGAGACGGCATTCAGCGCACGTATCCGACTTGCACTATGGGCAGTAACCCTAAGTGTTGATGGCGTGTTTTAGGTCCAGTCAGGCGATGCTTTCCGCTATAGCATTTCGGTTTCGCCTTAAGCCGCTATCTGACTGTCAATCTCACTGAGGACCGAGTTCAGCGGCTGCGAGATTTGTAGCGAGGCTCCGAACGGGTTGTTCTCTATCAGGCGGATGAATTCGTTGCCCGCCAGATGGGTTTTGAGTTGCTCGATGCAGCGTTTGATATCGCCCTCAGCCGCCTGCCTGGCTTCGGCAGTCGAAGCGTTCCAGGTTTCCACAGCTCCGAACAACTCGGCATCAGCACCACTCAGAACGCCACCCGCGCCGCCAAAGATCTTTTGATACCCGTCCGAGGCGATCTTACGCACGCGCGCGTCGGAGTGTTTCGACAGAGCGGCCAGAAGCTGAGCATAGCTGGTGTCAATATCCGAACGCAGCTTGAGCAGTTTTTTGACCGAGGCACTGACAGCTTTTCCATTGGTTCCGGATCGCTTCGCACCGGGTTGCTGTTTGAGGGCCGCTGCCAACCGTGCCATCCCGGCACGCACCTTGTCCGCCTCACCTGCGTCCAGCAGTTTTTCGATCGCCTCCAGCGCCGATGACAGTGCCTTTTCACGCTCCGGGCTCTGTTCAATCACAAGCTTTGTTTGACGGCTCACGACTGCGAATTTCTGCTTCAGATCCTCCAGCCCGTCGGCAGACGGCAAGGAGTCATCCGGCACATCTGCTTTCGCTTCGACCCCCGGTGTCCCTCCGGTCGAGGTCGCCTCGGCCTCATCCTCATCATCCGCGATCACCACCGTGCCGTCCGCATCGAGAATCTGAATCTTGTGCTTGAGCTTGAGCTCGATGAGGAACTTCTTCAGCCCCTTGACCAGCGGCCTGGCAGGAACCTCTTCACAGCTCAGGCTGAGCATCTTGCCCGATACGTTGGCCACCCCGCAGATGGTTTTGTTGTTGCCTGATGCCTTCTTCACGTTCTGCCGCAGCTTGTTCAGCGGCAGTTTGCGATCCATCTGGCAAGCGCCGTCATTCTTGCCCGAGCCAGGGGCAAAGGCGAAATTCAGCGGCTGTTTCTTGGCAAGCGTCAGCTTTTTCCCGAGATCCTCGATCTTGGCTTCATCCATCGTTATGTCTCCGTTTCAACAAGGGCCGCGTGTCAGGCAGTCAGGCCAAAGGCCCGGAGGTCTTGTGTGACCTCGCGCAGGATCAGGGTCGCCTGCGCCTCCAGCGCATCGGCGATGGCCATCATTTCGTGGTGAGGGGCACCGGCCACCCATTTCTGGTCATCAGGGTTGTCCGGTTCGGATGTTTTGGGGCGATAAGCCTTCAACCCGTCGATCAATGCCTCAAGCTGGGTCTTCACTTCGCGCACCAAGTCGGCGACCCCATCCGGTTTCGAGCCGGTCAGGTCATCTCGCACCGCCGGATAGTTGAACGGATCGCCTTTGCACAGCTGGTGCAGTGCCTTGATTGGGGCATCAATAGCCGGTGTCAGGCAGCTGTTCTCAGCGAGACGCGGATATGCGGACCGAAATTGACCCATGTGTTCTGCCCTCGGGTTTCTGTGGTCAGCGCACAGCGCGCCAACGGTGAGCACATGCGCGAATGGCAATACCAGGCGCGTTCTTCACCGGTAGCGCTAAAGCTGGTGCCGGGCACCGCATGGCCAAAGAAATCATGCACGGCGCGGAACATGTCGTTAACCAACAGATCATAGCCGCCCAGTTGCTCACCGGTGGGTTGGCCCATCCAGTTCCCGGTGACATCCGCATCTCCAGACCCAAAGGCGTCTTCGGTCGTGGTCAGGAAATAAAGATGGTTGTACTTTGCGACATCCTCACGCATGGCGGCACTGTTCTCATAGGGCTCACCTGCGCCAAAATAAGGCTCAATCCGAACCTGCAGCGTTTCGGTGACAAAAAGATACTGGCAGTGCATCTCGCCCATCAACTGCATGTAGCTGGCGCGGACCACCGGATTTTCCGGGTCATGCTGCCCGGCTTCATAGGCCTGCGCGATAGGCATTCCGATTTCGGGTGACATGTGAACTTGCGAGACATGTTCAGGCGCCGGTTTCGCGACCCGGCCATCCACAGTCATCCAATTCGAAACAAGCGCCGTCAGGTTTGCGTCCGCAAATTGGCGCAAAAAGGAAACAGGGTTATCGAGCATGTTTGCGGCTCCTTTGGAGGGTTGATCTGTTGACAGAAAAACACTCGAGAAAGGCGCCTATTCGCTGCGATGACCTGACAGTTCGGTGAACGGGCCGTGTGCAATCATGGCCTTGCGCGGGCAAGGTACACCACCATGTAGTTTGCTTGCGGCCCGCCTAAATCCGCTGCGTCGAGGCAATGGCGCATTGGTGCGGCAGGTATTTTGGCAGTCTTCCGGAGTTGTTGGGGCGTGACTATGAAACGGGGACAACTACGTGTTTCGCAAGGCCTATAGAAACCAAACAGATTCAGGTGCAAGCCTGCGGCAGATACTCGGTTCAGGCCTCAATCTCGGACCTGTGGGCAAAAGCCTCGCGCGTCTCCCGTGCGCGATCAGCGTGCCAGGCAACGATATCGGGTTGTGTCTCAGGGTGCTTGATCAGGGTCTCGTGTATGGTCCGGTGAATGCTCTGACGGACAGAAATTGGCAAGCTTTCATAAGCTGCCTCACGCAGCAATGCGTGTTTGAAGCAATAAGTTTGTGGACCCAGTCCCGAGCGCCGGAAAATCAGCCCCGCCGCCATTATTGCGTCCAGTACGTCTTCAACTGTCCCGTAGAGATCGTTGCAAACACGGCTTAAAAGATCTGCCGAAAACCTCCGACCAAAACACGATGCGCGATAGGCAAAATGCCGGAATACACCAAGTTCATTCAAGCGAGCAGTTAATGCATCCTTGAGGGTGCTTGGGACCCAGGCCCGGTCGGGCGAGTTCTGAATGATCGAGCGCACCAACTCCTCTACAAACAGCGGAACTCCGTCCGAGCGATCACAAACCGCATCAATCATGTCGGCGGATAACTCAGTTGGCCGGGACAGTTCATTCACAAGATCGGTCACTTGCCAACGTGTCAGCCGGGACAGCGATAATACGGTCGGATCAAAACCATTGAACGCCGAGTGATCGAACTCCGGTCGTCCTGTCAGCACCAGCATTATGGATCGCTCCGCGATAGCGCCGGCCAATTGAAAGAGCCTTTCGGTTATTGCATCCGCCCATTGCATGTCTTCGACCATCGCGAGCAGCGGACCAGACGCAGCCCGGGCTTCAAGATAGTTCCCCAGCGCCTGGAGAATATCCGTGCCTTCGAGGAAATCGCCTCGCGACAGATCGCGATCGGCGAGTCCGATGCATCGCTCAATCGCGTGGCGGTCTTCAGGCGATGTAACACCAACCGTCTTCAAGTATCGCCCAAGCCCTGAAGACATGGCGCGCGGGGGATGAAGACATTGGGTATTAGTAGGAGGCCAAGGAATGAACTGGCTTGATGCATTGAACAAGTTTTTCAAGGTCAAAGACGTTTATGATAAAATCGGCGACGTAAAGAAGGTTCACGATTACGGTAAAAAAATCAGCAAAAAGAAATCTCTCAGCTGGGACGATCTGAAGTATTTCAAGAATGACCACATGGAAGTTACGCTGAAGAACGCGAAGAAAGCGGTCAAAGCTGCCGACGCGGCCCTGAAAATCAGGGTGGTTTGGCCAGACCCCGGCACACAGGGCAGATACTCGGCAGCGATCAAAGTCGTCGACAAACATGGCCATAAAAGCACGCAGGCCAAAGCGGTTCTGGAAGCCTATCGTAAAGATTTGGTAGATTACGATAAAAAGCTAATAATGCTCGTGGGGGATCTCGAAAAAAGACAAAAGCAGATCGTTGAAAGATTGAAAACCGCAAAAGCCTTGCAGGAATACGGGCGAGTTTTGCACGACGCCTTCATGACCTGCGCCAAGATTCCAAATCCGACGGGTACCGCACAGAATGCAACCTTCTTTTCGTTGGCACAGGACGCCCAGCATTTTGCCGGCCATATAGGCTCACTTGCGAGCCGGCTTGAAAAACTCAGGAAAAAGAACGCAGGCGCGATGTCAGAAGGCAAACAGCTGATTTCGGAAAACAAGCCGTGGATCATCTGGGCAAAAAAAGACGCGACCAAAGAGAAAGACACTTTGAAGAAAAATGCGAAGGCAAAAAAGCCAAAGAAGTAGGAAGATCAGAGATCAATCACCCATTCGGCTTGGCAGTGTTAGATTACCGTCTCGCCTGAGAACCCCCATCTCAAACGATGGCTGATGGATGAGGTTCCCCTGCCCCGGAGACGCTTTCCTGCTGTCTCCGTGATATGCACGCGAAGGGCTACGCGGGTGCAGGCGTTCGGTCATGCCTAACGGCTTGGTCTCGCAAGCGCGCCCACGAGATGCCTAAAACCGGTTCAGTTGTGCCAGTGTTTGGATTTTTGTAAGCTGAATGCCACAAGACTTGCAGGGGCAACCCGAAATTGGCGCGCACTTCTTCTGACAGACCGCAAATGAGTGAACCGCGCTTTCGCTCGGACGCCGGTTCCGAGTTGGATTTTGAGCATATCGTCCGGGATAATATTGCCTGGATGCTTGCGGTTGCTCAGCGGATTCTAAATGACCGAGCAATAGCGGAAGATGCGGTGCAGCTGGCGTTCACAAAGATCCACCGAAGTCTGGATGGATTCGAAGGCAGATCGAGCCTCAAGACATGGATGCACCGGTTTGTCGTCAACGAAGCGCTGATGCTGTTACGAAAACAAAAGCGCAAGAATGAACAGCCGATCGATCCGCTGCTGCCCATATTCGATGACAACGGATGTCGCGTTGACGATCCGTTAATCGTGTCGGAAACGTCCGAAGACCAGCTGCAATCGCGTCAGGTGCGTGACCTCCTGAACGAAAAAATCGATGCGCTGCCAGATCAATACCGCATCGTTCTTGTGCTTCGGGACATCGAAGGGATGTCAACCAGCGAAGTGGCAGAAGCTCTTGATCTCAGTGAGGCGAACGTGAAGGTACGGCTGCACCGCGCAAGGGCTGCTCTGAAAAAACTCCTGGAACCAATGATGCGGGGAGGTGCGTTGTGAACAAATCACCACGATCACTGAAACGCCGGATGCACGGCGTGATGTTCAGGTTTCCGGGCATGATAACCTGCAACGAGTTCGAGGATTTCATTCTCGCCTATCTCGAGGATGAGTTGCCACCGGTCAAGAAGCGCGTGTTTGAGCTGCATCTGCGGGTGTGCCGGTCCTGCAGGCTCTACCTGGCCGCCTATGAGCGCACTCTCGCCGCGACGAAAGCGTCGCGCGAAGACTACAACGAACTCGAAGCCTCGGTCCCGGAGGACCTGATTGCCGCGATACTGGCGGCCAACAAGGGTTGAGCCGTTTTCCATTGGCATTGACGTGCCTGCGACACGCAGCGCCGTCACACGGTCCGTAGATGGCAGGTCCCTGCCCTTTTGAACCGAGGCGGCACATGGCAACCCGGATCATTCCGGAGCCAATGGTAGTTCAATCCATCGGGCACTGACAAAAGGACGGTCAACTGATTGAACTGCTCGGGTTCTGCAACCGGAGTAACGGGGATTTTTGCTTTGGCTCAGAAAATCTCGGGCTAGGCTGTAACGGATCGCCACTTGGCAACATCAAAGATAGAACCAGATGCCTGATCCAACAATCCGGCGCCTGGAAAATGGGAGGCAGGATTTGTCTGGACTGATCATCGTCAGCTGTGTCACGGCGGCCTACTGTCTGATGGCCGTCCGCCTGTCGCGCACTATCGTGACCGCGCCGATGCTGTTTCTGGCGCTGGGTGTGGGGCTTTCGGAAACCGGGCTCTTGCCAGCGGAGGGGATTGAGGAGCTTCTGCATCCTATTGCCGAGGTTGCCCTGATCGTTCTGCTGTTTCTCGATGCGGCCCAAACCGATCTCGGCCTGCTGAAGAAAAGGCACATCTGGCCACAGCGGATGCTGCTGTTGGGGCTTCCGCTGGCAATTCTGCTTGGCGCTTTGGCGGCTTGGGCAATCGTCCCGGGATGGTCGCTTTTGATGGCGGCGCTTGCGGCGGCGATTTTGTCACCGACCGACGCTGCGCTGGGACAACCCGTGGTCACCAACCCGGATGTTCCCCTGCGTCCGCGCCGGGCGCTGATCGTCGAAAGTGGGCTGAATGACGGGCTTGCCCTTCCCGCGATCCTGTTATTGGCCGCAGTGGTCGCGCATGACATGACCCACAGCTCGACGGATTGGCTGCTGTTCGGAGCAAAACAGGTCGTGTTGGGCCCTCTCGCCGGCGCGACCGTGGGCCTTGTCGGAGGCTGGGCGCTTTTGCAGGCCAAAAGCCTGTCCTCGACCTCGGAAGCTTACGAGGGGATCGCTGCGATTGCGATGGCTGGCGGGGCTTACCTTCTGGCCGGGCTTGTGGGCGGAAACGGATTTATCTCGGCTTTTGCCGCCGGGCTGTGCTTTGGAAATGTCGTCAAGGGCCGGTGCAAATTCGTCTATGAGTTCACCGAAGGCGACGGGCAAATTCTGGCCTGGGCCGCGTTTTTGCTGATTGGCGCCGGGCTCGTGCCCGAGGCGGTGGCGCATTTGACCTGGCCCATGCTGGTCTTGATTCTTGCCAGCCTGTTTGTTGTGCGGCCACTGGCAATCTGGGTGTCGCTGATCGGCACCGACGCCTCGGCGCTGACGCGGGTGTTCTTCGGATGGTTCGGACCCAGGGGGCTGGCAACCGCGCTGTTTGCGTTGCTGGTTCTGGAAACGCTGCCGCATGGGTTCCAGGACGAGGTTCTGCATCTGGCAATCAACGCGGTTTGGATCAGTGCGGTTCTGCACGGAATTACGGCAGCTCCCGCTGCGCGCTGGTACGGCAAGATGATCGCCGGTCGCGGGGCCTGTCCGGAAACCGAGCAAGTCGACGCGGCAGAAGCACCACTCACTCACAACACTTAAATACCACTCACTCACCAATGCCACTCACTCACAAAACCCCAATCCACATTGCGAAGACAGGGAGAGATCAATGAACAAGTTATCCGTCGCCAAACTGGACGATCTGCCAGATCGCAAGCCGAAATATGCGCTGGTCGGCGAGGTCGATCTGGTTGTCGTGCGGTTTGATGACGATGTATCGGTGTTCTACGGGCGCTGCCTGCATCGTGGGGCGCTCATGGCCGACGGCTTCGTGCGCGGCAACAACCTGATGTGTGGTGTGCATTACTGGGATTACCGTCTGGACAGCGGCGTCTCGGAATATGCCAATGACGAGGCGCTGCCAAAGTTTCGGTCGTGGACCGAGGATGGCGCGGTCTGGGTGGATGCGGATGAGATCAACGCCTGGGCGCTGGAAAACCCGCAGCCGTTCAAGCGAGATCAGTATCTTGGGCTTTACGCCGATACCAGCCATGGCACCGAGGAAGAGCCCTATAACGGGCTGATCCAGCGCTATGCCAAACAGGGGCTCACCAAGACCGGCCATCACGGTGCCGTGGAATCCATGGGTGTGCCGCGCACGCAACTGCCCGACTGGGACGACATCCAGATCCTGACGGCACAGTTGCACAAAGCCCCGTTGCTGGATGACGATCCAGTCGGCACCGATGTGGTGATCGGCCCCAACGCGCAAAAACCCCTGAAGCTGAAGATCCCGCTTTTCGTCTCGGACATGAGCTTTGGTGCGCTGTCGGAAACCGCCAAGGTGTCTCTTGCGATGGGGGCTGAGATGGCGGGCACCGGGATCTGTTCCGGAGAAGGCGGCATGTTGCCTGACGAGCGGGCCGCCAACAGCCAGTATTTCTATGAACTCGCTTCGGCCCGGTTCGGGTTTTCGTGGGACAAGCTGGCAAATGTGCAGGCGTTTCATTTCAAGGGCGGTCAGGGCGCCAAGACCGGAACCGGCGGCCATCTGCCGGGCAACAAGGTGAAGGGAAAAATCGCCGATGTCCGCGGTCTTGAGCCCGGTCAGAGCGCGATTTCACCCCCACGCTTCCCCGAGTGGACGGAACCGGTCCAGATCAAGGAGTTCGCCGACGAGGTCCGTGACCGGACCAGTGGCATTCCCATCGGCTACAAGCTGTCTGCTCAGCACATCGAAAAGGATATCGACGCGGCCTTGGATGTAGGTGTCGACTACATCATCCTTGACGGGCGCGGCGGCGGAACCGGGGCGGCGCCGATCATCTTCCGCGACAATATCTCGGTGCCGACCATTCCGGCCCTGGCGCGGGCACGGGCGCATCTTGACCGGCTCGACCGCCAGGACGTGACGCTTGTGATCACGGGGGGGTTGCGCAAGCCGGCGGATTTCATCAAGGCCATGGCGCTGGGTGCAGATGCCATTGCCGTGTCCAATGCGGCCATGCAGGCCATCGGCTGCATCGCCATGCGCGCCTGTCACACCAACAACTGCCCCGTGGGCATCGCCACCCAGAAACCACATCTTGTCAGCCGGCTAGTGGCGGAGAAGTCGGCAAAGCAGCTGGCGAACTTTTTCGAGGCCTCAGTCGAGTTGATGCAGGTGATGGCCCGCGCCTGCGGGCACGATCATTTGTCGGGTTTCAACGCCGGCGACCTGACTACATGGAAGCGGGACATGGCCGAGCTGTCGGGTGTGGCCTATGGCGGTCTTGCATAAGGGAGCATTCAGATGAGCGATCAGGATATTGACTGGATATCGGTGGGTCACATCGATGACCTGCCCGAAGGACGGGTGAAAACCGTCACCGCGCGCACGACATCGATCTGCCTTGTTCATTTCGAGGGCCAGTGGACCGCGATGGACAACCGCTGCCCGCACCAGAACGGACCCTTGGGGGAAGGGTCAATCGAAAAGGGTGTCGATGGCAAGTGCTGGCTGCGCTGTCCGTGGCATGGCTGGGATTTCGACCCCCTGACCGGCGCCCCGCCCGGCGGTCACGAAGACACCGGACAGAAGATGTTCCCGGTCGAGGTTCGAAACCGCGAGATTTTTGTCGGGCTGGAGCTCGAGCCGCCGCATGAGCGGACGGTGACCGATGTCATGGTCGAAACGCTGACGAATTGGGGGCTGCAGTCGGTTTTCGGCATGGTCGGGCATTCCAACCTCGGTCTGTCGGATGCGATCCGGCTTGCCGTTGCGGATGGCAGGCTGCGCTACTACGGCATTCGCCACGAGGGCGCCGCCGCCTTTGCCGCATCGGCCTATGGCAAGCTGGCCGGCAAACCTGCGGCCTGTCTGACGATTGCCGGACCGGGGGCCACCAACCTGATCACCGGCATGTGGGATGCCAAGGTGGATCGCGCCCCGGTGCTGGCGCTGACCGGGCAGGTCCAGACCCAGGTCATGGGCCCCGGCGCGTTTCAGGACATCGACCTGCGGTCTGCCTTTCAGGCGGTTGCCCGGTTCTCGCAACCGGTTCTGGGCAGCTCCAATCACGCCGAACTGGCCTCACTTGCCTGCAAGAATGCGATTGTCGAACAGGATGTCGCGCATCTGATCTTTCCCGACGACGTGCAAACCAAGCCGTCGGACCAGCCCGCCGCCCAGCCTGCGGGCCGGTTGACCCACGCTGCCATTTCTCCAGACCCTCAAGACCTGAAAATGGCGGCTCAGATGATCGAAAAAGCCCGCCGTCCGATCATCATCGTGGGTCACGGGGCCTTTGACGTGCGCGACAAGGTGGCAGAACTGGCAGAGCGGCTGGGCGCGCCGGTTCTGACCACCTTCAAGGCTAAGGGGCTGGTTCCGGACGACCACCCCAATGCCGCAGGCGTTCTGGGCCGGTCCGGCACGCCGATTGCAAGCTGGTTCATGAATGAGGCGGATCTGATCATCGCACTTGGAACCAGTTTTTCCAACCACACCGGCATCGAGCCATCGAAGCGGATCATTCAGGTGGATTACGACCGGATGCAACTGGGTAAGTTTCACTCGGTGTCTTTGCCGGTCTGGGGCGATGTGGGCGCGTTCTGCGAGGCGATCCAGGGCCTGGCCCCGCGCAACCCCGAGGCGCCGGACCAGATCAGCGAACTGGCGGAGCGCTGGCGCATTTGGCGGACTGAAAAGAAAAGCAGGCTGGCCGAGATGCAGGAGGGCGGCGGGCTGCACTCATTTGCCATCTTCGATGTACTCTCGATCCTTGCACCTAAGGACGCGATCTTTGCCGTCGATGTCGGCAACAACACCTACTCTTTCGGGCGCTACCTTGAGACCAAGGGCACGCAGCGGGTGCTGATGTCGGGGTATCTGGGCTCGATCGGGTTCGGGTTCCCGGCGGCGATGGGGGCCTGGGCTGCAACTAAGGATCTTGAGGCGCTCAAGGGTCGCAAAGTGATTTCAGTGTCGGGCGACGGCGGCTTTGGCCAATACCCGATGGATTTCACCACAGCGGTCAAGTACGGCATGGATATCACCCATATCCTTTTGCACAATGGTGAGCTGGGCAAAATCTCGAAAGAGCAGCGCGCCGGTGAATGGCCCGTCTGGGAGACCAATCTGGTGAACCCGTCCTTCGCGGCCTTTGCCCGCCTGTGTGGCGGTCACGGCGAAAAGATCACCAACGCCGAAGATATCGAGGCCGCAATCGGCGCGGCCCTTAATATCGAGGGGCCAGCTCTGGTCGAATTCATGACCGATGCCGAACTGGTCTGACGGCAGGGCTCTTCGCTCGATGAGTATCCGGCGAAGGGCCCCTGAGACCCGAACACTTCATTGCAAATCCACATCTGGGAAACCACCATGATCGCCGCGCTGACTTTGCTATTGCTGCTGGCCCTATCGATGTCCGTCGTGCGGATCGGCAGCACGGCCCTTCGGCTGACGGGCATGGAGCCCAACGCGGCTCGGTTTCAGGCGCTCTCCGCCTTTTCGGGAACTGGCTTCACGACCTCGGAATCAGAGGATCTGATGCGCCACCCCATGCGCCGCAAGATCCTAGTGTTGCTGATGATTATAGGAAGCCTCGGCGTTGTTACGGTTCTGTCCACCGTGGTTCTGGGCCTGCTGCGCACGGATGACGGGTCGGAGTTTCCGACGATCGTCTACATGGCTTTGGCCGTCATGCTGATTTGCTTCCTTGCGGTCAGCAAACGGCTTGATCAAACCATGTGTGCCCTCGTTGAACGGGTCCTTTTGCTGTTTGGATGGGACCACGAGGCCGGTCCTGTCCTGATCGCCGAATTACCCAACGGAGACCAGCTGGTCGAGCAACGCTTTTCCGGTTCCGCTGTGGTCTCGCACAACACCGTCAGAGCCGCTCTGCCGGATCTGACGGTCCTGCGGGTGAACGGTGCCGCGCCGACCAGACAGACTGTCATTCACCCCGGCGACGTTCTGCTGTGTTTCGCGCCTCGTTCGCTCCTAACGGATCTGGCCGATAAGATGCGCAATCTTTAACGCGCAGACCATGCGATAAACTTAAGCGTCAGCGAGCCCGATCATCTCAAAGCGATCACATGATCCCATCCAAATTGTCCTATGATGGATGCGCAGAAAATCAGCATCGCGGTGAACCAGTGCCAGGCAGCTTCACGGCCTCACACGAAGGAATTCTTCGAATTCTTCCGCAAAAATATCCTGCAGTGACAAACCCTCTGGTTCGCGAATTGTCAGCGCGGTTGGCCTTTTGACTGCAAGGAACGTATCGAGACCATCAGCCTGATTTGCGTCTTCTGTCTCCGAAAAAATGCGAGCCCCGTGATCCCCGTGGATTATGACAGTTACATACGGCTTGTCGGCAATGTCATCGAGAATCTGCATGATCCTATTGTGCGCACAGCTCACCTGATCCCAATACGCCCTGTAAATCACCTCAAGCTTTTGTTCGCGCCCATGGCGCACCGGATAGCCCCAGGCGGACGGCTCATTTGGCTTGCAATCGGGGTTCAGTATGTAAGGGAAATGGGGCAAAAGAAGATGTGCAACAAAAGCGTCCCCGGGTTGGATGTTTTGCAGTTCTGCCTGCAGCTGATCCATTGCCTCAAGCGTCTTCATCGGCCAAGACATGTACCTGAAGCTTTTTGTCGGCTCGGAGACGGCGTGGCGCGCCCTTTTGAATGCCCCTATGTAACGACCGCTTTTGGGATTCATGTAATCGCGAGATAATGCGTTCAAGGCAATCGAAAGCCGGGTAGCAAAGCTTAGCCCGGATGTTTGGAACACGCTCATGTCCCGGATCGGGTAGGATTGGCAGGCGATTTCGAACAGGTTCGCGCAGAAATCCAGATAGCTGCTTTGAATAACCCTGACGCGGTATTGCTGCGCCACCAACTGTTGAAGCTGAGGGTTGCGCTTAAATGACACTACGTGGTCATCGCTCGGTTCAAGCAGTGCGAGGTTATCTATATCGTCCTTCAAGGACACAAGGTTGGACAGCGACTGTCTTGTCAGAATATGCGCAGAACGCGTTGTTCGGTACATGTGAAACCCGCGCTTCGCGTAATCCTCGTAGATGGACAAAGCCGGATGCTCCGATGGGATTGTGTGCGCCAACGCATCAGGGGATGCCTGTTCGTCCAGAATAATATGCAACAAAGCGTTTTGCTGGTTTTCGGAGGAAGGCGTCTGCGTCCCGGTCCCGTTAAACGGATCAGCTTTAAGAACCAACACATTGGATAGGCTGAAGATCACTGCAAAAGTGCCAACTATGGGCAACAGCTGGCGCCCCAGTCTGAGGTGCAACACGAAAAAGGCGACATAGATTGCGACAAACCAGGCGAATGGCAAGCCGGATGTGTCGAAGAAGTAAACACAGACCAACAGGAGGAGTGAGGCCGCAACCAATACCGACTGTAGTCCAAATTTTCCAAACCCGTAGGCCAGGGCCGACCCCAGCAACAGAAACAACGCGGATGCCGCCCATACCTCAAACGAGAAAAAGGTATATCCCAGATCCAGCAAATGCGTGAAGGGCATCGCCGCCCACAGCAAGCCTATGGCAAGCACATCCTGCCGCATTGTTTCAATACTCACTGTAAGCCACCAACAGGCGACCGTTGCTGTCAAAAGTATGTTCTGAAACGATTTTTCTGCGCGAACTCACGAGCTGCCGGAACCTTTCTTCGGTGTAGTCCGGGAACAGGTCCGCGCGCATTTCCAACAATTGTCGCACCATGGGATCGCGTTTGGGAACAAACTCGATGATGCCATCCGGGGCAATATCCAGCAGCCAGTTGATCACCTCATCGAAGGGGAGGTTCGCCCCGATCACCAGGTGATGGATAACGGCCAGCGCAATTACTCCGTCAGAGTTTGCGCGGGACATCAGGCCCTTCCGTTCAGATTGTTTCCAGCCAAGATCCGGTGACGGATCCGACAGGTTCATGGCCAACGGCAAAATGGGAACACCGCGTTTCGTCCGGGTGTTGTAAAGGGCCTCTAACGAGTCCAGATCACCGTCCAGCACGATCGAGCTTCCCGCGCCCGCTTCGATGGCCGCCATCGAGTAGTCACCGGTATTCCCGCCAATATCCCAGATGAGCTTGGGTTTTACGCGTTCCGCCCAATCCCGCACAAAGCTCAGCTTTGTGTCGCGCATGGTATCCGAATAGCTGTTCTTGGACGCATAGCTATGCCAGTAGGTTTCGGATCGCTTCTTGCTTTGCAGATCGGCAAGAAAGTCACGCAGCTGTTGGAGTATCGCAAGATACCGGGTTTTGCTGATCGCAGGGGATTTCCTTGAACTGCTCTCGGACGTGGCCGAGGAGGCCGACGTAATAGACCGCCCGTGCAAATAGACATGGGAAATTCCGGTCAGGCTGGAAAAGAGCTTGCGCTTAGGTAGGATCGCCAGCGCATCGGGGAACGAAATACCATCAATGGATCCGCGATACATGGCCTGGTAAGACACACCCGCCCAAGCCTCAAGCAGAAGTGGCAGCAGGAACTGTCGGCAGAATTGATTATATCCGCTCCAGGCTTGGCCTTCCTTGTATTCCTGCAGGGAAAGCACATCTATATGGATCGGCTTGCCGTCGACAAATTGCATATTGTAGGCCGTGGCATCCGACAGCACATAGCCTTCTTCAAGCGCCGCGATCTGGAGATCCAGATGGGCCAGGCCTGCGGCTTTCAGTTGCGAAAAGGTCCACTCATAAGGATAGCTCAGCATCGGCACTCTGGGGTGCTCGTACAACGCTGATGCCCGTTCACCGCGGGGGCCTGTGAATTTGGCCAGCATGGCATCGTCCGCGTCGACGCGCGTACAGGCAATCATCAGCCCCTGATCGCTCAGACGCGCAATGATGCCACTGTCGTAGATGGCTGCGAACTGCTCATAAATCGCAGGCGTAACCGCGCGAAAGACACGGCCTGCATGCAAAAAGACGTATCCGTTCGGGTCACGAAATGATCCAGCATCGCGTTCAGGGAGCGCTGCCGTATCACGCATTCTCAATGTCGTCTTTCTTCTTGGATCTGAAGGGCGCGGTGATCTTTTCCCTTACGGACCGTAATGCAACCGCCGCAGCGGCCAGACCGCCCACAAGCGTCTGAATAATAATGCTGCCTGTGACAGGGTCGACATAGGCAAGTGCCGGTGTTGCGGATGAAGCGAACAAAATCGCCCCACACAGACTGGGAATTGCGAGTTGTTTCATGTTGACTTCGCGTCCTTGCTTGAAATGTGCATAGTGGTTTTGCGATGACGGGTTATGCGCCGCTATAACCAAAGGTAGTGTTGCATCCGGTTTTGTTTCGCAAACGCGGACAGATGAACATCTCATTATGGCGAAATCTGGGAATCGTTTTGGAGAATTGGTGGTCTGGTTCTTGCGACCGCGGAAGCGGCCCCATGTCATGCACAGGGTCGCTTTGGCGCCTGCAGAGCCACCGATCAGGGCGCTGTCAGCAGGCCATGCCGACGTCCGCCTTTTTTGAGCAGACAAGCCTGCTTGCGGAGAATGCCAGGCTCATCGTAACCACCAAGGAGGAGAGATGGGCCTGACATTCGGGGCGCAGATGGAGGCCGCGGATGGCGTTATCCGTAGAACTCACCTCAGCATTCGCCGTCCCGCTGTTCCTCGCACTCCTCGTCGAAGCAACAGGGATCGAGGCTCTGCACGCCGCATCCGTCGTCGCTTCCACAGCAATCGCAGTCGTCCGAACAATCGCAGCCGGACTTGCAGTTGCCCGGCCGCTGCCAGGCCGTGTAAGCCATAAGATCAAGGCATTTGACCGGAGCATCGGGATCATCGCTTTTGATCACCAGTTGCAGGGCTTTCGGGCATTTCTCTGCCGCCTTGTAGCGGATCAGAAGGTCAAGACACGACCCCGGCGGCAGGACAGCCGGGAACGGGTTGTTCACCAGTTTCCAGTACTTGCTCTTACGGCTGAAGCCGACGCTTGCAACTGTCAGCGCACATTTGCCGGTATTGCAGATCTTGATCGTGCGTTCCCCGAGGCAGCAGGCCTTGACTCCCCCGATGCAAGTGGATCCCGTGACCGTCAGCCGTCCGGCGGGGACCTTGCCCGACACTCGGATGGTCTTCTTGCCCGAAGGATCGTTGCTGTCGATTGTGATCACGCCCGACTTGTTGCCGTGGCTCGCCGGTTCGAACCGGATCGGAACCTGCACGAAATCGCCGGAACCGACAACGATGGGGTAAGACGCTACATCCGCAACGACGAACTCCGCCGAAGACGAGCTGATGCTGTTGATCGTCAGCGGACAACGGCCGCTGTTGTTCAGGGTCAGCATCAGATCACGATGGGATTTCAGACAGACATCGCCGAAATCGCCATGATCGGCGATGATTGTCACCAGCCGAGGTGGCCTGCTCTCGGCCGATACCCGAACGGTCTTTGGGCCCTCTGGGTCGTTGCTGAAAACGGTTATCGCAGCCGCGCTCGGGCCGAACCCACTTGGCCGATATCGGATCGGTACGATGACAGAGTCACCCGAGTCGATCGCTATCGGATAATCCATCACGCCCGGCACTTCGAATTCAGCCGAGGACGAGGTGATGTTGCTGACCGATAGCATGCTGAAACCGCTGTTGCTGAGAACCAGCTTCATGTCCTTGTGGGAGTCGACACAGACATTTCCAAACTCGCCATTGTCAGCAATGACCGTGACCAGTCGGGGCTCCAGCCTGACGTCCTTGACAGCGATATTGTTGTCATTGGGAACAAGCCTCCAATCCTCGATCTCCTTTACCCCGGTGAACTTATCGGCGTTGGAGGGATCGCCTTCGGCCGAGACGATCATCATCATGCTGTCATGACCCTCGGCATTCGGGTTCGGCACCCACTCGAACGGACCGACGATGATTTCCTCGGCATCATTAGGCTGAACCGTGCCCGCCGCCAATTCGGGTGTCACCATCGGTTGCAGATCGTCCGGCCAGACGCGACCGGCGAGCGGCATGCTGTGGAAGCCCCGGACAACGGTACTGTTTGCCTGCGAAGTTCCTCGGTTCTTGACCTTCACATAGGCATAGTTGGTTCCCAGCGAGGGCTCCTGATGGCCTTCCAGACCATCGGGTGCGCGGCGATTCCAGATCGCCGGACTGTCGGCGAAATCGTCAAGGAACTCATACTCCCCAGCCCTGCCGTCGTCGATGTAGACATCCACAAGCGGTGGAACCCCGCCGTTCAGATCCTGCTGTTCAAAGGACCAGGTCAGCACCTTGCCATAGGCGCCGCCAAACAGGCCCTCGGTCGTCCAGTCGCCCTCGTCGGCGGTCAGAAGCGCGTCGAGATAGGGACCGGGCGAATTGGGATTGCTGACGGGTGAGAGCGTGCCGACGGCGCGCAGCAACAGGTACGACATGACGCGCGCCGAAAACTCGCGGCGGGTCAGATGCGTGGAATCCCCGCCGATTGACCGGTAGGCCCGGAACATCGTCGTCGAAAGGACCTGTTCGCTGCCATAGGTCCCGTCATCGTTCGGCCCGCCCCAGCCCCAGCCATCGGCCACAGCGCGGTCAGACCGACGCAGGTTCTGGCGGAACGGCGACCGGACAAACCGATCGATTGCGCCGCCATTGTGCCATTCCGAGGCGAAATCGTTCAGGATGATAGCAAAACTGTCGCCCTGACTGTGCGAGAAGCCGAGATTGGCCGAATTGACGTGGTCGTACAGAATACCGTGTCCGCCAAGCTCATGCAGGACAACCGACCACTCGACGGCATTGCTCATCGGGGTTCCACCTGCGGAGTTGATCAGGCCGTAACAGGCATGGTCGATCCCGTCGCCGTCACCGATACAATGCGCGTTGTTGGCACCGCCAAGCCCGCGATGGTCGATCTCGACGGGAAAGCTGGTACCGTCGAAATAGTCGTCCAGCGGAAAGCCCAGATCCTCGACCAGGCGAAAGAACCGGTCATTGTGGTAATAGGCGTTTACGGCGGCGAAATCATTGGTCCGCGCGTTGAAATCGAAATCGGACCCAGCCGGCTGAGTGGGCGGCGCAACTGCGGGGTTTTCAACCTCGACAACGGCTACAAGATTTCCCGACAGGGATTGCGTTCCCCCAACCGGCGGGTCGAGCCCTTCCAGCACGACATCATCGCGCAGCGGGTTCAGAACGGCATTGCCTTGCGTGGCGTCATTGCCGTTGTCGCCGGTGCTAGTGATCGGATCGTAGGTGAAGACAAGACCGTTTACGCCGGACGCCAGCACACGCAGGTATAGAACGGCATCCGTGTCCACATCGACCAGCAGGCGCCAGTTCAGGCGCTCACCTTCGACAGGCAGACGCACGATAAGCTCGGCCACAAAGCGCCAGCTTCCGTCCTTGATTGACTTTGGAACATCGCCCAGCGGCAAGGTTGGATGGTCATCGGTCTCGGTGTCCGGCGCCGCGCCACTGCCTTCGCCCGGTGACCGGTCAGGATGATCCGTCAGCCGCTTCTCGGCATCGTAACGGTAGATGAAAAACCGCCCACGAATGAGCCGAGGCGCGTCCTCAGGGTATTTCCGGACTGCCTCGGCCAGGATATCAGAAAGCAGCGTCTGCCTACCGCCCTTGATAGACCCACTTTTTGGGCTTGATCCCTTGTCACCACCCTTCTCGCCAGTGGCAAAAAGCTTGCGGTAGCGGTTGATATCCTTGGCCGGAGGCAACTTGGCGTCGATGCCGGTTTCGCTGGTGTTGGTCAGCGACAGCACCTGCCCGTCGTCGTGCTTAACCGTCACGGTCAGACCGGCGCTCCAGACCGGAGTGTTCAGGTAGGTCTGGCGATACACATAGGTCGTGGTGTCGAAAAACGTCTTCTCGTCGCTGAAACGATACTCGACCTCGCGTTTGTCGGGATCGAGGAAGCTCTCCTCCTGGTCCAGATTGCTCAGATACCGGTACGCGATGCCAAGCTTTTTCGCCATACGGCGGAGAAAGGACTTGGACGCCCCGCGGCCACCACCGGCCTTAATCTCGGGGAACTCGTCTTCGTATCTGATGGAGCGGATCTGCTTGTCGGAGTCGCGTGTTACCGTGGCGCTGAACGCCGAATCAAAATTCCTTTGCATGATTGTGCACTCACAATAAAATCAAAAAATTAAAGAATATAATTGCCGACTATAGCACAATACTTGAAAAATTGCACGATTGGTTCCCAAAGGACGAGATGACGTCACCGGTTTGGAGCGGCCTGTCGGACCGAGGGAAACGCTGATGCCATAACCCACAACCTACCCCAATGGTGACCACCCCGCTTGCGCAACCGAGCCTATTGCATGCGGAATCGCACTGAACTATCGATACCCTGATGCGTTGTGTTCTGGCATTGCTTTTCCCTTTGTGCGTATGCGTGATTTCAGCGGCATCGGCGCAGCAGACCGTAGTCGGGTCCGGGGAACTGACCGAGTCAGGATCGGACTACCTTCGGGCCCTGCGATACAAGGGGATCGAGAGTGACGTTGTCTATTTTGACCCGACCCAGCCAGCGCCTGAACTGAAGACGGACGCGATACCCGAAGTTGCGGAAAGCGAGGCGGAGGCGACGCCCGTCTTTTCAACGGATGGCCGGGTTATCGTTGGCATCGCCTCGTTTCTCGTCCTCCTAGGCCTGCTGGCTTTGGTTTACTTCAACGGCAGCGGGGTATCCGTGCCCTTTGGGAAAACCGCCGCAAACAGGCGAAGACAAACCCTCGGCACCACGAACGGCGAGGTGCCCGCAGATCAACCGATGACCGACTTGAATGCGATCCTGAAACTGACTGATCGCAGGGTCGCTCTGACCCGGCTCGCGCAATATGTTCTGACCCGGTGCCTTGTTGCCAACGACATACTTTTTCAACGCAGTTGGACGCAGCGCGAGGCCTTGCAGCGGCTGCCGAAAAGTCAGCCCTATCTTGCCGAATTGCGGGCCCTTGTTCTGGAGAGCGAACGCGTGAATTTCGGAGGCCGCAGCATCAGCGAGGCTGAGTTTGACAGGCATGTGTCCGGTGTCCGCTCATTGCTGCCGGAGCGAAACGCATGAGCGATACCGTCGAGGCCCAGAACCGGCAGGCAATTAGACCGGACCTGTTGGTCATCGGATTGGTTATCGTCCTGTCGGTCGCCTTGTTTTGGTATCTGGCAGGTCAGCGGCAGTACACGCTCAGAAACTCCGCCGCTGGCTTTGACGGGTTGAGCGCTTGGCTGACCGATCAGGGGCACTCTGCTCGGAGCTTCACCGGCGGATGGCCTTTGGAGAGCGACACGATCGGTCTGCTGGTGCAACCAGTCTTTGACGCTCGTCTGGATAGTCCGCGCCTGCCTGCTCAGACCAAAGAGGAGTTGCTGTTACAGCCAGACGAGTTCGATCAGGAAAAGAAGGTCATACTGGAAAAAGCGAAAGCTGTACAAAGCCTTATCATCCTCCCCAAATGGCGAAGCGGCCTGCGGTTGTCCGGGCTGGGGCATCCGGTGCTTTTGGTGCCGCGAAGTGATGTGCAGGACATCCTGCATAGTCTTGTTGGCGCGGATGCTGGGGCCATTCGATACTGGCCAAAACCTTTTGCGGAGTTGGAATTCAAAGACGGCGCCACCGAACAGGCTGCACGCATCTATGCCGCCCAACTGTTCGAAGGGCAAAACTGCGAGCCGATCCTGGGCACGAAAGGGGCCATGCTGCTTGGCTCCTGTCCTCTATTGACCGCCGGAGATCAGCGGCGCGTTTACGTCCTGTCCGATCCGGACCTTTTGAACAATCACGGCTTGCGGCTTGGCGACAACGCCCGGATTGCCAACCGCTTCCTGACGGAACTGGCGGGGGACAAGCGGATGGTCATCGACTACAGCGCCAGCAACTGGCTGACCAAGCCGGAAGAGATCGTGAAACGCGAGCGCACGTGGGAGGATCTGGCGCGCGTGTTCGATTATCCGTTCCGGGTGTTGTGGTTCGGAGCAGCGGCCTTGCTTGTCCTTGCGATTTGGCGCGGGGGTATCCGAGCCGGCCCGGTTTTAGATATCGAACGGGTTTCCGGGGCGGGCAAGCGTTCTGCAAACCGTGCCCGGGCACGTCTCATGCGGATGACTGATCAGGACGGGGCGTTGCTGTCGGACTACGTAGACACGCGGATACAGGCGCGCGCGGCCGCAGTATTCGGTCCGGCCTTTTCCGCCCCGGACGGTTTAGAACCTGCCTTTTTGCGATACGTCAGAGCGCGAGACCCGGCCCTGGCAGCAAGGCTGGAAGCCGCTCTTGGCAGCATACGCGCTTTGCCGCCGCAGATAAGCGCCACCGAAGCCATCACACATGCAGATCGATTTGAATTGATATTGGAGCAGGTTGCCCATGACGCTTGATGAATTGTTTGCCCATGCCGAGGCGCTGCGCGCGGAGATCGGCAAAGTGGTACACGGCCAGGAAGAAGCCATTAACCTTTTGCTGACGGCCCTGTTCGCGCGTGGTCACGTGCTGCTGGAGGGCCCACCGGGAACCGCAAAGACCTTGATGGCGCGCAGCTTTGCCGGGGCGCTGAACCTGGATTTCGGGCGCATTCAGTTCACGCCCGACCTGATGCCCGGCGACGTTCTGGGAACCTCGATCTACAACTTCCAGACCAGCCAGTTTGTCCTGACCAAGGGGCCTGTCTTCAGCCAGATTCTACTGGCAGACGAGATTAACCGCGCCCCGCCAAAAACACAGGCGGCGTTGTTGCAGGCGATGAATGAACGGACTGTGACAATCGACGGTGCCGATCACTCCTTGGGGTCAGAGTTTCTTGTGGTGGCAACTCAGAACCCAATCGAGCAGCAAGGCACGTACCCCCTTCCCGAAGCACAACTCGATCGGTTCTTGTTCAAGGTCAACCTGACCTTCCCGCCGCAAGAGGTCGAACTGGCCGTGCTGCGTCAGCACGCCGGAGAACCACTTGATTTTTTGAGCGCAACCAGCGCGCTTACGCCGTTGCTGGACGCAACGACAATATCTGCCGCACGGCAAGCAATCGATGACATCGTTCTGGATGACGACATTCTGGCGTACATTCTCAGAGTAGTGCGCGCCACCCGCGAAAGCTCAGATATCGCGTTTGGAGCGTCCACACGGGCAGCCGATGCCATTGCAGGCGCGACACGCGCCACGGCCGCGCTGAATGGCCGGGACTTTGCCATTCCCGACGACGTCAAACAGCTGATCGTGCCTGCGCTGCAACACCGGATTTTCCTCAGCCCCTCCGCCGAGATCGAACGGCGCAGCCCTGCTCAGGTCCTCGAAAATATCTTGAACCAGATTGAGGCCCCCCGCTGATCCGTCCTTCGCGAAAACTGCTGACTGTTGCCTGCGTTGCTCTGACACTGTCTCTGGTGGCCGTGGTTCTGGGTTATGCAACGCGCGCGGTGGCTGTACTGCCCTGGGTCATTCTTGCAGTCTGCGCGATGTCGGATCTGCTGTTGTCGTGGCCGCGACGCCGGTCGGTCAGCGTCAAAAACCCGACCGAAGTGTTTGTCGGCGAAACGTTTGACCTTGAGATCGAGGTCGACCGACCGGCCCCCGGTTTGCAGGGTCAGTTGGATTGGCCGGATGGCATAATCGGTCCCGCTCGTTTCGACTTGTCGGATGGGCGAGCATGGATTTCCTGCCGGGCGGTGCGGCGAGGAAAGTGGGAATGGAACAGCCTCTGGCTAAACTGGCGTTCGCGTCTTGGGCTGTTCGAGTTTGTACCGAAACTGGCTTTTGGCCTGTCGGTAGATGTGGTTCCCAACATACGCCTGGTACAATCCGGCGCGATTACTGCAAAGGTTCAATCTCAACTTTTTGGTGTCAAGGAAAACAGAGCCATCGGTGAAGGAACCGAATTTCATCAGCTCAGGGATTTTGTCCCCGGCATGGATGCCGGTTCGATAGATTGGAAAAGGTCCGCCCGCCATCGCACGTTGGTCGCCAAGGAAGTGCGCGCAGAACGCAATCACCATGTCATAGTCGCCTTGGACAACGGATATCTGATGCGTGAAGTGATTGCGGGCGTTCCCAAGATCGATCATGCCGTGACCTCCGCTCTTGCAACTGCATGGGCCGCCGCAGTCGGGGGCGACATGGTTGGCCTTTATGCCTATGACGCGCAACCCCGTCTGTTTCTGCCCCCAGAACCCGGACGCCTGGCATTTGCTCGTTTGCGCAGTCATACGGCAGCGATGCGTTACGAAAGCCGGGAAACCAATCACACTCTGGCGATGACCGAGTTGAACAGCAGGAGTCCAAAGCGCAGCCTCATCATTGTCTTCTCCGATTTTGTCGACACGACCTCGGCGGAACTAATGATAGAAAATGTCAGTGTACTGGCGAAGCGGCATCTGATCATGTTCGTTGCGCTTCGTGATCCCGAGCTTGACGCTTTGGTAAATGAAGCACCCGCTGACATGGACGGCGTGGCGGAAGCTGTCTCAACCGGCCAACTGCTGAAGGAAAGACGGCAGGTTTTTGAGCGCCTGACGCAGTTGGGGGTGATGATCATCGACGCGGAACCCAACGCTGTATCTGCCAAACTGATCTCAAAATACATCGAAATCAAAGCGCGCGAGATGATTTGATGGATGACACGATACTCATCCGATCCGCCCGCTTTCGGCAGGAGCGCGAGGCCGACTGGCGCAAACTGTCGGCCCTTGTCGACAAGGCCGAGACAAAGGGTCTGCATCGTATGAGCTTTGCCGAAGCGCGCGATCTCGCAGACCTGTATCGTCAGGCGACGACATCATTGTCGATCGCCCGTGAAATCTCGTTGGATCGCGGTCTTCTGGATTACCTCGAAGCCTTGACCAGCCGCGCATATCTAAGCGTCTATGCTCCGCAGCAACGGTTGGGCGGGCTTGTCCACCGGTTTCTGGCCATCGGTGGTCCGCAAGCCATCCGGTCATCGTGGCGGGTTATCCTGCTTGCGTTTCTCTGCATGGCTGCGGGGACCGTGGCCGGGTATTTCTTCTATTTCGAGAACCCAGATTGGTTCTACGTCTTCATGCCCACCGAGCTTTCAGGTGGCCGCGGGCCTGACGCCAGCACCGGATATTTGCGTGACCAGATTTACGAGGCACACGGCGAGTCCGGACTGGGCGCCTTTGCAACCTATCTGTTTTCCCACAATACCCGCGTCGCGATTTTTGTTTTTGGATTGGGCGCGTTCTTGTGCGCACCTTCAATCCTGCTGACATTCTACAATGGCTTGATTCTTGGCGTGTTTTTCGCCTTACACGTGGATCGCGGCCTGGGCTGGGACCTGTTCGGATGGATTTCTGTCCACGGCGTGACCGAACTGTCGGCGATCTGCATCGCCTGCGCGGGCGGAGTAAAGCTGGGCCTGGCTGTTCTGTTTCCCCAAGACAAGACCCGGGTGGCTGCATTGCGCGCCGCAGGTCATGACGCGGTTAAGCTTGCCTTGATCGCAGCGCTGATGCTGGTTGTCGCGGCGTTGCTGGAAGGGTTCGCGCGCCAGCTCATTCAGGATCTGACCACCCGCGTCGCCGTTGGATGGGGTATCGGAGCGCTTTGGGTGCTTTGGTTCCTCCGTGGCGGGAGGAACTCCTGATGGCCTTCGGCAGAACAGACGAATTGATACCGCCCGAAGGTGTGCCCCTTCAATTCAGGATTGCCGGGTTGGGCGTGCGAACCGCCGCCCAGATTTGCGACATCATGATAACCGGCGTGGGAGCGTTGGCGCTGTTTCTTCTGTTGCTCGCTTTGGATCTGGTCACGCCCGAAACGGCGATCGCGATCGCCACGATGCTGTTCTTCTTCATTCGCATTCCCTACTACGCGGCCATCGAACTAATGTGGAACGGTCAGACCGTTGGCAAACGGCTGATGAAGATCAAGGTCGTCGCGGCGGACGGGCAATCCTTGACGGCGCAATCGCTCGTTGTGCGCAACCTGATGAAAGAGGCGGAAGTTTTTCTTCCCGGAACACTCTTACTTACGTTGGACGGCGCACAAACAGCGCCAGCAATTTTTTCGCTATTATGGGTCGCCTGCGTTCTGGCTGTACCGGTTTTTAACCGGCGTCGGCGCAGATTGGGGGATCTGATCGCGGGCACCTATGCCATCCATCTGCCGAAACCGGTTCTTTTAAAGGATATGTCTCAGCCAGGACAGAACTCGCCAACAGGTCAAAGCAGGTTCACCTTTCTCACGCATCACCTGGAACACTATGGGGCGTTCGAATTGCAAACTTTGGAAGGTCTGTTGCGCGCAAGCGGAATGCCGAAGGGGCCAGCACAATACCAGAGGCACAAAGACACGCTTGCGGCGGTTGTCGAGCAGGTCCGGCGCAAAATCGAATATGCGGACCGTGTGCGCGCCACTGAGCACCAAGCCTTCCTGACCGCGTTTTATAAGGCTCAGCGTTCCTATCTGGAGCAGAGGCAATTATTCGGCGACCGGCGGACGGACAAGCACCATGCGACATCCGCTGACAAGTCCTGAGCCAGTTTGTTGCATCTTTGCACTGACGTGAATGGCCTTTCGGGAATCGCCTTGCGGATGAGCAGGCGCAACGTTGTTATCCTGATCAGTGAAGTTTGAGCTATCGAGGTTGGGAAATGACGGACGTATCTTATTCGGAGGAAAAAGTGCCGTTTGAGGTCGGGAGTATAGTCGGAAGTACAATTTCGATGCTGTTTCGTAAGTTCCCGGCCATCATGCTGCTCGGATTCCTTCCGACCCTCTTTGATTTTGTTGCATACAATATCTTGTTTGGAAACACACAGTTGGATGGTCCATCCGACCAGTATTATTTACAGGGCACGTTTTGGCTCATTCTGGTTGGGACAGCTTTGGTGAGTACCCTTTCAATCAGCCTTACGACTGCCATTCTGGTTCAGTTTTCCTACGACGTGAAACTCGGGCTCCCGACACGCTTGACGACTTACTTGATGGCTGCGATCAGACACTTCCCTGCCATCTTCGCTCTCACCTTGGTGACCTCAATTCTGTGTCTGCTGGGGTTGGTACTGCTGGTCGTGCCCGGGCTTTGGCTCTATGCGGTCTTTTCGGTCATTGTACCTGTGATTGTCATCGAAGGTGTGGGGTTTGGCGCCATCAGACGGAGTGCCGAATTGACCAAAGGTTACCGGTGGCCGATTGCCGGCACTCTGTTTCTGATGCTTGTTTGCGCATTTTTGCTGGGAGCCGTGTTTGGAGGAGTTGCTGGCGGTTTGGCGGGTGCGTTTGCAGGCGGTTTGTCGATCGGTATGAGCACTGTGCTCGAGATGGTCGGGAATGCACTGGGTGCCGGCATCTTCGGGATCGCGGCAGCCCTGATTTACGCCCGGCTGAAAGAGATCAAGGAAGGCGTTAGTGTTTCGGACTTGGTTGAGGTGTTCAAGTGATCTCAGACCGCGGTCGAAGACTTGGACCACGCCGGTGTAGCTGCTCGTTTCATCCGCATTGTTGCGTTGATTACGGAGTTTAGATGCGGTCTGTCTGAACTCCAGAAACAAAAGTAAATACCCCTGACCTGACGCCCGCCGCCCATGCGCTTCGCAGAAAAGGTCAGGACGACGAGAGTCGCAATGGAACTAGGTCAGCGGCTTGGTGTCGGATCCTTCCGACTCCTCTCCTATGGCGTATTGGCAGGCTTGCAGTGCCCGTTGGCGCTTCCATGCAAGGAACGGTGCCCTGTTGCTTCCGACCGAGCGACGGCTCTCATTGTCTTTCGGTTTAGAAAAACTGAGAACTCTTGGCGAAAGAGATCGGGGGTCGAATATATCGAGCCTTTGGACGCCACACGCCGTCCATTCTCTGAATAAGTGTATTCTTGGCCGAACCAACGTATCGACAAAGCGCTGACACCGTTTCTGACAACTTTTGCCGACATGGGAAATGTATCCACGGATGGGATTTCCACTTCGTGCAGAACGGCGGAACGGCCGAACTTATCTACCGAAAAAACCACGCGCGTCGGTACCGGTCGATTTATCTGTCCCTGCCCAAAAACACACTCGAAGGTTTCCTTGGAGGTCTCAGACACTGCAGGACCGGCGGAAAGGGTCGCAGCAATCAAACATGGCGACAGTAATTTGGATAGGTTCACTTATGAGGTCTTTCTGTTCTCTTGCGGCGCCCCAAAGACATTGTTGCCCTTGGGGCACGTGCTAAATAACTCAGCGGCGCGATCATTTCGGCCTGCTAGTGCAACTCGCAGATTACTTTTCGCGGCTGATCTTGCAGGTACCGTGACCGCTGGGGCGGTTGTCAAAACCGCTGACATTGGCACGTATCTGCAATTTTCCGGTTTTCGGACTGACCGTGGCACTCCACGTGGCACTGCCGCTGGCTTCGCCGCGTACGGGAATGCCCGAGACCTTCCATTTGATGCGGAATTTTCCGTTCTTCAGTTCCTGATAGGATGCCGGAATGGGTTCTTCGTGCACATAGTTGATATACTGGTCTATGACATGTGCGGATTTCTGTCCTTCATCCACAAATACGATGATGCGGTCAGAAATCCACCCGAGATGCGCCTCGATATTGGACGCCTGGCAGTCGTAAACCGTTTGTGCCGAAAAAGCGGCAGTCGAAAGTGCGAAGAAACTGCCTGCGGCCAAAGAAAGTGTTCTGATCATTACTCTACTCCTATTTGTGCGCAGACAAGCAAGAAAAGACCCGAGGGTCAACTCGGGTCGTTCAATATTTTCAGGTTCCTCAGGGTCAAATTTGGCCGAAAGCCCGCGATAACGGATATGTGATGTCAGTAGACGCCAACTTCACTTCCCGGTTGTGCGGCGATTTTTAGCAGTTTGAACACGTAAGCCGCCGCCGAACGGAAACAGACGACCCGGAAACTGTCGTCAGTGTCGAGCCAGAAGGCGCCCGCCACCTGCGCGAGGCGCGAGCGGCGAATCTGACCGAGGCCGAACGCCGCCGGGGACAGATCGACCGGGGCCAGTTTGCCCAGCACTTCGCGCGCGGACGCGCCCGTGATCCGAAACACGGCCCGGGCGTCCGAGACGTTGACGGCGAGCGCATGCACGCCGCTGAGCGCGTTGGTCATTGCGGCCAGCTTGGCCTCGACCTCGGCATAGGGCACGAGAACGAGCAGTTCGTCCGGCGACATCCAGCACACGCCGGTCTCTCCGTCGATATGGACCTCACGCTGGCCGGGCATCTTTTGACCTGTGGCGTCCTTGACGGCCTTGATGACCACCTTGTCGGACAGATCGCCGCGCAGGGTGATCATGCCCTGCAGGCCGCATTCCTCGATCCGGGCGATGCCGTCATAGCTTGCGTGGTTGAGTGCGCTGATGGGTTCAGACATTCTGCTTCTCCCCGTCCTTGTCGTAGAAGATCGGGTCCACGATCTTTGCCTTGTAGGATTTGCCGTCGGTGCCCGGGAACTCGATCACCTCGCCCATACGGTCGGGGCCGTGCCTGACCAGACCCATGGCGATGCCGCGGCCCAGATTGGCCGAGTAATAGGTCGAGGTCACGCGCCCGATCATGTTGCGCTGACCGTTGGCGTTGACGCCCTCGCCCACCGCGTAGGCGCCATCGGGCATGACGGAACCGTCCACAGTCTCGAGACCGACCAGTTTCCAGCGGTCCGGATCGGCCATGTGCGAGCGTTCCTGCGCGCGTTTGCCCAGGAAATCCTCTTTCTTTTTCGAGAGCGCCCAGTGCAGCCCCAGATCCTGCGGGATCACGGTGCCGTCGGTCTCGTCGCCGATCATGATGAAGCCCTTTTCGGCGCGCAGAATGTGCAGGCATTCGGTGCCATAGGGCATCACGCCGAACTCTTTGCCTGCCTCCATGAGGGTATCCCAGAAAGCCTGACCCTGTGACGCCGGGACGGCTATTTCATAGCTGAGTTCGCCTGAGAACGAGATGCGGTACGCGCGGCAATCGAAGTCACCGATCTTGCCATCACGCCATTCCATGAAGGGCAGCGCATCCTTGCTGACATCCATACCGCCCAGCTTCTCAAGCACCTTGCGAGCATTGGGGCCAACCACGGCGACTTGCGCATATTGCTCGGTCACGTTGGCGACATAGACTTTCCAGTCCCACCATTCGGTTTGCAGCCATTCCTCCACGTGGCCATGGATACGCTCGGCGCCGCCGGTGGTGGTGTGGCAGAGCCAGGTATCGTCGTCGATGCGGGCGACAACGCCGTCGTCGATCAGGAAGCCATTCTCGGAACACATCAGGCCATAGCGGCATTTGCCGACCTTCAGCGTGGACATCATGTTGGTGTAGAGCATGTCGAGGAATTTGCCGGCATCCGGGCCCTTAACGATCAGCTTGCCCAGCGTAGAGGCATCGAGCAGCCCGACGTTTTCGCGGGTGTTCTTCACCTCGCGGTTCACGGCGTCGTGCACAGATTCGCCGGGACGGATATAGGCATAGGTGCGGCGCCAATGGCCAACCGGCTCCCATTCGGCGCCGCTCTTGTCGTGCCAGTTGTGCATCGGGGTCTGACGGATCGGCTGGAACACCTCGCCGCGTGCCTCGCCGCCGATGGCGCCCATCGAGATGGGGGTATAGGGCGGGCGGAAGGTGGTGGTGCCGACCTTGGGGATCTCGGCCTCCAGCGCATCAGCAAGGATCGCCAGGCCGTTGATGTTGCTGAGCTTTCCTTGATCGGTCGCCATGCCCAGCGTGGTATAACGTTTGGTGTGTTCGACGCTTTCATAGCCCTCGCGCGCGGCAAGCTGCACGTCCGAGACCTTGACGTCGTTCTGGAAGTCCAGCCAGGATTTCATGCGCAGTTGCACCTCGGCATTTGCAGGCATCAGCCAGACGGCTTCCATAGGAGCCTCGTCCGTCGCCTCACCCTGCGGGGCCTTGGTGTTCTTGGGCTTGAACCCCGCCCCTTTGGCCGCAGCCTTGCCCGCGGCATGAGCATTAGCCACGACATCGGCCAGCGAAAGAGGACCGTTGGCCGAGCCTGCAGCCACGACAAAGCCCTCTCCGTTCGCGCCCAGCGGCGGGCGCTCGGGGTCGGGGCGGAAATGGGCGTTGGCGTCGTCCCAGATCAACTTGCCGCCGCAGTGCGACCACATATGCACAACCGGAGACCAGCCGCCCGACATGGCGACCGCGTCGCATTCCAGTTCTTCGCGCGCGCCGCCGATACCGTCCTGATTGCAAATCGCCACCTTCTTGACGCGCTTGCCGCCTTTGACCTTGGCGATGGCCTTGCCCGGGTCAACGCGAATGCCGAGCGCGCGGGCTTCATCTGCCAGCGCTCCGGCAGAGTTGCGGGCGTCGAGAATACGCAGGATATCCACACCCGCCTTTTTGAGCGTGATCGCGGTGCGGTAGGCGTCATCGTTGTTTGTAGCAACGATTACACGCTCTCCGGGCGTTACGCCCCAGTTCACCACGTAGTCGCGCATGGCCGAGGCAAGCATCACGCCCGGCACGTCGTTGCCCGCGAAAGACAGCGGGCGTTCGATGGCGCCAGTGGCGGTCACCACCTGTTTGGCGCGGATACGCCACAGGCGGTGGCGCGGTCCCTGCGTGCCCGGCTTGTGGTCGGAAATTCGTTCGTACCCCAACACATAGCCGTGGTCATAGACCCCGGCTCCCATGCAGCGCAGGCGCAGAGTGACGTTGTCCATTGCCTCCAATTCGGAAACAGTTTGTTCCACGAACTTATCCACAGGTTCGCCATTGACGGTACCGCCATCAACCGGAGCGCGTCCGCCCCAATGGGCGGTCTGCTCGATCAGCATGACCTTGGCACCCGATTGCGCCGCCGCCTTGGCGGCCTGCAGACCGGCAACGCCGCCGCCGATAACCAGAATATCCGCGAAGGCATAGAAGTGTTCGTAGGTGTCCGCGTCGCGGCTGTCCTTGTCGGGCGCCTTGCCCAGACCCGCCGACTGCCGGATGAACGGTTCGTAGATGTGCTTCCAGAACGGTTTCGGATGAATGAACATCTTGTAGTAGAACCCCGCAGGCAGGAACCGCGCGAGATGGGTGTTGATTGCGCCCACGTCGAATTCGAGGTTTGGCCAGTGGTTCTGCGAAATGGCGCTCAGCCCCTCGAACAGCTCGGTCGTGGTGGCGCGCTGGTTCGGCTCGAACCGGCTGCCCTGCCCCAGTCCGACCAGCGCGTTGGGCTCTTCGGCGCCGCTGGCGGCCACGCCGCGCGGGCGGTGGTATTTGAACGAGCGGCCCATCATCATCTGGTCGTTGGCCAGCAGCGCCGAGGCGAGCGTGTCGCCCTCGTAGCCTCGCATGGTGGTGCCGTTGAAGGTAAAGGTTACCTGTTTCGACCGGTCAATGAGGCGGCCTTGGTTTGCGAGACGGGTGCTCATTTATGCGGACCTTTCGCAAGTGGAGGTCTTTGAGTGCGTATTTGCGGCAAGAAGAAGCATCAGGAGTAGTCTCTCCATTTCCAGCCGGGGCGCTTGGCCGAGATCGCGTCGCGAATGGCCTTGGGCGGCTCGGTAGTCTGGGCAGAATAGGTGCCGAACACTTCGAGCGTGGAGGTGCACCGAGCCGCGTGGAACCACTTGCCGCAGCCATTGGCGTGGCGCCAGCGCTCGAAATGTACGCCCTTGGGGTTTTCACGCATGAACAGGTAGTCGTGAAACTGGTCGTCGTCCGACCCCGGGCCAAAGCGCTTGAGATGCGCCTCGCCGCCCGCGGCCAGTTCGGTTTCTTCGGCATCAACGCCGCAATAGGGGCAATGTAGGATCAGCATGCGCAGCCTCCTTGGTGGGCGCCGGTCGCCGGGACCGGGGCGCAAACGCAGATGCGCCCGTGCCGGATCTCGGAACGGGCGGTGTTGAATTGGATTCCGGGTGAAAGCGCGGCCCCTATGGCCGCCATCGCGGCGGGCACCGCCGGGTGCCCGCCAAAGCTTGTGTCGCGAAAGGCGTTATTCGCCCGTTGTGACCGGAGCGGCCGGCTCGGTTCCCGTTGCAGGTGCCGTGCTGGATGCGGCTGCCGGATCAGCCGGGGTTTGCGTACCGTCACCCGACGGTGCACCGCTGAGGCTGAGCAGGGTGATGAGCAGCAGCACGATGAACACGATGACCGCGCCGATGATCCACCCGCTGCCGGAACCGGTGCGGGACGGTGGATAGTATTGGCTTTGCTTGATGTCGTCCATGAGTACTCCTCCAATGGTAGGAGCCCCAGTTTGACGCGGGCTGGCCGGGCAACAATATCGGCGGAAATCCCCGGCCCGGATCGGCATGGGCTGGCTGGAATGCACCCAACGGCCCGGCCATTTCCAGCCCATCGCAGTGAGAGGACAGGGCGCGCGGTCATGAGCGCCCTCCTTTCGGCGGCAGGCTGGCGGCATTGGCGAGAGACAGCGCCGTGAGTTTGGCACGCAGGTTCGCATCCTCGAACGCACCGCTGTCGATTTCCACCATTCCGCCCATTGGGCGACCGGTGAAAGAGAGCGGCTGCGCACCTGCGTCCAGCGCCTCGGCCTCACGCTCTTTGCCGGGGCGGTACATCGCGCCGTTTTTGGTCACGCCGCAGACCATGTTGCCGTGCAGCAGGAAACACAGGCCGCCGAACATCTTTTTCTCGGACAGGCCCGGTTCGACGCCCAGATCGGCGCGCATAGTCTCGGCCATATGTTCGGAATAGGCCATCAGCACGCGACCCATATTTCAGCTTGCGCATCATTACAAACCGCTTCGCGCCCGGCTCGAGGGACGGGTTGGGCACGGCACAGGCCTTCAACCTGCGCAGACATGTGCTGCATCCTCATCAGTGCGCCACCCCTGCGGCAACGCTTTCGTCGATGAAACGGCCCTCTTTGAAGCGGTCCAGAGAAAACGCCTCGGTCAGCGGCGAGTGGCCGGTGGCCATCAGCTGCGCCATACCCCAGCCCGAACCGGGGATCGACTTGAAGCCGCCCGTGCCCCAGCCGCAGTTGATGAAGCAGCCACCCAGCGGCGTTTTCGACAGGATCGGTGAGCGGTCGCCGGTCATGTCCACGATGCCGCCCCACTGGCGCAGCATCTTGAGGCGCGAGATCATCGGGAAGGTCTCGACCAGAGCCCGCACGGTTTCCTCGATATGATGGAACGAGCCACGCTGGGTGTAGTTGTTAAACCCGTCGGTGCCGCCGCCGATCACCATCTCACCCTTGTCGGATTGCGACATGTAGCCGTGCACGGTGTTGGCCATCACCACCACATCCATGCAGGGCTTGATCGGCTCGGAAACCAGCGCCTGCAGCGCGATCGCCTCGAGCGGCAGACGGAAGCCCGCCATCTCGGCCAGTTGCCCCGAGTGGCCCGCGACCACGATGCCCAGCTTGTCGCATTCGATGGCGCCCTTGGAGGTCTCGACCCCGGTGACGCGGCCGTTTTCCTGCCGCACGCCGGTCACCTCGCATTTTTGGATGATGTCCATGCCCATGTTCGAGCACGCCCGGGCATAGCCCCAGGCCACCGCGTCGTGGCGCGCGGTGCCGCCGCGTTCCTGCCAGAGAGCGCCCAGAACCGGATAGCGCGGGCCGTCGAGGTTGATGATCGGCACCAGCTCCTTGACCCGCTCGGGCCCGATCCACTCGGTCTTGACCCCTTGCAGCGCGTTGGCATGCGCGGTGCGCTGATAGCCGCGAATCTCGTGCTGGGTCTGGGCCAGCATCATCACGCCGCGGGGGCTGAACATGACGTTGTAGTTCAGGTCCTGGCTCAGATCCTCGTAGAGGCCACGCGCCTTCTCATAGATCGCCGCCGAGGGGTCCTGCAGGTAATTCGAGCGGATGATGGTGGTGTTGCGGCCCGTGTTGCCACCGCCCAGCCAGCCTTTCTCGATCACCGCCACATTCTGGATGCCATAGTTCTTGCCCAGATAATAGGCGGTCGCCAGACCGTGGCCGCCCGCACCGACGATGATCACGTCATAACGCTTCTTGGGCTCGGGCGAGCGCCAGGCGCGTTCCCATCCGGTGTGATAGCGCAGGGCCTCCCGCGCGACGGCAAAGGCTGAATAATGTCTCATGGGCGAATCCGATCAGGTTTCGTGATTGAGCGCAGATATGCCGCGCGGCGACAGTTTACCCCTGCCGCACAACGCCGCAATATCACGCTATTGCGACATGGTGGCCCTTCGCGGCCTTTTGCCTCTTTTTTCATCCCCCTCGCAGGAGTAGATGGGGGGCAGATGCTGGAGAGCCCATGACCTTCTGGATTGTGATTTCGCTGATGTCGCTGCTGATCGCAGCGCTTCTTGGTCTTGCGATGATGCGCGGACGCCGGGATGCCGAACCGGCGGCAGCCTATGACCTGCGGGTTTACCGTGAACAGCTTGCGGGTGTGGACCGCGACCTGAGCCGGGGCGTGATCGCCGAAGGAGATGCCGAGCGCATCCGAACCGAGATCTCGCGCCGCATTCTGGCCGCCGACGCGCAGGTGCAGCAAGAGCGTGAAGGCAGCGGCCCTGCCCGTCCGCTGACGCTGGGCACAGCCGTGCTTCTGGGGGCGGTTCTGATTGGCGGAGCGATGATGCTGTACCGATCGCTGGGGGCGCCGGGCTATGGCGACCTGCCCTTGTCGATGCGGCTGGAGTTGGCCAACGAGATCCGCGGCGAGCGCCCTGATCAGGCCGCTGCCGAGGCGCGGATGCCCGCGCATCCCACCGCGCAGGTAGATGAGAGCTATGCCCGCCTGTTGACGCAACTGCGCGAGACCGTGGCCGGGCGCCCGGACGATATTCAGGGGCAGACCCTGCTGGCCCAACATGAGGCTAATGTGGGCAATTTCACCGCCGCCTATGCCGCTCAGCGTCGGGTCGTCGAGCTTTCGGGCGATGCCGCCGGTGCTAACGAGTTCACCGATCTGGCCGAACTGATGATCCGTGCCGCAGGCGGCTATGTCTCGCCCGAGGCGGAAGCGGCGCTGAAACAGGCGCTTGACCGCGATCCGGGCCATGGGCCCGCGCGGTACTACTGGGGGCTGATGCTGTCGCAAATCGGGCGCCCGGATCTGGCCTTTACCCTGTGGCAGGAAACCCTGGCCGCCGCCCCGGCTGGCGCGCCATGGGGTGAGGCCATTCGCGCGCAGATCGAAGAGATGGCCTATCGCGCAGGAGTGAATTTTGCCCTGCCAGCCGAGAGTGCACCTCTGGCCGGCCCATCCAGCGAGGACATCGCCGCCGCCGGGGAGATGAGCGCCGAAGAGCGGCAGGAGATGATCCGGGGCATGGTCGACCGTCTGTCCGATCGCCTGGCCACCGAGGGCGGCGCGCCCGAGGAATGGGGGCGGCTGATCGGGGCACTGGGCGTGCTGGGTGAAGGCGCCCGGGCGCAGGCGATCTATGACGAGGCGCGCACCGCCTTTGCCGCCGACGACGCCGCGCTGCAACTGATCGACGAGGCGGCCCGCGCCGCCGGGCTGACGCAATGATCAACGACAGGTTCGAGGAGTTTGCGGCAGCGCTTGCGCCGATGTCCGCTCTGATGGGGCTGGATCTGGGCGACAAGACCATCGGAGTCGCCGTCTCGGACCGGACGCGTGGCGTGGCCAGCCCGCTGGAGACCGTGCGCCGCAGGAAATTCTCGCTGGATGCCGCCCGGCTGATCGAGATCGTGACCGAGCGTGAGATCGGCGGCATCGTTCTGGGCCTGCCCCGCAACATGGACGGCACCGAGGGGCCGCGTTGCCAATCGACCCGTGCTTTTGCCCGCAATCTCACCCGCCTGACCGAGTTGCCCATCGGCTTCTGGGATGAGCGTTTGAGCACGGTTGCCGCCGAAAAGGCGCTGCTTGAGGCGGATACGACACGAAAACGTCGCGGACAGGTGATTGATCACGTGGCTGCAGGGTATATCTTGCAAGGGGCGCTGGATCGGATGCGCTTTTTGTGAGGGGCCGGAGGCCGGGTATGACAAACATGGTTTGGAAACGGGACGAGATCGAAAGCCCCTGCGTCCAGATTTGCGTCGTGCATCCGACCGAACGCATCTGCACCGGCTGCTACAGAACGCTCGATGAGATCAGCCGTTGGTCCAAGATGGATGGCACCGAGCGTGCCGCGATCATGGATGAACTGCCCTCACGCAAGCCGCGCCTTGCCAAGCGGCGCGGTGGCCGGGCGGCACGGCTGGATCGGTAATGCCCGGCCAGACAGGCCGCGCCGGACCTTTGGTGCGATTTCAGATATAGTGGCACTCTGTACCCAATCGTCGGCGGCACCGTTTGGCGTGCCCGGATGCGCAAGGAGGCCAAACATGCATGTCGCTGGATTTGTGATCCCTGTGCCTGAAGAGAACCAGAGCACCTATCGCCTATGGGCGGCCAACAGCGCGAAATTGTTCAGGGAATACGGGTGCCTCGAAATCGTCGAATGTTGGGAAGATAACGTGCCCGATGGCAAACACACCGATTTTCGCCGCGCGGTCGATGCAAAAGCAGGGGAGAAGATTGTGTTCACCTGGCAGATCTGGTCGGACAAGGCAACTCTTGAGGCCGCGGAAGAGAGGATGAGCACGGATCCGTGCTTTGATATTCCCGAGGATATCCCGTTTGACCCCACGCGCCTGATCTTCGGCACGTTCACCCCGATCCATGCAAGCCTACGCAGCCAAGGCGAAAAACGTGCTGCATCGTGACCGGGGCAATGCCTGTCGGCACCGCTTCATGCCCGCGTCCCGCCATGATTGCACTCACGGTAGCAATTGCGCCTTGCCTGCATAGCACTACTGAAAATATCATGCAGTGGCAGGTCTCGCTTTTTTTTGGGGCCCCGCACTGATTTTTCATGTCCTGAGCCCGCTCGGGGCCACATATTTATTTCCGCCCGGAGGCACACCATGCCCGACGCATTGTCCAGATTGGAAACGCTTGCCACTGCATATAAATACCTCACCGGAGCGCAGGATGTCGTGGACGGCCTGCGCAAGGTCAAGGCCTTTGCCAAGAAAAACCCAAAGAACCTGTCCGAGGCCAAGAAAATCCTCGGCTTGGCCAAGGACAAGTACAAACCACTCAAGGATTTCTTCTCCAAAACCCAGACCGAGGTGCTGGCCGCGGCAAAAGAGGGGTTTCCGCCCATCCCCGATCCAACGTCGGAAGCGCGCAAGCGGATGGAGAAGATTGCCAAGTCCAAGGGACCGAACAGCCCGGGTTTTGAGAAGGAACTGACGATCTACATCAAGCTGCTGCAGAAATACGAGTACGAGCTGCGCGAGCGGATGTCTTACATGAAGCTGGTCACGACTAAATGCGATCTGAACATCAAGAACTTCACACTGATGAACCAGATCATCGACGGCACCATGATCGCGCTCAAGGCGGTGTTCGTGGCCATCCCCGAGGCGCAGACCGCCGCCGGCAGCGAAATCCTGCAAATCATGAAGGCCGGTATCGAAAAGCACCCGAGGGCCGTTGCAAATGCCTATAGAAAGCTGAAAGCCACCGCGCAGGCACACGAAAAAGACGTGAAGCGCGATCAGGTCTATGCAAAGGCGGCGCTGAAAAAGGCTTGCGACAAGAAACTGAAGTTTGTGATGGAAGACGCCAAGGCGTTCTTCAAGAAGCTGTTCTAGACGGCGGAGCGGCCCGCCATGCCGCGCTTAAAAGCCCCCATCCGTGGCAAGAGGAACCGGGAAGAGAAAAGCACCTGCCCGCTTCTTCTTGCCCCAAATACGCAAAATGTCTGCCGGTGCTGCTCGCGCTTTCTACGAGGCCATGAGCCAGGCCTTGGCGCCTTCGATGTCGGCACTTTCGAAATAGTGGGTCCGGGCGTTCAGGAACCGTGACGCCACCCGTTGCGCCATGTGTTGCCAGCCCTTGTCGCCCGCCACCGCGACCCGTTCAGGGATGCCAGCACGTTCGCGCACCAGACTGAAATGCGCACCCAGCGCCGAGAGCCCTTGCCAGCCGTCGAACTCGGTGAGGTCGAGCAGCAGGCGGAACCCATCGCGTTCACGGATATGCGCGTCCAAGTCTGCCTCGGCCTGGGCAATCACTTCGGGGTCGAGCTTGCCCATGAGCCGCACCTGTAGGCAGGGCCCGCCCAGATCGATCATATGCACCGCTCCTAGCGACTCGCGTAGCCAGCGGCGGGCGGTTTCAACCTCGGCCAGCTCGAAAACCTGCACCGGACAGGGCAGGATCGGGGCGGCCAGACGCACTCCGATCTGCACCCATTTCTGATCGGCCACCACGGCGATGCGGTCAAAGCCACGCCAGTGGTCGAGGCCCAGCCGCGTGTCGGCCCAGGCGGCGCTCAGATCATAGCCCCTGAACTCCTGCCCCATGATGACCAGCAGGCGGATGCGGTCATGCGCGGCCAGTGCGTTTTCGACGGCGGGCACAAGGGTTTCGGTGTAATCGGCGCTGGTGATCTCTCCGGAAAGCTCGGCCTCGATCAGCGCCCCATCCATTTGTTTCATAATGGTAATCATGCTTTTCAACCCTGATACTCGCGACACTGGCCGGAGGTTACGGGGTTTCGATCCAGGCTGTCACGCCCCCAGGAGATTCAGGGCGAAAATAGGCGATCATCCGACCATCGGACCCGGCGGTGGCGGTGTCGGCCCAAGGTGCGACGCCGTGCAGGCAGTGGCGATGCAGCAGGTACGCCTCACCCGGGCGGGCGGGCAGTTCGACGCGCTTACAAGTGTCAAAGACGCGGCGGCGGGCGGTCTGATAGATCTCGGTGACATCGGCCAGAGCCATCTGATCAGGCGGAAGCCCCGAGAGCACTTCGGCAAAGGCGGCGCCCAGAATGTGGTGGCTGCCCTCCCACACCACCATGGGTGCGGCGTCCGCGCTGGCCTCGGTCAGCGGCAGGCCGAGAATCCAGGCATGCGGTTCGTCCACTCGGCGGCGGCGGTCCGGGCCTGCAGGTTTAAGACCGTCCACATGCGCCGCGTCCCGGCGGGCGCGGTAGCGGGCGGCAGCGTCGCCCTCGCCCGCGCGGGGACGGGGGTAGCCGGGGTAAATCACCGAGACCTGCCCCTTGTGCAACGGATGCGTCCCGAGATGCGCGGCAATGAACTCCATTGCCTGCCCGGCAAGCGGACCCGAGCCGCCCACCCTGCCCTGCGGATCGTTGTCTAGCGCATCAACGCCGATGAACCACGTCCCCTCGCAATCGTGCCACTGGGCATGGGCGGGATCATCGACCGAGGCGCTCGCGGCGGGCAGCGCGTGTGTGACCCATTCGACCACCTGCGGATCGTGGGGAAACTTGATCCAGCCGCGTGTCAGGAAATCCTCTACCATCCCAAGGCCTTACGCAGCATGTTGAGGGCCACCAGCGTCAGGAACACCGCAAACACCCGCTTGAGCGGTTTGGGGTCCATCGCATGGGCCAGTTTCACCCCCCAGGGCGTGGTGATCATGGTCATCGCGATGACCACGCAGAAGGTCACCAGATTGACCGCGCCGACGGTCAGCGGAGGTCGGTGTTCCGGTGCGATTTCGAGAAACAGAAAGCCCAGAACCGACGGCACCGCGATGATCACCCCGAACCCGGCGGCGGTGGCCACGGCGCGGTGGATGGGGGTGTTGTAGAGGCTCATCAGCGGCACCCCGAAACTACCGCCACCGATACCCATCAGCACCGACATGAACCCCACCAGCGGCGACAAAACGCCGCGGCGCGCACCGCTCGGCATCGCCTCGCCCAGTCGCCATTCAGCGCGGCCGAGGCCCAGATAGGCGCCGATGACGATGCCCAGTATGCCAAAGAGCGCCTGCAGCGCCTCGGAGCGCAGAGCCGAGGCCACCAGCACGCCCAGCACCGCGCCGATGGCGATACCCGGCCCCCAGCCGCGCAGGATGGTCCAGTCGACTGCGCCTTTCTTGTTGTGGCTCAGCACCGACCGCAGCGAGGTGACGATGATGGTGGCCAGCGAGGTCGCCAGGCACATCTGCATCAGTTGTGAGCCGCCATAGCCAAGGCTTTGAAAGGCATAGAAAAACGCGGGCACCAGCACGATGCCTCCGCCCACGCCCAGCAACCCGGCCAGAACCCCGGCAAAGGCGCCGATCACCAACAGGAGGCCCAGCATCTGGGCCAGCATTACAGGATCGGGGGTCATTTAGCGCTCCGGTCTGATATTTGGGTAGTGGTAAGTGAGTTCGCGGCCCGACTGCAAGACCGGGGCTTGTGCTTCACGCATCTTTCAGGAGTTCGGCCAGCGCAACTTGCGCCCGGGCCACCACCTGCGCATCTGGGTTGTCGAGTGAGATCAGAGCCTTCCACAGCCCCCATCCCCGTGCCCGGTTCAGGGTGTCATTGTCCAAGCCGACTGTGTCCAGAAACACCGCCCGCGCGGGGCCGCGGAAAGCGGTCCAAGCGATGGTCAGATCGCAGGCCGGATCGCCGATGCCGCATTGGCCGAAATCCAGCACTGCGGAAAGCCGTCCCTCGTGCATCAACAGGTTGTCGGGCGCGATGTCGCCATGCACCCAGACGGGCGGGTGCGGCCATTGCGAAGTAAGCGCCCGGGCCCATACCGCCTCGGCGCACGTGCGTTGTCTATCGCCTTGGAGGTGGTTCAGCGCAGCCTGCGTTTCGCCGTCGTAGACGGCAAGCGCACCGCCTCGGTGAAAGTCATGACCTCCCGCAGGCGGGCCGCCATCAGCGGGCACACGGTGCAGCGCAGAGAGGAACCCAGCGAGATCACGCGCCAGTGTTGTGTGCCAGGCAACATCGCCGTGAGATGCGTCCTGCCCCTCGATCCACCGCAGGATGGACCAGGGATGCGGATAGCCCTCGCCCGGCTTGCCCATCGCGACCGGTTCAGGGATTGGCAGAGGCAAATGCGGTGCCAGCCGGGGCAGCCAGTACTGTTCCTTGGCAACCTGCACGGCATAGCGCGAGGCAGTCGGCATCCGCAGGGTGTAGTCGTGCCCGAGGCGAAAGCTGCAATTGTCCCATCCACCCGGCTGGATCGGAGTGATTCCAAGGTCCGCAAATTGCGGAAACTGCGCAGCCACCAGCTGCTGCGCCAATTTGAGACTTACCTGTACCCGATCCCTGCCCGCCATCAGGCCGCGACGGTGGCGGACACCTGCGCCAGCGCGGCCTCGACCAGTTCGGGGCCCGCACCGTCGCGCACCGCGCTCTCGGACAGCGCCCGGCGCCACGCCCGCGCCCCGGGGCGACCTGCAAACAGACCCAGCATGTGCCGGGTGATCTGGTGCAAACGCCCGCCCGCCGTCAGATGCGCGTCGATATACGGCAGCATCCGGCGCACCACGGTCGGGGGATCGGTGGCCTGTCCAATACCATAGATCTCGGGATCGGCAGCGCAGAGAATATTGGCGGGCTGATGATAGGCGGCGCGGCCGATCATCACACCGTCCAGCCCGGCATCGAGATGCTTGCGCGCCTCGGCCAGCGAAGCGATGCCGCCATTGATCGAGATATGCAGGTTCGGGAATTGCCGCTTCATCCGGTGTACGCGGTCATAGTCCAGCGGCGGAATGTCCCGGTTCTCTTTCGGGCTGAGCCCCTGCAGCCACGCCTTGCGTGCATGGATCGTGACGCGCTCGCATCCGGCGTCAGCAATGCGGGCCAGGAAGTCGGGCAGAACAATCTCAGGATCCTGGTCGTCCACACCAATGCGGCACTTGACGGTAACTTCTACGTCAACCGCATCGCGCATTGCCGCCACACAGTCGGCGACGCGGGCGGGGTCCTTCATCAGCACCGCACCGAACGTGCCGGACTGCACCCGGTCCGACGGGCAGCCGCAATTGATGTTGATCTCATCATACCCCGCCTCTTCCCCGAGCCGCGCGGCCTTGGCCAGTTCCTCCGGATCCGACCCGCCCAGTTGCAACGCAACCGGATGCTCCACCGGGTCGTGATCAAGCAGATGCAACGCCCCGCCCCGCACCAGCGCAGGAGCGGTGACCATCTCGGTATAGAGAAGGGTCTGGCGGCTGAGCAGCCGATGCAGATAGCGGCAGTGGCGGTCGGTCCAGTCCATCATCGGGGCCACGGAAAGTCTAACATGTTGATTTATTTGCATTTTTGTGTATCTTCAAACTGTTGGCGGCGATTATCGCTACGTTGGGGTATGTCCAGATGTCCCAAAATTTGCTTCATCTAAAGACTCCTTACACAGACAGCGCGCAAAAAAAAAAGGACTACCATCGCCATGCTTTCTTCCGGTGCGTAACCTCCGGGCGGATCAGACGAAAGGGTAACTCGTGCGAGACGTTCCTCCGCCGCAACGATGCCCATCGCAGGGAGCACTAGGCTGAGATCCGGGCAAACCCGTAGCTGGCACCGAACAAGCCTTCCCACGCATCAAGGCCTTTGGCAAACTCATCGATTTGCATATAGCCGATATTTACACGGGGGGAAAACCATCGCGTCGCAGCAAGGCCGCAGTGCTCACTAACTTGACGTGCAATCCGGGCAGGACAAGCACCGGGCATGTCGGTTCCCAGAAGCTAATTACCTGCTGCAAGATGCGTGCAAAGCAAGGTGCTCCGCCTGGAGCACTGGAAAACAACCTGAAAAAGGCACAGATCACAGTTTTTCCAACAAAGCCGGCCAGTGCAGGTGTTTTCAATCTATCCGCCAAATCGTCAATCGATTTATGCTATGCTGAAACCAGATTGAGCCCAAGGAAAGGGAATTGAATTGGTTGGTTTCAGGGCTTGGCTGGAAAGTGTTTCGCTTGAGGCGCACCATGACAAGTTGGCGGCCAATTCTATTGATCTGGAAATCATCACTGAACTCAGCGAGCCCGATCTGATTGAGCTTGGTCTCAACTTAGGTGACCGAAAACGCATGCTGCGCGCAATTAACGACTTACGGCAGTTGCGACAAACTGGTCCCGACGCGCCCTTGGCTGAGGCCAAGCCTCATCGCACCAGCGCATATTCCAACGGCGATGTTTCTGAGCGCCGACAACTCACACTGATGTTCGTCGACCTAGTTGGTTCGACTCAGCTGTCCACTGCTTTGAACCTGGAAGACTACAAGGATGCGCTCCATGTTTATCAGGACTGTTGTCAGGAGATCATTCGGGCCAGGCACGGGCACGTCGCAAATTTGATTGGTGACGGCCTGGTCTGCTATTTTGGCTATCCCAGAGTTGAGGAGAACGACGCAGAGCGCGCCGTTTTCGCGGGGCTGGAGATCTGCAGGGCCGTTTCGCAACTCAGGCTCAAAGACGGGCAGAGGTTGCAGGTCCGCATCGGCATTTCCTCTGGTGACGTGGTCGTCGATGAAAACGCGTCTCACGGCAGCTTGGCCCTTGGCGACGTGCCGAACCTGGCGGCCCGCGTCCAGGCGGTCGCCGATCCTGGCACCGTGGCTATCAGCGATTCAACCAAGCAATTGATTGGTGAAAACATTACCTGCCAGTGGATGGGACATCACGCTTTGAAAGGATTTCAAGACGAGGTCGGCATTTGGCAAGTCGTCACGTTTGATAGCAATCGCTTGCGTTTCCAGGCGCGGCAGTCCGGTCGAAAAACGCCATTGGTCGACCGCAAAGACGAGCTACAGCTGCTCGAAAGCCAATGGAAGCTAGCAAAGCGTGGCGAAGGTCGCGCTGTAATGCTGTCGGGCGAAGCCGGCATCGGCAAATCGCGGCTTGTCGAGGCGATTGCAGAAAAACAGATTACCCACAATTCCCTGCGCCTTGGCTTTCAGTGCCTGCCCAACCACGAGGCCAGTTCATACTATCCTGTCATTTCGCTCATCAGTAGTCTAGCGAGAATCAGCCGCTCCGACGCTCCCGCGACGAAACTCTCCAAACTCCGGAAATTTGTCTCCGGCTGGTCGCTCAACGGGGAAATCACGGTCGATGTATTGGCAAGATTGCTGTCTGTTCCAGTCACTCCGACTGAGCGCAACCCTGACGACGTGTCACCCGACCAACTGAAGGAACGAGTCCAGGAAACGCTCATAAGAGTTATCCTTGCGCTGACCAACCAGCGGCCGGTACTTTTGCTGATCGAGGATATACACTGGATCGACCCATCGACTGAAGAAATCGTTGATCTCCTGATAGAGCGGCTTAAATCGACGCGGGTTCTCATCGTTTGCACATTTCGACCTACCTACAGGGCACGCTGGACCGGTCTCGCAGGGGTGATGTCGCTGACCCTGTCCCGTTTCGACGAAAAACACATGCGCGAAATGCTGGATAATCTTCTCGAGCAGGGCAAAATAGTGCCCGAGATCGAAACGCAGATCATATCCAAAACTGACGGGGTTCCGCTTTTTGTGGAAGAAATGGCGCGCCATGTTCGCGACCGGTATACATTCCGGTTACCGGACAAGTCGGGCGGTCCGCTGACACTCCCATCGACGCTGAAAGAGCTGCTGCAGGCGACTATCGACAAAATCGACTCGGCGCGCAGGCTGCTGCCGATCTGCGCCGCCATTGGCAACAATATCTCGGTCGCAATGTTGCAAGCGGTTGTCGACGACGCCCATTTCGATACACAGATGGCCATTGATCGAATGGTCGACGAGCAAATCCTGGTGCCGCATGGCAGCAAGGCGAACCGCGTGTATTCGTTTCGTCATTCGCTGATCCGTGACGCGGCTTACGAACTGATGCTGCCGAGCCGTGCGCGCAACTTACATCGCCGCATCGCTGAAGTAATGGCAGGCAGCTTTGTAAGCTACGTAAAAGATCATCCAGAGCTTCTGGCTCAGCATTATTCCCTCGCGGGAATGCCGGCCAATGCCCGGGATTGCTGGCGGGACGCCGCTAAAATCTCAACCAGCCGATCTGCAACGGAGGAGACGATACAACACCTCAATTCAGCCCTTGGCGAAAACGAAAAAATTGAAGATCCACACGAGCGAAGAACCCAGGAGATTTCATTGCGCAAGATGTTCAACGTCGCGCTCAACACTCAGGCATTTGGATCGAAACAGGTGATCAAAAACTTTCGGCGGATGCACGACCTGCTCAGAAAGACCGACGCGGATATCAAGGATTCGTTTCTGGCGCTTCACGTGCAATACGGCGCGCAGATCATGCTGGGGCAACCGAAAAGCGCGCGGGGGCTTTGCGAAGACATGAACACGCTTGCCGATCAGGAAAACGACCCGACGATGCTGACCATCGCTGCGCACGATACCGGGATGTGCGATTTCATGTTGGGCAATTTGAACGCGTCGATTGCGGCATTCGACCGCGCGCTGTCATTGCGGCCCCATGGGTCACAGAAGGACATATTGAGGTATCACGCCGCGGATGTCCGCATGGTCGATGTTTCGATGCGCTGTTGGGCCCGCACACTCGCTGAGGGCGACACGCCGGAAGTCCGGGCAGAACTTGACGCCGCTCTGGCGAACATCCGGGCCGAACCGCACGAATTCTCGCGCTGTTATGGCCTGAACATACTGGCCGCAGCATATCAGATTTTGGACGACAGCACCGCGCTTCTCGAACTTGTGCAGGAGGCTGCGAACATCAGCGACAAACGCAAGTTCCAATACTGGCACGCCTGGGGCGGCATATTGCGCGGCTGGGCGCGCGCGCGCCAGGGCGAACATGCAGCAGGAACGGCGCACTTGCGGCAGGCAATTGAGGACTACCTTGAAACCGGTTCAACGCAAATCCTGCCATATGCCCGCACCTTACTCGCGGACACCTACCTTATGACTGCCGACTTTGAACGGGGTCTGCTTGCCATCAAACAGGTGCGTCAGGACGAAAATACACTCACTGTCCGCTATCAGGTCCCCATCACCGATCGGGTAGAGGCAGCCTTGCAGAATCTGCAGGCCCAAAAGACGTGAGCGTTATCCCTGCATTACATTCGCCTCACCGGGCTAGGGATGTAAATTTTCAGTGACAAGCCGCACTGCTTCATATGGCCAGGGATGCAGTTATGCCCCCACACATTGCGGTAACGAACGGTCTTATGAACAGTACCATGCGACATTGATCTGCGCGTGCAGCAACGAGGTCACTGAGTCGCATCCAGCCATGGCGGTTTGTCCTTGCAAGATCCACCTGCACAAAAGACACCAAAATTTGGAATGGATGCCGGGACCGAGATGTCGAAGTCATCGACATAATCCACGAACCAGATGTCGATACAGGAGTCCGCGGAAATTTTGTAGACAGGATCTCCCTTCGGCCGCGCAACACCATTGATCTGCAACAACACCATTTGAATTCCCAGCCCCCTGGCATGGAAATTCTGCCTGTAGTCTCCTCCGTTTGGCCCTTTCAGAGGTGGTCCATTTGGGTCTGCTCTTGTTGTTTTGAGACTGTTACCGTTTATATTGAACACCCACCGTATATTGATTGGGATGCCCGAAATTTCATTGGTCATATCATCTCGGCAAAGCACAAACTTTGTTGTCCAAATATCGAATTGCCCGCGGCCGAGGCCGTCATAGTTCACCGGACTCACGGTATTTTGTATTGCGTGCATCGAACTTCTGCCGAGTATCGGCGTTTTATACGGAACCATGCTGAGTTTCGCGCATTCCTCAGCGCCGATTGTCGATACGTTGAGGATAACGGTCGCGGCGACAGCCGGCATTCCCCCTTGCTCCAAGCCTAGCCCAAGGGGTTGCGTCAACGGATTACTCTTCAGGGCATCAATTGTTTCAGGCTCCAGGCGCGTCCATGATTTCGTGTCGAAACCAAGGCCTGTTAGGGCTCTGGACAGCGCAACCACATCGAATTCGCGTTTCACAAGCTGGCCCGCCGCATTCTCATGGGCGTAGCTGTAGCTCACTTTCGGCACAGTCACGACATCTTCCGACTTGCCGTAGGCGACGGTCGCATAAACTGCAAACAAGGGCAAAAACAAAAGTTGGGTGAAAAAAGATGAGTAGTCACCACGCGTCATCGAAAATACTTGCATAGCGTTTCTCCATTTCAAAATGTGCCGCTTTCACGGCCTTCACAAAGGGTGTAAGGCGGACGGCGTTTTAATCACTCCGCCTCAAATCAGTCATTTTTTGTTCGCCTGCAGCTCAATTACTATTCTCAAGTGCGTCCATTGGCCGATTCGCGAATAACACCTTTGGCTGCTCGAGTGTTATTGCTCCAAAGTCACCCACAGGAATAGCCATATCACATTTCAGAGAATATTTCACTCTGGAACAGATTTGCCACCACAGCTCAACAACAAGACCCCTTAAACCAAACGGTTTTGCGCAAGCAGACCGACCTGCCAGAGGGCGGCTATGTAGTTTTTACCCGCCCTGTTTTCTGCCGCGCCTTTCGGTTGACGCCTATCGGTTGAACTCTTCAGTTCATGGTCAGCGCGCCAGCTGCAACGTGATACCGGCTCGCTACGATTCCGATGCCCCGATCTCATTGGCGGGCTTTTCGGGTGTCAGCGAGGGTCAAGACCACGGCATCAAAAACGGGTAGATTAGTCTGCCGTTTGGACAAACTACATCAAGCCGGGAGGAGAAATTGAACTGCTCAAACAACACCCAATCACATCGGTCAAAGATGCTTAGATCGGCAGGGATTCACTAAGAAACACAACGACGTACAGAGAACCACTCAGTGCCTTGCGGGAACAGCAACATTCCTCGCTGTCTCATTCGGTCGAAGACTCCGGCAGGTTATCAAGTGCGCGCATCTGATTGGCTCGGGCCGTTAGAACCTTGTGCTCTTGGCTGGCAAGCGCCGCCAAGACCCGGCCCTGAATACTCAACAATTCTTCTTGTTCTTCGCAGGCCTTGTCAGACTTGAAACCGGTCGCGACTGCATCCAGGGCCTCCGCGTATCTACTTTCGACCAACTCAAGCTCCGCTATTACCCGCCAGGTCGAAGGAAGGGTGGGCGCAAGATCTGCGAGTTGTTCCAAAGCGCCCCGCGCATCGTTGGCGCGCGCCAATGCAAGCAGAGCCTCACCTTTTACACGCCACAAACCCGGTGCGACGGGATTTAAGGCGAGACCCATATCTGCCATTTCCACTGCCGCGCCGTAGTCCTCGGTCATCATCATGAATGCCGAGGCCACTTCTTCCATGATCGCCCAATTGCGCGGCTGGACGGAAAGCGCCTCTCGGTAATGCGCACGGGCACTTTCAAAGTACCGGGATTCCAGCATCGCGCGCGCCCTTGTGAGCGGATCGTTTTGCGTGTGGTATGTCGCAGCTCCATACAGACCATCAACCAAACCCTGCAACACGCTGTCAGGCTCATGTGCACGTTGCAAGACACGTGTATGGAGATTGCCTTCCTCTTCGGACGGTCGGTAAAGAACCGCGTCCGGCCAACCTTCGGCGGCCGCCGACATCTGTTCAAAATTTACGCCAACTGCAATTGATGAACCAAACACCTGGAACTCAAGGAATTCATACTTGGGCAGAAAGGTAAGATGCCCGTAATCGCTGAACACTGCGACGCCGTTTTGGCGCAAAGCTCTTCGACAGGCATCAAGGCAGGCCAGCGCACCCTGACAGTGCACGAATGGTATGGTTTGATTTCTCGTATCGCGGGGAAGGCTGTCTCCAAAATCCAACTGAGCCCGGTCGATGGGCACGTGTCGGGTTTGCAATCCAAGACGCGGCGCAATCCACGCCCATTCTCTTAGTTTTTCGGAGCTTCCCGCGATCAGATCGGCCCTAAGCTGATCTGCATGGTGAACGTCGTCGCCCTCAACCACACTGCGAACTTCCTTGCGCCAGGTTTGCTGATCGTTCACGGCTAAAAGGTCAAAGGGCAAGCTATCCAGTATGTAAGTGCCCAAAATTGCGTCAAATTCCGCCTCGCCAAGCGGATCGGTCACAACATCCAGAACGCGCGTTTCGATCCGATCCAGATGCGCATTAAGTATTCGATGCTGCGACATCGCGCTTAACACCGTTTCAGACCCATCTGAAACCACATAAGTTGTGCGCGCGTAAACGGCCGGGTCCAGATCCAGAAGCCTGTCAAGGAACAGCTTGGCAAACACCCCAGAGCCTGCACCCAGTTCAAGTATTCTCAACGGCCCGGCAGACGAAGCGGTGCTTAGAAAAATGTCCACCGCATCCTCGGATAAGCGGCCCGAGGAGGTTCCGGTGTAAGGCACATCGTAGGTCAGGAATGGTTCGAGACCGGATTGCGACCAGGCCGCGCGCCCAAATTTCAGCCGGGCACTGTCCCAAATCGGCCCGAACGGCTCCACGGCAACTCCACGCTCAGCGCCCCGGGCAAGTATCTTGTCCGGGCAGGCGGATTTGACCCCACGCATATGATGACTCAGCGCTTTTTCTCTAGTTTCGCAAAACGTTTTTCAAGCTGAGTGATGTGGTCGTATGCTTTCTGATTGACCTTGTTTTGGGCCTGAATGGTCCCCATGACATTGTCATAGGTCTTCTGGTTCACCTTGTTTTGGTCCTTGACGATGGCATCCAGACGCTTTTCCAGCTTGGTAATGTGGTCATATGCCTTCTGGTTCACCTTGTTCTGGGCCTGAATGGTCCCCATGACGTTATCATACGTCTTTTGGTTCACCTTGTTCTGATCTTTGACGATTGCATCCAAGCGCTTTTCCAGCGCGGCTATACGCCTCCCTAAATCTTCAGCCATTGTACCTCCTAGACATGGCACCCCATAAACAGTTCGCAATCTAACACAATGTTCCAAAACAGGTAAGCGACCTGTGGGCATTGCCTTTGGGCACAGGTCATCGGGCAGGCTTCGACTGTCAAATCGGGGGCCCCGAACTGGCCACCTGACTCAGGCCCAGTCTGGAATCAGGCCCTTTAATTTTGGAAGGTAGTCGAGATTCATTTTTCAAAACCCAAGCAGTGATATGGGCGATCTTTTCTGGCCGACGCAAGCATAGAAGGCGCGTCTCGAGCCTTGCACCAGAAGTCTCATCGCAAGTCACGGGTTAATGACGTGCATGCTTTATCGAGCATTATTTTCGGAAATCACAGTGGGCTGCGCTGGCGGGGTGCACCGAAAGAGTATGGGCCGCACAAGCTCCTGCAAAACCATTGCAAGCGCAGGAGCAAAAAAATGTCTTGGCTCAGATGATGACAAGGTTCGCGGCAGAACACACCGATGAGAAGGCTGCGGTGATCCCCTCTTAGGACGTTGTGCACAATGTCTGCTGGGCACCGGACACCACTTAACTCAAGGCCCATTATAGAGCGACCATCCTGATCGCCAAAACAAGGGCGTGAGGGTCCATCGAGAACGCCATTGCAACGCCCGCGTGACCCAACGGACAACACCGGGCAGTTGAAGCAGCTTTGTTGCAGGGCTCCCGCAGGTTAAGGTCGTCGAGGGACTCTAGTGCCAGGCGCTGTGGTTCACCGCACCCTCAAAAAGCAAGGCCACTGCGACGCCGGGCTTGCCCCGCATCTTGCGCGAAAGGGCGGCGCCAACCGCCGGACCCATGCCCTGGGCGATGATGCCGCAACAGGCAACGTTCACATCCGCATCGAAGATATGCATGTGCCCGCCACGGCCACCCGAAAGCCCGGTCTTCTTACCGAAAATCTCGGCCGCCATCTTGTCCAGATCAACACCCTTGGAACTCGGCTGATGGGCTAGGAGTTCATCTTCCCAAGATGGAACTAGACGACTGGCTCAGGCTCATGTGTACGCACCCGACGATGGCATTGTGGTTCGCATCACCGACGCTCCCTTGTCGCGTTATTTCCGATGTCTTTGTGCATCGGCGAGCAACGCCACTATTCGGTAAAAGCCATGGGTCATCTTGGTGAAGGGGGTAAGCAAAAAGAATGTCAGCACCGCCCCCAAGTGGACTGAGAGCAACACTGGCATCCACGCTGTTGTTCCAAGGACGTAGAGCAAGAGCCCGCTGAGCCCCGTGAAACCCAAAAGCAGAATGAAACCTATATCGCCTCTCCACGCCTGCGGGTCGCCAAGTGTGCGGTCGGACTGAAGCTTCAGCCAGGCCATCCACGCGCATCCCAGCGTCAACATCACTCCGCCCGGCACACCCAGCAGCTTGGGCACAGACCAAAATGGATACGGTGCGGGGTTGTTGAAGACATAGTGGAGAACGGTGCCAGCGCACGTCGCGGCGAAACATAGGAGGAAGCCGTACATGATGGCCTGATGGGCGTAGCGGCGTGCTTGAGAGAAGCGGTCCTCATCCTCGAAATTGCAACCCTCGCCATGGCCTGCCGCCAGATCGGTCATGCGCGCGGCGCGGCCAAAAGCGGCCTTCAGATCAGCAATAGTAATGGGCCGTCCACCAACGCTTTGCCAATATCTGCGCAGGCTGATGGCCAGGCTGAGCAGCGGAAACAGGAAAGCCGGGGCGAAGAGGGCAACCATTGCCCCGTGAGACATCACTGCAAAGAAGCCCACGCCACCGGCTGAGCCAAGCGCCCGGATCGCGAGGAACATGAATGCAAAGCCAGCAACCAGTGCCAGCGCGATGGCGCCGCCGTGGGTGTGGAACCGTCTTGCAAGCGGCTGAGGCCAGGCAAGGCCTTCCCAACTGTCGCGGCGAACCTCGGCGAGCGCTTTCGGAAAGTTCAGGTCAAACTCATGAGGGGCGGTATATTGGCAGGCATAATAGCAACCCCGGCAGTTGTGGCAGAGATTGGCCAGTTGCGTGATATCGCAATCCGCAAACGCGCGCTGGCTGTGGAGCGCCGGGAACACCGAACAATAGCCTTCGCAATACCGGCACGCGTTGCAGATCTCGGCCTGACGTCTGGCTTCTGCGATTAGATCAGTTTGCATAAGACGCAGCCTCCCGTCCCGCGATACGCCCGAAGACGGTTCCGATCGTCATGCCGAACCCGGCCAGATAGCCCTGGCCCAGGATTGAGCCAGCCATCGTTTCGCCTGCGGCCCAGAGGTTTCGGATTGGGCCTGTCGGGCTGGAGCAGCGCGCCGTTTCATCAACCGTCAAGCCCAGATAGGTGAAAGTCACCCCGGTGCGCAGCGAATAACCGTAGAAAGGCGGGTCGCTGATCGGACGGGCCCAATTGGTTTTTGGCGGGGTCAGGCCGGACGTGGCGACCCCGTCCAGCTCGGTCGGGTGAAATGCCGAGGTGTCGCCGCAAGCTGCGTTGAACGTTTCCACCGTATGACGCAGACGGGCTGCGGGCAGCTCCATTTTGGTGGCAAGTTCTTCCAGCGTGTCAGCCTTGAGGGGTGGAAACACCGACGGCATGAACAGGTTCAGCGATTTGCTGTCGATGATCGCGTAGGCGACCTGATCTGGCTGGGCGGCAACCAGCCGACCCCAAATCGCATAGCGTTTGGGCCAGACATCCTCGCCCTCGTCATAGAACCGTTCGGCATTCTTGTTGACGACAATCGAGAAGGGCACGCAGTCGAGCCGGGTAACGATGCCGCCATCGAATTTCGGCGCGCGCCCGTCGATGGCGACGGCGTGGCATTGGGTCGGGTCGCCGACACTCTCGACACCCTGCTCCAGCAGGTCGGCCAGAACCACGCCGCGATTGTAGGGCGTTCCGCGGATCAGGAAGTTCTTCGCTGCCGGTCCCCAGGCACGAGCAAGCCAGTCGGTGTCCGCCTGAAACCCACCCGAAGCGACGATGACGGCGGTTGGTTCGATACGGTGATCCTTGCCCTGATGGGAGTATTCGACACCTGCGATCCTGTCGCCGCTCAGCTCAAGATGCGTCACATGCGCTTCGTAGAGCACGTCGACCCCCAGCGTCTCGGCGGTCCGGTAGTAGGCGTTCACAAGGGATTTCCCGCCGCCCATGAAGAACGCATTTGTGCGCGCGAGCGAAAGCGTGCCTGAAAGCGAAGGCTGAAACCGCACGCCATGCGCCTCCATCCAGGGCAGGCAGTCCTCGGAGCTGCGGATGGCAAGTCGGGCCAGTTGTTCGTCGGTGTTCCCATCCGTGACCTTCAGCAGGTCATCCAGATACTCATCTTCACCGTAGGACTCGACCAGCGGCCCAAGCGGGCCGTTATGAGCGCAGCGGAAATTGCGGGTATGACGGGAATTGCCGCCACGATACGGTTTCGGCGCGGTTTCAAGGATCAGGACACGGGCGCCCGCCTCGGCGGCTGTGATGGCCGCGCACAGGGCGGCGTTGCCGCCTCCAATCACCGCGATGTCATATGTGCTCATGGGTCGTATCCTTGCTTGGATCGTGCCTACTACCTGCAGATTGATTTGACCAATGCCGGTTTTTCCGGGATTAATGCAGAATGCGCATCAATTACGATTTCGGAGATCTCGAGGCATTTCTGGCCGTGAAGGAAACCGGGTCCTTTCACGCTGCCGCCGAGCGTCTAAACCTGTCGCAATCGGCAGTGACCCGGCGTGTCCGCAAGCTGGAACTGGCGCTGGATTCGGTGCTGTTCGAACGCACGACCCGCGCGGTGAAACCCACGCTTGCAGCAAAGCGGCTGCAGGCCCGGGCCGAAGCCATTCTGGACGACGCGCACGAGACCGCGCGCGCCATGCGTGACGAAAGCGTGACCTTTGCGCATCAGCGAGGCGCGGTGGTGACGCTGGCGACAATCCCCACAGTGCTTGGGCGGATCGTCATCCCGGCGTTGCGGGCCTTTCGCGCTGCGGGCCACACCGCGCGCCTCCGTCTGATGGATGGCTCGGCAAATGAAGTGGCCGAGGCGGTGGCCGGAGGCGAGGCGGATTTTGGTCTTTGCTCGATCCCGCTGACCGACCCGCAAACCGTGTTCGAGCCGCTCTTTGACGACCCGATGGTGCTTGCGGTGCCGAAAGACCATGATTTGGCAAGCCGCAGCAGGGTGCAATGGCGCGCGCTGACAGATGTCCCTCTGATCCTTCCCGCCCGGGGTACCGGTAACAGGCTGCTGATCGACGAGGCGATGGCCAAAGCCCGGCTGCCCCTGCGCTGGAGCTTTGAAGCGGGACGCTCGACCACCGCGCTTGATCTGGTCGCAAGCGGGATCGGCCTGGCACCGATTCCGCGTTCGGCCGTCGGTTCTGCGGAAGTCGCCGTTTGCGCGCTGGAGGAACCCGAGATCATGCGTCCAATCGGGTTGTTGTCACGCATCGGACAAAGGGACTCTGTGACGGTTGCCGCTCTGAAAAAGACGGTCCGGACAGCGGTCTAGCCGGACCAGACCTCGGGATTGATCATGTGGATCGGCGCGCCTTGGTCAAAGGCATTCACCTGATCAAAGATATCGGCGAATTGCAGATCGTACTCATCCTCGGTGACGAAGCCGATATGTGGCGTTGCTATGAGATTGGGGTGGGCCAGCAGCGGATCAGCCGGATCGGTCAGGGGTTCGCCGTCGAATACGTCGATAGCGGCCTTGCCGGGGCGGCCCCCATTCAGGGCCTCTAGCAGCGCCCCCGGCGCGATCAGCCCCGCGCGCGAAGTGTTCACGAAAAGAGCACCCGAGCGCATTGAGGCAAAGTCCTGCGCAGTGATGATCCCGCGTGTGGCGGGTTTCAAACGCACATGCAGCGAGATGACATCACAGTCCGCAAAGAATGCCTCGCGGCTTGGTGCAACCTGCACCCCGTCCTCGACAGCCCGCGCACGTCCATCCTCCGAGGACCACCAGACGACCTCCATTCCGAAGGCCTCGGCATAACCCGCTACCGCCTTTGCGATCCTGCCATACCCGTAGAGGCCCAAACGTCGACCGCGCAGCGTTTTGCCGACGCCGGCCTGCCAGTGCCCTGCCTTGACGGATGCCATTTGTCGCGGCAGATCACGCATCCCCGCCATTATCAGCGCCCAGGTCAGTTCCGCCGCCGCGTATGATGGCGTGCCGGCATGCATGTTGGAACACAGCAGCACGCCGTGATCGGTGCAGGCGGGCGCATCCACATGCGGATAGACGCTGCGCTGGCTGATCAGCCTGAGATTGGGTAACCGCTCAAGCAGGGTGCGGGTGATCTGCGTGCGTTCCCGAAATAGCACCAGCACCTCGGCGTCAGCCAACCGCTCGACGAGTGTTTCGGTATCCTCGGCATGATCCGTCCAGACCGTCACCTCATGCGCATCAAGCCGGGCGAAGCAGGGGAGATGCCTCAGCGTGTCAAACCAGTCATCGAGGATATGAACTTTCATCGGCTTTCGATGCCGCGCTCTGGGTCCAGCTTGCGTGGGGTCGGCACAAACAGCTGGGCGTCCAGCGCATCCAGGGCGTTGCGCACCCGTTGGCTCTGCATCAGCAGATGATTGAACTGCTCATCGCAGCCCGCAATCGGTGTGGGATAGTTCAGTATCTCGTCGCGAAGCGCATGGCGCGCAAGACGCAGTTCCTGCCTGGCGATGTCGAGGCATTCAGAATAGTCGTTAGTCATAATGCCCTCCATTGTATACCGATGTATACCAAATGAGGTTGACTGATTCAAGCCGTGCTGGTCGGTCTAATGCGAGAGCAGAACTGGAACAGGCGTATCACGCAGTACGCGGGCCGTGACTCCACCCAAGAAATCCTCGCGGAACTTCGAATGCTCGTAGGCCCCCATGATCAGCAAGCTTGGGGTCTGCGCCCGGCAATAGGCCAGAAGAGCCCGCGCAATGCCGGGGTCGGCCGCAATCTGCTCGTGGGTGGCAACGACGTCATGCCGTTCGAGATGCCGAACAACGTCAGATACAGGCAGGGACTCAACAGTCTGGCCCACCGTCAAAACCGTAACCCGGCCCTGCCCTTCCAGCAGGCTAAGACCGTCGGAAAGCGCCCGCGCTGCGGCGCGTCCGCCATCCCACGCAACAACGGCATGTTGGCGGGCAGCCTCAGCTTTGTAGCCCTCGGGTATGATCAGAACCGGTCTGCCGCTGAGCAGCGCGATGCGATCCGGGTGCAAGATCACATGGGTATCGACTTCTTCCGACAGGTCTTGTCCAACCACTAGCAGGTCGTAGTTGCGCGCCGCTTGAGACAGAACCATATCCACCCGCCCCGGCGCGCGTTGAAAGTGCAGCCTGCTGCCCAATCCGAGCGCGGCGCGTGCGGTATCAAAGCGGCCCTCGACCTCGGCCAGGATCTCCGCATTCGCCTCTGCGATGATTTCCCGCGCCTTGACGGGCACCCACGCGGCCCGGCTGTCGACCGTTTCGTGCGTCGAATAGGCCAGCAGGGCAGTCACATGCGCGGTGCCCCCAGCCAGTGCGGCCGCGTATTTCAACGCGGACAGCGCGCTTTCCGACCCGTTGAAGGCGACAAGAATGTTCCGAACGCTCATGGGGTATCCTCCGGCCCCGCCCAGACCGAACGGGGAATGTAGACATGTCCGTCGGCCAGCTTGCGCGCGGTGCGCACCAGGCCGGCATTATTCAGGCTGAATCCGCCCTCCGTCGAAAAATCGACCATGACTTCGATCGTTCCGCTAGCATGTTCCAGAACGACCTGCGCGGGGCTGACCTCTGGGCGCACCAAAAGCCCGTCAGCAACCGAACCCGGTGTCAACGCGCAAGACGCAAGGCATTGCGCGCCTGTCACCGCCATCGAGGGATGTGTGTTCCACGGCATGAAATAGCGCGTCGCGATGGTTCCGCCGTTCCGCGGCGGCGCCAGCAGGCCAAATTTTGGCGTGACGGACTTCGAGACATCGCCCATGCCCATCAACGCCCCAGCCTTGACGCGAACCGACTCCATTCGATCAAGGAAAGCGCTGTTTCCGTCGAGGTCATCGGCGCTTTCATAGCCGGTCAGACCGAAGGCCTCGGCACGGGCTATGGCCATGGGCATGGCGACATCCATGCAGGTCAGTTCGATCCCGTCGACAGTATCGCGCAGGTTTCCCGTGGGCAGGAACGCGCCGGTGGCCGCGCCGACAACACCCATGAAATTCAGCCTGACGGGCGCGGCCTGTCCGGGCACGCCAGCGATCTCGGTCGCGCCATCATAGGTCAGGCGGCCGTCGGGTGTCTGCACTTTCGCCAGAACCCTGGCCCCGGTATTCACCGCGCGGATCCGGATTTCGGTTGCGTTTCCCTGCGGTTGCACCAGCCCCATCTCAAGCGCCGCCGGTCCGACACCCGACAGAATGTTGCCGCAGGTTGGCTTGAAATCGACTAGGCGATCCTCAACCGAAACCTGCGCAAAGAAATAGTCGACATCCGCCCAGTCATCGCCGCTTTCCGATAGCATGGCGACCTTGGTGGTGACCGCCGTGCCGCCCCCGATCCCGTCAATGTTCAGCGGGTGGCCCGAGCCCAGGGCGGAGAGGAGTACCTGCGCCAGTTGATCCCGATCTTCGGGCAGATCACCGCGCCGGAAATACGGGCCTCGCGATGTGCCGCCGCGCATGAACAGATATGGGATGGCCGTCTGGGTCATTTCAGCGGCCACGGCAAGTCAACCGCGCCTTGCAGCAAACCGGGCGGAAAATCACGGTTGAGTGCGCCCGCCATCAGGCACATGAACCCGATGCCCGCCGCCGTGAGGATCAGCGTCATCCGCCAGTCAGCACCCGCGCGCACACGGAAGAAGGTGATCAGAAACCCGATCAGCGCAAGGATGAAACCCACGACCCAGGTGGCGGCGATCAACCCAACGAACCAGGCCAGCGTCGGCCACAGCCCGTAGGGCGCATCCGCATCTTCGCCCGCAACTTCCTTGTCCGCAAAGATCACATCACCCTCGGACCGACGCATCATCTGCACCAGCAGGATCACGCAGCAGGCCAGCGAGAAGCCCCCAATAACCAGCGGAATGATCTTGTCGGTCATGTTGTAGTCAGGGATCATGCCGGCATTGATCAGCGCCACGATCAGATAGGCCATGATCGCCAGGAGGAAGATCAACGGCGCGCGTTTGGAACCTGATTGCACGTCACCCTCGGCCATGATTGTCTTGGCCTGACGGATGCCGAGTACAACCGAAACCACGGTCACGACGATCAGCACGATCACAATCGGGCTGAAAATGTAGTCCATGCCTTCCTCGAAACTCTTGCGGAACCGGAAGGAGGCGATCTGGAACGCCTGATTGGTGAATTTTTCAACCGGGTTCGACAGCACGAAACCGATCAGAAAAGCCGGGCGCGACCAGTCGAAGCGGCGCAAGAAAATACCGATCAAACCTATGGTGAAGAGCGCCAGCAGATCCTCGAAATTTTGCCCCGACTGAAAGGCCGCAAAGCTGATCAGCATGAACAAGAACGGGGCAAGATAAGTGAAGCGGATCGTGGTGAGTTTTGCAATCCCGCCCGAGGCGGCTATGCAGAGAATGGTGCCCACCACATTTGCCAGCGCCAGTAGCCAGACGATGGAATAGGTGATGTCCAGATTGTCCTTGAGCATGCCGGGGCCAACCTCGATATCGCCGGACCCAAGCAGCGCTACGGCACCAATGAAGATCGCCATCGAACCGGAGCCGGGAATGCCGAACAGCAGGGTCGGCACCAGCCCGCCACCTTCCTTGGCGTTGTTCGAGCTTTCGGGCCCGATGATGCCGCGCACCTCACCCTTGCCGAAACCGGACTTGTCCTTTGTGGTCTGGACCGAATGGCCGTAAGCGATCCAATCGACCACCGAGCCACCAAGCCCAGGGATCACACCCACTGCCACACCGATGACCGAGCAGCGAACCGAAAGCCAGATATTCGCAAACCAATCTCGAATGCCGTCAAACCATCCGGCCCCCAGCGATGCCCCCTTGGCGATGGACCGGTCCTGACGCAGCAACGAGACGATTTCCGGCACCGCGAAAATGCCCAGACCCACGATGACCAGTTTCAGCCCGTCGGTCAGATAGGGAATGTCATAGGTGGCCATGCGCAGGCTACCGCCCGCGTCGGCCTCGCCAATTGTGCCGATCATCATGCCCAGGCCCGCGGCCGCCATACCCTTAAGCGCGATGCGGCCCGCAAGAACGGCCACCATCGACAGGCCCAGAATGGTGATCATCAGCATCTCGGGCAGACCAAAGGCCAGCACGATGGGGCGCGCGATCAGTATGAAAACCGTGAGGAAAGTGGCACCGACCAAACCGCCGAACAGCGATGAGGCAAAGGCCGCCGACAGCGCGCGCGCCGCCTGCCCGTTCTTGGCCATGGGGAACCCGTCAAGAACCGTTGCCTGCGACGCCGAGCTGCCGGGAATGCCCATCAACACCGATGCGAAAGTGTCCGAGGTAGGGACGACCGCGACCATACCGATCATCAGCGCGAGGCCATAGACGGGCTCCATTCCGAACATGAACGGCAAGAGCAGCGACAGACCAGCAATGCCGCCAAGCCCGGGAAACACGCCAACGGCAAGGCCCATGACGACACCGAGAACCAGATAGCCAAGAACAATGGGTTGCAGGATCAAAGCCCAGGCATTGCCGAGCTCAGGAAGAGCGGTCGCGAGAATCTCCATGGGAGTCGCTTTCAATCAATGAGAAACAGGAATTTCGAAGATGGCAGCCCCGGCAACACGGGACTGCCGATCATAGTTTGGTCAGTTGAGCTCTACGCCATATGCGTCCTTGAGCCAGCCAAGGACATATTGCTTGGCACCGTCCTGAACGCTCGTCGCGGTTTCAAGGGCGGCCTGCGAGCCATCACCCACGAACACCGGGTACTTACCGACCCGCTTGGACGAGATCTCGGCAAAGTCAGGGCGATCTACGACGGCCTGAAATGCCGCCGTGTAGGTGTCGATCACATCCTGCGGCGTGCCGGCAGGCAGGAAGGCCAGTTTCTGAACCGGGAAGCCAGCGACAAAGAATGCCTTCCACGCATCCCAGGCTTCACCCGATGTTTCACATCCATCGGTGGCCTCGCAGACCTCTTTGAAGGTCGGAATGTCCGGGAAGGTCGGATCACGCACGATGTTGCCATCGGCATCCAGCGCGCCCCAGGTCATCATCGGCACGGCCTGCCCGGCCTCGACCAGCGGCACCGACCCGCCGAGGTACCCCGAAGATGTCTGATAATCGATCGTCGCTTCGCCGCGCTCGAACATCAAGCGCCCGTCTCCGCGCCCCTTGATGCCAAACACCGGCTCGACATTCATACCCAGCATCTGCCACGCCAGCAACGGCACAAGATCAAGCCGCGTCGCACCCTGGCTTCCATAAATGAAGTCCACATCCTGAAGGCTGTTCGCAGAGCCATCGAATTTGGCTCCGTCTTCGGCATTCAGATAGGCGACGCCACCGGTGCCAGATGCCATGACCGGAATCCAATCCTTGTATTCATAGCGGACGCGGGGATCGTTCAGAAGATACGGGAACTGGGTCGACCCCGACGTTCCGAACAGCAAGGTGCCATCGTCGTGCTCTTGTTCCTGGAACCAGTTGGCGCCCTTGGTCGATCCGGCGCCCGGCATGAACTTGACGACCACGGTGGGTTGCCCGGGCAGCGCCTCGGACAAAAGCGGCGCAAAGAAGTTCGCCCACTTGGCCGACCCGCCGGTTTCCGAGAACGGGATCACCCATTCGATCGTCTTGCCGGAAAAGTCGACCTCGGCTGCGGCGGGCACAGCCAGTCCCGCAGCCGCCATCAGCGACATCACGGCACGGCGTGTTAAGTTGGAAACGGTCATTGTATCCTCCCTTTTTGACAACACCCAGCCCGGCTCCTCCGATCCCGGCTTGGTTGCTAGCTCTTATGGGGTTGATTCCCCTTGCAATCTGCCAATCATGGTAAGCCAACCTTGCGCCAAGCTTGCGGGAGCTGAAATGCGGATCGTCATTGTCGAGGACAACGAAGCGCTGGCCAACGCCATCGCCTACCGATTGCGCGACAGGGGACACGCGGCTGATGTGTTGCTTGATGGTCAGGAGGCGGAAGCGTTTCTGGCACGCGAGGGGGCTGATCTCGTGGTTCTGGACATCAATCTGCCGGGGCGCTCTGGTTTTGAGATTTTGCGTGCCATGCGGGAACGGCAGGACGGCGCGCCAGTGATCCTGCTGACGGCGCGATCCGAAACCAGTGATCGGGTCGCAGGGCTGGATATGGGTGCTGACGATTATCTGGTCAAACCCTTTGAAATGGACGAACTGGAGGCCCGTATTCGCGCATTGTCCAGGCGCAAAAGCTTGGACTATGGGGCTGTCGAAAGGATCGGCGGACTGGAGTTTGACCGAAACATGCGCGAAGTCAGCGCGGAGGGCGTCGCACTGGACGTCCCGCGCAGAGAGCTGGCGGTGCTTGAATGCCTACTGGACCGGCGCGGGCGCATCGTCTCCAAGGCCCAACTCACCGATCATGTCTACGGCGTGGGCGCCGATGTGGACGATACCGCGGTTGAGCCGCATGTGTCGCGTTTGCGCAAACGTCTCGCGCCCCACGGCATAGCTATCAAAACGGCGCGGGGCCTTGGATACATGCTGGAGGTTCAGGCCTGATGCGACGGGCATCGCTACGGCTTCGTCTCTTTATGCTGATCCTCAGTCCGCTGGTCCTGATGGCTGTTCTGCTGGGGTTTTGGCGCTTCATCGTCGCACAAAGAACCGCCGAAGATCTCTTTGACCGTAGCCTTCTGGCCGCTGCATTGGCCATCTCTCGCGACGTGGTGGTGTCAGGCGGCGATGCCCTGCTGCCATCGACCCGCGATCTGATCCGGGATGCGTCCGGCGGCGAGGTGTTTTATCACGCAACCGGCCCCGGCGGGATATACATCACCGGGTATGCCTACCCGCCAAAGTCCAGCGGCCTGGATCAGGCAGACCCTTACGCGCCTGCCGTTTTCGAAGCGACCTACCGCGGCGAAGAGGTTCGCGTCCTGCAAATCAAAGAGCGTGTGACAATCGAAAACCTGACCGGTGACGCTTCTGTAAAGGTCTGGCAACGTATTGAAGACCGTCAGATTTTCGCCAGGCAACTCGCCGTTCGCGCCGTCGCGCTGATGGGGATGCTGCTTGCAACACTTGCATTGGTGGTCTGGTTTGGTGTGGCGCGGGGCCTGCGCCCCCTGATCGATCTGCAGGACGCCATCGCGGCCAGATCTCCCAACGATCTGAGCCGGATAAAGCGCCCCGTTCCGCTTGAAGTGCTGGGCATCGTAAAGACATTGAACCGGCTGTTCAGCAAGGTTGATGCCAGCATCACCGCTCATCAGGTCTTTATCTCTGATGCAGCGCATCAGTTGCGAAACCCTGCGGCGGCGGTTCAGTCCATGGCCGAAGCAGTCAGAGATGCACCGGACAAAGAGGAGCGGAACAAGAGAATTTTCGAACTAGTAAACGCCGCTCGAAGTTCAGCACGCGTGGCCGATCAACTTTTGTCGCTCGACCGTCTTCAGCAGACAACGATGGCGGCAAAAGACAAGGTATTGGACCTTCGCGAAGTTGTTCAGGACATCTGTGCTGAACTCGGGCCCACCGTTTTGTCACGAGGGGTAGAGTTTGAATTCGACGCGCCCGACACTCCGGTCCATGTCGCCTGTGACGAGTTGTTCATGACAGAGGCCATCAAGAACCTTATCGACAACGCGCTGAAACACGGAGGACGGGCGCTGACCCGTATTCACGTGAGCGTCGCGAAGGCGGGACAGGCAGCGGTGGTGACTGTCAGGGACGATGGCAAGGGTTTGCAGCCTGAACAAAGTGAGGTCGCCTTTGGCCGCTTCTCGCAGGTGGAACCCTCCGACGGCAGCGGTCTAGGCCTCGCAATTGCCACATCGGTCGCCGAGCGGCACGGCGGGTCGCTAACAATTGACAAGGTGGACAATGGCGCCAGCCTCTCGCTTCATATTCCTGCCGCATGAAGTCAGGGCCGAACGGTTAAATGCACATCTTATCAAACCATTTGAGTGTCCGACTCAATAGTCGGTCATAACTAACCTTTGGTCCATCGTAACAGTGGTTTCCAGGTCTGCATGACTCCGCGGTAGTACGGGCCCACCAATCTACTTTGAGCGCTTTGGATTGCAAAAAGCTCTGCGAACGGCCCGTCGTGGCCTTCTCGCAGCTTTCCAGTTTAAAACGACGAGGGCGTGCAAGCGCTGATGACCTTGCAGGGTGTATCGCCGGCGTTTCTGAAACGGTGTGGCAGGATACTGGAAAAATAGTATGCGTCTCCGGGCCCAAGCACGCGGGATTGACCGTCCACCGTTACCTCAAGCCGACCCTCAATGACGACAGCGCATTCTTCACCTTCGTGAGATAGTTCTGCGCGACCAGAGTCCGCGCCGACATCGTATTCTTCGATCAGCATCTGCAGCTTCCGGTTTCGGCGCTCACCCGCAACAAGCAGGTAGGCGACGCCATGAGAGCCGAGATCGCGCATACTGCTGCGCGGAAAAAAGAAGCTGTCGTCATCCTTCAGCTCGAAACTGAAGAAAAAGCCAAGGTTCACATCGACCCCGGCCAAGATCTTCTTGAGCAAGGCAACGGAAGGCTGGGTCGAGCCGCTTTCGATCTGCGAAATCGTGCCGCTGCCGACACCAGCGCGTTTCGCCATCTCGCGTTGGCTGAGCCCCTTTGATGTCCGAATCAAACGCAACCGCCGGGCAGTTTCCAGATCGGATGTCGTAGGATCGCCCATTGTGATTTCCCGCTTTGGATCGAAAGCACTTTAGGTTGGCCGGTTCTGTTTTTCAATGACTTACGGATTTCAATAAAGCCGGGTGTGCGGAAGGTTTGAACTCTGCAAGGATTTAGCAGCAAACGAAAATCTGCTTCACGAGGAATGGACGTGCTCGATCAACCCAACTCAATGACATCGTTCTGGATGCCGTTCTCGGCCAATCGTGATTTCCTTCACGAGCCCCGGATGATCCAGTCGGCCGAGGGGATGTATTACACCAGTTCCGATGGTCGCAAGGTCATGGACGGCACTGCCGGACTGTGGTGCGTCAATGCGGGCCACCGAGACCTTCTTATCGTTGAGGCCGTGCAGAAACAGGTGCATGAGTTGGACTATGCGCCGAATTTCCAGTTCTCGCACCCTCAGGCATTTGAGCTGTCTGCAAAGCTGACAGCAATGATGCCGGACGGGATGAACCATGCGTTCTTCACCAACTCCGGGTCGGAATCCGTGGATACGGCGCTCAAGATCGCGCTGCATTATCACCGGATGCGGGGGGACGCCGCGCGCACTCGTCTAATCGGGCGCGAGCGCGGCTATCATGGGACCGGATTCGGCGGTATCTCTGTTGGCGGGATTGTCAAGAACCGCATGCATTTCGGAACGCTGCTGACCGGCGTGGATCATCTGCGTCACACGCATGACCTTGACCGAAACGCGTTTACGCGTGGCTGCCCGGAACACGGCGCCGAACTGGCCGATGATCTGGAGCGGATTGTCGCGCTGCACGATGCATCGACCATTGCGGCCGTAATCGTTGAACCGATGGCCGGGTCCACCGGAGTGCTTCTGCCGCCCAAGGGATATCTGAAGCGGCTACGCGAGATCTGTAATCGGCACGGTATTCTGCTGATCTTCGATGAGGTCATCACTGCCTTTGGCCGGTTGGGTGCGGCGACAGCGTCGGAGTATTTTGATGTCAAACCCGACATCATCACCACCGCCAAGGGGCTGACCAACGGCGTCATTCCGATGGGCGCGGTCATCGTATCCGAAGAGATCTACAATTCGGCGATGGAGAACGCGGATGCGCCGATCGAGCTGTTCCACGGCTATACCTACTCGGCCAATCCGGTGTCCTGCGCCGCCGCCCTGGCAACTCTGAAGAGCTATGAACAGAACGACCTGTTCCGCCGCGCGGCGTTGCTGTCGCAGCCGTGGGAAGATCAACTTCACAGCCTGAAAGGCCTGCCGAATGTCATCGATATCCGCAACCTCGGGCTGGTGGGCGCGATTGAGCTTGCTCCGCGCGATGGCGCACCCGGCGCCCGGGCCTATGAGGCGATGAAACGTGCCTGGGACGCCGGGCTCATGATCCGGGTGACCGGAGACATCATCGCTCTGTCACCGCCTCTGATTATCTCAGAGCCTGAAATAACGACACTGTGCCAGACACTTGGCGAGGTACTGGCCGAATTGCCGTGACCCCAAAACGCTAATCCAAAGGACCGACATCATGAAAGATGCAGCCCCGATCACCGCGATCGGTCACTACATTAGTGGCCAGCGCACCGTCCCATCCGGCGAGAATACGCAACCGGTCTATAACCCTGCCACCGGCGAGCAAACGGGACAGGTCTCACTCGCATCGGTTCAGACCGTGAACGACGCCGTGGCCGCCGCCAAGGCCGCGTTTCCAAAGTGGTCGAACATGCCGCCGATCCGCCGCGCCCGGCTGATGAACAACTTCCTGGCGCTGGTGCGTCAGCACAAGGACGAGCTGGCCCGCGCTATCACCGTGGAGCACGGCAAGGTGTTCACCGATGCGCAGGGTGAAGTAGAACGCGGCATCGACATCATCGAATTCGCTTGCGGTATCCCGCAGCTTTTGAAGGGGGACTATACCGAGCAGGTTTCGACTGGCATGGACAACTGGACCACGCGTCAGGCCTTGGGCGTTGTGGCAGGCATCACTCCATTCAACTTCCCTGTCATGGTGCCGATGTGGATGTTTCCCATCGCCATCGCCGCAGGCAACACCTTCATCCTGAAGCCATCACCAACCGACCCGTCCGCGTCGTTGCTCTATGCCGATCTGATGAAAGAGGCCGGGTTCCCCGATGGCGTGTTCAACGTCGTTCACGGTGACAAGGTGGCGGTTGATGCGCTGCTGGAAAACGACGACGTAAAGGCCGTCTCTTTCGTCGGCTCGACCCCGATTGCCAACTACATCTACGAAGTGGGCGCACGTCACGGCAAACGGGTTCAGGCTCTGGGTGGTGCGAAAAACCACATGCTGGTGATGCCCGATGCCGACATGAACAAGGCCGCTGACGCCCTGATCGGCGCCGCTTATGGCTCGGCCGGTGAGCGTTGCATGGCGATCTCGGTCGCTTTGCTGGTCGGTGATGCAGCCGACAAGCTGGTGCCGGTGCTGAAAGAGCGGGCCGAGAGCCTGAAGGTAAAGAACGGGCTGGAGTTGGACGCCGAGATGGGTCCGATCGTGACTGCTGCTGCACGTGACCGGATCAAAGGGTACATTGACTCTGGCGTTGAACAAGGCGCTGACCTGCTGGTCGATGGCCGCAACTACTCGGTCGAGGGCCACAAAGACGGCTATTTCTTGGGCGGAACCCTGTTCGACAACGTCACGCCGAATATGAAAATCTACAAAGAAGAGATCTTTGGCCCGGTTCTGTCCTGCGTTCGCGTCTCGAACTTCGCCGAAGGTCTGCAGCTGATCAATGACCATGAGTTCGGCAATGGTGTGTCGCTCTTCACCCGTGACGGCAACGTCGCGCGTGAGTTCGGCAAGCAGGTTCAGGTCGGCATGGTCGGTGTGACCGTGCCGATCCCGGTGCCGATGGCCTGGCACGGGTTCGGCGGCTGGAAGAAGAGCCTGTTCGGCGACATGCACGCCTACGGCGAAGAAGGCGTTCGTTTCTACACCAAACAGAAATCCATCATGCAGCGTTGGCCCGAAAGCATCTCGGAAGGTGCTGAGTTCGTCATGCCGACGGCAAAGTGATCATTCGGTCAAAGGAGTGAAAAACATGTTCATTGGTGTTCCCAAGGAAATCAAGAACCACGAGTATCGCGTCGGCCTGACCCCTGAAAGCGTCGCGGAACTGGTCTCCAACGGCCACAACGTCGTCGTAGAGACCAATGCCGGTGTTGGCATTGGCGCGAATGACGACGCCTATCGTGCGGCAGGTGCAGAGATTGCCGCAACCGCCGCTGATATCTTCGCCAACGCGGAAATGATCGTGAAGGTGAAGGAGCCTCAGGCCGTTGAACGCGCGATGCTGCGCGAGGGTCAGATCCTCTACACCTATCTGCATCTGGCCCCCGATCCGGATCAGACCAAAGATTTGGTGAATTCAGGCGCGGTTTGCATCGCCTATGAAACCGTGACCGACGACAATGGCGGCCTGCCATTGCTGAAACCGATGAGCCAGGTTGCCGGTCGCATGTCGATCCAGGCCGGCGCAAGTGCATTGGAAAAGGCCAAGGGCGGTCTGGGCGTACTGCTGGGCGGCGTACCCGGCGTGAAGCCCGGCAAGGTCGTGGTCATCGGCGGTGGCGTCGTTGGCTTCAACGCCGCCCAAATGGCTGTCGGCTTGCACGCGGACGTCACCATTCTGGATCGCAACCCGGCGGTTCTGGAAAAGCTGGAAAACCACTTCGAAGCCTCTGCCAAGGTCGTCTATTCGACGAAGGCCGCGCTGGAGGAAGAAGTCTCCAACGCTGATCTGGTGGTTGGCGCCGTGCTGATCCCGGGTGCTGCCGCACCCAAGCTGGTCACGCGCGAACTGATCTCGAAGATGAAGCCCGGCGCAGTGGTTGTGGATGTGGCTATCGATCAGGGCGGCTGCTTTGAAACGTCCAAGGCCACGACCCATGCCGAGCCGACCTATGTGGTCGACGACGTGGTCCACTACTGCGTCGCCAACATGCCCGGCGCGGTCGCGCGAACTTCGACTTATGCACTGAACAACGTCACCCTGCCCCACGCTCTGGCCATTGCAAACAATGGCTGGAAACAGGCGCTTGCGGATAACCGTCACCTGATGAACGGCCTGAACGTGGCCCATGGAAAGGTGACGTACAAGGCTGTGGCCGATGACCTCGGATACGAGTTCGTCGCCCCGGAACTTTGCTGATCTGAAGCAAAGAAGCGTCCCGTCGATCAGCGGTCGACGGGGCATAACACTGAGGAGGAAACCTTAATGATTTCGAAGATTAACCGCCGCGCCTTCGGCGCGATGGGTGGTGCCGCTATGCTGGCTGCGACCACATTGTCCACGCCAGCCATCGCAGAAGAGAGGTTCATTCTCGCGCATGCGATGACCACCGATCACATCTTCCACGCGCTGTCCGAGAAGTTTCAGGAAAACCTGGCCGATGATGCGGCCTTTAACATCGCATATCACCCCGGTGGCGATCTTGGCGACTGGACCTCGCTGTTTGAACAGTCGATGCAGGGCGTGATCCCGATGACATTGACCTGGGGGGCCTCCGAGTTCGATCAGCGTCTCGATCTGTCCTGGCTGGGTTACGTCGTATCGAACTGGGAGGACGCACGTCAGGTCTACGGTCCCGGCGGACCGATGCTGGAAATCTACAACGACATCCTGCACGACCTGGACGTTCATGCCATCGGCATCATCCCGACAGATTTCGGCTCTGTCGTGATCCGCAAGGGTGTCGGCGCGATGCCCCTGAACCTGCCCTCCGAAGGCGGTAACCTCAAGATCCGCGTCCCCCCGGTGTCAATCGCCGTGGACCGTTTCAACAATCTGGGCTTCGGCGCCGTGCCGATCCCGCTGGCGGAAGTCTACACATCGTTGCAGCTGGGAACTGTTGATGCCCGGGCCTTCTCGACTGCGGTTGAGACCTACAACCTGCGCGACGTTCTGGAAACCAACATCCTGACCAATGACTACTTTGAAACCGCCTTCTGGCTGGTGAACAAGAGCTGGTGGGACGGTCTGTCGGACGAAGACCGCGTGACCCTGCAGGCCGCTGCGGACGAAACCGTTCTGTGGTCCTGGGACGAGGCCGAAGGCAAATCCAACGAGTTCCTGCAAAAGGCACGCGACGAAGGCATCAACGTGGTTGAGCTGAGCGATGAGCAGATCGCGGCCGCAGCCCAGATCGTCTATGACACCGAGTGGCCTGCAATGGAGGAGATTGTTGGGCCCGAAATCATGGCCAAGCTGAAGAAAGCCGCTGGCATCGAATGATCAGACTTTGTTGGGCCTGCCATCCGGTGGGCCCAACGCTTTTTGGGAGGACAACATGGAACGAGAATCCAAACAGCACCCGCGAGACCCGGTCGAGCGCGGTGCGTCATTTATCTATGACCCCGAAGTCACGGTCGCCGAGCCCCCGGAACACGTTACCGCTGTTCCCGAATGGGACGTATCTGGCGGATACGCCGCGTTTCTGAAGATCGAAAAGCTCTATGCCAAATTGCTGGCCCACGGCCTTGCCCTTTTTAGCATCTGCCTGGCGGTTCTGATGTTTGCCCAGGTCGTCTTGCGATACGGCCTGAACTCGCCCTTTGTCGGCATCGAGGAAATGGCCCTTCTGTTCGGCGCCTGGATCTACTTTCCGGCCATGGCCTATGTCTCCAGACAAGGAGAGCACATCCACGGCGGAATTCTGACGCTGGTCGTAAGCTCGCCCAAAATCGTGCAAACGGTGCGGCTTATCATGACTCTGCTCAGCATCGTGGCCTGTGCGGTGTTCGGCTATTTCGCGATCAAGTATGCCTTCTTTGAAATCGAGAAAGGGCGGTTAAGCTCGTATCTCAGATGGCCGAAAGGCATCTGGTCTTTCTCGTTGGTCATCGGCTTTGCCGGCACCCTCCTGGCTCTGCTGATGCAGGCCGCGAACCAGTTCATCGACATCCGAATGATGCAATCAAAAGGGGCAGAACAATGCTGATTTTTGCTATTGCCATCGCGCTGATCGTTGTCCTGCTTCTGCTGGAAATGCCCATCGCATTTGCCTTTGGGATCGGCGCACTTGTCTTCGGCATCGGAACTGGATCAAACATCTCATTCCTGATCCCCTATGCCTATCAGACAACAACCAGCTTTGCTTTGCTGGCCCTGCCGCTGTTCGTCCTAGCAGGAACGATCATGGCCGAAGGCGGTATCTCAAACCGATTACTCGATTTCGTCAACGCTTTCGTCGGCCGCATCAAAGGCGGTCTCGGCGCGGTGACCATCGTGACCTGCGCCCTGTTCGGCGCGATTTCTGGCTCATCCTCGGCGGCGATTGCCGCGATCGGGCAAATCATGATCCCGCGTATGGTGAAAGAGGGCTATCCGGTGGGACACGCCACTGCTCTGGTGGCCTGTTCATCGGTCCTGGCGTTGATGATCCCGCCATCGATTCCGATGATTGTCTTCGCGGTGACCGGCGGCTTGTCCGTTGGCGCGGCCTTTCTGTCAACAGTGATCCCGGGCATCATGCTGGCGCTGCTGTACATCATCCTGAACTTCGTTTTCCTGCGGAATAACGATGAAATACAGGTCGAGCCCAAGCTGCCTATGGCCGAGGTGCGGGTCAAGATCTTCCGATCGGGCAAAGAGGCGTTCTGGGCTTTGCTGATGCCGCTGATCATTCTGGGAACGATCTATGGTGGGATCGCCACGCCGACCGAAGCGGCGGCAATCGCACTCGTCTACGCCGCAGTCGTGGGCTTTTTCATCTACCGTGGACTTACGCCCGCCAGCTTTTGGAAAGGCACCATTCAGGCGGCGATCACCACAGGCTCGATCATCACCGTTCTGTTCTTCTTGTTCATGATGAGCCGCTCGATGGTCTTGCAGCAAGTTCCGGGCCAAATTGCCGACCTGTTGCTGAACCTGTCGGAAAACAAGATCCTGCTTCTGTTGCTGATCAACCTCGTCCTTTTGCTGATGGGCATGATCGTCGACGACATTTCAGGCAGCGTTCTGGCCGCTGTCGTGCTATTGCCGGTGGTAACTGAGTTGGGGGTTCACCCGATCCATTTCGCTGCAATCGTCGGCACCAATCTGGGTCTGGGCAACGTGTCGCCACCATGCGCACCGATGCTCTACATGGCTGCGGGTGTCAGCAAGATCACGCTGGACCGGTATATCGGCATCACGCTGAAGTTCCTCTGCCTCGGCCATCTGCCGATGGTCCTTCTTGTCACCTTCCTGCCAGAGCTTTCACTCTTCCTCCCGAAGATGCTCATGGGCATCCAGTGAAGCCTTAAAGCAGGACCTTCACGCCGGGGTTGGGATGGCCCCGGCGTGATCGGTTCGGTTCAGTTGTTCTGATCGCAGGAGGTCGATCAGTTCGAGGGCTACTGAATTACAAAGTGGACGACACATTAAGGGAGAGTATTGACTGCATCAGCTCATGCACCACTACGATCACGGCGTGGCTTCGAACCAGGTGACCCCTCGCACGGCTATGTACCAGTTCCTGAGGGCGCCACTATCATCCGGCAGTTCTTCGGCAAGACCTTCTGCGAATGCCTGAAAGGCGTCCTTGTTTGCTGCGCCGACACCCACCAACACGGGGATGTCGTGTTCCAACGCCCTCCCAATCGCGGCGCAGAAACCTCTGCCAGCGGCCTCTTCAGGACCGAATTTGTTCAGAATGAACAGGTCGGCACCTTCAAGGCCGCACCGCTCGACCTGCGCCACCGCTTCGGCAAGGGCGGCCGGATCAAGCCTGCACGCATCCGAGCCCACCCCGAGGTTCTGAGTGATTTTGATTGCCGGTCCTTCCGGCAATACGCAGACGCTCATGTCGCATCCATTTTGGTAAGCGGCTGTATAACTCAACTCCTTGACGAGCCCCCGCAGCGCTAATCCGTCCGCCCTCAGTTCAGTAGCCAGTTCCGCCAGTAGCCGGTCAGTTTCACCGCGTTTTTGTGAAGAGACATAATCAAGTTTCATCATCCGATCCTTTCCGCCCTGCTAATCTCAGCCAACTCCCCATGTCGTCGGCCGCTGAGAACCGGGCGCCGCAAGCCTTCGACGTTTCCTGGATTGGTGCGAAGAGACCGGATAGTTCAAAGCTGTGTCCGATCCGGTTTCAGTGCGTCATCAAATGACTGCGGTTCACCGCGCCGTACTAAAGGCGCATGGACCGGTTTTGCGGTTTGACCGGCCAGTGATTGGACAGGGCAAGCGCTCGGACGTCCCTGTTGTGGTAAACCTCTTCGGAACCGCTGAACGCGTCGCCGCGGGGCTTGGTGTTTCGATTGACGGTTTGGATGACCTTGGCGCGTTTCTGGCCGCGCTCCGCGCCCCGGCTCCACCCGATGGGCTGCGCGATGCGCTGTCGAGGTGGCCGATGCTGAAGGCTGCTCTTGCGACACGACCCAAGCTTGTCGGATCGGCGCCGGCTCAAAGAGTGGTCCAGAAGGGGGCTGAGGTTGACTTGTCGACGCTGCCTGTTCAGACGCATTGGCCGGGCGACGCGGGGCCGCTTATCACCTGGCCCGTGGTTGTAACCCGACCTCACGCCAGCGAACGGGACAATGTCGGTAGCCACAATGCTGGTGCCTATCGTGTTCAGGTCCTGGACCAGAACCGGCTTCTATCTTGAACCGCGCAATTTGAGCGACGTGGTCGATCAAATTGCGGCGCGAGCCATAGATTGCCTGGGTGTTGGCGCGCCGGTAGCCGAACGATGGCGCCCTTCGGCATAACGGATGCAGCAGGAGCGCTCTGACCTCGACAATCCTCCCGCTGATCGCGGGCTGATCTAAGTATGCAAGCTAACGTAGGCGATCACACGCTCAGGCCTGCCGTCTTGATCGCGCGGTTCGGTCTAATGCCGCCCACTTGGAACGGACAGGGTTTTCTCCACCGGCCAAGTCAGCCAAAGGCGATCTCCCTCGGCAACATCCGATGGAATGTCCTGGTCGCGGGATATCACCTTGATTCTGTTCCCATTGCTTTGAAGGATGCAGGTGGCCATCGCACCGGCGAAGACCCGGCGCTCCAGTACCGCCTGGCATTTTGACAGCCCGTCCGCCATCGGCTCGACCTGTGATATCGAGATATTCTCCGGCCTTACGGCCAAGGTGCCTCCGGTCGGGAAACCATGGGGTATCTTGATATCGGTGCCCTCGCCAGCGAGGGCATCAAGGATATTGGCTTCGCCCAAAAACGCTGCGGTGAACAGATCGGCGGGGTTGTTGTACACCTCGCGCGGAGGGCCCGCCTGGATCATCTTCCCGTCGCGAAGAATACCAATCTTGTCTGACAGGGTCAGTGCCTCTTCCTGATCGTGGGTGACAAAGATCGTGGTGATGCCGATTTCGCGCTGAATGCGTTTAAGCTCGAACTGCATGTCGACCCGCAGGGCCTTGTCCAACGCGGAAAGCGGTTCATCCAGCAGCAGCACCCGCGGGTTCGTCACGATTGCCCGGGCCAGCGCCACTCTCTGCCGTTGGCCGCCCGACAATTGATGAGGTTTTCGGTCCCCGTGTTGTCCAAGCTGCACCAGATCAAGCGCCTCACCGATGCGGCGACGTTCCTCTGCCGCCCCGACCTTGCGCACACGCAGGCCAAAGCCGACATTGTCCGAAACGGTCATGTTGGGAAACAGGGCGTAGTTCTGAAACATCATGCCGATGTCGCGTTTCTCAACGGGCACATTCTCGACCGGCTGGTCACCGATGCGGATGGTTCCGCTGTCGGCAAAAATGAACCCGGCAATCGCACGCAACAAGGTCGTCTTGCCGCTGCCGGAGGGGCCGAGCAGCGCAAAGAACCCGCCGTCGGGAAAGTCCATGGTGACGTCGTCCAGAGCCTTCAGCGACCCAAAGGTCTTGGTTATTTTTTGTACCGAGACTTCGGCCATTAACGCTCTCCTCCAAAATTGGAAAACCGTGCTGCAAACAGCATCACGGCCATTGAGACGACGATGATGATTGTCGAGATCGCATTGATCTCAGGCGTGAACCCTTTGCGGATCGAGGTGTAGATCAACACCGGCAAGGTGCTGTCACCCGGTTCCGACAGGAAGTATGAGACGACGAACTGGTCAAAGCTGACGGCGAAAGCAAACAGCGCCCCCGCGATGACCCCTGAAGAGATCCATGGCAAGGTCACTTCGCGGGTCACGGTCCAGCTGTCTGCCCCAAGGGATCGGGCCGCTTCCTCCAGCGTGGCATCAAAAGTGGCGAGCCGCGCGCTGACAACGACAATCACGTAAGGAAGCGCCAGGGCGACGTGGCCGATGATTACCGAAGGGGTTCCCCGCCCCAGACCGACCCCGAAGAAGAAGATGAGCATCGCCGTGCCGGTGATCAGCCATGGAATGGCGATCGGCGGAAACAGCATCACCTGCAAGAACCGCTTGCCACGAAAGTCGTACCGGAAAAGCGCAACAGAAGCTGCCGTGCCCAGAATGGTCGCGATGACGGTAGTCGCCAGCGCGATCATCACAGACCGGGTGGCCGCGTCGACGATCTCTTGGTTGCCGGCCAGTTTCTCGTACCATTTCAGCGAGAAGTCGAATGGCAGTTGGTAGTATTGCGAGGCATTGAAGGACATGAACGCCATCACGGCAATGGGCGCGTAGAGAAAGAACAGGATGCAGGCCAGCCACAGCTTGCCAAGACGCGCAAGAAACACTCTGCTCATGTCTGGGCCCTTTTTAATACAGGGCTGGCCACCGCGAGGATGAGCAACACCACGGCCAGCAAAATAAAGGACAATGCAGCGCCAAGTGGCCAGTTGAATACTGCCACGAATTGGTCCTCAATCACCGTGCCGTAATAAGTGCCAACCCGTCCGCCCAGAATGCGCGGCTCCATGAACGACCCAACGACGGGCACAAAGATCAGGACGGCACCGGCCAGCAAGCCCGGCAAGGACAATGGCAGGATGACGCGCCAGAGGATGGTCAACTTGTTTGCCCCCATCGAACGGGCCGCATCGATCAGGTTGTCGTCTATTGCCTGCAGCGCCAGATACGATGTTAGAATGACGTAAGGCAGGTACGAGTGGACCAGTCCAATTACCACGGCAGGTGTCGAGAACATCAGGTTCACGTCCACCTGGAAAGGCAGGATTGCATTCAGCCCCAGTTCAAGGACGCCATTCCCGCGCAACACGATGGCCCAGGAGAAAATCCGCACCAGTGAATTGGACCAGAACGGCAGTATGACCAGCAGAAACAACGCCTCTCGCGACCGGCCCTTGATGGTTTTGGCCAGAACATATGCGCAGGGAAAGCCCACAAGAACCGCGACCGCCGTCACCGTCAGGCCCAGGCGGATGGATTTCCACAGCAGCGTTGCATAGGTCTTGGTCTGAAAGAACGCCTGATAGTTTTCAGTGGTGTGGCGCCAGTCGGCATCGCCGAAAGGCACGTCGGACAGAAAACTGAAATAGAGCATGGCAGACAGCGGCAGAAAAATCGCCACCGTCAGCCAGAGGTAGGCCGGGGACAGCAAACCGAATATCCGAAGCCGTTCCTGATTGGCGAGATTTGCCGACATCTGCCGCCCCCGTTGGCCCTGCGCGTTACTGGGCAGCCTTCAGGCCCTGCCATAGCTCCAGATACTTCTCGCGGTTCTCATCCGACACCGGACGCTGAAACTGCACGCGGGCAACCACTTCAGGATCACCGAGGATGCGCTTGTTGAACGCATCATCCGGGAGAGCCGCAGCCGCCTTTGCATTGGCTGAGGCCGGAGCGCCCTCGGCGGCCCACTTGACGTAAAACTCCGGGTCAATCATCCAGTTGATAAAGGCATGTGCCGCGTCCTGATTGGTTGACGAGGCCGGGATCGACAACCCGTCCAGCCAGCCTATGGCCCCTTCCTGAGGCACAACGAACTGAACCGGCAACCCTGCGGAAATCGAACGGCTGGCGGAGCCGGACCAGAAGGTCGCCACGGCCAGATCACCTGCCGCCATGAACTGGTTCCAGTCGTTTTCCGATCCCCAGTAGGTCTTGATCTGGGGCATCAGCGCCGAGAGCTTGTCCTTGACCGCATCGAGGTCCGAGATGTCATTGATGTTCTGACCTGTGGCTATGGCTGCGAATTGCACCGCCTCCAGCGCATCGTCGCGGATCGACACCTTACCGGTGTATTGTTCGTCCCAGAACACTTCGATCGAGGTTGGTGCCTCGGCAAAATCATTCGTGTTGACCGCAAATGACGTCAGCCCCCAGGTCCAGGGCACCCCGTGTAGCGCACCGCCCGCATTGAGGTCCTGATTGCCGGCCAGATCTTCGGGAACGTCCGCCAGATTGGCGATCTTGGAAGTATCAACCCGCCCGATCAGCCCTTCGCCCTGAGCTTGCGGTGTGAAGGCCGCATTGATCAGCACCACGTCATACGCACCGGGGTTGGTACGCAATTTGGTCAGCATTTCCTGTTCCGAGTTGAAATACTCATGGACCACGGTGTGGCCGGTCGCCTCGGTAAAGGCCGTGACAGCCCAATCCAGATCGGTACCATAACCCTGCCAGTTCAAGACTCGGATTTCGTCCGCATTGGCCGCAGACAGGGCAGCGAACGCACCAACTGCCGTCGCATAAAACAGGTTCATCTTCATGACATCCTCCCATTGGGTTTTCTTGTGCTCTCCGGGTCTCTAAACCGCCTCTTTCCTGTTCATCGCGGCGGCGACCTCTTCTTTTTCAGGCGCGGTTGCCGGCCCCTTTTTTGTTGTGGACAGCGCTGCGGCGACATTTGCATAGCGCGCCGCATCAAGCGGATTACTGCGTTGGGCAAGCCTGGCAATGAAGCTGCCCAGATGTGCATCTCCCGCACCATTGGTGTCGACCGGTGTCACCGGATAAGCTGGAACCCGTTCGCAGAGCTCGTCTGTTGCGATCACGCAGCCATTCCTGCCATCCCGCACGACCGCGCCTCCGTCTTTCGGTGTCTCGCTGGCCAGTGCCCGTGCCGCTTCGACAGGGTCGGTAATCCCGGTGAGAATGGCGGCCTCACGGGCATTCGCACTGATCCAGGTGGCGCGGGCGCGGGCGGCCTCCAACGCATCGGCGGGCAGCGCAGACACTACGGGCGACGGGTCGAACACGAGGTTTGAAATAGGCGCATCGCTTTGCAGCCAATCCTGCATTTCCCGGCACGACCCCTTGTAATGCAACGCGTAGCCGGACAGCAGTGTCCAGTCGAACCCGGACGCCGTGACCTGCGAAAGGGCCTGAGCCGTTGCGTGCCCCTCGGCCCCATCGCTTGCGATGAAAGTCCGCTCTCCGGTCTGATCGATGAGCACCGTGCAGCAGCCCTGATCACGCTCGGTGTCCTGCGGGCACAAGAATGGAATGGCCTCTTGGTTCAATCCCTCGCCAACGATCCGCGCAAATGGCCCTGTTCCAAGCGCCCCACCATACCAAACGTCCATCCCTGCCCTTTTGGCCGCAACCATCGCGTTGAACCCGCCGCCGGGCTTGATGGAAAAACCATCTACGATCGCCTCCTCTCCAGGGGCGGGAACAGCGACGACGCTGTAGAGCAAATCGACTACGACGCCGGACATCTGAAGCAAACGGGGACTCATGCGTGTGCCTCCCCTAAATATGCCGGGACCTCTGTGCCGGTGCGCAGGGACAGAAGATCCCGCGCCGTCTCTTCCAACGGCAGTGAATTGGCTGTGGCGATTGTTTCAATCGCCTCTTTCGGAATGGCGCCAGCCCCGGAACAGGCCCCGGCCATTGCACAGGAAATGGCGCCAATCGTGTCGGTATCGTCACCGATATTCGCCGCGATCAGAGCCGCCTGCCAGGGGTCCCCGGCTGCAAGCATGACAATTCCGAAGGCGGCGGCAACCGATTCATGCGATGCGACAGACGTTCCGATTTTGGCTGCAAGCTCATCGGCGGCGGCACCCTCTTTCGCACAAGACACAGCCGTCGAAATCCGCACTGCGATGTCGCCGTCACCCACCGGGTAACCCCTTGATTGACCCTCTTCGGCGGCTTTCAAGGCGACCGGTAGAGCCCCCACGAAAGTGCTGCCTTCGACTCCGCAGCTGATCACCGCTGCAACGGCAGCTGCTGCGGCAATCGCTTCGCCGGTGTTGTGAGTCATCCGGCAAGCCAGCTCTACCTGATCAACAAATTCCGACATCGGCTCCGCAGCGACTGCGATGCCGATAGGTGCAATGCGCATCGCGGCCCCGTTGGTTGTGCCATTGCGGCCAGTTTCCGTGACGGGGGATCCGGCCAGCATTGCATCCAATGCGGCTTTGGAGGACGGGCCCAGCAAATCGCGCAAACCTCGCGCCTTTACATCGGCCTCCCACTCCAGCAGGTCCTGTGCCAGCAGATCCTCATCAATCCGGCCCCGGCCCGAGACAAGCCTGCGGGCCAGCATCAAAGCCTGCTCGGTGTCATCCGTCACCTGCCCGGCAGACAACCCGTGCGAAACCGGGTGGCTCGGATACGGCGCAACAAATCCCGTGATCTGACCATAGTGCCGGCGGATCTGCTCCGGAGACATGGTTTGCGAAGGCATTCCAAGCGCATCGCCGATGGCCATACCGATAAGCACCCCATAGGCCCGGTCCAGTTTTGAGGATTCCGCTCCCATGTCGCCTCAAAACTCCATATGCAGGCCGAAACGAACCGGGTCGAGAATGCTCTGAACATATTCGATCACCGTGCCATCAGCCGCGCGGGTCAGACGGCGCAACATCAGCATCGGCTCTCCGGCGCATCGCCCCAGCACCTTGGCATCGTTTTCCGGAAGGGACGGCAGGACATTTGCCCATTCGTCACCACTTGCAACCACCAGCCCCTTGCCGCGCAGGGTTTCGGTCAGAGAGCCGTTTTTCAAACCTTCGCGCAGAATATCATCGAAGCCGGAGCGCCAGACGACGCGGCTTCGTTCTAGGGAAACGGCAAAACCCGTTGCCACCCGGAACCGAAGCCTGTCCACGAAAAGACATTCAGCCCGGGCGTCAGGCGGCGCATCGTCAAAATCCATGTGCGCCCGTGCAATGCGCAATACGCGAGTTGCTATCTGGTCTTCGCTGGATGACAGCGCGACACTCCACCCGCGGCGGTCATCAATGGTTTGACCCCCGTAGGTCACAAAAGACCCGATGCCGCTTTTGGTCGTGATAAGCCCTTTTTCGTTCAGGATTTCGAGGCTTTTGCGAACAGTGTTCCGGCTGACGGAAAACCGCTTGACCAGTGCGTTCTCGCTTGCCAGTGCGGCGCCCTTCCCCAAGGACCCGGACCGAATTTCCGCCTCAAGCATATTGGCGATTTTCACGGGCTTCGGAGCGCCGATCAAACTCTTACTTGTATCTTCATGTACCAACCTGTTCATACATGTATCTTATTTACCAATATCGAATTGGTCAACTTTCGCGGCGCAGCCTCGCAATGCCATTGCAAAACGCGCATTCACCGAGCGGCCCAACCGGTTCAAAAAATGGAGTTTTCGAGTAATCCGGCGAGCCGTCAGGACAGCGCAGAAAGCTTGCCGTCTATCCGCTCCAGCGCCGTGTGAAGCTCGTCCGCTTCGAGGCCAGAGGCCCCGAGGTCCACCGCACGTCTGAGGCGCGCCTGCGCTTGGCGCAACAGCTCCGCTGCCTCCGACGGTGGCTCTGCCAGGGCGCGCATCTCCTCCGAGATGGCATGTTTGCGCAGAAGCGCAACTTCGACCAGCGGCTGCCCCGTCTCCCGGTAGTGCTCTGCAGCCTCCGCAAGTGCAGTCTCTGCGGCGGTCAGGAGTTGGATGATGTGTTCCGGGGGTGCGTTTGTCGCATGTTTCAGCAACGCCGATCCAAGCGCACCAGCGGCCATGGCGGCGTCCTGCGGCATCTCATGCTCGCGGTAGAACTGCTGCGCACGGCTGAATTCGTCGATGGCGTGCTTTCGACGTGCCGGGTCATTCCGGACCGTTGCCTGCCGCTCGACCACCGTCGCCACACCAAACCTTGCGCCAGCCATGTTCATGATATCTCCAAGCTCACCAAAAAGCCGCGTGGCGCGGTCAAGCGCCTCAAAGGCCCGGTCGAGCGCATTACCAAGCTCGGCACCTTCCAGATCGTCGGCCATCATCAGATGGGCATTGCCGAGGTTGTTGAGGGCGCGGGCCACCGAGGGTTGGTCATCGCCAAAAAGTTCGATTGCTGCCTGCGATCCTTCGATCGCACTGCGCAGCAAAACCGAGCGGTCGGCTGGCGCTGCCCGGTGCGCTTGCGTCATCCGAACGAGCGACAGGTTGTCGAGCGCGGCCGCACGCAGATGTCCCTCTGCCACCCTGCCCGCGATGGTGAACGCCTCGACCGCGCGCTCCAGAAGGTCGCTGCCATGAGCGTCCGCCGCGTAGCGGCCCTGTGACAGAAGGGAAAGGCCCAGCACGTTTTGTGCCTCGGAAAAGATCACGGGATCGGCGTCATTGACAACGCCCAGAATGGCCTCCGCCACACGCTCGGCCAATTCCGTCACCGGTCCGCCGAAGCGTTCACCATATTCGTAGAAGGCGCGTGCATATGAAAGACGCCGCCGGGACGGCTCCAGCGGGTCAAGCGCGGCAAAGCTGTCGGCCGCGCTCGACAACAAGGTAAACGCCCTTTCCGGCCGCCCGCGCATCAGCGCGATCCGGGCCTGAGCCTCCATCACTCTGGCATTGTCCTCTAACGGTTTGCGCAGGGCCTCGGCGCTGGTTTCGCGGACGGATGCCAACAGGCGCTCGGCTTCGTCGAGATCCAGTGACTCGATTGTGGCCTCCACGGCGGAAAGGACGTTGTCGATGCGCGGGGCAGTACCACGAAGCGCTTCAACTTCTTGCCGGAGATCCCTGTAATCGCGGGCCTTCTCTATCAGGAAGGTGCGCAGATCGGGGAGTGACAGCGCTTCGGGCGTTAGCTCGCCGAAACGGAGCGCAAGGGCGTCGAGAGTGTCGCGGGACTGGGCCGCAAGGTTGTCAAGCTTGGCGGCGACATTCTCGATCTTGCGCTCGGTGCGGTGCGCCGTTTGGAGACTCTCCGCCATGTAAGCGGGCGTCAGGTCGGCGGCGTATTCCTTGGTGCCGAGCAGAGGGGCGAGGGTGGCCTGCGTGATGTCGGCAAAGAGCGTGCGCATCCCGGTTCGGCGCATTTCACCCGTCGGATCGGTCTTGTCGGTGAACTTGGCGAGCATCGCCCTGGTGCATGCCGCAGCATCCATGCCTTCGGCGGCGATCTCCTGCGGCGTCAATAGACCGACCTCGACCATCTGAACAAAGAGGATGTCCGCATCCCGCGGCGTGTCAGGAAATCTGGCAAAAGCGGTACCAGCGGCCTCGGTCAGTTCGTCCGCCATGGTTTTGAGCGACTTCGGCGGACGAGCAGCGATCTTGCGGATGGCGTCGTAAACAGAAAGGCCGGTTTTGGGTCCCGGCGCCGAAACGAACCCGCCCATCGCAACAAGAAGCCGGACGGCGTTGGCGAGATTTTCCGTCTGGCGTGTCTGCATCATCAAATCCGTCAATCAATGGCGGAAGTGTGCCAGCCGCTGACTTGTCTGGCAACCGGAGAGCGTGAAGATCGGATTTCATGCGCGACTGGACCCTCCACCCCCTTAAACAATAAACATGGCAGCACGCCCGCAGTCCGGAGAAGAAAATGAGCCGCCCTGCCGACCGGCCTGAAACCTATGACCGCGTGACCCGCGCCCTGCACTGGGGCATGGCCGCTTTGCTCGCAGCGCAGTTTCTGTCTGCCGCAGCCCATTGGGGACTGCCACGCGGGCATATCATGTGGCGGATTCTCTGGAGCTACCACCTGCCCCTCGGCATCGCGCTGTTTTTTCTGGTTCTCTTTCGCGGCATCTGGGGTCTTGGGAATATCTCTCGCCGACCCGTTCATTCAGGGGTCATGGGGCGAGTGGCAGCCACTGGTCATATCATACTCTACACGCTGATGGTCGTCGTTCCCGCTGTCCGGATTCTTGCAGCAGCAGGCAACAAAAAAGGCTTCAACCTGCTCGGCATTCCCGTCTTCCCCACCCGTGACGAGCACGTGGCATGGATGCGTGCGCCAGCGGAATGGCACGGCGAAATGGGGTGGATCCTGGGGTTGCTGGTGGTCGGACATATCGCCATTGCGTTGATCTGGCATCAGTGGATCCGGCGTGACGCCACGCTGCAGCGCATGGTCGGTAGAAGCAAAGCTGTGCGATAGACTGCAAGAGAACATCAACCGTCATTCAATATCGTTCTGCGTGTCCGGGCCTTGGGGCCATCCTTTCGGGCGTGTTAAAGCCCCTTTTTGGCGACACCTCAAAACCACATGTCCTTTACCGTCCGACCGTCGCGTCGAAGTTCTTTGAAGCTGTCGAGGCCATCGAAGTGGCGGATTGGAAGTTCACCGATTGCTGAGAGGTCAGACATTCGGACATTCACGGCAGTCCGCATGCGCCCGTTTTCGTCCTCGGAACACGCAACGTAATGCGTCACACATCCGCAATAGGCGCAGAAATGGAAATGGATATCTCCGCTATCGCGCCGCCGATAAGCATTGGTTCGTGCGGGTTGTTTGTCACGTCAGCACCGTGACCGGTCAGCATGACAATCCGGGCGAAATTGTCGGTCAGCGACATAGCCGTCAGCACCGTCCTAGCCATTCCAACACGTGTTTCGAGGTCGATGCCCGAGTCCAGTTGCGGGGCCGGGTCCATGTTGGGCTTGCCGCCCAAACCCAGCGAGTCCCACACCAGTTTCCCGGCGTAGAGAGGTCCTGTCGCCTCGACAAAGGCAAAAGACGAAACCGCGGCCAGCTTGAACCGGCCCCAGGCCCGCCTCGCCCGCGCAGCGTAGCGCCGATCAAGATCGGCTTTCTCGGGTTCGACCGTCCGTGACGACACGCCCGGCTGCAAAAGCGCGGGGCCGCGCAACTCTGCCACGTCTGATCCGGCGGCCGTGTGTTTACTTGCAAGACCGAAAAATCCTGCAAAACCGATGGTTTCGATCCGGTCATCCTGTGCTTCCAGCGCACGGCGGAAAACCTCGGACCGGACATCAATACAGAAGGCGGCTTGCACATCAGGGCGGCCTTCGATCCCGCGTGGTGTTCCCTGAGACAGACTGTCTGCCAATTCCCTCTGCTGAGCACGTTCGGCGGCGTCCTGCAGGACGGCGTCTATGACCAGATCGGTCGATGGAGTGACAGGTGTTTCATGAGCCGCGACCACTTCGGCCCAACGTGCCGCGATCTGATCCTCGTAGAGATCGAACAGCGCTTCATCGAACACCATACGAACGGCCAAAAGCTCGGTCACAGTGTCGTCCTGTTCGTCACTCCGCTCAGCTTGCCACAAGAGGTACCGCGCGTATTGCGCCCAACCACCGAGCGTGGTCAGCCAACGATGGAATGCGGTCTCAGCGGCCCTGGTGCTGATCCCCAGCCTTTCAGCCGACCGACCGATGGCGCGCCAATGCGCCCGGTTCGTCGCGGCAACAAAAGCACCAAAGCCTGTCAGCCCATGAATCTCCGGCGTCAGATCGCGTGAGGCGAACTCTCGCCAGGCGCTGAATGCACCGCCCGGACGCGCCTGCTGCCAGAGTGCTTGTCCTTGGTCAAAATGACTGGCAGCCCATGCGCCGATCCGCTCTTCAATAAGGCCCGGCCAGTCGACGCCCGACACGTCTGCCGCAAGCTCTGCGACCGTGGGCAGTGCTTCCGGCTTTGCCGCATCTTCCGTCAACGCAGACTTGATGTCCTTCAGGCTCGGTGCGTTGAACTGTCCTTCGACCGCAGCCAAGGCATCCAGCAGATCAGCGTCGGTGATTTCACCTGCCGCCAACTTCTCCGCCCAATACCTACGAGGTGGCGTAATCCGTGTGCCGGCGACTCGCGCCAGACGCGCCGAGGTGACCGCCAACGGTTCGGATGCCTGACCCAGGAAAGGGTTTACTGCCACGCTCGAGGACAGCGGAAACAGCGGCGGGATCTCTTTGGCAGCGCTATTGGCTTCGGCCACGAGCTCTAGAAGAGGCGCGGGATAGGACTCGAGTTTTGCAAACATGAGATGGGTTCCTTTCAGGCTACAGACCGCTTGGACCAGCCGTCCAAGAGCTTGTCGAAGATCGCGTTGGCATAAAGACCGTTGGACAGGTGGACCCTCAGGCCTGCCGCCGCAGGGTGTGGCGCCCAGAGCGGGAATGTGGCCTGCGCCACGGCAACAACGCCAAAGCTGAGCAGAGCGAGGATGATCAGCGCCCATTCCAGCGGGCCCGGCGCGGGGGTCGGCGGCAGAGTGCCGGCGGTGATGTGTTGCGCAGCGACTTGAAGCGCGAAGTAGCTGACCGAGGTTACCAGCGCATAGACAACCGTACGGCGCATCAACTCCCGCGGCGCCGCGTCGGCAAAGCCCTGCGCCAGCAGGTAGGCAACGCCAAAGATCAGGATCACGCCCAAGGCAATGGCCTGGATCGATTTGCCGTCGAAGCCCAGCACGGTGCCGACTAGGCCGTAAATCACGATGGCTATGACAAAGGCCTTAAGAACGTTGTTCGCACTGGGCACCGCAATCGGTCCGGGCCGGCGGATGGCGGCGACATTGCGCACAGCCTCGCCCGAACTCAGGAAGGCATGCGCCTTGTAGAGCGAATGTGCCACAATATGCAGAAGCGCCAACGGGAACAGTGCAAGACCGCATTGCATCACCATAAACGCCATCTGCGCGATGGTAGACCATGCAAGCGACGTCTTGATCGCGGGCTGGGTCAGCATTACCAGCCCGCCGAACAGCGCGGTGAAGCCACCTAGTATAACCAGAAGCGCCATGACCCCCGGTGCCGCCAGCATCACGTCCGCAAAGCGGATCAGAAGGAACCCGCCCGCATTGATGACACCCGCGTGCAGCAAGGCCGAAACCGGTGTCGGAGCCTCCATCACCTCCGTGAGCCAGCCGTGCATCGGGAATTGCGCCGACGCCAGCACAGCTGCGACGGCGACTAGCAGGGCTGCTGTAATCGTCATCCAGTTGGCTTCGACCGTTGTCAGGATCGTGTGGATGTCCGTGGTGCTGGTGGCCGCGATCAGTATGATGACCGCGCCGGCCAACACCCCTTCGCTCATGCGCGCAACAACAGCTTTCTTACGCGCCGCGCGCTGCGCGGTTGCACGCTCGGGATAGAACAAGAGCAAACGGTGCAGAGCCAGGCTGGTCGCAGTCCACGCCACAAGAATCTGGATCAGATTACCCGACATCACCAAGAGCAGCACCGAAGCCAGCGTCAGACACATCCAACTGGTGAAGGCCCCATGCTTTGTTTCTCCATCCATGTAGTTCGCCGAATAACGCAAGACGATCCAGCCGATGAAACTGACCAGCACCAGCATCGCAGCGCTGACCGCATCAAGCCGTACGGACAGGCCCACACCGAATATCCCGAGCAGCGGGGACGTGCCCGGGCCAGCGATCACCAACAAGGCCGTAGCAATTGCCGCCACCACAAACGCGGCAAAAGCAGCCGCTTCTGCAAGTTTGAGCACCAGCCCCGGTCGCTTTCCTGGATGGCGTCCCGCATGAATGGCTGCGGCAATCAGGATCAATGGGCTGAGAAGCGGCAGGTAGAGATAAAGCATGACGTGGTTCCCTCGGACTTTGCGGACAAAGGTCTTGCGCACCTCAGATAGGACAGATGTTACGACTTTAAAAATTGATTGTTCTTCAGTTTTTGTTTCAGTAAATAGAACGATATGCCACTGAATTATCACCACCTGCGTTACTTTTGGGCCGTCGCCCACGATGGGAACCTGACCCGCACAGCGCAGCGCCTGAACCTGTCGCAATCGGCCCTGTCGGTCCAGATCAAGCAGTTAGAAGAACGGCTGGGGCACGCTCTGTTTGAACGTCGAGGACGACAGTTGCACCTCACCGAGGCCGGGCGCGTAGCGCTTGACCATGCAGACGCGATTTTCTCCGCAGGACAAGAGCTTGTCGCCACGCTTACGGAAACCGTCCGAACCCGGAAGGCGCTGCGTGTGGGCGCGCTGGCGACCCTGTCGCGCAACTTCCAGATCGGTTTTCTGCGGCCAATTCTATCCCGAATGGATGTCGAGGTGATCCTGCGCTCGGGCAGCCCGACCGAATTGATGGAAGGGTTGGGAACGCTCAATCTTGACCTGGTACTGATGAACCGCCCACCTCCGGACGACAATCTGACACCCTATGAGACGCACCAGATCGCGGAGCAGGCCGTCAGCATTGTCGGCACCCCTGCACGGCTCGACCCGGATCGCCCGATCAAAGAACTGCTGGGCGATCAGCCGTTTATCCTGCCCACAACGGACAGTAGCGTGCGCACGGCATTCGATGCCATGGCCAGCCGCATGTCCGTGCGGCCGCAAGTGGCGGCCGAGGTGGACGATATGGCGATGATGCGCCTCATGGCGCGAGAGGACATTGGGCTTGCGCTCGTCGCCCCAATCGTCGTGAAGGACGAATTGGCGTCAGGCCGACTTGTGGAAGCAAAAGAACACCCACGGATTCGAGAGACCTTTTACGCCATAACACTAAGGCGGCGTTTTCCCAACCCGCTGGTTCAGGATCTTCTTTCTCGAAACTCGGATCCGGCAGCTTTTTCGTGAAGGTCATCTATGCGAGCAGGTTAGTAACTGTAACCTTCACCGTTATAAACTATAGCTGGTCCAGGGTGAACTTCCGCAAGCCAGCTTTGGGTTTCGTGGCAAAGTGCTTCGGAGCCTTCAGCGAGGGGCTGGCGCCATTCAAGGTCCAGCCGTAGGGCAGCCGCTTGGCCAGCCAGTCTCACCCGCCAACGTAAACTCCATCTTTGGGGCGGAAAAAGATCTTCTGATCGTGCAACCGGCCCAGAAGATCGTGGATGCGGCGTAAAGTGTCTTCTCGGTCTGCGCGGCTTCCGTCGGTTTCCCCGGTCGGTTTGTGAGATAAAGAGGACGCTGAATTTCGCAGCGCGGTTTCGATCAGATCCATGTCTTCAACCGAAAGCTCAAACATGTCGTTGTATTGAGGCATCATGAATTTCTCCGTTGAACCTTTTTCCCATGCTAAGGCCGATTGCCGCTGCAACCAACAGCGCATGCCTTCGACGAGTCGGTGGCAGGCCTCACTAGCGGCGGCGCAGTGAAACTGAGCTGCGTCAAGGTTGGCGAGGTCAGTAGCCTGAACGCAGATATTCAAAGCGAAAGCAACGCGGCGGAGGTTCGGCTGATTGCAAGGCTGGTCCTTGAACCGTCGCTGATCGGCCTCCCCCAGGGTGCGGGTGAAGTTGAACTGCTAGATTTTCTCGAACAGGCGGTCGAGGGCGGGCTCCATGCCCGATTGGCCTCCGCCGGGCTGTTCAGTTCGGAGTTGATCGTCGAACTGGTGACCTTGGACGCGGCTGAACCCGCATCGTTCCACCACAGCGCTGAACCCTATCCCGAACTGCCCAGCGCACCGTCTGATCTACCAGATTTCACCGCAGCGGCCGAAGGCGCCCTTGAACGCATCAGCGAGTTGCCGGTCGAAGAACCGATGGCCCAGGCCATTGCTACCCTTGCAAGTGTCGAAAACCTGGCCTCGGCAGAAAGCACCCGCCAAGCACCGGCCGCCGCCGCGGCACTGTTGGAGGACACCCGGGCGTTGGTCGCGGATCCGGAAATTCGCGCTCTTCCCGGTGAGTTGCGCACCGTGGTGGGCGATCTCCGCGCAATACTGGCGGAGCTACAAAAAGGCAGTGCAGTGGCGAACCTGACCGCAGCGCTTGGGCAAGGTAGCCTGGCCGCCGCCAACCTGGCCGCGGTGTCGGATGAACTGCCCGCACTGGTCGACGACTTCCGCGCAGTGGCGGCCAAAGCGAACGCACTGGAGGCCGAAGAATTGATCAGCTCAGCCAGCCAGTTGGTAAACAGCGCGGATGCGTTGATCAGAACCGAAGAAGCCCTCGCCCTGCTTGCTGCCCTGACCGGAGCTCTTGACGAAATGCGCTCAACACTGGCGACGCTGCGGCAAGGCGGATTGGTGGACAACGCCAATGCCACGATGGCCTCTGCCCGTGGTGCGGCTGATGCCGTTGCCGCCGCCACGGAACGGCTTCCGGCCCTCTCCGCTCCCGGCGAGAAGGTGGCGAATCTACGATCCCGCACGGTCGAGGTGCGATTGATCTCCCTCCCCTCCTACGCCGCAGCGTCGGACATTGTCGCCGAAGGCGAAGGCGGCGCTCTGTTCGCGCTTGGCGGTGCGCAATGGGCCGACGATCCTGCCCGCGGCATGACTGCGGCTCTGGCCCGCGGCCTGAACGAACGGACAGGCGCTTCTGCAGCGATAGAGCCGTGGCCACTGAATACCGGGCCGGACGCGCGGCTGGATGTGCGGGTAGACCAGGTTTATGCCCGCTCTGACGGGATCTTCGAGTTTACCGGTCAGTTCGCTGTCTCATCGCCCGAAGGCACTGTGAGGGAGTTCGTAAGCCGTTTCGATATTCGCAAACCGGTCAACGGCACAGGTCCCTCCGCAACCGCCGAAGCCCTTGCCCGGGCCTTGGCAGAGCTCGCAAGACAGGTTTCATTGTCGATGTAAGGTCGCTGTTGGGCAGAAAGGGTTGGCGACGGGTGTACCCCTGCCGCCCGACTTCGACAGGGCTGTATCGGGGCCTGGGCGCACTTCCTCGTGGGCAGCAAGTAGAAACAAGGAAGTCGGCGGTGATCCGAGGCCGGGCAACTCCGCGGCAATGACGCGCGGTGTCTCGCGAAGCCCGTTAACCGAAAAGGGAAGCAATTGACGACGCACTAAACCAGCTTGTGTTCGCCCGGCATATGAAATCCAGCGGCATGCATAGCTTGATTGTCGGATGTAATGGTGACGCAGAATGGCATCCTTCTTCGGATGGTGTCGCGGCGCGTCGTACCCTGACGGCCTAAAATCCACGTTCGGCCCCCAGAAACCCGGTAAAGACCGGCGACCGAGACAAGATCCCCGCTTGACGGGTACCTCTGCCCAGCCTTGGGTACGCTCGAAAAATGACGAACATTCTAATGTCCAGGCAGACAAATAAATCGGCCGTAAGAAATCGCTTCTTATATGAGTAAAATCGAACGGAAAGCCCCGCACGACTGCCTTCAAAAAACAGTGGTTCAATCACGCCGGCAGTACATAATCCCGCCCCGAACTCGAAACGCGGCTATAAGGCTCTACGCCGTCGTCGTCTTACAAATCTGTATATTTCGTGAAAAGCCCCGGACAGGCGAATGTCCTAAGTGGGTTTTCTGGTTGATGTTTACAGGCCGCCACTGCCGCATGGCTAATGCTCTGCCATGTTGTGATCGAAGCGTGCTAAGTGTCCGAGGTTCTGAATGCAGGTTAAATACGATGCTCCTTTGTTTGTTGGGGGGCCTTTGCGTCTCTCCGTAGGTTGGTCTCACTCCGCTTCACAGACAAAAGAACCCAAATGGGAATGGTCACAGATCGCGGTCGGCATAATCGCCAGACTGGTACTCTTGCCAAACCGCAATCAAGCTCTGGGAAAGCAGGAACTTGCCCGGCGGTTCAAGAGACTATTTAAGTCTCGGCCGCGAGAGACGACCACCATTCAACCGCCCGGGAAACCGCACGCTAGAAAACCTGAACCGGCGGATTCGCTGGCGGTGATCCATATGACCTCTGGCTTCACCGGCGACCGGCTGAACACTCCCTGAAGCCGAAAATTTGTCTCAATTCCAACGGGCCTGATGACCGCGATCTGCCCCGCGCAAACCATCACCCTACCAGCAAGGATCCCTCCAAATGTCAGTCACTTCCGATGTCGCTGACCCGGCAAAGCTGCTTGAGTTTGGCACCCGGCACCTTGCGCAGCAGCGCGCCGCATTCGAGCAAACCCTGGTGGCGCTCGCACAACTGCGATCGAACGTAAAAGGGCCGCTTTCCCGGCAGGTGGATGCCCTTCAGTCGCAGTTGAAAGACTATTCCGCCCGCGTTTCGCTCGTTGGGCAGGTAAAGGCGGGCAAGACCACGCTGGCGAATGCGCTGGCAGGATCGCCGGGCCTGCTCCCGTCGGATGTGAACCCTTGGACATCCGTGGTGACAACTCTGCATCTCAACAAGGAGCCTCCGTCCGGGGCACGGGCCCACTTCCAGTTCTTTGATCGGGACGAGTGGGACGCCCTGGTTGCCGGGGGCGGGCGGCTTGGCGAACTGGCCGGACGCGCCGGGGCACAAGATGAGGTAGACGAGATCCGGCGGCAAATCGAGGACATGCAGGCGAAGTCGAAAAGCCGCCTTGGCCGAAATTTCGAAATGCTTCTGGGGCAGAAGCACCGGTACGACTACTTCGATCACGCGCTGCTTGAGAGGTATGTTTGCCTGGGAGAAGACGACACGCCGGGTGACGGTGAGAATAAACAGGGCCGCTTTGCCGATCTGACCAAATCGGCAGAGGTCTTCATGGATCTGCCACAGTACTCGGTGCCGGTCACACTCTACGATACGCCAGGCGTGAACGATCCATTTCTGGTGCGTGAGCAGATCACCATTCACAATATCCGGAATGCCGAAATCTGTGTCGTCGTGCTGTCCGCGCCGCAGGCGCTGACCACCATGGATATGGCTCTGGTCCGCATCATCGGGAACTTGGACGACCGGCAGGTGGTTTTGTTCGTGAACCGGATCGACGAGTTGGCGGCCCCGGCCGAACAGATTTCCGAAATCCGGTCCAGCATCACCCGGACGTTGGAGGCGCAGGGCGTTCCGTCCGGCTGCGAAGTGATCTTTGGCAGCGCAAAATGGGCCGAGGCCGCGCTGACGAACACGCTGGACGACCTGCCGGAGGACAGCAAGCAATCCCTGATCGACTGGGCCCGTCATGTGGAACAGGTGGATGCAGAGGATTCGCAGGCACATGTCTGGGAGCTTTCGGGCCTACCCGAACTGATGAGAGTCATTGCCGAGCGGGCAGCATCCGGCGATGGCAAGCGGTTGCTGGATGAGGTGCGCAATCAGGCAACGAACATTGCGAATCAGGCCCGCGCCACGTCTGCGGCTGCGGGAATGCATCTTGCTCAGGACGCCAAGATTGCGGTCGACGGGCAGCACATCAAGGACCGCATAACCGAAGTGGCGGCGCGATACGACGCCCAGCTAACATCGCTGACTGAAACCATCCATCAGGATTTCCACGACCGCAGTAGTAGGGCAGAAGCGGGCTTTGTCGATCTTACGATCAAGTCGCTTCTGAAACAGCTCAACAGCTATGGCGAAACCGGCACCTGGAGCTGCGAACCAAACAGCCTCCGCATGAAGCTGCGGGCAGCCTATGCCAGGTTCGGCCGCAACGTTAAGGCGGATGTCGGGGCCTTGTTTGCGGGCGCCGCCGTCAGCGTCGCAGACATCTACCAGGAAGCCATCCGCAACACCCTGACCGGTTTCCGGATCGAGCCCCCGGCTCCGCCGGGGATCAGGCCGCCTGTCATTCTGGCCCGCACGATCGCGCTTGATCTGCACAGCTCGTGGTGGCGCCGCTGGTGGCAGGCCCGGCGCGGGTACGAAGCGTATGTGGACGAATACCGCCGCCTGATCGCCGACGAGGTACACACGATCACTTCCGAACTCGACGAAACTCAGGTGGCGACCGCGCTGGACGAGGCTCGCAATGGCCTTCGGACGTTCTTTGACGATCACACGGCCACTTTGTTCCGCATCGCTGATCTGGGCGAGATCAGCGCCGAAACACTGAAAACCACGTTCGGGGATCAAGAGCTTCAGACGGCACAGACCAACCTCGGGCACGTTCTGGAAACACTGGAACGCCTTGCCGCCTAGGGCCATCCAAGGAGATCGAGATGAATACCATGTCTTTGGCTGAAAAGCCGAAACGCCGCGCCGTCACGCCAGCACAAATGGACCGCCTGACACGCTGGGCACGGCGCAAGCCAGTTGTCGCTCTGATGGGAGAGTTCAGCGCGGGCAAATCGACCCTGCTCAACTTCATGCTGGAGCGCGACGTTTTGCCCACCCGGGTAACGGCCACAGAATTACCTCCGGTCTGGTTGTCTTATGGGCAGGGTGACGCCTATCGCGTCGGTCGAGACGGCACCCGCTCAGACGTGGACCTGAACGCCATTGACGCCATCCCCATTGCGGAGACCCGATTTATTCGCGTGTTTTCCGACGCCGCGATACTCAAGTTTTGCGATCTTATGGATATGCCCGGAATCTCGGATCCCAATCTGGCTCGGGATCATTGGATCGAAGCCGTGGGATATGCCAGTTTCGTGGTTTGGTGCACCCATGCAACGCAGGCCTGGAGAAGTTCCGAGAAAAGCCTGTGGTCTTCTTTGCCTCCGCGCTTGAAGCGCAACAGTATCCTTGCAGTGACCCGCGCCGACAAGCTGACCACGCCCTTGGACCGAAGTAAAGTTGCGCGGCGTGTGCAACGCGAGACCGAGGGGCTTTTCGGGCATGCCATCATGTTGTCGGCCAGAAACGCGCAACGGGCGCGTGAAACGGCTGGCGAGACGTCGGAAGCCTGGCGCAAGAGCGGCGGCGCACAGTTTTTTCAAAGCCTGAATTCAAGCATATATAGCGCGGTTCAACACCGTCTTGACCTGCTGGGCCGCTATGAATGCCGTGCCGAGCCCCAAAAACCTGCAACACTGTCCGTTGTTGACAGCCAAGAAAAGGTTGTGCCGCGCCGCGTCGATGGCGCACTCAAACGTCGCGCGACGCGACCGAGTGAGGCGGAAACGGAGGCACTGTTGGCGCTGACCCAACAGGCCGTTGAGGGAACGTTTGCTGAGAGCCGTTCCATAGATCAAGCTAGTGCTTCTTCGCAGAAATCCTCACTTGCGAAATCACCTGACGACATCCTGGCGGACAAACTCTTTGCAAAGATATCAAACCTCAGAAACCGTCCACTTCCTCGCGCCCGTCGCGTCGCAGGCAAGGAAAATCCCGATGCGCGGGCGGACGCTCGGCATAACCCGCATCCCGGCGTGTCGGAGGCCGGGGCAGAAGAGGAAAGCGTGCAAGATCGGATCGCAATGGGTGCCTCGAGTGCGAAAGAAAACTCTGTAGGACCTACTAATCACGCTTTGCACGCAAACAGTGTCCACCGAATCCGATCCGTGGTTCAGGCCGAACGCAGCAACATCCCAGGAACTGGCGAACTGGCCCAGATCGTGGATCGGTTTTTGTACGAGCTTGCCGGCATCTCCGATGCATCGCTGGGCCAAAACCCCGTATCTCACCCACCCGCCGGAGCCGGATGCTAACGGTTCGATCACGCCATGACCCGAGAAAAAACAGGGCTGAAGACCCTCTGGCAAAAGTTCGGCCGCGACTTTGCCTGGACACAGACACATGTGGTGATTGTCCCGGGAATTGCGCCTGAACCGACCGAACAACTCCTCACGAAACCGCCAACCAAAACCGAAGACGCAAAGGAGAAACTTATGTCAACGGATATCTCGAAACTAAGTGAAATCAAGGGTCTGATCGGCGCCTGTCTTGTCGACAGCGAAACCGGCCTGATGCTGGCATCCGAAGGTGGAGGCAAGCTCGACCTCGAAGCTGCAGGTGCCGCCAACGTCGAGGTTGTACGGGCCAAGCTGGCCGCCATCGAAACCCTGGGGCTGAACGACTCGATCGAGGACATCCTGATCACGCTCGGCAAGCAATACCACCTGATCCGGCCGCTGGACAAAAACCCGACCGTGTTCATCTATGCGGCGCTCGACAAAAAGACCGCGAACCTCGGTCTCGCCCGTATCCAGGTGAAGGCCGTGGAATCCGGTTTGAGCATCTGATCAAACCTGCCCCTCTGGAACGGTCCTTCGCCTTTTGATCGGGTGGCGGACCGTTTTCCGGGGCGGATGGCCTGCCGTAGGCACGGCCCAACCGATTTAAATCACCCAGAATACGAGGGTGAAAAGCACATAAAGCGACAGGATTTCCAGCCGTCCGGCCAACATTCCGAGGATCATGATCCATTTTGCAGGGCTCGGCAGAGCTCCCAAAGACCCCGAAGCGCCCACCTCTTGACCATAAACCGGGCCAATATTGGCGACCGAAGTCCAGGCCGCGGTTACCGAAGTCCGGAGGGACAGACCGGTAAGTGAGAGGGCGATTGCGATCAGCCCGAGGGTCAGGACGAAGAAGGTAAAAAAAGCCGCAACGGATGTCACGACATCTGCGCTCAGCGCCCGCTTGCCATATTTGGGACCGGCAACCGCGTTGGGGTGATTGAACTGCCTGAGTTGGGACTGGATAGCCAACCACAACACCTGCCATCGGAAGATCTTGATTGAACAGGCGGTGGAGCCGGTGCAGCCTCCGGCCAATCCGATCAGGACACCCAGAACCAGTGCAAAGCTGCCCCATTCCGTGATGTCTTCGCTCGCATAGCCGGTGCCGGAAATCAGTGTGACAAGGTTGAATATGGTTTCCCGGACGATATCGGTGAGTTTGGCGTCACTAGTGGCGCCCCGATAAAGGACCAGCATCAGGCAGGCAGAGATAATGCATTTTAGATAGGCGCGGACCTGCGTATCCAAGAGCAGTGGACCGGGCGTGCCACGCCCAAGCTGGACGAACCGGATCAGCGGCAGGCTGGCCAGTACCATGAAGACTACAGACACATATTCGAGCGTCCCAGTAAACCGCGCGAATGACTGGTCACTGGTCGAGAAACCGCCTGTGGAGATTGTCGTCAGCGCGTGCACCAGCGCATCGAACAGGCTCATGCCAAAGGCGAGATACGCAAGCAGACAGGCAAGCGTGAGCGCCACATAAACGGCCAGAAGCGATCGCGCGATGTCCAATGCGCGGGGCAGGATCTTGCCATGCGTGTCGAACCCTTCGGTCAGAAAGAACTGCATGCCGCCGACGCGCATGATCGGCAGAAAGATCATGGCGACAATGACGATTCCCAGCCCACCCAACCATTGCAGGATGCCGCGCCAGAGCAGCACGCTCGCTGGCATAGCGTCCAGTCCTTGAAACACGGTCGAACCTGTGGTTGTCATGCCGGACATGGACTCGAAATAGGCGTCTGTCAGCGACGCGTGGGGCACTCCAACGACAAATGGCAACGCGCCAAAGACCGGAAGAATGATCCACACCAGCGCCGTCAGCAGGAAGGACTGCCGCCTGTCGAGGGACCGGTGTGTAGGGTTCGATGTTGCCAAAACAGTCGCAACGCCGAGCGACATCGTTAGCACCCCGAGCAGGATGAAGGTATGTCCGGGCTGGTCTCCGGTTGTTCCGTCGAGTGTGCCGCATAACAGCATGAGCGCACCCATGACCGCCACCAAACAACCAATGATGTTCCCGATTGGGCGCAGGTCCATTCAGGGCCGGGGAACGTGCAGGCGGTTACTCCGCCTGCACCATCCTCCCCATGGCCATGTCACGCAGGACATTGAATTCAAGCTCTTTGTCTTCGTGGATTTTTTCGAGCAGATCCTTGATCGTGAGCAGCCGCACAAATGCACCATTACTAACAACCACAAGATGCCTGATCCTGTGTTTGCCCATCAGTTTGAGTGCCTCCGACAACCGGGTGGAGTCATCGCAGGTTATGACCGGCGCGGACATGCAGGCTTCGACCGGAGTTTTGCCGAGCCGCATATTGCCGTTTGCAATAGCACGGATGATGTCGTGATCCGTGATGATCCCTTCGACGTCTCCGTCCTCGCTGATGACAGCAAGAGCGTTGGCATCAAGCTCCGCGATGCGATGCGCCGCCTGAATGACAGTCATGTTCCGTGAGCAATATGACTTGCTGCCAATCGGCGTCCTTCTGATGCTGTGGACCGTCATACTACGCCCCTGATTTTGTGCGTCGGCAACGTGGAACAGTGGGTTTGCAGAGACCTGTCTTGGGCCTTACAAATTTGTAAGGTCAACAACCGTGCGAGGCCGGTTATAACCTGCCGGGATCAGGCCATGCTCCCCAAGAAGCAGCAGGAGCAATCTCTATGAAAGTGCTTATCGCCGAAGACGACAAGAAAACGGCCGACTACATCCGGGACGGCCTGCGAGAGCATGGCTTCAGCGTGGAAGTGGTGGCGGACGGCCGCGATGCATTGCAGTTCTGTCTTTACAGCGAGTGCGATGTGGCCATCCTTGACCGGATGATGCCGGGCATGGACGGGCTTTCGGTGCTGAAAGCAATGCGAGCGGCCAAAATCCAGACACCGGTTCTGTTTCTGACGGCCCTGGGGGACGTCGATGATCGCGTCGAGGGCCTGTTGGCGGGAGGGGATGATTATCTGGTCAAGCCTTTTCATTTTTCCGAGCTTCATGCCCGCATACAGGCGCTAACCCGACGCCAGTCCGATAATGGCGAGACCACGGAACTCCGAGTGCATGATCTGGTGCTGAATTTGCTGTCCCGCACCGCGCAGCGGCAGGGAGAAGTTGTGGAACTGTTGCCGCGCGAGTTTTCATTGCTGGAGGTCCTGATGCGCAACTCAGACCGTGTGGTGACGAAAACCATGCTGCTCGAGCAGGTCTGGGATTTCAGCTTTGACCCCAACTCAACCGTGGTGGAAACGCACATCAGCCGCCTTCGGGCAAAGATTGACCGGCCCTTTGATATACCGCTGCTGCACACCATTCGAAACATTGGATACAGCTTGCATGGACCGCGGTAGCATTTTTTCGGGCGCACCATTCAGAACCGCCATATACGCGACGGTAGTGACATCGGTGATCCTCGCTGTTTCGGGTTTTCTTGCCTATCTGGAAGTGGAAGCTGCGCTCATTAAAGACCTGAAGGCGGAAATTCTCGAAGAGGAGTACCTGCTGCATGAAATTCTGTTGGACGCGGGCGGACCCTCGCTTCAACGT
>NZ_JBFOMD010000004.1:0-637616 GCF_040830605.1 Ruegeria sp.
ACAACGAGATCATCCCCCGTGGTCGCCCCGGCGTTGACTCCAGCCACCGCCGCGGGCACGGCGCCGACCACGGCCGGGGCTACGCCTCCGCCCTCGGCGTCCGCTCCCTCTATGGTTTCCTCTTCGGCTTCGGCTGCGGCGTCGGCTTCGGCTTCGGCTTCGGCTTCGGCTTCGGCTTCGGCTTCGGAAGTCAGATCATCCGACGGGACTGCGTCGTCAAGGGCCTGCTCTGCACCCTCGGGCTGATCCTGCTCGGCCTGCACCGCATCCGGCTTAGGGTTGGCGTCTGGTTCCAGATCCGTGTCTTTCTTGTCAGCCACCGTCATTTTCCCTTTGATTCTGAAAAAGCCTAAATGCGAGACCCGATCAGGTTAATCCGCGTCCTGCGCACCCTCAACCCGCATGGCTTGCCTCACAAGCTTTTCAACCGCTACCCGCATCGCGTCAGCCTCGGGCCGTTTTGCGACTTTGAGGCGCTGGAAGGTCAAGGTTTCAAGGGGTTTTGCAACCGCCTCACTCATCGCAACTAACCACAGCGGTGCGGGTCCGGTCCATAAGTCGGCAAATTGTCGCGCGGTCCGCGGAGAGAACAGGGGCGCGATCACAGGGCGGTTTCCGGCCAGCGCGGCCTGCGCTTCCGCAGTGAACGGCAAAAGCTGCTGGTCATAGATCGCCTGTTCCTGCACGCGTAACCCCGACTGCGTCAACCGCTCGGCCACGTCACCGCGCGTGTGCTCTCCCCGCAGATGCATCAGGGGGCTGTCCGGGCGCCAGTGTAACAGAGTGGCGATCAGCTCCTCGGCGCTTTCGCCCGCCATCTCTGCCGCCCACCCTGCTTGTTGCGCCGTCGCTGTGGTTGCTTGCCCGACACAATACGCGGGCAGGGACCGGTCCCCGGTCCGGTGCGCGGCGACGGTGACGCCGTTGGCCGAGGTAAAGATCAGCCCACGCATCCCGTCCAGATCAATCGCGCCGTCCGTAGGGCGGATGTCCAGAAGCGGGGAGTACATCGGGGTCAGACGGTCACGCAGCTCGGGCGAGAGCTGTGCCACGAACCTCTCCGAGGCAGCGCGGGGGCGGGTCATCAACAAAATCATGCAGGTGATGCCTCGGCCCTCGGGGTTGCTTGCGTGATTGTTTACGGGCGCGCGGGGTGATACCCCGCTCACTGACCATGATGCAACGGTTCGGGCCAATGGCGCAAACACTTACGATCCTCGGGCTGGAGAGCAGCTGTGACGACACCGCCGCAGCGGTTGTGCGCCAGACGGGCGACGGACAGGCGCAGGTGCTGTCCTCGGTCGTGTTCGGCCAGACCGAGCTGCACAGCGCTTATGGCGGCGTAGTGCCCGAGATCGCGGCACGCGCGCATGTGGAAAAGCTGGATCTCTGTGTGGTGCAGGCCTTGGACGAGGCGGCGCTGGGTTTGCAAGACCTTGATGCCGTCGCCGTGACCGCCGGACCGGGTCTGATCGGTGGGGTGATGTCAGGCGTGATGTGCGCCAAGGGGCTGAGTGCCGCGACCGGGTTACCCCTCATCGGCGTGAACCACTTGGCGGGTCACGCGCTGACCCCGCGCCTGACCGATGGGATCGCCTTTCCGTACCTGATGCTGCTGGTCTCGGGCGGGCATTGCCAATACCTGATCGCGCACGGACCTGAGTCCTTTACCCGCCTCGGCGGAACCATCGACGATGCCCCGGGCGAGGCCTTCGACAAGACCGCCCGCCTGTTGGGCTTGCCACAGCCCGGCGGCCCATCAGTCGAGGCGGAGTCACAGGGCGGTGACCCCAAACGGTTCCGCTTTCCCCGCCCGCTGCTGGATCGGCCCGATTGCAATCTGTCTTTCTCGGGCCTCAAGACCGCGTTGATGCGGGTGCGGGACCAGATCGTTGCCGAAAAGGGCGGGCTGACCCGTCAGGATCGCGCCGATCTGTGCGCCGGTTTTCAGCAGGCGGTGGTGGATACACTGGCCGAGAAGACCCGTCGTGCCCTGCGCCTTTATATGGCCGAAAACCCATCCGAGCCCGCGGTAGCCGTGGCCGGAGGTGTGGCGGCGAATACTGCGATTCGGGCAACGTTAGAGACTGTATGTGCCGAACAGGGCGCCAGATTTACCGCGCCTCCGCTGAAGCTGTGCACCGATAACGCCGCCATGATCGCCTATGCCGGGCTCGAACGGTTCCGCGCCGGCGCCCGCGACGGGCTGGACCTGACCGCCCGGCCCCGTTGGCCGCTGGATCAAAGCAGCCCGTCGATGCTGGGCAGTGGCAAGAAAGGGGCCAAGGCATGAGCGTTGCGGTTCTGGGCTCGGGCGCGTTCGGCACCGCACTGGCGATTTCGCTGGCGGGGAACGGGCCGGTGACGCTCTGGTCGCGCTCGACGGATCAGGCGCTGGCTATGGCCGATAGCCGCGAGAACACTTCGCGCTTGCCGGGTGTCCGCCTGCCCGACGCGCTGCGCGTGACGGCGGACCTTTCCGAGACGGAAACCAGCGACACCCTCCTGCTAGCCATCCCAATGCAAAAGCTGCGCGGCGCGCTGACGGAACATGCAGACGCACTGGCGGGACGTACGCTGGTCGCCTGCTGCAAGGGCATCGAATTGAAGACCGGGCTGGGACCGGTGGCCGTTATCTCCCAAATTCTGCCCAACGCCCGCCCTGCCCTGCTGACCGGCCCTAGCTTTGCCCATGACATCGCACGGGGCCTGCCCACCGCCCTGACGCTGGCCTGCGCCGATGCCGATCTGAGCGCGACACTACAGGCCGAGCTGACCACCGCAAACCTGCGCCTCTATCGCACCACCGATACCCTCGGAGCCGAGTTTGGCGGTGCGCTGAAGAACGTCATGGCCATCGCCTGCGGTGCGGTGATCGGCGCTGGCCTTGGCGACAGCGCCCGCGCCGCGCTGATGACACGGGGCTATGCTGAGATGCAGCGCATGGCGCTGGCCCTTGGCGCCCGGCCCGAGACATTGGCGGGGCTGAGCGGGTTTGGCGATCTGGCGCTAACCTGCACCTCGGATCAGTCGCGCAACTACCGGCTGGGTCTGTCCATCGGGCGGGGCGAGACGTTTGACCCGACCATCACGGTCGAGGGCGCCGCCACCGCCCGCGCCGTGGCCACTAAGGCAAAAGGAATGGGGCTCGACATGCCAATCACGGATTGTGTCACCGGCCTGGTGAACCAGAGCTTGACCCTGACCGATGCCATGGCTCAACTGCTGGCACGACCGCTGAAGGAGGAATAACATGCTGATCGCCCTGATCGCACGCGACAAGGACGGCGCGCTGCAAACCCGTCTGGACAATCGCGCCGCGCATCTGGCCTATATCGAGGAAACCGGCGTGGTCTCACAGGCGGGGCCATTGCTGGACGGCGATCAGATGATCGGATCTCTGGTCATTCTGGATGTCGAAGATCCGACCGCGGCGCAAGATTGGGCCGACAACGACCCCTACGCCAAGGCCGGGCTGTTTCAGTCGGTCGAACTGATCCCATGGAAAAAGGTGATCTGACAATGGCTTATTGGCTTTTCAAATCCGAACCCTCAACCTGGAGCTGGGACCAGCAGGTCGCCAAAGGCGAGGCGGGCGAAGAGTGGGACGGCGTGCGCAACTATCAGGCCCGCAACCACATGCGTGACATGAAACTGGGCGACCGTGGGTTCTTTTACCACTCTCAAAAAGACAAGGCGATCGTCGGCATTGTCGAGGTCTGCGCCGAGTCGCATCACGACAGCACCACCGATGATGAACGCTGGGACTGCGTGGACATCAAGGCGATACGGCGCTTCGAGACTCCGGTGACACTGGATCAGATCAAGGCGGATGAGCGTCTGTCTGAGATGGTACTGGTCAAGAGCTCGCGGCTGTCGGTGCAGCCGGTGCGCGAGGACGAGTGGCGCATGATCTGTGCGATGGGGCAGACAAACCCGGACTGATCGGGCATCCTTCGCCCATAACCAACCAACGGGCGAGGGAAGCATGGAATTTCTGAACGTTCTGGTGGCCGCCATCGGCGCATTTGCGCTCGGCTCGGTCTGGTACATGGTGCTGAGCGAACAGTGGATCGAGGCCTCGGGCGTGCGCTGCGGCCCGGATGGCAAACCCGAAGGTGGCATGAAGCCGTCAATCTTCGCGATGAGCTTTATGCTGCAACTGGTCGTCGCCGGCATGATGCGGCACACGTTCGCCCTGTCCGGCATCGACGGGATCGGCAAGGGACTGGTTGCAGGGCTGGGCGTGGGGCTGTTCTTCATCACACCCTGGATCGGGATCAACAACCTCTACAGCATGCGCCCGGCCAAGCTGACGCTGATCGACGGCGGGTACGCCACGCTGGCCTGCGGAATCATGGGTCTGATCCTGACCCTGTTCTGAGGCTGGCACTCAAGAAAACGGGAAGGTTCCGACGATGCAGAACCTTCCCCACCCCGCGTGCTCCCTACGCACCACACGCGATTTGATCTCATAGGTCCTGACCGTCCTGGTCATGTCTCAGGTATAGGTGATCCGCACCCGCGAACGCAAACCCAAAGCCCTGAAGAATAGCCTAAAATTCAAAACGCCCGAACCATTGGCGGGCGTTTGAGGTGTTTTCCAATGCGGCCTTATCCGTAGATGGATTCCTTGCCGAAATGCTTGGCCAGCAGGTAGTAAACAACGGCACGGTATTTGTTGCGCTCGGATTTGCCGTAGGTTTCAATCGCCTTGTTGATACCGTTCATCAGCTCGGGACCGTCGCTGAGGCCGAGTTTCTTGATCAGGAAGTTGTTCTTGACCGTCTCCAGCTCGCTTTCCTGGCTGGCGGCCACGGTCGAGGCATCCGCGTCATAGATCGCCGGACCACAGCCAATGGTCACCTTGGTCAGCAGGTCCATATCGGGGGTCACCCCACATTTGTTTTTCAGATCGTCGGCGTATTGGGCGATCAGGTCGTCGCGTTTTCCCATAGTAAAACTCCCGGTGTTGATATCGGCCCCATCTGGCCTGGGCGGAAGGTAGTAACAAATGCGATGGTCCGAACAGGAAAAGATTCCGCCGGTTTTCCCCCTATTTTTGTGCATCCCGCATCCCCAAGATCGCGCCAAAGGTTTCATGAGAAGGAGAACACCATGGGTCTTTTCGATTTTTTCCGCGGTGGAAAGAAGCTTGAGAACGATAGCGAAACCACGGCACCGACTGCTGCCGTGCTGCAGCAGGAAGTGGCGGATCTTGGCCTGACGGCCGAAAGCGTGAGCTTTGAGGTGGATGGCGACAAGGTCAAGGTCAGCGGCGACGTGGATCAGGAGACCAAGGAAAAGATCATCCTTGCGGTCGGCAATGTCGAAGGTGTGGCTCAGGTTGAGGAAGAACTGGGCGGGCAGGATCCGGTGTTCTACACCGTCGCAAAAGGCGACAGCCTGTGGAAGATCTCGGAAAAGACGCTGGGCAACGGCGCCCGCTACAAAGAGATCTTTGAGGCCAACAAACCGATGCTGTCCGATCCGGACAAGATCTATCCCGGACAGGTGCTGCGCATCCCCGCCTGAGACAAGAAGGACCCCCGCTTTGGCGGGGGTTTTCCGCGCGAAAGGCAAGGCAGCATGCCCAGGTTGAAATCGGGCGTGCCTTTGTTTAACATTAATGTTAAATTAAAGGAGACACCCGATGCCTGTGACATTGCCAAACGAATCCCCCGAATACCGCGCGGCCCGCGCAAAGCTGCTTGAGGCCGAAACCGCCCTGCGCGCCCGGGCTGAAGAGGTCGCCGCCCTGCGCCGCACATTGCCGCGCGGCGGCGCGCTGCCGCAGGACTATGCATTCCGCCATCCCGATGGCAGCGCTGCGCCGCTGTCCGGCCTGTTCGGCGACCATGACACGTTGGCGATCTATTCGCTGATGTACGGACCGGATGCCAAGGCGGCCTGCCCCATGTGCTCGGCCTTTCTCGATGGGTTGGGTGGACAGGTCAAACACATCACCCAACGAATTGCACTGGCCGTGGTTGCACAGAGCGCGCCTGAACGCCTCGCCGCTCTGCAACGCGACATGGGCTGGCAGAACCTGCCGCTCTATTCGGCTCATAGCACCAGCTATCAGCGCGACTATCTGGCCGAGAGCGAAAACGGCGATCAACTGCCCATCCTCAACATCTTCACCCGCGACGGCGACGGCATTCATCATTTCTGGAGTTCCGAGCTGTTCTTCGAACCCAGCCCCTGGCATCCACGCCACATGGATCCGCTCTGGTCGCTGTGGAACCTGTTCGACCTGACACCGCAAGGCCGCGGGGACCATTTCCCCCAACTCAGCCCGGCGTGACCGCAGCGCGCCCGTCAGGGCGCGCTGCCGGGCCCAAGTGTCTGGGCAGCATCTCTGATGCTGTCTTGGCGCGCGGGAGCACGCCGCTCCACGAAAAAGCGCCGCCGGAACTCTCCGACGGCGCTTCGATCACGAAGGCAGCACCGCTTAGTAGCGGTAATGCTCGGGCTTGAAAGGTCCTTCCGGCTTGACGCCGATGTAAGCGGCCTGCTCGCCGTCCAGCTGGGTCAGCCTAACGCCGATCCGATCCAGATGCAGGCGCGCGACCTTTTCATCCAGATGCTTGGGCAGAATATAGACCTTGTTGTCATATTCATCGCCCTTGGTCCAAAGCTCGATCTGCGCCAGAACCTGATTGGTGAAGGATGCCGACATCACGAATGACGGGTGGCCGGTGGCGTTGCCGAGGTTCAACAAACGGCCCTCGGACAGCAGAATGATACGGTTGCCCGAGGGCATCTCGATCATGTCCACCTGTTCCTTGATGTTGGTCCATTTGTGGTTCTTCAGGTTGGCCACCTGAATTTCATTGTCGAAGTGACCGATATTGCCGACGATGGCCATGTCCTTCATCTCGCGCATATGCTCGATGCGGATCACGTCCTTGTTGCCGGTGGTGGTGATGAAGATGTCGGCGCTGTCGATGACGTCTTCCAGTAGAACCACCTCAAACCCGTCCATGGCAGCCTGCAGCGCGCAGATCGGGTCAACCTCGGTCACTTTCACGCGGGCACCTGCACCGCGCAAGCTGGCGGCCGAGCCTTTGCCCACGTCGCCATAGCCGCAGACCACGGCGACCTTGCCCGCCATCATGGTATCGGTGGCGCGGCGGATACCGTCGACCAGCGATTCCTTGCAGCCATATTTGTTGTCGAATTTCGATTTGGTGACCGAGTCATTCACGTTGATTGCCGGGAAGGGCAACTCGCCTGCCTCAACCAGCTTGTAGAGACGGTTCACACCGGTCGTGGTCTCTTCGGACACGCCCTGGATCGCATCACGCTGTTTGGTGAACCAGCCCGGGCTGGCGGCCAGTCGCTTGCGGATCTGGGCAAACAGGGCGACCTCTTCCTCGGAACCCGGAGTATCGAGGAACGCAGTGTCCCCCGCCTCGGCCCGTGCGCCCAGCAGGATGTACATGGTCGCATCGCCACCATCGTCCAGAATCATGTTGCAGGTGCCTTCCTCGAACAGGAAGATGCGGTCGGCATAGTCCCAGTATTCCTCCAGCGTCTCGCCCTTGATGGCGAAAACCGGAGTGCCGCCCGCTGCAATCGCCGCCGCTGCATGGTCCTGGGTCGAGAAGATGTTGCACGAGGCCCAGCGCACGTCCGCGCCCAACGCCACCAGCGTTTCGATCAGCACAGCGGTCTGAATGGTCATGTGCAGCGACCCTGCAATACGCGCACCTTTCAGGGGCTTGCTGTCCCCATATTCGGCGCGCAGGGCCATCAGGCCCGGCATCTCGGTTTCGGCAATATCCAATTCCTTGCGGCCGAACTCGGCCAGCGAAATATCCTTAACTATGTAGTCCCCGGCCATTCGTCACTCCATTCCGGAAAATCAGTTCCCGTTGCCCCTAACATTCATTGCTGGGAGTGGCAACTTTGATGGATGGCTCATCCAGAAACGGAGGCGCCAACCGGAATGGACAGTGTTCAGGAACGGGCCGTCAGACCAGTATGTATCCGTAATTAGCTCGGCGTGCCTTCTGCCACGATCTTTGGTGTGGCTTCGAAAAAATCAGTGCCAGCGGCGACAATACAGCTAATGCCGCTTGCGTGGGTCAGAAGGACGGTAAACGTGCCGGTTTCATCGGACGACCAGACCTCCACGACCGATTGCTTGCCGCGCACCTTTTGCAGGCCGCCGACGGTAAGCTGCTCGGAATACTGTTTTTGCAGCCGCTTGATGACATTATCTCGCTGACCGCAGGACTGGGCAAAGGCTGGCGGCGCGGTGGCGGCCATGCCGAATGCAAGTGCAACACCTAACAAACGCTTGAACATGACAAGCTCCTTATCTTACAGGTTTCGATCTGAGAGGTGCGCGCTGGGAGGAATGCGCGCCCCCCTCAGCACTTGATATCGTAACCACGTTGCGCCTTTTCAAAGCACGCTCCCTCAAGAAGGTGTTGGCAACACGTGATCAGATGCATAACAGGCTGCGCTTGAATTGTGGCGAAAATGTGGCAGATGCCGGAGGGCTTGGCAGAATGGCAACACAACCCAGAGCATGGCAGCGGATGTTGTCGGGCCGCCGGCTGGACCTGCTGGATCCGACACCAGTGGATATCGAAATCGAAGATATCGCGCACGGACTTGCATTTGTGGCCCGCTGGAACGGCCAGACCGAGGGTGATTTTGCCTATTCCGTGGCTGAACATTCGCTGCTGGTCGAAGAGCTGTTTGGCCGCATCGCACCCAAGGCGCCGGTCAAATGGCGCCTCGCGGCCTTGTTACACGATGCGCCGGAATATGTGATCGGCGACATGATCTCCCCGGTGAAATCCGCCGTCGGCCCGGATTACGGAGAGCTAGACGACCGCCTTGCCGCCGCCATTCACATCCGTTTCGGCCTGCCCGCCGCCATTCCTGCGACGATCAAGAAACAGATCAAGCGCGCCGACAGGATCAGCGCCTGGATGGAGGCCACCCAGATCGCCGGGTTCTCGCAGAAAGAGGCCAGTAAGTTCTTTGGCCACCCGGACAAGGCGGTCATTGAGGGTTTACAGATCAAGCTGCGCCCGCCAGTGGAAGTGAGGCGGGCTTATACGGAGAGGCATAAAGAATTGTTGGCAGACCTATAGAAATTGGATCTTACGATGATAAGATTGCTTTTTAGTGTAGTGATTATCTTTTGCATTGGAACCAAGGTTTCCGCATCCTCAAAGGATGACGCAGCATATCTCGCACGTCAATTTATTTTTGAAGAGCAAATTCAGGAGATGCGTGAGAGGGCCGCTAAAGCTTATGTTGCACGTCTCGCAAGACTTCTGAGTGAATACAGTATAAAAGTGAAAGACTTCGGTCGCTTTGAAGATCTAGTCCCTCAAGCAATCACTGATATTGCGGTCAACGGCTTTCTAGACGACGGCACACAACGATATCTTGAGACATTCACTGCGCAGCAACTCAATGAAATCGCAATTTTCCATCGCTCAGGTGCTTGGCAGAAACTGTATCGTATTTCGTATGAAGAAATGTCAAGGGAAGGGCCGGGTGAGGAAAAGACGATTATTATTCCAAATTTTCACGGGTACGAAGAAAGCAAAATCAAGGAGCTCCTTTCGTTTCAAGAGTTTCTACAATTTCGGGCCTTTTTCGACAGTGAAACCGGAAAAGTTTTTATGGATGAAGTAGAAAGCTTGTTTTTTCATTTAGCCTTCGATGCGCTTGCTGCAAGTGTGCACCTCAGACGCTTTGAAGCGACAATAAACGCCGAGTTTGTGGTGGAGGCGCTTGAAGCAAAAGGAATTGTCGAAATTCCAAATCCTATCGTGCGCAAAAACCTGATTGCACAAATAAAAAAAGAGCTTCGGTAGCCGCCGACAGGTTGAGGCAAGCGCTCGGTAATACTGCCTCTACCGCGGGCTGCGTTTAGCCAAAATCCGCTGCAGGGTGCGCCGGTGCATGTTCAGCCGCCGCGCGGTCTCGCTGACATTGCGGTCGCACAGCTCGTACACCCGCTGGATATGCTCCCACCGCACCCGGTCGGCGCTCATCGGATTTTCCGGCGGCGGCGGCAGTTCATCCCCCTTGGCCAGCAGCGCATTGGTGATGTCGGTCGCATCGGCCGGTTTGGACAGATAATCGGTGGCACCGATCTTGACCGCCGCCACGGCGGTTGCAATCGCGCCATAGCCGGTCAGCACCACAACCCGGCAATCAGGCCGCTTGTCCCGCAACACCTCGACCACATCCAGACCGTTGCCATCCTCAAGCCGCAGATCGACCACCGCGTAGGCCGGCGGGCGGGCGGTGGCGATGGCCCGGCCCGCCGCAACCGACGATGCCGTCTCGATCTCGAAACCGCGTTTTTCCATGGCCTTGGCCAGTCGCCGCAGAAACGGCTCGTCATCATCTACCAGCAACAGCGACTTGTCGGGTCCGATTTCAAGCTGGGGGGTGTCGGCCATGCGTATTCTTTCAGCTGTTTCCGGGTCTCTGGCTGAAGGCGAGTATTACCAGCGTGTCAGGAAAGGTCAAACGCACTCTGGGCGCTTATACCTTGTCCAGAAAACAACCGATCTTGTCGGCCACCTGCTCGGCTGTCTCGTCGCGCTTGAAGAACTCGACAAAGCCCTGCTCTGGCAGAACCAGATAGGAAAAGGTCGAGTGGTCGACCAGATAGTATTCGTCGCTCTTGTCGTGTGCATTGTAGTAGGTCTTGTAGGCCTTGCTGGCCGCTTTGACCTGCTCGGGCGAGCCGGTAAGGCCGATCATCTTTTCATGCAGGTTGAACGCAAAGTCGCCCACCACCTCGGGCGTGTCGCGACCCGGGTCGATCGAGATGAAGACCGGCGTGACCGACTGGCCGCGCCCGGCCAGAACATCAATGGCTTCGGCATTGCGCGCGGTGTCCAGCGGACATACATCAGGACAGAAGGTGTAGCCGAAATAGATCAGCGCCGGTTCGGTGATCACGTCCGCGTCAGTCACGGTCTCGCCCTTGCCATTGACCAGCTCGAACGGCCCGCCAATGGTATCCGCCCCGCCCGCAATCTGGCTCGACCGGCATTGCGCGAACTGATCGTCCGAGCGCCCGCCCATGGTCAGCAGCCAGATGGCCCCCAACCCGATTGCGAGGACAACGGCGGCGAGAATGGCATATAGACGGGTCATGGGATCACACCTGACACTGGGGTTGTTGATGAATTCGGCTGGGACACCTATCAAGTTAATCAGCCGTTGCAACAGGACATAATCGACCGATGACGGATTCCAATACAAACCTCTGGCACAGGCAGGAACGCAGTGGCTGGATTCGCCTGCGGACCCTGATCCTGTTGCGCTGGGTGGCGATCATAGGACAGATCACCGCAATCACCGTGGCCCAGCGCATGTACAACGTGCAGCTTGATCTTGGGCTGTGTTATCTGGCCGTCGGAATTTCGGTGGTCGGCAACCTGATCGCGATCTTCATCTTCCCGGAAAACAAGCGCCTTTCGGAGTTCGAGAACTTCCTGATGGTGCTGTTCGACCTGCTGCAACTGGCCTTCCTGCTTTACCTCACCGGCGGCCTGCACAACCCGTTTGCGCTGCTTCTGCTGGGGCCCGTCACGATCTCGGCCAATGTCATGGGGCTGCGGTCCACGCTGATCGTCGGCGGCACCGCGATCATTCTGGTGACCCTGCTGGCCGAGTTTCACCTGCCACTCAGAACCGAACTGGGCTTTATCCTGCGCATCCCGGATATCTTTGTCTTTGGCAACTGGGCCGCGATCACCATCGCCATCATATTTCTGGGCGCCTATTCACATCGCATCAGTTCCGAGGTGCAGTCGATGTCCGAGGCGCTTTCCGCCACCCATATGGCGCTGGCCCGCGAACAGAAGCTGACGGATCTGGGCGGCGTGGTCGCGGCGGCGGCGCATGAGTTGGGCACTCCGCTGGCGACGATCAAGCTGGCCAGTTCCGAGCTAATCGAAGAGCTTGACGACCGCGCCGACCTGCGCGAGGACGCCGCCCTGATCCGCGAGCAGGCAGACCGCTGCCGGGACATCCTGCGCGACATGGGCCGGGCCGGGAAAGACGATCTGCATTTGCGGCAGGCACCGCTGACGACGGTGATCCACGAATCCGCCGAGCCGCATGTCAACCGGGGCAAGCAGGTCCATTTCGACGAAGGCCCGGGCGAGGGCGGCGACCTGCAGCAGCCTTCGATCCTGCGCAAGCCCGAGGTTATTCACGGCCTGCGCAACCTGATCCAGAACGCAGTTGATTTTGCCCGTTCAAACGTGTGGGTCGAGGCGGAATGGACCACCGACCAGATCACCATCGGCATCATGGATGACGGGCGCGGATACCCACCGCAGATGATTGGCCGGATCGGAGACCCGTTCGTGCGGCGGCGGCGCACGGAGTCCCACCTCAAGACACGCCCGGAATACGAAGGAATGGGGTTGGGTCTGTTCATTGCCAAGACCCTGCTGGAACGCAGCGGTGCCGAACTGAGCTTTGCCAACGGCTCGGACCCCTATCAGTCTCTTACCGACAAACCGGAGCGCAGGGGCGCCATCGTCAAGGTCGTTTGGCCCCGGAACCTCATTGATGCCCAGACCGGAGATAACCCGGTACCCACCGGTTTGAACGAGCAATTCCAGGTCTGAGTTAAACCCTCGTTAACCTTTGCGGCACAATAGTCGGTCCGACCAGCTGAGCTAGGGCGGGACAATACGATGGGTGACTGGATCATACTGACGGGGATTTGTCTGCTGTCCTCGGCTCTGGCCGTTTTCTTGTTGCGCCCGCCGCGCCGGCGTATGCGCCCAGGTTTTGACCTTTTGACTCAACAGGACGCTGGTGATCCGGTTTTCCTGTTTGATGGTGCCGATTTGATCGGCGGCTCCGACCGCGCCGAGAGAGAGTACGAAGATATCTCCGATTGGGATGAGCTGCGCACCCGGCTGCATTGCGATTTCCCGGCGTTCCCCGAGACGCCGGATATCGTCCAGCAGGAGGGCGAGGTCGTGGTTCCGGCCATCGACAGCGCCGTCCATCGCAACGTGGTCTGCGAATGGATCGACGGTGTAGTGCGCGTTCAAATCTGCGACCTTTCCAACCGATCCTGCACAGGCTCTTCCCACGGGACCGCAACCGACCCGATGCGGCTGGCCATGGACAAGGCGCCCTACCCGGTGTGGCTGGTCGATCACGCCGACAAGGTCAGTTGGTGCAACGCCGCTTATGTCGCGCTGGCACGCCGAGTGCGGGGGCAGAATGCCGATCTTTCCATTCCGTTGTTTCCCGAATCGGACGACTCCGCCCCGCCCGGAAAAAAGACCAGAATTTCGATTGCATCAGAGCTGCCAGACCGCAAGCTGTGGTTCGACCTGTCGCTGGTCGAGCGGGATGAAGGCACGTTGTTTTATGCCTTCGATATCAATGCCGTGGTGGATGCCGAGGTGGCACAGCGCAAGTTCGTGCAGACGCTGGCCAAGACCTTTGCCCAGCTGTCGATCGGGCTGGCGATATTCGACCGCAATCGGCAGCTGGCGCTGTTCAACCCGGCTCTGGTCGATCTGACGGCCCTGCCCGCCGATTTCCTCAGCAGTCGGCCCGCGCTCTCAAGCTTCTTCGACAGGTTGCGCAACCAGAACATGATGCCCGAGCCCAAGAATTACGGCGGCTGGCGCAAACAGATGAACGACCTGCTCGAAGCTGCCGAGCACGGCCGGTATCAGGAAACATGGTCCATGCCTTCTGGCTCGGTCTATTCGGTCAGCGGGCGCCCGCACCCGGATGGTGCGGTTGCGTTTTTGTTTGAGGACATCACTGCCGAGATCACCCTCACCCGCCGATTCCGGTCCGAGCTTGAACTGGGGCAGGCCATCCTTGACAAGCTTCCCGACGCAGTGGCTGTTTTTTCCGCCGATGGCACACTCGCCTTTTCCAACACCGCCTATCATCTACTCTGGGATGTCGACCCGGATCAGAGCTTTGCTCTGGTCAACGTGCTTGATGCCACCCGCCTCTGGCAGGAGCGCTGCACCGCCACGCCGGTCTGGGGCGAGATCCGCGACTTTGTGGAAATGCGTGAAAACCGGGCGGACTGGACGGCACAGATCAGAACCCGGAACGGCACCCTTTTGACCTGCGCCGTGGGCCCGATGACAAACGGGGCGACCATTGTGCGCTTCACGGCTGAAGTCACGAACACCCAGGACGCACAACTGGAGACCGCCTTGCCCTGAACCTGCTTGCAGCCACTAGGCCGCAACGCCATTGTGGCGCCATGACAGCCACGGCCCTGAAACTGATACTCAACTCACCGCAGGCAACAGCACATTTTGCATCCAGTTTGGGTGCAGCGTTGTCACCCGGGGATTGCGTGCTCCTGGGGGGCGCCATCGGCAGCGGCAAGACCCATTTCGCCCGTCACCTGATCCAGTCCCTGATGGCGATACCCGAGGATGTCCCCTCTCCCACATTCACCCTGGTGCAGGTCTATGACACGAAAAAAGGTGAGATCTGGCATTCCGATCTCTATCGCCTCACTGCATTGGACGAGATCGAGGAACTGGGCCTGACCGAGGCGTTCGAAACCGCCATCTGTCTGGTGGAATGGCCCGACCGGCTGGGCCCTCTGGCGCCGGAAAACGCGCTGATGCTGGACTTTGCCACAGATCCCGATCAGGAAGAGACGCGCCACCTGACCGCCACCTGGACCAACCCGAAATGGTCGAAACCGCTGGAGACGCTTGCATGACGAACCGAACAGTGCTGGCTGAGGCGCTGATCGCACCGACCCAATGGGCCAAGGCTGACCACGTGCCGCTGGCGGGTGATGCCTCGAACCGCCGCTACGACCGGCTCACCGACCCCGCCACCGGCCGCACCGCCGTCCTTATGGATGCGCCGCCGGAAAAGGGTGAGGACGTTCACCGCTTTGTCCGGGTAGCTGACCATCTGCGGTCGATCGGTCTGAGCGCGCCCGAGATCTATGCCGAGGACGCGGAAAACGGTTTTCTGTTACTGGAAGACCTTGGTGACGATCTTTTTTCCCGGGTTCTGCTTCGGACCCCCAAAATGGAGCGCACGCTCTACGAGGCTGCAACGGATGTCCTGATTGCCCTGCATGATGCCCCGATCCTGCCGCTCGACAGTTTTGGACCAACGGTGATGGCTGAAATGACCGATCTGGCCTTTACCAAATACGCGGAAGGCATCACCGGCACACCCGATCCGAACGCCAAAGCCAGCTTTGAGCCCCGGTTCGAGGACATTCTGCATCGCGAGGTTCAGGGGCCAAAGGTGGTTCTGCTGCGCGACTATCACTCGGAAAACCTGCTGTGGCTGCCGGATCGCGAAGGGGTCGCGCGCGCCGGGCTGCTCGACTTTCAGGACTCAGTACTGGGGCATCCGGCCTATGATCTGGTCTCGCTTTTGCAGGATATCCGCCGCACCGTGCCCGCCGGGATCGAGATGACCATGCTCAACCGCTACATCCAGGCGACCGGCGTGGACGATCACGCATTCCGGACGGCCTATGCGGTGCTGGGCGCCCAGCGCAATCTGCGTATTCTCGGCATTTTCGCCCGGCTCGGGTCTGAATACGGCAAGCCGCACTATGTCGACATGATCCCGGCGGTCTGGGCGCATCTGATGCGCGATCTGGATCACCCCGCGCTGGCCCCGGTGAGCGATCTGTTGCGCGATGCCCTGCCCCTTCCCAGCCCCGAGAATCTGACGAGGCTCAAGACCTCATGACCCGACCGCCCGACGCCATCATGCTGTTCGCCGCCGGGTTCGGAACCCGGATGGGCGCGCTGACCAAGGACCGGCCCAAACCGTTGATCGAGGTGGCTGGGCATCCCCTGATCGACCACGCGCTGGATCTGGCACGCGGCGTTGAGCCTTCGCGCATCGTGGCCAATCTGCACTATCTGCCCGATCAGTTGGCCGCGCATCTGGAACCACAAGGCGTGGCGCTGTCGCGGGAAGAACCCGAAATCCTGGAAACCGGTGGCGGACTGCGCGCGGCGCTTCCCCTGCTGGGCCCGGGGCCCGTCTTTACTCTGAATACCGATGCCATCTGGGCCGGGCCGAACCCGCTGCAGCTGCTGCGGCAGACCTGGGACCCCGAGCGGATGGATGCTCTGCTGATGTGTATCCCGGTGGCGCAGGCCGTGGGGCGTACCGGTCAGGGCGATTTCACTGCCGACACCGAGGGCCGCATTCAGCGCGGACCGGGCCTGATCTACGGCGGCGCTCAGGTCCTGCGCACCGAGGAGTTGCTGGATTTCCCCGAAAAGGCGTTCTCCCTCAATCTGTTATGGGACCGGATGCGGACGCGTAACCGGTTGTTCGCGCTTAGTTATCCGGGCCGATGGTGCGACGTCGGTCACCCGGGCGGCATCCGTTTGGCCGAGGATCTTCTGGCCGATGTTTGACCCCTGCCACACGCCCCGCGTCTTTGCCGTGCCGCCGGGCGTGGATTTCCCCCGCGCGCTGGTCGACGGGTTGCGTGCACGAACCGCCCATCTGCCGCCCGAGGCCCTGGCGCGAGTGCAACTGGTCGTCAACACCCGCCGCATGACGCGCCGCATCCGCGAGCTGTTCGATGCCGGTCCGCCCTGCCTGCTGCCCCGCCTGTCTCTGGTCACCGATCTGGGCGAACGCGCCGATCTGGCAAGCCTGCCGCCACCGGTCCCGCCCTTGCGTCGAAGGCTGGAATTGACGCAACTCATCGGCAAGCTGCTGGATCAGCAGCCGGACCTGGCCGCCCGCGCCTCACTTTATGATTTGTCCGACAGCCTCGCTGCGCTGATCGACGAGATGCAGGGGGAGGGCGTTTCGCTAGACGCCATCCGGCAACTGGATGTCAGCGACATGTCCGGCCACTGGGCACGGGCGCAGGCCTTTATCGGCATTGCGGACAGGTTCATCTCGACCGATGACAGCGCGCTGGATGTGCAGGCGCGGCAACGCCGGGTGGTCGAAAATCTGATAGAGCGCTGGCAAACCGACCCGCCACAGCGCCCGGTGATCCTTGCCGGCTCCACCGGTTCGCGCGGCACCACGCTCATGTTGATGGAGGCTGTGGCTCGCCTGCCCCAAGGCGCGCTGATCCTGCCAGGATACGATTTCGACCAGCCCGATCACGTCTGGTCCGGGCTTGATGATGCGCTTTTATCCGAAGATCACCCGCAATTCCGGTTCCGCAAGCTGATGCGCGGGCTGGACCTCAGCCCGTCTCAGATCAACCGCTGGACCAGGGGCGCGGCCCCCTCACCCGCCCGTAACCGGCTGGTTTCGCTGGCTTTGCGCCCTGCCCCTGTCACCGATGCGTGGATGAGCGAGGGCCCGCATCTGACCGATCTGGCCCCCGCCATGACCCATGTAACTCTTATCGAGGCGCAATCGCCCCGGGCCGAGGCACTGGCCATCGCCCTGCGCCTGCGTCAGGCCGCCGAGACCGACCAAACCGCCGCGCTGATCACGCCGGACCGGATGCTGACCCGGCAGGTCAGCGCCGCGCTCGACCGCTGGAACATCCTGCCCGACGACAGCGCCGGTCTGCCGCTGCAGCTTTCACCCTCGGGCCGATTCCTGCGCCATGTGGCGGGGCTGTTCGTCAAGCGGCTGGATGGCGAAGCGCTGCTGACGCTGCTGAAACATCCGCTGTGCCACGATGGCGGCGAACGCGGCGCGCATTTGCTGCACACGCGAGATCTGGAACTAGACCTGCGCCGCAACGGCCCGCCCTTCCCCGACGGTGTCAGCCTGACAAGCTTTGCCATTCGCACGGAAATGCCCGAGGGCTGGATGCGCTGGCTGGCCACCCATTTCTGCGGCCAGCAGGTCGCAGGCGAGCTGCCGCTTGGCGACTGGGTCCGGCGTTTGCGCGATCTGGCACAGGCGATCTCAGCAGGCAGTACGGGCGATCCCGGCACGCTCTGGGACAAGAACGCGGGACAAAAGGCGCTGGCGGTGATCAGCGCGCTCGAGGATGAAGCAGCCCATGGCGGCACCATGACCGCCCGCGATTTCGCTGATCTGCTGGGCGCGCTGCTGGCGGGAGAAGAGGTGCGCGACCGCGACTCGCCGCATCCCGGCATCATGATCTGGGGCACGCTCGAGGCGAGGGTGCAGGGCGCCGACCTGCTGATTCTCGGCGGCCTCAACGAGGGTAGCTGGCCCGAGGCCGCCGCCCCCGATCCCTGGCTGAACCGGCAAATGCGTGACAAGGCCGGGCTGTTGCTGCCCGAACGCCGCATCGGTCTGTCGGCTCATGATTTCCAGCAAGCCATCGCCGCGCCAGAGGTCTGGCTAACCCGCGCCACCCGCTCGGATGACGCCGAAACCGTGCCGTCCCGCTGGCTCAACCGCCTGATCAACCTGTTGCAGGGCCTGCCTGACGCCCAAGGCCCCGAGGTGCTGGAAGAGATGCGCGCGCGTGGGCGGCAATGGCTGGATTGGGCCGAAACGCTGGAAGTGGCACCGCGTTTGGCCCCTGCGGAACGCCCATCGCCCCGGCCACCGATCCCCGCGCGGCCCCGACAATTGTCGGTGACCGAGATCAAGCGGCTGATCCGCGATCCTTACGCGATCTACGCCAAGCATGTGCTGCGGCTGAAACCTCTCGACCCGTTGGTGCAGGCGCCCGATGCGCTGCTGCGGGGCATCGTGATCCACGAAATTCTGGAGAAGTTCGTCAAGGACAGCGTGCTGGACAACGCTTTGCTGACGCGCGAGGTGTTCCTGAATCGCGCCGATGCGCTGCTAGCGGAACATGTCGCCTGGCCAACCGCCCGCAAACTGTGGCTGGCGCGGCTGGAACGGATTGCCGACGCTTTTCTCGCTGCCGAGGCCATCCGCAGCAGCGATGGTGGGCCGGTTGCATTCGAGGCGAAAATGAAGAAACGCCTCGACCCGCTCGATTTTACGCTCGTGGGCCGCGCCGACCGTATCGACCAAACGGCGCGGGGCTCGCTGCGGCTTTATGACTACAAAACCGGCGCGCCGCCCTCCGCAGCGCAGCAGGCCAAGTTCGACAAACAGCTGCTGATCGAGGCCGCGCTGGCCGAGGAAGGCGGGTTCGAGGGGCTGGACCCCATGCCCGTGGCGCAGGCGGTGTTCATCGGCATGGGCGGGATCTACAAGGAGGTCCCGGCGCCGCTGGACAAGGAGCCACCCGCCAAGACATGGGCTGATCTGCGCACCCTGGTCGACGCATATTTCCAACCGGATCAAGGCTTTACCTCACGCCGGATGCTGCACAAGGACACCGATCTCGGCGACTACGATCACCTTGCCCGTTTCGGCGAGTGGGATCGCACCGCCACGCCCAACCCGGAGGATCTGACATGACCCCCCGCGACGAGGCGACCGAGCGTCAGGTTCAGGCGGCGCGTCCTGATGCTTCGACCTGGCTGGCGGCGAATGCAGGTTCGGGCAAGACGCGGGTGCTGACCGACCGGGTGGCGCGGCTGTTGCTGAACAACGTGCAGCCGCAGCACATCCTGTGCCTCACCTACACCAAGGCGGCGGCCAGCGAGATGCAGAACCGGCTGTTCAAGCGGCTGGGTGAATGGGCGATGCTGGACGATGCCGGGCTTCTGTCGCAGCTCACCGATCTGGGCGTGGACGGGGTGATCGACCCTGTCCGCCTGGCCCATGCCCGTACGCTGTTTGCCCGCGCCATCGAGACGCCGGGCGGGTTGAAGATCCAGACCATCCACTCGTTTTGCGCCTCGCTGCTGCGGCGATTTCCGCTCGAGGCCGGGGTCAGCCCGCAATTCTCCGAGATGGAGGATCGGGCGGCGGCGCTGCTGCGCGAAGAGATCGTTGAGGATTTCGCTGACGGTCCTCAGGCATATCTCGTCGATGCGGTCGCGCGTTTTGTCACCGATACCGGGTTCGACAGCCTGACACAGGCAGTCGCCCGGAACCGCGACGGGTTTGCAGAGCCCTGCGACTGGGACGGCCTACTGCACCGGTTCGGCCTTCCCGATGGGTTCAACGAGCAGGCGCTGCTGGACGCAGTATATCTGGGCGGCGAGGTGGAGCTGATCCGATCGATCCTGCCAGCGCTGACCGAAAGCGGCGGAAACAACGCCAAGGCAGCGGCCAAGCTGGCCGCGTTTGTCGAGCCGACGCTCGCAAATCTGTCGGTTCTTGAGGGGGTCTTCCTGACCGGTGCCTCGGCGAAGGAGCCTTTCACCACCAAAATCGGCGGCTTCCCGACCAAGGCGCTGCGCGAGGGTGCGCTGGCAGAGAAGATGCCTCAGCTTGAGGCGCTGATGCTGCGAATCGAGGATGCGCGCGAGCGGCGGTTGGCGTTGGTTGCAGCGCAAAAGTCGTTGGCTCTGCACCGGTTCGCGGCCGCCTTCCTGCCGGAATACGAGCGGCGCAAGCAGTTGCGTGGCTGGCTCGATTTTGACGACCTGATCCTGAAGGCGCGGCAGCTTTTGAACGATCCGGCGGTGGCGGCCTGGGTACTCTACCGCCTCGATGGCGGCATCGACCACATCCTTGTGGATGAGGCGCAGGACACCAGCCCGGAACAATGGGACGTGGTCGAAAAACTGGCGCAGGAGTTCACCTCGGGCGAGGGTGCGCGCTCGGATGTGGAGCGCACGATTTTCGTGGTCGGAGACAAGAAGCAGTCGATCTATTCCTTTCAGGGCGCCGACCCCGAAGCCTTCGACCGGATGCAGCGGGAGTTTGGGCGGAAACTGATGGAATCAGGCTCTAATCTTGAGGACTTGACGCTCGAATTCTCGTTCCGCTCGTCCACCGCAATCCTACAACTGGTGGATCAGGTGTTCGAAAACCGCGCCGATGCCGGGTTTCACAAGGAGGCACTGCACCGCGCCTTCAAAGCGGATTTGCCGGGGCGGGTCGACCTGTGGCCGGTGGTGGAGAAGGTCGAGGATGAGGAGGATGGCGACTGGACCGATCCGGTAGACCGGCCCGGCGCACGGCATCATACGGTCATTCTGGCCGAGCAGGTGGCGCAGTCGATAAAGGCGATGATCGAGCGAGGCGAGACCATCCCGGAGGACGGCGATAAGCCGGGGGAATTTGTCCGACGCAAGGTGCGTCCGGGCGATTTCCTGATCCTCGTGCAGCGGCGTTCGGATCTCTTTGCGGAGATCATCCGGGCCTGTAAGTCCGCGGGTCTACCGATTGCGGGCGCTGACCGGCTGAAAGTGGGCGCGGAACTGGCGGTCAAGGACCTCGCTGCGCTGCTCAGCTTTCTGGCCACGCCTGAGGACAGCCTGTCGCTGGCCACCGTCCTGAAATCTCCGCTGTTTGGCTGGAGCGAACAACAGCTCTTCGACCTGGCGCACAGGCGAGAGGAGCAATACCTCTGGGCCGCGCTGCGCAGGCGCGAAGCTGAATTCCCCGAAACATTGGCAATCCTGAACGACTTGCGCGGCCAGACCGACTTTCTGCGTCCTTATGACCTGATCGAACGCATCCTGACCCGCCATGACGGGCGGCGGAAATTTCTGGGGCGGCTGGGGCCCGAGGCTGAGGACGGGATCAATGCGCTGCTATCACAGGCGCTGGCTTATGAGCGGACGGATATTCCCAGCCTGACGGGTTTCTTGGTCTGGATGCAAACCGACGATCTGGAGATCAAGCGCCAGATGAGCGGGGTGGGTGACATGATCCGGGTGATGACGGTGCATGGCGCCAAGGGGCTGGAGGCGCCGATCGTGATCCTGCCGGATACCGGTGCGCGGCGGGCGCCCACGGATGATGAGGTGATGCTGGCCGACGGCACGCCGCTCTGGCGTATGTCCAAAGATGTGTCGCCGAAGGTCATCACTCAGGCGCGGGAGGCGGCGCAGGCCAAGCAGATGGCCGAGCGGATGCGGCTGTTATATGTGGCTCTAACACGGGCCGAAAAGTGGTTGATCGTCGGTGCGGCGGGTGATGTCGGCAAGGACGGATCGAGCTGGTACCGGATGGTCGAGGCGGCGATGGAGCGGGCAGGGGCCACGGCCATCCCCGGCACGGAGATCCGCCGGTTGGAGTATGGCGATTGGGATGGGTTACCGCTTGCCGAAGGCGAGGGTAAACCGGAGACCGCCAAGACACCTCTGCCGGATCTGTTTCTGCACACCGCGCCCGAACCTGAAGCGCCACAGGAAACCCTCAGCCCCTCGGAATTGGGCGGGGCCAAGGCACTGCCGGGTGATCAGGGTCTGGATGAAGAGGCCGCCAAGCTGCGGGGCACACGGCTGCATTTGCTGTTGGAACATTTGCCGGGAATCGGTTCTGAGGCGCGGGGCGAGGCATGCGCCCGGCTTCTGCCGGATATGCACCAGGCGGACCGTGAGGCGCTGAGGGCCGAGGCTGAGGCGGTGCTGAACGCGCCCCATCTTGCGCATGTCTTCTCGGCCGACACGCTGGCCGAAGTGCAGGCCACAGCGGGGTTGAATGGCCGTCGGATGCATGGCGTGATCGACCGGCTGATCGTGACCGAGACCGAGGTGCAGGCCATTGATTTCAAATCGAATGCCACCGTTCCCGACACGCCCGAAGCCTGCCCCGAGGGGCTGCTGCGGCAGATGGGCGCTTATGCTCAGGCGCTCGCTCAGATCTACCCGGAGCGTCGGATCACCACCGCCATCCTGTGGACCCGCAACGCGCGCTTGATGCCCCTGCCACACGATCTTGTGACAGATGCGCTGTCTCGTACCCAGATATCTTGACCTCCCATAGGCGCGCACCTACTTTCGATTCCCAAGCCCTTTCCCATTCAGGAGACAGAATATGTCCACCGTAGCCGTCACTGACGAAACCTTCGACGCCGAAGTCAAGAACTCGGACATCCCCGTTGTGGTGGATTTCTGGGCCGAGTGGTGCGGCCCGTGTAAGCAGATCGGCCCGGCCCTGGAAGAGCTGGCCGTCGAGTATGGCGACAAGGTGAAAATCGCCAAGGTCGACGTGGACAGCAACCCGAACGCAGCCGCTGCAATGGGCGTGCGCGGTATCCCGGCGCTGTTCATCTTCAAGGACGGTCAGGTGATCTCGAACCGTGCGGGTGCGGCGCCGAAAGCGGCGCTGCAAAGCTGGATCGAAGAGTCGATCTGAGCCGGTTCACAACGGATTCAGGAAAGGCGCCCCAATCGGGGCGCTTTTTCATTTTGTACGTTTTGTACAGGGGTCGGAGGGGCCGCAGTCCGGCTTGTACATCTTTGCAGCCCCGGGAAATGGCATCGAAGGGCGGATTTCTGGCCGGATGCCGGTCGCGATTTTGGACCTTTCCCCGGATCCGCCCGCGTGAAAGTTTGCGGCAACAAGGACAGGAGGCAACATGGCCAAGACACGGGTTCTGGTGGAGTTCGGCATGGGCACGTCGCTCAGGCGAGAGGACTATACCGAGGCGGCGCGGCGGGCGCTGAAGGATGCGCTTTGGCACAACTCGGTCAACATGGCCGAGCTGTTCGGATTTCCGAAGGAGGCGATGATCATCGACGCCGAGATCGGGGTGCAGGAGCCGGGCAGGGTGGATGTGGCGGCGCTGAACGAGATCTTTCCCTACGGGCAGCCCACCATCACCGTCACCAAAGGCGGGTTGGATATCGACAAGCCGCATACCGAGGGCCGCACCGTCGTGGCCAATGCCGCCGTCATCGTCTCGTTCGACATGGAGCCCGCCGCATGAGCCTGAAACGTATCATTGTCGAGATGGGAACCGGTAACGACCTCTATGGGCAGGACTATACCAAGGCCGCCCGGCGGGCGGTGCAGGATGCGCTGCATCATTCCTCGATCACCCTGTTTTCAAAGCTGGGCGTGGATCATGCCGAGATGCAAGTGAAGGTCACGATTGGCGTGCAGAAGCCCGACGCGGTGGATTGCGACCTTGTGGCCCGTGACCTGCCGCGCGGCAGGGCCGAAGTGCGTGCGGTAATCGGCGGTCTGGATGTCGAGGACGCGGAGGCCGGAACCCGGCATGTGGCGGCCACGGCGGCCATCGAGGCGTTCGTGCCGGACATGGAAGGGCAATATGTGCTGAGCACATAAAGAAAAAGCCGCTCGGCTATTCGAGCGGCCTTTCTATTCTTGGTGATCCTTGGGTCGGATCAGATGTTGGCGATGTCGCCGCGGCTCAGGCCGATGTCATCCAGCTGTTCGTCGGTCAGTTTGGCCAGAATCTTCCGGGTTTTCCGGTTTTCGTTCCAGCTGACGACGGCGGTTTTTGCCGAGATGATTGCGTCCACTACATGGAGAACGGTGACTGCTCCGAGCGGCGCATGGATGTTTGCGGTAGTTGCCATTTGCGCATTCCTTGAAGTTGAAACAGCCGACCCCTCGTCGGTTGTGAGGCTCATGTAGGCCTTTCCCCCGAGTCCTACAAATGACGGTTCGGCAGCCCCGAATTGCGTTCTGTGCATATCTTGCCGCAGGCCGTTAACCCGTTGCGCCCAAAGGCGGTTCGGCCCATATAGTGTGCGCAACATATCGGAGGCACCCATGGCAGACAGCGATTTCCCCGGATGGCACGGCACCACGATCATCGGCGTCAAGAAGGGCGGCCATGTGGTGATCGCGGGTGACGGGCAGGTCAGCCTGGGCCAGACCGTGATCAAGGGCACCGCCCGCAAGGTGCGGCGGCTGAGCCCCGGCGGGTTCGAGATCGTGGCGGGGTTTGCCGGATCGACGGCGGACGCCTTTACCCTGCTGGAACGGCTTGAGGCCAAGCTTGAGGGCACCCCCGGTCAGCTGGCCCGGGCCAGCGTCGAACTGGCCAAGGACTGGCGCACCGACAAGTATCTGCAAAAGCTTGAGGCGATGCTGATCGTGACCGACGGCAAGGATCTGTTCGTGATCACCGGGGCGGGGGATGTGCTGGAGCCCGAGCACAACGTGGCCGCCATCGGGTCGGGCGGGAATTTCGCACTGGCCGCCGCGCGGGCGATGATGGACGGTGACAAGACCGCCGAGCAGGTCGCACGCGAGGCGATGGCGATTGCGGCGGATATCTGCGTCTATACCAACGGCAATCTGACGGTGGAAACGATCGGAGGGTGAGCCGAAGCTCACCCCCCTTCATCGGGACATGCGTGAGTGGTGGTGCCCGTCAGTTGATCTTGGCGACCCCAAGCGGAACGCCGGCAACCTCGCACCAGATATAGACCTCGTTATGGGCCGAGATGTCCCAGGTGGCCGGGACCACGTAGCGCTGCTTGCCGGTCAGATTCAGAAGCGCGCCCAGCTTGGTGTCGGGATCGTATGTGCCGTCCTTGCCCAGCGCGACGCGCGGGTCGGGGCCGCCGTCCAGCGAGAAGTCATCGCCCAGTTCGACGATATAGCGGTCGCCTTCTTTCACCACTGTGACCGAGCCGGTGGTCACGTGGTTCGAACGACCCTCGAACGTGCCTTTGGCGCCGCCTGCTAGCGCGGCAGTGGTCCCGGCAAAGGTCAACGCGGCACCGGTGGCGGCGGCGGCAACGAACAAAGAGCGGCGGGTCATGGTCATGATGGGTATCTCCGTGGATCTCAGGTCAGGCGGCATTGCCTGCCTGCATCATCTGTATCCCTGACGCGGTGGTTGGAAAGGGGGCCTCACAACCCCCTGAATTCGCGTGTTCCTACGGTGTTTCGGCGTGAGCGTTTCGTGATCGGCTTGTGTTTTCGCGCCCCATGCTTAGGTTCCGGGTCAAAGCAACGAGATTGAGAGCACATGACCGATCTGACCCCGCGCGAGATTGTCTCGGAACTGGACCGTTTCATCATCGGCCAGAAGGATGCCAAACGGGCCGTGGCCGTGGCGCTGCGCAACCGCTGGCGGCGCAAGCAGCTGCCCGATGACATTCGTGACGAGGTTTATCCCAAGAACATCCTGATGATCGGCCCCACCGGTGTCGGCAAGACCGAGATCAGCCGCCGGTTGGCGCGTCTGGCGCGCGCGCCCTTCATCAAGGTCGAGGCGACCAAGTTCACCGAAGTTGGCTATGTCGGCCGTGATGTGGAGCAGATTGTGCGCGATCTGGCCGATGCCGCCATCCTGCAGACCCGCGAATTCATGCGCGAGGACGTCAAGGCCAATGCGCACAAGGCCGCCGAGGAGCGGGTGATCACCGCGATTGCCGGCGAGGATGCCCGCGAGGGCACCCGCGACATGTTCCGCAAGAAGCTGAAGGCGGGCGAGCTGGACGATACGGTGATCGAGCTTGAGGTGGCCGACACCTCGAACCCGATGCCGATGTTCGACATTCCCGGCCAGCCGGGCGGCCAGATGGGGATGATGAATCTGGGCGATATTTTCGGCAAGGCGTTCGGCGGGCGCACCGTCAAGCGGCGGATGACCGTGGCCGAAAGCTATGAGGTGTTGATCGGGGAAGAGGCGGACAAGCTGCTGGATGACGAAACCGTGGCCCGCACTGCGCTGGACGCGGTCGAGCAGAACGGCATCGTGTTCCTGGACGAGATCGACAAGGTTTGCGCCCGGTCCGAGGCGCGCGGCGGTGATGTCAGCCGCGAGGGCGTGCAGCGCGACCTGCTGCCGCTGATCGAGGGCACCACGGTTTCGACCAAGCACGGGCCGGTCAAGACCGACCATATCCTGTTCATCGCCAGCGGTGCGTTTCACATCGCCAAGCCCTCGGACCTGTTGCCGGAATTGCAGGGCCGTCTGCCGATCCGGGTTGAGCTGCGGGCGCTGACCGAAGAGGATTTCGTGCGCATCCTGACCGAGACCGACAACGCGCTGACCCTGCAATACACCGCCTTGATGGGCACCGAGAACGTGACCGTCACCTTTACCGAGGACGGTATCTCGGCCCTGGCCCATATCGCGGCAGAGGTGAACCAGAGCGTCGAGAACATCGGCGCGCGGCGGCTTTATACGGTGATGGAGCGGGTGTTCGAGGAGCTGTCCTTTACCGCGCCCGACCGGTCCGGCGAAGGCATCACCGTGGATGCGGGCTTTGTGCAGGAAAACCTGGGCGAGCTGACCAAGTCCGCCGATCTCAGCCGCTATGTTCTCTAGACCAGCCGGAAATTTTCGTTAGCGTGTGGCTGACGAAAAAGGAGGTTGGGTTTCTTGCGGTTTCTAACGGTGCTGGCCGCAGTTCTGTGGCTGGCCTCATGTTCAGATCGAAGCATCACCGCCATCGTGCCCGATGCCGTTGACGTCGGAACCCCGCGAACGGTGTTTGCCGCCTCGGCCCGTGCGCGTGAGGCGGACGGGTCTTATGGGTATCGGCGGGCGAACAGGCTGCAGTTTCTTGAACTGACCGTTTCGATCCCGCCGACACACACGCCGGGGAGCCTGAACCTTTCCTACGGGCGACCGGATCCGGAAACCCAGTTCGTGCTGGCCGGGCAGGAGGTGTTCACCTCACCCGAACTGCTGCGCCGGCGTCTGCTGGACGATCAGCGCGAACAGGACTCGCCTATACGCGAGGTCACGCTGTTCGTGCATGGATATAACGCGACACAGAACGAAACCGCGTTTCGCGCCGCGCAGCTTGCCAACGACATCGAAATTCCCGGATCGCTGATGATCTATTCCTGGCCCAGCCGGGCGCGGGCTTTTGGATATGCCTATGATCTGGACAGTATGCTGTTTGCCCGCGACGGGCTGGAACAGACCATCCGCCAGCTCAAGGCGTCAGGGGCCGAGCGGATCGTGCTGGTGGCGCATTCCATGGGTGCGGCGCTGTCGATGGAGATGATGCGGCAGGCCGAGATCCGCGAGCCCGGCTGGTCGGACCGGATGCTGGAGGGCGTGGTGCTGATCTCGCCGGATCTGGATGTCGATGTGTTCCGGACGCAGATGGACCGGATCGGTACCGTGCCGCAGCCCTTCGTGGTCATGGTGTCGAGGAAGGACCCGGCGCTGAACATCTCGGCCCGTCTGCGGGGCACTGCCGAAAGCAGGCGGCTGGGCAATATCGACTCGATCGACAGGATCGCCGACTACCCGGTCGATGTGATCGACACCACGGCGTTTTCCGGCGATGCCGCATCCCGCCATTTCGTGGCGGCCACCTCGCCCGCGCTGGTTACCCTGCTCAGTTCCGCGCCCGCCATGGGCGAGGCGTTCGGGCCCGAGGAAACCAGTTTTGATTTCCTGATCCCCGGTGGCGTGGAAGTCAGCGGCCGCGCGAAAGAGATCATTCTGGCCCGGCCGGGCGAAGACCGGTGAAGCTCAGCGGATTTCGCGATTATCTGACGGAAAATGCGCCGTGGCTGGCCGCCGGGGTTTTGCTGACCTTTCTGTCCAGCTTCGGGCAGACCTTTTTCATCTCGATCTTCGCCGGTGAGATCCGCGCCGAGTTTGGGCTGAGCCATGGCGGCTGGGGCGGGATCTATACGCTGGGCACCACCGCCTCGGCGGTGGTGATGATCTGGGCCGGATCGCTGACGGATGTGTTCCGCGTGCGGGTTCTGGGGCCGCTGGTGCTGGCCGGGTTGGCGCTGGCGACGCTGGCCATGGCGTTCAACACCTGGGCGTTGGTGCTGCCGCTGGTGATCTTTGCCCTGCGGCTCTTTGGTCAGGGGATGAGCACGCATATCGCCATGGTCGCGATGGCCCGCTGGTTCACCGCGACGCGGGGGCGGGCGCTGTCGGTCGCGTCCATGGGCTATGCGGTGGGTGAGGCAATGCTGCCGATCCTTTTTGTTGCCGCCATGGCCATCATCGACTGGCGGTTTCTGTGGGTCGTCGCGGCGGGTATTACCTTGCTGGGTATCCCGGTTCTGACCCGCCTGCTGCGGCAGGAGCGCACGCCGCAAAGCATGGCCCAAGACCATGTTGCCGCCGGTATGGAAGGGCGGCACTGGACCCGGGTTCAGGCGCTGCGCCATCCGCTGTTCTGGTTCATGGTGCCAGTGCTGCTGACCCCGGCGGCCTTTGTGACCGCCTTTTTCTTTCATCAGGTACATCTGGCCGAGATCAAGGGATGGCAGCATGTGGAGCTGGTGGCGCTGTTTCCTGTGTTCACCGGTGTCTCGATCCTGTCCATGTTCGCCGCGGGCTGGGCGCTGGACCGGTGGGGCACCGCGCGGATGATGCCGTTCTATCTGCTGCCGATGGCGGTTGGGTTCCTGATCTTTGCTTGGATCGGGTCCATTGGCGGCGCGCTGCTGGGGATAGTGTTTCTGGGCCTGAGTACGGGGGCGAACAACACCCTGCCCAGCGCGTTCTGGGCCGAGTTCTACGGCACCCGCCATATCGGCGCGATCAAGGCGATGGCGACGGCGGTGATGGTGCTGGGCTCGGCCCTCGGGCCGGGGCTGACCGGCGGGTTGATCGATTTGGGGCTGGGGCTTGAGGCGCAGTTCGTCGGCATCGCGGCCATCTTTGCGCTTTCCTGCGCCTGCGCGTGGCTCGGTATCCGGCGCGCGGTGCGCAGTCTTTAACGGATGCGGCGCAGATAGACGTAATAGGCGCCGTCTCCGCCATGGCTGATATGGGCCGGGGTCACTTGCAGTACCGCCTGCGCCAGGGGCGGCAGCGACAGCCATTGCGGAACCTGATTGCGCAGCACGCCGCGCGGGGTGGGGATGGGGCCGGGTTCGTCCCGGTCCTTGCCCTTGCCGGTGATCACCAGAACCAGCCGCTTGCCTTGCGCCTGCGCGGTCAGGATGAACCGCACCAGCACCGGGTGCGCGGTGTCCATGCGCATTCCGTGCAGATCGATCCGCCCCTCGGGCTTGAGCTTGCCGCGTTTCAGGCGGGCAAACGCCTTTTGGTCCATCTGCACCGGCGCGGCTGCCAGACGTTCGGTCATCGCCGGTTTCAGATTGTTCTTTTGCGGTTTTGGTTTTGCGGTCTGGCCCAGTTCGAACGCCTCGAACCGGGCAAGCGGGGCTTTGGTCGGCTTGGGTTTGGGCAGGGTCTTGGGGCGGACGGACTCGGGCAGTTCAGGGTGCAGGCGCTCGGCCTGACGGGTGACCTTGCGCCAAAGCTCGATCTCTTCGGTTGTCAGCCTGCGGCGGGCCATCAGTATTCATCCGGCAACAGGGCATAAGCCCGCTGGATCGGCAACAGCACTACCAGCCGCCCGGGATCGCGCAGCTGGCCTGCCGCCAGACCGGCCTTGTCGCCGGTGCCAAAGAAGATATCCGCGCGCTGCGCCCCCTTTATGGCCGAGCCGGTATCCTGCGCGATCATCAGGCGGCGCATCGGGTCCTTGCCGTCCTTTTCGACCCAGACCGGCGCGCCCAGCGGAGTATAGGCCGGATCGGCGGCAATGCTGCGCAGGGCGGTGACCGAGCGGTTCATGGCGCCCAGCGGGCCGCGATCCGACGGCACCCGGCGGATTTTGCGGAAGAACACATAAGAGGGGTTGTGGAACAGCAGCTCCGCCCCTTCGACCGGGTTCTTGCGGACCCAGTTGCGGATCACCTGCGCGCTGACCTGATGGGCGGCATAGATGCCCCGGCGCACCAACTCGGTCCCGATCGAGCGATAGGGATGCCCGTTTGCCCCGCCATAGCCCACCCGCAGCGCCGAGCCGTCGGGCAGGCGGATGCGGCCCGAGCCCTGGATCTGCAGAAAGAACAGCTCGACCGGGTCATCGACCCAGGCGATTTCCAGCCCGCGCCCATCCATCACGCCGCTGGTCAGGATCTCGCGGCGGCTGAGCCACTGCCCGCCCGCGTTGGCCTCGGCCGGCATCTGGTAGAGCGGGTAGCGAAACCGATCCGAGGGGGACAGGGCGCCATCGAGTTCCGGTTCGAAATAGCCGGTGAAGAGCGCGTCCTCACCATCCTCGATCAGCACAGGGCGAAAGAACAGTTCGAAGAACGAGCGGGCCGTTTCGGCCGTATGGGTCTCGGCCACGGCGCAGAGCGCGCGCCAATCGGGATCGTTCAGATCGCGGCAGGTGTTGAGGAAAACCGCAAGGGCCGCGGCGTGATCGTCAGCGGCCCATCCATCGAGGGCGTCAAAAGGCAGGATTGTGTGGGTCGTCTCGGCCCCGGCCTCGCTGGAAGCGGTCATCACGGCCCCCGCCAGTACGAGCGACCGGAGCGCGGCAATCATGCGTCCGTGGCGACAAGCAGCCAGTTGGGATCGTCGGTGCCCATCACGCGGGCAAAGGTCCAGCTGTCCTTCTGGCGTTTGACGGTGTTGGGGCTGCCTTCGATGATGTCGCCGCCCCGGTCACGCACGACCGAGGTCAGCTCACCCACGAAGCGCATGGTGATCTCGGCCCGGTTGCTGTCCTTGTCGAACCGCGCATCCGCCAGCGTGGTTTCGCGGACCCCGATGAACTCGGCCTCGATGGTCAGGCCCTGATCCTCGCGGGCGGCCACGACCGAGACGAAGGTTTCGAACACGTCCTCGGCCAGGAAGGGCTCAATCTCCTTGAGGTTGCCCTTTTCGAAACCCATCACGATCATCTCATAGGCACCGCGGGCGCCCTGCACGAAATCGGTGACCGAAAAGGCGGGCTCGACCCGTTTCATCGCGGCCAGTTCCTGAGCCTGATCGCTGTCCTCGGGCACGTGATCGGTGATATCCTGATCGGGTCCGCCCTCGATCACTTCGAAATCGCGGCGCGATTTGGCCGATTGCTGCTGCGGCAACGGCGGTTTTTCAAATCCTTCCCGCGTGCCCAGCACGCTTCTCAGGCGCAGGATCAGGAAAACGGCGATGCCGGCCAGCACCAGAAGCTGGATCAGGGGTGAGTTCATTATCGTCCTCGTCTCAGAACTTGAGGCTTTGTAAGCAGGGCCTCAGGCCACTATGTAGGGGACAGGCGGGGGCAAGTCCACCGTCCACCTGTTGAGAAAGGATCACCTAAATGTACCTGTTTCTGGCCTTTTTGCTGGTGCCGATCATCGAAATTGCCCTGTTCATTCAGGTCGGTGGTCTGATCGGGCTGTGGCCGACGCTGGCAATTGTGGTGCTGACGGCGGTGCTTGGCACCTGGCTGGTCAGGACACAAGGTCGCATGGCGCTGGGCCAGTTGCAGCGTGCGTTCTCGGAATTGGACGATCCGACCGAGCCGCTGGCGCATGGTGCAATGATCCTGTTTTCCGGCGCGCTGCTGCTGACGCCGGGGTTTTTCACCGATGCCGTGGGCTTTGCCCTGCTGGTGCCAGGCGTGCGGGTCGCCGTGTTCCGGTATCTGCGCGCGCGTGTGTCGGTCACCCGGTTCCAGATGGGGCCGGGGGCGCAGTTTCACGCCCGCCACGACCCGCGCGATCGGGGTGACATCATCGACGGCGAATATACCGAGGTCCGGCCCCGCCGCGAGCCCGGCCAGCCCTCGGGCTGGGTCGAGGGCCCCAACCGGCATTGAGGTACCCGGCGCGAGTTGATAAGCAGTGCCAAATCTTATTTCCGGAGTAGATCCATGACCGACGAAACCGCCGCGTCCACCGAAGCGGCAAGCCAGGCCCAGGCCCCCCAGGTTCAGATGCGTGTGCTGGGCCAGTTCATCCGCGACATGTCGTTCGAGAACGTGATGGCGCAAAAGGGCGTCTCGGGCGACGTGCAGCCCGAGATCAGCGTGCAGGTCAATCTGGACGCCAAGAAACGCCAGGTCGAGCATCAGTTCGAGGTGTCGATCAAGCTGAACGTGACCTCCAAGGCCAAGGGCCTCGACGATCTGCTGTTCCTGTTCGAGATCGACTATTGCGGCCTGTTCCACGTGGAAGGTGTACCGGATGAGCAGCTGCACCCGTTCCTGCTGATCGAGTGCCCGCGCATGCTGTTCCCGTTCCTGCGCCGCATCGTCAGCGACGTGACCCGCGACGGTGGTTATCCGCCGGTCAATCTGGACAATATCGATTTCGTTTCGCTGTACCGCAACGAGATCATGCGCCGTCAGGCCGAACAGGCGCAGAAATCCGAAGCCTGATTTCGGATACCGCGCCTGGCCCCGGTCAGGCGCGGTTCCAAAGCGCGTCTTCCCCCAGCTTTTCGACAAATGCCTTGTGCGCTTCGCGCTCGGCCTCGGTGATCCTGTCGGGCAGGGGGTTGGGCCGGGCCGTCGGGCGCCATGCCTCGCCATCCGCGCCGAGGCCCGCACCCGAATGGGCCGAAAGCGCGAAGTCCGGCTGCCGCCCACCGATCAATTCCAGATAGACCTCGGCCAGAATCTCGGAGTCGAGCAGAGCGCCGTGCAGCACCCGGTTCGAGTTGTCGATGTTGAACCGGCGGCAGAGCGCATCCAGCGACGAGGGCGAGCCGGGGAATTTCTTGCGCGCCATGGCCAGCGTGTCGATGGCCTGATCCATCGGCATCGTTGGCAAACCCATCCAGCGCAGCTCGGCATTGAGGAATTTCATGTCGAACGAGGCGTTGTGGATCACCAGCTTGGCGTCGCCCACGAAATCGCGGAAGTCCTGGCCGATCTTGGCAAACACCGGCTTGTCGCGCAGCGTGACCTGACCCGGTTTCGGGTTCTCGGGCGGCTCCAGCAGGTCGGGGCCGATGCCGTGAATGCCGAACGCCTCGGCCGGCATCGAGCGTTCGGGGTTGATATACTGATGGTAGGTCTTGCCGGTGGCCACGTGGTTCCACAGCTCGACCGCGCCGATCTCGACAATCCGGTCACCGCTTTCGGGGTCGAACCCGGTGGTTTCGGTATCGAGTACAATCTCACGCATGTGCCAGCCCTGCCCGTATCTGCCTGACCACATCCTGCACCTGGCGGCGCGCATGGTCCAGCGTGTCAGTGATGATGACGAAATCCGCGCGTTCGCATTTTTCGTCGTTGGGCATCTGTTTGGCCCGAATCTGGTGGAATTGCGCGGGTGTCATGGTGCCGCGTTCCATCACGCGGGCCTCTTGTATCTCGGGCGGGACCGAGACGCAGGCCACCGCATCCATCGCCGCCTCGCCACCGGTTTCAAAGAGCAGCGGGATGTCGAAGACGAGAATATCCGCCCGTGCGGTATCGCGGAATGTCGCGCGATCCTCGGCCACCAGCGGGTGCACGATCCGCTCGATGGTGCGGAGCGCGTCCGGGGTTCCGGCGATCGCGCGTTTCAGGGCAGGGCGGCTGACCGCGCCGTTTTCGATGGCGTCGGGAAAGGCCGCGCGCATCGGTTCAACGGCCGCACCACCCGGCGCATAAAGCCGGTGCACCGCCGCGTCGGCATCCCACAGCGCGCAGCCTTCGTCCACGAACATCTGTGCGGTGGTGGATTTGCCCATGCCGATTGAGCCGGTGAGGCCCAGATTGAAACTCATCTCAGCACCGCGGCGCGGGTGGCGTCATCGACCTCAGGTCGTTGGCCGAACCAGCGTTCGAATCCCGGCACCGCTTGGTGGAGCAACATGCCGAGCCCGTCCACGGTGGTGCATCCCGCCGCCTCGGCCTCGGATAGCAGGCGGGTTTTGAGCGGGGCGTAGACCAGATCGGTGACCACCGCGTCGGGGCGCAACCCGTCGAGCGGCACGCGCAGCTTGGGTTTGCCGATCATGCCAAGTGTGGTGGTGTTGACGACCAGCCGCGCCTCTTCGATCACATTGCCGGCCTGCACCCAGTCGGCCACCCGGATGCGTTGACCGAATTCGTCCTGCAGATGCTCGGCACGCGCACGGGTGCGGTTGGTCAGGATGATCTCGGGCACACCGGCCTCGGACAGTGCCGAAATCACCGCCCGCGCTGCGCCACCAGCGCCCAGTACCACTGCCGGACCGGCCTGTGGGTTCCAGTCAGGCGCGCCGCTGCGCAGATTCTCCATGAACCCGTAACCGTCTGTATTGTCAGCACGAATTGAGCCATCCGGGCGGAAGATCAGCGTATTGGCCGCCCCGATCACCGTGGCCCGGTCGGTCACGTGGTCGGCCAGCGCCAGCGCCGCCTCTTTATGCGGGACGGTGATGTTGGCGCCGACGAAACCGGCCTTGGGCAGGGTCCGCAACACCTGTTCCAGATCCGCCGGGGCCACGTCCATCGGGATGTAGTGGCCTTGCAACGCGTATGTGGTGAGCCAGTGCCCGTGCAGGCGCGGAGATTTGGAATGCGCGACGGGATGGCCGATCACGCCCGCCAGTGGAATCCGGTTGTCCGTCATTGTTCGATCACCCCCCGCAGCGCCAGAAAGTTGAGCAGTTCCAACAGGGGCATACCCAAAACGTTAAAATAGTCTCCGTCAATGGTGGTGAAGAGGCGCACGCCCTCTTCCTCGAGCTTGTATCCGCCGACGGCGTGGCGGATGCTGTCCCAGTTTCGGGTGACATAGCCGTTCAGATAGGCGTCCGAGCTGGTGCGCATCCGCAGGCGGACCTGACCCACATGGCGCCAGACCGGCTGGCCGTCCTGATAGATCACCGCCGCCGAAAGCAGCATGTGCCGCTTGCCGCGCATCTGTTGCAACTGTTCCAGGGCCGCTTCGGGGCTGGTCGGTTTCGAGAGCAGATGCCCTTCGAAATCCAGTACCTGATCGCAGCCCAGCACCATGGCGCCCGGGTTCTTGTCGCCGATCTTGCGCGCCTTCAGTTCGGCCAGCGCATCAGCGATGTCGCGGGGCGGGGCGTCTTCGGCGAGCAGAGCGCGCTTGACGGTGTCTTCGTCGACCCGCGGCACCTCGACGGCAAAGGGAATGCCCGCGTTCTGGAGCAGCTGGGCCCGGATGGCGGAACCGGAGGCGAGGATGAGGGGGACAGGCATGTGGAAAACCCCGTGCGTAAGGTGATGAGTGATCTTGAACGGTTTGTATGGTTTTCCGGTTGACACGCAAGCCCGGGAAACCGGCGCGAAAGATCCGCGAGTCGCACTTTTTCTGTCCCGCCGGGACAAGGATAAGTGGGCAGGACGGGATAACGGGGATGTTCCGAAGTTACTGACGAGTTATCCCCAGATCGGGCAGCGTTCAAATAATATAACTTACTGATAATAAACAACTATTATGAGATATAAAAAGCTGTGGGAATCCAATTCCCTTACCTGTCCACTTGGGGAAAACAACCTGAGCAACACAATAATCCACGGAATTTCTTCACCCTACAAAACCATCATCCTTTTTCTTTTCTTTCTTTTTTATTAGGGAGGTCCCGTCCAACCGAGAGGCCCCGGATGACCGACCTTCTTTACGTGATCTATCCCTGGGTGAAGTCGCTGCATATCATGGCGGTGATTTCATGGATGGCGGGCCTGTTCTATCTGCCCAGACTGTTCGTCTATCACGTGGAAAAGGCGCAAAGTGTTGAGGGCGCGCCCGAGATCTTCTTTGAAATGGAAGAAAAGCTTCTGCGGGTGATCATGGGACCGGCGATGGTCGTGACCTGGGTCTGCGGGCTGATCATGGTGTTCACCCCCGGCGTGGTCGACTGGCAATGGGCGTGGCCCTGGGCCAAGGGCGCGGCGGTGATCGCGATGACCTGGTTTCATCACTGGCTGATGGCACGGCGCAAGGATTTCGCAGAGGGGCGAAACACGCTCACAGGGCGCCAGTACCGCATGATGAATGAGGTTCCGACCGTTTTGATGGTGGTGATCGTGCTGGCAGTGATTTTGAAGTTCTGAGGGCCGTTTGACTCTGCGCCTTTGCTCTCTTATGTAGAACTCAACGCGCCCGTCCGGGCAGCCGTGCTTTCCTGTTTGAAATCCATATATGCGCCGCGCTGAAAGCGGCCAAGGGTCGTATCATCATGTCCACCGAATCCCTGAACCTTGCCGATCTCAAGGCAAAAAGCCCCAAAGACCTGTTGTCGATGGCCGAAGAGCTTGAGATCGAGAACGCCTCGACCATGCGCAAGGGCGAGATGATGTTCCAGATCCTGCGCGAACGCGCCGATGAAGGCTGGACTATTGGCGGTGATGGTGTGCTGGAGGTGCTGCAGGACGGGTTCGGCTTTCTGCGCTCGCCCGAGGCGAACTATCTGCCGGGTCCCGACGACATCTATGTCTCGCCCGACATGATCCGCCAGCATTCGCTGCGCACCGGCGATACGGTTGAGGGGGATATCAAGGCCCCCGACGAGAACGAACGCTATTTTGCGCTGACCAAGGTCACCAAGATCAACTTTGAAGAGCCCGAGAAGGCCAAACACAAAATCCTGTTCGACAACCTGACGCCGCTCTATCCCGATGAACGTCTGAAGATGGAGATCGAGGATCCCACCATCAAGGACAAGTCGGCCCGGGTGATCGACCTGGTGTCGCCCATCGGCAAGGGTCAGCGGTCGCTGATCGTGGCGCCGCCGCGGACCGGTAAGACGGTGATCCTGCAAAACATCGCGCACTCGATCGAGAAGAACCATCCCGAGTGCTATCTGATCGTGCTGCTGATCGACGAACGGCCCGAAGAGGTGACCGACATGCAGCGGTCGGTGCAGGGTGAGGTCGTGTCGTCGACCTTCGACGAACCGGCGACTCGGCATGTTGCCGTGTCCGAGATGGTGATCGAAAAAGCCAAGCGTTTGGTCGAGCATAAACGAGATGTTGTTATTCTTCTCGATTCGATCACAAGACTTGGTAGGGCGTTTAACACTGTGGTGCCGTCCTCCGGTAAGGTTCTGACCGGTGGTGTGGACGCGAACGCCCTGCAGCGGCCCAAGCGGTTCTTTGGCGCGGCGCGGAATATCGAAGAGGGTGGTTCGCTGACCATCATCGCCACCGCGCTGATCGATACGGGCTCGCGCATGGACGAGGTGATCTTTGAAGAATTCAAGGGCACCGGTAACTCGGAGATCGTGTTGGACCGCAAGATCGCCGACAAGCGCGTGTTCCCGGCCATCGACATCCTCAAGTCGGGCACAAGGAAAGAAGACCTGCTGGTCGACAAGGGCGATCTGGCGAAAACCTTCGTCCTGCGCCGTATCCTCAACCCGATGGGCACCACCGATGCGATCGAGTTCCTGTTGTCCAAGTTGAAGCAGACCAAGACGAACGGTGAGTTCTTCGACTCGATGAACACCTGACACAGGTCTTAACTGACGCGAGGCCTTCGAATGGATACGATATTCGCCTTGGCCAGCGCGCAGGGCAAAGCCGGGGTGGCGGTCATCCGCCTCTCTGGCCCGCAAGCGTACATGGCCGCCGAACGGCTGGCGGGGGCTGACCTGCCGCCGCGCGGGATGCGGATGCGCAGCCTGCGGGATGCAGAGGGCGGCCGGCTGGACGAAGGGCTGGTTCTGACCTTTCAGGCGCCGGCGAGTTTCACCGGCGATGATGTGGTCGAGTTTCAGATCCATGGCAGTACCGCCTCGGTCAATGCAGTGCTGCGGAGCTTGTCGGATATGGACGGGCTGCGGATGGCCGAGCCCGGAGAGTTCACCCGGCGGGCGCTGGAGAACAGCAAGATGGATCTGGCGCAGGTCGAAGGCCTGGCCGATCTGATCGATGCGGAAACCGAGGCGCAGCGCAAACAGGCGCAGGCGGTTCTGGCTGGCGAGCTGGGGCAGCTGGCCGAGCGCTGGCGCCGGGATCTGATCCGCGCGGCCTCGCTGCTGGAAGCGGTGATCGACTTTGCGGATGAAGAGGTGCCGACTGATGTGACGCCTGAGGTACGCGCGCTGGTCTCTGGCGTGATGGGCGATCTTGAGCGTGAGGTGGCCGGGGTCCGGATTGCCGAACGTATCCGCACCGGGTTCGAGGTGGCCATTGTCGGGCCGCCCAATGCCGGGAAATCCACCTTGCTGAACGTGCTGGCCGGGCGCGAGGCGGCGATCACCTCGGAATATGCCGGGACGACCCGGGATGTGATCGAAGTGCGCATGGATCTGGCCGGGCTGCCGGTTACCTTGCTGGACACCGCCGGGCTGCGCGATACTAGCGATCACGTGGAGGGGCTGGGCATCGCCCTGGCCCGCAAACGCGCGGACTCCGCGGATTTGCGTGTATTCCTGACCCATGACCTTACAGAGCTTGGAATTCCGTTCCAAAACGATGATATCCATGTCCTACCGAAGGCCGATCTTCGCGGCGAGTCCAAAAATGGAGTATCGGGTCGGACAGGGCAGGGGATTGATCGCCTGATTTCCCAGATTTCGGGGGTGTTGTCGCAAAGAACCACTAGTGCTGGTATAGCCACGCGTGAACGGCATCGGATGGCGATGAAAAAGTCGCTGGAGGCTTTGGGTGAGGGAATGAGAGTTCTGGACTCGGGGCCTGACCTGTATGATATCGCAGCCGAAGAGCTGCGGACCGCGATCCGGGCGCTGGAATCCTTGGTGGGCAGAATTGATGTCGAGAACTTGCTGGACGAGATCTTTGCCAGCTTCTGCCTCGGAAAGTAAGGAGTGTTTCACGTGAAACATTCGGAGTTTGATGTCGCCGTCATCGGGGCCGGTCATGCCGGAACCGAGGCCGCCCACGCTGCTGCCCGCATGGGTGTGAAGACGGCATTGATCACCTTGTCGCAAGGGGATATCGGGGTGATGTCCTGCAATCCGGCGATTGGCGGGCTGGGCAAGGGGCATTTGGTTCGCGAGATCGACGCCATGGACGGGGTGATGGGCCGGGTCGCGGATCGGGCGGGCATCCAGTTTCGCCTGCTAAACCGCCGCAAAGGCCCTGCTGTTCAGGGACCGAGGGCTCAGGCGGATCGTGCTTTGTACCGTGCGGCGATGCTGGCTGAGACGGAAAACCGCGAGAACCTGACCGTCATTACCGGCGAGGCGACCGATTTCCGTATGAACGGCGATCGGGTGTGTGGGGTCATTCTGGGTGATGGGTCGGAAATTCCGGCGAAAACTGTGATTCTGACCTCGGGCACGTTCCTGCGCGGGATAATCCATATCGGCGATGTCTCGCGGCCAGGAGGCCGGATGGGGGACCGTCCGTCGATCAAGCTGGCCGAGCGGCTCGACAGTTTTGACCTGCCCATGGCCCGCCTGAAAACGGGCACGCCGCCGCGTCTGGATGGGCGCACCATCGACTGGTCGGTTCTGGAGCGTCAGGACGGGGACGAGGAACCCGTGCTGTTTTCCTTTCTGTCCAGCGCTGTAACCGCCCCTCAGATCGCCTGTGGGATCACCCATACCAATGCGCGGACGCATGAGATCATTGAGAAAAACCTGTCGCGCTCGGCCATGTATGGGGGGCATATCGAGGGCGTGGGCCCAAGATATTGCCCGTCGATCGAGGATAAGATCGTACGCTTTGCCGAGAAGGACTCGCACCAGGTGTTTCTGGAGCCCGAGGGGGCGAACGATCACACGATCTATCCGAACGGCATTTCGACCTCGCTGCCGGAAGAAGTGCAGGTGGAGTATGTGCGCTCGATCAAGGGGCTTGAGAAGGTTGATATCCTGCAGCCGGGCTATGCCATTGAATATGATTACGTCGATCCCCGGGTGCTGACGCCGCGCCTGTCCTTGCCCGAAGCACCCGGGCTTTACCTTGCCGGGCAGATCAACGGGACGACCGGATACGAAGAGGCGGCAGCGCAGGGGCTGGTTGCGGGGTCGAACGCGGCGCTGGAGGTCAGGGGCGAGGAGCCGCTGCATTTCACCCGGGCGAACAGCTATATTGGGGTTATGATCGACGATCTTACCACCCGTGGTGTGGCGGAGCCCTATCGGATGTTCACCTCGCGCGCGGAATTCCGGTTGTCCCTGCGGGCGGATAATGCGGATCAGCGGCTGACTCCGATTGCCCTGGAACTGGGTTGCGTCAGCGAGGATCGCAAGTCCGCGTTTCTGACCAAGATGGATCAGATGGACGCGGTGAAATCGAAACTGACCGCAAAAACCTATACGCCGAAGGAAGTCCGGGCCGTCGGGATCGACGTCAATCAGGACGGAAATCGCCGGGACGGGATGGCGATTTTGGCTTTCCCCAAAGTGGGGTTCGAGGACCTTCTACCGTTGGTGGATGATTTGGCGGATACCGCACCGGAAATCCGCAAGCAGATCGAGCGCGACGCGTTGTATGCCAACTACATTGCTCGACAAGAGCGGGATGTGGAGGCGATGAAACGGGATGAAGCGCATGAAATCCCAAGGGATTTCGATTATGCGGCGTTGGATGGGCTGTCGAATGAGCTGAAACAGAAGCTCTCGCAGGCGCGGCCGGGGAATATTGCTCAGGCTGGGCGGGTAGAAGGCGTGACGCCTGCCGCGCTGACCTTGATCCTTGCGCACCTCCGCCGTGATCTGAAGGCCCGCAAGGCATGAGCGCCGATCAGGACGCGATCATGGCGGATCTGGATGTTTCACGTGAAACATTCGACCGTCTGAAAGTCTTTGCCGATCTGCTGACACGGTGGAACCCACGTATCAATCTGGTGTCCCGGAACAGCCTGAACGACCTGTGGCGCCGGCATATTCAGGATTCGGTGCAGGTGTTTCGCTGCGTCGAGCCGCGCCCGCATTGGGCCGATCTGGGCAGTGGAGGCGGGTTTCCTGGCATGATCTGCGCCATTCTTGCGCGGGAATACTGGCCGGACACCAAATTCACCCTTGTTGAGAGCGATCAGAGGAAATCGGCTTTTCTTCGCAGCGCGGCACGTGAGTGCGAAGCAAATTGCACCGTGATCAGCCGCCGGATCGAAGCGATTGAACCGTTGGCGGCGGATATCCTGTCTGCCCGCGCGCTGGCCGATCTGCCCATGCTTTTATCCTATTGCGACAGGCACTTGGCCCCGACCGGCACGGCGCTGTTTCCAAAAGGCGTCAGTTGGAAAAAAGAGGTTGAGGAGGCGCGCAAGGAATGGCGGTTTGACGCGACTCCGATTACTAGTGAAACGGAACCCCAGGCCGTAATCCTGAAGATCGAAGGAGTGTCACGTGGTTGATCTGTCCCGCCCTGCCGGCCCCCGGATTATTGCGGTTGCCAATCAGAAAGGTGGGGTAGGAAAAACCACGACAGCAATCAACCTGGCCGCCGGTCTGGCCGAGGGCGGATGCCGGGTTCTGGTCGTCGATCTCGATCCGCAGGGGAATGCCTCGACCGGGTTGGGCGTCGATGATCGGGATTGGACGACCTATGACCTGATTTTGGACGACGCGCCGCTGGAAGCGGTTGTTCAGGACACGGAAATCGACGGTTTGCTCATGGTTCCGGCCACGGTCGATCTGAGTTCCGCGGATATCGAGCTGATCTCGAACGAAAAGCGCAGCTTCCTGCTGCATGATGCGCTACGCCAGACCGCGATAGATAAGTTTCGCCTGGATTATGTGCTGATCGACTGCCCGCCATCGCTGAATCTGCTCACCGTAAATGCTATGGTTGCGGCCCATTCGGTGCTTATTCCGCTGCAGAGCGAGTTCTTTGCTTTGGAGGGTTTGTCGCAACTGATGCTCAGCGTGCGCGAGGTGCGGCAGACCGCGAATCCCGAGCTGAGAATCGAAGGTGTTGTGTTGACCATGTATGACAACCGCAACAACTTGTCCCGCCAGGTTGAGAAGGACGCGCGTGACAATCTGGGCGAGATGGTGTTTAAAACGAAGATACCAAGAAATGTGCGGGTCAGTGAGGCGCCGTCTTATGCGCTTCCGGTGTTGCAGTACGATTCCGGGTCCCTCGGGGCCATGGCCTACCGTCATCTGGCCCGCGAGCTGTTGCAAAAGCACAAAAACGTCGCCGCCTGAGCGGCGAAAAGGAGGGCATGGTGAGCGTCAGGAAAAGCAAGCCGAGAGGGCTGGGCCGGGGTCTGTCCGCGCTGATGGCGGATGTCACGCAGGAGTCGGATGGGGTTGTCGTCCCCGGTCCGCGCCGTCCGGACATGATGATTCCCATCGAAAAGCTGAAGGCTAATCCCAATCAGCCGCGCCGTACATTCTCGCCGGATCAGCTGGATGAACTGGCGGCGTCGATCAAGGAGAAGGGGATCATTCAGCCGCTGATCGTGCGGGCAAACGGTGCCGATCAGTATGAAATCGTGGCCGGTGAACGCCGCTGGCGCGCGGCGCAGATGGCGCAGCTGCATGAGATTCCGGTGCTGGTGCGCGATTTCGATGACACCGAGGTGCTGGAAGTTGCGATCATCGAGAATATCCAGCGCGCCGATCTGAACGCGGTGGAAGAGGCGGCGGGATATCGCCAGTTGATGGAGCGGTTCGGGCATACGCAGGAGAAGCTGGCCGAGGCGTTGGGCAAGAGCCGCAGTCATATTGCCAACCTGCTGCGGTTGCTGTCGCTGCCGACTGATGTGCAGGCTTACGTGGTTGAAGGGAAACTCTCGGCCGGGCATGCGCGCGCGCTGATCACCGCGGAGAACCCGTCGGAGCTGGCGCGGATCGTGGTGCGTGACGGGTTGTCGGTGCGCGCGACCGAGGCTCTGGTCAAAAAGCAGCAGCAGGGTGCCAACATTCAGGCCGCGCCGCGTTCCAGCAACAATGGCGCGGGCAAGGATGCCGACACCCGGGCGCTGGAAAAGGACCTGTCGGCGATTCTGGCGATGAAGGTGGCGATCAATCACAAGCCGGGCACCGAATCCGGGCAGGTGGTACTGACCTACGAAAATCTCGACCAGCTTGACGATCTGTGCGCCAAGCTCAGCCGTTAGGGCGGGTCCAGATAAAGATCATGACGCAGCCCAGCACGATGGCCTGAATGATCAGGACATGGGTTGGCGCGGCAAAGATGAAGGACAGTGCGAACACGGCGGCAATCGACAGGGTTGCCGCCTTTTTTGCGACCGGACGGATGGCGCCCGAGCTATGCCAGTCGTCGATCAGTGGGCCGAAGGTACGGTGGCTCAGCAGCCAGGTGTGCAGGCGCTCGGAAGAGCGGGCGAAGAAGAACGCGGCCAGAAGCAGGAAGGGCACGGTGGGCAGCAGCGGCAGCACGACGCCGACCATGGCCAGCGCGATGCAGAGCAATCCCAGTCCTGCCCAGATGTACTGCATCCCTCAGCCCGTCAACAATTCGCGGATGACGGCGTTCAGAACGGCGCGGCCATCGGTGGTTGCTTTCAATCTGCCCTGATCGGTTTCGATCATGCCCAGATCAGTTAGATAGCGGAGTTTGTCCGAGGGCAAGGGGTGGCCTGCAAGTTGCTCAAAGCGCGCTATATCTAGTCCTTCGGCGATGCGCAAACACATCATGAGGTATTCGCTGGCCTGTTCATGCCGGGATACCTGGGTGCGGAAGGACTCGCCCGATCCGCTGGCCGCCGCTTGCAGCCATGTGCCCGGCGCGAGGTGGGACTCGGTGGCGTATTTCCGGCCCTCGATGGTCACGCGGCCATGGGCGCCCGGGCCGATGCCCACATAGTCGCCGTAGCGCCAATAGATCAGGTTATGGCGGGATTCGGCGTCTTGCCGCGCGTGGTTCGACACCTCGTAGGCGGGCATGCCATGGGCATCGCAGATCTCTTGCGTGGCCAGATACATGTCGGCGGCGTTGTCATCCTCGGGCAGCCCGCGCAACTTGCCCCGGGCGTAGCGGTCGCCAAAGGCGGTGCCGTCCTCGATGGTGAGCTGGTAGAGCGACAGGTGGTCGATCGCCATCGCCAGCGCTTCGGTCAGTTCGGCGCGCCAGGCGTCGAGCGTCTGGTGCTGGCGGGCATAGATCAAGTCGAAACTGACCCGCTCAAAGCAGGTGCGGGCGATGCCGAAGGCGGCGCGCGCCTCGGCCACGGTGTGGATACGGCCCAGACGGCGCAGATCCTCGTCGTTCAGCGCCTGTATCCCCATCGAGACGCGGTTGACCCCGGCGTCGCGATAGGCGGCGAACCGGCCAGCCTCGACCGAGCCGGGATTGGCCTCAAGCGTGATTTCCATGTCGTTGGCGGGCCGCCAGAGGGATCGGGCGGCGTCGATCACGGCGGCGACGGTGTCGGGCGCCATCAGCGAGGGGGTGCCGCCGCCGAAGAAGATGGTGTTCAGCACCCGGCCCTGGGTCTCGGCGGCGGAGCGCTCAAGCTCGCTTAGATACGACTTAACCCATTGTTTTTGATCAATATTACGGGAGACGTGGCTGTTGAAGTCGCAATAGGGGCATTTGGCCTCGCAAAACGGCCAATGCACATACAGGCCAAAGCCCCCGTTGCGCCAGTCATCCGCCAAAACAGCCCTTTACGAATTGCGCCACCGCGCGACCGCGATGGCTGATCTTGTTCTTTTCCCACCGGTCCATCTCGGCAAAGGTAATATCGTACCCATCGGGGACAAACATCGGGTCATAGCCGAAACCGCCTTCGCCACGGATGGGCCAGACCAGATGGCCGGGGGCGATGCCCTCGAACACTTCGTCATGGCCGTCGGGCCAGGCCAAAACCAGTGTGCTGCGGAACTGAGCAGTGCGGGGATGAGGGGCGTTTGCGGCCTCAAGCTCATCATGTGCGCGGGTCATCGCCATCAGGAAATCGCGGCCATTGCCGGTTTCGGCCCAGTCGGCGGTGTAGACACCCGGCGCGCCGTTCAGTGCGTCGATAGTAATGCCGGAATCGTCCGACAGCGCAGGCAGGCCGGTGGCTTGTGCCGCGGCATGGGCCTTGATGCGGGCATTGCCGACGAAGGTATCCTCGGTTTCCTCCGGTTCGGGCAAATCCATCTCACCCGCGCCGACGACCTTGACGCCAAAGGGGGTGAGGAGATGTTCCATCTCCTCCAACTTGCCCTTGTTGTGGGTCGCCACCAGCAGCGTATCGCCGTCGAACTTGCGCGTCATGCGGTGGCGGCCTGCTGCGCGGCGACCAGCTCGCCAACGCCTTTTTCGGCCAGATCCAGTAGCTGGTTCATCTGGTCACGGCTGAACACCGAGCCTTCGGCGCTCATCTGCACCTCGATCAGCTTTTTCGAGCCGGTCATGATGAAATTGCCGTCCACACCGGCCTCGCTATCCTCGGGGTAGTCGAGATCCAGCACCGGCTGGCCGGCATAGATGCCGCAGGAGACGGCGGCGACCGGATCGACCAGCGGGTCGGAAATGACGTCGCCGGTTTTCATCAGCTTGTTCACCGCCAGCCGCAGCGCAACCCAACCGCCGGTGATCGCGGCGCAGCGGGTGCCGCCATCGGCCTGGATCACGTCGCAGTCGACGGTGATCTGACGCTCACCCAAGGCAACCCGGTCGACACCGGCGCGCAGGGCGCGGCCGATCAGGCGCTGGATTTCCACAGTGCGCCCGCCTTGTTTGCCGCTCGCGGCTTCGCGCCGCATCCGGGTGTTGGTCGCGCGGGGCAGCATGCCGTATTCGGCGGTGACCCAGCCCAGGCCCGAACCCTTGATGAAGGGCGGCACCCGGTCCTCGATCGTGGCGGTACACAACACATGGGTATCGCCCATCTTGATCAGGCAGGAACCTTCGGCATGTTTGGTAAAGCCGGTCTCGATTGAAACCGGGCGCATTTCGTTTAGATCACGTCCTGAGGGTCGCATGAAAAATCCTTTGTTTGCTGGGTTGGGGATACCGTCCGCAGGCGTGGCGATGCAACCCCGATTGACCTTTCGCGCATCTGGGATTTAATGACGAGCCAGCCGGGGAACGCCGATGAGTGATGCGAGTAAAATTCTGGACGAAATGAACCATCGCTCGCGCGAGGTATTCCGGCTGATCGTCGAAAGCTATCTGGACAGTGGTGAGCCGGTGGGCAGCCGCACCCTGACCCGTACCCTGTCCGAAAAGGTCAGCGCCGCCACGGTGCGCAACGTGATGCAGGATCTGGAGTTTCTGGGCCTGCTGGACAGCCCCCATATCAGCGCGGGCCGTATCCCGTCGCAGGCCGGGTTGCGCATGTTCGTGGACGGGCTGCTGGAGGTTGGCGATTTGGACGCGGATGACCGGCAGAAGCTGGACGCGACCCTGGGGGCCAATGCGGGCGATGTGGGCGGAATGCTCGACAAGGTGGGTGCGGCGCTCAGCCGGGTGACGCATGGCGCCTCGCTGGTGCTGACGCCCAAGCACGAGGCTGAGATCAAGCATATCGAGTTCGTCTCGCTGGGCCATGACCGGGCGCTGGTGGTGCTGGTGTTCTCGGACGGGCATGTGGAAAACCGGCTGTTCACGCCGCCGCCGGGGCAGACGCCAAGCTCGATGCGCGAGGCGGCGAACTTCCTGAACGCGCTGATCGAAGGGCGCACGCTGGGCGAAGTGCGCCGGATTATTCAGGCCGAGATTGCGGCGCGGCGGCAGGAGATCGACGTGCTGGCCCGCGAGATGGTGGAAAGCGGGCTGGCGATCTGGGACGGCGAGGGGCAGGATTCGGCGCGTCTGATCGTGCGGGGCCGGGCGAATCTGCTGGAAGGGGCGGATCAGGAAGAGGAGTTGGAGCGTATCCGGACCCTGTTTGACGACCTTGAACGCAAGCGCGACATCGCGGAATTCCTGGAACTGACCGAAGATGGCGAGGGTGTGCGCATTTTTATCGGCTCAGAGAACAAACTTTTCTCACTTTCGGGTTCCTCTCTGGTGGTGTCTCCATATATGAACGCTGATCGAAAGATCATTGGCGCGGTGGGCGTGATCGGCCCGACGCGCCTGAATTACGGACGGATCGTGCCGATCGTGGATTACACGGCGCAGCTGGTCGGAAAGCTGATTTCCGACCGGAGTTAGAGGTAGAGACATGGCAGAGCCAAAGAACGAAGATTTTCTGGACGATATCGCCACCGCCGAGGCGGAAGAGCTGGCCGAGGAACTGGCCGAGATCAGCGAAGAGGCGCTGGAACTGGATGCGCTGCGGGCCGAGCGGGATGAGCTGAAGGACAAGTTCATGCGCGCGCTGGCCGATGCCGAAAACGCCCGCAAGCGTGGTGAGAAGGCGCGCCGGGATGCTGAGCAATATGGCGGCTCGCGCCTGGCCCGGGACATGCTGCCGGTTTACGACAACATGAAACGCGCGCTTGAGGCGGCGACCGATGAGCAGAAAGAGGTCGCATCCGCCTTGATCGAAGGCGTCGAGCTGACCATGCGGGCGCTGCGGGATGTGTTCCAGAAGCACGGTATTCAGATCGTCTCGCCGCAGGTGGGCGACCGGTTCGACCCGCAGATGCACGAGGCGATGTTCGAGGCGCCGGTGCCGGGCACCAAGGCGGGCGACATCATTCAGGTATCCGCCGAGGGCTTCATGCTGCACGACCGTCTGCTGCGCCCGGCGCAGGTGGGTGTTTCGTCGACGCCGGCGAGCTGATACGCGCCTTGCGGCGCGTGCCTTCGGCGAGAGTATTTGGGAAAAGGTGAAGGGGCGGTCAGGTGTTGGCCGCCTCTTTCAGTTTGTAGATCAAGTCGAGTGCTTCGCGGGGGGTCAACTCGTCTGGCAGGATTTTCGTGAGCATGTCGTCCACGGGTGAGGTTTTGGCGGGCGGTGGCGGGGGCGGTGCTGCGGAGAAGAGCGGCAGGTCGTCTATCAACGCCTTTTGCTTGCCGCCTTCGCGTTCGCTTTTCTCCAACTGGTCCAGCACGACGCGGGCGCGTTCGACGACCGAAGGCGGCAGGCCCGCGAGCTGGGCGACCTGGACACCGTAGGAGCGGTCGGCCGCGCCCTTGCGCACCTCGTGCAGGAAGATCACTTCGCCTTCCCATTCCTTGACGGCCACGGTGGCGTTGTCGACGCCTTCGAGATTGCCCGCCAGGGCGGTGAGCTCGTGGTAATGGGTGGCGAACAGGGCGCGGCATTTGTTCGAGGCGTGCAGGTGTTCCAGCGTGGCCCAGGCGATGGAGAGGCCGTCATAGGTGGCGGTGCCGCGTCCGATCTCATCGAGGATCACCAGCGCGCGGTCGTCGGCCTGATTGAGGATGGCGGCGGTTTCGACCATCTCGACCATGAAGGTCGAGCGTCCGCGCGCCAGATCGTCCGAGGCGCCGACGCGGCTGAAAAGCTGGCTGACCAGACCGATATGGGCGCGCTCCGCCGGAACATAGCTGCCCATTTGCGCCAAGAGTGCGATCAGGGCGTTCTGGCGCAGGAAGGTCGATTTACCGGCCATGTTGGGACCGGTGAGCAGCCAGATCGCGGCGCCGTCCTCGGCGGTGAGATCGCAATCATTGGCGATGAATGTATCGCCGCTTTGCTGCCGCAGCGCGTGTTCGACCACCGGGTGGCGGCCGCCTTCGATGGCGAATGTGCGGGTTTGATCGACGGTGGGGCGGCACCAGGCCTCGCCGCGCGCCAGATCGGCGAGCGAGGTGGCGAGGTCCAGTTCGGCAAGGCCGCGTGCGGCGGCGTTCAGGCGGGCGGCTTGGGCGAGAATTGCGTCAGAAAGCCTGGAATAGAGCCGCTTTTCGATTTCAAGCGCCAGATTTCCGGCGTTCAGGATGCGGGTTTCGATCTCGCTGAGTTCCACGGTGGTGAACCGCACCTGATTGGCGGTGGTCTGGCGGTGGATATAGGTCTCGCTGAATGGTGGGTTCAGCATCTTGGCCGCGTGGGTGGCGGTGGTTTCGATGAAATAGCCCAACACGTTGTTGTGCTTGATCTTCAGCGAGGCGATGCCGGTGTGCTCGGAATACTTCTTCTGGAACCCGGCGATGACCGAGCGGCCTTCGTCGCGCAGAGTGCGCGCCTCGTCCAGTTCCGCGTCATGGCCGGGTGCGATGAAGCCGCCATCGCGGGCGAGCAGGGGCGGGTCGGCAACCAGCGCATCGTCAAGCAGGTTTAGAAGGTCATCAAAGCCCAGAAGGTTGCGCATCGCTTCGGCCAGAAGCGGCGGCAGCTCTTCGGTCTCGCAGATCCCGGCGATGGCGGCGGCCTGGGCCAGACCGTTGCGGATTGCGGCCAGATCGCGGGGCCCGCCGCGGTCCAGCGACAGGCGGGACAGAGCCCGGTCCAGATCGGGGGTCTTGCGCAGGGCCTCGCGCAGGTCGGTGGCGATCAGGCTTTGTTCCAGGCAATACGCCACCGCGTCATGGCGAGCGTGGATGGTGTCGAGACTGCGGGAGGGGCTGGACAGGCGCTGTTCCAGCAGCCGGGCGCCGCCGGGGGTGACGGTCCGGTCCACCACCGACAGCAGCGAGCCCGCGCGTCCGCCTGACAGCGACCGGGTCAGTTCCAGATTGCGGCGGGTGGCGGCGTCGATCTGGACGACACGGTCCTCGGATTCCTTTTGCGGGGTTTGCAATAGCGGCAGTTTGCCCTTTTGGGTGATCTCCAGATAGTCGATCAGCGCGCCCATGGCAGCCACTTCGGCCCGGTCGAAGCTGCCGAACGCGTCCAGCGCACCGACCCCGAACAGGGTACAGATGCGTTTTTCGCCCGCCGTGCTGTCGAAACTGGCGCGGCCGACCGGCGTGATCGGGACGCCGAGATCGGTGGAGAGTTCAGACAGTTTCGCCTCAGTGCCGTCGGCCAAGATCAGCTCGGACGGGGCGAGCCGGGCAAGCTCCGGACCAAGGCGGATGGGGGCCGCGGGCATCACGTGAAACGCGCCGGTCGAGATGTCGGCCCAGGCAAGGGCGGCCTCATCCCGGACCTCGGCGTAGGCCGCCAGAAAGTTGTGCCGGCGCGCCTCCAAAAGCGCGTCCTCGGTCAGAGTACCGGGGGTGACCAGGCGCACAACATCGCGCTTTACGACAGATTTAGAGCCTCTTTTCTTGGCCTCCGCCGGGCTTTCCATCTGTTCGCACACGGCCACGCGAAACCCCTTGCGGATCAGCGTCAGCAGGTAGCCCTCGGCGGCGTGAACCGGGACACCGCACATCGGGATATCGTTGCCGTTGTGCTTGCCGCGTTTGGTCAGCGCGATGTCCAGCGCCTCGGCGGCGTTCACCGCATCCTCAAAGAACATCTCGTAGAAATCGCCCATGCGATAGAACAGCAGGGCGTCGGCATGGGCGTCTTTGATGTCGAGATATTGCGCCATCATCGGCGTGACTGTGGACAAGGTGGGCATCTCCGGGCGGGTTCCGGTCGCGACCTTACAAATCCGCCGACTGCGGCGAAAGGTGAAAACGCATTGCCGTTGAGACCTGCGGTTGCCTGCGGTAAGAGGCGACAGCCCCGCACCTGCAAAGAAACGACATATCCCATGCCCAAAGCGAAAATCACCGACGAAGAGGCGCTGGCCTTTCACCTGGAACCCAGCCCCGGCAAATGGGAGGTGCAGGCCACCGTCCCCATGACCACCCAGCGCGATCTGTCGCTGGCCTATAGCCCCGGCGTGGCGGTTCCGTGCGAAGCCATCGCGGCCAGCCCCGAGACGGCCTATGACTATACCAACAAGGGCAACCTTGTCGCCGTGATCTCGAATGGGACGGCGGTTCTGGGCCTTGGGAATCTGGGTGCGCTGGGCTCAAAACCAGTGATGGAGGGGAAATCGGTCCTGTTCAAGCGGTTCGCCGACGTGAACTCGATCGATATCGAGCTGGACACCGAAGATCCGGATGAATTCTGCCGCGCTGTGCGGCTGATGGGGCCGACCTTTGGCGGCATCAACCTGGAAGACATCAAGGCGCCTGAGTGTTTCATCATCGAACAGCGGCTGAAGGAAGAGATGGATATTCCGGTCTTCCACGACGATCAGCATGGTACGGCGGTGATCTGCGCGGCGGGTCTGATCAATGCGCTGCACATCTCGGGCAAGAAGATCGAGGATGTGAAGATCGTCCTGAACGGGGCGGGTGCGGCGGGGATTGCCTGTATCGAACTGCTGAAAGCGATGGGCGCGCGGCATGAGAATTGTATTGTCTGCGATACCAAGGGCGTGATCTATCAGGGCCGGACCGAGGGCATGAACCAGTGGAAATCGGCCCATGCGATTTCGACCGAGCTGCGCACGCTGGAAGAGGCGATGAAAGACGCAGACGTGTTCCTGGGCGTGTCGGTCAAGGGTGCGGTGACGCAGGATATGGTCGCCAGCATGGCCGACAACCCAGTGATCTTTGCGATGGCCAACCCCGATCCAGAGATCACGCCGGAAGAGGCGCATGAGGTGCGGGTGGATGCGATCGTGGCCACCGGTCGCAGCGATTATCCCAATCAGGTCAACAACGTTCTGGGTTTCCCCTACCTGTTCCGGGGTGCGCTCGACATCCACGCCCGGGCCATCAATGACGAGATGAAGATCGCCTGTGCCCATGCGCTGGCGCGGCTGGCGCGCGAGGATGTGCCGGACGAGGTGGCGATGGCCTATGGCAAGACCCTGACCTTTGGCCGCGACTACATCATCCCGACTCCGTTCGATCCGCGTCTGATCCACCGCATTCCGCCTGCGGTGGCGCGGGCCGGGATGGATACCGGTGCGGCGCGGCGTCCGATCATCGACATGGATGCCTATGAGCTGAGCCTGAAATCGCGCATGGACCCGACCGCGTCGATCCTGCGGGGCCTCAATGCCCGCGCCCGGGCGGCGCAAAGCCGGATGATCTTTGCCGAGGGCGACGATCCCCGCGTGCTGCGCGCGGCGGTGATGTATCAGCGCTCGGGCTTTGGCAAGGCGCTGGTGGTGGGGCGTCCGGATGACGTGAAAACCAAGCTCGAAGCCGCCGGTCTGGCCGATGCGGTGCGCGAGATCGAGGTGGTGAATGCCGCCAACACCCAGCATCTGCAGACCTACAAGGATTTCCTGTACAGCCGCCTGCAGCGCAAGGGGTTTGACGGCAAGGATGTGCACCGTCTGGCGGCGCGCGACCGGCACGTGTTCTCGGCCCTGATGCTGGCGCATGGGCATGCGGACGGTCTGGTGACGGGTGCGACCCGGAAATCGGCGCATGTGCTGGACCGGATCAACCATGTGTTCGACGCCGATGCCGCCCATGGTGCCGCCGGGGTCACCGCGCTGCTGCACAAGGGGCGGATCGTGCTGATCGGCGACACGCTGGTGCATGAATGGCCCGACGAGAACGATCTGGCCAATATCGCCGAACGTGCCGCCGCCGTGGCGCAGCATATGGGGATCGAGCCACGCGTTGCCTTTGTCAGCTTCTCGACCTTCGGCTATCCGGTCTCGGAACGCGCCGAAAAGATGCATGTGGCGCCCGAAGTTCTGGACCGGCGCGGCGTCAATTTCGAATACGAAGGCGAGATGACCGTGGATGTGGCGCTGAACGTGGACCAGCAAGAGGCCTATCCGTTCTGCCGTCTGACCGGCCCGGCGAATATCCTGATCGTGCCGGCGCGGCACTCGGCCAGTATCTCGACCAAGCTGATGCAGGAGATGGGCGGCGCCACGGTGATCGGGCCGATCCTGTCCGGTGTGGACAAGCCGATTCAGATCTGTTCGACGGTGTCGACCGCGAATGACATCCTGAACATGGCCATTCTGGCCTCCTGCGATATCGGATAAGTATCGGAAAATGAATCGTTTTTGGATTCTCTCTTGGATTCCATGAGTTTACAGGAGATTCCGTTTGCTAATCCTTATATAAGTGGATAACCTTAAAAGGTGAGGGCCGCCGTTGGGCGACCCTCCTAGTTAGCGACTAACTAACACTTACAGCGGCAATCTTAGCTGCTGCGGCTTTGGCCAGCGGCGGGTGTGCGCGGCAACGCACTCCTGCCTGCCAAAGCGAATACGATGGTATCCACGTACATGTACGCGCATCGCATCCTCCTCTTGTTGACGCCCCAAGTTTGTCTTGGCCCACATTGAAAGCATCGTTGCTTTCGAATTCATTGTATGCGTGGGCGCAACTTGTTGGGTGTCCCAAAGAGGTGCATACAATATCACGTGGGCTACTATCGGTGGTCAACGACAATCTTTTTTACTTTCCACAATCTTTTCTCTTGACGGAGAATAAAATGCGTTCGCAGATGTTCTCTTTGCGATTCCTAAACGAGGGAGTGGAAATGGCGATCTGGAACCTCGGCTCGATCAACGCGGATATGGTCTATGCGGTGCCACACCTGCCCGGACCGGGGGAGACGCTGGCCGCCTCCAAGCTGGAGCAGTTTCTGGGCGGTAAGGGCGCCAACATGTCGGTGGCGGCGGCGCGCGCGGGATCCCATGTCTGCCATATCGGTGCGGTGGGGCCCGAGGGGCGCTGGGCGGTGGAGCGGCTGACCGAATATGGCGTCGATACCCGTCATATCGTTGAGGCCGAGGTGCCAACCGGTCATGCGATCATCGCCGTCGATGCCGGTGGCGAGAACCAGATCGTGCTGTTTCCTGGTGCCAACCACGCCATTGGCGCGGATCAGTTGGGGCAGGCGCTGTCCTCGGCGCAGGCGGGCGATCTGCTGGTGATGCAGAACGAAACCAATGCGCAGGTCGAGGCCGCGCAGATGGGCCGAGAGCTGGGGCTGAAGGTCTGTTATGCCGCTGCACCTTTTGAGGCGGAGGCGGTGCAGGCGGTGCTGCCGCATCTGGATTTCCTGATCCTAAACGAGGTCGAGGCCGAACAGTTGCAGCAGGCCAGCGGCCTTTCACCCGGCCAGCTTCCGGTGCCGCAGGTGATCGTCACGCTGGGGTCGCGGGGCGCGCGGTATTTCGACACGGCATCAGGCGAGACGCAGGAGTTTCCGGCGTTCAAAGTCGAGGCGGTCGATACCACTGGCGCGGGTGACACGTTCACTGGCTATGTGCTGGCGGGGATCGACCGGGGGATGCCGATTGCGCAGGCGATTTCACAAGCGATGCGTGCCGCGGCCATCATGGTCACGCGGCACGGTACGGCGGATGTGATTCCGGATCTGAAAGACGTGCAGGGCGCCCGGTTTTAACTCCCCGCAAAGGGTGCGGCGTCACCCCAGAGCTGTTTCACGCGTTGGTCGCGGCCACAGGCCTTGCGATAGGCCTTGTAGGCGCTGGCCTGACGCTTGGGGCCGAAGCGGGTCAGGATCAGCTTGTCCCCCTTGTAGTAATCCTGGTGATAGGCCTCGGCGGGATAGAACTTGCCCGCGCTCAGGATCGGGGTGACGATTTTCTGGCCCAGATCGCCTTGTGCTTTGGCCTTGGCCTGCTCGGCAATCGCCTTTTCGCCCTTGTTAGAGACGAAAATGGCGGTCCGATAACTCTCACCCCGGTCACAGAACTGACCGCCCGCGTCGGTCGGATCGACCGAGCGGAAGAACAGGTTCAGCAGCCGCTGGCGCGAGACCTTGTCGGGATCGAAAGTGATCTGCACCGCCTCGTAATGGCCGGTTCCGCCGCGCGAGACCTGCTTGTAGGTCGGGTTGTCCACTTTGCCGCCGGTATAGCCCGACACCGCGCCGAGGACACCCGGCACACCTTCGAAATCGGATTCCACGCACCAGAAACAGCCGCCCGCGACGGTCAGGGTTTCCGGGCTGCCAGCCTGGGCAGACCCGGTCTGCATCAGGGTGGTTAGGGTCATGGCGGCGGCAAGGGCGATGGGTTTGAGCGTATCGGTCAGGGTCATGGCGATCCTCCTTTGGGGACAAGCTGCCCCCGGGTCGCGCGCCGGGCAAGATGGTGACGCAAAATGTCACGCGCTGGTGAGAGGAGTTTACCCCTTGGATACGTCTCAAACCGGGATTAGCGTGCGCGCCAAGAGGAGGAGCAGATGACCGACAAGATGAGCACCCATCAGGCCGAGGATGACGCGCGCAACGAGGACATCCTGATCTATGTCGATGGCCGCATCGTGCCCAAGGTGCAAGCCACGGTCAGCGTCTATGACAGCGGCTTCATGCTGGGCGATGGCGTTTGGGAGGGGTTGCGCCTCTATGACGGCCACTGGGCGTTTCTGGACGAACATATCGATCGTCTGTTCGAGGCGGCCAAGGCCATCGATCTGGATATCGGGCTGGACCGGCAGGGGGTGATCGACGCGCTGCGGGCAACGCAGGAGGCCAATGGCATGACCACCGATGCGCATGCCCGGCTGATGGTGACACGCGGGGTCAAGATGCGCCCGTTCCAGCACCCGTCGCTCAGCCGGTCCGGCCCCACCATGGTGATCATCATGGAGCATTCACGGCCGAAACTGCCACGCCCGATCCGGCTGGCCACGGTGCCGCATCTGCGCGGGCTACCGATGACGCAGGACCCCAAGCTGAACTCGCATTCCAAGCTGAATTGCATCCTGGCCTGTATCGCCGCCGAAAAGGCGGGGGCGGATGAGGCGCTGATGCTGGATGTGAACGGGTTCGTGAACACCACCAATGCCTGCAACTTCTTCATCGTGCGCAAGGGCGAGGTTTGGACCTCGACCGGTGATTACTGCATGAACGGGATCACGCGGCAGAAGGTGATCGACCTGTGCCGGGCCGATGGCATTCCGGTTTACGAGCGAAACTATTCTCTGGTCGATACCTATGGCGCGGATGAGGCGTTTCTGACCGGCACATTCGGGGCGCAGACGCCGGTGAGCGAGCTTGATGGGCGGGTGATCGGAACCGGGCAGATGGGGCCGGTGACCGAGCGTATCCGGAATTTATATAAGGCATTGATCCAGCAGGAGATTTCGAAATGAAGATCGCCATGTGGTCGGGGCCGCGCAACCTGTCGACGGCGATGATGTACGCCTTTGGCGCCCGCACCGATTGCGCCGTGATCGACGAGCCGTTCTATGCCGCCTATCTGGCTATGACCGGGCTGGACCATCCGCTGCGCGAGGAGATCCTGGCCTCGCAGCCGCAGGACCCGGCCGAGGTGGCGGAGCGTCTGGCTGGCCCCAACCCGGTGGCGCGGCCGTTCTGGTATCAGAAGCATATGACTCAGCACATGATTGCGGGCGTGCCGCGCGACTGGATGCGGCAGGTGCGCAATGTGTTCCTGATCCGCCACCCGGCGCGGGTGATCGCGAGCTATGCCGCCAAGCGGGAAAACCCGACGCTGGACGATATCGGGTTCTGGCAGCAGGTCGAGCTGTTCGACGAGGTGCAGGGCTGGGGCGGCGATCCGGTGGTGATCGACAGCCACGATATCCGCGAGGACCCGGGCGGGATGTTGGAAAAGCTGTGCGACACGATCGGCGTGCCGTGGTCGCCGCATATGCTGAGTTGGCCCAAGGGCGGGCACAAAAACGACGGCGTCTGGGCCGCGCATTGGTACGGCGCGGTGTGGAACTCGACCGGGTTTGCGGGGCCTGAGGGGCCATTGCCGGTGGTGCCGGGGCATCTGCAGCCGGTGCTGCAGGCGGCGCTGCCGTTTTATGAGAAGATGCGGGCAGTAAAGCTCTGACCGGGTCAGGGGGCGCTGCCCCTGTCGCCTGTGGCGACTCCCCCGGGATATTTTCAAACAGAAGAAGGGGTTATTTGAGCAGTTGCCCCAGCTTCATCGCCACGCCCATGTCGCCCGAGATCTTGAGTTTGCCCATCATCACCCCGGTCATCGGGTTGAGCTTGCCGGTGAGCAGCTTGGTCAGGTTGTCGGTCGAGATGCGGATTGTGCAGTCGGTGTCCTGATCCCGGGTTGAGGCGGCGTTGTCGGCCAGCACGATGACGCCGTCCGTGCCACAGTCGAATTTCAGCGATCCGTCGAAGTTTTTGCCTGCAAGGCCGGTCTGAATACCGTCCGCGATGTCCTGAAGGGGCATCGGTGTCTCCTGTCCAGTTTCCGGCCATTTAGGAGGGCGCCCCAGGCGCGGGCAAGCCTGACCTAACGGGATCTGACGCCGGTTTTAGGTGGACGTGAGCTGAAGGGTCAGTGGGCAAGGCCCTTCGTAGAACGTGTCGAGAACCTGCCTGAACTCCGGTGGAGCGTTTTTGGTCAGCGAAAACAGCGTCATGGAGGATCGCAGCTTCATCGCATCGACCGGGCCGAGGATCGCGCTTGCCGATGTGCCGGAATGGGACAGCATCAGGCGGGACACCTCGATCAGCCGATCCCGCAGAACCGGGTGGGTCAGGTAGTCGGCGGCCTGATCCAGATCGGCGATGCCATAGCGCTGGGCGGTGGGAGAGCGGCCAAGGGCAGAAAGCTGGGGAAAGACGAACCACATCCAGTGGCTCGTCTTCTGACCCTGTTCGAGTTCTTTCAGGACCGAGGGCCAGACCCGGTCCTGAGCCGTGATGAAGAGATCGGGGTCGAGCCCGCTCATCCCTTGGTGCGCTTATCGCGCATGGCCAGCAGCCGCAGGCGCAGGGCGTTCAGCTTGATGAAGCCCGCCGCGTCTTTCTGGTCGTAGGCGCCGGCATCTTCTTCAAACGTCACGTGCTCTTCGGAGTATAGCGAGTGATCCGACCAGCGGCCCACGCAGGTGGCCAGACCCTTGTAGAGCTTGATGCGGACGGTGCCGGTGACGTGCTCCTGGCTCTTGTCGATGGCGGCCTGCAGCATCTCGCGCTCAGGGCTGTACCAGAAACCGTTATAGATCAGCTCGGCATATTGCGGCATCAGCTGGTCTTTGAGGTGCATTGCACCCCGGTCCATGGTGATGGATTCGATGCCACGATGTGCCTCGAGCAGAACGGTGCCGCCCGGCGTTTCATAGATGCCACGCGATTTCATGCCCACGAAACGGCCTTCGACCAAATCCAGACGGCCAATGCCGTGCTTGCCGCCATATTCGTTCAGCTTGGTCAGGATGGTCGCGGGGCTCATCGCCTCGCCATTGATGCTGACCGCGTCGCCTTTTTCAAAGCCGATCTCGATATATTCCGGCTGATCGGGCGCGTCCTCAGGGTGAACGGTGCGCTGGTAGACATAGTCGGGCGCCATTTCGGCGGGGTCTTCCAGCACCTTGCCCTCGGACGAGGTGTGCAGCAGGTTTGCGTCGACCGAGAACGGCGCCTCGCCGCGTTTGTCCTTGGCAACGGGAATCTGGTTCTGTTCGGCGAACTCCAACAGGCGGGTGCGGCTGGTCAGATCCCATTCGCGCCAGGGGGCGATCACCTTGATATCGGGGTTCAGCGCATAGGCGGCGAGTTCGAACCGCACCTGGTCGTTGCCCTTGCCGGTGGCGCCATGGGCCACGGCATCGGCGCCGGTTTCCTCGGCGATCTCGATCAGACGTTTGGAAATCAGCGGGCGCGCGATCGAGGTGCCCAGCAGGTACAGACCCTCATACTGGGCATTGGCGCGGAACATCGGAAAGACGAAGTCGCCGACGAACTCCTCGCGGATATCCTCGATATAGATGTTCTCGGGCTTGATCCCCAGCAGCTCGGCCTTCTGGCGGGCGGGCTCCAGCTCTTCCCCCTGACCCAGATCGGCGGTGAAGGTCACGACCTCGCACCCGTATTCGGTCTGCAGCCATTTCAGGATGATCGAGGTATCGAGGCCACCGGAATAGGCCAGAACAACTTTCTTGGGCGCGGACATCTGACTTCCCCATTATGCGAATGACGGTTGGCCCCTAACGGGTTTTGAACGTGGGGGCAAGTTGCACGGATTGACGCGGTGGGGGAAATGGGCTGAAACGGTTGCAACGACACAAGGATTGGTTGAGAGGCGGTTTCGATGCTGGGATTGGAGATTTTCGTGCATTCCGTGAGGATGGTTCTGAGGAACCTCAAACAGGCACTGCAGATATCGGTGGTTCCGGCGCTGATCGGCGGTGTGCTGGTTTTTGGCCTGTTCTATCTCTTCGACATTCCTTTCGAAGATTTTGACAGTGGAACAACCGGGTTCCCCGCGGGCGTAACGTCCGGTTCGCTGGCCATGTTCCTTGTATGTGTGCTGGCTGTTGCGATGATCGTCGTCTTCTGGATCGTGGTGTCCTGGCACCGTTTCGTGTTGCTGGAAGAATATCCCTCGGGCGTGCTGCCGCCGTTCAGGTTTGATCGCATTCTCGCCTATTTCGGGCGCGTTCTTCTTCTGGGTATTCTGGCCATCATCGTCATGTTGCCTGCGTCGCTCATCTCTGGCGGAGTAATGCAGGCGTCCGTTGTCATCGGATTTGTGTTTTGGATCGTGATGGTGGCGTTTCTGTGGATCGGGTTTTATCGCCTGTCGCCGATGCTTCCCGGTGCGGCAATCGGAAAGCCTGTGACGCTGCCCGAGGCCTGGCAGGCGACCGCTGGCGTCAATGGTCAAATCCTGTTGCTTGTGATCCTGTCCCTGATGTTTCAGTTCCTGATGCAGTTTCTGGCCGGTTTGCTGATGTTCATCCCGATTGTAGGGTTGATCGTCGTCATTCTGCTGGTGATGCTGATCCTGCCGCTGATCAATGTCAGCATTCTGACCACGATGTACGGCGTCTTCATCGAGAAACGCGATCTGGCGCGGTAGACATATGTATTCCTTGCCACTTGGGCCGTGATACGTCACTGACACCGGCATGAGCGATTTCGAGACCCGCGCCCGCGCCGCCGAAGAGGCGATGCGCACCGTTTTTCCCGTGACGCCGTTGCAGCGCAACGCGCATCTGTCCGCGCGGTATGGCGCCGATATCTGGCTCAAGCGCGAGGATCTGAGCCCCGTGCGCTCCTACAAGATCCGGGGCGCGTTCAATGCCATGCGCAAGCAGCCGGAGCAGGATCTGTTCGTCTGCGCCAGCGCGGGCAATCACGCGCAGGGTGTGGCGTTCATGTGCAAGCACCTGGGCGTCAGGGGCGTGATCTTCATGCCGGTGACCACGCCGCAGCAGAAGATCCAGAAGACCCGGATGTTCGGTGGCGAGCAGGTCGAGATTCACCTGACCGGCGACTATTTCGACGACACGCTGGCGGCGGCGCAAAGCTGGTGCGCCGCGCAAGGCGGTCATTTCCTGTCGCCGTTTGACGATGCCGATGTGATCGAAGGACAGGCCTCGCTGGCCGTCGAGATTGAGGCGCAATTGGGCCGGGTGCCGGATCATGTGGTGTTGCCAGTGGGCGGCGGGGGCATGTCCGCGGGCGTGGCGCAGTGGTTCGGGGATCGAACCCATTGTCTGTTCGTGGAACCGGCGGGCGGAGCCTGTCTGCGCGCGGCGCTGGCGGCGGGGCATCCGGTGGCGCTGGACCATGTGGACACCTTTGTCGATGGCGCGGCGGTGGGACGGATCGGGGACAAGCCGTTCGAGCTGCTCAAGACCCGGCATCTGTCGGATGTGCTGACGCTCTCCGAGGACCGGATCTGCGCCACCATGATCGAGATGCTGAATGTCGAGGGCATAGTGCTGGAGCCCGCCGGCGCGCTGGCCGTCGAGGCGGTGGCGGATGTGCAAAGCTTCATCCGGGGCAAGACGGTGGTGTGTGTCACCTCGGGCGGCAATTTCGATTTCGAACGCCTGCCCGAGGTCAAGGAGCGCGCGCAGCGCTATTCCGGGGTCAAGAAATACCTGATCCTGCGGCTGCCGCAGCGGCCCGGCGCGCTAAAGGAATTCTTGGGGATTCTGGGGCCTGACGACGATATTGCCCGGTTCGAGTACATGAAGAAATCGGCCCGGAATTTCGGCTCGGTGCTGATTGGGATCGAAACCAGCAAGCCCGAGAACTTCGTGCGCCTCTTTGCGCATCTGGACGATGCCGGGTTCACCTATACCGACATCACCGAGGATGAGACGCTGGCACAGTTCGTGATCTGAACCTCAGATGTGCTGCGTAAGCCTGGCCTGAAACTCGGACCGGGAGGCGTGGAAGCTGCCGATGATTTGGTCCAGATCGACGGTCTCCGCCTGACCGGCGGCGGAGGCGCGCTCGCCGTCCTGGCACAGTTTCGAGAACTCCTGAAACCCCAGGCTCAGCGCGCTGCCCTTGAGGAAATGCAGGTTGCGTTCCAGATCCGCGCGGCCGGTGTCGGCGCGCACACGTGCGATCACCTCATCGACCTCTTCCAGAAAGATCTCGACCACCTCGCCGAAATCCTCGGCTCCGACCTCGTCATGCAATTGTGTGACCCTTGGCCAGTCGATCATGAAGCACCTCACACACTCCGCCCGCTCACTCTTTGGTAGGGGTTTGGAGGTAAACGCAGGGTTAAGCGGCGTGGAAAGTTGGTTTGAGTTTTAGATTTCACAGGATGTTAAGGGCAGGCGCCTAGCGTCGTCCGCGCTCAGTTATGAGCGGACAACAGGGAAGTACAAGGTGTTGCAGGGTAACAGCGTGGAGGCCGAGCCGGAGCAGGGATTTGGCGCCATCCGAAAGGCGCTGGTCGTGGACGACAGCCGCCTGCAACGCCGGATTCTGGTGGGCTCGCTACGGAAATGGGGATTCGAGGTGATCGAGGCCGACAGCGGGCAGGCCGCGATGGAGATCTGCGCCGAAAACCCGCCCGACCTGGTGCTGAGCGACTGGGTGATGCCGGGGATGAGCGGGCTGGAATTCTGCAAGGCGTTCCGTGCCGGTGAGACGAATCACTATGCCTATTTCATCCTGCTGACCTCCAAGAGCGAAAAGAACGAGGTCGCACAGGGGCTGGACGCGGGGGCGGACGATTTCCTGATCAAGCCGGTCAGCGCCGATGAGCTGCGCGCGCGTATCTCGGCGGGCGCGCGCATTCTGGGCATGCAGCGCGAGCTGTCGGACAAGAACCGGCTGATCGAGCAGGCGCTGGATGAGTTGAAGTTGGCGCATGATGCCATCGACAAGGACCTGATGCAGGCGCGCAAGATCCAGGATTCCCTGGTGCCGGAACTCACGCGCGACTTCGGCGCGTCCCGGGTCAGCCTGCTGCTGAAACCCTGCGGGCATATCGGCGGCGATCTGGTGGGCATGTTCTCACCCGGCGTGAACCGGCTGGGGTTCTACAGCATCGACGTCTCGGGCCATGGCATCACCTCGGCGATGATGACCGCGCGGCTGGGGGGGTACCTGTCCAGCACCTATTTCGATCAGAACGTCGCCATGGAAAAACGGTTCAACCGTTTCTACGCCCTGCTGCCGCCCGAGGAGGTGGCGGCGACCCTCAATTCCCGCCTGATCGCCGATACCGGGATCGAGGAATATTTCACTATGGTCTACGCCATCGTCGATCTGCGCAACGGCCATTTGAAGATGGTGCAGGCGGGGCATCCGCACCCGCTGGTTCTGCGCCGTGACGGGCGGGCCGAGTTTCTGGGGGAAGGCGGGGTGCCCATCGGTCTGCTGCCGGATATCCCCTATCAGCGGGTCGATACCTATCTGGAGCCGGGCGACCGGTTGCTGCTCTATTCCGATGGATTTACCGAATGCCGTCTGGCCAATGGCGAGATGCTGGAACCCGAGGGGCTGCTGGATCTGGTGCGCGGCTGTGATGCGGGCCGTGGCGGGCAGGAGTTTCTGGACGATCTGTTCTGGCGCCTGACCCAGATCATGTCGCCGGAACACGGGCTTGAGGATGACGTGTCAGCCACCTTCTTTGAATATAACGGGGCCTGAAGACCACGGTTAAAGACCCATGGCGTGCAGCCGGGTGAAATGCCGGTCGCCGGGATTGCCCAGGGCCTCGACCGCCACGGCGGCGTCCATCCACAGCGCCTCGTGAAACGATTCGCTCGGCGGACCCAGAGGCCGGACCGGGTGGGCGCGGTAGATCAGGCAGATCTTTTCGGCCCAGAGGTCGTATTCCGGCATATAGGCAAAGCGGCGGAACGTCCCAACACGTCGGGGATTTGCAATCAGCCAGCCGGTTTCCTCGAACACTTCGCGGTGCAAAGCGGTGATCGGCGATTCGCCCGGGTCGATGCCACCGCCGGGCAATTGCAGCTCGGGGTTCAGCCCGTCATCGTACCAGGTCAGCAGCAGCGAGCCCCCGCGCGGCAGCAGAACATAGGCCCCGGGACGCCGCGTGTAAGCCCGGCCCGGTTGGGGGCTTTCACCGAAACGCCTGATCATGTATGGCCCCTTTCAACCCGAACTCTTCGACTTATATGGTGGCGGTATGCCAACCCGTGGCGTGTAAGGAAACCCCATGTCTCTTGGAACGAAAATCGCGTGGGACGATACCGTCCTGCCCTTTCAGCTTGACGCAACCGACATGCGTGGCCGGGTGGCCCGTCTGGACGGTGTGCTGGACGGCATCCTGAAACAGCACGACTATCCGGCGCAGGTTGAGGCGCTGGTGGCCGAAATGGCGCTGTTGACGGCGCTGATCGGTCAGACCATCTCCTTGCGCTGGAAATTGTCGCTGCAGGTGCAGTCCAAGGGCGCGGTGCGGATGATCGCCACCGATTACTACGCGCCGCGGGAAGAGGGGCAGCCTGCCCAGATCCGCGCCTATGCGAGCTTTGACCACGAGCGTCTGACCGACGGTGCGCCGTTCGATCAGGTGGGCGAAGGGTATTTCGCGATCCTGATCGATCAGGGCAAGGACACCCAGCCGTATCAGGGCATCACGCCGCTGGACGGAGGTTCGCTGCGCGCCTGTGCCGAGGCCTATTTCGCCCAGTCCGAGCAGTTGCCGACCCGGTTCGCCCTGAGCTTTGGTAAGTCCACCGAGCCGGGCGTGGACGAGCATTGGCGCGCGGGCGGGATCATGTTGCAGCACATGCCCAAGGCGTCACCGTTCGTTGCTTCGGGCGACGGCGGCGGAGAGATCCTCAGCGCCGCCGATCTGGTCGATGGCGAAGAGGGCGAGAACTGGAACCGCGTCAACATCCTTCTGGATACGGTCGAGGATCTGGAACTGATCGGCCCGTCGGTGCAGCCCACCGACCTGCTGGTGCGCCTGTTTCACGAGGAACAGCCCCGTGTCTATGACGCGCAGAGTGTGCAGTTCGGCTGCACCTGTTCCGAGGACCGCGTGCGGCAGAGCCTGTCGATCTATTCGGCGGGTGACATCGAGAAGATGACCACGCCCGAAGGCACCGTGACTGCCGATTGCCAGTTCTGCGGCGCCCATTACGTGCTGGACCCCAAGTCGGTCGGTTTCGACGCCGAGCAGACGGGCGGTGCGTGATCCGATAGCAGATCTGACGGCGGCACTGGGCCGTCCGGGGAACGGGTCGAGCGATTTCGACCTCAACCCGGACACGGTGCTGCCCGAGGGGCGCAAGCTGCGCCCCGCCGGGGTGCTGGTGCCGATCTCTCTGACCGGTGACGCGCCGCGATTGATCCTGACCAAGCGGTCGTCGGCTTTGAAGCATCATCCGGGCCAGATCGCCTTTCCCGGCGGCAAGCAGGATCAGGGCGATGCGGATGTGACCGCCACCGCCCTGCGCGAGGCGCAGGAGGAAATCGGCCTGCCACCGAACCTGCCGCGTATCCTCGGCCATCTGCCCGCGCATGAAACGGTGACCTCGTTTACCGTCACGCCGGTCGTTGCCATTCTGGACCAAGCTTTTGATCCGGTGCCCGAACCGGGCGAGGTCGAAGAGGTGTTCTCGGTCCCGCTGAGCCATGTGTTGAATCCCGACAACTACATTGTAGAGTCGCGGCGTTGGCGAGGGCAGCGGCGGTACTATTTCACCGTGCCGTTCGGGCCCTATTACATATGGGGAGCCACCGCGCGAATGCTGCGGGGGCTGGCGGCACGGATGGCGGGATGAGGCGAATTATCGACGGATGGGTGACCCATCCCGCAACGCAACAGATCTGCGCGGCGCTGACGGCGGATGGGGCACAGGCCCTGTTCGTGGGCGGTTGCGTGCGCAACGCGCTGCTGGGGGCCAGTGTCGCCGATATCGACATCACCACCGACGCCCGACCCGAACGGGTGATGCAACTGGCCGAGGCGGCGGGCATCAAGGCGGTGCCCACGGGCATCGAGCATGGCACCGTCACGCTGGTGCAGGACGGCATCCCGCATGAGGTCACCACCTTTCGCCGCGATGTGGAAACAGATGGCCGCCGTGCCGTCGTGGCCTTTGCCGACACCATCGAAGAGGATGCGGCGCGGCGCGACTTCACCATGAACGCACTTTACGCCCGCCCAGACGGCACGGTGCTGGACCCGCTGAACGGGTTGCCGGATCTTGAGGCGCGCCGGGTCCGGTTCATCGGCGAAGCGCAGGACCGTATTCGTGAGGATTACCTGCGTTCGCTGCGCTATTTCCGGTTTCATGCGTGGTATGGCGACGAAGAGGCTGGGTTCGACGCCGACGCTTTGGCCGCCATTGCCGAAAATCTCGACGGGCTGTCCACGCTCTCGCGAGAGCGTGTGGGGGCCGAGCTGCTGAAACTCCTCGGCGCGCCGGACCCGGCGCCGTCAGTGGCGGCGATGCGTTCGACCGGGGTGCTGGCGCAATTGCTGCCGGGGGCCGATGACCGGGCGCTGGCGCCGCTGATCGCGATCGAGGCGGAGGCCGGGGCAGAGATCGACCCGATCCGCCGTCTGGCTGCGATCACCGATCCCGAGGCCGCCGCCACCCTGCGTCTGAGCCGGGCCCAGATGCAGCGGCTGACGCGCATGCGCGAGGATGCGACCGGGTCCTCTGGCGCCGCCGAACTCGGCTATCGGCATGGGGTCGAGGATGGGTTGGATGGCCTGCTTCTTCGCGGCGCATTCTTTGAACAGCCATGGCAGCCGGACCTGTCTGAACAGCTTACGCATGGGGCCGAGGTGGAATTCCCCATCGCGGCCCAGGACCTGATCCCCGACTACACCGGTCCGGCGCTGGGCGCGAAACTGGCCGAGTTAGAGACGAAATGGATCGCGTCGGACTTTACCCTGACGCGCGACGAATTGCTAAAATCAGGCGCCTGAAACAGGGCTGAAAATTTCCGGGGTGACAAATCCCTCCGTTTTTGGCTACCTTGCGCACGCAACATGTACGGAGGGATGCGAATGTACTACGGGATCTGGTTCAGCTGAGGCTGGGATCATCGACCCGTTCTGGGGTGGTGTCCCTGCGCCGCCTTCTTCGCATTTCCAAAAACGACCCGCTCAATTGGAGCAACCGTCATGTTTCGTTACTTCGAAAATCTTGTAGACCCCTTTGTCACCTATCCTGAGGTCGACGCCCCGCCGACACGGCTTTGGCCGTTCATGCTGGAGTATTCCCGGCCCTTCATGCGCGTCTTTTTCTGGGCTGCGCTGATTTCGGTGATCGTGGCGGCGGTTGAGATCGGGCTGATCTACTACATGGGCCGGGTGGTTGACCTGCTGGGCGGTACTCCGTCCGAGGTCTGGTCCAATCACGGGACCGAGCTGATCCTGCTGGCGGTCTTTGTCCTGCTGCTGCGGCCCATGCTGCATATCGTGGACGTGCTGCTGCTGAACAACGCGATTCTGCCGAACTTTGGCACGCTGATCCGGTGGCGCGCGCATAAGCATGTGCTGCGGCAGTCGGTGGGCTGGTTCGAGAATGATTTTGCCGGGCGCATCGCCAACCGGATCATGCAGACACCCCCTGCCGCCGGTGAAGTGATCTTTCAGGTCTTCGATGCGATTTCCTTCTCGCTGGCCTATCTGATCGGCGCAGCGGTGCTGCTGATGGCGGCGGATATCCGGCTGCTGGTGCCGCTGCTGATCTGGTTTGCGCTTTATGCCGTTCTGGTGCGCTGGACGATCCAGCGGGTGGGCCCGGCGTCGCAGGCGGCCTCCGATGCCCGCTCGACCGTGACGGGGCGGGTGGTGGACAGCTACACCAACATCCACTCAGTCAAGATGTTCGCACATAACGATCATGAGCTGGCCTATGCCAAGGAAGCCATCGAGGCAACGCGGCGCACATTCCAGGTCGAGATGCGGATCTTCACCATCATGGATGCCGCCCTGGTCACGCTGAACGGCGTGCTGATCGTGGGGGTGGTCGGCTGGGCCATCGCGCTGTGGATGCAGGGGCAGGCCTCGGTCGGTGCGGTGGCGGCGGCGACGGCGCTGACGCTGCGACTGAACGCCATGACCGGCTGGATCATGTGGGCACTGACCACCTTTTTCCGCCAGCTCGGCGTGGTGGCCGAGGGGATGGAGACCATTGCCCAGCCCATTGATCTGGTGGACGGAAAAACCGCGAAACCGCTGCGCCTGACCGAGGGCCGGATCGAGCTGCGCGAGCTGTCGCACCATTACGGGCGCGAGGCGGGCGGTCTGGACCGCATCAGCCTGACCATCAAGCCGGGCGAAAAGATCGGTCTGATCGGGCGCTCGGGTGCCGGTAAATCGACCCTGGTCAAGCTGCTTTTGCGGTTCTACGACGCCGAACGCGGCGCGATCCTGATCGACGGGCAGGACATCCGCGCGGTGACGCAGGATTCCTTGCGCAGCCATATCGGCATGGTCCAGCAGGACAGTGCGCTGCTGCACCGCTCGGTCCGCGACAACATCCTCTATGGCCGTCCCGACGCCACCGAGGCGCAGATGATCGCCGCCGCCAAACAGGCCGAGGCGCATGAGTTCATTCTGGATTTGGCCGACCCCGAAGGCCGCACCGGCTATGACGCCCATGTGGGCGAGCGCGGTGTGAAACTCTCGGGCGGTCAGCGGCAGCGGGTGACGCTGGCGCGGGTGATCCTGAAGGACGCGCCGATCCTGCTCTTGGATGAGGCGACATCTGCCCTAGATTCCGAGGTCGAGGCCGCCATTCAGGACACGCTTTACGGCATGATGCAGGGCAAGACAGTGATCGCGATCGCGCACCGGCTCAGCACCATTGCCCAGATGGACCGTATTCTGGTCATGGATCAGGGCCGCATCGTCGAGCAGGGGGCGCATGCCGAATTGCTGGCCCATGGCGGGCTTTACGCCCAGTTCTGGGCGCGGCAGTCCGGCGGCTTCCTGAACCCGGAGGCTGCTGAATGAAACTTGCCGACCTGATCGACCCGTTCCGGGCCCAGGACACGCCCCCACCGCAAACGCTGGGGGCGTTCATCCGCTGGTGCCTGTCCGGCGCGTGGCCGATGCTGTTCGTGGCGGCGGCGTTTTCGGGGCTGGCGGGCGCGATGGAGGCGGGAACGGCCTGGATTCTAGGTCAGGTGATCGACATGGCCACGGCCAGCGGACCCGAGGCGTTTTTCTCGGTGCAGAACCTCGCGATGATTGCCGGGGCGGTGGCGTTCTTCGTGGTGCTGCGGCCCATCCTGTTCGGCCTGTCCTCGGTGTCGAACAACTACATCGTCATGCCCAACATTCCGCCGCTGGTTCTGGCCAAGCTGAACCGCTGGACGCTAGGCCAGTCGGTGACCTATTTCGACGACGATTTCGCGGGTCGGATCGCGCAGAAGCAGATGCAGACCTCGAACGCGCTGACCTCGGTGGTGTCGGAAACCATCAGCGCTATCGTCTTTGCGCTGGCCTCGCTGGTGGGGTCCTTGGCCTTGTTAGGGTCGATTCATCCGCTGGCGATGCTGCCCTTTGCGCTGTGGCTGGTGGGCTATTTCGCGCTGATCCGCTGGTATCTGCCACGCATCCGCGAACGCTCGGCGGCGCGGGCCGGGGCGCGGGCGATGGTGTCGGGGCAAGTGGTGGACACGATCACCAATATCAAGACGGTCAAGCTGTTTGCGCACGCCGCGCATGAGGACAGCGCCGCCCGGGATGCCATGGTGGAGCTGCGTGAGCGCTCGCTGGAGTTCGGCTGGCTGTCGGCCAGTTTCCGGGTGATCCTGCTGACGCTGGCCGGGGTTCTGCCGGTGCTGCTGATGGGCGCAACGCTGCTGCTGTGGCAGGCGGGCAGCGCGACCGCCGGCGATATCGTGGCGGCGGGGGCTGTGTCGATCCGCATCTCGCAGATGACCGGCTGGGTCAGTTTCACGCTGATGGGGCTTTATGCCAATGTCGGTGAGGTCGAGAACGGGATGAAAACGCTGGCCGTGCGCAACCGGCTTGAGGATTCGGACAGCGCGGGTGAGTTAAAGGTCACCGGCGGCGAGATCGTGTTCGATGATGTGGGCTTTGCCTATGGTCGCGATATAGGCGGCGTGCAGGGGATTTCACTGACGGTGAGACCGGGTGAAAAACTGGGCATCGTGGGCGCCTCGGGGGCGGGGAAATCGACGCTCGTGTCGCTGCTCCTGCGGCTCTATGACGGAGAGAATGGCGCAATCCGGATCGACGGGCAGGACATTTCGGGCGTGACGCAGGACAGCTTGCGCCGCCGGATCGGCATGGTCACGCAGGAAACCGCGATGTTCAACCGCTCGGCGCGCGAGAATATCCTCTATGGCCGGGCCGATGCCTCGGAGGAGGAAATGCTTGCTGCGGCTGAGAAGGCCGAGGCGCATGAGTTCATCCTTGGACTTGAGGACGCGCATGGCCGTCAGGGCTATGACGCGCATCTGGGCGAGCGCGGGGTCAAGCTGTCGGGCGGGCAACGGCAGCGGATCGCGCTGGCCCGCGCCATCCTCAAGGATGCACCGATCCTGGTGCTGGACGAGGCGACCTCGGCGCTGGATTCCGAGGTTGAGGCCTCGATTCAGGCCGCGCTGCATCGGGTGATGGAGGGCAAGACCGTGCTGGCGATTGCGCATCGGCTGTCCACGCTCAGCGAGATGGACCGGATCGTGGTGCTGGATCAGGGCCGGATCGCCGAAAGCGGCACGCATGAGGTGCTGCTGGCGCAGGGCGGGCTTTATGCACAGTTCTGGCACCGGCAGTCCGGTGGGTTCATTCAGACCGAGGCGGCCGAATAAGGGGTTTTGCCAGCGCCAAAGCCCGGCTATCAGGCCTGCCATGAGCCAGAGTTTCACCATAGCCCGGCTGGGCCATCAGGGCGACGGCATCGCCGATGGCCCGGTCTACGCCCCCCGCACCCTGCCCGCCGAGGTGGTGAGCGGCACGCTGGATGGCAGCCAGTTGACCGATATCCGGATCGAGATGCCCTCGGACCAACGGGTGAAACCGCCCTGCCGTCACTACAAATCCTGCGGCGGCTGCCAGTTGCAGCATGCCTCGGACGATTTCGTGGCGGATTGGAAGGTGGGGATCGTCCGCAATGCGCTGGCGGCGCAGGGGTTGGAGGCGCCGATGCGTCCGATCCACACCTCGCCCGAACGTTCGCGCCGTCGGGCGACCATCGCTGTGCGGCGGACCAAGAAGGGCACGCTGGCTGGTTTTCATGGCCGCGCGTCGGATGTGATTACCGAGATTCCAGACTGTCACCTGCTGGACCCGGCCCTGATCGCCGCGATCCCGGTGGCCGAGGCGCTGGCCCTGCTGGGCGGCAGCCGCAAGGGTGTGCTGGCCGTCACCCTGACCCTGTCCGAGGCCGGATTGGACGTGTCGGTGAAGGGTGGCAAGCCACTGGACGGCCCGCTGGAACTGGCGCTGGCACGGGCGACCGAAAAACACCGGCTGGCGCGGCTAGCGTGGGAGGATGAGGTGATCGCCATGCGCGAGCCGCCCGTTCAACGCTTTGGCGCAGCAGAAGTGGTACCGCCGCCGGGGGCGTTTTTGCAGGCCACGAAGGACGGAGAACAGGCTCTGTTGCGGGCGGTTCAGGAGGTTGTGGGCGGCGCAAGGCGGGTCGCGGACCTGTTTGCAGGCTGCGGCACCTTCTCTCTGCCCCTGGCGCAGGGGGCCGAGGTGCACGCGGTCGAGGGCGAGGCCGCGATGACCGAGGCACTGGATCGGGGCTGGCGTAAAACGCGGGGCCTGAAGCAACTCACCATCGAGGCGCGCGACCTGTTCCGCCGTCCGCTGATGCCGGACGAGCTGGCGAAATTCGACGCCGTGGTGCTGGACCCGCCCCGCGCCGGGGCCGAGGCGCAGGTGGCGGAACTGGCGCAGGCGCAGCGCCCGACCGTTGCCTATGTCTCATGCAACCCGGTCACGTTTGCCCGCGACGCCAAGGCCCTGACCGAGGCCGGGTATCAGTTGAACTGGGTGCAGGTGGTCGATCAGTTCCGCTGGTCGGCGCATGTGGAGCTTGCGGCCTCATTCACCATGAACCATACCAAACCCTAGGCAGGCAGGAGCAGACAAATGAGTTTCACGCAGCGTCTGAACGCGTTCATCGAGCGCCCGGGATTTGGCCGGTTCATCACCGGCGTCATCATTTTCAACGCGGTGCTTCTGGGGCTGGAAACCGCCCCCAGCGTGATGGAACGGCATGGGCACATGATCGAGCTGCTCGACACCGCCTGCCTGACCATCTTCATTATCGAGATCGCGATGAAACTGGTGGCGCAGCGGCAGCGGTTTTTCCTGAGCGGCTGGAACCTGTTCGACTTCACCATCGTCGGCATCGCTCTGGTGCCAGGCGCGCAAGGCCTGTCGGTCCTGCGGGCGCTCAGGATCTTGCGGGTGCTGCGGGTCATTTCGGTCGCACCGCGCCTGCGCCGGGTGGTCGAAGGGTTCATCGAGGCGCTGCCGGGCATGGCCAGCGTGTTCCTGTTGATGGCGATCATCTTCTATATCGGCGCGGTGATCGCCACCAAGCTGTTCTCGGCCTCGTTCCCCGACTGGTTCGGCGATCTGGGCCTGTCGGCCTATACGCTGTTCCAGATCATGACGCTGGAAAGCTGGTCGATGGGGATCGTGCGCCCGGTGATGGATGTCTACCCCTACGCCTGGGTTTTCTTCGTGCCGTTCATCATGATCACGACATTCGCGGTGGTGAACCTGCTGGTGGGTCTGATCGTGAATTCGATGCAGGATGCGCACCATGCCGAGGACGAGGTCAGGACCGATGCCTATCGGGATGAGGTCCTGGAACGGCTGGAATTGATCGAAAGACGGCTTTCGGACATGAAAAAGTGATTTTGGAATTACGATTTTCTGGCATAATGAAAAATAATAGAAAAAGAGGCAGTGAAGAGTATGGACCGTCGAGCATTCGGCATCGGAGCGCTGGCAACGCTGAGTGTTTCCGCATGCGGTACAAGTGATCCAAGAATTCTGAGGTATAGGGGCCCCGAGGTGACCTCGGTTGTCGTCAACAAGAGTGCGCGCAAGATGTACCTGTTGCACCACAACCAGATCCTCAAGGAATACAAGGTGGACCTGGGCTTTGCGCCGGATGGCACCAAGACCAAATATGGCGATGGCAGAACGCCCGAGGGCACCTACCTGATCGATCGCCGCAACCCCAACAGCCGGTACCATCTGTCGGTGGGGATTTCCTATCCCAACGCGCAGGACATCGCGGCGGCAAGGGCGGCCGGGGTCGATCCCGGCGGCGATATCTTTATCCATGGCGAGCCGAACCGGCGCAAGGAACGCAAGCGGGCCAAGAAGACGCCGGACTGGACCGCGGGCTGCATCGCCGTCAAGAACAGCGAGATCGAAGAGATCTACTCGATGGTGAAGGAAGGTACCGTTATTACCCTCCGACCCTGATCGCGGCAATCAGAGCGGCCGCCACGGGCCGAAGCCGAACATCAGAAAGTCGCGCTGGTAAATGTCGTGGGCCAGTTCTTCGAGACCTGCATCATGGATATCGCTCAGCGCAAAGGGGCTGTCGCTGGGGCTCAGGTTCAGCGGGTGGGGGTCGGGATGACCCAGTTTGAGGGCGAGGTCGGGCAGCGCATCGGCTGCTTCGTCTTCACGGAACACCAGATCGGGCAATGCGAAATCGGCAAAGCCAGACAGAAGCTGCGCCTGCGTTGACCAACTGCTGTCCACCCGGATCGGCGTCTGACCGGCAAGGTTCAGACGCAGAAACTCCAGAAAAGCGGTGAACGCCTCGCGGTGCCGGGACAAGGAGTATCGTTTGTCCGGCGCCTCGGGCGGTATGTTCACCTTGAACTGGCGGCGCAGCGTGTTGCGGATTTTAAGAAGCGATCCAGGCCCGGTGTTCAGGATGCGGTGGCAAAACGTGGTATGCGCACGGGCCAGCGGGTGCCGCAGCACGGTGAAACGGCGATGTCCGGGATGTTTGCGCATCCACTGGCGCGTCTGTTTCTGGTTCATGCCCGTTGTCAGCGCGTCGATGGAAACACCGTCGAGATCGGCCAGCCATTGCGTAATCGCGTCCTCGAGTCCGCCCCGGATCGGCAGGTACATCAGCGGCGTGGTCGCTCCGGCCACATAGCTGGGCACCGCTGGCCCGCGGCGCGGTTCGAAATTCGGGGTGCGCGTCAGGTTGAACGGATCGAGCGCGCTGAGCGCCCGGCTCATATCCTCGACATTGGCGACCTTGGCGGATGTCGGGCTTGGATTTTGCCGTTTCAGGCTCTGATCCAGCGATTTCAACTGCGCGTCGCTGCCCAGCCATTTTGCCAGCCCGTTCATGATGTCGACGCTCTGAAGGTCTTCGTAAGACACATAAAACGCGGTCTGTCCGCTGCGCTGCAATGCGTTCAGCAGAAAGATCTGAAAGCGCTGCAACGTATCGACATGGCTCAGAAACTCATCGCCGTCGAACTGGGCCTTGGCCTCTTTCCTGCGCTTCACGTTGGTCAGTTTCCACTGGCCGGTCTGCTGGGCGATTTTCCAGGACACGTAGCTGTCCAGAGGGTTGCGCGTCAGAATGATCTTGGCACAACGCGGATCGGCCAAAGCAATCTCAAGCACCCGGGGGTCGTGGTCGTGAAAGAACCGAAAACCGCCCAGTTCATCCGGAATGCTGCGGATCGCGTCGAGCAGGCGGGCCGGGTCAGCATCCCGCTGATCCTTGGTGAGGCCCAGAACCTCATCCCGGTTGGGATACCCGATGAAATGCGGATTGAACGCCTCACCAAAGCAGGAGAGGCCGTCCACCGCATTCAGGTTGGATTCCAGAAAATTGGACCCTGTCCGCATCTCGGCAAAGATGATGAAATAGTCGAATTTGGCCGTCATACGGTCTTATCGCACAAGATAAGGTTTGCGGGCAGGTTTGGACTGCGCTGGCGGCTGTTTTTCAACCGGAAAATCACCCATGAGGTAAGGGTGCATACCCTGGTTCTTGAGATTTTGCAGGAATTGCCCGAATCCGGTCAGATCGACCATGGTCGGCGCCTCGGACAAATGCCGTGCGCTGGCCGGGCCGATCTCGTCAATCAGGGCCTGAATGGGTTCCATCGGGGATTCGACGAACTCGGCCATCGACCAGATCTGTAGCCTGGCCTTGGTTTTTTCGGTCCGCAAGAAATCAATCTGCTTGCTTTCGATTCTTTGCAGATGCGCGGCCTCTTTGCGCAGGTCGCCAAAGCTCCGGTTCGAACGGAACAGCGGAACGGCCCAGGCGCCGGTGATGATCGAGATGCGGGCATTGGAATCCCGAGCCAGCATATCGTTGATCTTTTGGTTGTCGGCAGGGCCGAACTGGAAACACTGCCGCTCGCCCCTTGTGTTCCAGATCAGATTGGTGAGGAAGGCCGCCGGGTCATAGTCGCGCAATCCGGCGCTGTCGGTCAGCACACCGTTGATCATCGTGTCGCCACCCGCGAAGGCGACCCGGTCGGGGCCGAAAAGATGGCCATGCACCCGGGCGCCGGTTGTCTTGTTCAGCCAGCGTTCAAAGTCTTCGAACAGGTCGGAAAACCCCTGAAAAACCGAGTAAGGCTGCGCCGTCAGGCCGTTTTCGTGCCCCTTGCGCGGGAACCGGCTCTGCATGCACAGACCGGGCCGGCCGCGTGTCCGGCGTTCGACCGCCTTGCCGAAAACGCGGTCGATCTTGCCGGGATTGGGCTCGGCCCGTTTCATCGCGTGCGCCTCGTCGGTCATGAAGGCCTGATACAGCCGGTCGGCGCGCGGCCAGATCTTGCGTGCAACAAAACAGTCGGACCGGCGCAGCAATTGCAGGTGATCGTCGTAGAAAACATGGGGTTTGCCCTGATAGTCGAACTTGGACAGGGTCAGGGACCGGCTTTCGATATTCGCGGAATAGAGCCTTGCGAGGGTCTGATAATAGCTTTCGTCGGGGATCCACACCCGCCGGAAATAGCGGTCATAGGTCTTGCGCCGCGGGTCCTGCAGGATCGCCGACAAGGTCTGTCGGGTCAGACACCACCACTGGCTGCCCATATGCGGGACCAGCCCCTCGGGGATACGGCGCCGGACGCGCAGGCGTCGCTGCAGGCGGACATAAGCATCAAACAGCTTTCGCTGCCGTTTCCACGAAAACGGAAACCGCAAGGTAAAGCGTTCGTGGTCCAGCCCACCAACGGTCCAGGGTACGTCAGCCGTCGCCGCGCTTTCGATGAAGTCGGTGTGAGGGCGGGCATCGAGATAATCGATCAACTCACGCACAGGTCTGAGCGGCAGGCACGAGCCGGAGGCGAGATAGACGTGACGCACATCCGGGTAGTTTTCGAGCAACTGTTCCGAGGCGGATTGCGATGCCGCCACGATCCCCCAGCCGCCCCATTCGCAGCGATGGCGCCCCGAAAAGGTGATCAGCGGATCGCTGGCGCAGGAGCGGACAAATGCGTCATTGATGATCTTGGGGACGTTCCTGTCCACGTGGATGACCACCGGACATCCCGAAGCGGTCCAGTGCCGCGCCACCTGTTCGGCCCGTTCGAGCGCCGTGTGAACCAGCATGACAACCCCGACCGCGCTCATGCCCAGTTCCCCTTGGACATCAGCCCCAATATCTCAAGCTGGCGCCAGTTGATGTATTTTTCGGACCATTTGCTCCAGAATACCGGCTGTTCACGCAGTTTCTGCGCATAAGCCTTGTACTCGGAGGACGCGGCATAGTGCTGATTGCGCGCCAGTTCCTCCTCGGCCTTGGCGCTGAACGTGTCGATGAGCTTGGTGTGCAGCAACACGCCGCTGGCCTTTTCGCCGCCGGTTTCGTCATAGACCTGGTTCAGCCCGCGCGGCAGCAATGCGTGGGTCGAGCTGACATAGGCATAACGCCGATCCCACCGGACCAACGGGATCTTGTTGAGCGCCGGCGCCTTTTTCGGGTTGTCCGAAAAGAACATCCGGCAGCGGGGGCCGCCTTGGATCCAGAGATTGCCGTAAGCGTGGTTCTTGCTGATCGTATAGTTGCCGGAATCGAACCAGTTGGCGATTTCCAGCGGGTTCTGCCCTTCGCGATACGGGGTCTCGTCGATCCGGCCCTTGGGGTAGACGTCGACCAGCATCGAGCTGAAGCTGCGCACGCCGATATTGTCCAGCCAATCGGTCAGGGCCTGAATGGGTCTGGAGTCGCAAAACGGGTAAACCAGGAACTCATCGGGGTCGATGGTCAGCGTCCAGTGACCATGCGCGTATGTCCGCAGCAGGTAATTCGTCCAATCGACGCCGTATGTGGCCCGCTTGTAGCTTTTGTTCGAATACCAGACCGAGACGTCCGGGTGCGAGCCGAGAAAATCCAGGGTTCCGTCATCGCTGTCATTGTCGATGAACAGAAAATGGTCGATGCCCAGGTCGCGGTAGTAGCGGAGGAAGTAGGGCAGCCGGATCTTTTCATTGCGCACCGTGCTGACAAGCAGGACGTCGTTGGGCTTGATAGCGGCAGTGTTGTTGCGGACGGAAACCAGATCCTTGGACCGGCGCAAACATCTTATGATGCGGCGCTTGCGCCGCAACCTCATACGATAAGAGTCCCACAGGCTCACGTGGCGATCCAACCTCAAATTACGCGAGCACGTCCGGGACCGAGGTCAAGTCAGAGTGGCGCCGGACGAGTAACGCTTTATGTCATTATTTCCTTATTGAAATCAATGAGTATACAACGCGTTAACTGTAACATGATTCAGACACACACATTTTGATCACAACCTTCAACTCAGAACCCTACCAGCCTGCAGAACACATCAACCCCAGCCGCTCCAGGTCCTGCCAGTTTGAATAGCGCGTCGACGTCGGCACCCACAGATCGGGATCGGCTGATATACCGTCATAATAGGCGGCAAACTTGTCCGGATCGTGGAAATGCTGTGCCCGTTTCTTCTCGATTGCCGATTTTCCGACAACCTCGGGCAAAAACTTCGTGTGCAGCAAGACACCGGATGGCGCGTGCCCGCCGGGGCCGTCATATTCGTGGTTCAGGTGGCCGGGCAGGGCCGAGTGGCAGGAATTCACATAGGCATAACGGCGCGACCACCGAACCAGCGGGATCTTGTTCAGCGTGGGTGAGCGGTCAGGGTCGTCGGCGAAAAACATGCGTTCGCGCACGCCGCCCTGCACCCAGAGATTGCCCATCGGATGTTGCCGCCGAACGCGATAGGGGCCCTTGTCAAACCAGCAAATCGCCTGAGTAGGGTCTGTTTCTGGATCATAATCCACCGAACCCAACCGACCCTTGGGGTACAGATCCAGCATATGAGCGCCAAACGCGGCTTGCCTGCGGCTGTCCAGCCATGCAGTTAGCTTATGCAGGTCGCGGGTGTCATGATGGGCGTAGATCAGCAACTCATCCGCGTCGACCATCAGCGTCCAGTGGCCGTGGCCGTACCGCATCTGCAGCCACGTCATCCAGTCCAGTCCGAACCGGGCGTCGCGATAGCTGTGGCGGGTCTGCCAGAGCGACACGTCGGGCTGATCGCGCAGCATCTCGACCGAGCCGTCATCGCTGCCGTTGTCCACGATCAGGAAACGGTTGATGCCCAGGCGGCGGTAGTGGCTGAGATACCAGGGCAGGCGGGTCGCCTCGTTGCGCAGGGTGGTGACGGCCAGAATGTCACCCGGTTCGATCTGTGCCGTGCGATCCGCCAGCACGGTCAGCTGATGACGGCTGCGGAAGGACCGCCAAAGCAGGCGCCGCCGCTTCCACCGCAACCGATAGGCGTCGATCCAGCCGATTTGGTGCGCCTGTGCGGTCGAGGGGGCAATCATTCCGGCCTACCTACCTGTCGTAATTCCCGTTCTGATGCCAACGCCAGGCGTCGGCGACCATGATCTCGAGCGTCGAGCGTTTCGGGCTCCAGCCCAGTTCGCGCCCGGCGCGGGTCGAGCCCGAGACCAGCTTGGTGCAATCCCCGGCGCGGCGCGGACCGATATTATAGGGCACCTCGCGGTTGGTGACCGACTTGGAATGCTCGATCACCTGCATGACCGAGAAACCGGACCCGGTGCCGAGGTTGAAGACCTGACTGCCCTTGTCCTGCTCCAGCCAGTTCAGACCCAGAACATGGGCATCCACCAGATCGCAGACATGCACATAATCGCGGATGCAGGTGCCGTCGGGCGTGTCGTAATCGGTGCCGAACACGGTTAGCGCGTCCCGTTTGCCGTCGATGGCGTCCAGCATCAGCGGCACCAGATGGGTCTCGGGGCGGTGGAACTCGCCCACTTCGCCCTCGGGATCGGCGCCGGCCACGTTGAAATAGCGAAAGATCACGTGTTTCAGCCCATGCGCGGCCTCGAAATCGCGCAGGATATCCTCGATGGCGCGTTTCGAGGCGCCATAGGCGTTCAGCGGCTGTTGCGGCGTGGTCTCGTCCAGCACCACGTTGTCATGCTCGCCATAGGTGGCGCAGGTCGAGGAGAAGACGAAGTTCAGGCACCCAGCCGCCACCGCGGCCTCGATCAACGACAATGACCCGGTGACGTTGTTGGTCCAGTATTTGCCCGGTTCCGACATCGCCTCGCCCACCTGGCTGAGGGCGGCGAAATGCATGACGGCGGCGGGCCGGTATTTGGCGAACACCTCGTCCAGCCGGGCGCGGTCCAGCAGATCGCCCTGTTCGAACGGGCCGAACTTGACCGCGTCCTGCCAGCCGGTGATCAGGTTGTCATAGGTCACCGGCGTGTACCCGGCGGCGGCCAGCGCCTTGCAGGCATGCGATCCGATATAACCGGCGCCACCGGTCACGAGAATGTTCGTCATCAAACGCTCCGCGCTTTCATATGGATTTGCGCCCTGTCTACGCGTCCCGCGATCTGTGGGAAATGGGGAAATTCGTCTTAGTCGAGCCCCATCGCGGCCATCATCGTCTCGATCTTGGGCACGTCGTGGGGGTTGTTCAGTTCCCAGAACTGACGCCCCCTTGCCTCGACCTCGACACACAGGACCTTGCGGCCGTTTTCCATGAAGCGCAGCTGTTCCAGCCCCTCGAGCGTTTCCAGCGGCCCAGTGGGCCAGGCGGGATAGGCGGCCAGCGAGTCGGCGCGGGTGGCATAGACGCCCACATGGTGGAACACCGGGGTCGGGTCGGCATCGGCATAGGTGTCCGAGGTGTAGGGGATCACCTCTTTCGAGAAATAAAGCGCGCTGTTGTCGGCCGCGAACACGGCAGTGGTGCCGCCCACCCGCCCGTGTTTGCGGTCGTTCAGAAATCCGTTCAAGGCGGCGCCGTCGCAGCGCAGCACCGGCGTGGCCACGCCTGCGTCCGGTGCGGCGCGCAGACCGGTGATCAGATCTTCGACGAACCAATGCGGGGTCAGCGGTGCGTCGCCCTGCAGGTTCACCACGATCTCATATCCGCCGCCCAGCGCTTCATGCGCTTCGGCGCAGCGCTCGGTGCCGTTGGTGCAGGTATCCGAGGTCATCACCACCTCGGCGCCGAAGCCCTCGGCCACGTCGCGGATGCGGTCATCGTCGGTTGCCACCACCACCCGGTCCACGCCCGAAACGGCCATGGCGGCGCGCCAGGAGCGTTCGATCAGGGTCTGAGACTGGCCACTTGCGCCGGTCAGCGGTACCAGCGGCTTGCCGGGATAACGGGTCGAGGCATAGCGGGCGGGGATGGCGATCAGAACGGACATCAGGCCTCCTTGAGGTCAACGCCGGGGGCGTGGGCGATGAAGAACGGGTTGGCGTAGCCGTCCTTGCCATAGGTCAGCGGCTGGTGATTGTCGAAGCGGACGACATCGCCGCCTGCACCTGCCAGAACGGCGTGGCCCGCGGCGGTGTCCCACTCCATGGTGCGGCCCACGCGGGGGTAGAGGTCGGCCTCACCGGTTGCGACAAGGCAGAATTTCAGGGACGATCCGGCGCTCTTGCTGTCCCGCACCTGATACTTGCCGATATAGTCGTCGGTTGCCTGATCGCGGTGCGATTTCGACGCGACCACCAGCAGCGCGCCATTGTCGGGCTGCGAGACCGAGATCGGGGTCAGGTCGCCCGGCGTCTCTTGGTCGAGCGCACCGGATTCCTCGACCGAGCGGCCATTGGCCTGGGTATAGAACATGCGGCCCTTGGCCGGGGCATAGACCACCCCGCGCGTCGGCGTGCCGTTTTCCACCAGCGCGATATTGACGGTGAAATCGCCGCGGCGGTTGATGAATTCCTTGGTGCCGTCCAGCGGGTCGACGATCAGGAACGTGTCGCCGGATTGCGTGTGCGAGGCTGCCTGTTCCTCGGTGATCAGCAGAACATCTGGAAACGCCGCGCGCAGACCGGCCGAGATCAGCGCATCGGCGGCCTCGTCCGCCTCGGTCACCGGGCTGGCGTCGGATTTGGATTTTATCTCGAAATCGTCGGAATTGTAGATCTCCATGATCCGGTCACCGGCCTCAAGCGCCAGACGCCGGATAACGGGAATAAGCTCGTCATAGGTCAAAAAATTGCTCCGATCCTGTGCTTTGTTGATCTGTGCCTTTGGCGAACTTATGCTTTGCCGGAAACGGAACGGCAAGAATTCCGTGCCAGTTTTCGGGCCCTGATGCAGGATAGACCACGACGTGTTTCGCTATAGACAGCATAGATCATTGGCGAGCGGTGCCGTCACGATGGGAGAGCTTATCTTTCACTCCATCGTGCGCAGTGTGCGGTCACGGCACAACAACGCCTTTCTGGCTCTGGGCCAGAATGTGCTGCAGGCCCTGATCTTTGTCGGGATATTCTACCTTCTGTTCCTGATCATGGGACTGCGGAGCGCGGCGGTGCGCGGCGATTTCCTGCTCTACATCATGTCCGGCATCTTCTTGTTCATGTGCCACATCCGGTCTGTTGGCGCGGTTGCCGGTGCCGAGGGGCCCACCAGCCCGATGATGAAACACGCGCCGATGAACACAGTGATCGCGATCATCGCGGCCGCACTTGGGGCGCTGTACACCCAGGTTCTGACGATGCTGCTGATCCTGTTTTTCTATCACACGGCATTCACACCGATTGAGATTGCCGATCCGGTCGGCGCATTCAGCATGCTGCTGCTGGCGTGGTTCACCGGCTGTGCGGTCGGCATGGTCTTTCTGGCAATAAAACCCTGGGCACCCCATACGGTGGGGATCATGAGTACGCTTTACCAGCGCGCGAACATGATTGCGTCGGGCAAGATGTTTGTGGCGAATATGCTGTCGCCGACCTTGCTGGCCATGTTTGACTGGAATCCGTTGTTTCACGCCATCGACCAGTGCCGGGGCTTTGTGTTCCGCAACTATTTCCCGCGCAACAGCAGTTGGGAATATGCGCTGTGGGTGGGAATCATATTGCTGATGATCGGGCTGATGGGCGAGTTCTATACCCGCCGTCAGGTATCGAACAGCTGGTTTGCGCGGCGGTGAGCGGGCTCAGGTCACGACGCGCAATGTCAGGTTGATGCGGCCTCCCTTGGGTAGCAGCTTCGAGGATTTGAACCGGATCCGGTCCACACCGTGATAGATCAGCCGCGCGGGTCCCCCCATCACCAGCACATCGCCCGAATTGAGCCAGACCGATTCCGTCTTGCCGCCGCGCGTAGTGTTGCCGAGGCGGAACAGCGCGTCATCGCCCAGCGACACCGACAGGACAGGCCACGAGAAATCGGCCTCGTCCCGGTCCTGATGCATCCCCATGCGCGTGTCCTCGCCATAATAGTTGATCAGGCAGCAATCCGGCGCCCGCTCCAGCCCGGTGACATCCGACCAGATCGACAGGATTTCCTCCGGAATGCCCGGCCAGACCACGCCCCTGGGGTGCTGCGGCTCATAGCGATAGCCCTTGCGGTCCGACACCCAGCCGAACGCCCCGGCCGAGGTCATGCGCACCGACATGGTCTTGCCGCTGGCGGTGGTGGGCGAAAACAGGGGCGCGGCCTTCAGAATCGGGCGCAATGCCTCGATCAGCCCGGCCTGCGCCGCGCCGTCCAGATAGCCTTTGCGGATCTCGACACCCCGTACAACCAGCCGAGTCATCGTTTCATTTCCGATTCCTTGCCAAACCCTTGTCAAAAAGGTCGCAGATTCCCGAAAACCCGCAATTCACGATGCTTGCAGGCCCCCTTTCAGACCCCTATATACGCCGGGACGCGCGATGGTGTAGTGCTGTCGCGCACCACTGATCGGGGCCGGGATGCCGAAACGGGTTCAGGCTTCGGGACATCGCCTTGAAGAGAAAGGGATCGAACACATGGGAAAAGTAATCGGGATTGACCTCGGCACAACCAACTCGTGCGTGGCCATCATGGACGGCTCGCAGCCGAAGGTCATCGAAAACGCAGAAGGGGCGCGGACCACGCCCTCGATCGTCGCCTTCACCGAAGATGAGCGTCTGGTCGGTCAGCCTGCCAAGCGTCAGGCGGTCACCAACCCCGAAAACACCATTTTTGGCGTCAAGCGCCTGATCGGGCGCCGGGTTGACGACGCGGAAGTCGAAAAAGACAAGAAAATGGTGCCGTATGCCATCGTCAATGGCGGCAATGGCGACGCGTGGGTCGAGGCCCGCGGTGAAAAGTACTCCCCAAGCCAGATTTCGGCCTTCACACTGGGCAAGATGAAGGAAACCGCCGAGAGCTATCTGGGTGAGGAAGTCACGCAGGCCGTCATCACCGTTCCGGCCTATTTCAACGACGCTCAGCGTCAGGCCACCAAGGACGCAGGCAAGATTGCCGGTCTGGAAGTGCTGCGCATCATCAACGAGCCGACCGCTGCCGCGCTGGCCTATGGCCTGGACAAGGAAGACAGCCAGACCATCGCGGTCTATGACCTTGGCGGCGGTACCTTCGACGTGACCATTCTGGAAATCGACGACGGCCTGTTCGAGGTCAAGTCGACCAATGGCGACACCTTCCTGGGTGGTGAAGACTTTGACATGCGCATCGTCAACTACCTGGCGGATGAGTTCAAAAAGGAACACGGCGTCGATCTGTCCGGCGACAAGATGGCCCTGCAGCGTCTGAAAGAAGCCGCTGAAAAGGCCAAGATCGAGCTCAGCTCGACCTCGCAGACCGAAATCAACCAGCCGTTCATCTCGATGGGCGCCAACGGCCAGCCGCTGCACATGGTCATGAAACTGACCCGTGCCAAGCTGGAATCGCTGGTCGGCGACCTGATCAAGAAGTCGATGAAGCCGTGCCAGGCCGCGCTGAAAGACGCCGGCATTTCGGCCGGCGACGTGGACGAAGTTGTTCTGGTCGGTGGTATGACCCGGATGCCGAAAGTGATCGAAGAGGTCACCAAGTTCTTCGGTAAAGAGCCGCACAAGGGTGTGAACCCGGACGAAGTTGTTGCCATGGGCGCAGCCATTCAGGCCGGTGTCCTGCAGGGTGACGTCAAGGACGTGGTTCTGCTGGACGTGACGCCGCTGTCGCTGGGCATTGAAACGCTGGGTGGCGTGTTCACCCGCCTGATCGACCGCAACACCACGATCCCGACGAAAAAGTCTCAGGTCTTCTCGACCGCCGAAGACAACCAGAACGCCGTGACCATCCGCGTGTTCCAGGGTGAGCGGGAAATGGCGTCGGACAACAAGATCCTGGGTCAGTTCAACCTCGAAGACATCCCGCCCGCACCGCGCGGCATGCCGCAGATCGAGGTGACCTTCGATATCGACGCCAACGGCATTGTCTCGGTTTCGGCCAAAGACAAAGGCACCGGCAAAGAGCAGAAGATCACCATCCAGGCATCGGGTGGCCTCAGCGACGAGGACATCGAAAAGATGGTCAAGGACGCCGAGGAGAACGCCGAGGCCGACAAGCAGCGCAAAGAGCTGGTCGAAGCCAAGAACCAGGCCGAAAGCCTCATCCATTCGACCGAAAAGTCGATGGAAGAGCATTCCGACAAGGTCGACCCGACCACCATCGAAGCCATCGAACTGGCCATTGCCGCGCTCAAGGACGAGCTGGAATCCGAGAATGCGGACAAGATCAAGTCGGGTATCCAGAACGTGACCGAAGCGGCCATGAAGCTGGGCGAAGCCATCTACAAGGCGCAAGCCGAAGAAGGCGACGATGAGCCGGCGGCAGCGGATGCCGCTCCGGGCGAGGATGACATCGTCGACGCCGAGTTCGAAGACCTGGACGACGACAAGCGTAACTAACGGGTAACCGGGCCAATTCGGGCCGGTCCGGTTGCCGGGCCGGCCCGATTACGTTGAGGCAGAAGGAAAAACTGATGTCAAAACGCGACTACTATGATGTGCTCGGCGTGTCCAAGGGGGCCTCTGCGGACGAAATCAAGAAGGGTTTTCGCAAGAAAGCCAAGGAACTTCACCCCGACCGCAACAAAGACAACCCAGATGCCGAAGCGCAGTTCAAAGAGGCGAACGAGGCCTACGACGTCCTGAAGGACGCCGAAAAAAAGGCCGCGTATGACCGCTTTGGCCATGCCGCGTTTGAAAACGGCATGGGTGGCGGCGGGCAGCGCCCCGGCGGCGGTTTTGGCTCGGGCGATTTTTCGAGCGCGTTCTCGGACGTATTCGATGATCTGTTCGGCGATTTCATGGGTGGCCGTCAGGGTGGCGGACGGCGGGCCGCGCGCGGCTCGGACCTGCGCTATAACCTGCGGGTGACGCTGGAAGAAGCCTATTCCGGCATGCAGAAAACGATCAACGTGCCGACCGCCGTGTCGTGCTCGTCCTGCGAAGGCACCGGCGCCGAAGGCGGGGTCGAGCCCACCACCTGCCCGACCTGTTCCGGCATGGGCAAGGTGCGGGCGCAGCAAGGGTTCTTTACCGTCGAGCGGACCTGCCCGACCTGTTCGGGTCTGGGGCAGATCATCAAGAACCCCTGTACTTCGTGCAAGGGCGCGGGCCGGGTCGAAAAGGACCGGGCGCTCAGCGTCAACATCCCCGCCGGCGTGGAAACCGGCACCCGCATTCGACTGGCGGGCGAAGGTGAGGCCGGGATGCGCGGCGGCCCTCCGGGCGATCTCTACATCTTTGTCGAGGTGGCGCCGCATGAGCTGTTTGAACGCGACAGCGTGAACCTTTATTGCCGCGTACCGGTCAGCATGGCCAAGGCGGCGCTGGGCGGCTCGATCGAAGTGCCGACCATCGACGGCGGCCGTGGCCGGGTGCAGATCCCGGCAGGCAGTCAGTCCGGCCGCCAGATGCGTCTGCGGGGCAAGGGCATGCCCGCCCTGCGCGGCGGCGGTTCCGGCGACATGTTCATCGAACTGGCCGTCGAAACCCCGGTCAACCTGACCAGCCGCCAGAAGGAACTGCTGCGCGAGTTCGAGGATCTGGGTGAGGACAACAACCCCGAGACCAAGAGCTTTTTCTCATCCGTCAAATCCTTTTGGGACGGGATGAAGGGCTGAACGCTCTGACAGTCACGGCAAGGACCGGTCCATTTGGGCCGGTCTTTTCGTTTTGGACTTATGTATATGTCCAGTTTGGCCGCATATCCCCCATGTCTGGGTCTTGATTCCCGGCCCGCCACCTGAGATTGTCGCGGCAACCGTTGGGGTGCCCTTGTCGGGGCTGAGAGGCGTGGATGCGTCAACCCATCGAACCTGATCCGGGCAATACCGGCGGAGGGAACGGTCTCAGTACTAAAGACGTTTTCAAAGCCCCGTTGCCCCGAAAGACATGGAGCAACGGCATGGCACCTATTGCCCTGACCATCGCAGGATCCGACAGCGGCGGCGGCGCCGGAATTCAGGCCGACCTCAAGGCGATGTCGGCGCTGGGCGTCTACGGCGCCAGCGTGATCACCGCCGTGACGGCGCAGAACACCCAGGCGGTGACCGCGGTGCATGGCATCCCGCTGGACGTGATCGCGGCGCAGATCGACGCGGTTCTCTCCGATCTCGATGTCGGCGCGATCAAGATCGGCATGCTGGCCACGCCCGAGATCATCCAGACCGTGGCCGATGGCATCGCCGGGTTCGGCGGCCCCGTGGTTCTGGACCCGGTGATGATCGCCAAATCCGGCGATGCATTGCTGGCCCGCGACGCGATTCAGACCCTGCGCGAGGTCCTGCTGCCCCGCGCCACCGTGCTGACCCCGAACCTGCCCGAGGCCGCCTGCCTGCTGGAGCGCCTTGTGGCCGAAACGGACGAGGAGATGGTGGAACAGGGCCATGCGCTCTGTGCGCTTGGTGCGCAGGCCGTGTTGATGAAGGGTGGACATGCCACGGGCGACATCTGTCATGATCTGCTGATCGCTGACGGACAAGTTGCCGGCGAATATTCCGCCCCGCGCCGCGGGACGAAGAACACCCATGGCACCGGCTGCACCTTGTCCTCGTCGATTGCCGCCGGGCTCGCCAAGGGCCTGCCGCTGACCGGGGCGGTGGAGGCGGCACATGTCTATTTGCAGGGCGCGATTGCACAGGCGGATGCGCTGGGCGTCGGCCATGGCCACGGGCCGGTGCATCACTTCCACATGGTCTGGCCCGCGTGACCGTTTACTCGGTCATAGGGGCCGGGGTGGCCGGGCTTGCGGTTGCGACCGAGCTGGCGGCGCGTGGGGCAAAGGTCCAGGTCTTTGATCCGGGCGGCCCGCCCGGTCCGCATGGCTGTTCCTGGTGGGCCGGGGGCATGCTGGCGCCGTGGTGCGAATACGAAAACGCCGAGGAGTCGGTGTTGCGACTGGGACAGCAGGCCATCGACTGGTGGGCAGAAAAGACCGAGGTCACACGGCGCGGCACGCTGATTGTTGCCAATGCCCGCGACCTGCCCGACCTGCGCCGATTTGCCCGGCGCACCGAAGGGTTTCGTGAGACAAAAAATGGTGAAATCACCAAATTAGAGCCTGATCTGCACGGATTTGGCAAAGGTCTGTTCTTTACGGATGAGGCGCATCTTGATCCGCGCAAGGCGCTGCAAGACCTTCATCGCGGGCTGCAAGATAACGGGGTGGAGTTCCACCGCAAACTGGCGCCCGCCGGGTTGGAAAACGCCATCGACTGCCGGGGCCTGCACGCGCGCGATCTGCTCTACGATCTGCGCGGCGTGAAGGGTGAGATGCTGGTGATCCGCTGCCCCGACTTGACCCTGACCCGCCCCGTGCGCCTGCTGCATCCGCGCATGCCGCTCTACATCGTGCCGCGCGGCGACGGCATCTACATGCTGGGCGCGACGATGATCGAAAGCGAGGACAGCAGCCGCATCACCGCGCGCTCGATGCTGGAACTGCTCAGCGCCGCCTATGCGCTGAACCCGGCCTTTGGCGAGGCCGAGGTGCTGGAAATCGGCGTCGATCTGCGCCCCGCCTTTCCCGACAACCTGCCCCGCATCCGGCGGCTGGGGAGGACAATCTATGCCAACGGGCTCTACCGCCACGGCTATCTGCTGGCGCCCGCACTGGCGCAGGGCGTGGCCGATCTGGCGCTTGAGAACAAACATTCGGAGATGGTCGATGAAGATCGTGCTTAACGGCGAGACTCGCGAGGTGCAGTCCGAAACGCTCTCGGCGCTGCTGGAAGAATGCGGATTCAGTGGCCGGGTCGCGACGGCGGTGAATGAGCAGTTCGTGCCGTCGTCGCTGCGCGTCGGCCAAAAGCTCACCGAAGGCGACCGGATCGAGGTCGTCGCACCGATGCAGGGGGGCTGAGGATGAAGACGTTTTACGGCACTGAACTGCCCAACCCGCTGATGCTGGGCACCGCGCAATACCCAAGTCCGGCCATTCTGGAACAGGCGTTTCGCGAGAGCGGCGCCGGGGTTGCCACCGTTTCCCTGCGCCGTGAGGGCGCCGGGGGCGCGGGACAGACATTCTGGGCCATGATCCGCGATCTGGGCGTTTTGATCCTGCCCAACACCGCCGGGTGCCACACGGTGAAAGAGGCGGTGACCACCGCCCACATGGCGCGCGAGGTGTTCGGCACGCCGTGGATCAAGCTGGAACTGATCGGCCACACCGACAGCCTGCAACCGGATGTGTTCCAACTGGTCGAGGCTGCGCGCATCCTGACCGAGGACGGGTTTCAGGTCTTTCCCTACACCACCGACGACCTGATCGTGGGCGAGCGTCTGCTCGGGGCCGGGTGTGAGGTGCTGATGCCCTGGGGTGCACCGATTGGCTCGGGGCGTGGCCTGAACAATGAATACGCGCTGCGTGCGATGCGGGCCGAGTTTCCGGATGTGCCGCTGGTCGTGGATGCCGGGATCGGCCTGCCCAGTCACGCCGCCCACGCGATGGAGCTGGGCTATGACGCGGTGCTGCTGAACACTGCCGTGGCGCGCGCGGGTGATCCCGTGGCCATGGCGCGCGCGATGGCATTGGCGATTGACGCCGGGCGGCTGGCGCATGAGGCCGACCCGATCGAGGCACGGGATATGGCCGAACCCTCGACCCCGGTGATCGGAAAGGCGTTTCTGTCATGACGCTGGACCGGTTCTATCCCATCTTCGACCATTCCGACTGGCTGCGCCGAATGCTGCCGCTGGGCGTGAAGCTGGTGCAGTTGCGGGTGAAGGATCAGCCCGAGGATGTGGTGCGCGAACAGATCGCGATCTCGCGCGATCTCTGCCGCGCGCGCGGGGCGGTGCTGGTGGTCAACGACTACTGGCAGGCGGCTATCGAGGCCAGGTGCGATTGGGTGCATCTGGGGCAGGAGGATCTGGACCAGGCCGATCTGAAGGCGATCCGCAAGGCGGGTCTGAAACTGGGCGTCTCCACCCATGACGATGATGAGCTTGAGCGGGTTCTGGCCATGGACCCCGATTATGTGGCGCTGGGGCCGGTCTATCCGACGATCCTGAAAAAGATGAAATGGCATCAGCAGGGTCTACCGCGTGTAACCGAATGGAAGGCCCGCGTTGGTGACATTCCCCTGGTCGGCATCGGCGGCATGAGCGTCGAGCGCGCGCCCGGCGTGTTGGAGGCGGGCGCTGATATCGTCTCGGCCGTCACCGACATCACCCTGAACGCCGACCCCGAGGCCCGCGTGCGGCAATGGATCGAGGTCACGCGATGAGCCGCTATGCCCGGCAGATGATCCTGCCGGAGGTCGGCGTCGAGGGGCAGGCGCTTCTGTCTGCCGCCCGTGTGCTCGTCGTCGGCGCAGGCGGTCTGGCGGCGCCGGTGCTGCCTCTACTGGCAGGGGCCGGAGTGGGGCATCTGACGGTGATGGATAGTGATACCGTCGATCTGTCGAACCTGCACCGGCAGACGCTGTTCACAGAAAAGGACTGCGGAAAACCCAAGGCGGAAATCGCTGCCGAACGCTGTCGCGAGATCAATTCTGGCATCGTCGTGACATGTACAAGACGAAAACTCACGCCTGAGAACGCTGTACAAAACGTACAAAACGCCGATCTGGTGCTTGATTGCGCCGACAGCTACGCGGCGAGCTATACGCTCAGCGACACCTGTCTGGCGCAGGGTAAACCGCTGATCAGCGCGTCGGTGCTTGGGCTGGGCGGATATGTTGGCGGCTTCTGCGGTGGCGCCCCGTCCTTGCGCGCTGTTTTCCCTGAGGCTCCGGACAGCGGCGCAAGCTGTGCCACCGCGGGCGTTCTGGGGCCGGTCGTCAGCATGATCGGAGCGGCGCAGGCGCAGATGGCTCTGGCGGTGCTGCTGGGTCTGGAGCCATCGCCGCTGGGCCAGATCATGCAGTTCGATGCCCACACTTTCCGCAGCACCACGTTTCGCTTCGACGCCGCGCCCGAGCCCGAGACGGCATTTCGTTTCGTGGCTCCGACCCAACTCACCGGCGACGACGTGATCGTGGAATTGCGGGGCGACACAGAGGCCCCCGACCCGATCCACCCCGCCGCCCATCGTATCGCTCCTGATGCCGTGGCGGCGCATTTGCAGGAACCGACCAAGCGCCTCGCTCTGTGCTGCGCCACCGGCCTGCGGGCCTGGCGCACAGCGGAACGTATTCAACCGGATTGGCCGGGCGAGATCGTCCTCGTCGCGGCCGCAACTTCATGAAAAGGAAACGCAAGACCATGAAGAAACTCCTTACCGCTCTGGCCATGCTGGCCACCACTCCGGCGATGGCCGCCGACAAGATGACCGTCTTGCTGGACTGGTTCATCAACCCCGACCACGGCCCGATCATCGTGGCGCAGGAAAACGGATACTTCGCCGAACAGGGGCTTGAGGTTGAAATCGTGCCGCCTGCCGACCCCTCGGCCCCGCCGCGTCTGGTCGCTGCTGGTCAGGCCGATCTGGCCGTGTCCTATCAGCCGCAGCTGCACCTGCAGATCCACGAGGGCCTGCCGCTGAAACGTGTGGGCACGCTGGTCGCCACCCCGCTCAACTGCCTGTTGGTGCTCAAGGACGGGCCGATCAAGTCGCCGGCGGATCTCAAAGGCAAGAAGATCGGTTTCTCGGTCGCGGGCGTGGAAGAGGCCGTGTTAGGGACTGTTTTGGGTCATCACGGCGTCAAGCTGGATGAGATCGAGATGATCAACGTGAACTTCTCGCTGTCGCCTTCGCTGATGTCCGGTCAGGTGGATGCGGTGATCGGCGCCTACCGGAATTTCGAGCTGAACCAGATGGATATCGAGGGTGTGCCCGGCACCTGTTTCTATATCGAGGAAGAGGGCGTCCCGCCCTATGACGAACTGATCTATGTCGCCAATCCCGAGACCATGGATGCCGACAAGGTGGAGCGTTTCCTCGCCGCGACCGAAAAGGCCACCCAGTTCATCGTGAACAACCCCGAAGCAAGCTGGGAGGTGTTCTCGGCCACCTCGACCGAGTTGCAGGACGAGCTGAATGCGCGGGCCTGGGTCGACACGCTGCCCCGCTTTGCTCTGCGTCCGGCGGGTTTCGACGCCGGCCGGTATGCGCGGTTCGAACAGTTCCTGAAGGACAGCGGCATGATCGACAGCGTGAACCCGGTCGATGCCATCACCATCGACGTGACCGCGAAATGAGCGGAGCGCCGGATTATGGCCGCGCCTTTGGCCTGATGCGCGAGGGCGCGGGCGAGACGTGGCGGGACTACACCCGCCACGCCTTTGTCGAAGGGCTGAAGGACGGGAGCCTGCCGCGCGAGGCGTTCCTGCATTACCTGCGTCAGGACTATGTGTTCCTCGTCCACTTCTCGCGTGCCTGGGCGCTGGCGGTGGTCAAGGGTGAGACGCATGAGGAAATGCTGGCCGCCTCGGCAACCGTGAACGGGCTGATCAGCGAAGAGATGAAGCTGCATATCGTTGTCTGTGCCGAGGCAGGGATTTCCGAGGCAGACCTATTCGCTACGCCTGAACGGCCCGAGAATCTGGCCTACACCCGCTTTGTGCTGGAGGTCGGCTATTCTGGCGACTTCATGAGCTTGCTGGCCGCACTTGCGCCTTGCGTCATGGGCTATGGCGAGATCGGGGCGCGTTTGGCGGATGAGGCCACTTCGGATACCTACCGCGACTGGATCGACACTTACGCGGGGGCCGAATACCAGCAGACCTGCCGCGATGTCGGGGCGCTGCTGGACGGTGCGCTGATCCGGCGGTTGGACGAGGGTTACGACCAATTGCCGGTCTGGTCGCGCCTCTGCAAGACCTTTGAGATGGCGACACGGCTCGAAGTCGGGTTCTGGCAGATGGGCCTGACTCCGTGACGCCAGCGCCCGGGATAACGGTCGAGGGGCAGGCTACTATTGACGGCGCGCAGCTATTCGCGCCGCTCTCGCTGTCTTTGGCGGCGGGGCAGTGGACCTGCCTTCTTGGCGGCTCGGGCGTTGGGAAATCCACAGTGTTGCGGCTGATTGCCGGGTTGCGGACGGGGGCGGATTTTGACGGCGCCATCCACGCGTCGGATCGCGGCAAGGTGGTGCCGCGCGTGGGTTACATGGCGCAGGACGATCTGCTGTTGCCCTGGGCGACGGTGACGCAGAACATCATTCTGGGCGCCCGGCTGCGCCGCGAGAAACCGGATATGGCGCGGCTGGAGCGGCTGCTGGGGCGGGTGCGGCTGACCGATCATGCGGCCAAGAAACCGGCGGAACTGTCCGGCGGTCAAAGGCAGCGCGGGGCGCTGGCACGAACGCTGATGGGGGACAAGCCGGTCATCCTGCTGGACGAGCCATTCTCGGCACTCGACGCGCGCACGCGGGCGGATATGCAGGATCTGGCGGTGGAGCTGCTGCACGGACGCACGGTACTGCTGGTCACGCATGACCCGGGCGAGGCCGCGCGGCTGGGGCATTCCATCGTGGTGATGTCGCAGACCGGGCTGACCCCTTGTGACCCACCGGCTGCGGAAACGCCGCGCAAGGTGGACGATCTGGAAACGCTGGCCGCGCAGGGGGCTTTGTTGCGCCTGCTGCGCGAGGAGGCGGCATGAGGTATGTCCCCGCCTTTGCTGCGGCCCTGTTTGCCATCGGTGTCTGGCAGGTGATCGTCAGCCTGACCGGCCTGCCGCGCTTTATCCTGCCCGGGCCGCTGTTGGTGGCCGAGACCTGGTGGCAGAATCGTGCGGTGATCGCAGAACATACTCTAATTACTGCGATCGAAGTGCTGATCGGGCTTGGCTGCGGTGCGGCGCTGGGGATCGCGACGGCGATCCAACTGGCGACGTCGCGCATGGCGCGGGTGCTGGTGCAGCCGATGCTGGTGTTCACGCAGGCCCTGCCCGTCTTTGCGCTGGCGCCGATCCTGACACTGTGGCTGGGCTATGGGCTGTGGTCCAAGGTCGCGATGGCAGTGCTGATCATCTACTTCCCTGTGACCTCTTCGTTCTTTGACGGGCTGATGCGGACGCCGCCCGGCTATCTGGATCTGGCCCGTACGATGCAGGCCAGTCCGCGCGCGGTGCTGTGGCATATCCGGGTGCCCGCGGCGCTACCCTCGCTGGCCTCGGGCCTGCGGCTGGCGGCGGTCTATGCGCCCATTGGCGCGGTGATTGGCGAGTGGGTCGGGGCCTCCAAAGGGCTGGGCTATCTGATGCTGCTGGCCAATGGGCGGGCCAAGACCGATCTGATGTTTGCCGCTATGCTGACGCTGGGGGTGTTCTCGGTCCTGCTGCATATCGCCGTGCGCAGGGCCACGACCCGGATGGCGGGCGAGGGGCGTTAACCAAACGGAAACCGATTCGGGGCGAGGCTTTGCGGTATGAGCCAGGATGCCTTTGCCGAAGCCCCGATGCTGTTCGACACCGACGAAGCACCGGTGACGCCGCTGCCGTCGGGACGGTTGCCGTCCTACATCAAGGATCACCGCAAACGCTTGCGCGAGCGGTTCATGTCTGGCGGTGCGGCGGCAATGCCGGATTATGAGCTGTTGGAACTGGTCCTGTTCCGCTCGATCCCGCGTCAGGATGTGAAACCGTTGGCGCGACGGTTGCTGGAGGCGTTCGGCGACTTCAGCCGGGTTTTGACCGCTCCGGTAGAGCGGTTGCAGGACATCAAGGGTGTGGGCGAGAGCGTCATCACCGATCTGAAGATCCTTGAGGCCTGCGCGCACCGGATGGCACGGGCACGTGTGATGCAGCGGCAGGTGATTTCCAGTTGGGACGCGCTGCTGGATTACTGTCATACGACCATGGCGCATCGCGAGATCGAGCAGTTCCGAGTGTTTTATCTGGACCGCAAGAACGTACTGATTGCAGATGAGGAGCAGGCCAAGGGAACGGTCGATCATGTGCCGGTCTACCCGCGCGAGGTGGCGAAACGGGCGCTGGAGCTGAATGCCTCGGCCCTGATTCTGGTGCACAATCACCCCTCGGGCGATCCGACGCCGTCGCAGTCGGATATCGATATGACCAACCGGATTCGGGATGCCTGCGTTGCGCTGGGTTTGACCCTGCACGATCATCTGATCATCGGGAAGTCCACCGAGTTGAGTTTCCGGTCGGAGGGGTATCTCTGATGGGCATGTACAAAGAGGGGGCTCTGCCCCCGTCCCGGCAAGCCGGGACTCCCCCGGGATATTTTTGAACAGAAGAAGGGTTGGGCGTGTGCTTCAGCACTTCACGAAAAACTTGAAACACCAAGCATCACGTAACGCGTTGAAATCTATGATTTCAGGCAGCGTTAAGTGATTCAGGTATTTCGCAAGGTGCTTTATCGCATCCAGACTTCGACGCGGCGGTTGACCTGGCGGCCCCAGTCGCTGTCGTCGCAGGCCATGGGCAGGGCCTCGCCAAAGGCTTCGACGCCGATCTCGACGCTTTCGGGGCGGGCTGTTTCGACGGCGTTCAGGACTGCGTCGCGAACAGCTTCGGCGCGTTTACGGGCGATCCGGGTGTTGCCTTGTGCGGGGCCTTCGCCATCGCTGAAGCCGACAAAGACCAGCTTGCGGGCGTCATAGGCACCGGTTTCCAGCGCCTGCGCCAGGCCCAGGATGTTTGAACGCGATTGGGCGTCGGGGCGGGAGGAGCCGGTTTCGAAGCGGAACGATGTGGTCAGGCGGGCCATCGGGCTGAGTGTGGCAATCATGCGTTGCAGTTCTTCCACCGGGGTTTCCTCTCCGGCCGCTGTGATCGCGTTGGCCAGCCGGTCGCCTTGCGCGCCCATCCGTATCAGCTCGGCCGACTGATCCACGAACCCGGCGCGGCGGATCACGATCTGGGCGGCAGAACTATTGGTGTAGGCGAGAAACTCGCGCGCGATCTTGGGCAGGCGGCGTGCGGGCAGGTACAGGAACATCGGCGAGGTGAGCGGATAATCCTCGGTCTTGATGGTCCAGCGGGTGGCGGCGAGGGAGAAACCGCAGGGCCCAGTCAAGGTCAGTGCCCGCGCGGTGCCGGTTTCGGCAAAGCTGACGATGCCGATGGCAAAGGGATCGGCTGCGACGGCACGGGCCAACTGGCTGCTGCGGGTATGGCGGGAAATCGCTTCGGCCAGCGGCACCTTTGCCCGGCCAAGCAACCGGTCCTCGACCGCCTGAGCCAGCCCCGAACCTGCGGTGGGCAGGTGCAGTGCAATCGGGGCGTCTGGGCCGCCGAGGGCAGACCAATTGGCAATGTCTCCGGCAAAGACGCGGGCAAGATCGGCAGTCGAGATTCGCTGTACCGGATTGTCGGGGGCAACCACCGGCACCATCGCGTCGAGCGCCAGCACCCGGGCGCGATTGGCCTCGGTCAGATCGCCCATGCCCGCCTCTTGCGCGCGCTCACGTTCGCCGGGGCGAATCTCGCGCAGGGCCATCACGATATCGGCCTCGTTGGCCAGCAGGTCGGCAAAGCCTTCGTCGGTGTTGGTGACGTGAAACGTGAACCGGGCCAGTGGTGCGTCACGGTGGGTCTGATGCAGGGAGTAGACGAAATGGGCCTCGTCCAGCGTTTCGCGGTGGGTTTGCAGCCCGTTGCGCAGGGCGAACCCCTCGACCAGCGCGGGCAGCAGTACTTCGGCCATGGTGGAGGAGCCCGACAGAGTGATCTCGGCCACGAAATCGGTCAGGCTTGGGCAGGCCGGGCCGTCGCAGGTCACGCCCGAGCCGTCCACGGTCAGCTCTCCGAATTTGGTGTCGACACGATAGAACTCGCCGTCGAACCCCAGGAGCGTGCCCGAGATTTCGACCTTGCCATCGCGCGACGACAGGGTGATGTCCTGCGCATGGACCCCTGTGGCGGGGGCAAGAACGGAAAGTGCGGCGAGAGCCGCCGCACGAAGCCAAGTCATATGAAACCTGCGGTTGCCTGCGGATTACTTGGCGGCGATTTTCAGGTCTTCGACCAGATTATTCAACACCAGAAAATCACCTGTGGCCCCGCAATCCGGCATTGACAGCACAAGATCGCGCGACCGCAGCCTCCCGCCGTCGCGCAGATCGAAAGATTGGGCGTTGATGTCGCGGCCGCAATTGTCGGTGGTCACCTCGGCCTCGATCGTCAGGGCGATGGTGCCGGATTGGGCCGCCTGCCCGGATGGGAAGGTGTAGATTTCGACAAGCTGCGAGGTGGGAGCCACCGGGGTGCCGAGCCGGGCCACCTGGCCCAAACCGTGGGCTTCGGTGCCGGCCCAAACATGCCCTTCCTGACCATAAGCGGCGCCGAATTCGAGCGCGTGCATCTGAAAGCCCGCCGGGCCTTTCCATTGAAGAGCAACCCGGTCGTAGGCGTTCAGGTCTGTAACTTCGGTCCTGGCGACGGTGCCTTTGTTGTTCTCGAAGGCCAAAATAAATACGGCGGTTTCCGAAAGGGCCGGGACGGTAATGTCCAGCCTGCCGAACGCGTCGGTGACGTCGGTGAACATCAGCCCGCTGTGATGCACGGTCAGGCGTTCATTCACGTTGCAGGGTGCGGCAACAGACAGGGCGACGCTGGCCATCGGCACGGGTTCCGCCGTTGCCTTGATCGCGCAGTCCTCGGCGCGGGCGGGTTCCGGGGTGACCGGTTCGGGTTCTGGTTGTGCCAGCAGATCGGCCTTAAGCGTCTGCTCGGCCTCTTGCGGTGTCGCCGAGGTGAGGACGATTCCCTCAAGCTCGCGCATGACCTCATCGTCGGCCTGCTGGCCGGACGCGGTGGTCTGGTCAAGCGATGGCGTGTCGCTCAGGCCGTACTGCATCAGATACCCCGTTCCCAGAGCACAGCTTACGGTACCGCCAACCATCAATATTCTACGTGCAAGACTCATGACACCCCCCTCCTTCTCAAGGAGCACAGGTGAAGTTCGTTAAAAAAGACGGCCAATATGTGGCCGCCCTTGGGAGTCATTTTGTCAAGTTCGGGGCGGATGGCCTAGGCCAACCGTCCGTGACAGTGCTTGAACTTCTTGCCCGAGCCGCAGGGACATGGATCATTGCGCCCGGGATTGCCCCACGTAGTGGGGTCATCCTCGACGAATCCCGGGCGTGCATCGCCCGAGGCTTCGGCCTCGGCGATGGCCTCGGCACGGTCGGCGGCTTTCTGCATTTGCGCTTGCTGGGCGGCCATCTGGGCCAGCATTTCCTTTTGCTCTTCCTCGGTCAGAGGCCGCACGCGCGACAGTTGCTTGGTCACGGTTTCGCGCAGCCCGTCCAGCATTCCTTCGAACAGCTGAAAGCTTTCGTTCTTGTATTCGTTGAGCGGATCGCGCTGGGCATACCCACGGAACCCCACGACCGAGCGCAGGTGTTCCAGCGTCAGCAGATGTTCGCGCCATTTGCTGTCGATGGTCTGCAGCAGCACCTGCTTTTCGATGTTGCGCATGTTCTCGGGACCGAAATCGACGGCCTTTTTCGCCATCATGTCATCGGCGGCCTTGATCAGACGCTCGCGAATCTCGTCGTCATCGACGCCTTCTTCATCGGCCCAGTCCCTGACCGGAGCGTCCACGCCAAGCTGTTCGATCACCGCCTCGTGCAGGCCATCGGTATCCCACTGGTCCGCATAGGTTTTCGGCGGCATGTACTGGTCGATCAGGTCGTCGATCACCTGCTCGCGCATGTCCGAGACGATCTCGGACAGGTCGTCAGCCGACATGATCTCGCGCCGCTGGCTGAAGATCACCTTGCGCTGATCGTTCATCACGTCGTCGAACTTGAGGATGTTCTTGCGGATGTCGAAATTGCGCCCCTCGACCTTGGCCTGTGCGCGTTCTAGCGATTTGTTCACCCAGGGGTGAATGATCGCCTCGCCCTCTTTCATGCCCAAAGTCTTGAGAACCTTGTCCAGGCGTTCCGAGCCGAAGATGCGCATCAGGTCGTCTTCGAGGCTGAGATAGAACACCGTGCGGCCCGGGTCACCCTGACGGCCCGAGCGTCCGCGCAACTGGTTGTCGATACGGCGGCTTTCGTGCCGTTCCGAGGCCATGACGAACAGGCCACCCGCGTCGAGCACTTTCTGTTTTTCCTCGGCATGGCGTGCCTCTTCCGCAGCGCGCAGCTCGGCGGGGTCGGCCTCGGGGTTGGCGGCGATGGCCTCCAGCACCTTCATCTCGACATTGCCGCCCAGCTGAATGTCGGTGCCCCGCCCGGCCATGTTGGTGGCGATGGTCACCGCGCCAAAGCGGCCGGCATCGGCGACGATCTGCGCCTCTTTCTCGTGCTGGCGGGCGTTCAGCACGTTGTGCTTGACGCCCTCCTTGTCGAGAAGCTGGCTGAGGATTTCCGATTTCTCGATCGAGGTGGTCCCGACAAGAACCGGCTGGCCCTTTTCATTGGCCTTCTTGATCTGGCCGATCATGGCGATGTGTTTCTCGCCAACCGTGCGATAGACCTGATCGTCCTTGTCTTCGCGCGTGATGGGACGGTTGGTGGGCACCTCGACGACGCCCAGACCATAGATCTCGCCGAATTCCTCGGCCTCGGTCAGCGCGGTGCCGGTCATGCCGCTGAGCTTGTCGTAGAGACGGAAATAGTTTTGGAAGGTCACCGAAGCCAACGTCACGTTTTCCGGCTGAATCTGAGCGCCTTCCTTGGCTTCGATGGCCTGATGCAGACCGTCCGACAGGCGGCGGCCCGGCATCATCCGGCCGGTGAATTCGTCGATCAGCACCACCTCGCCGTCACGCACGATATAGTCCTTGTCGCGCTGGAACATCTTGTGCGCGCGCAGGCCCTGGTTGACATGGTGCACGATGGTGGTGCTTTCCGGATCGTACAGCGACTGGCCCTCGGGCAGCAGCTCGCGGGCGATAAGCTGCTCTTCCAGAAACTCGTTGCCTTCGTCGGTGAAGGTTACGTTGCGGGTCTTTTCGTCCAGCGTGAAGTGATCGTCCTGCAGCAGCGGGATCAGCTTGTCGATGGTGACATACAGCTCAGACCGGTCCTGTGCGGGGCCCGAGATGATCAGGGGTGTCCGCGCCTCGTCGATCAGGATCGAATCCACCTCGTCCACGATTGCGAAATTGTGGTGTTTCTGATGCACCTGCGTCAGATCGGACTTCATGTTGTCGCGCAGATAGTCGAACCCCAGCTCGTTGTTGGTGGCATAGGTGATGTCGCTTTGATAGGCGGCCATTTTCTGATCTTCGGGCTGGCCGGACCAGATCACGCCGGTGGTCATGCCCACCGTCTCAAACACCTTGCCCATCCATTCCGAGTCGCGCTTGGCGAGGTATTCGTTCACCGTCACCACATGCACGCCCTTGCCGGTCAGCGCGTTCAAATAGGCGGGGAGGGTGGCGACCAGTGTCTTGCCCTCACCCGTCTTCATTTCCGAGATATTGCCCTGATGCAGGAAAATCCCGCCCATCAACTGAACGTCGAAGGCCCGCAGACCAAGGGCGCGTTTGGCCCCTTCACGGACGTTGGCAAAGGCTTCGGGCAGCAGGTCGTCCAAGCTTTCGCCGTTGTGCGCGCGCTGGCGCAGTTCGGCGGTCTTTTCCTTGAGGCCGTCATCCGAGAGTTTCTCGAACTCTTCTTCCAGCGCGTTGATCTGATCGATCAGCGGGCGGGTCGCCTTGATCTTGCGGTCGTTCGGCGTTCCGAACACCTTTTTGGCGAGCGTTCCGAGTCCCAGCATGTTCACTCCAGCGGATCTGTTCTTATCGTGGTTGCGACAGGCTTGCCCGCCCTGCGCGCAACCCATAGATACGGGGGGTGAAAGGCGGTCCTGTCCAAGGCTTCAAGCGATGTAAGCGGCGGGCCAAAGAGTGTCAACGCCGCGCCCTGCCGCGGCCTGAGAATAGGATGATTCAATGCCCAAAGGCCTCACTTTTCTGCCATCACTGGCGCTTGTCGTCGCGATGGCCTTGCCGGTGGCTGCCGAAACTGAAACCAATGCCGATACTGTTGTGGCCCGCGTCAATGGTGAAGAGATCACTTTGGGCCACATGATCATCGCGCTGGCCTCGTTGCCGCAGCAATATCAAGGGCTGCCGGACCAGGTGCTTTATGACGCGATCCTCGACCAGCTGGTGCAGCAGAGCCTGCTGAAACAGGTGCAGCAGGGCGAGGTGCCCAGGCAGATCACGCTGGCGCTCGAGAACGAGGAACGCTCGTTGCTGGCGGCGGAAACCATCGAGGGCATTCTGCAGGCCGCCACCACCGATGAGGCGGTACAGGCGGCTTATGACGAGAAATACGCCGATGGGTTCGGCGGTGACGAATACAACGCGTCGCATATTCTGGTCGAAACCGAGGATGAGGCAAAGGCGATCAAAGAGGCGCTGGATGGCGGGGCCGATTTTGCCGAGACCGCCAAGGAGAAATCCACCGGCCCGTCTGGTCCCAATGGCGGTGAGTTGGGCTGGTTCGGCACCGGCGCCATGGTCCCCGAGTTCGAACAGGCGGTCGTTGGGCTGGAAAAGGGCCAGGTTTCCGACCCGGTTCAAACCCAGTTCGGCTGGCATGTGATCATCCTGAACGATCAGCGCAAGGCCGAGGCGCCGGAGCTGGAAGAGGTGCGGGGGGAGCTGACCTCGAAAATCCAGCAGGACGCCATCGAGGCCCGCGTGGCTGAACTGACCAAGGCGGCCGAGATTGAGCGTCCCGCGCTGGACGGTGGCCCCGATGCGCTGCGGCAGATCGAGCTGGTTCAGGAGTAAGGCCCTATGGCGACGATCACCAAGGTTTCGCCGCTGGCGCCTGCCGGTTTTCCCGACTTGCCGGTGATCGGCGGGGTGCGCTTTGCCACGGTTGCAGCGGGCGTGCGCTATCAGGGTCGTACGGACGTGATGCTGGCGGTAATGGACCCGGGCACATCGGTGGCCGGTGTCTTTACCCGCTCGGCCACGCGCGCGACACCGGTGCTGGATTGTCAGGACAAGATCGGCGGTGCCTGTGACGGACCAGCGGCGATCCTGGTGAATTCGGGCAATGCCAATGCGTTTACCGGCCATTACGGTCAAACCTCGGTGGCCGAGGTGACGCAGGCGGTGTCGGACGTAACCGGTGTACCGGTCGCCCGCGTCTTTACATCGTCCACCGGCGTGATCGGCGAGCCGCTGCCGCATGAGCGCATCGTGGCGCAGCTTGAGGCGCTGAACGGCGCGCTGGCGCCGGACGCGATCGAGGCGGCGGCGCAGGCCATCATGACCACAGACACTTTCCCAAAAGGCGCCAGCGCGAAGGTCGAGATCGACGGCAAAACAGTCTCTGTTTCGGGGATTGCCAAGGGTTCGGGCATGATCGCGCCGGATATGGCGACGATGCTGGTCTATATTTTCACCGATGCGAAGGTCGAGCAGGGCGCGTTGCAGCAGATGCTGGGCGCGACGACCGACCGGACTTTCAATTGCATCACGGTGGACAGCGATACCTCGACCTCGGACAGCCTGCTCTTGTGCGCCACCGGCGCCTCGGGCGTGGATGCCACCGGCAATGCGGCCTTCGCCGAGGCTCTGGAGGCGGTGATGCTGGATCTGGCCAAACAAGTGGTGCGCGACGGCGAAGGCGCGACGAAGTTTGTCGAAATCCGGGTGACCGGTGCCGCCTCGGATGCGGATGCCAAGGTGCACGGGCTGGCCATCGCGAACTCACCTCTGGTGAAAACCGCCATCGCGGGCGAAGACCCGAACTGGGGCCGTGTTGTCATGGCGATTGGAAAATCCGGGGCTGCGGCGGATCGCGACCTGCTAAGCATTTCTTTCGGTGACATTCGGGTGGCCGAAAAAGGTTGGGTCAGCCCGGACTACCGCGAGGACAAGGCCGCCGCCTACATGAAGCAGCAGGAGCTGGTGATTGCGGTGGATCTGGGGCTGGGGGATGGCCAATCCACGGTTTGGACCTGCGACCTGACCCACGGATATATCGAGATCAACGCGGACTATCGCTCGTGAAGACCATCCTTGTCTCTGCCGTTGCCCTGATCGACGTCGATGGCCGGGTGCTGCTGGCGCAGCGCCCGGAGGGCAAGTCCATGGCCGGGCTGTGGGAGTTTCCGGGCGGCAAGGTTGAGGTGGGCGAAACTCCCGAAGTGGCGCTGATCCGCGAGCTGGAGGAAGAGCTGGGCATCAACACCTGGGCCTCGTGCCTTGCGCCGCTGACCTTTGCCAGCCACAGCTATGACGATTTCCACCTGTTGATGCCTCTCTTCGCCTGCCGCAAGTGGGAGGGCATCCCGCAATCGCGTGAGGGGCAGGCGCTGAAATGGGCGCGTGCCGCAGATTTGCGCGACTATCCGATGCCGCCAGCGGATATCCCGCTGATCCCGATCCTGCGCGATTGGCTCTGATCCGGCCGTAAAGGAAAGCGCGGCAATCCGACGACAGAGTGCTCTTTGGGACTCATCTGACATAGAAGCGTCCAGTTTTTCTCTATTTGCGCGCGTTTGAGTTATGTTTTGTTAATCATTCAATGTATGATGGATGCATGTCTTATTCTGGTCGGGGAGGATTTGACGTGCTTCGTACAATCACTTTGGGCAGTTGCATCTCGGTTCAGGGCACATTTGTCCGGAAACTATCGGATGGCCGTATCGCGGTTCGCGTCGGCGACAAGATTTACATGGGGCGTCCGGTACAAGCCGCAGCCTGATCGTCCGGGACAACTTGTCATTGGAAAAACAAAGGGGATGGCGTGGCCATCCCCTTCTTCATTTTTATGTCCGGTTCGCTGACAGTCAGTCGAGCGTCCGGGTCACTTCCTCGCGCTCGAAGATCTCGATCACGTCGCCTTGGCGGATATCGTCGTAGTTCTCGAACGCCATACCGCATTCCTGACCCGACTGAACCTCGGTCACTTCGTCCTTGAAACGCTTGAGCGTCTTCAGCGTGCCTTCGTGGATCACCACGTTGTCGCGCAGCAGGCGCACACCGGCCGAGCGGCGGGCGACACCCTCGGTAACCAGACAGCCGGCAACCTTGCCGACGCCGGTGACTTTGAAGACTTCGCGGATCTCGGAATAGCCGATGAAGTTCTCGCGGATTTCGGCGCTCAGCAGGCCGGATGCGGCGGCTTTCACGTCATCCACCAGATCGTAGATCACCGAGTAGTAGCGGATTTCCACGCCTTTCTGGTTGGCAGTGTTCCGCGCCGAGGCATTGGCCCGGACGTTGAAGCCCATGACCGGTGCGCCGGACGCTTCGGCCAGGCCGATATCGGTCTCGGTAATGGCGCCAACGCCCGAGTGCAGCACGCGCACGCGCACCTCTTCGTTGCCGATCTTTTCCATCGCCTGAACGATGGCCTCGGCCGAGCCCTGCACATCCGCTTTGACCAGAATCGGCAACTCGGAGACATTCTCGTCTTCCTTGGCCTTCTGCATCAGCTGTTCCAGCGTGGTTGCGGCACCGGCTGCCGCGCGCTTGTCCTTGGCGGCCTGTTCGCGATAGGCGGCGATTTCGCGCGCCTGCGCCTCAGTTTCGGTCACGTTCAGAACGTCACCGGCCTCGGGTGTGCCATTGAGGCCCAGCACCTCGACCGGAACCGACGGCCCGGCTTCGTCGACGCGCTCGCCCTTGTCGTTGATCAGCGCACGGACCTTGCCGTACTGCTCACCCACGACAAAGATATCGCCCTGGCGCAAGGTCCCGTTCTGGACCAGAACGGTGGCCACGGGGCCACGGCCCACATCCAGCTGCGCCTCGATCACGGCGCCTTGGGCGGCGCGGTCGGGGTTGGCCTTCAGTTCCAGGATTTCGGCTTGCAATGCAATGGCTTCCAGTAGGTTGTCCAGGCCTTGACCGGTGATGGCCGACACTTCGACATCCTGCACTTCGCCGGACATCTTCTCGACGATCACTTCGTGCTGCAGCAGATCCGTGCGCACCTTGTCCGGATTGGCATCCGGCTTGTCGATCTTGTTGATCGCCACGATCATCGGCACCTGGGCCGCCTTGGCGTGGTTGATGGCCTCGACGGTCTGCGGCATCACCGCATCGTCGGCGGCCACCACAAGCACCACGATATCCGTCACTTGAGCACCGCGCGAGCGCATCGAGGTAAAGGCCGCGTGGCCCGGGGTGTCGAGGAAGCTCAGCGTAACGCCATCGTCGGTCTGAACCTGATAGGCGCCGATATGCTGGGTGATGCCACCTGCCTCGCCAGCGACAACACGCGCATCCCGGATCGCGTCCAGCAGCGAAGTTTTGCCGTGGTCGACATGGCCCATGATGGTGATGACCGGCGGGCGCGGCTGCAGGTCCTTTTCGTCGTCTTCGACTTCCTTGATGACATCCTCGACGTCCGAATCGGAGACACGGGTGACCTTGTGGCCGAATTCCTGAATGATCAGTTCGGCGGTGTCGGCATCAATGGTCTGGTTCTGCGTGACCATCATGCCCATCTGCATCAGCGATTTGACCACATCGGCCACGCGTTCGGCCATGCGGTTGGCCAGTTCCGAGACCATGATTGCCTCGGGCAGCTGAACGTCGCGGATCACCTTTTCGCGCTCGACCGTACCGCCCATCGCCTTCTGGCGAGCGCGTTCCTGCTTGCGCTTCATTGCTGCCATCGAGCGCTGGCGGTTGCCTTCGCCACCGGTGGCCTGACCCAGTGTCAGCTTGCCGGACCGGCGGTTGTCCTCACGACCCTTGCCACGGCCGCGCTGTTCTCGCTCACGATCCTGCTTGCGCGGAGTTGCAGCGGGCGCCGGTTTGCTGGCCGGGCTGCGCGCGGCAGGCTTGGGTTCGGCCGGAGCCGGGGCCGCAGCGGCGCGTTTTGCCGCCTCTTCCGCTTCGCGACGCGAGGCTTCCTCGGCTTCGGCCTTGGCCTTGGCACGCTCTTCGGCTTCGCGCTGTTCGCGTTCCTTGGCCTCGGCCTCGGCGCGGCGGCGGGTGCGTTCCTCTTCGCGGGCCTTTTCCTCGGCCTCGCGCTTGGCGGCCTCTTCGGCCTCGCGCGCCTTGGCAGCCTGCAACGCCTTCAGGCGGCGGGCCATCTCGGCATCCGAGATGCCGGCAGGACGACGCGAGGGATCACCGCCGGGCGCAGGACTGCCGCTGCCCGGTTTGGCCGCTCCCGGCTTGGGAACCACCACGCGTTTGCGCTTGGTTTCCACCACGACATTCTTGGTCCGTCCGTGGCTGAAACTCTGTTTCACGTTTCCGGGACGAGCGCCCCCACGCAGACCCAATGTCTTTTTGCCGTCACTATCGCTCATAAAGCTTCTTACCCTTCCGCGCGGCCGCTGCCGCCGTCATCCGATTTGCGCACACCGCGCAAGCGCTGCGCTTCCTCTACAACACGTTTGGCGAGTCCACCAGAGGCAAGCGCCGCATGTATCACTGTTTGGCGTCCAAACGCCATGCCCAATTCATCCGCCGTGAGCCAGCCGATATATTTGCCAAAGTGCGGCGTGCTCAGTTTCGACTTTCCACGGCCCGATCCGTCCACCGCCTGCAGCAGAACTTGTGCCTCTTCCTTGTCGAGCCAGGTCTTGACCTTTTCATAGCCTGCGACCGCATCGCCCGACTTGCGCGCCAGGCTGATCAGTTCGACCACCCGGCGCGACAATTGCCGCTCGACCTCGTCCACAAGCCCCTCCGGCGCCGTGACCTGAGCCTTGAAGCCGCGTGCGAACAGCTTTTTGCCGACCGCCTTGTCCAGCGCGGCGCGATCCGCGGCCACATAGACCCCCCGGCCCGGCAGCTTGCCCGCAACGTCCGGCCACACCCGGCCATCGGGGCCCGCCACAAAGCGGATCAAGCCATATTTAGGCTGAACCTCGCCCGTGGCGATGCATTTCCGCTCGGGCCCTTCCGAACGATCCTTATGGACGCCGCCGCGACCCATGTACACCTCGCGGGGCCTGAGATCAGGCCCCGGCCTCCTCGTCCGAGATCTCGCCTTCGGCCTCTTCGGCGGCGGCTTCCAGATCGGCAGGATCGACCCAGCCCAGAATGACCCGTGCGGTCATCACCAGGTTCTGTGCCTCTTCCAGCGACACGTCGAACGGTTCGAGAATGCCGTCATCCTTGACGCGCTGACCGTCCACCGTGGTCCAGCCCCCGGCCAGTTCCCAGTCGGCGCAGGTGGCAAAGTCTTCGAGCGTCTTGACGTCGTCCTTTGCCAGTGCCTCTACCATCTGGGGTGTCAGGCCCTCGAATTCAATAAGGCTGTCCTCGGCGCCCAGGGCGCGGGCGGCATCCAGCGCGGCCTTGGCCTGGGCCTCAAGATGGTCGCGGGCACGGGCCTGCAATTCGTTGGCGGTGCCTTCGTCGACGCCGTCGATCACCAGCAGTTCGTCAAGCTCGACATAGGCCACCTCTTCGAGGTTGGTGAAGCCTTCGGACACCAGCAGCTGGGCAAAGAACTCGTCCAGGTCCAGGCTGTCCATGAACAGCTTGGTGCGTGCTTCGAATTCCTTCTGGCGGCGGGCCGATTCCTCTTCCTCGGTCATGATGTCGATGTCCAGACCGGTCAGCTGGCTGGCCAGACGCACGTTCTGACCGCGACGGCCGATGGCGAGGCTCAGCTGTTCCTCGGGAACAACCACTTCGATCTTGCCTGCCTCTTCATCCAGAACCACCTTGGAGACCTCGGCGGGCTGCAGGGCATTCACCAGGAAAGTCGGCTGATCTTCGTTCCACGGAATGATGTCGATCTTTTCGCCCTGCAACTCGTTCACGACGGCCTGCACGCGGCTGCCGCGCATACCGACGCAGGCACCGACCGGGTCGATCGAACCGTCATACGAGATCACGGCGATCTTGGCGCGCGAGCCAGGGTCACGGGCGACGGCCTTGACTTCGATGATGCCGTCATAGATTTCCGGCACTTCCATCTTGAACAGTTCGGCCATGAATTCCGGCGCGGTACGGCTGAGGAAGATCTGCGGCCCGCGCACTTCGCGGCGCACATCCTTGATGTAGCAGCGCACGCGGTCGTTGGGGCGATAGCTTTCGCGGCCAATCTTTTCGTTGCGGCGCAGGATGGCTTCGCCCGCACCCACATCGACGATGACGTTGCCATATTCCTCGCGCTTGACGACACCGTTGATGATGGTGCCGGCACGGTCCTTGAATTCTTCGAACTGACGATCGCGCTCGGCTTCGCGGACCTTTTGTAGGATCACCTGCTTGGCCGACTGGGCGGCGATGCGGCCCATCTCGACCGGCGGCACTTCCTCTACGAAGACGTCACCGACCGAGGGGTTTTCCATGTACTGCTTGGCCTGTTCGACGGTGAACTCGGCCTGATAGTTTTCCAGCTCTTCATCCTCGACGACGGTGCGAACGCGGGTAAAGGTCGCTTTGCCGGTCTTGCGGTCGATGGACACGCGGATATCCATCTCGGCGCCGTAACGGCTCTTGGCGGCGCGGGCGAGGGATTCTTCCATCGCCTCGACCACCAGCGCGGGGTCGATCATCTTTTCGCGGGCCACGGCCTCGGCGGTTTGCAACAGCTCCAGCTGGTTTGCAGAGGTGATTGCCATTACTTCGTCTCCTCTTCGGACCCTTCAGTCTCAATCTCGTCGAATTGGTCTTCGTTCAGATCACCGGCGGCTTTGCGCTGGCGTAGCATTTCCTTGATCAGGTCATCGGTCAGGACCAGCTTTGCGTCGCTCAGCCAATCGAACTTCAGCCCGATCGTGCCTTCGGGGATGTTGATCAGAACCTCATCCCCCTCGACCCCGGCCAGTTCCCCCTTGAAGCGGCGGCGGCCGTCGATCAGTTCGTCGGTTTCCAGCTTGGCCTCGTAGCCTTCGAACATGTCGAAGTCCTTGAGCCGGGTCAGGGGCCGGTCGATGCCGGGGCTGGACACTTCGAGCGTATAGGCGTCGAGGATCGGGTCCTCGACATCCAGCGTGGCGCTGACGGCGTTCGAAATCTCGGCACAATCATCAACTTCGATCCCGCCCTCGGGCTTGTCGGCCATGATCTGCAGCGTGGTCTGCTTGCCGCTCATCAGGCGGATGCGCACCAACTCATACCCCATGTCTTCGATCACGGGGGTGATGATCTCGGCCAGCCGCCGGTCGATGGCGGCCTTTGCTATCAGGTCGTTCGTCATATTGTCCTATACCCAGCTTTGGGCACAAAAAAACGGGCGCGCGGCCCGTTGAACTTATCCGGTGGTGCCCCGGACCCAAGGACCCGACGCGCCGCTGTTGAAAAGGCATATACGCGCTGGGGAATGAGTCTGCAAGGGGTCTTGATTCGGTTGCGATCCCGATGAGTTCTGCACTGCCCGGCGGCTCTATTGGGCCGTCCAAATGTCGAGGTTTACCCGAGCTGCTGAATCAACTCTTTGGCCAGCGTCTCGGTAACATCCTGATCCTGCCCGCCGATGACCAGATAGCCGACCCCGTTGCTGACCCATGAGGTTGCGGCCAGCCCAGCCAGCGTTTCGTTCTGGGGGCCGCGATCCTCGCCCTTGCTGCGGGTGATGCAGAAGGCGACCGGCACGCCGTTCTCGCCCAGATAGGCCATCTGCAGCAGCGGCTTGCCCCGGAACCCCAGAATCTGCGCCCGCTTGAACTCCAGTCCCTGCACCGATTGCGCCGGGGTCAGATCAACCCCGTGGTCCGCGCCGAACCCGGCCAGCACCTGCGCCGTCATCTCGGGCGGTTGTGCGGCATCTGCGACCGTATCCGTAACATAAAGCGACTGGTAAGAGGCCACGACCGCTTTCCAGCCCGGAGGCTGCGCCTTGGGTTGCAGCAGATAAGTGGACAGCGCGCCGAGGCCAAAGGCCAGCGCCACACTTGCGACCAGAGCCAGCGGCGCGCGGCGGGGTTGCGGGGCGGGCAGCAGCCCGGCGGGCATGGCGGGCGCGCCCAGCATGTCCGCGGACAGCGCGTCGCGCATGGCGTCCAGCGGCAACTCGAGCCCCTGCAACTGCTCGGCCAGCGCCGGATCGTCCGCCAGCGCCTGGTCGATGCGGTCGCGCAGGGGGGCGTCGGCCTCACCATCCAGGTAGGCCGTCAACTCTTCGTCCGAGAATGTCGCCTGTGCCCGGTTCATGTTCCCGTCTCCGTTTGGGCCAGCTCTCCTGCGATCCGCTTGCGTGCGGCGGCCAGTCTGCTCATCACCGTGCCGATGGGGATGTTCAGAATCTCTGCCGCCTCCTTGTAGGCGAACCCCTCGACATAGACGAGCAAGACCGTGACCCGCTGGCTTTCGGGCAGCTCTCCTATCCTTGAAAACACCTGACGGGCGAAAATATTCGTTTCCGTGTTCACGCGCGGGTCGGGCAGCTCGGTATCCTCGAGCGCCACCAGCCCGCCGCCGGTTCGCACCGAGGTGGCTCGCAGCTCGTTCAGCCAAAGCCGGTGCGCCATGCGGATCAGCCAGCGGTCCAGATGAGTGCCGGGCTGATAGCCCGCGTGTTTCTCCAAAGCGCGCAGGCAGGTCATCTGTGCCAGATCGTCGGCGCGGTCGCGCCGCCCGGTCTGCATCAGGCAAAACCGCCACAGCCGGGGGTAGAGGGTGCCTATGCCCTCGCGGATCTCATCCTCGGCTGACGTTTTGGTGAACCAGCGAATAACCCGGTCTCCTCGTGTGTTCCCTTTTCAGCGCGGGTGTAGCGCCGCGCGACCTGAACATTGATAGTAGGAAGGACACCCGATGCTCAACTCACTGTTTCGTGGAACCTGCGCAGCCGCGCTGATTTCAGCCGGTCAGATGGCCGTGGCGGCCGACTGGTCGCTGGATGCCGGCAGTTCGAAACTGGCCTTTGGCTCGATCAAGAAGGACACCGTGGGCGAGGTGCATAGCTTTGAATCGCTGACCGGCACGGTGGATTCGGCCGGCACGGTTCGGGTGGCGATCGCGTTGCCGTCGGTGGAGACCTTCATCGACATTCGCAACGAGCGAATGATCGAGCATGTGTTCAAGGGGGCCGAGCTTGCGGAACTGACCGCAAAAGTGGACATTGCCACGCTTGAGGCGTTGCAGGTGGGCGATACCACGCTGACCGATGTCGAGGGCACGCTAAGCTTGCTGGGCCGTGAGATCGGGGTCGAGACCGAGATGTTCGTGGCCCGCCTATCCGAGCGCAAGGTGATGGTCAGCACCAGTGACATGCTGTTTCTGGGGGTCGAAGAGGCGGGGCTGACCGAGGGCGTCGACATTCTGCAGACGCTCGCCAAACTCTCGGGCATTACCCGCACCGTGCCGGTCACCGCGCGGCTGGTGTTTGAGACGGATGGCGAGACGGCACAGGCCGCTCCGGCACCAGAAGAGGTCACTCAGGTGGCTGCTGTGGGTGATCCGGTCAAGGGTAAGAAGGTGTTCCGCAAATGCAGCGCCTGCCACAGTCTGGAAGAGGGCAAGAACGGGGCCGGTCCCAGCCTGCATGGAGTTGTCGGTGCGGCCTCGGCCTCGGTCGAAGGGTTCAAGTATTCCGGCGCGTTTCAGCAGGCCGATCTGACCTGGAGCGCCGATGCGTTGGCGCGGTTTCTGGCCGATCCCAAGGGTGTTGTGCCCAAGAACCGCATGGCCTTTCGCGGGCTGAAGAAAGAGGACGATATCGCCAACCTGATCGCCTATCTGGGGCAGGAGGGCTGATATCCCGCCAGCGGCTGAGCGCTCAGGTCATCCACCAGCGCTCGGCAAAGCGCCCGTCGTCCAGCGCGCCGCGTGTCCCGATCTGGCGGGGCATGCCCACCGGTGCGGCCACGGCCAATGCCATATCGGTCTGCGAGGGATGATAGCGATAGCCGTCCCGCGCGCGCAGCCCGTCGGGCAGGGGCAGAGCGGCCACATCGACAAAGCCGTCGCGCAACGCCTCGGCCCGCACGGCGGCATCCGGAATCACGATGATCTCGATTGCATCGACCCAACCCGCCTGACCGTTCTTGTAGTGTCCAGCGACCTTGCGGCCAAGAAAGTGCCGGTCGTCCTGCGCCCGCTCGACCCGGTAGCATCCAGTGCCGTTCGCGGCGCGCAGCGGGGTCACGCCCTCGCCGTCGCGGGTGATCACGAACCGGTTGTCGGCCAGCAGGAACGGCAGGCCGGGATTGGCCTGCGCCAGTTCCAGCAGCAGGCGGTTTTCGGTCAAAGCTTCGGTCCGGCCTAGCTCAGAAAGCACGGCGCTGACTTCGTTGATCCTCAACGGTGTGCCGTCATGAAAGGTTACGTCCTGCCGCAGATCGAAGGTCCACACACGAGCCTCGGCATTGGTTTGCCAGTCGCTCGCCAACTCGCCGCGCAGGGTGCCGTCGGGGGCAATCTCGGTCAGCGTATGGAACACCGCGCCGCGGGCCACCTGTTCCAGACTGTCATCGCGGGGCACGGCCAGACGCAGCACGCCGCCTGGCTTGGGTGACGCTTCAAGTGACATGCCGGTCGCCGCCAGCAGCGCGGCGGCAGCACCGGATGTAAAGAGCGCACGGCGGTCGAGACGGCTCATATCACCGTCTCCGCGATCCGGTCCATGATGCGCACGAGCTCGGCGCTGATGCCCGGTTCGGACAGGGCGTGGCCCGCATGACGCACCATTTTCAGCTCGGCATTCGGCCAGCGTTCGCACAGCGCCCAGGCCGAGCTTGGCGGGCAGATCATGTCATAGCGGCCCTGTACCACATGGCCGGGGATATGCGCGATCCGGTCCACCTGATCCAGAATCTGCCCGTCATACTCGAGGAAGCCGCCATTGAGGAAATAGTGATTCTCAAGCCGGGCAAAGGCGCGGGCATAATCGCCCGGGGTCTCTCCGGTCGAGCCGCTGTTGTGGATCGACGCCAGCGCGTTCTCCCACGCCGACCAGGCACGGCCATAAAGGGTTTCGCTGGCCACATCGCCCGAGAACAGCCGCTTGTGATAAGCGGTGATGGCGTCACCCCGCTCGGCCTCGGGCAGGAGCGAGACGAATTTCGACCACGGCTCAGGCCAGAACTTCCCGGCTCCGCCGCCATAAAACCAATCAAGCTCGGCCTGCGTCATCAGGAACACGCCGCGCAGCACCAGACGGCTGACGCGATCGGGGTGGGTCTGGGCATAGACCAGCGCCAGCGTCGCGCCCCAACTGCCGCCGAACGCGATCCATTGCTCGATATCCAGCGCCTTGCGAATACGCTCGATATCGGCGACCAGATGCCAGGTGGTGTTGTACTCGACGGAGGCATGCGGCCGCGACCGGCCACAGCCGCGCTGATCGAAGAGAATCACCCGGTAGACCAGCGGATCGAAGTACCGCCGCATTGCCGGGCTGCAGCCGCCACCCGGACCGCCATGCAGCACCACGACGGGTATCCCGTTGGGATTGCCGCATTGTTCCACATAGATGCGGTGCCCCTGGCCCACGTCGAGCATCCGCTGATCGAAGGGATCGACCGGCGGATAGAGATATTGCACTGCGCGCTTTTGGTCCGGGTACTTGTCCATTATGGGCCTATATAGTCCTTAGGCGTAAAAGAGCATACGGAGACAGGAATGCAAGCGCATCCAAACACGGTGGACCCGTCCGAGATCGCAAAATTCGAAGCGATGGCCGCCGAATGGTGGGATCCTCACGGAAAATTCAAGCCGCTGCACATGCTCAACCCCTGCCGTCTGGACTACATAACCCGCCAGATCGCTGGTGAGTTCGACCGCGATCTGAAGGAGGACAGTCCCTTTGCCGGACTGCGGCTGCTGGACATCGGCTGCGGCGGCGGTCTGCTGAGCGAGCCGATGACACGGTTGGGCGCCGATGTGGTTGGTGCCGACGCTGCCGAGGGCAATCTTCCGGTCGCGCGCATTCATGCCGAACAGTCGGGGCTCAAGATCGACTATCGCCACACCACCGCCGAGGCACTGGCCGAGGCCGGAGAGCAGTTCGATGTGGTGCTCAATATGGAGGTGGTCGAGCATGTGGCCGATCCGCTGAGCTATCTGACCGCCACACAGCAGCTTTTGCGGCCCGGTGGCCTTCAGGTGTGCTCGACCATCAACCGCAACCCGAAATCCTACGCGATGGCAATTGTGGGTGCCGAGGTGGTGATGCGCTGGCTGCCGCGCGGTACGCATGAATGGTCGAAATTCATTACGCCCGATGAACTGTTCGATCTGCTGCGGCAGGCGGGGCTTGAGCCCGTTGACCGTAAGGGGTTCGTGTTCAACCCGATCTCGTGGAGCTGGTCGATTTCGGACCGCGACCTAAGCGTGAACTACGTCACCGCAAGCGTGAAGCCGGAATAGGATTCGCGAGGTTTTCAACCGGTGCCAAGGCGTTTGGAAACGCCTTGAAGCGGTTTGCAAACCGCTTAAGCCGCTTGCAAGCGGCTTGGTCCCGGTCAGAACCGGGGCGCTTTATTCATCTTCCAGCCTGATCCGCAGATCGCGCAGCACCGGCAACGTCGTGCGGACGCGGTCCAGCCCCAGCTCCTTGACCACCTGATTGATCAACGGTGCAATCGAGGAAATTGCCTGATCCCGTGCTTGCCGTCCGGCGGGGCTGATCGCCACCATCTTGCGCCGCGCATCGTCCCAGTCGGGACGGATGTGGATGTATCCAGCCCATTCCAGCTTGGCCAAGGTGTTGGTCATCGCCCCCCTCGTGACGTGGAACGTGCTGGCCAATTGCGCCGGGCTGCGTTCATCCCCCACAAAGGCCAGATGATTCAACACCGAGAAATGCGAGATTTCCATGCCCTTGGGCAGCACCCGGCTCAGCCGGTTCCGCAGCAATTGGTCGGCGGTCAGGATCTCGCTGAACAGCGCGACCGCCAGGGCGTTGGTATCGTCTTGCATGTTCCAAATCTGGATCAGGGGCCGTCGAAGGGACGGACATGAGTCAGTGAGGGCACCTTGCGCCGCGCCTCAGTAACAGACTTATCATCCAGATCAAAAATGTGAATGCCGGGTTCGGTGCCTGCGTCGATCAGCACCTCTCCCCACGGCGCCACGACCAGAGAGTGCCCGTGGGTATGCCGCACCTTGCCGCGCGTTGTGGGGTGCGTGCCGGTCTGGCCCGGGGCCAGCACCCAGCACCCGGTTTCGATGGCGCGGGCCCGCAGCAGCGATTCCCAATGCGCGGCACCGGTTACCGGCGAAAACGCCGCCGGAACGGTTAGGATGGTGGCACCGGCTTGTGCCAAGGCCGCGTGCAGATGTGGGAACCGCACGTCGTAGCAGACCGTCAGACCGATCCTGCCGAACTCGGTATCTGCCACCACCGCCTGCGTTCCGGGCCGGTAATTGGCGGATTCGCGGAAGGTTTCCGTTTCAGTCACCTGCACGTCGAACATGTGGATCTTGTCGTACCGCGCCACGATCCCGCCCTTGGGATCGATCAGAAACGAACGGTTGGCAAAGCGGCCATCGGCGTCGTGGGTCTTGATCCCCAGCGAGCCGATCAGTAGCCAGATGCCCAGCCCGGCGGCCTGTTCACGTAGACCTGCCAGCGTGATGTCATCCTCTTCGTGCTGCAACACCTCGCGCTGCTGCGTGGTGCTGTTCGACACGCAATTGGTCACTTCGGGGGTCAGGATGAACCGCGCGCCCTGTGCTGCCGCCTCGGCCACAATGCCGCGGACCATGTTCAGATTGGCGACAGGGTCGTCTGATGAGGTGATTTGCAGCAGCGCGGTCTTCATCAGGCGGCCAGCAGCGGATCGAGCTTGCCCGAGCGTTCGAGGTCATAGAGATCGTCGCAGCCGCCCACATGCGTCTCGCCGACAAAGATCTGCGGCACGGTGCGGCGGCCATTCGCGCGCTGGATCATCTCGGGCTTGCGGTTCGGGTTCCGCATCACGTCAATCTCCGTGAACGAGATGCCCTTTTGGGTCAGCAACCGCTTGGCAGCATGGCAAAAGCCGCAGAGCGGTGAGGTGTATATTTCGACAGCTTTCATATCTGTTCCCTAGAGTTTTTTGGGCAATTTAGGGGCAATTAAGCATCCTTGGCAACGCGCGCCAGCGTGAGCACGAAAATATGATTTGCACCTGCGTTAAGGCAAGCACGGGCGCAGGCCGCCAGAGTTGCGCCCGAGGTCATTACGTCGTCCACCAGCAGCACATCGCGGGCCGCCATCCGGTGCCGGCGCTTGGGGTGCGGGGCGATGGCCTGCGATAACGTTTCGGCCCGCTCGGCCGCAGTCTTGCCGTCCAGAACCGGGGTGCGCTGGGCCCGGATCAGCAGATCGGGGCACACCGCCAGACCGGTTTCGCGCCCCAGATGCTGGGCGAGCAGGGCGGACTGGTTGTAGCGCCGTTTGACCAGTCGCGACCAGTGCAACGGAACAGGGGCGATCAGCATGCCCTCGCGCAGCAAATCCTTGCCCGCCCGAGCCATCCACAGCGCTGCCGGGCGGGCCAGTTCTGGCCGGTCGCCATGTTTCAGCGCCAGAATCATTCGGCGGGCGCGGCCCGTGTATAGCAGCGCTGCGCGCCCGTCTTTCCAGGGGCGCGGGGTGGTCATGCAGTCGTCGCACTCGATCCGGTGGCCATCCGTGTCGCCGGGCAGCGGCGTGCCGCAGCTTTCGCAGATGGTGCCGCCGATAAAGGGTGTGTCGCGCCAGCAGGGGCCGCAGAGACCGAAATCCGAGGTCACCAGATCGCCGCAGCCCAGGCAGCGCGGCGGGTAGATCAACTCGACAGCGGTTTGAATCCGGTTCCACATGCGTTAACTGCGCCTCATGAAGATGCCCGCGTCCGATATTCCGGCCCTGTTCGACCGCACCACCCTTGCCGCCCGGCGCGCCCGCGCGCAGGACGAGGCCCTGTTCCTGCACCGTGCCGCAGTGGACGAGGTGCAGGATCGCCTCTCTATGGTTAAGAGAGAGTTTACGGCGCCCGCCGTGGTCACGCCATTTCCGCAGGTTTGGGGCGAGATTCTGCCCGGTGCGCGGATTGTCGCGGACGATGAGGTGCTGGCACTGCAGCCCGGCGTTCATGATCTGGTGGTCCACGCTGTGGCGCTGCATTGGGCCAACGATCCGGTGGGCCAGCTGATCCAGTGCCGCCGGGCGTTGAAGTCCGATGGCCTGCTGCTGGCCGTGTGTCTGGGGGGCGAGACGCTGCACGAACTGCGCGCGGTGCTGGGGCAGGCCGAGGCCGAAGTGACAGGCGGGCTCAGCCCCCGGATCGCGCCGATGGGCGAGATCCGCGATCTGGGCGCGTTGCTACAACGGGCCGGGCTGGCGCTGCCGGTGGCGGACAATGTGGCTCTAACTGCGGAATATCGCGACCTGATACATCTGATGCGGGACCTGCGGGCGATGGCCGAGACCAACGTGCTGTCTTCACGGCTTAAGCACCCGACCCGGCGGGCGGTGTTCGATCGCGCCAGCGCGCTTTATGCCCAGAACTACGCGACATCCGATGGAAAGCTGCGCGCCACGTTTGACCTGATCTGCCTGACCGGCTGGTCGCCGGACGAAAGCCAGCCGAAACCGTTGCGCTCGGGCTCGGCTCAGGCGCGGCTGGCCGAGGCGCTTGGCACAAATGAGACCAAACTGTCCGATTGACGGGGCCTGAATTCCCGTTATCTCAGGGCGGAACCGATCAATTCAGGACGCCCGTGATGTTTGACGCCAGCCGACCCACCCATGCCCCCGCCGATCATCCGCAAATCAAGATGGGTCGCGTGGGCATCCTGCTGGCCAATCTGGGCACGCCCGACGACTACTCGTACTGGCCGATGCGGCGCTATCTGAACGAGTTTCTGTCGGACCAGCGGGTTATCGATTATCCGAAGTGGAAATGGCAGCCGATCCTGCAGGGAATCATCCTGACCAAGCGGCCGTTCAGCTCGGGCGCGGCGTACAAGTCGATTTGGAACCACGACAAGGGCGAGAGCCCGCTGATGACCATCAGCAAGGATCAGACCGCCAAAGTGGCGGCGGCGATGCAGGAACAGTATGGGGACCGGGTGCTGGTCGATTTCTGTATGCGCTACGGCAATCCCTCGACCAAATCCAAGGTGCGGCAGATGGTGGCCGAGGGGTGCGACCGCATCCTGTTTTTCCCGCTTTATCCGCAATATGCGGGTGCCACGACGGCCACGGCCAACGACCAGTTCTTTCGCGCCCTGATGGATGAGACATGGCAGCCCGCCGCGCGCACGGTTCCGGCCTATTTCGACGAACCTGCCTATATCGACGCGCTGGCGCAGTCGATCGAGCGGGCCTATGCGGCGATGGAGGCTGAGCCGGATATCCTCGTCTGCTCCTATCACGGCATGCCCGAACGCTACCTGACGCAGGGCGATCCCTATCACTGCCAATGCGCCAAGACCACGCGGCTGCTCAAAGAGCGGTTGGGATGGGGGGATGACCGAATTGTCTCGACCTTCCAGTCACGGTTTGGACCCGAGGAATGGCTGAAACCCTACACCGTCGATCACGTGGCCGAGCTGGCGCGGCAAGGGAAAAAGAACATCGCCGTTGTGGCGCCAGCCTTTTCCGCAGACTGCATCGAGACGCTGGAAGAGATTAACGAAGAGATTCGTGAGAGCTTTGAAGAGGCCGGGGGAGAGAGCTTTACCTACATCCCCTGCCTTAACGACGAGGACGCCCATATCGCGGCACTGGCCAAGGTGATCCGGGACAACCTCAGGGGGTGGCTGGACTAATTCAGCCAACCTTCCGGGCACAAAAAAAGACGGTGGAGAAATCCACCGCCTTTTCTTAGATGACTTACGTCGACTTAGCCTGCAGCAACAGCAGCAGCCACCACGACCAGCAGGATCAGGGGCAGCAGGATGCCTTGCGACGAGCCCTGGGTCTCTTCGACAACAACCGGTGCCTCAACAATCGGCTCTTCCAGGTTGCCCGCAGATGCGGTCGAAGCAGCAGCGGTCAGCGCAGCAGCGAGAACGAGTTTTTTCATATTAACCTCCAGAATTTGCGCGATTCCCAATACGTGAACCGCGCACTCAAGACTTACCTCGTGGTTTTTTCTAAGCAGCAATGTTGCGGGATTGCAAACGCTAGTTGCGGGCGCAATGGATCAGCGAATGGAAATGTCGTCAAATTAGCAACACTTGCGTTCCCACCTTTGCCATACCGAAAAGCTCGGCAATGTGCTCGTTATAGAGTCCGATACAACCATTCGACGAACGGCGCCCGATCTTGCGGGTGTCATGGGTGCCGTGGATACGGTAATACTTCCAGCTCAGATACAGCGCGTGGGTACCAAGCGGGTTATCGGGGCCGGGCGGCACATAGTCCGGCCATTCCGGGTTGCGCTTTTTCATGGACGGTGTGGGCGACCAGCTCGGCCCCTCGACCTTGCGGATCACACTGGTGCGTCCGCGGCGTGTCAACTCGTCCGTCAGCGGAACCGAGGATGGGTAGAGTTTGTAGACAGATTGATCCGCAGACCAGTAATGCAGCGCCCGCGAGACTGTATCGACCAGAATCGCGCCGTTTTTGGTGTTCGAGAAATACGGCCGCCAGTCAAGCGCCCGGAAACTTGAGATGTTGCGGCGGACCGCCGGTTCAGCCTCGGGCGCGGGGCGCAGCGGGTCGCCGGGGATATATTGTGCAACGGCCGGCGTGGCCAATGTGGCGGCAGCGCCGGTCAGAAAACTGCGGCGCGTGGCGGATTGAGTGTGTTTCTTGACCATGTGGGCGGACCTTTTATGTGTTCACTCATGGAAATCTTCGGCAGTTTATTGCCAGAAAGCCGCAGTCGCAAATCAAACTGGCCGATTCCGGCGGTTCGTGGCATTTGGGCATTTGCTCATGCGGACACACCACGCTATTCCCCTGTGCGATACAAACGGACCAGGCTGATCATGGCGCGTATTCTTTCGTTGTTACTCATTTGTTTTGTCGGTCTTGCGGCATGTACCGTACCGAATAACACCCAGACGCTGGGTGCGGATGGCAAACCTTTGCCGACGCCTTACAAGATTCGCGGCAACTCGGACAAACTGCAGTTCCGGATGCTTGATTCGGTCAATGCGCTGCGTCAGGCCTCGGGTTTGCAGCCCGTTCAGCTGGATGCGCGGCTGAATGCGGCAGCGGCAACCCATGCCCGGGACATGTCGGTGCAGAACCGGCCCTGGCATTTCGGCTCCGACGGTTCGTCGCCGTTGGATCGGGTCAGACGGGCCGGATACACCGGCACGCTGGTCGGAGAGGCGATCTCGGAAACCTACGAAACCGAGCTTGAGACACTGGCCGCGTGGATGGATTCTCCGGGCCCGCGCTCGGTGATCATGGATCCCAAGGCGAACCAGATGGGTTTCTCGTGGTTTCAGGAAAACAGCGGCAAGATCTGGTGGACGCTCGAGATGGGTAGCGGCGGCTTCAGCAGTTGATCTGACATCACCCCTACAAAAATCAGGCCCCGACGGGGCCTTTTTTGTGCGCATGGATTGGGTCGTCTCGGACACATCGCAAGTGGCGGGGGACTCGGCTCAGCGGTCGCTGATGGATTTTGCACCATTGTCCTCTCAGGACGGCGGTTGGGAAGCCCCGGGCATCCGACGTTCAACCGCAGGCTGATTCGTGGTAAGATGAGCCACTGGCAAAGGTTTGTTACAGCTTGTTTTAAGGGGGAATGGCGCAATGCTTCTCCTAAGAACGCCTACGAAAATCCTCGCCGTGACACTCGCAAGCTTTGCATTTCAGCATGCGTCGGCGCAGGAGAGCAACTTTCATACCGACGGACGGACGACGCCCCGGCTGGACGTCATCACGTCCGATCTGATTGACAGCAATGCGGTCACTCTTCCCGCCGCCATGACCGGCGCGGAAACCTTGGCTGGCATCGATGAAAGCGTCTCGGTGCTGCAATTTCTGGCTGTGAACTCAAAGCGTTACGGGTTGAGTGACACTGCTGCGGAGTTGCAGCTAACCCGGAAACAGCAATCCCGGTTGGGCAAGCACTATGTCTTCCGGCAATTTCTGGGCGGGCTTGAGGTGGTCACCGGCGAGATCGTCGTGTCGGTGGGCAATGATGGTGTCGTGACCCGGGTGTCGAACAATATCCACCCCGTGGCGGGCGACGCTGCGGCCGAAAAGACGTCTGAGCCGGCTATCGCCGAGGACGCCGCCTATGACGCGGCGTGGCAGGATCTTGGTGTGGTGGATGGAGCCGCCGTGCTGGAGCAGCCTACAATTAGCCTGAAATACCTTCCTTCGGATGGCGGTTTTCGGCTGGTCTATGAGGCCAATATCGCGGTGAGTGAGCCCTATGGCTACTGGCAGTATCTGATCGACGCCGGGACCGGCGAGGTGATACAGGCGCGCAATCGGGCAACTGATCTTGGCGACGCGCACAAACGCGCGGCAACCGAAACGACGGCGGATCGGCTGGAACTGTTCCGCGACTACGAGATGCGTGCCTTGCAGCAGAGATTGTCGGCGATGGAGGCAGCACCGGTGGCGGCAAGTGCAGCAGTGTCGAACGGAAAGGCACAGGTGTTTGACCCTGATCCGATCACCACATTACAGGATTCCAGCCTGACCGACACCTCCGACGCGAGCGCGTTTGACGACGCTTACCAGGAACGTGAACTGATGGAATTGACGGAACGCGATGGTGCTTTCCACCTCGAGGGTCCTTGGGTTCAGGTGGTGGACTGGGACCGGCCGTTTGTCGATCCGACAACGACGCCGGACGGCATTTGGACCGCCCTGCGCGGCGATCTCGGGTTCAACGATGCGATGACCTATTATCACATCGACCAGACACAGCGGTATCTGCGGTCGCTGGGCTATATCGATATCGTCGCAAGGCCGATTGAAGTCGACGCAAACGGTGTCAATGGCGGCGACAACTCCTATCATGTGCCTGATCTGACAACGGGCCGCTCAGGACGGCTTGCCTTCGGTCATGGTTGCGTCGACGACAATGAGGACGCCGATGTGATCTGGCATGAATACGGCCACGCCATCCACGCCGATATCGTGGGGTCGAACTGGACCAGTGGTGATACCGGCGCGATGGGCGAGGGGTTCGGCGATTACCTGGCCGCATCGCTGAGCCTGCGTGCCACTGGCGGCGCAAACTTTCAGTTGGACCGGGTGTTCAACTGGGATGGCGGCACCTGCTGGGCGGGCCGGTCGGTAAACATGACCGGAGCGGTTTATGATCCGGGGCGCACCTATCCCGATCATGTCGGGATTGGCGGCGGCGCGGTGTCGGATGAGCTTTGGGGCTCACCGCTCTTCCAGGCTCAACTGGCGCTTGTCGCGGCTGGGAAACCGATGGATGACGCGGATGCAATCATTATCGAAGGCATGTTTGGCATTTCCTCGGCTGGCGCCCGGATGCCCGATCTCGCCATGCTGACAGTTCTGGCCGCCGAGGCCTTGTTTCCCGGTGACATCCATGCGGGCGTCTTTCTGGACAGCTTCCAGAGATACAATATCTGTGACCCGAACCAGTCCGGCGCGTGTGTTGCGCCGACATCGGTGGCGGGCGCCGCGGGCGGTGCGGAAACGCCCGTGTCCAAGAATTGATCCGCTAGATCGGAGAGTGTCGAGATGAAAATCCTGCACGCTGCCCTTGTATGCCTTACCGCTCTGCCCTGTATGGTCGCGGCAGAAACCATCGAAGCGCCCATTCACAGAATATCGGCGCAGGGTGTGCATGACCGGTTGGGAACCCTGTCTGTCAGGCAGGGCACGGGATCGGTCGAGATTCGCGTGGTGTTGTCCGAGTTCCCGTCCGGCTGGCACGCCATGCATGTGCATCAGAACCCGTCCTGCGAACCGGAGCTTCAGGATGGAGAGTGGGTCGCGGGCGCCGCTTCCGGCATGCATTTCGACCCGACCGGCGTCATGGCGAACATGCCCGGGATGACCAGCGGCAGTGACGGCATGGACATGGCGGATAGTGAGGGCGGTATGGAAATGGCACATAACATGGACGGTATGGAAATGCCGGACGACGATCCGCCGCCGCCCGGGCGAAAACCACGACCGCTTGGTGATCTGCCTGCGGTCTACACAGACGAACATGGCGTGACGGATTCACGGATTCTCAGCTATCGGCTGCAACTGGACCAGTTCCGGGGCCGATCCGTGGTTCTGCACGCTCATCCGGAAGCCAGCGAAGACTTGCGCTTGCCCAGAGGGGGCGGCGAGAAAATCGCCTGCGCTGTTCTTCCCAATTAGGGAGTTATTATAATGACGGCCTTGAAACCGATCCTCTCAACCGCGCTGGCCACCGTGCTTGTGGTCGCATTGCACCCGAGTGTGGCTCTGTCACATGGCGACGGATATCCCAGTCTTTTCGTGGCCCAAGGGGGTGTTGACGAAGGCAAATGCATCAACCCCGAGAAACCTTGCGGCACCATTTCCTATGCCCTGTCGAAGGCCGAAAAAGGTGACGAGATCCGTGTGGCGCATGGTATGTTCCGCTTTCCGACCGAGCGGCGCGAAGAGGCGCTGAAACTTCTCGGCAGCGTCATCCGCATTCGCGGCGGGTTCGATCCCGAGCAGAAATTCGAGAACCGGACGAACGATCACCGGGTCACGGTTCTGGTCGGCCCCGACACTGCGTACCGGTCGCGGCTGGCCGAGAACGGGTTCCTTCTGGTGCCGGACGATCCGTCCGAACTGGCGCAGGGCGAGATCATACTGGCGCAGGCCGAACAGCCGGGTGAGCAGACCGGCTATGTCTCGGAAGGGGGTGCAGATACCGGTGACTGTACGAACCCCGACGATCCGTGCCAGACGATTGCCTATGCCGTGTCACAAGCGGCGGAAGGTCAGGAGATTCGGGTCAGCGAAGGTTATTTCGACCTGGATTCCGAGACCTTGGCGCAGGCAAACGAGCGGCAGGTGCAGATCGCGGGCGGTTTCGCGCGGGCCAGCAACTTTGCCGCAACAGCTGCTGCGCCCAATGTGGCGGCGCTGGCAACCGTTGTCACCGGCCCTTCGGTCTCGGATCGGGCCGCGCTTGCCGGCAGCGGTATCCGGCTGCAGCAGGACCGCAAACACCGGACCATTTCGCCTGCGGCGCGTGACGCCGCCCTCAAGGGGCCGGCAGCGTGCGAAGCCGGCATGGCGGACGGTCACCCTTGCAAGGGCATCAACCGCATCGCCCAGATGCCGCTGGGCGCGTTTTCATCCAGCCCCGGCGAAGCGAATGACATCTGGGGATTTGTCGATCTGAACGACAATCGGGAATATGCGATCATCGGGCTGCAGAACGGCACCGCAGTAGTGGACGTCACCGATCCGGAACAGCCCAAGGAAATCGGGACCATCCCGGGCCTGCCCACCATCTGGCGGGACATCAAGGTCTATCAGTTCTTCGACGATGCGGAAAACCGGTGGAAGGCTTATGCCTATGTGACAGCCGATGACCGCGCCGCACAAACCCATGGCATCGTCATCATCGACCTGACCGAGCTGCCGGACCGGATCACTCAGGCCGCCACACTCGATCTGGTTGATGTCGCGCATAACGTCTACATCTCGAATGTCGACTATTCCACCGGCGCGGCGCTGCCCGGCTTGACGCCGTTCGTCTACATTCTGGGCTCGGATTTCGGTGATCCGTCCACCATCGGGGCGTTCTTCGTTCTGGATGTGAGCGATCCGGTCAATCCGGTTCTGGTGCAGTCACCGCCGTCGGACGCGACCTATTCCCATGACGCAACGACGATGAGCATCGACGACGACCGGGCCAATGTCTGTTCGGGTCAGCCCTGCGAGGTTCTGATCGACTATTCCGAGGATGCCGTCGATATCTGGGACGTGACGGACAAGGGCAACGCCCGGCTGCTGAGCACGATCACCTATCCGGACAAGGTCTATATCCACTCTGGCTGGTGGACCGAGGACAAGAATTTCGTCCTGATTCAGGATGAGCTTGACGAGCAGGACCTCCAACTGAACACGACCGTCCGTGTGCTGGACCTGCGGGATCTGGAAAACCCGAGCATCACCGCGACATGGACCGGCCCGACCGGTGCCATCGACCACAATGGCTTTACGCTGGGCAATGAGTATTACATCTCGAACTACCGCCGGGGCCTGACGGTGCTCGACATTTCCGATCCGCAGAATATCGAGGCCTTGAACCCCGAAGAGGCGGCGCTGTTCGACACTTATATCGAGGACCCGGTCGATGATGCGGTTTTTAACGGTGCCTGGGGTACATACCCCTATCTGCCGTCGGGGACGATCCTGGTCAGCGATATCGAAGGGGGATTGTTCCTGCTGCGGCGGAACTAGGGCGCGCTGCCTTCTATCGCGCCCTCTGCGCGCGTGTATTGCACCGGCGTCAGCAGATGCCGGAGCAAGGCCACCGGATGCGCCTTGAGGCTGAGGCGCATGGCTACGTAATCTTCGACCACCTGCTCGCCCAACGCCATCTGCGGCAGGTAAGCTGCCGGTTCGTCCAGAACCTCGCCCTCTAGGTCCTGTGCAAAAAGCGGTAGGGGTTTGGTGCTGGCAATCGCCTTGGCATGCCATAGCGCCTCGCGCCGGGTCAGGCCACAGCTTGCGAACACATCCGCCTCGGCCAGCCGCTCGATCACCGACGGGCCAAGCCCGGCACGGCGCCAGATATCCTCGATCTCGTGGTAGCCATTGCCGCGTGCGGCGGTCAGCCATTCGGCATCCTCTTCGCAGACCCCCTTGATCTGCCGGAACCCCAGCCGCAGCGCCAGACCACCGCGCCCGTCAGGCTCCATCACGTTGTCCCAATAGCTGGAGTTGATGCAGACCGGGCGCACCTCAACCCCATGCTCGCGCGCATCGCGCACGATCTGGGCGGGCGCGTAGAACCCCATCGGCTGCGCGTTCAGCAGCGCGCAGGCAAAGATGCCCGGGTGGTGGCACTTGATCCAGGCGCTGGCATAGACCAGCAGCGCGAAAGAGGCGGCATGGCTTTCGGGAAAGCCGTAAGAGCCAAAGCCCTCAATCTGGGAAAAACAGCGCTCTGCAAACTCCCGATCATAGTTGTTCCGCTCCATGCCGCGCAGGAAGAGCGAGCGGAACTCGCTGACATTGCCATGTTTCTTGAAGGTCGCCAGCGAGCGGCGCAGCCGGTCGGCCTGTTCCGGCGTAAAGCCGGCACCGACGATGGCGATCTGCATCGCCTGTTCCTGAAACAGCGGTACCCCCATTGTCTTGCCCAGCACTTCGCCCAGCGCATCCGAGGGGAAAACGACCGGCTCTTCTCCATTCCGCCGCCGGATATAGGGGTGCACCATGTCGCCCTGAATGGGGCCGGGGCGGATGATGGCGACCTCAATGACAAGGTCATAGAATTTGCGTGGCTTCATCCGGGGCAGAAAGTTCATCTGCGCCCGGCTTTCCACCTGAAACACGCCGATGCTATCCGCCACGCAGAGCATGTCATAGACCTTGGGATCCTCGGGCGGCAGGGTGGCCAGCGTGTAGTGGGTCTGGTGATGCTGCCCGATCAGGTCAAACGCCTTGCGGATGCAGGTAAGCATGCCAAGGCTCAGCACGTCGACCTTGAGAATGCCAAGCGAGTCGATGTCGTCCTTGTCCCAGCAGATGACCGTGCGGTCCTCCATGGTGGCGTTTTCGATCGGAACCAGCTCATCCAGCCGCCCCTCGGTGATGATGAAGCCGCCCACATGCTGTGATAGATGGCGGGGAAAGCCCACGATTTCATAAACCAATGCCATGGTCTGCTGCAGGCGGCGATCCTCGGGGTCGAGGCCGATCTCGCGCATCCTCTGCGCCTCAAGCCCTTCGGCCGAGAAAAACCCCCAGAGCTGGGAACTGAGCCCCGAGATCGTGTCCTCGGTCAGCCCCATGGCGCGGCCCACCTCGCGGATGGCGCGCTTACCGCGATAATGGATGACCGTGGCGCAGATGCCCGCGCGTTCGCGGCCATAGCGCTGGTAGATCCATTGGATCACCTCTTCGCGCCGTTCATGTTCGAAATCGACGTCAATATCGGGCGGTTCGTCGCGCGCCTCGGAGACGAAGCGTTCGAACACCATGGTGCCCATTTCAGGGGAGACCTCGGTGATACCGAGGCAGAAACAGACCACCGAATTGGCCGCCGAGCCGCGTCCCTGACACAGGATGTGGCGTGACCGGGCGAAGGTGACGATGTCGCGGACGGTGAGAAAATAGGGCTCGTATTTCAGCTTGCCGATCAGGGCAAGCTCATGCGCCAGCATCTGTTTGGCCTTGTCCGGCGAGCCTGCCGGGTAGCGCCAGGCGAGCCCCTCATGCGCCAGGCGGTGCAGGCGCTGGGCCGGGGTTTCATGCTCGCTGCCCTCGTCGGGATATTCATAGCGCAGCTCGTCGAGGGAGAAGGTGAGTTGTTCGCTCAATCTGTGCGCCTCGGTCACGGCCCCTTCGAACCCCTTGAAGATGTGCAGCATCTCATCCTTGGAACGCAGGCGTTGTTCGCCATTGACCAGCGCGTTGTGGCCCAGTTCGTCCACCTTGCAGCGCAGGCGGATGGCACTCACCACATCGGCTAGCTTACGGCGGCGCCCGTGATGCATCAGCGGCGCGGCGCTGGCGATTATGGGGAGGTCGAGTTTTTGCGATTCAGCCTCTAATTCGGCGAAATAAGCAGTATCTGCGCCATCGTATCGGGGGCTGAGCAGCAGATGCATCCACCCGGCAAAGCGGCGCGCCAACTGTTCCGCCTGTGGCACCCACTCACCCGCGCCGCCCTGAGACGTCGGTGCCTGTGGCCAGAGCAACAGGTGGAGACCGTCGGAGAATTCCTCGAGGTCGGACAGGTGGAGAATGCAGTCGCCTTTTTCGGCGCGCAACCGCCCGGTGGAGAGCAGGCGGCAAAGGCTGGCCCAGCCTTGCCGGTTCAGCGGCAGGGCGGTGACGGGGGGTGCGTCGGTGAAGATCAGTCTGGCCGCCGGGATCAGCCGGGGAATGTCGTAGATCGGGTATGAGGGCGGTTTCGGGATGTGACCCGGGCGCGGTGGGCCGATTTGGGTGTTCTGTGTCTCCCACGCCTGACGCTCGCGCACCTTGCGGGCGATCTCGCGCGCCTCGGTATGGGCGCGGACGATCCCGGCCACCGAATTGTCATCGGCAATGGCGATGGCGGGCAGGCCCAGCGTGACGGCGCGCGCCATGTATTCCTCGGGGTGCGAGGCCCCGGTGAGGAAGGTGAAGTTCGAGGTGATCGATAATTCGGCATACATGGCGATTCTCTATTATATTCACGTTTTGTTCTTTTTCGAGTCTTTCTCGTCATTGCGCAGGAAACGGGTCGTTTCTACGTACCGGGTGGCGCATGGTCGGAGGCAGAAAAGGAGAGAGCACATGTTCAGGATCACCGCCCTGCCCACTGATGAAGTTCGCGCCTATCAGGCCGGTCAGCCCGACGCCTATGGCAACGCGCCCGAACGCGCCGTGTCGGACGGGGGCGGCAATCCCTGCCGTCATTGCCTGCGTTACATCCCGGAAGGCGAGGAGATGCTGATATTGGCCCATCGGCCCTTTTCAGAGACACATCCATACGCCGAAACCGGCCCGATCTTTCTATGTGCCAGGCCTTGCGCACGGTATGAAGAAGATGGCGAGATGCCGGAGGCGCTGATCAATTCTCCGGACTACCTGATCAAGGGCTACGGGAGGGATGACCGGATTGTCTATGGCACAGGTGCCGTGACGCCGACCGATGAGATCGGTGTTGCAGTGGCCCGGATTTTTGCGCGCGATGATGTGGCCTATATCCATGTGCGGTCATCCCGCAACAACTGCTATCAGGCGCGGATTGATCGGGAGTAGAACTGAGCGAAGGCCGCAATCAGGTCTTTGGCGCTACCCTCTCCAGCTCGCGCCAAGAATTTTCCAAAATTCTTGTCACCGCCCGGCGGTCAGCGCCAGAAAGACATCCTCAAGGTCCGCTTCCTCGGTCTTGACATCTCGGATGCAGATACCGGCGGCGCGCACTGCTTCGAGCACCTGCTCGGCGCTGGTGTGCTGGCTGTGATACTGCAGGATCAGCGCGCCATCGTCGCGCATATGCGCCTCGATCCCATCCGCTTGCGGCAGGGTTGCCACCGGGGCGTCCGGTACGATCACCATCGCGCGCGCATCGAGCCGCCCCAGCAGGTTCGCGGTGCTGTCCTGCGCCACCAACTCGCCATGATTGATGATGGCGATCTCGTCGCACATCTCCTGCGCCTCTTCCAGGTAATGGGTGGTTAGGATGATGGTCATACCCTGCGCATTCAGCTTGCGCACATTGGCCCAGAGCATCTGGCGCAGCTCGATATCCACGCCCGCCGTAGGCTCGTCCAGAACCAGCACATGCGGCCGGTGCACCAGCGCCTTGCCCAGCAACAGCCGCCGTCGCATCCCGCCTGAGAGGGTGCGTGCATAGGCCTCGGCCTTGTCCGAAAGACCGATCATGTCGAGAATCTCATCGCTGCGGCGCTGAGATCTGGGCACACCGTAAAGGCCGGCCTGCACCTCCAAGGCGCCGCGCGGAGTAAAAAACGGGTCGAGGTTCAGCTCCTGCGGCATTATCCCGATCGAGGCGCGGGACTGACGCGGGTTGGCGTCCTGATCGAAGCCCCAGATCGTCACCTTGCCGCTCGTCTTGACCACCAGCCCGGCCAGAATGTTGATTAGGGTCGATTTGCCCGCCCCGTTCGGCCCCAGCAGGCCAAAGACCGAGCCGCGCGGCACCGTCAAATCAATCCCCTTCAGCGCCTGTTTGTCGGGCTGGCCACGGGTGCCGCGATAGGTTTTCCTCAGCCCCTCGATCCGGATCGCATCATCGGTCATTTGCGGCTCTTGCCCCTGCTCAACTCATCGCTCATAAACGCACCTACTGCATGCCCGCGAGGCCGACAACTCAAGAAGGATCGCCAGCGATGACCATCGAAGCGCCGGAAACCAAGATCGTCGAGACAACCCGCGTCGCCTGTGACGGCGGCGAAGGGGCGTTGGGACATCCGCGCGTGTGGTTGCAGATCCCCGAGGATCAGGGCTGGGTCGAGTGTCCGTATTGCGACTGCAAATACGTATTGAAGGGCACCGAGCAGGCCTGAGCTCTGTTCGGCAGATCATAACGCCAAAGTCTCGCCGCGTTTTGATGGTACCGACGCCGCGCAACGGCGTGGGAGAGCGCGATGACTGACATTTCCGCCAAGGACATCCAGAGCCCCGTTTTCGGTTGGCTAGGGTTCATCGTGGGTTCGATCGCCCTGATGGCTGCCTTGTTCGTGTTCTGGGCCGGGCCGTTTGTGCCGCAACAGTCCACGGGCGTCTCTCTTGGGGAACTTGCTGCCGAGATCGGGAAATCCACCCTGCGGGCTGCCGCCGGTTTGGAACAGCCGGAACCGGTCACCCAGGCTCGGGACACGGACGACTATTTACGCATCGGCGTCTCTATGCTGGGAGGGATCGCGATCATTCTGTCTGCCGTAGGTCTGCTGCGCCACGAAAAGATGCGCCCTGCGATAGCTGGCATCGTGATCGGCACGGGAGCGATCCTGTTCCAGTTCTTTGCCTGGGCGTTTCTGGCTCTGCTTGGCGTGCTCGTCATCATGGCCTTGCTGCACAGTTTCTCGGACTTCTTTTCGGGCCTCCTTGGTGGCTAGATCGCGTTCTTGACTGGCCACCCGTGCGACCCTGTGGCAGAACCGGTTCTGACCGACAGGGAGAGGGCGCATGAGTGAGTTCGGAAAAGGGTGTCACCTGCATCTGATTGATGGATCGGCCTTCATTTTTCGCGCCTATCACGCACTGCCGCCATTGACGCGGAAATCGGATGGGTTGCCGATTGGTGCCGTTTCCGGGTTCTGCAACATGCTGCAGAAATATGTCGAGGGGAACACCGGGCCGGATGCGCCTACGCATGTGGCGGTGATCTTCGACAAGGGCTCGCACACCTTCCGCAATGAGCTTTACGACCAGTACAAGGCCAATCGCGAGGCGATGCCCGAGGATCTGCGCCCGCAGATCCCGCTGACCCGCCAGGCGACCGTGGCGTTCAACATCGCCTGCAAGGAGAAAGAGGGTTATGAGGCCGACGACATCATTGCCACCTTGGCGGTGCAGGCGAGGGACGCGGGCGGACGCGTGACCATCGTGAGTTCCGATAAGGATCTGATGCAGTTGGTCGGTGACGGGGTCGAGATGCTGGATGCGATGAAGAACAAGCGCATCGACCGCGACGGGGTGTTCGAGAAATTCGGAGTCGGCCCCGAGCGTGTGGTGGATGTGCAGGCGCTGGCGGGCGACAGTGTGGACAACGTGCCGGGGGCGCCGGGGATCGGGGTCAAGACTGCCGCGCTCCTGATCAACGAGTTTGGCGATCTGGAAACGCTGCTGGACCGAGCCGAGGAGATCAAACAGCCCAAGCGACGTGAGACGCTGATCGAAAAACGCGACCAGATCGAGCTGTCGAAGAAGCTGGTGCAGTTGGATGCGGAAACACCGCTGGATTTCACGCTGGACGATCTTGAGGTGAAGGACCCCGAGCCCGAGAAGCTGATGGGGTTCCTGGCCGAGATGGAGTTCCGCACGCTCACCAAGCGGATTGCCGGGCAACTGGGTGTCGAGGCGCCAGTGATCGCTGATGCACCCGCACCTGCGGCTGATGAGGCGGTGCCTGAGGACATCCCGTTTGATGCCGGGAAATACGAATGCGTGCGCGATGCGGCGGCTTTGCAGAAATGGGTCGATGCTGCGTATGAGCGCGGCTGGGTGGCGGTGGATACCGAGACCACCGGGCTGAATGAGATGATTGCTGAGCTGGTGGGCATTTCGCTTTGCGTTGAGCCGGGCACGGCCTGCTACATCCCGCTGACCCATCGGCAGGGGGCGGGCGATGATCTGTTCAGCACGGACGACCTGGCCGAGGGGCAGATGCCGGTGGATGAGGCTCTGACACTGTTGAAGCCGGTGTTTGAGGATCCTTCGGTCCTGAAGATCGGGCAGAACATGAAATACGACGCCAAGATCTTTGCTCGCTACGGCGTCAATGTGGCCCCGGTCGATGATACGATGCTCATGTCCTACGCTATGCATGGGGGAGAGCATGGGCACGGGATGGACATGCTGTCCGAGCGGTATCTGAGCCACACGCCGATCCCGATCAAGCCGCTGCTGGGATCGGGTAAGTCGGCGATCACCTTCGACAAGGTCTCGGTCGACGAGGCCACCGCCTATGCTGCCGAGGATGCGGATATCACCCTGCGCCTGTGGCAGTTGTTCAAGCCGCAGTTGCACCGGGCACAGGTGACCACGGTTTACGAGACTTTGGAACGCCCGCTGATTCCGGTGCTGGCCGAGATGGAGATGCATGGGATCAAGGTCGACCGCGAGGTTCTCAGCCGCATGTCCAATGCGTTCGCGCAGAAGATGGCGGGGCTTGAGGCCGAGATTCACGAATTGGCGGGTGACACCTTCAATGTGGGCTCACCCGCGCAGTTGGGTGAGATCCTGTTCGACAAGATGGGGCTTGAGGGCGGCAAGAAGGGCAAGACCGGAAAATACTCGACCGGCGCGGATGTTCTTGAGGATCTGGCAACCGAGCATGAATTGCCCCGCCGGGTGCTGGATTGGCGGCAACTCAGCAAGCTGAAATCGACCTACACGGATGCGCTGCAGACCCATATCAATGACGATACCGGGCGGGTGCACACCTCATATTCGATCACCGGCGCAAGTACCGGGCGGCTGGCCTCGACCGATCCGAACCTCCAGAACATCCCCGTGCGGACCGAGGAAGGCCGCCGCATCCGCGAGGCGTTCATTGCCGAGCCGGGCAATGTGTTGCTGTCGCTCGACTACAGCCAGATCGAGCTGCGGATTCTGGCGCATATCGCCAATATTCAGGCTCTGAAACAGGCATTTTCGGATGGTCTGGACATTCACGCCATGACCGCGTCCGAGATGTTCGACGTCCCTCTGGATGAGATGACCCCGGATATCCGGCGGCAGGCCAAGGCGATCAATTTCGGTGTGATCTACGGCATTTCCGGTTTTGGTCTGGCTCGCAACCTGCGCATCCCGCGGGCCGAGGCGCAGGGTTTCATCGACCGCTATTTCGAACGGTTCCCGGGCATCCGGCGCTACATGGACGATACCATCGCCTTCGCCAAGGAGCATGGCTATGTGCAGACCCTGTTTGGTCGTCGTATTCATACGCCCGAGATCAACGCCAAGGGGCCGCATGCGGGTTTTGCCCGCCGCGCGGCGATTAACGCACCGATTCAGGGCACGGCGGCGGATGTAATCCGACGCGCCATGGTGCGGATGCCTGACGCGATTGCGGATCTGCCCGCAAAGATGCTGTTGCAGGTGCATGACGAACTGCTGTTCGAGGTGGTCGAGGACGCGGTGGACGACACCGTCGCCGCCGCGCGTCAGGTCATGGAAGGCGCAGCCGATCCGGCGGTGAAGCTGGATGTGAAGCTTATCGTTGATGCCGGACGGGGGGCCAACTGGGCCGAGGCGCACTAGGGAACGCGCCCCTCATCAGGCCCAGCGGGCCCTCTTCGCGTCTGGTCAGGCCTCTTCGGGCCTGACCAGACGAGCCACCAGCCGCCGGGCCAGCGGGGCGACGACGAGGATCACAGCAAATGCGACGGGCCAGCTAAGCGTCCAGGCGCCCATCCATTTGCCGAAGGTTTCGGGGCCCAGGCCGACATTCCTGATCGTGGCGATGCAGGTCACGATGCAGGACATCAGCCCCGAAACAATGAAGCCGAACAGGGCAGGGGCGAAACGTGCTGGGATCATACGGGCGTTCCTTGAGCTGGGTTAGCGCATCACATGCAACACTTGAGATGTGAAATCCAGTGCGCCCGTGCACATCACAGGCTCATCCAGTGCAGAGATGCTTCGGTCCGCGCAGTAGAGGGCGTGTATTCGGCACTGACCCAGCCTGTATAGCCGCTTTGATCTATCGCGTTGAAAAGGCGTTGGAAATCGATGGGTCCACGGCCGGGTTCGGACCGGTCCGGGGCCGCACCGATCTGGACGTGGAAGACGCGAGCCCGGAACTGCTCCCACACCGCTTGCGCGTCCCCATGGATCATTTCCGCGTGAAAACTGTCATACTGTAGCCCGACATTGGGGCGGTCGACCCAGTCCAGAATCTCGACCGCCAGATCGTAGTCGTTGAGGAAGTAGTCGGGCTGCGAGATCGGGTTCAACGGTTCGATGGTGAAGCGCTGAGTGGGTGCGGCGTCGGCGGCCCATTGCAGGTTTCGTACGAGTGTTTCGGCGGCTTCGTCCCCGGACACATAGCCCGCCATCACATGGATCAGCCCGGGCCGCAGCACCTCGGCATAGCGCAGCACCCTGCGGATGTCGGACTGAAACCGCGCCTCTCCGCCCGGCACCGCGCCATAACCGGGCTGACCACCGGCGTAGTTTGGCGGTGGTGCGTTGATCAGCACCAATTCCAGCCCGTTGGCCAGCAAAGCGCGGCGCGTCTCTTTGGCGGCTAGTTCATAGGGAAGCAGGATCTCCACCGCTTCGAATCCGGCAGCAGCGGCGGCGGCAAAGCGGTCCAGATAGGGTAGTTCGTCGAACAGCAGGGACAGATTGGCGGCAAATCTTGGCATTGGGCTCTCGCACTGGGCGCTCCAGACATACCGGCCCGGGTGCATAGGGGAAAGAGCGCATCCCCAGCTTCTTCTGTTCAAAAATATCCCGGGGGAGTCGCCCTTGGGCGACGGGGGCAGAGCCCCCTTTCCAAGGTGATCACAGGCGTGATCGTCGACCTAAAGAGAACTCGTTTCAGTCGCCTCCAACTCTTCCGCTGGAATCACCGGAAAGAACTGCCCCGAAGACCACAGGCCGAACCATCCGTCGTGATGCGTCCCCAATTCGACCAGCCGGTAAAAGCTCTTGCGGTCGATCAGTGCCTCAAGCCCGGCGCGGATCAGGATATAAGGCGACGGCTCGCCCGTCTCAGAGTCGCGCTCAACGCGGATGGGATGGCCGGGCCCCGCGATGGCGGTATCACCGACATGGGTGGTGAATGTGAGCTGCTGCATCTCTCCTTCGCCCGATACCTCGAAATCGGTGGCGACAAAGGGCGCGTCGTCGACGGTGATTCCCACCTTTTCAACCGGCGTGACCAGAAAATATTTGCCGTCCTCCAGCTTCAGGATCGACGAAAAAAGCCGAACCATCTCAGGCCTGTTGATCGGCGTGCCCAGATAAAACCATGTCCCGTCCCGCGCGATCCGCATGTCCAGATCGCCGCAAAAGGGCGAGTTCCACAGGTGGACCGGCGGAAGGCCCCTTGATTCCACCGCCTTGACCGATGCAGCAATGCCATCTGCTGAAGGTGTCACAGCATTTTGTTCGCTCATTGTTTTTGCCATTTCCTCTCAGCGCGATACACTCCAAGCATACATGCCGACGGAAAGGAAAGTCATGTCCGAACCTGCCGACCTTGTCGCCGAGATCGAAGCGCTGGAAGAGAAGCTGCAATTGGCCAAGTCCTCGATCACCCGCCGCTTCATCGGGCAGGAGCGGGTTGTGGACCTGACCCTGACTGCGCTTTTGTGTGGTGGGCACGCGCTGTTGATCGGTTTGCCGGGGCTGGGCAAGACGCTGTTGATCGAGACGTTGTCGACCGTGATGGGGCTGGATGGCAACCGCATCCAGTTCACGCCGGACCTGATGCCTGCCGATATTCTGGGATCCGAGGTGCTGGATACCGCCGAGGATGGCAGCCGCCATTTCCGCTTTATCTCCGGGCCGATCTTCTGCCAGCTTCTGATGGCGGATGAGATCAACCGCGCCAGCCCGCGGACGCAATCGGCGCTGTTGCAGGCGATGCAGGAGCGCACGGTGACCGTGGCGGGCGAGGATCGCTCACTGGGTGTGCCGTTTCATGTGCTGGCCACCCAAAACCCGATCGAACAGGAAGGCACCTATCCTCTGCCCGAGGCGCAGTTGGACCGCTTCCTGCTGCAGGTCGATGTCGACTATCCCGACCGCGCAACCGAGCGCGACGTCCTGATCGCCACCACCGGGGTCGAGGAGGAGGAGGCCTCGCAGGTGTTCACCCACGAGGAACTTCTGGCCGCGCAGGTCCTGCTGCGGCGGATGCCAGTTGGGGAGTCTGTGGTTGAACTGATCCTCGATCTGGTCCGCGCTTTCCGTCCCGATGAGCCCGGCGTGTCCGAGCGTGTCGCGGAAACCGTGGCCTGGGGGCCTGGCCCGCGTGCCGCGCAGGCACTGATGATGACCGTGCGGGCGCGTGCACTGCTGCAGGGGCGGCTGGCGCCCAATGCCGAGGATGTGCTGGACATGGCGCGCCCGGTGCTCAGCCACCGGATGGCGCTGAACTTTGCCGCCCGTGCCCGCGGTGACAGCCTGGCCGAGCTGATTGACAGCACCGCTGCCAGCCTGACCCGCAACGAGGCAGCGGCGTGAACGCCGCGCTCTCCTTACGCGAAAGATCCGAGGCTGAGGCGGCCCGACTTCCCCCGCTGTTGGCACGGGCCGAACATCTTGCGGGCACTGTCCTGCTGGGCGATCACGGCCGCCGCCGCGCTGGGTTGGGGGACGATTTCTGGCAGTATCGCCCGGCGCAGACCGGTGACAGCAAGCGGATGATCGACCATCGCCGCTCGGCCCGGGGCGATCAGCAATATGTGCGCGAGCGCGAGTGGCAGATCGCGCAGTCGGTGATGCTGTGGGTCGACCAGGGCGCGTCGATGCGGTTTTCCTCGGATAAGAACCTGCCGCCCAAGGCCGACCGGGCCCGGCTGCTGGGCCTGGCCACATCGATCCTATTGGTGCGCGGGGGTGAGCGTGTGGGCCTGACCGGTACCACCCTGCCACCCCGGCGCGGCAATGCGCAGATCATCCGATTGGCCGAGGCCTGGTCGCAGGACGAGGCGCATGATTACGCACCGCCCAAGCATCGCGCCATGATCCCGCATTCGCGCGCCGTGTTCATCTCGGATTTCCTCAGTGATCTCGAGGAAGTGGAGCTGGCGCTGACCAAGGCCGCCGATCGGGGCGTGCGGGGCATTCTGTTGCAGGTGCTGGACCCGAAAGAAGAGACCTTTCCGTACCGGGGCCGGACGATTTTCGAAAGCGTCGGCGGCTCGCTCAGGCACGAAACGCTCAAGGCGGGCGATCTGCGCGAGCGGTATCTGGACCGGTTGGCGCGGCGCAAGGATGCGCTGCTGCAGCTCTGCCGTGCGACCGGCTGGCAGCTGGGCCTGCACCACACCGGTGACAGCGCGCAGGCGGCTCTGTTGTGGCTCTATCGTGCGCTGGATGGGGGAACCCGATGACCGTCATTGCAGGCATCGGCTTTACCGCGCCCTGGATTTTGCTGGGGCTGCTGGCACTGCCGGTGCTGTGGATCATCCTGCGGGCCGTGCCGCCCGCGCCGATCCGGCGACTGTTCCCGGCGGTGACGCTGCTTTTGGGCTTGCAGGATGACGAAAGCGTCTCGGACCGCACGCCCTGGTGGCTGCTGCTGCTGCGGATGCTGGCGGCGGCGGCGCTGATCATCGGGCTGGCTGGACCGGTTCTGAATCCGTCGCGGGATGAAACCGGCACTGGGCCTTTGCTGCTGGTATTCGACGCCAGCTGGGCCGGTGCCTCTGACTGGTCCCGCAGGCTGAGCCTGATCGATACACAACTGACCGAGGCGGGACGCGCCGGGCGGCCCGTGGCGTTGCTGCGGCTCAGCGATCCCGAACCCCCGGTCTTTCAATCCGCCGAGGCCTGGCGCAGCCGCCTGCCGGGCCTGATGCCGATGCCGTGGCAGCCGGATGCGGCGCTGATCGAGGCGGCGCTGAGCGGTCTTGACACGCTGGAGGGCGGGTTTGACACCCATTGGTTCAGCGATGCCGTGGACTATGACGGGCGCGCGCAATTGCTCCCGGCCTTGCAGTCCCGCGGCGCGGTCACCGTGTTTCAGACCGACGCGCCGGTTATCGGCCTGTTGCCCGCGCGGTATGAGGACGGCGCCATTCAACTGACCGCCACCCGCTCGCGGCCCGACGGGGTGCAGAGCGTGACGATTCTGGCGCAGGGCCGTGACCCGGCGGGCAATATGCGCATGCTGCAATCCGCCACCGCCGAGTTTGCCGAGGGCGAGACGCAGGCGAAAACCGCCCTGTCCCTGCCGTCGGAACTGCGGGCGCGGATCACTCGGTTCGAGTTGCAGAGCCTGCGCTCTGCCGGTGCCATCACATTGACCGATGACAGCCTGCGCCGCCGCGAGGTCGCGCTGATCGCCGGCAACCGCAACCGTGAGGGGCTGGAGTTGCTCTCACCGCTGCATTACCTGACGCAGGTGCTGATCCCCACGGCGGATTTCGTCGATGGCACGCTGCTTGAGGTGCTGCCCGCCAAGCCGGACGTGATCGTGCTGGCGGATGTGGCCACGCTGTCGGGGCAGGAAGAGGCGGAGCTGGTCGAGTGGATCGAACAGGGTGGGCTGCTGCTGCGCTTTGCCGGGCCGCGCATGGCCGCCAGCGATCTTGGCCGCGATGAAGAGGATATCCTGCTGCCCGTCCGCCTACGCAGCGGTGGCCGCACGGTGGGCGGCGCGATGAGCTGGGGTGAGGCCAAGGGGCTGGCACCCTTCGCCGAGACTTCGCCGTTCCACGGCCTGACCGTGCCCGAGGATGTGACCGTGACCACGCAAGTTATGGCGCAGCCCGATCCCAATCTGGCCAACCGCGCAATCGCCTCGCTCAGCGATGGCACGCCGCTGGTCACCCGCAAGGCGCTGGGGTTGGGGCAAGTGGTGCTGTTCCACGTGACGGCAGATGCGGAATGGTCCAGCCTGCCGCTCTCGGGCCTGTTCGTCGAGATGCTGGACCGGCTGGCCGTGGCCTCGGCTGCCAAAGCGCGGGAAGAGGCGCAGTTGCAGGGCACCACCTGGGCGCCCGCGCAGGTGCTCGACGGGTTTGGCGGGCTGTCGGATGCGGGCAATCTCGCAGGGATCGATGGGGTTTTGCTCGCCAGCGGTGAGATCGGCCCCGATCTGCGGCCCGGCATCTACGAGAACGGCAAGCAGCGGCTGGCGCTCAATGTGCTGTCCGAAGAGGCCGAACTGAGCCCCGCCGTCTGGCCCGCCGACGTGCCTGTCCGCGGGCAGGAGCGTAACCGCGAGACCCCGCTGGGCGGGCCGTTGCTGAGCTTTGCGCTGATCCTTCTGGTGATCGACGTCATCGCCTCGCTGGCGCTTTCGGGGCGCCTGGGCCTTGCGCGCGCTACGGCTCTGATACTGGGCGCGGTGATCGCCGCACCGCAGGGGCACGCGCAGGAGGGGGCCGAGACCAGCTTTGCCCTGTCCTCCACCAACGAGCTGGTTCTGGCCCATGTTCTGACCGGGGATCAAAAAGTAGACGATGTGGCGCTGGCCGGGTTGCGCGGCCTGTCGGACACGCTGTTCTATCGCACTTCGGTCGAGCCCGCCGCGCCAATTGGTGTTGACCTCGAACGCGACGAGCTGGCCTTTTTCCCGCTGCTCTACTGGCCGGTTACACCGGATCAGCCGCTGCCCTCGGACGAGGCTTACTCCAAACTCAACGCCTATCTTCGTTCGGGCGGCATGATCCTGTTCGATACCCGCGACGCCGATATCGCCCGGTTCGGCACCGCCAGCCCGAATGGGCGTAAGCTGCAACAACTGGCCGCGCCGCTGGACATCCCGCTGCTGGAACCAGTGCCGCGCGACCATGTGTTGACCCGCGCCTTTTACCTGCTTCAGGATTTCCCGGGCCGCTATGTCGGCCCTGAGGTCTGGGTTGAGGCCGCGCCGCCCGATGCCCAGCAGATCGAGGGGATGCCGTTCCGCAATCTCAATGACGGGGTCACGCCGGTGGTGATCGGCGGCAATGACTGGGCCAGCGCCTGGGCTGTGGACCGCAACGGTCAGGCGCTGCTGCCGGTCGGGCGCGGCTATGCGGGTGAACGTCAGCGTGAGCTGGCCCATCGCTTCGGCGTCAATCTGGTGATGCATGTGCTGACCGGGAATTACAAATCCGATCAGGTCCACGTGCCCGCCTTGCTCGACAGGTTGGGACAATGACCGGAACCGTCATATTCGATCCGCTGATCCCATGGCCGATACTGGCCGTCGTGGCTGCCCTGTCGGTAGGTGGCGTGGTGCTGGCGCTCTGGCGAGGCCTCTCGGGCTGGGCGCTGCGCGGGCTGGCGGCGCTTGTGGTCATCGGTGCTCTTGCCGGGCCGGTCTATCAGATCGAGGACCGCGCGCCGCTGACCGACATCGTGCTGATGATCGAGGATGAAAGCGCCAGTCAGACCCTGTCGGATCGGGCTGATCAGACGGCGCAGGCCGCAGATCAGCTCGCTTCGGTCATCGAAGCGCGCGACAATACCGAGCTGCGCCGCATTCGCGTCCGTGACAGCGAAAGTGACGAGGGCACACAGGTGATGACCGCCCTCTCCGAGGCGTTGGCCGAGGAACCGCGTGCGCGCATCGCCGGGATCATCGCGCTGTCTGACGGTCTGGTGCATGACATCGAACAGACCCCGGAACTGCCCGCGCCGATGCATCTGCTGCTCACCGGACGCGAGGATGACTGGGACCGGCGCCTGATCGTGCGCAACGCGCCGGCCTTTGCCATCATTGGCGAGCCGGTCACCCTGACCCTGCGGATCGAGGATAGCGGGGCCGCGCCGGACTCGCGACCTCTGGCGCCGCTGGAACTGTCGGTGGATGGGGGAGAACCAGAGCGCTTCGACCTGCCCGTCGGTCAGGACATCGAGCTGCCGGTCACCCTGTCCCATGGCGGGCGCAACGTGATCCAGTTCTCGGTGCCTGCCGCCGAGGGCGAGCTGACCGACCGCAACAACACCGCGCTGATCCAGATGAACGGCGTGCGCGACCGGCTGCGGGTGCTGCTGGTCTCGGGCGAGCCGCATCCGGGCGGGCGCACATGGCGCAACCTGCTGAAATCGGACAGTTCGGTGGATCTGGTGCATTTCACCATCCTGCGCCCGCCCGAGAAACAGGATGGCGTGCCGGTGGACGAGCTGTCGCTGATCGCCTTTCCCACCCGCGAGCTGTTTCTGGAAAAGATCGAGGATTTCGACCTGATCATCTTCGACCGCTACAAGCGGCGCGGCATCCTGCCCGCGATCTATCTGGACAACGTCACCAAATATGTGAATGGCGGCGGTGCGGTTCTGGTGGCGGCGGGGCCGGATTTTGCGACCGCCGACAGTATCTTTCGCTCACCGCTGGCGCCGATCCTGCCCGCGCAGCCGACCGCGCGGGTGATCGAAGAACGCTATGTGCCAGAAGTGACCGAATTGGGCGAGCGCCATCCGGTGACCTCCGGGCTGACCACCGACGAAGAATGGGGCGCGTGGCTGCGGCAGATCGAGGTCAAGCCGCGCTCGGGTCAGATGCTGATGACCGGGATTGACGAGCGGCCCCTGCTGGTGCTCGACCGCGTGGGCGAGGGCCGGGTAGCGCTGTTGGCCTCGGACCATGCCTGGCTCTGGAGCCGGGGATACGAGGGTGGCGGACCGCAGCTGGAGCTGTTGCGGCGGCTGGCGCATTGGATGATGAAAGAGCCCGAGCTTGAGGAAGAGGCGCTGTGGGCCGAGGCCAGTGGCCAGACCATGCGCATCATTCGCCGCACGTTAGAGACTGAAATTGGCCCCGTGACCGTGACCAACCCCGATGGCAGCACCGTCGAGGTGATATTGGACGAGGTCTCGCCGGGCCGCTACGAGGCGCTGTATCAGGGGCCGGAAATCGGGCTCTATCGTTTGCGCGAAGGCGATCATGAGGCGGTGATCGGTCTTGGCCCCGCCGCCCCGAAGGAGTTCGAGCGCACGATTGCCACCGACGAGATCGTGGGCCCGGTGCTGGCCGATCTGCGCGGCGGGGTGATCCGGCTAGAGGACGGATTGCCCTCGGTCCGCACCGTGCGCGAAGGACGCCCGGCGGCGGGGCGCGGATGGATCGGCCTGACCCCGCGCGGCGCCTATGAGACGCGGGATGTCACGCAGGCCGGGTTGCTGCCGCCGTGGCTGGTGCTGCTGTTGGCCAGTGGTTTCTTGCTTGCCGGATGGTTGCGTGAAGGGCGGCGTTAATCCGTGAACACAACGCTGACCGATGGATCGCCTGGCAGGCCGGTATAGGTCGCCGTTGCTCCGCCCTTGCCCTTGGCGGGCGGGAACAGCGGGCCGAAAGATCCGACCGAGATCATGTCTCCGGGCTTGAATTCGATGCCCTTGGACATCAGCCATAGGGCGGAATTGGCCGGATGACCCAGTACCGCCTTGCCCGGAACCTGTGTCAGAACTTCTCCGTTCGCCGCCGCCAGCGTGACCTGCATGTCACCCAGCGCCTGTGCCATTGCAGCCGGGTCCTCAACCGGTATTGCAGCGCCCAGCACGCCCAGTTTCGGGGCCACGCCGATGGCGGTCAGCGTGACGCCGGTGATGGGCTCGCCCTCGGCCAGCGTCAGATCGGGCAGTTCGATGAAGGAATGTATGGCTGAGACATGGGTCAGCACCTCTTCCGGCGTTGTCGCTTGATTGATTGCCGCATCGCCCACCACAAGGATCAAGTCCGCCTCGAATACCGGCCTAGCGCCCCAGTTCGCGGGCACCTCGGCCCCGTCCGGCAGCATCATATCGCGGTAAAGCACGCCGCGCACCGGCTCGGACACGCCGAACCTCTCCTGTGCCGGTTTGCTGGTCAGCCCGGCCTTGTAGCCCGCAATCGGCCCCTTGTGCGGCTCCATCGCGATGGCAAGTTTGGCCTGGGTGCAGAGCGCATCTTCGATGCTCCCGTCCCTTGTTAGAGCCTGTGTTGGTGTGTTGGACAGGTAGTCAGCGACAAAGGCCTCGATCTCCGCCTCGGTGGCGCAATCGGCGAGGGCGGTGCCTGCGGTCAGGCTGGCGGCAAGGGCGTAGATCCATGTTCGTGTCATGATGACCTCCTCGTTCGGTTCACTCGATCTCCACGGTCACCCGGTCCGATCGCCCGCGCGCGTCAATCACCACCAGCGAGGCGTAACCGCGCCCCGGATTGGGCACCTGAAACTCACGCTGCCGGATACCGGTGGCCATCGGCTGCCCATCGGCCAGCAGCGAGAACGGTCCGGACCCGCCACGTAGCTTCACCGTCAGCGCGCCACCATCGGTGGCCAGCCGGGCGCCATCGGGCGGGAACAGAAGTTGTGGTGCGTCAGCCTGCGTCTCGAAGGCGGCCGAGCGGGGGCGGAACCGTTGCAGGGGTTGCGGCAGGTCAGCGGCGCCTACGATCAGCGTTGAAGGTGGCGGCGGCGGCAGGGGATCAAAGCCGGGTTTCAGACGACCAAAGGCCTCGAACAGCAACGGCGCCGCCAGATCGCCCCCAAAGGCGCCGGGCACTGGGGTGCCATCCGCGCGCCCCAGCCAGACCCCGATCACATGGCGCCCGTCATAGCCCACTGCCCAGACGTCGCGATGGCCATAAGACGTGCCGGTCTTATAGGCCAGCACCCCGGCAGGCGCGCCCGGCGGCGGGGTTAGCCCGGCCAGAATGTTGCCGACCTGCCAGGCGGCGACGTCCGACATGACCGGAGCGGTCAGTTCTTTCGGATCGGTCAGACCATGGCGCAGCAGCGGCCCCTGACCGCCCTGTGCCTGCGCTGCGTAGAGCTGTACCAGATCGTGCAGGGTGATCCCGACACCACCCAGCGAGATCGCCAATCCCGGCGCTCCACCCGGCAGGCGCGGCTGGGCGCCCGCGCGCCGCAGCGCCGCCATCACGCGGCCCGGTCCAAGCTCATGCGTCAGCCGCACCACGGGGATGTTGAGCGACATCTGCAACGCCTCGCGCACACGGACATCGCCGCGGAAGATGCCGTCGAAATTGCGGGGGGTGTAGCGACCGAACATGACCGGGCCGTCGTGGATCAGGGTTTCCGGATGCGCCATGCCCTGATCGAAGGCCAGCCCGTAGACCAGCGGTTTCAGGGTCGATCCGGGCGAGCGCAGGGCGGTGGTCATGTCCACGAAACCCTGCCGCGCATCGGCATAACCTGCGGACCCCACTGAGGCCAAAACCTCGCCACTTTGATGATCGGCCACGATCATTGCACCCGATACACGCGGCCCGGCGCGCGCAGCGGCACGGGCCACCAGCGGTTCCAACCGCGCCTGCAGTCCGGCGTCCAACGTCAGGTCATGGACAGCGGTCTCGCGCGTTTCTGCGCGCATCCGATTGGCCAGATGCGCCGCCAGTTGCGGGAAGGCTCGCATAGTGCTTGGTAAACGTTCGGAAAACGCGGCCTGAACCTCGGCCTCGGGCAGAACCCCGTGCCGCTGAATCCGTGTCAACACCCGGTCTCGCGCAGCCCGTGCCTGCTCCGGATGACGGTCGGGGCGCCGCGCCTCGGGCGATTGTGGCAAGGCCACGAGCAGCGCAGCCTCGGCCGGGGTCAAGCGGCGTGGTTCCTTGCCGAACCAGGCCAGCGTCGCCGCACGCACCCCTTCCAGATTGCCACCATAAGGCGCGTGGGTCAGATAGAGTGACAGGATCTCGTCCTTGCTCAACCGCCGCTCCAGCGCCAACGCCAGCCGGATCTGGCGCAGCTTGCCGCTCCAGCGCCCGGTTGGACCATCCTCAAGCAGGCGCGCCACCTGCATGGTCAGAGTCGAACCGCCCGAGACCGTCCGGCCATTCCACAGAGCCTGCCCGGTGGCGCGGGCAATGGCCAGCAGGTCCACCCCGTTATGGGAGCGGAACCGTTTGTCCTCATACCGGATCAGCATCGAGACGAACCCGGCATCGACCGGCCCCGGGCGCAGCCGCCATATCCCGTCCTCCACCGGGTAGGTCCGCAGCAGGGCGCCGTTGCGGTCCCGCACCTCGACCGAGATTTCCGCCAGAACCGGGGGCAGTTTGGTGCGCGAGATCCAATCCTCCACCGCGTCCCGCGCCAGACCTGCAAGGAACAGGCAAGCGGCGAGGCTCAGCAGCAGACGGGCGGGGTTAGCCATCGACCCAGCCCTCCCACAGATCCGGGTAGCGGGTGACGAAGCCGGTTTCGTGCACGTCCAGATCAGCGTTGAAATTGGGGGAGGTGTAGGAGACCTTGCCCGCCTCGATCCAGGTATAGGTCTGGTCCAGCCGGGCAATGGTGGCGAAATCCGGCAGCAGCCATGCGGCGCAGACCGAGGCGCTGTGCCCATCGGTCGGCGTCAACCTCCGCAGGGGCAACAGGTTGGTGGCAGGCGTAAAGCTGAGGTCCAGATCGGGGCAATCGCCGGTATCCGCTTGCGGTTCGTCGTTGAGCAGCCAGCCCTCGGCCCCACGGCGCAGGCGCAGGGCCAGCGTGCGGCCTGCAACCTCACCGCTGACATCGGCGGACAGGCTGGTCCAGTCCGGGCCGCAGCGGACATCATAGGTCAGGTTCGCGTCGGTCCCGTCCTCGTGCCAGATCGCCTGCCCGACCAGCATCCAGCCGTGATCCAGACGCGACAGGGTGCAACGGTCGGTGCCTTCGATATCCAGCCGCCGCCAATGAGCGGTAGCAATGGCGGTGCGGCCTGTCATTGCACCACGACCTGCCCCGTTCCGGTCCATGCGCGGTACCGCGGACGGTACATATCCTCGACCGAGGCGGCCGGGTGATGGAACGTGCCGGGCGTCACCGCGCGGGCCACATAGGCAAGCGTCACCGAGCCGCCGCCAAGCAGGTCTACCGCCGCGAGGAACCGGTCGGACCGGAACTCGGCATGAGACGCTTCGGTGAGGTCCAGCCAGTCCAGCGCCCGCACATCGCCCGAGCGCAGCAGGTTCGGGTTGTCGATCTCGACCCCGGCGGGCAGCGGATCGTCCAGCATCAGGCGGCCATCACCCGACTCATGCGGGGACACGGTCAGCACGGTCACGAAGCGTTCGCCCACGGCAAAGCTGCGCCGGTCGAGCGGGGCGCCCTCCATCGAGTAATACTGGCGGGTGATCGTATAGCCGGTACCGCCCGCAGGCGGTGCGACCTGGGGCACGCCGCTCACGGTCAGGGTGATATCGGTGCTTTGCCCATCGACCGCGGTGATGTTCAGTGCCTCGCCGGCGTTGCCTTCCAGCACCTGCACGAAGGGTCCGTCAACCGGTGCGCCGTTCACCCGCAGACCCGACTGACCGGGCGTTGCGGCCAGCGCGTGGGCGGCCAGCAGGGACCAGGTGGCCTCTTGCGTCGACAGGGTGGCGCTGTCGGCGCTGACGCGGGTGACAAGGGCGTTGCGGTCCACCACATTGCTGCCTGCCTCGGTCGCAAGCGCCAGCAGGCCCGCCGCATCGCGGAATCGGGTGCCATAGTCGGCGCGCCAGACCTGAGCCTCTTGCGCGGTCTGGCTGGCAACCATCCGTGCGGCGCGGGCAAACATCGCATCGGCCCGGGTCTGATCGCCGTATGAGGCCAGCGCGGCGCCCAGTTGTGCCGCCGCGAGCGGCGTGTCAAAGGCCTCGCCCTTGACGTCGGCATAGTAGCGCAGATCGCCCATCGCCGCCGCGCCCTCGCGCGCCAGCACCATCAGGGCATAGGCAATGTCCTGGCCCCCTATGTCGAAATCAGGTGCGTAGTTGATCCGGTTGCGCAGATTGTCCATTGCCTGCGCAAAGGCGCGGTCGGGCACGGCGTGGCCTTGCGCCCGGGCGCGGCTGAGGAAGTCGCTGACATAGGCGTCCAACCAAAAATCCCCGCTTTCCGCGCGCCACAGCCCGAACGCCCCGTTCGAGGCCTGCCGGGTCAGCACCCGGGTGATCGCGGCGTTGATACGCTTTTCGACCGCAGGGCCGTCACCCAGCCCGGTCGCTTGCGCCACGGAAGAGAGATAGAGCAGCGGCAGCGCCTGACTGGTCACCTGCTCGGTACAGCCATAGGGGTAGCGGTCCAACCGGTCGAGCAGGCCGGGCGTGTCGAATTTCGCCAGCGGACCTGCGGACAGGATCGCCTTGCCTGATCCCGGCCGCAGACCGGCAAAGACGTCATTCGAGAACAGGAAACTGTCGCCCGCGCCCAGCGCGAACCGCCGGGTTTGTGCCACCACCGGATCGTTTGAGCGCACCGGCAGGGTCAGCGATTGGGTCAGCGCACGGCCATCCGGCGTGGTCAGAGCCACCTCCACCACCGGATCGCCGATAGAGGAGGCGGTGACGGGTACCTCGAACACGGCCTTGCCGCCCTCGGCCAGCGTGAACGACCCGGGTACAGTGCCCAATTCCAGCGCTGCAGGGGCGTTCAGAGCCAGCGACATCGCGCCCGAGGGGCCATCGGCATGGACCACCTCCAGCAAGATGCGGCTACTGTCACCCGGCGCGAGGAAGCGTGGTAGGCTGGCGGTAACCACCACCGGGTCACGCACGATCATCTCGGCTTTGGCCTGTCCCACGGCGCTGGGCGACCAGGCCACCGCCATCAGCCGCACGGTGCCGTTGAAGGCGGGTAGGGCGATGTCGACCACCGCCTCTCCGTTCGCGTCCAGTTCGACGAGGCCGCTGAAGACCGCCATCAACTCTTGTGTTGGCGGCGGGGACTGCATCCGCATGCCCGCATCGCTGTCACCGCCGGAGCGCACAGTGCCCATGGCGCCGTTCATGCCGTCGATCAGCCGTCCGTAGACGTCGCGCAACTCCACACCAAGACGGCGCTGGCCGAAATAGTGCCCTTTGGGATCGGGGCTTTCGAAGCCGGTCAGGTTCAGGATACCCACATCCACGGCGGCCAGCGTCATCCAGACCTGCTCACCCTCGGCAGCGCCTTCCACCTTGACGCGCGCCTGTTGTGTTGCGCGCGGCTCGGTAACCTCCGGCACGTCGAGTGAGACCGTCAGTTCGCGCCCCACCGGCTCGACACTGGCGTGGGCCACGCCCAGCGCGCGGGCCGGGTTCTGCCCGGCGGTCACATCCATCGGCCGGATCACCGCGGCGGTGACATAGGCCCCTGCGCCCCAGTCCTCGGTCACCGGCACAGGGATCACGGTTTCGCCCTCGGGCACCTCAATCATCTGGCGCGCAATCACCTTGTTGGACAGCACCGAGACCTGCGCCCCCCCGGCCATGCGCGGCACGATCCGCAGCTGCGCCGTGTCGCCCGGTCGATAGCTGTCGCGGTCCAGCGACATCTCAAGCCGATCCGGTGTGGCCGAGGCATCGGCGGCCTGATACCACCCGGCGTAGAAATCCACCGCCGAGGCGGCATAATCGCCATCCAGCCGTTCCACCACCAGCTCATACCGGCCCCAGTCGACCGGCTGGCTCAGCACCAGCGGCTCGGCGGTCAGACCAGCGTCGCCGGTGGCAACGCGGGTGCGGCGGGTCGTGGGTTCCCAGTTCCAGTTGCCGTAGAGCTGATACCACTGATAGCGCGTCTCGACCCGGTTCAACGTCCAGCGGACGCGCATCGGCATGGGCGAGAGCTCGGGGGACAGGCCGATAACATGGAACGCGGCCTCGGTTCCTTCGCTGACCACATCGTCGAACATCGGCTTGATGCCAATCACCGGGCCGGCTGGCAGAACCGGCGCGGTCAGGCGGCGTTCAACCGGGCGGGCCGAGCCATCGGCCAGACGGGCGATCACCGTCGCCTCAAGCGGTTTGCCCCCCGCATCGATCTGCGGAATCTCCACCGGTACGGTCGCCAAACCCTGCGCATCTGTCCGCGCGCCGCCGAACTGGCTGCTTTGGGCCGAGGTGCGTTCGTCATAGCGCCCAAAGCGGTAATCCTCATAACCCGCGACGGTCTCTGCCGCGCGCAGCACCACCTGCCCGTCGATGGTCAGGTCCGAGCCCGGCGCGCCAAAGAGATACTTCGCCTCGATTCGCAGCGGCGGGCTCTCGCCCGGGCGCATCGGCGCGCTGGGCAATGACAGGTCATAGTCGATGCGTTCGGGCAGGAAATCCTCGACCAGCACGGTCTGGCTGGCCAGTGCCGGGCCCTTGGGATCGGACCGGAGCTCCAGCCGCCATGTTCCGCGCGGCACATCCGGGCTGACGGGCAGTGCAAAGACATGGCCGCCCGCGACCCCGCCATCCGAGACCAGACGGCGGTATTCCACTCCGTCGGGACGGCTGAGAATGGCGGTCAGCGGCAGCCCCTCGACCGCCTGCGCCTCGCCATCGCGGCTGAGCGCCGTGGCGTGGATCGTCTCACCGGCGCGGTAGGCGCCGCGATCGGTGGTCAGGAACACATCCACCGGTCCGGCGGGCGCGCGGCCCTCGACGCCCCGATCGGACAGGTCAAAGGCGGGATCGGTTAGCGACAGAAAGCTGAAATCCTCATCTCCCGTCTTGGCAAGGATCATCGCGGGCGCCGCCGCACCCCGGCCCCGGGTCAGGCCCGGATCGAAGCGGGCCAGCCCGTCGGCATTCGTTGTGGCCTGCGCGATGACGGCATTGGCGCGCGAAATCAGCGTCACATCGACACCCTCGCGCGGCGCGGCATCACCGAGCCCTCGGATCGTCACATGCAGCCCGTCTGTGCCGGACATCGAGCTAATCCCCAGATCGGACAGCACGAACCACTGCGTTGCGCCGGGATCGTCATAGGGATCTGCCCCCGGCACCCGCGCGGTCAGCGCGTAGATCCCGGCGGGCTGTCCGGCAATCGCCTCGGCCATCGGCAGGCGCGAGATCATGTCGCGGTTGAGTTCGGATTGCACCTCGGCCGTACCGGTCCAGACATCTTCGGCGATCTCGTCCGAGAACTGTTCATCCTGCCAGTGATTGAGCGGGCGGCCAAAGAACTCATCCTGAATTGCGCGCAGCAGGTTGCGGTCGCTGACGCGGCGCAGGGTCAGGTCCAGCTGGGTCAGGTTGACCGTCTCGACCGGCAGCGCGGCATCTGCCGCCTTGGGCAGCACGTAGCTGCGCCCGGGGAACCGCACCGAAGGCGATCTGTCGCGCACATAGTGGGTCAGCGTCACGTCGCGGTAGAGCGATTCACCCGACGCCGCAGGCAGCCCCTCGCGGTAGGTGATACGGTAGCGCTTGCCGTGCTCGACCCCGTCCACGCAAAGCTGTGTGCCATCCGCCTGCACCACCATCTGCGGTTCGGGCATTTGCACAAAGGTCTCGTAATCCACCCCGGCCTTGACTAGCGGCTCAGAGAACTGGGCGCAGATCCGGGGCGCCGCGGAGTCGCTTTCCACCGAACTGTCGGTGACGCGAAAACCGTATTTGGCCACCGCCCGGTCGAGAGCGGTCTGGATGTCCGCGCGCGGCTGAATCCGATACGCGAGACGCAGGGCCGAGACCATGTCTCGCCCGCGGTCATTGCGCTCCAGCGCGTCAGCCAGGATATCCAGCGCAGCAACCTGTCCGCCTTGCGTTCCGGCCCGCAAATAACCGTTGAGCGCGGCACTTAGGGCGCGACGCTGGTAGTTGCGTTGCTGGTTTCCGTCATTGGTTCGGATTCGCAGCAGCAACCGGGCGTATTCCACCCATAGATCCGGGCGGTCGGACAGCGACACCGCGACCCCGCTCCAACGCATGGCGCGGACGGAATCACCAGCGGTGCGCGCGGCATCAAGAACCGCTTGCAAATCCAGCCCGCCGCCCGGATGGCGCAGGCCCAGATCGCGCGCCTGGTTCAGCGCACGCTCAAAATCCTGTTGCCTCAGGAACGCAAGATCGCCTGCCCGGGCCGGCGCCGCGCTGAGAATATCCGGCGCCGTCGCTATTTTCTGAGCCGATATTGCACCTTCGTATAGGGCGGCCTCGCCAACACCGCTTTTGGGAAAGCAGGCGTTCGAGCGGGTGTTGAAGGTAAACGCGGCGCAATCTCTTCGGGCCGAACAGGCCCGCACGCAGGAGGACAGGTTGGTGTCGAACAGAGCCTCAAGATCACCGCCGGGAAAATCCGCATCGCGGGTCACCACATAGCGGAACTCGGGCACATGAGTTTGCGCCTGAACTTCGTTTGCGCCAGAAAAAACCGAAAGAAACAAAGCAATTGAGGAAAAAGCAAAGCGTCGCATGACGGCCTCCTGTTTGTTCTCAGGGTCGCATGAGGGCACAGGGCTTTGCAACGATTCCCATCGGGGCGGGCAAGCTTAAACACTTTTTCACCGTTGCGGCGGATGCTCGGGCGCGGACCACCCGTGGGAACGATTGCGATGAGCCTTGCCAACAAACTTGCCGAGGAACGGCGCGCCCGTCTGGCCGCCGAGCGATTGCTGGATCTCAAACAGGCCGAACTTTCGGCTGCGAACCGCAAACTGGGTCGTCACGCGCTGGCCCTGACCAAGCGGATTGGCGAGAAACAGGCCGAGGTCGCGACCGTTCGGGACGAGAACGAAAAGGTGAAATCGGACCTGACGGTTGCCAATGCCAAGATCGAGGTGGCCGAGCGGCGGCTGTGGCACTCGATCCAGACCATTCAGGACGGGTTCGCCTTTTTCGATTCCGACAACAAGCTGATCGGCGCCAACACCGCCTATCTCAACGCGTTCGACGGGTTGGAGGAGATCGCGCCGGGCATCTCTTACATGCGCATATTGCAGTTGTTCACGGATGAAGGGATCGTGGATACCGGCGAAATGGCGGCCGAGGAATGGCGCGCGATGATGCGCGACCGCTGGATGTCGCCCAGCCCCAAACCGGTGGTGGTCCGCATGTGGAACGGTCAGTATATCAAGCTGATCGACCAGCGGGGTCACGGGGGCGACGTTGTCAGCCTGGCGCTGAACATCACCTCGACCGTCCGATACGAGGCCGAGCTGCGCGCCGCCCGCGAACGGGCCGAGGCCGCCAACCGTGCCAAATCCGCCTTTCTCGCCAATATGAGCCATGAGATTCGCACACCGATGAACGGGGTCGTCGGAATGGCCGAGCTGCTGACCGATACCAGCCTGGACGAGGAACAGAGGCTCTATGTCAACACGATCCGGAACTCGGGCGAGGCGCTGCTGGTGATCATCAACGACGTGTTGGACTACTCGAAGATCGAGGCCGACAAGCTGGTGCTGCATTCCGAGGCTTTTGACCTTGAGCGCTGCATTCACGAGGTGGCGATGCTGTTACAGCCGACGGTGCGCGACAAGGGCCTGTCGATGCTGGTGGATTACGACCTGTTCCTGCCCACCCGCTTCGTCGGCGATCCGGGGCGCGTCCGGCAGGTGCTGACCAATCTGGTCGGTAATGCGGTGAAGTTCACCAGTCAGGGCCATGTCTTGATCCGGGTGACCGGGGTGCCCGATCCGGCCGGCGAAAGCTGCGCCATCCATGTGGCGATCGAGGATACCGGGATTGGCATTCCCGACAGCAAGATCGGCCACATCTTTGGCGAGTTCAATCAGGTCGAAAACGAGCGCAACCGCAAGTTCGACGGCACCGGGCTGGGCCTCGCCATCACCCGGCGGCTGATCGAATTGATGGGGGGCACCGTCTGGGTCGAAAGCGAAGAGGGTGAGGGATCGTGTTTCGGGTTCCGCGTGACCCTGCCAACCGCGGACGGGCCGCAACCGGTGCCGCCCAGTCTGGCCGGACGGCTGCGGCATGTGATGATCGTCGATGATGAGGTCATCAACCGCGCTATCCTCGAAAAACAACTCAGCCGCCTTGGCGCGCGGGTGACGTCCTGTGTCTCGGGTAGCGAGGCGCTGGAGCGGCTCGATGACAGTATCGATCTGGTGCTGAGCGACCACAACATGCCGGACATGGACGGGCTGGAACTGGTCGAAGCGATCCGCGAACGCGCTTGGAACGATCTGCCCTTTGTTCTTCTGTCCTCCAATCCGGGCGCGGTTCACGCCGACCCGGCCCGGCACTTGCTGCAGGGCGTGCTGCAAAAGCCCATCCCCCGCGCCGAGCTGTTCTCTCGTCTGGAAAACTTGGGCGATCCGGTGTTTGAGCCTGCGCGGTCGCTGAGCGCCGAGGCGGACGGGGCGTCTGATCCGTCCGCCCCGGGATGCCCCGGCCAGAAGCAACGCCAGATGCGGGTTCTGGCGGCCGAAGACAACCGCACCAACCAGCTGGTTCTGCGCAAGATGGTCAAGGCGCTCGATATCGATCTGCGCTTTGCCAATAACGGGCTTGAGGCGGTTGAGGTCTATGAGGCGTTTCAGCCCGATCTGATCTTCATGGATATCTCGATGCCCAAGATGGACGGCAAACAGGCCACCGGAGAAATCCGGCGGCGCGAGGCAGGGACCGGCCACCACGTTCCCATCGTGGCATTGACGGCGCACGCGATGACAGGGGATGCCGACGGGATTCTGAGCGCCGGGCTGGACCATTATCTGACCAAACCGCTGCGCAAGGCGCTGATTCACGAGCGGATCATCGCCGCCTGTCCCAAGGACGCGCGGCCCGTGCTGCCTGAAGAAGAATAGCGCGCCGCTGATTTTGTTTGGGCAGAACGCGCGGGCGCAAGAGCCGACCCGGATTGAACCGGGCGGCACCTGATGGCTTGCCCTTTCTTGAAACGCCCATTTAAGCTGGTCTCATGACACAGGATCGAGGATTCCGCCCGCGTGCCCTGGGCGAGATTGCCATCCGTTGCGCCGACATGGCCGCGATGGTCGAGTTCTACGAAACCGTGATCGGACTGGAGCGTCTACGCGGCGATCACAAAAGCGCCATCACCTTTTTTCGGATTGCCGAAGGGTTTGGTGGCCACACTGCCGTGCTTGCCTTGTTCCACTACGAGGTTTCTGTCAAACCGGGCCAGCATCCGACGGGATTCGCCCCACCGGTAACCGGCGCCGCATCATCCCTGCATCACATCGCGCTGTCGCTACCATTCGAAGAACAGGAAGCGGTCATTCGCTGGTACGACCACCTCGGTCAGCCCTATTGGGTCGAGCAGTTCGGCTGGATCGGCTGGCGCGGTGTTTTCACCCAGGACCCCGAGGGAAACACCGTGGAGCTTGTCGCCTACGATGCGTCGATGTTGTCGGATCAGGCTTGATAAAGCACTTCGCGAAAAACCACTTAAATCCAGTATCACCTGACGCGTTAAAAACCATGATTTCAGACAGCGTTGGGTGTTTCAGGTGTTTGGCGGCGTGGTGTAGGGTCTGATAAATACCGGTTTGTCCGGCTCGGACATCTCTTCGTAATAGGCATAGCCACCGGTATCGAACTCGATCAGTGCCGCCGGATCGGTCAAGCGCCGCTGGATGATATAGCGTGCCATGGCGCCGCGGGCCTTTTTGGCGAAGAAGCTGACGATCCTGGGTGCGCTGCCCTTGTCCTCCATGAAGACAGGCGTGATCACCCGAAGGTTCAGCGCCTTGGGCGCGACTGCACCGAAATACTCCTGACTGGCGCAGTTCACCAGAATGCTGGTTCCGATCTCGGCGGCTTGCGCATTCAGCGCATGGCTCAGTTGGTCGCGCCAGTAGTCATACAGGTTCTTGCCGCGTCGGGTCTTGAGGCGCGAACCCATCTCCAACCGATAGGGCTGGATCGCGTCCAGCGGGCGCAGGACGCCATAAAGCCCGGATAATATCCGCAGATGGTCCTGCGCCCAGGCCATCTCATCCTCATCCAGCGATGCGGCCTCGAGCCCCAGATAGGTATCCCCCGCAAAGGCCAGCGCGGCGGGGCGGGTCACGTCGGTCTCGGGCGTGTCGGAGAAGACCCGGTACCGGTCGCGGTTCAGCCGGGCCAGATCGTCGCTCAGATCCATCAGCTTCTTCAGATCGCCAAGGGTCTGATTGCGCATCGTCCTGGCCAACCGGATCGCATCGTCCTGAAACGCAGGTTCGGTCGCTGCCACGTCCCGTTCCGTCCAGTCCAGCCGCTTGGCCGGAGAGATCACTGTCAGCATGCCCGCCCCCTCATTCCGTTCCGACCGTATCTAGCCTGCCGCCCGCAGTACGTCCAGAAACGCGGCGCCGAACCGCTCCGCGCGGCGTTCACCCAGTAGCCGTTCCAGCGCAGTTTCGTCATTCGGGCGCATCTGCGCGACCTTGGCCAGTTGCGAGGCCGAGCAGGTCAGCGGCTTGTCGATCCCGTCCGGGCCGCGGGCCAGTTCGGTTTGCACTTCAAGCAACTGATCATATAGCCCGGCGGTGTCCCGTCCGGCCAGTTTGCGCCGCGCCGGATGCACGGTTTCGACTGCGCCCGAGATCACCTCCAGGAACGTGTTGCCGTACCGCTCCAGCTTCTTGGCGCCAACGCCGCCGACCCGGGCCATGTCGTCCAGCGTCGCGGGGCGTTTTTCGGCCATCTCGATCAGCGTGCGGTCGGGAAAGATCACATAGGCCGGGACTCGCGCGGCCTCGGCCAGCGCCCGGCGCTTGGCCTTGAGTGCGGACAGGAGCGGCGCGTCTTCTTCCGACACCATCGCCTTGACGGCGGGGCGACGGGTGGCTTTGCGGATGGAATCCTTACGCAGCCGGATCTGGGCTTCACCCTTCAGGATCGGTTTCGCCGCCTCGGTCATCCGCAGCGCGCCGTGACGCTCCGGGTCCGGGCGCACCAGATCATGCCCCATCATCTGCCGGAAAATCGCCTGCCATTGTGGGCGCGACCAATCCTTGCCGACACCGTAGGTGGGCAAGTTGTCGTGGCGGCGGGCGCGGATCTTGTCGGTTTCGTTGCCGAGCAGGATGTCGATCAGATGCCCGGCGCCGAACCACTCTTCGGTCCGCAGTATGGCCGACAGTGCCATGCGCACGGGCGTGGTGCCGTCGAACACCTCGGCCGGAGTGTCGCAAAGATCGCATTTGCCGCAGGGTGCGGCCTCTTCTCCGAAATAGCGCAGCAGGGTCTGGCGGCGGCATTCCAGCGCTTCGGCCAATCCTAGCAGGGCGTTGAGCCGCGCGTGATCGGCAATGCGGCGTTCGGGCGGCGCCAGCCCCTCGTCGATCTGCGACCGACGCAGGCGGATGTCGTCGGGGCCGAACAGGGTCAGTGTCTCGGCGGGGCCGCCATCGCGACCCGCGCGCCCGATCTCCTGATAATAGGCTTCGATGGATTTGGGCAGATCGGCATGGGCCACCCAGCGGATATCCGGCTTGTCGATGCCCATGCCAAAGGCGACGGTGGCCACCACGATCAACCCGTCCTCGCGGGCAAAGCGGGTCTCGACGATCCGGCGATCCTCGGCCTCCATCCCTCCGTGATAATGGCAGGCGGTGTGGCCATCCTCGCGCAATGCGCGTGCCAGCGCCTCGGTCTTGTTGCGGGTCCCGCAATAGACAATGCCGGACTGACCGCGCCGGGCAGCGGCGAAGTCTAGGATCTGCTTGCGCGGGCTGTCCTTAGCACCAAAGGCCAGATGGATATTGGGTCGGTCGAACCCGCGCAGGAACTTGCGCGGTGCAACACCGTCGAACAGTTTCTGGATGATCTCGTCCTGCGTCTCCGCATCCGCCGTGGCGGTGAAGGCGGCCAGCGGCACGTCCAGAGCGCGGCGCAGCTCTCCGATCCGCAGGTAATCGGGGCGGAAATCATGGCCCCACTGGCTGACGCAATGCGCCTCGTCCACGGCGATCAGGCTGACGCCGATCCGGCGCAACATGCCCATGGCCGAGCCCGCCGCCAGCCGCTCGGGCGCCATGTAGAGCAGTTTCAGCCGACCGTGTTCCAGCGCCTGCCACACCGCGTCGGTTTCCTCGGGTGTGTTGCCCGAGGTCAGCGCACCCGCCTCAACCCCGGCCACCTGCAGGGCGCGCACCTGATCGCGCATGAGGGCTATCAGCGGTGAAATCACCACCGTGACTCCGTCACGCAGCAGCGCAGGCAGTTGATAACACAGAGACTTGCCGCCTCCGGTCGGCATGATCGCCAACACGTTCTCACCCGTTGTCACGGCATCGACAATCTCTTCCTGGCCGGGACGGAAGGCGTCGAATCCAAAGACATCTCGCAGCAACGGCGCGGAGTCGAACATCTGAGGGGCAGCCCTGTCTAAGATTATGTCTATCTGCTCTTAGACCGCACTCTCACATACTAAGAATCGGTGAACAAGAGGGCTGGATGTCCCTTGAGGTCACATAAAGCCAAAGAGGGTTGGCAGAATGTATGCGCGAAGCGAAATCACGATGATGAAGGCCACCAGCGGCGCGAGATCAATGCCACCGGTATCAGGCAGAAAGTTCCGGATCGGGCGGTAGATCGGCTCAAGAAGCCGGTTCAGACCATACCAAAGCTGCGCCACGAACTGCTGACGCAGGTTCAGAACCTGAAAGTTGATCAGCCAGCTCATGATCACATGCACGATGATAATAAAATAGACCACGCTGAGGATTAACTGCAGAGGTCCGTAGATTGCCATCATGTCTGAATACTCCGATCTGTTCCGGCGACAGGTAGTCGTTTCAGCCTCAAAGAACAAGGGTTTGCCATGTGACGTGGGGCGAGCACCGTAGGAAATGCTTGCCACGCGAGCCACCTGACCCGCATAACTTGTCAAAACAGATCAAAAGGGCAGGCATGGCAGAGATTTCCAAGCGCAAGCGCATCTGGGGCTGGTGGTTCTTTGACTGGGCCAGCCAGCCCTATCACACTCTGCTGGTCACCTTTGTCTTCGGTCCCTATTTCGCGGGCGTCGCAGCCGAGTATTACTTGGGCGCTGGTTTGACGCCTGATGCCGCGGCGGCGCAGGCGCAGAGTGTCTGGGCGCGCTGCCTGACCATCACCGGGCTGGTCATCGCTTTTGGCGCGCCGCTGCTCGGGGCGCTCGCGGATGTGTCCGGGCGCCGCATTCCGTGGATCTTTGCCTTTTCGGTGATGTATGCCGCAGGTTCTGCCGCTTTGTGGTACACGATGCCGGATGGCTCGAACATGTGGTTGATGCTTTCAGCCTTTGGCCTTGGCTTTGTGGGCGCGGAATACGCGCTGATCTTCATCAACTCGCAACTGCCCGATCTAGGGGACGACAGCGAGGTGGGTGAGATCTCCGGCTCGGGCTTTGCCTTCGGCTATTTTGGCGGGCTGTTGTCGCTGGCGATCATGCTGGCGCTTTTCGTCGAACAGCCCAGCGGCAAGACGCTGGTGGGGCTCGACCCGCTCTTTGGTCTTGACGCAAGCCAGCGTGAGGGCACCCGCTTTGTCGGCCCGTTCACCGCCGGATGGTTTGTCCTGTTCATGGCGCCCTACTTCCTGTGGGTCCGTGACGGCGAGCGCAGCGAGAAGCAGGGCAGTTTTGGCGACGCGCTGCGGCTGTTGGGCAAGTCGGTTGCCAATCTGCGTCATCGTCACAGCCTAAGCGCCTATCTGGGCTCATCCATGTTCTACCGCGATGCGCTGAACGGGCTTTACAGTTTTGGCGGTGTCTATGCCCGACTGGTGCTGGAATGGGATCTGATCAAGATCGGTGTGTTCGGCATCGTCAGCGTACTCGCCTCGGCGGTGTTCGCGTGGGTGGGGGGCAAGATGGACCGGAAATTCGGCCCTAAACCGGTGATTCTGGTTGCGATCTGGGTGCTGATCCTGGTCTGCACCACCATCGTTTCGATGGATCGCAGCCAGATTTTCGGCATCGCTTTAACTGAAGGCTCAAACTTGCCGGATACGATTTTCTTCGGCTGCGGCATCCTGATCGGCGGCATGGGTGGGATCCTGCAATCGGCCAGCCGGTCGATGATGGTGCGCCATACCGATCCGCAAACACCGGTCGAGAGCTTTGGCCTTTATGGTCTTTCGGGCCGCGCCACCGCCTTTGCCGCGCCGCTGCTCATCGACATCGCGACCGTCACCACCGGCAGCGCAAGATTGGGGGTTTCGCCAATCGTCCTGTTGTTTATTCTGGGCCTGTTCCTGATGCGCTGGGTCAGACCGGAAGGGGACCAGACCTGATGAGACTGCTGCAACTTGCCGCCTACGCTTTTGCATCGATGATCTTTGCCACCGGGGCAGATGCCGCGCCATTGGCAAAAGAACTGTTCGGGGCCAAGTCCAAAGCCTCCAAACAACGCGCGGCGGCTTATGGGTCATATTCCAAGGGATGCGTCGCCGGGGCGGTTCAATTGCCGGAAACCGGCCCCACCTGGCAAGCCATGCGGCTAAGCCGGAACCGCAATTGGGGACATCCGGAGACCATCGACTATATCCAGAAACTTAGCGGCTTTGCGGCCCGGCAGCCGGGATGGAACGGTCTCTATATCGGGGATATCAGTCAGCCTCGGGGCGGTCCGATGCTGTCCGGACATCGCAGCCATCAGATCGGTCTGGACATCGACATCTGGATGCGGCCCGCGAACGATCTGCGACTGTCGCGCCGAAATCGTGAAAACATCTCGTCCATCTCGATGCGCCGCGCCAACGGAGCCTTTGTCAATTCCAACTGGACCAAGCAGCACCACGCCATCCTGCGGGCGGCGGCCAAGGACAAGCGGGTTGCGCGCATCTTTGTTTTCCCCGGCGCCAAGGTGCAGATGTGCAAGGATGAAAAAGGCGATCGTGCCTGGCTGCGCAAGATCCGGCCCTGGTGGGGGCACCACTATCATTTCCACGTGCGTCTGAAATGCCCCAAGGGTGTGCGCGGGTGCCTCAATCAGGATCCCCCACCCCGCGGCGACGGCTGTGCGGATGCGCAGCAATGGGTGAGCAACATCCTCAACCCGCCGCCGCCGGACCCCAATGCGCCGCCGCCGAAGAAGCGTCGTGAATACGTCCTGGCCGATTTGCCCAAGCAATGCGCATCCGTACTGCAATCTCGATAGTCTCGGCGCTGCTGCTGGCGGCCCCCGCCCTTGCTGTGGACGCCAAGTCGGCAACCCATCTGAGCAGCTATACCTGGCGTGAAAAGGCGATCTGGTTCGGCGGGTTTTCGGCGCTGGAATTGTCCGAGGACGGCCAGAGCATGACGGTGCTCAGCGATCGGGCCAGCATTCTGACCGCCACGATCACACGCGACGGCGACCGGATCACAGATGTGACTGCAGGCAAGGCGTACAGCGTCAGGTCCAGCAGAAACCGCATTCTTTTGGGCTGGGCAGGCGATTCCGAGGGGCTGGCCATCGCGCCTGACGGCACGATCTTTATCTCGTTCGAAGGCGTGCACCGTGTCGCGCGGTACCCTGAGCTTGGCAGCCCCGCCAAAGTGCTACCCCGACCCAAGGCCTTTGAGGGTTTGGCCCGCAACGGCTCGTTTGAGGGTCTGGCGATGGATGGCCTTGGGCGGCTTTATACTCTGACCGAAAGCAGCCGGACGATAGACGAGCAGATTCCGGTCTACATGTGGAACGGGCAGGGGTGGTCCACCCCGTTCACCTTGCCGCCAAGCGAGGGGTTTCTGCCGGTGTCCGCCGATTTCGGCCCGGATGGCAGGTTTTATGTGCTCGAGCGTGACGCCTCGCTTCTGGGTTTTCGGTCGCGCCTGAGACGGTGGGAGGTTACCGAGGGTGGCGTTCGCGCCGAAGAGACTCTGTTCAGGACCGGCACCGGCACCCATGACAACCTCGAAGGGCTCTCGGTCTGGCGTGACCAACAAGGGCGGCTCAGGGCGACGATGATCTCTGATGACAATTTTCTGGGCCTGCAGCGCACCGAACTGGTGGAATATCTCTTGCCCGAATGACTTGCGCTGCGCGCGCAAGGCGGTTAGAAGCCCGCTTTGCCCGGTGGCCTCGCCGGGCCAAGTCGCCGCAACCTTGTCAAAACGGGCATCAAGACATGCAACGCTCATACCTTCCCGGCATCTTTGCCATGGCCGCCATCGTGGTGGCATCGAATATTCTGGTCCAGTTCCTGATCCTGGACGGCCTCCTGACCTGGGGTGCCTTTACCTATCCGCTGGCCTTTCTGGTGACGGATATCATGAACCGCGTCTACGGCGTGGGACCGGCGCGCAAGGTGGTTTTCGCCGGGTTTGTGACTGGTGTCATCTGCTCGCTGATCGGCAGCCAGATCATGCTCGAGTTCGGCCCCGCCGTGCCACTGCGCATCGCCGTTGCCTCGGGCACCGCGTTCCTTGTGGCGCAGCTTACCGACGTCACCGTGTTCAACCGCTTTCGCGGTGGGGTCTGGTGGCGCGCGCCGCTGATCTCGACCCTGATCGGCTCGGCGCTGGACACCGCGCTGTTCTTCACCATCGCCTTTTCCGCCTCGGTCACCGTGTTCGGCCCGAGCGCCGACGCCGCCATCAACTGGGCGTGGGAGGCGGTGCCGTTCATGAATTCCGGCCCCGCCGCCCCGCTTTGGGTGACGCTGGCCTTTGCCGACTGGCTGGTGAAACTGTCACTGGCGCTGATCGCGCTGATCCCGTTCCGGGTGATCGTGCAGCGGCTCGACCCGGCAGCACGTATCGCCTGACCTGTCAGGGCCACCCCACCCGGGTGGCCCTTTCGTTTTCCCGCCTGTAAGGTCGCGTCATGCTGCGCATCAGCGACGATATCGCCATAGAGGACTGGGAAATCACCGAAAGCTTCATGCGCGCTTCGGGTCCCGGCGGGCAGAATGTCAACAAGGTCTCGACGGCGGTTGAACTGCGGTTCGAGGCCGAGCGCTCGCCCGCCCTCCCCGATCCGATCAAATCCCGCCTGAAACGCCTCGCCGGGCGGCGCTGGACCAAGGAGGGGGCTATCGTCATTCAATGCGACGAGACCCGCTCGCAAACCCGCAACCGCGAGATCGCGCGCCAGCGGCTGGCCGCGCTGATCGCCAAGGCGCTGGTCAAGCCGAAACGCCGGATCGCCACCAAACCCACCTATGGCTCGGTAAAGCGCCGTCTTGCAGCCAAGAAAGCGCGGGGCGAGGTCAAGGCGCTGCGCGGCAAGGTGGGCGAGGAATAGTCTGGCATCTTCCGGGCACGTTGATACTCTGCCCCCGATAGCCGAGAGGGGGCAGGGCCATGAGGCTTCAGGGAAAAACCGCAATTGTCACCGGCGCCGCCTCGGGCTTTGGCGCCGGGATTGCTACCAAGTTCATCGCGGAAGGCGCCCGGGTGATGATCGCCGATATCAACGGCGAGGCTGCGACCCGCATGGCGGCTGAACTGGGCGAAAACGCCGTCGCGCAACAGGTCGACGTGGCGGATGGTGCCTCGGTAAATGCCATGGCACAAGCCGCGCTCGCCGCCTTTGGTCAGCTCGATATTCTGGTCAACAATGCGGGCGTTACCCATCTGCCGACGCCGCTGGAGGATGTCGGTGAGGACGATTTCGACCGGGTGTTCAACGTGAACATGAAATCCGTCTACCTGACCGCCCGCGCGCTGGTCCCGCATATGAAAAACCGCGGCACCGGCGCCATTCTCAACGTCGCCTCAACCGCGGGCATCTCGCCGCGCCCCAACCTCAACTGGTACAACGCCTCCAAAGGCTGGATGATCACCGCCACCCGAACCATGGCGGTGGAACTGGCCCCGTCAGGTGTCCGGGTCAACGCGATCTGCCCGGTGGCCGGGGAAACCCCGCTGCTCAAATCCTTCATGGGCGAGGACACGCCGGAAATGCGCGCCAAGTTCCTCTCGACTATCCCGCTCGGCCGTTTCTCCACCCCCGAAGACATGGGTAACGCCGCCTGTTTCCTCTGCTCGGACGAGGCCGGCATGATCACCGGTGTCGCAATGGAGGTCGACGGTGGCCGCTGTATCTGACCTGCCCCTTCTTCTGTTCAAAAATATCCCCGCCGGAGGCAGCGCGCGGCCGCGCGCTTTCCCGTACCAACGGACAAGACAGCAATGATCCCGGGCCCCAAAAACCTGATCACCGATATCCCCGGCCTCAAAGTCGGCAACGCGCAGGACGATGTGTTGAAATCCGGCACCACCGTCCTGACCGCCGACACCCCGTTCACCGCCTCAGTCCACGTGATGGGCGGCGCGCCGGGCACGCGCGAAACCGATCTGCTGGCGCCCGACAAATCCGTGGCCCGGATCGACGCCATCACGCTTTCGGGTGGCTCGGCCTTCGGGCTCGACGCCTGTTCCGGTGTCTCGGACGCATTGCGAGCACGTGGGCGTGGGTTTCGGGTGGCGGATGCCGTCATCCCCATCGTGCCCGGAGCGATCATTTTCGACCTGCTCAACGGCGGGCAAAAGGGCTGGGCCGAGAACCCTTACCGCGCCTTGGGCCGCGCCGCCTTCGAAGCCGCTTCGGACAGCTTCGCCCTCGGTACTGCAGGCGCGGGCACCGGTGCGCTGACGGCAATGCTCAAGGGCGGGCTGGGTTCGGCCTCGCTGATACTTGAGGACGGCACCATTGTCGGCGCACTGGTTGCTGCCAATCCGATGGGCAGCGTCACCACTCCCGGCGACCGCCACTTCTGGGCCGCCCCATTCGAGATAGGCGCAGAATTCGGCGGCGTTGGACCCGATCCAAACGCGGGGCTGGGGCGTGGGTTCGAAAGCCGCAAGATGCAGTCCATGCAAACGCAGGCAACAGAACGCGCCAATACCACCATCGCCATCGTCGCCACAGATGCCGACTTGACCAAGGCGCAGTGCCAGCGCGTGGCCATTGCCGCCCATGACGGCATCGCCCGCGCCATCGTGCCTGCGCATTCTCCGGGCGATGGCGATCTGGTGTTCAGCGTCAGCACCGGCGCCCGCTCCCTGACCAACCCCGATCAGGACCTCACCCGCATCGGCCACGCAGCTGCGCTGTGCCTCAGCCGGGCTGTCGCGCGCGCCATCTATCTTGCCACCCCCGCTAAAGGCGATCTTTTGCCGAGCTGGTCGGCGATCCCCGGCAACAATTAGGCCTGTCATCGCGCATGATGTGCGACACACTGCCCGCGCGCGGCAATCTGCCGGTTGACTATCGCTGGCCGCAGGCTTCCATTGAGGCAGCCAAGAACCTTTGGAGTATCAGCCATGACTCGTATCCTTGCCACTGCGCTTGTTGGCCTGCTGGCCGTTCCAGCCTTCGCCGAGGGCGATGCCGAGAAGGGCGAAAAAGCCTTCAACAAGTGCAAATCCTGCCACACCATCGAAAGCGATGCCGGCGAAACCATCGTCAAGGGCGGCAAGACCGGCCCAAACCTCTACGGTATCGCAGGGCGCACCGCAGGCACCGTCGAAGGTTACAAATACGGCAAAAGCCTGGTCGAGGCCGGCGAGAAGGGTCTGGTTTGGGATGAGGCCACTTTCATCGAGTATTCCCAGGACCCCAAGACGTTCCTGAAAACCTATCTCGAGGATGATGGCGCCAAGTCCAAGATGACCTTCAAGCTGAGGAAAGGCGCCGAGGACGTCTATGCCTATCTCGCGAGCGTAGCGTCCGAATAACGGTCCTCACCCACTCATTAACCCTTCGCAAAGGCCGCAGCCCCCTGCGGCCTTTCGTGCGATTGATCGCGCGCCGGTTCGGCGCCACTTTGAAACCGGAGCCGGTTGAAAGGGCCATGCCGCCCACTCGGCGCAACCGATACGCCTCTGGTCGATCCGGCCATCCAAACGCCCGCCCAGGCGCCCCGACGGGCGCAGTGGCAGCAGGAGAAACTGACATGGGAATCATGATCCCGGCATGGGTCGATGGCGAACTGACCCCCGTGGACAAGCTGGAGGCGCATGAAAAGGGCCTCAAGCACAAGGCCGTGTCAGTCTTTGTCGTGCGTGGAATGGAAATCCTGATGCAGCGCCGGGCCATGAGCAAATACCACACGCCGGGCCTGTGGGCGAATACCTGCTGCACCCATCCCGACTGGGACGAAACCTCATCCGCTTGCGCCGTGCGGCGTCTGGGCGAGGAACTGGGGATCGGCGGCCTGTATCCCGAATACCGCCACCGACTGGAATATCACGCCGATGTCGGCAACAACATGGTCGAGAATGAGGTGGTGGACGTGTTCCTGGCCCACGCCCGTGGGGCATTGGCGATGGAGCCTAATCCGGACGAAGTTATGGATACACGCTGGATCGATTATCACGACCTGCTCGCCGAAGTGAAACGCCACCCCGAGCGCTTTACGCCTTGGCTCAAGATCTATCTGCATCATCACGCCGACACGATCTTTGGCCCTGATCTGATCATCTCTGCCAAGGCCTGAGGCTTGCGCCCCGCGCCTCTGCCTGTTTCTCTGGGCCCGGCCGGACGGAGGGCGGGACAATGACCATACTGATCGCAGGTGGCGGCATTGCGGGGCTCAGTCTGGGCTTGACCCTGCACCAGATCGGCGTTCCCTTCCGCATCTTCGAGGCCGCGCGCCAGATGCGCCCCATGGGCGTTGGCATCAACCTGCAACCCAACGCGGTGCGCGAACTTATGGACCTGGGCCTCGGCGCCGAGCTTCAGGCCATCGGGGTCAAAACGCGGCAGTACGGGTTCTATTCCAAGCTCGGCAAGACGATCTGGGAGGAACCGCGCGGCACCTGGGCCGGTTATGCTTGGCCGCAATACTCGGTGCATCGCGGGCACCTGCAGATGATGCTCTATCACGCGCTGATCGATCGGGTCGGGCCGGATTGCGTGGTCGTCGGCGCGCGGGCGGTCGGGTTCGAAACTACCGAAAGCGGTGGCGTGTTGTGGCTGGAAGACGGTCGTGGGATCGAGGGCGCCCTGCTGGTGGGCGCCGACGGCATCCATTCGGCGCTCAGGGCGCAGATGTATCCGGGCGAGGGTGAACCGATCTGGAATGGCCGTGTCCTCTGGCGCGCCACCACGCAGGCGCCGGTCTGGTTCGGCGGAGCGGCGATGGTGATGATCGGGCACGATGCGTTGCGGATGGTGGCCTATCCGATTTCGGACCCCGATGCGGACGGTATCGCAACGATCAACTGGATCGCCGAGAAACGCTTTCCGCTGGATGCCGGGTGGAAGAAAGAGGACTGGAACCGCGCCGCCGATACCAACGATTTCCTGCCCGAGTTCGAAGGCTGGCAATTCGACTGGATCGATGTGCCCGCCCTGATACGTGGTGCCGAGGTGGTCTATGAATACCCAATGGTCGACCGCGACCCGCTACCGTGGTGGAGCCACGGCCCGGTCACGCTGATGGGCGACGCCGCGCATCCGACCTATCCGGTGGGCTCGAACGGAGCCAGCCAGGCCATCATCGACGCCCGCATGATCGGTGCAAAGCTGCTGCAGCACGGCCCCGCACCCGCCGCTTTGACCGCCTACGAGGCCGAGATGCGCCCCCTGACAACCGCCGTTGGTCTGGCCAACCGGGCAGGTGGAGGCCCGGATGCGGTACTGCAACGGGTCGAGGATCTGTGCGGTGGCGATTTCGAGGATATCGAGCAGGTGATCCCGAGGGTGGACCTTGCGGCGCATGCAGATAAGTACAAATCCATGGCCGGGTTCTCGATTGCCGACCTGAATGCGCGGCCTCGGACTATTCCCGAAGGCGCGCGGGTTCGCCATCAGGCGTTAAAAGTCAATTAGAGAGGCGCGGTCTGCCAAACGCAAAGAGCGACCGGTAAGGCTTTGGCTCCCAGCCCGGAATCAAGGCACGCAGTGCCGCCGGGCAGCGCCCGACCGCCCCTTGGGCGGGCGCTATGTTGGCGCAGTAAACCCGCTCAAATCGCGGATGTGGTGGCCCGATAAAGTGATGATCATCAAGCGCAGAAGCACCCGCCCGCGGTCAGGCGCCGCCCTGTGTTCGGAAAGCAGGTTGATGTCGTCTTGACGGCAGGAGAGAGATCTCGCCATCCCTGAAAACATCATCGCCGCCTGAACCGCCTTCTGCCAGCGGGTGTAAGCGGCATCCCGGTCTGATGCGGGCAGGAGGGGCTGGAAACGGCGGTCCAGGGCCCAGGTTTGCGCAAAGCCCTGTTGGTCGGGATAGATACCGGCCTGCATCCCCGCCAGCCAGGCCGCGCCCAGGGCCGTCGTCTCGGGCATCACCGGGCGATCCACCGGGGCGCCCAGCAGGTCGGCCAGGCCCTGCATGGCCCAGTCGGATGCGCTCATTCCGCCATCGACGCGCAGGATCACATCCGTTTCGGCGCCCCAGTCGCCCTGCATCGCCTGCCACAGGTCCCGGGTCTGATAGGCGATGCTTTCCAGCGTCGCCCGTGCGATCTCGGCGCGACCCGAGTTGCGGGTTAGCCCGAACACCGCGTCTCGGCAATCGGGGTGCCAGTAGGGCGCGCCCAAGCCGGTTAAGGCGGGCACCAGCACCACATGTTGCGCCGGGTCCGAGCGGGCGGCCAGTTCTCCGCTTTCCGCCGCTGTGTCGATGATCTGCAACGCATCGCGCAGCCATTGCACGGCGGCGCCTGCAATAAAGATCGAGCCCTCCAGCGCGTAGGTCCGCTGCCCGTTCATCTGGTAGGCAATCGTGGTCAGCAGGCGGTTGCGCGACTCGACCTGCTCAGCCCCGGTGTTGAGCAGGGCGAAACAGCCGGTGCCATAGGTGGATTTCATCATCCCCGGCTCAAAACAGGCCTGCCCCATCGTCGCGGCCTGTTGGTCGCCCGCAACACCGAGGATCGGAATTTCGCCTCCCAGTGCGTTTGTGGTGCCGAATTCCGCCGCGCAATCGCGCACCTCGGGCAGCATCGCCATCGGCACGTCCATCAGGTTGCAAATTTCTTCGCTCCACGCGCCCTGATGGATGTCGAACAGCAGTGTCCGCGCCGCGTTGGTGGCGTCGGTTGCGTGCACGCGACCCTCGGTCAGGTGCCAGATCAGGAAGCTGTCGATGGTGCCGAACAGCAGCTCACCCGCTGCCGCCCGGTCGCGGGCGCCGGGGATGGTGTCGAGCAGCCATTTCACCTTGGTGCCCGAGAAATAGGGGTCCAGCAGCAGGCCGGTCTGGGCGGTGATGTCATCCTCGCACCCGGCATGGCGGAACCGGTCGCAGATCTCGGCAGTGCGGCGGTCTTGCCAGACGATGGCGTTGTGGATGGGTTTGCCGGTCGCCCGATCCCAGATGATCGTGGTCTCGCGCTGGTTGGTGATGCCGATTCCGGCGATCTGTGCGGGCATGACGCCCTGAGCCGCCATCACCTCGCGGCAGACCGTCAGAACGCTGTCCCAGATCTCGTCCGGGTCATGTTCGACCCAGCCTTCCTGCGGGAAATGCTGGGTGAACTCCGTCTGCGCCGTGCCAACGGGCCGCATGTCGGCGTCAAACAGAATGGCCCGGGTTGAGGTTGTGCCCTGATCGATAGCCAGAATATGGGTCATGCCTGCCCTCCCCTTGAACTTTTGAGGGGGACACTAGCCCGACATATCCCATTCGGACCAGTCCGGAATTCAGGCGGCAGGCACCTCAATATTGTCGATCAGCCGGATGCCTTCCACCAGCGCGGCGGCGAACAGGCGGGCAGGTTCGCTGGCGCGGCCGAGTGGCTTCAGCGAGGCCGCGCTGCGCAGATCGAGGTATTCGATTTCCGAGAATCCGGTTTCCAGCAGCTCCGCGCAGGCGTGTTTGGCTACATCGTCAAAAGCCTCACCCCGGCCCAGCGCTTCGGCGACCGAGCGCATTGCCGCATTAAGATGCGCAGCCACCTCCAACCCCTCGGGCGACAGGCGCAGGTTGCGGGAGGACATGGCCAGACCGGACGCCTCGCGCACCGTCGGGCAGCCGATGACCTCGGTCGGGATATCCAGATCGCGGGCCATGCGGCGGACGACCATCAGTTGCTGATAGTCTTTTTCTCCAAAATAGGCTCTGTTTGCGCGCGTCTGGAGGAACAGTTTCGCCACCACCGTCGCCACCCCGTCAAAATGGCCGGGACGGAATTCGCCCTCCATCACGTCCGTGAGGCCCGCGACCGAGACATTGGTGGCAAAGCCCGCCGGATAGATCTGGTCCGGCTCGGGCACATAGATCGCATCGACGCCATAAGGCTCCAGCTTGACGGCATCGTCAGCCTCGGTGCGGGGGTATTTGGCGAGGTCTTCTGGGTTGTTAAACTGCTTGGGGTTCACGAAGATCGTCACGATCACCCGGTCGCAATCGGCCTTCGCGGCCTCAACCAGTGACAGATGGCCCTGATGCAGCGCCCCCATGGTGGGCACCACTCCGATTACCGCACCCGCGCGGGTCCACGCGTCTGTTTTCGCGTGCAGATAGGCCAGTTGCCGCAGGATCGGGGCTGTCATGCCTTGGGTCCTTTGGCGGGGGCCTGATCGGCAAAGATATGTTCGTCGGCGGGAAAGCTGCGGGCGCGCACCTCGGCAGCGTATTCGGCGATGGCGGCCTCGGCCTGCGGGCCCAGCTCGGCATAGCGTTTGACAAATTTCGGTTTGAAGGCGGTGAAAAAGCCCAGCATGTCGTCGACCACGAGGATCTGACCGTCGCACCCGGCGGACGCGCCAATGCCGATGGTGGGAATCGGCACCTCGGCAGTGATCTGATCGGCGAGCGAGGCGGGCACCTTTTCCAGCACCGCTGAGAACGCCCCGGCCTTGGCCACGGCGCAGGCATCGGCCAGAACCGCCTGCGCCTGCGCATCCCGGCCCTGCACCTTGTAGCCGCCCAGCGTGTTGATGGATTGCGGGGTCAGGCCGATATGGGCCATGACCGGGATGCCGCGTTTCACCAGAAAGCGGATGGTTTCGGCCATCTCGATCCCGCCTTCCAGCTTGACAGCGCCCGCGCCGGTCTCGGCCATCAACCGGGCGGCGTTGCGGAACGCCTGTGCGGGGCCTTCCTCGTAGCTCGCAAACGGCATGTCGATGACCATCATCGCCTGAGCCAGCCCGCGCGCCACGGCCTGCCCGTGCAGGATCATCATCTCCATCGTCACGCCGAGGGTCGAGGTCAGCCCGTGCAGCACCATGCCGACACTGTCGCCCACCAGAACAAAGTCGCAATGGGCGTCCATCAGTTGCGCCATCGGAGTGGTGTAAGCGGTCAGACTGACCAGTGGCTCCCCGCCTTTGCGGGCGCGGATATCCTCGGCGTTTGGGGCTTTCTTGCGGGCGGTGGCGCTCATCGTCAGTCCTGCTGGCGGATTATGTTGCAGTGCGGCATAGCAGACAGACCCCCCTTACATAAAGCCCGGTTGCGCCAACATTCCCTTGATTGACCCAAAGTTTGCGGAAACAGTGAGGCCAGAGACGCCGGGCCGCAGGGCTCAGGCGACCGGTTCATTACGTGGGGAGACGATAATGGGACAGTCATTGAAACGTGGATTTGTATCGGCCATGGCGCTGAGTTCCGCGCTGATCGCGGGGCAGGCCTGGGCCAAGGATGACATCATCGTGGCCATGCAGCTTGAACCGCCGCATCTGGACCCGACGAGTGCTGCGGCGCAGGCCATCGACTCGGTCGTCTATTCCAACGTGTTCGAGGGGCTGACCCGTTTCATGGGCGACGGCTCCATCGTGCCGGGGCTGGCGGAAAGCTGGGAAATCTCGGATGACGGCACCGTCTATACCTTCAAACTGCACGATGGCGTGACCTTTCATGACGGCTCGGCCATGGATGCCGAAGACGTCAAGTTCAGCCTCGACCGCGCCCGGGCCGAGGATAGTGCCAACGCGCAAAAGGCTCTGTTTGCAGGCATTACAGATGTGGGCGTGGTCGACCCGCTGACCGTGCAGGTCACGCTGGGTGAGCCCAACGGCAATTTTCTGTTCAACATGGCTTGGGGCGATGCGGTGATCGTGGCGCCCGAGAGCATTGACGATATCAAGACCAATCCGGTTGGCACCGGGGCCTATACATTCTCTGAATGGGTGCAGGGCGACAAGATCGTGTTGGAGCGCAATCCCGATTACTGGGGCGACCAGCCTGCGCTGGCCAAGGCGACGTTCAAGTTCATCTCGGACCCGACCGCCGCCTTTGCTGCGATGATGGCCGAGGATGTGGACGTGTTCGACAACTTCCCGGCGCCCGAGAACCTGCCGCAGTTTGAGGCTGATCCGCGCTTTCAGGTGCTGGTCGGCTCGACCGAGGGTGAGACGATCCTGTCCACCAACAACAAGCAGGCCCCGTTTGACGACATCCGCGTGCGCCAGGCCGTGGCTCATGCCATCGACCGTCAGGCCATCGTTGATGGTGCGATGTTCGGTTATGGCACCCCAATCGGCACCCATTTCGCACCGCATCACCCGGCCTATGTCGATCTGACCAGCAAGTCGGGCCATGACCCCGAACAGGCCAAGGCGCTGCTGGCCGAGGCGGGCTTTGCCGACGGGTTCGAGACCACATTGCACCTGCCGCCCCCCTCTTACGCCCGGCGTGGAGGTGAGATCATCGCCGCCCAACTGGCCGAGGTCGGCATCAAGGCCGAGATCATCAATGTCGAGTGGGCACAGTGGCTGGAAAGCGTGTTCAAGGGTAAGGATTTCGGCCTGACCATCGTTAGCCATACCGAACCGATGGATATCGGCATCTATGCCCGACCCGAATATTACTTCCAGTATGACAATCCCGAGTTTCAGGCCCTGATGGAGACCCTGAACACAACCACCGACCCCGATGAGCGCACCGAACTACTGGGGCAGGCGCAGACCATGATTTCGCAAGATTATGTCAACGGCTACCTGTTCCAGCTGGCCAAGACCGGGGTCGCCAAAGCCGGTGTGCAGGGCTTGTGGGTCAACGCGCCCACTGCCGCGTTCGATCTGTCCGAGATCAGTTGGGCGGAATGATTCGGCCATTGCCGGGGCCCCAGATTGGGCCCCGGTCCTGAATTCCACTCAAAGAAGTCTCAACCAACATGCGCCGATCTGGACTGATTGCCCGGTTCCTGCCTTTTCTTATGCTGGTGTTCTCGCTGTGGCCCGCGGTGTCTGCCGCGCAGAACCTGTTTCATTCGGGATCGAGCCCGGCGCCAGGCTCGCGGGACGAACCGCTGGAGGTGGCCATCGGCATCCACATTGACCAAATCGTGGAGGTCAATCAGAAATCTGAAAACTACAGAGCCGTGGCCACGATCCGGGCTGAATGGCGCGATCCGGCGCTGGCCTTCGATGAGGCAGAGTTCGGCAGCGACGTGCGCATTTTCAAGCCTGAGGCCTTTACCGAGCACGCCCTGTCCCTGCCCACCATCGCGCCTGCCTTCGTGATCCAGAACCAGCAGTCGAACCGCTGGATTCATCAATCTGTCGTTGCCGTCTGGTCCGATGGGCGGGTGCGGTATCTCGAGAAGTCTTCGCTCACCTTGCAGGCACCGCATTTCAACTTCCGCAAGTATCCGTTCGACAAGCAGCGGTTCTATTTCGAGATTGTCTCGGTCTACCCGTCCGACATGGTGACCTACACTGTGCTCGATGACGACTCCGGCCTCGGCAGCCTGCTGGGGGAGGAGGAATGGATCCTCGAAAAGCCCCGGATGCAGCTTTCGAAAGCCACCGGCCTGTCGGGGATGGAAAGCGACATGGTGGCGCTGGCCTTCGAGGGGCGGCGGCACGTGATGTATTACGTCATCCGCATCTTCCTGCCGATGGTGGTGTTGATCCTGGTCAGCTGGACGCTGTTCTTTCTGGACGAATACCGCAAGCGGATCGAGATCGCGGGGGCGAACCTGCTGGTCTTTGTCGCCTTCAACTGGGCGGTGTCGGACGATCTGCCTAAGCTGGGGTATCTGACTTTCCTCGATTTCATTCTGCAATGGATGTTCGTGGTCACCGGCGCCATCATTGCCTTCAACGTGATCCTGCAACGGATGCAGGTGGCAGGGCGCGAGGCGCTGGCGGCCAAGCTCGACAATTACGCGGTCAAATGGATCTATCCGCTGGCCTATGTTGCCATCGTGGGCTTTGCGGTCGGCAATTATCTGGTCATTCACTAGAGGCTGGACCGCCCTGACCCGCACGCCTAACGTGGCTCTGATGCTAAGATACGCGCTGAAACGACTGCTTTCCCTGATCCTCAGCCTGGCCGTCGCCTCACTGGTCATTTTCGCGGTGATCGAGGTGGCGCCGGGCGATCCAGCCTCGTTCATGCTGGGGGTCAACGCGCAGCCGGACACGCTTGCGGCGCTCAGGGCTGAGTTGGGGCTGGATGTGTCCAAGCCTCAGCGCTATCTGGCCTGGGTTGGCGGCATGCTGACGGGCGATTTCGGCACGTCTTACACCTATCGCACGCCGGTCTCGGACATGATCGCCGACCGGTTGTGGGTGTCGCTGCCGCTGGCTCTATATGCGCTGACGCTGTCCACCGCGATTGCCTTTCCGGCAGGCATCTACGCCGCCGCGCGGCGCGGCAAGGCGGGGGATGTGGCGGTGATGGGGGCGACCCAATTGGGTGTGGCGGTGCCGAATTTCTGGTTTGCGATGATGCTGGTGCTGATCTTCGCCATCAACCTGCGCTGGTTCAACGCGGGTGGCTTTGCGGGGTGGGAGGGCGGCCTGTGGACCGGATTGCACTCCCTGACCTTGCCCGCCATCGCGCTGGCCCTGCCGCAAGCGGCGATCCTGGCCCGCGTGATGCGCTCGGCGCTCTTGGACATTCTGGGAGAGGATTTCATGCGCACCGCCCGCGCCAAGGGCTTGTCCCGCCGTCAGGCGCTGTGGCGGCACGGGTTGCGTAATGCGCTGATCCCGGTGCTGACCATCATCGGGCTGCAATTCTCGTTCCTGCTGGCCGGTTCGATCATTATCGAGCAGGTGTTCTATCTGCCCGGCCTCGGGCGGCTGGTGTTTCAGGCGATCTCGTCCCGCGACCTGATCGTGGTGGAATCGGTGGTCATGCTGCTGGTCTTTGCCGTCATCACCGTGAACTTTCTGGTCGATCTCGCCTATGCCGCCGTCGATCCGCGGCTGAGGAGCCGGACATGAGCCGCAACCTGATCCTCGGCGCGTGCCTGTCCTCGCTGGTGGTGCTGGCGGCGCTGATTTCGTTCGTCTGGACGCCGCATGACCACGCCGCCCTGAACATCCCGGCCAAGTTACAGACCCCCGGCGCACAGCACTGGTTCGGCACCGATCATTTCGGACGCGACATGTTTTCGATGATCATGGTCGGCGCGCGCACCTCGATTGCGGTGGCGTTGGTCGCCGTTGGCATCGGCATGGCGTTGGGCGTGCCATTGGGGCTGACGGCGGCGGCGCGCAAGGGCTCGTGGCTAGATGAGTTCATAATGCGGGGCAACGATCTGGTTTTTGCCTTCCCCTCGCTGGTCATTGCCATCCTGTTCACCGCCGTGTTCGGCGCCGGTGCGATCAACGCTATCGTCGCCATCGGCGTCTTCAACATCCCCGTCTTCGCCCGCATCACCCGGGGCGCGGCGCTGTCGCTGTGGGAACGGGAGTTCATCCTTGCCGCCCGCGTCGCGGGCAAGGGCGCGGCACGGATTTCGGCCGAGCATATCCTGCCCAATGTCGCCAACCTGCTGATCGTGCAGGGCACCATCCAGTTCAGCTTGGGCATTCTGGCCGAGGCGGGGCTCAGCTATGTCGGCCTCGGCGCGCAGCCGCCCACGCCCAGTTGGGGCCGGATGCTGGCTGATGCGCAGACCATGGTCAGTTTCGCCCCGCATCTGGCTGTGATCCCCGGCTTTGCAATCATCCTGACCGTGCTGGGGCTGAACCTGATGGGCGACGGGCTGCGCGACTGGCTCGATCCCCGCATCCGTGTGGCCCGCGCATGAGCTTGCTGCAGATCCATAACCTGTCGCTGGCAATTCATGACACTGAGGTGCTGAAAGAGGTCAGCCTAACCATCGAGCCCGGTCAGATCGTGGCGGTCACGGGTGAGAGCGGTTCCGGCAAGTCGATGACGGCGCTGGCAGTGATGCAGCTTTTGCCCATTGGGGCGCGGACCTCGGGTTCAATCACACTGGACGGGCAGGAGGTGCTGGACCTGCCCGAACCCCAGATGTGCGCCCTGCGTGGCGCCTCGGTGGGCATGGTGTTTCAGGAGCCGATGACGGCGCTCAACCCGGTCCGGACCATCGGCGATCAGGTGATGGAGACCATCCTGATCCACAAGGCGATGCCGCGCGTCCAGGCGGAGGAACGCGCGCGCGAGGTGCTCACCCGCGTCGGCCTGCCGCCCGACCGCTTCCCGTTGGGCCGCTATCCACATGAGCTGTCCGGTGGCCAGCGCCAGCGCGTGGTGATCGCGATGGCCATCGCTTTGCGCCCCAAGCTGTTGATCGCGGACGAACCCACAACCGCGCTGGACGTGACCACGCAGGCGCAGATCCTCGACCTGCTCAAGGGGCTGGTGAGCGAATACGGCATGGGGCTTTTGATGATCACTCACGATCTGGCGGTGGTGGCGGACATGGCCGATCGCATCGTCGTCATGCGGTACGGAGAGGTGGTCGAAACCGGCCCCACCCGGCGCTTGCTGATGGACATGAAGCACCCCTACACAAAGATGCTGTTCGAAGCCTCGGGCCATCAGGTCGACCTGCCGCCCACCCCGGATCCCGCACCCCTGTTGACGGTGGACAAGGTGGTGCGCGACTACCGCCTGCCGCGCACGCGCCTGTTTGCCAAACCGGGTCATGCCCGGGCGGTGGATCATGTGAGCTTTACCCTGAACCGGGGCGAACGCCTTGGTCTCGTGGGCGAGTCCGGATGCGGAAAATCGACCCTAACACGGGCGATTCTGGGGCTGGAGGAGGCGCAGAGCGGTCAGATCCTGCTCGACGGGCAACCGGTCTTTACCGGCCACAGACCCAACCCGGACGTGCGCCGCAAGATGCAGGTGGTGTTTCAGGACCCCTTTGGCAGCTTCAACCCCCGTCACCGCGTCGACCGGCTGATAACCGAGCCCTTCCACCTGCTCGATACCCCGCCCAAGGGCGCTGAACGGCATGACCGGGTGGCCGAGATGCTGACCGCCGTCGGCCTGTCTCCAGATGATGCACGGAAATACATCCACGAGTTCTCGGGCGGGCAGCGGCAACGGATTGCCATTGCCCGGGCGCTGATCATCCGGCCTGAACTGATCCTGTTTGACGAGGCGGTGTCGGCACTGGATGTCTCGGTCCGCGCCCAGATCCTCGATCTGCTGGCCGAGCTGTGCGACGCCTATGACCTGACCTATCTGTTCATCAGCCACGACCTGAGCGTGGTGCGCACCATCACCGACCGGGTGCTGGTGATGCAAGCGGGGCGGGTTGTCGAGCAGGGGGACACGGGTCAGGTCTTCGACGCTCCACAACATGCCTACACCAAGGCGCTGATCGCCGCCGCCCCGCGTTTGCCAGATTTGGGAAGGGGCGCGGCATGACGCTGCGGCTGACCCCGATCCACCCTGCCGAACGTGCCAAGCTCCTGGCCGATATCAGAGCCTACTTCGCGGAAATCGCGCCAGATGCGGGTATCCCCTCGCACGAGGTGGTGGACCGGTATTGGCATGAGGTCGGACGTCATGCCTTCTGGATTGAGCAAAACAGCACCGGCGTTGGATTTGCCCTGATGGTCATCCATCCCGGCGGTCAACGCGAAGTGACCGAGTTTACCATCTTCCCGCCGCATCGGCGTCAGGGGCTGGGTTCTGCCGCTGCTCACATGCTGTTCCGCCGCTTCCCCGGCTCGTGGACATTCGGCGTCTCGGCTGGGTCTCCGCAGGCAGCGCCATTCTGGCAAGTTTGCCTCGGCGCTTGTCCGCAGGTACGGGACATCCGCCGTTTACGCGCTAAAACCCCTTATCAAAGTCATAGTTTCGATTTTGTTGTTATCGAGGAGCCGTCCATGGCTGACCCCATCTGGTTTGACCCAAGCCTCTGCCTGATCGGTGGTGACTGGCGCGCGGCGTCCTCTGGCCAGACCCTGCCGCTGATCAACCCCTCGGATGGGACTGAAATCTGCCGGATCGCGCGTGGTGACGCGGTGGATATCGACGCGGCGGTAGGGGCGGCGCAGGCGGCGCTGGATGGTGGCTGGGGCCGGATGACCGCGCTGGAGCGGGGGCGCATCCTGACCCGGCTGGGGCAGTTGGTCCTTGAACGGGCGGACGATCTGGCGGCACTGGAGGCGGCGGATGTGGGCAAGCCGCTGACCCAAGCCCGCGCCGACGCGGTGGCGCTGGCGCGGTATTGCGAGTTTTACGGCGGCGCAGCCGACAAGGTACATGGGCAGACCATTCCGTACCTCGACGGCTACACCGTCTATACCCTGCGCGAACCACATGGGGTCACGGGCCATATCGTGCCATGGAATTACCCGATGCAGATCATCGGGCGTTCGGTCGGCGCGGCGCTGGCCATGGGCAATGCTTGCGTCTTGAAACCCGCCGAAGAGGCCTGCCTGACCGCGCTGGCCTTTTCCCATCTGGCTCTTGAGGCCGGGCTGCCCGCAGGGGCGCTGAACGTGGTGCCCGGGATCGGGGCCGAGGCCGGGGCGGCGCTGGCGGGTCATCCCGGCGTGCAGCATGTGTCGTTCACCGGCTCGGTCGCAACGGGCGCGCTGGTACAGCAGGCGGCGGGCCGCAATGTGGTGCCGGTGACGCTGGAGCTGGGCGGCAAGTCTCCGCAATTGGTATTTGACGACGCCGATCTGGATGTCGCGCTGCCGTTCCTCGTCAATGCGGGCATCCAGAATGCGGGGCAGACCTGTTCTGCCTCGTCCCGGATTTTGGTGCAAATCAGTATCTATGAAAGGGTCAAGAACCGGATGGCCGAGGCCTATGACCAACTGACCGTTGGTCCTGCTACCGAGGATCTGCGCCTCGGCCCGCTGATCTCGGCCCGGCAGAAAGAGATCGTCACCGGCTGTCTCGCCAAAGGCGCGGACCTGGCCATTGCTGCAAGGGGCCGGATCGTAGACCACGCGCCCGAGGCCGGGGCCTATGTCGCGCCGACGCTCTTGGCCGACGTACCACCCGATCACCCTCTGGCACGGGATGAGATCTTTGGCCCTGTGCAGGTGCTGATCCCCTTCGAGACCGAGGATGAGGCCGTCGCCATCGCCAACGGCACCGACTATGGGCTGGTCGCCAGCATCTGGACTCGCGACGGCGGGCGCCAGATGCGGTTGGCGAAGCGGCTGCGCTCGGGGCAGGTCTTCATCAACAACTACGGCGCGGGCGGCGGGGTGGAACTGCCCTTTGGCGGTGTCGGCAAGTCGGGGCACGGACGCGAGAAAGGGTTCGAGGCACTGTATGGCTTCTCTCAGCTCAAGACCGTGGCGGTGCATCATGGCTAGGCTGGGTGTCTTTCTGTTGCTGGTGGCGACGTCCGTAGGTGTCGCAGCCCTGTTCGGCGCGGTGCACAATCAGGTGAGCTACACGGTCGGGCCGGATTATTTCCACCAATTCAAGTTTCTCCAGTTCGGTATCCCAGCGGAAACGCCGCGTCTGGGCGCGGCTCAGATCGGGTTCCGGGCCAGTTGGTGGATGGGCTTGTTTGTAAGCTTGCCGCCGTTTTTGCTCGGTCTGCTGCTGCTATCGTCGGCGCGGCAACTCTGGCGGGTCGGCGTTCAGGTCATCATAGCGGTCATTCTTATCACCGCACTGGCCGCGGCCGTGGCGCTGGTCTTCGGTCGGGTTGCGGTGGACGAAGACGTGGCGGCTGTGATTACGTTGCCGGATCACATCTCGGACCCGGTCGGCTTCCTGCGCGCAGGGATCATGCATGACGCAAGCTATCTTGGCGGCTTCATCGGCATCTTTGTTGGCGTCTGGATCGTGTTCCGGGCGAGCCGCAATACGTGACTGGCCAGAGGGACAATGTGGCGCTGGCCATCACCCTGTCATTCTTGGCGCTGGTGCTGTTCGATGTGATGGGCCTGATCATCAAGTATCTCTCGCCAAGCTACACGGCGGCTGAGTTGTCGGCTTATCGCAACTTTTTCGGCATCTTTCCCAGTCTGATCGCGCTATGGTCCTCGAAATCCTGGCATCAAGGCCGCAGGCCGCTGAAGATGCGGCAATGGAAGCTGGGGCTGTTGCGCGGGCTGTACGTCACCTTTGCGCAGTTCCTGTTCTACTACGCGCTGGGCAAGCTGGCCTTTGCGACCGCGACCACCATAACCTATGCCAACGCGATCTTCATGACTGCGCTGGCGGTGCCGCTGCTGGGTGAAAAGGTGGGTCTGATCCGTTGGTCGGCTGTGCTGCTTGGGTTTGGCGGCGTGCTTATGGTGATGAAGCCGGGCGGCGACAGCTTCTCGCTTGATGCGATGGCACCGCTTGGGGCGGCGTTCCTTTATGCGCTGGCCGGGGTGTCGGCGCGGCAGATGGATGCCGAGGTGCCAAGCCCGCTGATCAACCTCTATTCCGTGGTTGCTGCCCTGGCCGGATCTCTGGCACTAGCCCTTGCGATGGGTGGATTTTCTCCGATCCCGCATGCCCGGGATATCTTCTGGATCGTGACCATGGGCGCGGTGGGTGGAACGGCGGTGCTGTGCCTTGTGGTGTCGTACCGGATGACCGAGCAGAGCAATCTGGCGCCGTTCAGCTATTTCGGCATCCCCATCGCTTTTGCCGCCGGGTGGCTGGTGTTCGACGAAACGCCGTGGGCCGATCTGTTCCCCGGCGCTTTGCTGATCATCGCGGGCGGGCTGATGGTGATCTGGCGCGAGCGACAGTTGAAACGGGCGCCCGTGGTGCCCCGGGTTTGACCCGGGTCAGACGACGACCTGGATTGCCTCTTGCTGACCGACGCCAAACACGCGCTTGTAGCGTTCGATTTGATCCTTGGGGCCCATCGCCTTTTCCGGATTGTCCGACAGCTTCACCGTCGGGCTTCCGTTGGCTGACACCGCCTTGCACACCAGTGAGAACGGCGCCAGCCCGTCGCTCGGCACCAATCGGCGGAAATCGTTGGTCAAAAGCGTGCCCCACCCGAACGAGATATTGGCCCGCCCGGAGAACTGCGCGTGCAACTCGCGGATCTTGCCCACGTCCAGCCCGTCAGAGAAGATGATCCGCTTTTGCTTGGGGTCCTCGCCACGCGAGTTCCACCAGTCGATAGCGATCTCGGCCCCCTTGGCCGGATCGCCGCTGTCGATGCGGATGCCGGTCCAGCCGGCCAGCCAGTCCGGCGCGCGATCCAGAAACCCTTTGGTTCCATAAGTGTCGGGCAGGATGATCCGCAGGTTGCCATCATGCTCCTCATGCCAGTCGCTCAGCACGTCATAGGGCGCCTGCGCCAGTGCCGTGTCATCCTCGGCCAGTGCTGAATACACCATCGGCAGCTCGTGCGCGTTGGTGCCGATCGCCTCAACCTCGCGCCGCATGGCGATCAGGCAGTTCGACGTGCCGGTGAAGGCCGCGCCCAGCCCCTCGATCATCGCCTGAACACACCAATCCTGCCACAGGAAGGAATGCCGCCGTCTGGTGCCAAAATCAGCGATGCTCAGCTCGTTGATTCCGCGCAGGGCTTCGATCTTTTCCCAAACCCGGGTCATGGCGCGGGCATAGAGTACCTGCAGTTCGAACCGGCGCATGCCGTTCAGCACCGCGCGCGAGCGCAACTCCATCAGCACTGCCAGCGCCGGGATCTCCCAAAGCATGACCTCGTGCCACTTGCCTTCGAAGGTCAGCTCATACTGATCGCCGTTGCGTTCAAGATGATAAGGCGGAAGGCGCATGTTCTCGAACCATTCCATGAAATCAGGCCGGAACATCTGGCGCTTGCCATAAAACGTGTTGCCGCGCAGCCAGGTGCTTTCACCCCGGCTGAGGCTGAGCGACCGGATATGGTCAAGCTGCTCGCGCAATTCGCCTTCGTCGATCAGCTGTGCCAGCGGGATCCTGGTCGAGCGGTTGATCAGCGAAAAGGTCACATTGGTGTCGGGCTTGTTGCGAAAGACCGACTGGCACATCAGCAGTTTGTAGAAATCCGTGTCGATCAGTGACCGGACAATCGGATCGATCTTCCACTTGTGATTGTAGACGCGCGTGGCGATATCAACCATGACAAGCTCCTGTTCTCAAATCACTTAGAACAAGGGCCATCCCGAATGGCAAGGGCCTGAACCTACACCACATTGCCCCGCTCAGGTCACAATATCGGCGCAAAATCTGGTCAGGGTTTCACCGGTCAAAAACAAGAACGACACCAAGGCCGGACTTTCCGATGGGTCTCAAATACGATTTCGACATTTGCCCAGAGGTGTCGGAGGAAATCGTTGAGAATGACGTGCGGGCGGACCTGCAGGGGCAGGCCGCCGGGTCATTTGCGTCGTCGCCCCGCCCCGTCGCGATGTTCCGGGATGTCAGGACCTCCGATGCCTTGCGCCGGGCGTCGCCCAGGGTGCGGCAACTGTTTCTGGCCTCGGGTTTCCGGCTGGGTGTCTATGACAGCGGAGCCCCCGAAGGTTTCTATCCGGCCGAGGATGAGGCAGTTCGCCACTTGATTCTGTCGAATTTTGTCGAGAACATGAAGAATACGCCGCTGAGGGGGGAATATTGCGGTGACTTTGATTTCTCGGAGTTCATGGAACACATTCTGGCAGCCAAGCCCATACTGGAAGAGCGCGATATGACCAAAAAGACGACACCGGAGCCAGAGCAGGAAGTCCAGCGTCCGGAGCGCAAGTCGGTATTGGGTCGCGTAATCTTTGCCGTCTCGATAGCGGTGTTGGCGTTGCTGGCACTCAAGTGGCTGTCCGCCACGATACCGAACTAGAGCGTTTCCAGTTTGACTTGACGTACGGCATCGGTTCTCCGCGTTCGAGCCGAAGGCGAGAGGCAGCGGAAACCGATCCAATATGAACTGGAAGCGCTTTCGCCTGTCAGACCGGGCCGTCAGGCGAGTTTCACGCCGGCCGCGCGCATCGCGGTTTCGGCGGCAGCAAGCGAGCCATCGAGGTCAATGGCACGGCAGGCTTCCATCCGCACGGTGACATCAAACCCCAGCTTGGCGGCATCCACCGCTGAGTAGTGCACGCAGAAATCCGTCGCCAATCCGGCGACCGTGAGCGTATCGATCCCGCGTGTGCGCAAATACCCCTCAAGCCCCGTCGGCGTGGTGTGGTCGTTTTCGAAAAAGGCCGAATAGCTGTCGATTGCCGTGCGAAATCCCTTGCGCAGGATCAGATCGGCGTCGGTTCTTAGGTTGGGGTGAAACGCGGCACCTTCTGTGCTTTGCACGCAATGGTCCGGCCACAGAACTTGCGGGCCGTAGGGCATCTCAGTCAGTTCAAACGGCGCCTTGCCTGCATGGCTGCTGGCGAATGAGGAATGCCCTGCCGGGTGCCAGTCCTGTGTCAGGATCACGCTGTCAAACTCAGCCATTCTCGCGTTGATCAGCGGCACGACCTCGTCCCCTCCTGGAACGGCCAGCGCGCCGCCGGGGCAGAAATCGTTCTGAACATCGATCACAAGCAGGGCGTGGGTCATGGTGGCCTCCGTTACACTGCCTTATCGGTAGGCAGGCGCGCAGCCCGCGTCAATCCGGTCTCTTGCGACTCTGTCCGCCCGGGACTAAATCGCGCGCATGTACACGATTGCCGCTCTCTATCACTTCACCTGGTTCGATAATCCGACCGCGCTGAAACCCGCTCTGCTTGAGCTGTGCAAGGCTCAGGACGTCAAAGGCACCCTGCTTTTGGCGAAAGAGGGGATCAACGGGACCGTTGCCGGGCCCCGCGCCGGCATCGACGCGGTTCTGGCCCATGTGCGCGGCCTGCCCGGCTGCGCTGATCTGGAGTGGAAGGAGGCCATTGCCGACCATCCGCCCTTTGGCAAGATGAAGGTGCGGCTGAAGAAAGAGATCGTCACCATGGGCCAGCCGGATATCGACCCGCTTGCCCGAGTTGGCCACTATGTCGAGCCCGAGGACTGGAACGATCTGATCCGCTCCGAGGATGTGGTGGTGATCGATACCCGAAACGACTATGAGGTGGCGATTGGAACCTTTGAGGGTGCAATAGACCCTAAAACGGAGAGTTTCCGGGAGTTTCCTGCGTGGTGGGACGAGAACAAGGAACGGTTTCACAACAAACGTGTGGCCATGTTCTGCACCGGGGGGATTCGTTGTGAAAAGTCGACCAACTTCCTGTTGGGGCAGGGGGTTGATGACGTGTATCACCTGAAAGGCGGCATCTTGCGGTACCTGGAAGAGATGCCTGCGGATGACAGCACCTGGCAGGGCGAATGCTTTGTCTTCGATAACCGGGTGTCAGTCGGTCACGGATTGGTCGAGGGGCCGCATGAGTTGTGCCACGGTTGCCGCCGCCCGATCCTGCCCAAGGATCGCGAGCGTCCCGAATACGAGCATGGCGTATCATGCCATCAGTGTGCGGGTGAGACCTCGGAAGCGGACAAGATGCGGTTCCGCGAGCGGCAGAAGCAGATCGCTTTGGCCCGCGCGCGCGGACAGGAGCATCTGGGCGCGCAGTAAGCGGGGCGCGATCAGCGGTTCCGGTCAATCCATTCGGACATCATCGCCTTGTCGCGGAAACACTCCTGCGGCACCGGGCGGCGCTTGCTCCGTGCGATCCGCTCGGCAAAAGCGACCTGTTTGCCAGTGGGATAATTGGCGAACGGAGAGGGATCGGCTGGCTTATGCGCCGAAATCCAGGCCGACAGCGATCGGCGGTCGCGCTGCGCCTCAACCGGGATCTCCAGCGCGGATTTTTCGGCAATAGCGCGGGCATAGCGCATCTGCTTCTCGGTCACGGGCAACAGATGATAGTCGTTGCTGGGTCCGTTCACCGACGATCTTTGCTGTGGATGGGGCATATCTAACCTCCGCTTACGTGTGAACAAATATAGAACATTTGTTTGAGATTTTCAAGAATCGCGCTGCGACGGTCTCTTGAGATTTCGGGTGCAGGGTTTTTATTGACCCGTCAGTCAACAAACGATAGGGGCGGGTTTGACAGGTTTCCTTCGCACCCCTTGGCGACCGGGGCGTGCTCAACGAAAAGGACGCAACATGGAATTTCAGCCCAAGGCCAGCCATTTCATCAATGGCGAATATGTCGAGGATACCGCTGGCAAGCCAATTGACGTGATCTATCCGGCCACGGGCGAGGTGATTGCTCGGCTCCATTCGGCCACCCCCACGATCATAGACCAGGCTCTAAACAGTGCAAAAGCAGCCCAATCCGTTTGGGCCGCACTGTCCGGAACCGAACGGGGCCGCATCCTGCGCCGCGCCGCCGACATCATGCGCGAGCGTAACCGCGAGCTGTCGATCATCGAGACCCACGATACCGGCAAACCGTTGCAGGAAACGCTGGTGGCGGATGCCACCTCGGGCGCCGACGCGCTGGAGTATTTCGGCGGTCTGGCCGCCTCGCTTACCGGCGAACACATCCCGCTGGGCGGCGGTGATTTCGTCTATACCATCCGCGAGGCGCTGGGTGTCTGCGTCGGCATCGGCGCGTGGAACTACCCGACCCAGATCGCCTGCTGGAAGGGCGCCCCGGCGCTGGCCTGTGGCAATACGATGGTATTCAAACCGTCGGAAACCACGCCCCTGTCCGCTCTGCAAGTGGCCGAGATTTTGATCGAGGCGGGCGCGCCCAAGGGTGTCTACAACGTTGTACAAGGCTATGGCGATGTGGGCGCCTCGCTGGTGACCGACCCGCGCGTAGCCAAGGTGTCGCTGACCGGCTCGGTGCCCACGGGGCGCAAGGTTTACGCCGCCGCAGCCGATGGCATGAAGCACGTGACCATGGAACTGGGAGGCAAGTCTCCGATGATCGTGTTCGACGACGCGGATATCGAAAACGCCGTCTCGGGCGCGATTCTGGGCAATTTCTATTCCTCGGGTCAGGTCTGTTCGAATGGTACCCGCGTGTTTGTTCAGAAAGGCATCAAGGAAGCCTTCCTGAACCGCCTGTCCGAACGCCTCGCCACCGCCAAGATCGGCGACCCGTTGGATGAGGACACCAATTTCGGCCCGATGGTCAGCGAAAACCAGATGAACATCGTTCTGGGCTACATAGAAAAGGGCAAAGCCGAAGGGGCCCGGTTGATCCATGGCGGCGAACGGATCGAGAGCGACGGGTTCTACCTGCAGCCCACCGTCTTTGCTGACGTGACCGATGACATGACCATCGCGCGGGAAGAGATCTTTGGCCCGGTCATGTCTGTGCTGGATTTCGAAACCGAGGAAGAGGTCATGGCCCGCGCCAACGACACTCAGTTCGGTCTCGCCGCAGGTGTCTTCACCAACGACCTGACTCGCGCGCACCGCATCGTCGCGGGGTTCGAGGCCGGGACCTGCTATATCAACACCTACAACCTCGCACCGGTCGAGGCGCCCTTTGGCGGGTCGAAAATGTCGGGCGTGGGGCGCGAGAACTCGAAGCTGGCGATCAACCACTTCAGCGAGATGAAAACCGTCTATGTCTCGATGAACGATGTCGAGGCGCCATACTGACGGCACTTAGGGCCACGCAATACCGGCGATCCCTGCTCTGTTCCCGACATTTCGCGTCGGGAACAGAGCATACGCTGACCATGACCTGTGGCTGACTCCTGTGAAACGGCGATGATCCGACATCGCTTGCCAATCAGGAGTGAAGCCCCATGAAAACCCACGCGCAGGCCGTCGTGATCGGAGGTGGCCTTGTCGGTTGTTCGATCCTCTACCACCTGGCCAAGCTCGGCTGGATCGATGTGGTTTTGCTTGAGCGGGACGAGCTGACCAGCGGCTCCACCTGGCATGCGGCGGCGAACATTCACGGGCTGCACGACAACAACAACGTCACCCGCATCCAGCACTATACGATGAACCTGTATAAGGAGTTGGAGAAGGAGACCGGCCAGGGCTGCGGCGTATTCCAGCCCGGCTCGCTCTATCTGGCGCAGACGGAGGATCGAGAGCATCAACTGCGCCTGCAAGAGGCCAAGGCGCGGTTCTATGGGTTGAACTTCCATGAGATCAGCCGCGAACGGGCGAAGGAATTGCACCCGCTGGCGCAGTTCGACGACATTCGCTGCATCATGTACGAACCCGATGGCGGCAACGTGGACCCCTCGGGCGTGACCATGGCCTACGCCGCCGGAGCGCGGGCCACGGGCGCCACGATTGAGCGGTTTTGCCCTGTAATAGGAACTGAACAGCAACCCGACGGGTCTTGGATCGTACGTACGGAAAAGGGCGATATCCATACGCAATGGGTAGTGAATGCCGGGGGATTGTGGGGTCGCGAGGTTGCGGCGCTGGCCGGGATCGAACTGCCACTGCAACCGACCGAGCATCAGTATTTCGTGACCGAAGCCATCCCCGAAGTGGCCAATCTGGGCCGCCGCCTGCCCTCCATCGCAGACCGAGATGGCGAGTATTATTTCCGGCAGGAGGGCAACGGGTTACTGATCGGCGCCTATGAGAAAGACATGCGGTTCTGGGCCGAAAACGGCACGCCGCTGGACTTTGCCCACGACCTGTTCCCCGATGACCTCGACCGGATCATGGAGAACGTGATCCGCGCCACCGAACGTGTGCCGGTGGCTGCGACCGCCGGCGTCAAGCGGGTGATCAACGGCCCGATGATCTGGTCGCCGGATTCGAACGCGATTTGGGGGCCGGTGCCGGAACTGAAGAACTATTTCTGCTGCACCGGCATCATCCCGGGCTTTTCGCAATCGGGTGGTCTGGGCCTGTTGGCGGCGCAATGGATGATCGAGGGTGAGCCGCAATACGATATGTTCGCCTGGGATCTGGCCCGCTTTGGCGACTGGGCGGACAAGGCATTCACCAAGGCGCGGGTCGAAGACGTCTACACCCACCGCTTTGCCATCCATTTCCCGAACGAGGAACGCAGCGCAGGCCGCCCTGCGCGCGTGCGCCCTGCCTACGAGATGCAAAAAGAGATGGGCTGCGTCTTTGGCCTCAATTGCGGCTGGGAACACCCGCTGTGGTTTGCGGATCAGCCCGGCGCGGTCGAGACCAACGGTTTCACACGCCAGAACTGGTGGAAGCCGGTCGGACGCGAGGTAAAGATGCTGCGCGAGCATGTGGGCGTCATCGACATCTCGAACTTCGCCAATTACGTGATCAAGGGGCCGGGCGGGCACGACTGGTTGGACCGCCTGGTCGCCAACCGGGTGCCGACCAAGGTTGGGCGTTCCTGCCTGACCCCGCTGATCTCGGTGCGCGGCGGCGTGGCCGGGGATTTTACCATCACCAAGGTGGCTGAGGACGAATACATGATGGTCGGTTCGGGTATGGCCGAACGCTATCATCAGCGGTTCTTCAACATGGTGGACTTGCCCGAAGACACGACGTTCGAGGTTGCCACCAACCGCATCGCGGGCTTCAACGTGGCCGGTCCCAAATCGCGCGACATGCTGCAACGGATGACCAACGCGGATCTCGCGAACGAGGCGTTCCGCTTCATGCGCTCTCGGACAATCGAGGTGGTAGGCGTCACCTGTCTGGCCATCCGTGTCAGCTTTACCGGGGATCTGGGGTGGGAACTTCATTGCGCCGAGGAGGACCAGATCAGGCTCTATTCCGCGCTGTTGGAAGCTGCGAAGGAGTTTGACGGTGGTCCTGTGGGAGGTCGCGCCCTTGGCTCTCTCAGGATCGAAAAGGGCTATGGCTCCTGGGGTCGGGAATACTCTCAGGAATATTGGCCGCAGGAGGTTGGGCTGGCGGGGCTCATCAAGCTCGACAAGGATTTCCTGCACAAGGAGGCCTACCTGGCAATCAAGGACAACGCCCCGCGTGAGGTGCTCGCGATCTTTGAGGTCGAGACGACCAGCGGTGCCGATGCCACCGGCGGGGAGCCGATCTTCGCACCCGACGGCACACCTGTGGGCCGCGTGACATCGGGCGCGTATGGCTATTCGGTCGGCAAGTCGCTGGCGATTGGCTATGCCGACCCACAGGTGGCCGGGCCGGGTGACACGGTCGAGATTTTCATCCTTGGCAAGCCGCACAAGGCGACGCTACTGGCCGAGCCGCCCTTCGATCCCACCGGTCATCGGCTGCGCGACATCCAACCGGCGAAAGAGGTGGCCGCGTGACCGATACTTTCGCCCGGGTCGCCGACTTCGCGCTGAACCGCGCGCCCGAGGACGTACCCGCCAGCACTGGTGAGGCGGCTGCGCTGATGGCGCTGGATACGATGGGAATCGTGATCGCCTCGGGTCCGATGGAGGCGGGCGTGATCGCACGCGACACGGCAGCGCTGCTTTATGGCAGCTCCGATCCCGACTTCAGTGCGCGAATGATGTTCGACGGGCGACGGGTCAGCATGGCAGGCGCGGCCTACGCGGCGGCCACGCAGACGGACAATCTGGACGGGCATGACGGCTATAACCCCACCAAGGGGCATATCGGGGTTGTCGTAGTCCCGGCTCTGGCAGCGTTAGCCGAGCACCAACCGGACCTGACCGGTCGCGAGACGCTGGCGGCGATCACCGCCGGTTACGAAATCGCGGGACGCGCCGGGCTGGCGCTGCATGCCACGGTCAGCGATTATCACACCTCGGGTGCGTGGAACGCGTTGGGCGTGGTGGCCATGGCGGCGCGCCTGCGGGGGCACTCGGCGGATCAGTTGCGACAGGGGCTGGGCATCGCCGAATATCACGGCCCCCGCAGTCAGATGATGCGCGAGATCGCCAACCCCACCATGCTGCATGACGGCTCGGGCTGGGGGGCGATGGTGGGCATCTCATCGGCCATTCTCGCCGAACGCGGCTTTACCGGGGCGCCCGCGATTACCATCGAAGAGGATCGCGCCGCGCCGTATTGGGCGGATCTGGGCGAGTTCTGGCAGATGGAACATCAATATGTGAAGCCCTACCCGATCTGTCGCTGGGCCCACGCTGCCATCGACGGGGTGCGGGCGGTCATGCAGGAACATGATCTGACCCACGATCAGGTGCGGCTTATTCAGGTGAACAGCTTTCATCAGGCGGCGCGCCTCTATCCCGGGCTTCCGGGCACAACCTCGCAGGCGCAATATTCGCTCCCCTTTGCGGTGGCCATTCAGGCCGTGTATGGGCGGATCGGGGTCGAACATATCTCGGGTGCGGGGCTGCAGGACCCGGTGGTCGCGGATGTCATGCAACGGATCAGTGTTGCCGAGACCGAGCGGCACAACGCCCGGTTCCCACAGGGCCGCTGGGCGGATGTTCAGATCACCACCACGGATGGGCGCGTTCTGGATTCGGGCGATACCCCGGCCCGGGGCGGCGGCGAGGCGCCGCTGAGCCGGGACGAGGTGGTGGCGAAGTTCATGGAATTTGCGGTGCCGAGTGTGGGCGAGGGTCGTGCCGCCGCGATCCGCGATGCGATGCTGGGATTGGCCGATCCAGGCAGTCGGTTCTCGGATCTGGCCGGGCTGCTCTACGACGCGCCGGGCGCTTGATGTGAACCTTTGTGTGCGAGGGGCCAGCCCCTCGCGCTCCCCGGGATATTTTCAAACAGAAGAAGAGCAGGGGTAGTTTGCGAGGCAGTCGTGGCGCGCGCCTTTTGGGTGAAGGGTTGACGCGTAAAGTGCGAATTGAGTGACGAGCATGTCGGGATAGCGGAGTGTGGCAGTGCTTTCATCTAGTATTAGAGCCGTATTCGGCCGCAGGCGCGCAATCGTCACATGTGGGCGGAACCGGCGGCGCGGCAGGGCGATCCCGGCGTGGCGAGCGGTGCGGCTGATCTGGTTTTGCAAGGCGGTCAGTTCGGGGGAGGCGGTGACGGTGGTATGGATTGAGGAGCCGAACTGACCGATGCCAGAAAGGCTGAGCGTGAAGGGATCGAAGCGGAGACGCAGCAGGTCTTCGTGCAGGTCTTCCAGGGTTTCCTGGGGCTGGTCATCCAGAAAGGCCAGGGTGAGGTGCAGGTTCTCGCGCGGGACCGGGCGTCCGGTTTGCAGGCGCTGTTGTTGCCGGATCAGCGCCTGCGCTGCGTCTTCGGTCATCGGAATGGAGATGAAACTGCGCATCGGCGTTACAGGCGGTCGAACAGGTGTCCGGGTAGCCCATCGTGGCGCGGCAGACCCAGCGCACGCATGAGGCAGAACATCATCGCCTGGTTGGAGGTGACCACCGGTTTGCCCAGCGCGGCCTCGATCCGATCGATGGCCTCGACCGAGCGCATGTCGGTACAGCTGAGGACGATGGCCTGTGCCTGCGCGTGATCGGCGCGGCGGGCGAGGTCAAAGACCTCGTCCGGGGTCAGCTCCCCTTGTCCGTAGTTGCCCAACTCGCGGCCAATATCGGCGCGGCTGACGGTTTCGATCCCGTTTTCTGATAGGAAGGCTACGGCCTGATCATTGATTTCGCCAACATAGGGCGAGGAAAAGCCGACCTTTGTGGCGCTAATGGCCTTGATTGCTGCAATGAGCGAACTAGCGGCGGTGATTGACAGTGCGCCGGAGCCCGTCTTGATCCGGGCGGCCAGATCGGTTTCGAAGGAGGGGCCGTGGGTCAGTGTAGCCGATGTGCAACCATAGAGCACCGCCGAGGGCCGAACACCCGAGATCATGCGCAGGTCATGGGCGATGTCGGACGCGCCCAGCCCCGCCATCTGATCGGCACCGGGGATTTTGTCCACGTCATAACCGCCGAGGCGCTGGAAGTGCAGGGTGGTGCCGGGTGGGCGCATCAACTCCAGATCTGGTTCCAGATTGGTGTTGGTGAAAGGGACCAGCACGCCGATCTTGGCGAGGGTTCTGGGGGCGGTCATGACAGCACTCCTTTCAGCACGTCGTGGGCGCGGGCCATGATATCAGGTGCGCAGATGGTGGTGCGCAGGCAATCGGGCAGGCCATAGCCCCCCATTCCGCGCATCAGCAGACCTGCCGCGCGCAGGGACGCGTCGGCCAGTTGTGCCTGTTCAGTGGAAGCGAAGCGCAGCAGGACGAAATTGGTGTGGGATTGCGGTGTGGCCAGGCCCAGTGCGCGGCAATCTTCGGCGAAATAGTCGCGGATCGCGACGGTTTTGGCGACCACGTTGCGCATATGGGCCTGATCCCACATCGCCGCTGCCGCTGCTGCCTGTGACGGGATCGAGATGTTGTTTGGGTTTAGTAACTTGCGTAGTTCCTTGGCGATCTCAGGGGGGAAGTACCCCCAACCGGCGCGCGCGCCAGCCAGTCCGTAGGCTTTGGACAACGTGCGCAGGACGACCGTGTCTCCCCGATCCGCGAGCGCGCAGATTTCGGCTGGATCGTGCAGCGCGTCGGAAAACTCGGCATAGGCCTGATCGACCACCAACAACGCTTCGGCTGGCAGCGCCTGGCGCAGCCGGATGATCTCGGCATTCGGGATCAGGGTGCCGGTCGGGTTGCCTGGGTTGCAGACAAAGACGATCCGGGTTTCAGGCGTCACGGTGGTGAGGATGTTATCAACCGAGATGGTCAGGTTCACCTCGTGCGCCTTCACGTAATCCGCTTGCACCTGGGCTGAGGCCGTGGCCACGAAGGCATAGCCGTATTCCGTGCCCAGCACCCGGTCACCCGGCCCCGCATAGGCGCGAATCAGGCAGCCGATCAGCTCCATCGACCCCGCCCCGCAAAGGATGCGCGCCGAATCGAGCCCGTGCACCTCGGCAATGGCAGCGCGCAGATCGGACCAGTCCGGATCGGGATAGAGCGGCATCCCGGCCATCGCCTGCTGCCCCGCCGCGATGGCGGCAGGGCTGGCGGGAAAGGCGCTTTCGTTCTGGGCCATTGAGACCGTGCCGGGCCCGCCCAGATCGGCCAGCGCATACGGCGCCATGGCCGCGACGTGGGGAACGGGCCGGATCATGATGTGCCCCCGTAGGATTTGGCGCCCGCTGGAGTGACCAACCCGCGTTTGAGATCCAGCGCCAGTGCCTCCGGGGCACGATCTGCCGGGTTGCCGAAGCCGCCGCCGCCAGGCGTTTCAAAGATGAAATAGTCATCGCCTTCGACCCGCAACTCACCTTTACCGAGGATATCCGTATTTGCATCCCGAAGCCGGATGCGCCCCGGTGCGCCCGGATGACCACCCAAGCGGCCCAGCGCGGGAAACTTCAGCCGCTCGACCGACAGGAACACGATGAAGGGGGCGCCATTGGCCGAAGTCATCTCGATCCGCTGCCCAAGTCCGCCGCGATGCCGGCCCGCGCCGCCGGAATCCGGGCGCAGCTCGCGCTTCCAGATGGTGACCGGGGCGACGCTTTCGGTGATCTCGACCTGGCTGCCATAGACACCCGAAGGGTAGGCAGTGGCCGACAACCCGTCGGAATGCGGCCGCGCACCGGTGCCGCCGTTATGCACCGGCTCGATGGCAAATTCGCGCCCGCCATTGGCCGCCACCTCCGGCGCGTGGCGCATGGGCAGATCGAACATGCAGGATGCGCCCTCGGCCGGGACCTTGTCGGGCAAGGCCTGATGCAGGCAACCCAGCACCAGATCCGGTGTCACCTGTCCCAGCGTATGGCGCATGGCGACCGGCACCGGGCGCTGCGCGTTCAGGATGCAGCCGGGCGGGCCGTCGACGGTGAAGGGCTCCAGAGAACCCGCGTTGTTCGGAATATCCGGGCCGACGATGCAGCGCAGGGCAAAGACCGTGTAGGCGGTGGCGTAGTTCAGCGGCACGTTGATACCCTTTTTCGAACAGCCCGAGGTGCCGGTGAAATCCACATGCATGGCGGTTCCGGTCACAGTCAGCGTGGCGTGCAGATCCAGCTCTTCCTCGTAGCCGTCCATGCGCAGCACGTTCCTGTAGACCCCCGGCGGCACCTCGGCGATGGCCTCCAGAGTGCCGCGGCGCGACGTGTTGATGATGTAGCTGCCGAGCGCCTCCAGATCGTTCAACCCGAACTCGTCCATCATGTCGGTCAGGCGCGTCACCCCGGCCTCGCAGCAGGCGATCAGGGCATAGATGTCGCCTTCGTTGGCGATAGGCTCGCGCGAGTTGGCGCGGACGATGTCCATCAGCAGGGCGTTCAGCTCTCCCTGATCGACGAGCTTGCAGGGCGGAATCAGCAGTCCCTCGTCATAGATATCCGAGCCCTCGGGGCCCATGCCCAGCCCGCCGAGATCGACCAGATGCGAGGTGCATGAGGTGAAGCCGACCACCTTACCATTCCGGAAGGCGGGCATCATCAACAGGAAATCGTTCAGATGCCCCGAGGCGAGCCATGGGTCGTTGGTCATGTAGATATCGCCCGGCTTCATGGTCTGCACTGGGAAGTGTTCGCGCAGATGCATGACTGCCTCGGCCATGGTGTTGATATGGCCCGGTGTGCCGGTCACCGCCTGGGCCAGCATCCGGCCCTGAGCGTCGAAGATCCCGGCAGAGATGTCGCCGCATTCCCGTACGATTGGGGAAAAGGCGGCGCGGATCAGAGTCTGGCCCTGTTCCTCGACCACGGCCAGAAGGCGGTTCCACATCACTTGCAGGCGGGCGGGGGAAAGGCCGGTCATCGAGCAGCTCCTTTCTCGGTTCGGGTCAGCAACAGATTGCCGATGGCATCCACCTGCGCGGTGAAATCGGCAGAGACAAGCGTGGTGGTCTGTGGCTCGGTGATCAGCGCGGGACCTTGCACCAGATCGCCGGGGGTCAGGTGGTCACGCGGGAACAGACCGGCCTGCCGGGTTTGCCCATCCAGATCGCAGGTGATCGGACGTCGTTCCACCGGGTCGACCTGCTTGGACGGAGGAGCCTCCGGGATCGGCGGCGCGGGCAGGTCGGCGGTGGCCACGCGCACCGCCCAGTTCAGGATCTCGATCTCCATTCCCGGCACCGGGCGCGAGAACTGGGTGCGGTATTCCGCCTCGAACGCTGTTCTCAGCGGTTCGATGTCATCCGCTGCAAGCGGCCTGTCCGGCAGCGGGATTTCGATCTCATGCCCCTGACCGTGATAGCGCATGAAGGCGCTGCGTCGGGTTTCGGTATCTGCGCCTGCCGCGCCCTGCGCCACCACCGATTGCGCTTCGGCGATCATCTGGCCGAACACTGCGTTCACTCCGTCCAGATCAAGCTGGTCCAACAGCGAGTAGCGGCTGCGGATCACCTCGAAACTCACCGGCGCGAACAGGAACCCGACCGCCGAGCCGACCCCGGGGTTGGGCGGCACGACGATGCGCGAAACGCCCGCCGACCGGGCCACCCGGGTCGCGTGCAGCGGGCCATTGCCGCCAAAGGCGATCATCGTCCGCACGCCCAGATCCTTGCCGGATTCCACGGCGTGCATGCGCCCGGCACTGGCCATGTTTTCATCCACGATGCGACTGACTCCGTCTGCAGCCTCGGTTCCGCCAACCTCAAGTCGGGCTCCGATTTCCTTTTTTAGAGCCTGTTTTGCGGCCTCCCGGTCGACATGCAGGTGCCCTTCGGCAAAGCTGTCGGGATGGATATAGCCCAGCGCGATGTCGCTGTCGGTCACTGTGGGTTCAGTCCCGCCCCGGCCAAAGGCGACCGGACCGGGCTCCGAGCCTGCGCTTTTTGGCCCGACGGTCAGGCGGCCCAGCCGGTCCACACCGGCGATCGAGCCACCGCCGGCTCCGATCTCGATCATTTCGATCACCGGAATGCGCACCGGCATCCCGGACCCCTTGACGAACCGCGCGGCGCGCGCGATCTCGAACTGGCGCGCGGTCTGCGGGCGGGTCTCATCAATCAGGCACAGCTTGGCCGTGGTGCCGCCCATGTCGAAAGAGACTACTTGATCCAACCTCGTCTGCGCCGCGATCCGAGCCGCCAGAATAGCGCCACCCGCAGGCCCTGATTCGACCAGTCGGATCGGAAACCGCATAGCGCTGCGCAGCGAACACATGCCGCCGCCCGCCGTCATCATCAGGATCGGGCAGGCCACCCCTTCGGTCTCGAAGCTTTGGACCAACCGGGTCAAATATCCCTCCATCAGCGGCTGGATATAGGCATTGGCGACGGTGGTGCAGAGCCTGTCGAACTCCCGCGCCTCGGGGCTGACCTCGCTGGAAATCGAGACGGTCAGGTCCGGGCGGCGTTCTGCCAGAACATCCCGCAGCCGCTGCTCGTGTGCAGGATTCCTGTAGGCGTGCATCAGGCAGATGGCGACTGCATCGGCGCCGCCTGCATCGATCTCGGCGATCAGCGCGTCGATCGCTGTCTGGTCGAGAGAGATCAGGACTTCGCCCTCGACGGACATCCTTTCGCGCACTGTCAGCGCCCGCTCACGCGGCACCAGAAGGTCAGGCTTTTCCAGATTGATGTCGTACTGCGCATAGCGCCGCTCATAGGCGATTTCGAGGATATCGCGGAACCCCTCCGTGGTCACCGTCACGACGCGAGCGCCACGACGCTCGATCAGCGCATTGGTTGCAAGGGTCGTTCCATGGATGAAGCCGGTCACATCTCGGGGCCGGTGACCGGAGTGGCTCAAAACCCGCCGAACGCCCTCAAGCGCGCCATCTGCCGGATTACCATGAGTAGTCAGCGTTTTTGTCGAAGCAAGGATCCGATCCGAGCCCTGAACAAGAACCGTGTCCGTGAAAGTACCGCCAATATCGACGGCAAGTCTCAGCTTGCGGGGTGCAGTCATGTGGCTATCCGAAGATCATTGCATTGCTGGAAAGAGGGAGCGGCTGGTCGTTTATGACGTAACCAGATCCGCCCCTGTGGCGCGGCGATGCAATTGTTTCGGAGTAACGGCAGTCATGCAGAAACGATCACTTCGGTTTCCCGTCGCGTCTGTTCCAAAGGCGACATGACCGCCCGATTGCGACGACACCACCCGGTTTTCCAATCCCGCAACAACTCTCGGAATTCTAAACAGGCATCTTGGGCAACAATGATTTAACTACCGGCTAATCAAACTGTCCTATTAGGTCGCCGACCATTTCTCTTGTAAGGGTACTGTTTTCCAGCAAACGTTTTGACTCGGCCAGAGGCGGAAGCGCATTATGCGCTGCTTGCGCACTCAGATCGCGGCTCAACCCCACAATCAGCGGATACTTCGTGCCGGCTTCACCTGAAACATGGTCCCAGGCGTCCGCCAGCCAAAGATACCGGGTGGCGGCTTCGTTGTCCCCCATTTGTGAGGCATGTTCAGCTGCCGCCGCATAATTTCCGCTGGAGTACATCGCGTCTGCCCGCACAAGCGATGCGGCTGGCGTTGTGTACTCCTCAACCGCCAGCATGGCACGATGGGGAAGCCCCGTTTCGAGAGCGGCGCGGGCTAGGATCATTGCCCTCGCTTCGCGTTGAACGCCTCGGTCACCAGCCAAGCTCAATGCGGTTTCATGAAACCCGAGCGACACCAGCCGGCCAGCGACTACGTCTACTGCGTCGTCGGACATCACGGAGATCAGATCAGAACTTAAACCGACTGTGTGGCGCAAAAAGGTGATGTCATCGGCTCGTTCGGTCATCGCCACTGCCACACGTTCGAACGTCTGTCCCCACATCTTGCGTGGCCTGTGGTCACGTTCGCCAAACAATGTACCCATCGCCTCATCGAATTGCTGGTTGAGGGCCATCGCCAGCACATGCGCCATTTTCAGGGGGTTCCCGAGTTCCGATCGCCTGTATTCCAACGCAAACGCAGCCGCCAACTCCACCTCTTTGCCCGAGACAACACCCTGTTCCTCCCAACGTTTTTCGATCAGCCTGATCAGTGCAAGGGGTGCCTCAGCCGTGGCCTGTTCCGCTTCAACTGCATCTTTGAGCTTGTTTTCTTCTCTTTCTGGGTTTTCTTCCGCACTGGCCAATTCGGCCTCGACCAAAGCTGTTGTGGCCTTGGAGTTCACACCGACGCGTTCCACTGCCCGTAGAATCCGCCGGGCCGCTTCCAATTGATCGGCTTTTGTCAGCAAGCGAGCCAACTCCGGCCCCAGATGAGTCACGAGGTGATCCGGTAGCCGTAGGAATGCGAGTTCGATTGCCTCCGTGTCCGCGTTTTCGGCCACATGGCCTTCGGTCAATGTCGCCCACAGGGCTGCGTCTCCGCCACATCTCTGCTGTCCGATAAAAGGGTTCTCCGCAAGCGCTGTCGTTTTTTCCACGGCAGCGGCAATCGCCCTGATCCTTGAGCTCTCGTCAGATGAGTGGTTAGCAAGCTCAAGGATCTGTTTCGCCTCGGCGCCAAACCCGAAATAGGCGAAGAGCCTTGCCAACCTCAGTGCCTGACCGCGATCCAGTCGGTCAAACTCACCGAATAAGTTGGATCGCGCGTTGGCAAGTTGCGTAGAAAAGCTCGTTCCATTGGACCACGAGGCGAAATCAAGGACATTGTCTGATAAACAGGCGGTCTCAGGTTCCAACAGCGATATGCCGGTCGGATCACCGGTCAGGTCACGATCGACGACGGTCCCCACGGCAATATTGTGGAGGTTCAGCGTTCGCTCAAGTGCCGCTTGCAGGCTGGCGCCCGATTGCCGGGGCCCGACTGCTGCCAGATCAAGATCGAGAACCTCTTGGTCGGTTCCCTTGAGGACTTGCGTCAACAACCGAGCTTCGATTTCTTCGCCTGTTCGAGCTATATTTAACGAGGGCACCGGGGTAGGCAGAGCGTGAATACCAGTTTTTGGAGCTTGGTCTGGCGTTTGGGGCGAGCTCCTACGCGCGGCGTGCAACGTCTCCCGCGGTTTTGTGCGTGCCAAGGGTAGAACCAGCGGTGCGGAAGGCTTGTCTTTTGACTCTCGTATGTCGATGACGATCATCGCGCCTGCGTGAAGAAACCCATTTGCCACGCAATTGCAGGCGAAGCCTATGTCCAAGTCGTCACCCGGTTTTTCCTGCTTCAGAAAGAGCAGTCTGTTTTGTGACAAGCGCTCAAACACAGCGTCTGTATCGTAAGTTACATCCGGAAGTTCGACATTGAGACGAGCGCCGCGATCACTTGAGTCAAGGGTCCAGCTTGTTCCCTCAGGCACCTTGATCACAAGTCGGGTAAAGTCCTCGTGCTCGCCCGAGCGTACGGACAGTTCCTCGGCCATGGCCGAGGTCGCTATCAAGATCAGACCAAGTGCAAGGCGGAATGTCATGCGGCGTCCTGCTTAAGCTCCTTGAGGGCATCCTCAAGCTCGGCAAACGCAGGCCGGTTGTGCGTCGGAGTGTTCTGGCGACCGACCTCGATGCACATGGCTGGGTTGTGATTGTGCAGATTGGCAACCAGCACCTCTTTGATGAGCTGGTAGAAATGGTTGTCCTCCTCGACCACCGCTTTCAGTTTGCCCGCAAACGGGCCCACCAGACCGTAGGCTAGGAACACGCCCAGAAAGGTCCCGACCAGCGCGCCGCCGATCAGCTTGCCGAGAATTTCGGGGGGCTGATCAATCGAGCCCATGGTCTTGATCACGCCCAGAACGGCGGCAACGATCCCCAGAGCGGGCAGACCGTCTGCCACGGTTTGTAACGCGTGGCTGGAATGCATGGCGTGATGGAAGTTCGCTTCCATCCGCTTTTCCAGAACTTCCTCCACTTGATGCGGGTCGTCATAGTTCATCGAAGCCGAGCGCATGGTGTCGCATATCAGGTCCACTGCCTCACGATCAGACTGAATCTTTGGATATTTCGAGAACAGGGCAGAGTTCGCAGGATCTTCGATATGCTGTTCAACCTCGACCGGGTTCGCCCGCGCGATGCGGATCAGTGAGAACAGCAGGCAGAGCAGATCGCGATAGTCCTCGGGCTTCCATTTCGCCCCTTTGAAGACCTTTGCGATGTCCTTGGCCGTATGCTTGATGCCGCCCATGTCGTTGCTGATGAGAAAGGCGCCGATCGCCGCCCCTCCGATCATCATCATTTCGAACGGCAGCGATTTGACGATGATCGTCATCTTGCCGCCTGCGGCCAGATAGCCGCCGAACACCATGGCGAAGATGACGACGATCCCGACGATCCCGATCATGCTGAAACTCCACTCAAAACGATTTCGGACATGGCTGCTGCTTTATTCCTTGGGCACCGAGGCGTTTCGCCCCGCCAAAACCACACTGATCGTATAGGCCGCCTGCGGGCTGAGCCCCGCCATCACGCCCGCCGCCGCCTCGGGCTGCATCCTTGCGAGGAAACCTGCCGCGAAGGTGGGATCCATTTCTTCGAACAGAGCGGCCGCCTCTTTTGGCTTCATGTTCTGGTAGACATCCGTCAGGCGGGTGAGGTCGTTCTCTGCCGCCACGTCGGCCAGCGCCAAAGTCGCCTTGAGTGACTCCTCGGCCTGCTGAAGTTCGGCCAGCCGGTTTTCCAAGGCCTTGTTGGCGATCTCAAGCGCCTTCATCCGGTCCGTATAGTCTGCCTCACGCTGTTTCAGGTCGCTTTCACGCTGACGCAGCATCTGCAAAAGCCGGTGCAAATCTTCCGCACCGGGCGCTTGTTCGTGGTTTTTCGCCATCTTGCTTTTTGGTGGGTCCTCCACGAGTTCTCGAGCCAGCGCCGGTCCAGCCTCCAGACCCAAACGGATCAGGGCCGAGCCGATCATCAGGAGCGAGATCATCAACAGCGCCCCGCCGCGGGACGAGCGCGATTTTTCCGACGACCTTTTCATGATGCGAGCCCGTCCGCTTTGCGGTCATGGCGAAAGAACATAAGCCCTGCAGGCGCGGAAGTTTCTTTGTCCGGTTTTGCGGGCTGTTCAGGCGGGGCACCGGCCTCAGCCTTTGGAGCATCATACCGTTCACTATCGGTGGGTTTCTCCGGCACCACGTCATGCATGGAGGCCATCATCAACTCCAACCGCTGGGCCACCGCTTCGGCACGGCCTGTAAGGTCGCCCAAGGCGATGCTGGACTGATCCGATGCCGACCGCGCGGCGGCAAGCGATTTGTTGAGCTCGTCCACCTGCGAGGACAGCACGGCCACAGCCCCGCCCACACCCTTTTCAAGATCATTGAACCGCTTCAGGCGCCGCGCCAGGACAAAACAGTAGAGCCCTGCGCCCAGAGCGCCCGCAACCAGAAGAATATCCGCGACAAGTTCCAATTCTCTCTCCTAGTTCAGCACGAATTCCATCACCAGAACGTCCCGCACCCGACCCTCGCCCGCGACAATGTTGATGCGGCGCAGCATGTGCCCGCGCAGCCGTGTCAGGGCGAGCGGATCCCGCAGGTCCGAGACCTCGATCGCCCGCAGATAACCGTTCAGAACATCGATGATTCGGGGGCGCAGCAGCTCTACATCCGAGGCGTATTTCTTCGTGACCTCCAGCTGAGCGTGAAACCTGAGGTGCTGCAGCTCTCCACCCATATCCAGGGCAACGATGATCGGCGCGAGATCCACAAAACTCACTTCCGGCAGTGCCTCCGGAACTATCTCTGCCTGCTTTTTCATCTTCGCTTCGGCCTTGTCGGCACCACCCAGCAAGCCGGAAGTTGTCAGGACATATCCCCCCGCCGCCCCGGCCAACGCAAGCACGCCCGCCAGGATCAATCCCGCCTTTCCGGATTTCTGTTCGGCCTCGTCCGCCGTCGCATCGGTCATGACGTCCCTCTCGTTCTGTCTGGCCGAGTCATAACCCCTCAGGAACTAACCGATTGTTAAGGGCAATCGCGCAAACAGGGGGCGAGCCGCTCAGAATGTCGGCGTGACGGAGGTGGACGTGCAGCAGATCAGAACTGTCTGGGCAAGTTTGGACAGGCGCAAACAGGTTATTGTCGCCGGGGCCGCGATGCTGGTGTTTCTCAGCATTCTCGCGATGTCGCGAATCGCCAGCGCTCCGTCGATGACTCTGCTCTATGCCGGGTTGGAGAATGGGGCGGCGGGCGATGTCGTGCGCGCGCTCGATCAGCGCGGCGTTGCCTATGAGGTGCGCGGCGGCTCAATCTACGTGCCCGGCGCGCAACGCGACGAGCTGCGCATGACCCTGGCCAGCGAGGGGCTGCCCGCCAATGGCGGACGGGGCTATGAGCTGCTCGATTCGCTGAGCGGGTTCGGCACCACGTCTCAGATGTTCGATGCCGCCTACTGGCGCGCCAAAGAGGGTGAGTTGGCGCGCACAATTGTCGGCAGTCCGCATGTCAGCCAGGCCCGGGTTCACATTGCCAATGGCTCGACCAATCCGTTCCAGCGCAGTGTCGAGCCGACGGCCTCGGTTTCGGTGATTCCCGCAGGGGCCGAGATCACTCCGGCGCAGGCCAACGCGATCCGCTTTTTGGTTGCTTCGGCGGTCAGCGGCCTGACGGTCGAGAAGGTGGCCGTGATCGATTCGAATGGCGTAGTGATTGGGGCGCAGGAGACGGCCGCCGCCGCCAGCACGGCAGACGACCGGGCGCAGCAGATCCGGGAACGCGTCCTGCGTCTGGTCGAGGCGCGGGTCGGGCAGGGCAATGCGGTGGTCGAGGTAAGCCTGGACACGGTTACCGAAACCGAATCGATCCGAGAGCGGCGGTTTGACCCCAACGGACGGGTCGCCATCAGCACCGACGTCGAAGAGAGATCGGACAATTCCCGCAATCAATCCTCTGAGGTGACGGTGGCCTCGAACCTGCCGGATGGCGACGGCGCCGGCGGTGACGAATCGAATTCGTCCACCAGCCAGACGCGTGAGCGGGTGAATTACGAGGTTTCGGAAACCGAGTTGGAGATTCTCCGCGTGCCCGGGGCGATCAAGCGTTTGACCGTCGCGGTTCTGGTCAATGGGACGCGCGGAAAGGATGCAAACGGCGCGCAGGTTTTTGAGCCGCTGCCCGATGCGGAATTGGAGGCGCTGCGGGAACTTGTGGCCTCGGCCGTCGGGTTCAACGGCGACCGCGGCGACGTGATCACGCTGAAATCCATGGAGCTGCCTGCGGCCGAACCGCAGGGAACGCTGGCCGCTGCCTCGTTCTGGCAAAAGGTACATATCGACGTGATGTCGCTGGTCCAGATGGCGACGCTGGCCGTGGTCTCGCTGTTTCTGGGATTGTTCGTCATCCGCCCGATTCTAGCCAACCCGGCGTCCAATCCCGCGCTGCTGGCCTCGCCGGGGTTGGATAACTCGGGCGGCGGAGACGGCGCTCCGGTTCTGGTCGGCGAGATCGAGACCGAAGATGGGTTTGCAGCGATTCCGGATGGATCATCGGCCGCCACAGGGGTTCCCGCGATTGGCGGCAGTAGCTCAGATGACGCCGTGCAGCGTTTGCGCGCGATGATCGGTGACAAGCAGGAAGAGACGGTGGAAATCCTGCGAAGCTGGCTTGAAGAGAGCGAGGAGAAGGCCTGATGTCGATTGCTCATCTTCTGGAAAACTTCGACCTTGATCCGCTGAACAGCGGCATGATGCACCTGCTGCACGAGGACGCGCTGGAGGAGCAAAGGCTGGCGGCCTTTGAACAGGGATATTCAGCCGGGTGGGAAGATGCGGTTACAGCCCAGAGCGAAGATCACGCGCATCTGGAGGCGACGCTGACCCGCAACCTCGAGGATCTGTCCTTTACCTATCACGAGGCGCTGACGCAGATGACCCAGTCGCTGGAACCGATGTTCCAGAGCCTGATGACAACCGTGCTGCCGCAGACCATCGAGCAGGGGTTTGGTCATCACATCGTGGAACAGCTCACGGCCATGGCCGAGGAGCAGGTGGCCCAACCTGCCCTGCTGATCGTGCCCGCCGGTGCCGGGGCACAGCTCAAGCCGCTTCTGGATCAGCAATCCGCGCTGCCGGTGCAACTGGTCGAGGAAGCCTCGTTGCCCCCCGGACAGGCCTGCCTGCGGGTCGGAACGGCCGAGCGAGATGTGGATTGCAATGCCTTTTTGGCCTCGATCACCGAAGCCATGGATGCCTTTCTCTATGAGGCCAAGGAGATTTCGTTGAATGACTGATGCTCAAAAAACCAGCCCCGACAAATCGTCCCCCTTCGATGCGGTGCCCATCGAGGTTACGGTCTCGGTTGGCCGTGCCCGCCCGTTGGTGCGCGAGCTGCTGAGCCTAGGCGAAAACGCGGTGCTCACGCTCGACAAACGGGTCGAGGACCCGGTGGATCTATATGTCGGTGATCAATTGGTCGCGCGAGGTTTGTTGGAGGAACTGGGGGGCGATCAATCCGGGCAACTGGCGGTGCGCTTGACCGAGATTTCGGACCTACAGAACGGCATCGGGTGATGCGAACGGGTTTCACGGCGGCGCTTGTCCTGGCGCTCCTCCTGCCTTCATTTGCGGCGGCGCAGGATCTGTCCCTGTCCTTGGGCGAAGGCGGGTCGATCTCGGCCCGGTCCATTCAACTCATCCTGCTGATCACGGTTCTCAGCCTTGCCCCCGGGCTGGCGATCATGATTACCTGTTTCCCGTTTCTTGTGACCGTGCTTGCGATCCTCAGGCAGGGCATCGGGCTGCAGCAATCTCCGCCCAACATGCTGATTGTCAGCCTGGCGCTGTTTCTGACTTATTTCATCATGGAGCCGGTGTTTACCGAGGCCTGGCGGACCGGGATAGAGCCGATGATGGACGAAACACTGGGTGTGGAACCTGCAATGGAACGGGCAATCGTTCCTTTCAAGACGTTCATGGCAGCGCGTGTGGATGCCGATACCTTTCACTCCATGATGGTCCTTCGGCCCGAGGCCGAGGCAGTTGGTCTGTCCCCGGATGCACCAATCTCGGTTTTGATCCCGTCCTTCATGCTGTCCGAGATTGCCCGCGCCTTTCAGATCGGGTTTTTGATCTTTCTTCCGTTTCTGATCATCGATCTCGTCGTTGCGGCGGTGCTGATGTCGATGGGTATGATGATGGTTCCACCTGCAACGGTGGCGCTGCCCTTCAAGCTGGCATTTTTCGTCATCGCAGACGGGTGGTCGCTCATTGCAGGTGCCTTGGTGCGCAGCTATGTAGGCTGATCGCCAAAACGCATCGCTTGCCACGGCCGCGCGGAGATTGGGAAAGTGATGATTGTAAATAGGGCCGGCAAATCGTTTCTGGATGTATGTGTTCTGAGATCAGTTTAGGCGATCACGAAAGATCTTTGTGGCTGCATCGTAGAGTGAAATTTGACCGCCGATCCTTGCTGTGATCTGCGCACCCTCCACCAGTGCAAGTGCTGCCGCCGCTTCGAAACTAGGATCGCCAACGTCGTTTATGCTGCCATCCCGCTTGCCTGCGTCAAAAACTTGCGTCAGCCAGCCCAGCAGTCTTGTCCGGAACCGGTCGATTTCAGAGGTCGTCTTTGTGTCCAGCGCATCCTGACTAACGGTGTAAGCCACGCAAAGGCAAAGGGCGGAGCAGTCCTGTAATGCGTTTCGATACAAGGTCACGAATTCAATCAGTTGAGGTCCCGCCAGATCATGACTGGCTGAGAACTCTTCGACCGCATTCAGCGTTTTTTCGGCATAGCGTGCCATGATAGCGGTCAGAAGGTCTGTTTTGTTCGGGAAGTGATAGTGAATGCTTGCCTTGCGAATGCCGATTTTTTCGCTGAGGTCCTTGTAGCTGAAACCATCGGCTCCCTTTTGGCGAACCTCCTGTTCGGCAGCGTCCATCAACGCGGTCTTTGTGTCGACTTTCTCCATCGGCTTATTCCCTCAGCAACAACTTCCGTAGCGGTCGGAGCGTCAACCGTTGCACCACCCGCTTAGTAAGCGTGGTTGAACAAAGGAAAGCAACCCGCCTTGCCAAATCGAACGCATATCCATCATCCCCATCAAGGATGAAGATGCAGGGCCGCGGAATCGCAGCCCGCTTTGAATTGCATGATCCTGCCGCATCGGGGTGCCTGTTCAAGACTCAAGATCAACGTATACGTGGATTAGGCCGTGGAACTCTGCATTCCCGCACTTGGCGGCCTTGCAAACCTGAGATGGCCGGTTTTCATCCAGATGCGCGCGCCTTCAGCGCCTGCAATCGCTGACAGGGATTGGCCGTCCGGCAAACGTAACCAGGATCCCTTGCGCAGGTTTTGTCCGTTTTCGGTCGCGGTTCCTTGAAGGACAAGCAATTCGATGCCGCCCGCATCCGAGACGGTCAGGTGCGCACCGGGATCCAGGGCGCGATAAGTGACGGCTTCGCGTTCATCCTCATGCAGATTCGCCGTAGCAACTCCGTTTTCGGGCTGGGACAGGGACGCGTTCATGTCTTTCCGGAACTGTTTGCGATCGTCCATGTCGAATTGCCAGAGTTTCACGAAGATCGTGCATCCCTGATCGGATCCGGGCGTGTGGCTGGTCGTCGGTGGATTGCGGACATATGTACCGGCGGGAAAATCACCATGCTCATCCTGAAACACCCCTTCGAGCACTATGAATTCCTCGCCACCCGAGTGAGTGTGGGCGGAGAACTTGCTGCCGGGCGCATAACGAACGATTGTCGTTGCGCGTGCGACTTCGTCTCCGATGCGGTCCAGCATTCGCCGTTCCACACCGGGCATTGGCGATGCTCTCCAGGGTTCTTCGTCGGTGTGGATTAGCACGCGCTGATTGAAATCTTCGTTCAGTTCCATGATGTTGGCTCCTTCATGGTCAATTGGGCTCGCCTGAAACGCTCGGTCGGCCAGCAACTTTCTGGCGCCATGCGATCAGGCTGGTCAGGTTTGACGGCACCTCGACCTTGGCGAAATCGGCAAAGGCGAGGCCGGCATAGGCGGTGATGTCAGCCATCGAAAACGTGTCGCCCGCCAGATACGCGTTCTCGGCCAGAACATCGTCCAGATAAGACATCGTGCTTTGGGCGATGCTTTTCCGGTGGTTTCCCCATTCGGCGTTTTGATTGGTTTCGAGTTTCGGCCCCAGCCCCGGCGTGGCGTGGTGGAAATAGTCGCCGACGGCATCAAGAAGACCATTTTCGGCGCGCCGGTTCATCATGTGAACAACTGCACGCTCTTTGGCACTCGCGCCGCAGAGCGAGGGGCCGTCGAAGGCACTATCGATGTACTCGGTGATCGCGGTGCATTGAGAGATGCATGTTCCATCTTCAAGTTCGAGGCAGGGAACGCTTGCGTCCGGGTTTTTTGCCCGGAAACCCTCAGAGCGATGCTCGCCGTTCATCACGTCCACCGGAACGAACTCGCATTCGTTGGTTGCCCCTTTTTCGGCCAGCGCAATTCGCACACGGGCCGGATTTGGGAATCCTTCAACATCGTAAATCTTCATAGCGGTGTCTCCTAAAATTGCCTTCCTAGTAGTAGGTAGATAAATCAAATATAGAAAGCTCATTCTGATCACGCTTGCGTGAATGGCGACAATAACGTCGGGAAACGCGTGGAAACGACTGCGGTCGCATCCATGAGGGGCAAGCAGGATTTTGATTGTGGCCGCGCCCGCCTATCTGTTGCATCTGCCCTTCGGGAAATTCGAACAATCAGGGAAATTCAAAGCTTTCCATAGGCGAAGTCGATGTAGGTGTGCGTCTTGGGTGCAGCGCTACTCCGGCTTTGGCGCTCCACCCGAACTCTCCCGCTATCGCTCGATGATAGAGAACTGCCACTAACACACTACGTGGGTCGTTTAGGCTGACTAGTGCCGGACCCCCGTCTCAGGACAACTCGCGCCCAGCAGGGATCCGCAGCCTTGGCTTCAAACAGAAACGGTCTTCCCGGTCGCGACGCTCTCCACCGCCGCCTCGGCCAGTTTCAGTGCCTTGAGACCGTCTTCACCGGTGACCGGCATGGGGACGTTCTGCGTCAAAGCACTGATGAAACCGGTGAGTTCCGCGTCATACGCCGCAAGGTATCGGGTCATGAAAAAGTCGTGCAGGGGCGGGCGGGTATAGCCAGCTTCGGTCGCGACCTCAATGCTGACGGGGCGTTGGTTTTCGGCGTGAACCATGCCTTTGGAACCATGAACCTCGATCCGTTGATCATAACCATAAGTCGCGCGGCGCGAGTTCTGAATGACGACCTGTTTGCCGCTTTCCGTCTTCAAAACCACTGTCGCGGTATCAAAATCACTCAACTCGCGTATTGACGGATCAACCAGAGCCGATGCTGTGGCATAAACATTCTTGACCTCTTCGCCCAGGAGGAATCGGGCCATGTCAAAATCGTGGATGGTCATGTCGCGGAAGATCCCGCCTGACACGCCGATATACTCGCGAGGTGGTAATCCGGGATCGCGCGAGGTAATGGTGATTTGTTCCACGTCACCGATCTGACCGGCCTCAATCGCCCCTTTTAAAGCCACAAAATGTGGATCGAAGCGACGGTTGAAGCCGACCATCAAATGCGCGCCGGTATCGCGCACGGTGGCAAGGCAGGCCTCGACGCGGGTGACATCCAGATCCACCGGCTTTTCGCAGAAGATTGCCTTGCCAGCGCGGGCGAAGCGTTCGATCAGATCGGCATGGGTGTCAGTCGGGGTGCAGATGATGACGGCATCCACATCTCCGGCAGTTTCGATCTGGTCCATGCTGCGGATCTCACCACCATAGGTCGCCACAAGGCGCTCGGCGGCCTCGGGGAAGGCGTCGGTCACCGCAACCAGTGTGGCGTCGGGGTTGAACGAGACGGCCTTGGCGTGGACCTGACCGATGCGGCCGGCGCCGAGTATTGCAATGCGAAGGGTCATGATCGATTCTCCTTGATCTCCCGAACCGCTGCGAGATTATCTGATGGAATATTCGTTCCATTATGGCTATCGTCGTCATCAGCCATTCTGTCAAGGCCGAACAGGACCGCCCATGCAAGACCGCCCCGCGCCGCAGAGCATCGAAGGATTTCACCAACGCCTGCGCGAACTGTCAGATGGTCTGCCCAAGCGGTTGAAACAATGTGCGGAATATCTGGCGGCCAATTCCGACCGTATCGCGCTGAGTACAGTGGCCGAACTGGCCGCAGGGGCCGAGGTGCAGCCCTCGGCCATGATGCGGTTCTGCCAGATCATGGGGTTCTCCGGCTTTTCCGAGATGCAGAGACTGTTCCGCGAGTCTGTGGCGCAGGGCTTTCCCGACTATGCCAGCCGCCTCGCCAATCTGCGCGAACGAGGCGCGGGAAGCCCCTCGGCCCTGTTGGCAGAGTTTGTCGATGCTGGGCGGATGTCGCTGGAAAACCTTGCGAATACAGTAGATTCGCGAGTTCTGGACGAGGCGGTGGCCCGGCTGGCACAGGCGCAAACGCTCCACGTGATCGGGCTGCGTCGCGCCTTCCCCGTCGCGTCGTACTTGGCCTATGCCTTTGAAAAGATGGAGATCCCAGCGATGCTGCATGACGGGGTGGGCAGGCTGAACCAAGCCCATGCCGTGCGGCCAGGCGACGCGCTGATCGCCATCACTTTTGCACCTTATACCGAGGATACGGTGGCTTTGGCGCGCAACTGCGCCACGCGCGGCATCCCGGTGGTTGCTATCACCGACACGGTGATCAGTCCGGTGCAGATCGAGGGCGTTCTGCCGCTTTCTGTATCGGAAGTGGACTTTGGTGCGTTCCGGGCATTGTCGGCCACATTGTCGCTGGCGATTACGTTGGCCGTCGCTGTCGGGGCGCAGCGCAAACCCAAGTCGTAGAATTCTAGGGTTGATTTTTCCATCAATAGAATGTTTATTCTATTTATCCCGCCACTCGTGGGCTGATTCTAGATAGCGAAACGTCCAACCGACCCCAAGTTCCCGGGTCTGAAATCTTGAGAGGGCTTCAGGGAATGAGATTGCCCAATTTTGCAACCGGTTGCAAAAATGACCGAGGTGTGTTTACCTTAGGTCGGGGTTGCGGGCTGGAACCGCACTTTCGCCATCAAGAATAGTGTTAAATCTGGGAGGATACTCATGACTTCACTGGTAAGGAAACTGGCCTTTGCCACGGCGCTTGTCGCCGCGCCATTCATGGCCGCTACCACCGCGTCGGCAGAGGGCGAGAAATACGTTCTGGTCAGCCATGCGCCGGACAGCGACAGCTGGTGGAACACGATCAAGAACGGCATCGCGCTGGCGGGCGAGCAGATGGGGGTCGAGGTCGAGTATCGCAACCCGCCCACCGGTGACATCGCCGATATGGCGCGAATCATCGAACAGGCAACGGCCTCGGGGCCGAACGGCATTATCACCACTCTGGCCGACTACGACGTGCTGAGCGGCCCGATTCAGGCAGCGGTGGATTCCGGCGTCGACGTAATCATCATGAACACCGGCAGCCCGGATCAGGCCCGCGAGCTTGGCGCGCTGATGTATGTGGGTCAGCCGGAATATGACGCCGGTTATGCGGCCGGGCAGCGCGCCAAGGGCGACGGCGTGACCTCATTCCTGTGCGTGAACCACACCATCCAACAGCCGACCTTGGCCGAGCGCTGCCAGGGCTTTGCCGACGGCCTGGGCGTGGAACTGGGTGCGGCGATGCTGGACAGCGGCACCGACCCGGCGGAAGTCAAGAACAAGGTGCTGGCCTATCTGTCGGCCAATCCAGACACCGACGCGATCCTGACCCTGGGTCCGGTTTCGGCTGACCCGACCATTCTGGCGGTGGAAGAGGCTGGTCTGGCCGGTGAGATCTACTTCGGTACGTTCGATCTGGGCGACGAAATCGTCAAGGCGATCAAGGCGGGCACCATCAACTGGGGCATCGACCAGCAGCCGTTCCTGCAGGCCTATCTGCCGGTGGTGATCCTGACCAACTATCACCGCTATGGCGTGCTGCCGGGCAACAACATCAACTCGGGTCCGGGCTTTGTCACCGCTGACGGGCTGACCCTGGTCGAGAAGTTTGCGGGCGAATACCGCTAATACGTGAACGGATCGGGCGGCCAATGGGAATCGGCCGCCCTTTTTCCATCCAAAACCCGGACAACGAGAGGTCCCGACATGACCGACTCCCCTAATCAACCCGCAGCTGTCGACGAGCGTATCAAGGAACGTTCGCCGCTGCGCGAGGCCCTTATCCGCCCCGAACTGGGTGGGATCATGGGCACTGCCATCGTCTTTGTGCTGTTCCTGCTTTTCGCCTCGGACTCAGGTATGTTCAACAGCCAGGGCATCCTCAACTGGTCCCAGGTTTCCGCGCAATTCATGATCATCGCCGTCGGCGCGTGTCTGCTGATGATCGCGGGCGAGTTCGACCTGTCCGTGGGCTCAATGATCGGCTTTTGCGGCATGATGATCGCCATCTTCTCGGTCACCATGGGCTGGCCGGTTTGGCTGGCCATCATCGTCACCTTCGCTCTTTGCATCGCCATCGGTGCGCTGAACGGCTTTATCGTGATCCGCACCGGGCTGCCCAGTTTCATCGTGACGCTGGCTTTTCTGTTCATCCTGAGGGGCTTCACCATCTACTTGCCGCAAACGCTGGAACGCAAAACCATAATCGGCGGTGTCAAGGACGCGGCCGAGGGGGATTGGCTGGCGGCCATCTTCGGCGGCAAGATTCTCACCGGACTGTTTCAGTGGATGGGCGACGCGGGCATAATCGCCACCTTCGAACGCGGCTCTAACATTGGCAAACCGGTCGTGGACGGCCTGCCCATGCTGATCGTCTGGGCGATCCTGCTCATCATCTTCGGCCACATCCTGCTGACCCGCACCAAGTTCGGGAACTGGATCTTTGCCTCGGGTGGCGACGCCGAAGCGGCCCGGAACTCGGGTGTGCCGGTCAACCGTGTCAAGATCCTGATGTTCATGTTCACCGCCTTCTGCGCCTGTGTCTTCGCCACCTGTCAGGTGATGGAGTTCGGCTCAGCCGGGGCCGATCGCGGCCTGCTCAAGGAGTTCGAGGCGATCATCGCCGTGGTCATCGGCGGTGCGCTGCTGACCGGCGGCTATGGCTCGGTCATCGGGGCGGCGCTGGGCGCGCTGATCTTTGGCGTGGTGCAGCAGGGTCTGTTCTTCGCCGGGGTCGAAAGCTCGCTGTTCCGGGTGTTCCTCGGCGTGATCCTGCTCTTTGCGGTGATCCTGAACACCTATATCCGTCGCATCATCACTGGGGAGCGTTAAGATGTCTGAACCAATCATCCAGATGAAGAACATCGAAAAGCACTTTGGCAGTGTGATCGCTCTGGCCGGCGTCTCGGTCGACGTGTTCGGAGGTGAATGCCACTGCCTGCTGGGCGACAACGGTGCGGGCAAGTCGACCTTCATAAAGACCATGTCCGGTGTGCACAAGCCGACGGCGGGCGAGATCTTCTTCGAAGGTCACCCCATGAGCTTTGCCGACCCCCGCGATGCGATTGCGGCGGGCATCGCCACCGTGCACCAGCATCTGGCGATGATCCCGCTGATGTCGGTCAGCCGGAACTTCTTCATGGGCAACGAACCGGTCAAAAGCGTCGGACCGCTGAAGTTCTTCGACCATGACTACGCCAATCGCGTGACCATGGAAGAGATGCGCAAGATGGGCATCAACCTGCGCGGTCCGGATCAGGCGGTCGGCACCCTGTCGGGTGGTGAGCGTCAGACCGTGGCCATCGCACGTGCGGTCCATTTCGGCGCCAAGGTTCTGATCCTGGACGAACCGACCTCGGCTCTGGGTGTGCGGCAGACGTCGAACGTGCTGGCCACCATCGACAAGGTGCGCAAACAGGGTATCGGCGTGGTGTTCATCACCCACAACGTGCGTCACGCCATGGCGGTGGGCGACCGGTTCACGGTGCTCAACCGCGGCAAGACGCTGGGCACCGCGATGAAAGGTGAAATCGAGCATGAAGAGTTGCAGGACATGATGGCCGGCGGGCAGGAACTGGCCCAACTGGAAGGGAGCCTGGGAGGCACCGTATGAAGGCGCTCGACGTCATCACGATTGGCCGCTCGTCTGTGGACCTCTACGGGGCACAGGTGGGCGGCCGGTTGGAGGACATGTCCTCGTTCAACAAATATATCGGCGGCTCGCCCACCAACATTGCGGCGGGCACCGCGCGGTTGGGCCTAAAATCGGCGCTCATCACCCGGGTCGGGGATGAGCATATGGGCCGGTTCATCCGCGAGGAACTGGCGCGCGAAGGCGTCGATGTGCGTGGCGTCAAAACCGACCCCGAGCGTCTGACCGCGCTGGTGCTGCTGGGCATCCGTGATCAGGAGCAGTTCCCGCTGATCTTTTACCGCGAAAATTGCGCCGACATGGGGCTGTGCGAGGATGACATCGACCCGGATTTCATCGCCGAGGCGCGCGCGGTGGTGGCGACCGGTACCCATCTGAGCCATCCACAGGTTGAGGCGGCAACGCTGAAAGCGCTGCAACTGGCGCGCGAAAACGGCGCGCAGACGGCGCTGGATATTGATTACCGCCCCAATCTCTGGGGTGTGGCCGGCCACGGCGAGGGTGAGAGCCGCTATGTGGAAAGCGCCAAAGTCACCGAAAAACTGCAATCGACTCTGCACCTGTTTGATTTGATCGTCGGCACTGAGGAAGAATTCCACATCGCGGGTGGCACCACCGACACTATCGCCGCGTTGCGCGCCGTGCGCGCGGTTTCCGACGCGGTGCTGGTGTGCAAGCGCGGCCCGATGGGCGCCTCTGCCTTCACCGGCACCATCCCCGATACGCTGGATCAGGGCCAGATCGGACCCGGATTTCCCATCGACGTGTTCAACGTTCTGGGCGCGGGTGATGGCTTCATATCGGGCCTGCTGAAAGGCTGGCTGGATGGTGAGGATTGGCCCACCGCACTGGGCTACGCAAATGCCTGCGGCGCCTTCGCAGTCAGCCGCCATGGCTGTACACCCGCCTATCCCAGTTGGGAGGAACTGCGGTTCTTCCTGAGCCGAGGCGTCAAGGAAAAGGCCCTACGCAAGGATGCCGAACTGGAGCAGTTGCATTGGTCGACCAACCGCAAGGGAGACTGGCCCGAGATGCGGGTCTTCGCCTTTGATCACCGCATCCAATTCGAAGAGATGGACGGCGCCACGCCTGCAAAGATCGGCGAGTTTAAGTCGCTCTGCCTCGATGCGGTCATGCAGGTGGTGAAAGGTAATTCCGGCTATGGCCTGCTGTGCGACTCGCGCCTGGGCCGCGATGCACTCTACAAGGCTGCCGGTCAGGGGCTTTGGATCGGCCATCCAGTGGAATGGCCCGCCTCGCGCCCGCTAACGCTGGAGCCCGAGATAGGCGAGGATTTCGGCGGGCTGGCCGAGTGGCCGCTGGAGCATGTGGTCAAATGCCTGTGCTTCTACCACCCCGATGACAGCGACGAGATGAAGGCCAAGCAGGAAGGCGTGGTCAAACGTCTGTTCTCCGCCGCCCGCCGCAACCGGTTGGAATTCCTGCTTGAAGTGATCCCGTCCAAGGTTGGCCCCGTCGACCCGGCTACCACCCCGGCGATCATCCAGCGGTTCTACGATATCGGTGTCTACCCCGACTGGTGGAAGCTGGAACCGTTCAAGTCAGATGCCGAATGGGCCGCCGTGGTCGATGCGATTCAGCGCAATGACGCCCACACGCGCGGCATCGTGGTGCTGGGGCTGGACGCCCCCTCGGAAGAGCTGTTTGCCTCATTCGCGCAGGCGGCGAAGTTCGATCTGGTCAAGGGCTTTGCCGTGGGCCGCACCATCTTTGGTGATACGGCGCGGGCTTGGCTGACGGGCGCGATCACGGATGATCAGGCCGTCGGGCAGATGGCGAAGAAATACGCAGATCTCTGCGCGGTCTGGGATCAGGCGCGCGCGCAAGCAAAGGAACAGGCGGCATGAGCACGATCCGGCTGACAGCGGCACAGGCATTGGTGCGCTATCTTTCGGCGCAACTGAACGAGGATGGAGAGCCATTCATCGCCGGGGTCTGGGCGATCTTCGGCCATGGCAATGTCGCCGGTTTGGGTGAGGCGCTTTATTCCGCGCGCGACAGGCTGCAAACATATCGGGGCCATAACGAGCAGACCATGGCACATGCCGCCATCGCCTATGCCAAGCAATCGGGGCGGCGGCGCGCGATGGCAGTGACCTCGTCCATCGGCCCCGGTGCCACCAACATGGTGACCGCCGCCGCGCTGGCGCATGTGAACCGCCTGCCGCTCTTGCTGCTGCCGGGCGATGTGTTTGCAAATCGCGGCCCCGACCCGGTGCTGCAACAGATCGAGGCTTTCGGCGACGGCACCATCAGCGCCAATGACTGCTTCCGCCCGGTCAGCCGCTATTTCGACCGCATCACCCGGCCCGAACAACTGCTGACGGCTTTACCCCGCGCCTTTGCCACCATGACCGATCCCGCCGAGTGCGGGCCGGTGACGCTGACCTTCTGTCAGGACGTGCAGGCCGAGGCCTATGACTGGCCCGAGAGTTTCTTCGGTGAAAGAACCTGGCATCAGCGGCGTGTGCGACCCGACCAAGGTGAGCTTGCGCGGGTTGCGAACGCTGTGAAGGCTGCAAAAAACCCGGTGATCGTCGCGGGCGGCGGGGTGCACTACTCGGGCGCTTGCACCGAACTTCAGGCTTTTGCCGAGAGGCACCAGATCCCGGTGGTGGAAAGCCAGGCGGGCAAATCGGCATTGGCCTGGGACCATCCGCTGAACCTCGGCCCCGTGGGCGTGACCGGCGCCTCCAGCGCCAACGCGGTCTGCGAAGAGGCCGATCTGGTGCTGGGCGTCGGCACCCGCTTTCAGGACTTCACCACCGGTTCGTGGGCGCTGTTCAAGAACCCCGTCCGCCAACTGGTCAGCCTGAATGTCGCCGCCTACGACGCCGTCAAACACGGCGCGCTGCCGCTCATGGCCGATGCCCGGGTCGGGTTGCAGGAACTCGGCGCGGCGTTGGGTGACTATGCGGCCTCGGCCCCCGATGCCGCGCTCAAATCCGACTGGTTCACGGCGGTCGACCCGCTGACCGAAGCGCCCGCAGACGGCAATGCCCTCCCCACCGACCAGCAGGTAATCGGTGCTGTGCAACGCGCAAGCGGGCCCGACACGGTGGTGATGTGCGCCGCCGGGACCATGCCGGGCGAGCTGCACAAGCTGTGGAAAGCCCCGCGCCCCGGCGCCTATCACATGGAATACGGCTATTCCTGCATGGGGTACGAGATCGCGGGCGCCATGGGGATCAAGATGGCCGAGCCCGACCGCGACGTCGTCTGCATGATCGGCGACGGATCCTACATGATGGCCAATTCCGAACTGGCGACCGCCTGCATGATGGGCGTGAAAATCACCGTTGTGATCACCGACAACCGTGGCTTCGGCTGCATCAACCGGCTGCAGATGGGCACCGGCGGGGCCGAGTTCAACAACCTGCTCGATCATGCCCATCACGAAAACCCGTCGAATATCGACTTTGCGGCCCACGCCGCGTCGATGGGCGCGGCCTCGGTCCATGTCGGCTCGATTGCCGAGCTGGAGGATGCGCTGGCCCGCGCCAAGGCCGCTACAGGCCCCTTCGTCGTCGTGATCGACACCGACCCCTATCCCAGTACGCCAGATGGCGGGCACTGGTGGGACGTGGCGGTGCCCGAAGTCAGCGACCGCGACGAGGTGAATGAGGCCCGCCAAGGCTATGAGACCGCCCTGCGCGCCCGGCTGAACTGAACACCCGCCCGGCGGCACCGCCGGGCTGCACGGGCCCATCGGGTGGCGCCAACACCCGACCGCAAGACATGAACGGACACCTGCGATGATCCTTTACGGCACCAACCCCATCGCCTGGGCCAATGACGACGACCAGTCTCTGGGCGCGCATATCCCGACCGAACAGATCCTGACCGAGGCCCACGAAATCGGCTTTGACGGCATCGAAAACGGGCACCGCTGGCCGCAGGACGATCCGGAGGCGCTGAAACAGTTGCTGGGCGGCTATGGCCTGAAATTCATCTCGGGCTGGCATTCTCTGAGCCTGCTGGCCCATAGCGTTGAAGACGAAAAGGCCGCGATCCAGCCGCATCTGGACAAGCTCAAGCACAATGATTGCGCCGTCTGCATCGCCTGTGAGACCTCAAACTCGGTGCAGGGCCTCAACGTGCCGGTGAATGACGCCCCAGTTCTGTCGCAAGAAGAGATGAAAACCTTTGGTGCCAAGGTCGAGGAGATCGCGCAATACTGTGCCGACCAGGGTATTGCGCTGGTCTATCACCACCACATGGGCACCGTCGTGGAAACCCCGGATGAGATCGACGCCTTCATGGCCGCAACCGGCCCCGCCGCCAAGCTGCTCTTCGATGCCGGCCATTGTTACTTCGGGTCCAACGGCGCCGATCCCACGCCGGTGTTGGAGAAATACGCGAACCGCGTCAGCCACTTCCACGCCAAGAACGTGCGCCCGGCGGTCATGGCCCAGGTGCGCGAAAAGGGTCTCTCGTTCATGGACGGCGTGCGCAAGGGCGTTTTCACCGTGCCCGGCGACGACGAGGGCGGCATCGACTTCGCCCCACTGTTGAGCATTCTCAAGGACAAAGGTTACGGGGGCTGGCTGGTGATCGAGGCCGAACAGGATCCAGAGGTTCACAATCCGCTGCACTACCAGACGTTAGGCCTGAAATCCCTAAAACAGATGGCTAGAGAGGCCGGGCTCGACAGCGGCCAAACGACGGACCGGAGGAAGGAGCTAACATGACACAGGCCGAAGCCGGGTATGTCGGATATTACGACCATGACGCTTGCGATCTGGATGAGTTTCAAAAGCTGACCTCGCAATCCCTTGCGCCAGAGGCCGTTTCGCACGCCGCCGAAGTGCAGAAGAACATACCGCTCTATGACATGACGGCTCTGCGCGACCGGCTGGAAACGCCCGCCGCGCGCAAGGCGTTGATGGCAGAATGGGCGTGGGTTTTGGGCCAATCGGCGGGGGTTCTGGTGTTGAAATCGGCCTATGCGGATACGACTGTTCTCGACGAGGCCACCCGGATCTTTGACGAGATCATCGCACAGGAACGCGAGGCTTCCGGCGGGAAGGGCGACCACTTCGCCGCCGCCGGTGCGAATGACCGGATCTGGAACTCGGCCCAGAAACTCTGCGAACGGAATCCGGACGTTTTCGTGCGCTATTTCGGAAACACCCCGATTGCCGCCGTATGTGAGGCCTGGCTCGGCCCGAATTACCAGATGACGGCGCAGGTCAACCAGGTCCGGCCCGGCGGCACGGCGCAGCAGGCCCATCGCGACTATCATCTGGGCTTTCAGACGGAAGATATCGCTGCGGAATACCCTGCGCATATCCACCATCTATCGGCGGTGCTGACCCTGCAAGGAGGGATCGCCCACACCAATATGCCGGTGGAAAGCGGACCCACGAAGCTGCTGCCCTTCTCACAGCTTTTTGCATCCGGCTACGTTGCCTGGCGGCGCAAAGATTTCCGCGAGTATTTCGAAGAGAACTATGTGCAACTGCAGCTGCAAAAGGGCGACGCGGTATTCTTCAACCCAGCACTGTTTCACGCCGCCGGCGCCAACACCAGCGCAGACATTCTGCGTATGGCGAACCTGCTGCAGATCTCATCCGCTTTTGGCCGCGCCATGGAAAGCCTGGATCGGGCAGCGATGTGTGCCCTGCTTTATCCCGCGCTGGCTCGGCTCAAGGACCAACTGTCTGCCGGTGAAATCCGCGCTGCGATTGCCGCCGCTGCCGAGGGCTATTCCTTCCCCACCAATCTCGATCGCGACCCTCCGGTTGGTGGGCTGGCCCCCGAGACACAGGCGGCCCTTTTGACGCGGGCGCTTGACGCGGGGTGGAGCGCGGATCGGGTCAAAGCGGAACTGGATGCGCAAACCACGCGGCGCATTGCGTGAACCGGCGGGGCCACTGTTGCCCTGCATGAACGAATAGGGGATGAACCATGACGGACCTTCTGCGCAAACCCGTTGCCGAAACCGGCAAGGTGCACGACATCACGCCCGCAAGCGCCCGCGGACCGCAAAGCCCCGATTGGTCCTATGTGGGATTTGGCCTCTACCATCTGGAGACCGGTGAAACCGTAGCCGAGCCCACCGGCGAGACCGAGGTGATCCTGGTACTGGTCGAGGGCAAGGCCAAGATCGCCTGCGACACCGCCGATTTCGGCGAAATGGGCGACCGGCTGAGCGTGTTCGAAAAGACCCCACCTCATTGTGCCTATGTTCCGAACGAAAACAGCTGGTCCGTCACCGCCACCACCAAATGTGTGTTGGCGGTCTGCACAGCGCCGGGCAAAGGCAACCACCCGGCACGCCGGCTTGGGCCCGATGGTATCGAGTTGACTCCACGTGGCAAGGGGCAGAACACGAGATATATCAACAACATCGCCATGGAAGGCCGCGATGTAGCCGACAGCCTGCTGGTGACCGAAGTGTTCACGCCGGACGGCAACTGGTCTTCTTACCCCAGCCACCGGCATGACGAGGATGACTATCCCAACATGACCTATCTGGAGGAAACCTATTACCACCGGCTGAACCCATCTCAGGGTTTTGGCATCCAGCGGGTCTATTCCGAGGACGGCACGTTGGACGAGACCATGGCCATCAAGGATGGCGACGTCGTTCTGGTTCCGCGCGGTCACCACCCCTGCGGCGCGCCCTATGGTTACGAAATGTACTACCTCAACGTCATGGCCGGACCGCTGCGAAAGTGGCGATTCAAGAACGATCCCGATCACAATTGGATCGCCCAGCGTGACGTCTGAGCGGGTCACTGTCTGGCAGCGGATCGCGCCGGTGTCCCGCCGCGACTCGCCACTCCAGTTTTCGACCGCAGTATTTCGCGCCGTTGCTGCTCAACCCCCTTCAACGCCTTTCAAAGTTCTTTGGGCTGGGTACGAAGAGGTCACCTTACAACAAACTCGGCATGAAGAGCGCCCGCCGCTTTGATCGTCTTGAGGATGTCGATCATGTCTCGCGGGGACACGCCCAGCGCGTTCAAGCCGGCCACAACTTCGGACAATGAGGTGCTTTCTGGCACCTCTGCCAATCGAATCCCGTCTTCTTCTTCGATCTCGGCATTTGTTCTGGGCACCACTACGGTCTGGCCATCCGCAAAGGGATTGGGCTGGATGGCAATCGGGGCCTCTTCGACTCGCAGAGTCAGATTGCCTTGGGACACCGCCACCCGCGAAATGCGCACGTCATCCCCCATCACGATCGTGCCCGACCTTTGATCGACCACAACCCGCGCTTTGCGCTCGGGCTCGACCAGAATGTTCTCGATCCGCCCAATGGCGTGGGCGGTCGAGACCTCCCGCGTCGCGGCGATGTTCAACTCGATGGTTCCAGAGTCCCGCATCAGGGCAACGGCGCGGTTGAACTCGCCATTGATGGCCGCCTCGATCCGACCGGCGGTGGTGAAATCGGGCTCCCGCAAAGCCAGACGCAACTGGGTGAGCGACCCAAGATCGAACTCGATCTCACGCTCGACGCGCGCGCCCGAGGGGATCACACCCGAGGTCGGCACCCCGCGTACGACGGAAGCCGCATCACCTTCGGCCACCGCTCCCCCGGCAAGTACCGTGCCCTGTGCGACCGCATAGATCTGCCCGTCAGCTGCGTTCAGGGGCGTCATGATCAGTGTGCCGCCCAGCAGACTTTTGGAATCCCCGATTGCCGACACCGTCACGTCGATCTGGCCGCCCACCCGGGCAAACGGCGGCAAACTTGCCGTCACAAAAACCGCCGCCACATTCTTGGGCCGGAACTGCTCGCCCGTCACGTTGACCCCAAGGCGCTCGAGAATATTCGACATGATCTCCTCGGTGAACGGCGCATTTCGCAATCCATCACCAGTGCCGTTCAGACCGACCACCAGACCGTATCCCACCAGATCGTTGCCGCGCACTCCATCGAAATCCACAAGATCCTTGAGCCGGATGGAGTTCGCCCATACAAGGCCCGGCATCAGAAAGGCGATAAGCACAAAAAGAAATCTCATCTCAGGAAATTCACTAGCGACAGATTGGCATTGCGGACCGTTACGGAATACAGGCTTTCCAGTTGAAACTGTACGGTCTGTAGCCGCGTTGCGGTTTCATAAGGATCGGCCCCGATCAGCTCCCCTTTTGAATATTCCAAGCTGGTTCTTGCGGCAGAGTTTCGGGTTGCCGCCTGATCTATGCGCGCCTCTGCCGCGCCGATCTGTGCCCTCAATTTCACCATGTCGTCCTTGGAGTTGGCCAGTTGACCCCCGAGTTCTTTGAACAGGGCCGTTCGCTGATCCGGGGACATGGCGAGCACGGGATCGGAGGCCAGCGCAGCGACGGCGGCGCTGCGCAACGCATCCCGAAAGGCCTGGTCGTCGGCCTTCAATGGCAGGAGGACCTGTTCGCGTTCCGAAATCTGCATCGGTGCCAGAACATCCGTCGATCCCTGATACATCACCGCCTCGAACCCCGCCGGATCATTGAACCAGGTCTCGGCTGCCAGCAAGACGTCGGATGCTGTGGTCAGACCGGTGAACTCGGCCCGCAATGCAGTCAGCAGTGTGTCCGGGGAGGCAAGCGGCGTTGTGTCGGTTGCAGTTCCCGCAAACAGACTACGGCCGCCGACGCGCGCGTTCAGAGCCGAAATCATCGTGTCCAACTCGTCGGCTGCCTGCACGCTGGCCTGTGTTTGCGTCACCGCCTGATTGGATGTCCCAAAGGCCAAAAGCGTCGACGAAAGCTCAGACACGCCGGTGTCGAATGTGGTCAGGCTGATCTGCATCGCGTTCGCGAACAGCCCGGCCTCGGACGTGGCGATGGACAAACCGTCAAGCCTGGCCAGGCTGCGGTCGATATCCGCGATCTGCGCATAATCGCCGCCCAAACGCTCGGCCACATTGGCGACTTGCCCTGAGGACAACTCGTAGGACAAGGTTTCGATCTCGTTCTTGATCTGGGTGCTGCGGGTCTGACGCATCAGCCCCCGGGCCAGATCGCCGATTGAATTCAGAGCCATGGTTTACAGCCTCAACAAGGTATCCATCAGTTCATCGACCGTTTCGATGATGCGGGCATTGGCGGCGTAAGCCTGTTCGATCTGCATCATGCGCTGCAGCTCCGAATCGGCATCCACGCCCTGTTCCTTTTCGATCCGCTCAAGCTCGGTTCTGGTCGCGGAGGCAAAGGTCATGCGCCCCGAGGTGGTATTGGCGTCCTGCCCGACCCGCGATAGTAGACCCTCACTGATATCCGCCGCCGTCAGGCTGCCGGTCCCGAACCGGGTCGTCGGCAAAGTGCGCCCTGTCGTCAGCGCCTCGCCAAAGGCTTTCAACTGCCTTGCGTCGCCCGGCGCGCCCGGGGCAGTCGCTCCAAGCCCGGCGCGCAATTTCCAGCTGTCACCGCCATTGTCAGGATCAACAACGGTATTCAGCGCCAACCGCCCGGCCAGCCCGATCTCGGCCACCGGATCGAACCGGCCGCCGTCATCGGTGAAGAGGCCGGCGTCGGTCGCGGCGGCGGTCGGGTCCAGGCCCGGTGTTTCGAACCGCTCGATCAGGTCGCGCGCCAGCGCATCCAGATCTTGTTGCGCCTCGATCGCCAACTCATCGCGGATTTCGAACTGGGCGGCCAGACTGCCGCCCCTTATCGCCGAGGTGCCACCGAAGGTTGCGACTGGTCTGCCGTTGATTTCGAGCCCAGAAAGCAGCCCGTTTCCAAAGGTCATGTGCGGCATCGTATCGCCGGTCAGATCGAACGAAAGCTCTGCCGCCCGGTCGTCGAGCAGAATGGCGCCGCCATTGGAATAGAGGGCGATCCGGTCATTGTCGCGCGCGACGACGTTGACTGGAACGATCTCGTTGATCTCATCAACCAGCACCTGACGCTGATCGAGCAAAGCGGCAACGTTGCCACCCGCCGCCCGGATCTTGGCCAGCCGAGCGTTGAGGTCTTCGACATCCTTGAGCGCGGTGTTCAGACGCTCCACCTGCTGATCGATACGGCGATCCGCGTCCGAGCGCATCTGGCGCAGCCCCTCGGAAGCATCGTTGATCGCGTTGGCCAAGTGGCGTGCCTCGGTCGCCGCCGTGTCCAGCCGTGTGGCGGACTCCGGCATGCTGGCCGCCGAAATCAGGCTGCTTTCGAAATTCGCCAGCTTGTTGGCAATCGAGTTTGGGTCATTGGCCGAGCCGACCAGCTGCTCCAACCCGCTATAGAACTCCGAAGTGGCTTTGGCATGCGCATATCCCGCGTCGGCACTGCGGCGGTTGGCGGTCAGAACCGGAGTGTCGTGGCGGTTGACCCCGACCACCTGCACGCCATTGCCAGTCACGGGGCTTGTCGCCACTTCTAGCGAGCGGCGGGCATAGCCCGGGGTCAGCGCGTTCGCGATATTGTCCGAAACTACGACCGAGGTCCGGCTGGCCGCCGAAAGCCCGCTCAGCGCGTTGTGGAAGGCGGTGGAAATGCTCATGGGAAAGGTCCTCTCACCAAATCAGGGGCCCGGATCACCGCTTGATATTCGTGGTTTCCTGCAACATCTCGTCCACGGTCTGGATCACTTTGGCGCTTGAGGAATAGGCGCGCTGGGTTTGGATCATGTCGGTCAGCTCATTGGCGACATCGGTGGTCGATTCCTCGCGCGCGAAGGACACCAGATCGCCGGTCGGGCCATCACCAGCATCCCACAGGAAGTAGGTACCGCTGTCGCGCGACGGGGCGTAGGTCTGGCTGTCCAGCGCGGTCAGCCCGTTGGGGTTGGGAAGGTCCACCAGCGGGATCTGGAACACCCGACGGCTGACGCCCGAATCGTAGAAGGCATAGACGTATCCGTTTTCATCAACCTCGACGCTGGTCATGGTGCTGACCGCGGCTCCGTCCCTCGTGATCGAAACGGGGGCGAATGTGTCGGAAAGCTGCGTGATGCCGTTCGAATCGCCGATCTGGCCGATATTGATCTCCATCGGACCACCCGCAACGTTCACGACGAAGCTGCCGGTGGCCGGGTCATAGGCCCCGCCCGAAACGGCCGTGACACTGGCGAGCGTTCCCCCGCTGGTCCGGTTGTCATCGAAGGTCAGGTTGTATTCACCGATTACCGCTCCGCCGGATGCCGTGTCACGCAGAACCATGGTCCAGGCGTTGCTGGATCCGGTGGCCGGAACCGTCGGGATCAGCTCAATCTCGACATTCTCCGACTTTCCGAGGTTGTCGTAATACTCCACAGACAGCGGTTGCGTGTCCCCCGGCGATCCCGCATCCGTCGCGGTTGCCGGCAAGTTCATTCGCAGATTCATCTGCGTCGTCGGCGATCCGGAGAGCTGGTTGACGCTCAGCTGAACGGGCACCAAACCGGCCGATGTATCGCGGGGAAGGTTCGGGATCGACCCGTCGGATTGCGCCGGCCAACCCATGAGGACAAGGCCCGATTGCGAGACCAGATACCCCTGTTCGTTGGTTCGGAACGACCCGGTGGTGGCCAGAAGCATCTCATTGGTGCCCGATGCGATCTGCGAGCTGCGCATAACCGGCAGCATGCCTCGGCCACGCACGGCGAGGTCGGTGGAGTTGTTGGTCGAAACCAGCGAGCCGCGCTGGTCGATCATGCGCTGACTGGTTGTGCGCACGCCGCCCGCCGAATACGCGCCGCCGGAACTGGTCGTAACCATCGAATGAAAATCGGTTTCCACGCGCTTGTATCCAAAGGTTGAGGAGTTCGCGATGTTGTCAGAGATAGTCGCCAACCTGCTGGCATTTGCGGACAGCGCCGCAACACCGGCATTCAGCGAAGAGGAAATGGACATCGGCACGCCTTTCTGCTGCGTCAAACATGTGTTGATGCAACAGGTAACGCGCGGCGTCTTAACAGCGGGCTAACAGCTAAAATGCTCGCTATTCCTCGCCGGGGTTCCGCAGAAAGATGACCTCGATCCTGTTGTTACGCGCCGCCATCGGGTTCTTGTCCGCCAGCTTGCGGTCCGCATGCCCCGTAACCCGCTGAATACGCTCCGATTTCAACCCTGCACCCTCCAGCAGGTTTCGGGTTTTCTCGGCGCGCGCAGTGGACAGTTCCCAGACCGGATTTTCCGCAAGAACCACCGGGTGTGCCCGAATATGCCCACCCACGGCGACCCCGTTGGTCACCAGATCCGAGGATCGGGCAATCACGCGGATGAGATCCTTCATCAACTGCGTAGGCCGGTCCGAGTTTATCTCAAAAAGCGGCGAATCGTTGGTGGCGAACAGTTCGACGATCAGGCCCTCGTCGGTCACCCGCGTCACGATATGCTGACGCAGTTTCTTGGACACCAGGCTCTCACCGCCACGCCCCAGCAGCTCTGCCTCTAGCGAAGTGAATTCCTCATGCGCGCCCTGACCGCCACCCTCGGCGTTCACCCCGGTCGAGCCTCGCGCGCGCTTGGCCTTGGTCGGGTTCTTGTCGGTCGCCCCCGAGCCATCCATCACCATCGTCTTTTCCGAGAACATGTTGTCGCCACCAAAGGCTCCGTCCCCGCCCCCTGATACCGGGTTGACCGGAATCGTTGGCGAGAAGTAATCCGCCAGCCCCTTGCGTTGCTTTTCCGTCGTCGCGTTCAACAGCCACATCAACATGAAGAAGGCCATCATGGCCGTGACAAAGTCTGCATATGCGACCTTCCACGCGCCGCCGTGATGGCCATCGCCACCGCCGCCACTGCGCTTCTTCTTGATGATGATCGGCGCCGCATTGGATTGCGCACCCATCTCCACCACCTTTTGTATCACCCGACAATCGGGATATCAGGGCAGGCGTTAAGAGATATCTAACAATTAAAACTGTCTTGATTTCCGTCAGTGCGGTCCCGATTTCGCGCGCCGCAGGATCAGCGCCAACCGGTTGAAACTGTTGGCAACGCCATCGGGATCGGGCTTGCCAAAGAACCCGTCCAGCTCTCCCCAGACGCGCACGGCCTGATCCAGCACCGGGTCGGACCCCTCGGAATAGAGCCCGGCCTTTATCATGACCTCGGACTGCTCGTAGCTGCCCAGCAGCTTCCGCGTTTCCGCGATCATCCCGTTCTCTTCCGGCGTCGCAGCCCCCGGCAGGCTGCGCGAGACCGAGCGGCTGACGTCGATGGCCGGGAATCGCCCACGCTCGGCAATGTCGCGGTCCAGAACGATGTGGCCATCCAGAACCCCGCGCAGGATATCCGCGACCGGCTCATCCATGTCCGATCCCGCAACCAGAACGCTGAAAACGGCAGTGATATCACCCTGTTCCGCCGTCCCCGGCCCCGCCCGTTCGCACAGCCCGGTGATCAGCGGTGTCACCGATGGCGGGTAACCGCGCAGCGCCGGGGCCTCTCCCATCGCGGCGGAGATCTCGCGATGCGCCTCGGCAAAGCGGGTCACCGAATCGGCCAGAAACAGCACGTTCAGACCCTGATCCCGCAGCATCTCGGCCACTGACATCGCCGCCCAGGCACAGCGCCTGCGCACCAGGGCCGACTGTTCCGAGGTCGCGGCAACCACCACGGCGCTGGCCATCCCCTCGGCGCCTAGTGCGTTCTCCACGAATTCGTTAACCTCGCGACCTCGCTCGCCGATCAGAGCGACCACCACCGCATCCGCCTGCACCGACCGCGCCAGCGTCGCCATCAGGGTCGATTTCCCGACGCCTGACCCGGCAAACAGACCGATTCGTTGCCCCCGCACAATCGGCAGCATCGTGTTCAGCACCGCCAGTCCGGTCGCCATCCGCTCGCCCAGAGGCTTACGCTCGACCGCGCGCGGTGGCGCCTGCATGATGTCCCGCTCCTCGCCCCCGCGCAGCAGGGGTCGGCCGTCCAGGGGCCGCCCGAACGGATCCACCACCCGTCCCAGCCAGTGCGGCCCGGGCGCAAAGGCGGGCATCTGGCGCAAAATCACCCGGTTGCCCAGTGACACGCCCTCAGGCGCGCTATCCGGCAGCATGTGGATCACATCACGCTCGACATGCAGCACCTCACCCACCAGCGGCAAACCTGCATCGCGTTGCAACTCCAGACGGTCGCCGATCCGCGCCCTGTCGGCCAGCCCTCCAATCTCGATCACGCCGCGCGCAACGCCGGTCACGCGACCCACATGGCGCACCAGGCTCAGGCTGTCGAACTCCGCTTTCAGCAGCATCGGGTCAGGGGCGGTCATCGCGGCACCTCCATCTGTTTCCTGAAAACGGTTTCTAAAGGAATCGGGGTTAAGCCTTGATTGAAATTGATCGAGGGAGAAGCCCCGATGTTCTCTGATTTGAACGTCTTTAAGACGGCGTACGCCATGGCAACACATGCGGGACAGCGGCAGGCTGTGATCTCACGCAACATGGCTAATGCGGACACACCCGGCTACCAGGCGCGGGATATCGAAGCCTTTGATAGTGTCTATTCTGGCGGTCCTCGCACCAAAATGATCGCCTCGCGCAACGGTCACCTGAACGGGGTCGAGCGCGGGGACTGGGCCGAGTTCACGCCCGAAAACCCGACCGATCCCAACGGCAACAGCGTCTCCATCGAGGAAGAGATGCTCAAGGCCGTGGACGTCAAGCGCCAGCATGACCGCGCTCTTGCGATCTATCGCTCGTCGCTCACCATCCTGCGCGCCAGCCTCGGCAAGGTCTGAGGAGGCAGCTCATGAGTGACTTTTCCAAATCTCTCGCCGTCTCGGCCAGCGGTCTGCGCGCCCAGGCCACTCGTTTGCGTCACGTGTCCGAGAACATCTCGAACGCCGACACCCCGGGTTACCGGCGCAAGACCGTGCCGTTTGAAGCTGCAAGGGGGGATGACGGCGCTATGGTCCAGACGGGCCGTGTTCGCCTCGACCGCTCGCAACTGGCCCGCATCTATGATCCATCGCATCCGATGGCCGATGCGTCCGGGCATTACGAGGGCTCCAACGTCGATCTGATGATCGAGATCGCCGACGCCCGCGAGGCGCAGCGCAGTTACGAGGCCAACCTGAAAATGTTCGATCAGACCCGGCAGATGTCGTCGGGCCTGATGGACCTTCTCCGCAAATAAAGGACGACCAGAATGGATATCCGCTCACTCTCTGCGGCGCAGAGCTATGCTTCGGCGCGCCCGGCCACGCAGGCCAACCCCACCCATGAGGGTGCCACACAAGGGCTGCGCAACACCTTCCGCGATTTTGCGGCCACGCTTCAGCACAGCGAACAGGTGGCGCAATCCGCGATGGTCGGACAGGCCGACCCGCACGCGCTGGTGCAGGCGCTGGCCCAGACCGAACTGGCGGTCGAAACCGCGGTGACCGTTCGCAACAAGGTGGTCGAGGCCTATCAGGAAATCCTGCGCATGCCGGTCTGAACGATGCTGAGCGAAGGTCTTTTCTACGACACCCTGCGTCAGGCGCTGTGGATCGCGGTCATCACTTCGGTGCCGATCCTGGCGGTTGCGCTGGTCACCGGCCTGATCGTGGGCCTGTTTCAGGCGCTGACCTCAATCCAAGAGATGACGCTTACTTTCGTTCCCAAGCTTGCCGCCATCGTGGTGGTGTTCTGGATCTCGATGGGCTTCATGACCCAGACGCTGGTCACTTTTTTCACCGCAACGATCCTTCCCCTGATTGCAGGAGGTCTCTGATGGGTTCCACCAGCTATATCACCCTGTCCCGCCAATCCGGTCTGATGAATGAGATCCGCGCGGTCGCCAACAACATCGCCAATGCCAACACGACCGGCTACCGGCAGCAGGGTCTGGTGTTCTCGGAATACATTCAGGACACCCGCCATCAGCCCTCGCTGTCGATGGCGCGCGCGCAGGTGCGCAACACATCGCTGCAGCAGGGGGTGTTGACCCAGACCAATGGCCGGTTCGATTTCGCCATCGAGGGCGACGGGTTCTTCATGCTCGAAACCGGCGCTGGCAACCGCCTGACCCGCGCGGGCAGTTTCACACCCAATGCCGATGGCGATCTGGTGAACATGGATGGCCAGCGGGTTCTGGATGCCAATGGCGCGCCCCTCTTCGTCCCGCCCGATGCGCAGTCGGTCTATGTGGCCAGCGACGGGACCCTCAGCGCTGATGGGCAGCTTCTGGGGCAGATCGGCGTTTACCGGCCCACCGACCCGAACGGGCTGATCCGCGAAGGCGGTGTGACCTTCCGCGCCGATGGCGAAACCGAGCCGGTGGATGAGCCGACCATCCTGCAGGGATTCCTCGAAGGCTCGAACGTCAACGCCATCGAGCAGGTCACCCGCCTGGTCGAGATCCAGCGCGCCTACGAGCTGGGCCAGAGCTTTCTCGAAACCGAAGACGAACGCATCCGCAACGCCGTCAAGGCCTTGATGCGCTGATCATAAGGAGCCTTACTCATGCGTGCCTTGCAAATCGCCGCCACCGGCATGACCGCCCAGCAGATGCGGGTCGAGACGATCTCGAACAACCTCGCCAACATGAACACCACAGGCTACAACGCCCGCCGGGCCGAGTTTGCCGATCTGCACTATCAGCAGATGGCCCGCGCCGGGACGGTGAACGCGTCGGACGGCACTGTTCTGCCCACCGGTATCCAGCTTGGCCTAGGCGTGCGGCCTGCTGCTGTTACGGTGAATCTGGCACAGGGGACCCTGTCGGCCACCGGCAGCGATCTGGACGTGGCCATTGAAGGGCGCGGGTATCTCGAAATCACCCTGCCCAACGGCCAATCGGCCTACACTCGTGATGGCAGCCTGAAGCGCTCCGCCGAAGGGTTGATCGTCACCTCGGACGGTTATGCGGTCTCACCCGAGATCACCATCCCCAGCGACGCCCGCTCGATCTCGATCAATGGTGCAGGCGAAGTTTATGCCTATTTCGACGATGCCGCCGAGGGCCAGCTGCTGGGGGAATTTACGCTCTCCAGCTTCTCCAACGCCAAGGGGCTCGAGGCCATTGGCAGCAACCTGTTCAAGGAAACCGAGGCTTCGGGCGCACCTGTGGTCGGCACCCCGGGCGAGGACGGGCTTGGAACGCTGCGGCAAGGCTATCTCGAGGACAGCTCGGTCGACGCAGTGCGCGAAGTGACTGAGTTGATCGAAGCGCAGCGCGGATACGAGATGAACGCCAAGGTGATCACAGCCGTCGACCAGATGATGAGCGCCACCACACAGGTGCGGTGATGCGGCGGGTTTTTCAGATACTTCTGGTGATCTCGGCGCTGCCCGCCTGGGCCGAGATTGTGGTCCCGGCCCGGACGATCCGCGCCAAGGAAATCATCTCGACCGAAGATTTGGCGGTCAAGTCCGCCGATGTCGAAGGCGCCGTCAGTGACCCAAACGATGTGATAGGTCTTGAGGCCCGCGTGGCACTCTATGCCGGCCGGCCCATCCGTCTTACCGATGTAGGCCCACCTGCAATCGTCGATCGAAACGATCTGGTCACCCTGATCTTCGACCACGGTGCGCTTTCAATCAAAACCGAAGGGCGGGCGCTGGGCCGCGGGTCGGCGGGCGAGGTCATCCGGGTCATGAATCTGTCTTCCCGAACGACCGTTTCCGGCCGAATCCGGCCTGACGGCAGCATCGAGGTCAACTGATGAAACACTTTTCCTTCACCAAACCGCTTCTCGCCGCGCTGCTACTGGTCACCGCCTGTGGCCGTGCCGATCATCTGGGCAAACCGCCCAGCTTCACGCCGAACGCGGAATCCGCTGAACATGTGGCCATGCTCTGGCCCGGCCTTCCTCTGCACAGCCAGCCGCAACGCACGGTCGACCGGGCGTCGCTCTGGAGCGGCGGGCAAAACTCGCTGCTGGGCGACCAGCGCGCGATGAAAAAGGGAGACATTTTGACGGTTGTGATCGAACTGGACGAAAAGGCCGAGATCTCGAACGACACCAACCGGTTGCGCACCGGGTCCGAGAGCTTGGGCGTCCCGCACCTGCTGGGATTGCCTCAGCGGGCCGATGAACATTTGCCTGACGGAGCTTCATTGTCGGACGCGGTCTCAATCGATTCCGCCAGTTCGACCAAGGGCAAAGGGTCGGTCAAGCGCAAGGAAAAGCTGACCTTGCGGGTGGCGGCCACCGTGGTGGATGTGTTGCCCAACGGGGTTTTGTCGATATCCGGCTCGCAGGAGCTGCGGGTCAATTTTGAGTTGCGTGAATTGCTGGTTTCGGGTTTCGTGCGGCCCGAGGATATCTCGCGCCAGAACGAGATCACCTATGACAAGATCGCCTCCGCGCGCGTCTCTTATGGCGGTCGTGGCCAGATCACCGATGTGCAACAGCCGCGCTATGGCCAGCAGATCCTCGATGCCATTCTACCGTTCTGAGGTGATGCGATGATCAAGAAACTGCTTCCCGTTGTGTTTCTCATTGTGGGTCTCGGCGCCGGTGCTGGTGCCGGGTTGGTCCTGGGGCCTGCCGGGTCTGGCAATACTACGTCAGAAAAAGACCCCGCGCATGCTGAGAAAGAGCCAGAGGCCGCAAACGCGGATCACAAGGTACCCAAGCCCACGACACATTTCGCGTCCAAAGATAACGAGGGTTACGACAGCTCGGACTATGAATACCTGAAGCTGACCAAGCAATTCGTCGTCCCCATCGTCGAACAGGACCGGATTTCGGGGCTCGTCACCCTGTCGCTAAGCCTCGAGGCCAATCCCGGGATCAGCGAGGCCTTCTATGCGGTCGAGCCCAAGCTGCGGGACGGGTTTCTGCAGATTCTGTTCGATCACGCCAATATGGGCGGGTTCGATGGCGCATTCACGCAGTCCGGGAACCTGGAAACGCTCCGCTCGGCCCTGCTGACTGTGGTCCAAAGAGAGTTCGGGGACGACGTGACGAAAGTGCTGATCACCAGCATTGCACGGCAGGACACGTGACCTAGCAGGTCGGGCCGCTCGCTGGCCCAATCTTCCGGTTCATTTGCCGCGCGATGCGTGTTTGAGAACGGCATCCTGACACAGCGCGGCACTTTCCGCTGCCCGGCGTTTGCGAGCCGCCTCGGATCCTGCCGCTTCGGTCAAACGGGCCAGCGCCTCTTTACGACCAAACGCCGCGCGCAGGCGATCCATCGCCGTCAGTTTCTGCGCCTGAACCCGTGCCAGATCGGTGTTCAACGCCCGACGCGTCCGGGATTCCCAGCCCTGCCACAGGATGTCGGCCCCGAGTGGTTTGAAACCGGGCGTATGCTCGCCATCATGCCTGGCCTGCGCCATCTGCGCGTCGAGCCGCGCGAGCTGACCGCGCAGCCGCGCCTCTTCCTGCAGAACCGGGCGCATCCGATCGTATTCGTCGAGATAGAGTGCCTCAGTCACCTGTTTTATCCGGGACAGGGTGGTGGGCTTCATCGGATGCTCCCCTTGGCACGTTTACGCATGACTTCGGCAAACCGGATGGCGGCGGCGACGGGGCGGTAGTGTTCTTCGGCGATCTCCTGCCCGATCTCCACCGTGGCATGCAGCGCCCGCGCGGTGGGCGGGTCGGAATGGATCGGAACGCCGACCTCGCTGGCCGCCGCCCGGATCGCAGCCGCAATCTCGTCCACCCCCTTGGCCACACAGACCGGCGCCGCACCCGGCGCCCGCGACCATTTCAGCGCCACAGCGAAATGCGACGGGTTCACAATGACCACATCCGCCGTTGGCACATCCGCCATCATCTGGGTCATCGCGATCTCCTGCCCGCGCTGACGGCGCTGCTGTTTCATGTGCGGATCGCCCTCGGCATCCTTGGTTTCGTCCATGATCTCCTTGCGGGACATCCGGTTCTTGCGGATGTGTTCGGAATATTGCCACAGATAGTCGACTACCCCGATCGCCAGCGCCACCGCGATCACGATGAACATGAACCGCGTCAGCAGGCTCATCATCAGCATGATCGCGATAGGTGCCTGCGCCGCACTGGCCGCCACGATCTCGGTCAGGTTTGCGCGCAGGAACAGGGCCAGGCAGACCGAATAGAGCAGGAGCTTGGCGAAGCTCTTGGCAAACTCGAATAGCCCGCCGCGACCAAACTTATTCTTGGCGTTGGACACGAGCGAGATCCGGGACAGTTTTGGTGACAGCTTGCTGGGCGCAAACACCAGCGCCCGCTGCGCCAGCAGGCTCAGCACCACGGCGGCAGCAGGGACGGTGAAGAGAGCCAGAACCGACACCGCCACCCGGCCCAGGATGCCACCGACCGGACCGCCCGCTGGGCCATCCAGAACAAGTGCCGACAGTTGGTCCGACTGGTCGATCAGCACCATCAGCGTGGTGCCCAACTGCTCTACCGTGACCTTGCCGATTGCCAGCAGCGCAAGCAGGAGCCCGGCGTAACCGGCCACGACGGACAGGTCGTTCGACTTGGCAATCTCACCCTTTTCCCGCGCCTTCAGCAGTTTTTGCGGCGTCGGGTCAAAGGACTTTTCGCTGTCGTCGTCCTGCCCGCTCATGGCCGCATCCCGACCGGGTCCTGGACGAACTCGAACAAGGCGTCGGTCCACACCGACAGGATCAGCGGAGATCCCGCAAACAGCAGGAACAGACCGCCAAATGTGATCGCCGGGGCGCCGACGAAGGCAACCATGAGCTGCGGCATGGCGCGGTTGATGACGCCAAGCGCCAGATTGTAGACCAGCGAGGCGATGACGAAAGGCGCGGCCAGCGCAAAGGCCAGCGCGAACATGCGTGAAACCTGGCGCACGCCCCATTCGCTCAAATCAGGTGCTGCGGGCAGAGTGCCGATGGGGAACAGATCATAGGAATGGATCAGGAACTCGGCCACCCGCACATGCAGCCCCAGCAACACCGCCAGCGTCAAGCCCGACAGAACCAGCAAGTAACCCATGGCCGGAACCGGCTCGACGGCGGCCCCGCCGAGAAGCTGCGAAAGCGAGGTTGCCTGCGCGGCAATCGACCCGGCGGCCTGAAGGGCAAGCACGAACAGGCGCATGGCAACGCCCATGGCTAACCCAATCAGGATTTCGGTTCCGGCCAGCGACACAAAGGCCAAAGGATCGGGAATCCCGGGCGGCCCTGCCACTGCCGGAGTGACGATCAGGGTGAAGGCGGACGCGATGGCGAACTTCACACGCGTCGGGATCGACCGCTCGCCAAATGCGGGCAGCACCGAGACCAGCGCCGAGACGCGCAGGAAGATGGCAAAGAGCCGCCAGAATTCATCCGTCAGATAGGTCTGCAAATCCGGCGGCAGGTCGATCATGCCGCGACCATTCCCACCAGGGCCGGGCGGGCCTCAATCCCAATTTCCTCAAACGATAGCACCGGGTTTGACACGCCGCGGGCCCGCATGATCGTGCGCAGGAACCGGCGGCGGCGGGTCGAGATGACGAGGGCCGGAAACAGCCCCTGTTCCGCCGACCGCGCCATCCGGTCGGCCACACCATCGGCCAGCTTGTTGAACAGGTCCGGCGGCAGCGCGATATCTAGGCCCGAGGGGTTGGCGTCGATCTGGTAGGTCACGAATGTCTCCTCCCACTCGGGGGCGAGTTGTACCAGCGGGATCGACCCGTCCTCGCGCTTCATCTCGGCCACCAGTTGGAAGCCGAGCCGCTGCCGCACTTGTTCGCATATCGCCTCGGGCTGGGTCGTCATCAGCCGCGCCTCGGCCACGGTTTCCAGGATCAGCGGCATGTTGCGGATCGACACCCGTTCCTCAAGCAGCAGGCGCAGGACGGCATGCAGCGTGTCGATGGGCACCTTGTCGGGGATCAACTCGTCCAGCAGTTTCCGGTTCGCCTCCGCTCGCACCGGATCGCTGAGGCGGGTCATTTCCGCCAGCAGCCGGCGCAGGGATTTGAGTGTCAGTAGACGAGCGAAGTTCTGTTTGATCACCTCAAGCAGATGCGTGGCCAGAATCTCCGGTGGTGTCACGATGGTGGCGCCGGACAGCGCGGCGGCCTCCTGATCCTGCGGCAGGATCCAACGGGCCGGGGCGCCATAGACCGGCTCGGTCACGTCGGTACCATCGGGCAGCAGGTCCGGTCCTTCCGGCACCAGCGCCAACACCAGCTCAGGATGCAGCACGCCGCGCACCTGCTCGACGCCCTGCACGCGGATCACATAGGTGCCGGTGGGCAGCTCGACCTGGTCGGTCAGGCGGATGTCGGGCAGGATCAGCCCAAAAACCGAGGCCACATGCGTGCGCATATTCGCAATCCGCGCGTCCAGCCCGGTGCCCGGATTCAGCACCATGCCGACCAGATCGGGGGCGAATTCCAGATGCACGTCGTCCAGATCCAGAATGTCACCAATGGCTTGCGAGACCGGCTCCTGCGCTTCTGCAGATGCATCCTCTGCCGCTGTTTGCTCTTCCTTCTGCCGCTTCTGAACGGAATAGGCGGCAAACCCCAGCACGCCACCCCCAAGAATGAAGGGCAGGAACGGCAACCCCGGCACGAGCGCAAAGACCGCCATCAGCATCGCAACCGTCACCAGCGCGGCGGGGTGACGGCCAAGCTGCGAGAAAATGGCGTTGTCGGTCGCCCCCTGCGCGCCGCCGCGCGCCAGCAGCAAGGCTGATGCGATCGAGATGATGACGGCGGGGATTTGCGAGACCAGACCGTCGCCCACGGTCAGGATCGCGTATGTCTCAAAGGCCGACGCGATGGGCATGCTATGCACGACCACGCCCATGATCAGACCCATCACCAGGTTCAGCAGGGTGATCAACAACCCGGCAATGGCATCGCCCTTGACGAATTTCGACGCACCGTCGAGCGAACCAAAGAACGTGGTTTCCTGCTGCTCAAGCTCACGGCGTTCCTTGGCCTGCTGGTGGTCGATGGCGCCTGCGGACATGTCGCTGTCGATGGCCAACTGCTTGCCTGGCATCCCGTCCAGCGCAAATCGCGCGCCCACCTCGGCCATGCGGGCAGCACCTTTGGTGATGACCATGAAATTGACGATCAGCAACACGCCGAACACCACAAGGCCCAGAAAGACGCTGCCGCTCATGATGAACTGGGCGAAGCCCTCGATCACGTCTCCCGCTGCGTTCGGGCCGGTGTGTCCCTGTCCGATGATCAGCTTGGTCGAGGACACGTTGAGCGACAGGCGCAGCATCAGTGAGGCCAGCAGGATGGTCGGGAAGGATGAGAAATCCAGCGGACGCTCGATGAACAGTGTCAGGGTGAAGATCAGGATAGCCAGCGCGAACGAGGCGGCCAGCCCCACATCCAGCACCCAGGCGGGCACCGGCAGGATCATCATCACGATGATCGCCATCAGCGCCAGCGCCAGAAGCACGGTCGGAGAGAACAGGGCCTGTTTGTCGATCCGGGGCACTGCGCGCTCCTAGTTGAAGCTGATAAAGGCGGTCTGGGCGCCGCTCACCGGCATCAGCGACCCCAATGTGCCCCGCTGAACCGAAGGCGCCTGCGGGCGGGCAAAAAGCGGCTGTCCCGGTCCTGCCATCAGTTCGCGCGGCGCAGTGGCTACGCGAAGCGGTGGATCGTCCCGCAATTCGGCCAGCGTGGCCTCGAACCGCTGCCTGTACGAGGCGGCCAAGGCCTGCGTGCGGGAATGATAGGCGCCCGCGGCTGCGGGCCATGAGCCCAACTCGGCATGAAGCTGGCGCAGGAACCGCGCCGCGTAGGTCGCGTTTTCGTCGGGGTCGAACATGGCGTCAATCGACCGGAAAGCGCGGCCATGCCAGCGGTAATTGACCTGAAAACAGCCCACGTCAAAGCTGCGCGCGCCAGCCTTGAACACCTTGTAGACATAGGCTTTGGCCTTGGTCTCGGTGGCGAACCAGTATCCCTTGCCTTCGAGGTTCACGGCCCAGGGCCAGGGGGTAATCTGCCCACCGACCTGCCGCCCGGTTTCGACCCGTGTGATGGCGCGCAGGATGTCCAGCGGGACATCCTCGGCCATCGCAGCCCGTCGCGCGGCGGCATCGCAGATTTCGGCGGTGCGGGCGTCAACAGCCGCCAAAGCGGGCTGGCATAGCCACAACAGCGGCACAACAAACGCAAAGAGGGGTCTGGGCATTCTGCCTGTCCGGGATTCTGTCTCTCCCGGCCAAGCTAGTCGCCACCTGTTTACAGAGGGTTAGCGGCGGTGCATTCGCGAACCCGTCATGAAAAACCCACCCCGAAACGCGTCCGGGATGGGTCTAAAGCCGCACGGGCTCAGATGTCGAACTTCACGCCCTGTGCGAGTGGCAGTTCGGCAGAGTAGTTCACGGTATTGGTCTGACGCCGCATATAAGCCTTCCACGCGTCCGAGCCGCTTTCACGCCCGCCTCCGGTTTCCTTTTCGCCGCCAAAGGCACCACCGATCTCGGCGCCCGAAGGGCCGATATTGACGTTGGCGATACCGCAGTCCGAGCCTGCCGCCGACAGGAACTGCTCGGCCTCGCGCATGTTCAGGGTGAAGACGCAGGAGGAAAGCCCTTGCGGCACGTTGTTCTGGATCTCAAGCGCACCCGAGAAATCGTCATAGCCCATCACATAGAGGATCGGGGCGAAGGTTTCGGTCTTCACCGTCTCGCTCTGGGCGGGCATCTCGACGATGGCGGGCTCCATATAGACGCCGCCCGCGGGCACGCCATCGGTCACGCGGGCGCCGCCGTGCACCGTGCCGCCCTCGGCCTTTGCGGCTTCCAACGCGGCAGTCATGGCCGCGCCCGAGGCCTCATCAATCAGTGGGCCGATCAGGGTGCCATCGGTCAGCGGGTTGCCGATGGGCAGACCCGAATAGGCCTTTTTCAGCCGCGCAACCAGATCGTCCTTGATCGAGTTATGCACGATCAGACGGCGCAGGGTGGTGCAGCGCTGGCCGGCGGTGCCGACGGCCGAAAACACGATGGCACGCACCGCCATTTCCAGATCAGCCGAGGGGCCGACGATCATCGCGTTGTTGCCGCCCAGCTCCAGAATGCACTTACCGAAACGCGCCGCCACGATGGGCGCAACTGCGCGGCCCATGCAGGTCGAGCCGGTGGCCGATATGATCGGCATATCTTCCGATTCGACCAGAGCCTTGCCCAGATCGGCACCCCCGATCAGGGTCTGCAGCAGGCCCTCGGGCGCATCACCGAACCGGGCCACGGCGCGCTCGAATATCTTCTGGCAGGCCAGCGCGGTCAACGGGCTTTTCTCGGACGGTTTCCAGATCACCGGATCGCCGCAGACAAGCGCCAGCGCCGTGTTCCATGACCACACGGCCACGGGGAAGTTGAAGGCGGTGATCACGCCCACCGGGCCTGCCGGATGCCAGGTCTCCATCATCCGGTGGCCGGGGCGCTCGCTGGCGATGGTCAGGCCGTAGAGCTGGCGCGACAGGCCCACGGCGAAGTCGCAGATGTCGATCATTTCCTGCACTTCGCCCAGGCCTTCCGAGGTGATCTTGCCCGCCTCCCAGCTGACCAGAGCACCGAGATCATCCTTGGCCGCGCGCAGCTCTTCGCCCAACAGGCGGATCAACTCGCCTCGGCGGGGGGCGGGCACGGTGCGCCACGCCTTGAAGGCGGTTTTGGACTTGGCAAGGATCGTGTCCATCTTGGCCACGGGGGTCTCATGCACTTCACCCAGCAGGCGGCCATCGATCGGAGATGTGATTTTCAACGCACCGCCGGTCAGTTCGGCAGCGGTCAGGCCTAGGTTCGAAAGAGTGGTTTCAGCGGTCATGACGATGTCTTTCATGTCTCAGGCTGCCTTGTTCTGTTCGGTTACGTCCCCCGCCCGGTAGAGGCGGCCAAATTCGGTATCGAGGAAATCGGCGAGCTTCACCTGCTCCTGCCGGACAAAGCCGCGCGCAGGTAGCGCGCCGGTCCGCATCAGGTCAACCACACCCAGAACACCGGCGGCGGTGGTGATCTGGATGGCGCTCCAGACCTGTCCGTCGATCATGCGGCTGAAGGACTTATTGATGAGGGATTTCTCGCGCAACTGCCCGTCAATCGTACCCTTGGCGGTGCAATAGACCAGCACCACATCCTGATCGGTGCGGGGAAGGGCGGCCTCGAAAATCTCCTTGAGCAGGTCACGGCGGCGTTCCAGCCCCAGATCGCTCAGCAGCAGTTTCAGGATATCGCGATGACCCGGGTAGCGGATCGAGCGATAGGACACCGCGCGCGCCTTGCCCTCCAACGTCTCGGGCAGGGTGCCGAGGCCGCCGGAGGTGTTAAAGCATTCATACTCCACCCCGTCATGGCCGAGGATTTCGTAATCCTCCAGCGGTGCGGTCTTGACCCGCTCACCATTCACGATGGCATCGCAGGGGTTGCAGTATTCGTTGATCAGCCCGTCGGTGGACCAGGTCAGATTGTATTTCAGCGCGTTGGTCGGATAGAGCGGCAGGGCGCCCACTCGCATGTGCAGGCTGTCCAGCGCATCGAACTCCGCCGCCAGCGCCGCACCGGCGATGCCCACGAAACCGGGTGCCAGACCGCATTGCGGCATGAAGGCGGTGTCGCTGGCCTGCGCCAGTCCGCGCACCGCGTTGGTGGCAGCCACATCCTCGGTCAGGTCGAAATAATGCGCGCCCGCGTCGCTCGCGGCCTTGGCAATCGCCGGGGTCAGGAAAAATGGTGCGGCCGAGATCACCGCATCAAAGCCTTTCAGCCCCTCGGCCAGCCCGGCCTCATCCCCAGCGTCGATCTGTCTGGTGGCAACGCCCATCTTCTTGAGCACCGACAGCGCCGCAAGATCGTGATCGGCAACGGTGACGGCATAATTGGGCGAGGTCTTGAGCAAAGTCGCGATCATCTGGCCGATCTTCCCGGCCCCGACGATGCAGATATTCCATTGCATGGCACGTCTCCTTCTTTGTCAGAAAGTGTGACGTATCCGCTGTTCGGTCTGTAGGGAGCAGAGTGACGGAATGATTCATCATGCCGTCAAAATGACGAGAATTCCTTCAATCCGTCAGCTTCGGTCGATCCTCCGACCAAACACCACGCTGGTATTGGTGCGCTGCACGCCGGGGATTTCGGCCAGTTCATCGACCAGCACATCCAGATCCTCGATCCGGGGCGCCTCGGCGGACAAGAGCAGATCGAACTCGCCATTGATCGACAGGCACAGCTTGACTTCCGGGTAGGCCTCAAGCCGTTTGATGATGCGGGCGGTCTCTTTCTGCTGCACTTCCAGCATCACCACCACCTGCACCTTGCCCTCATCCTGTGGCTCGCGCAGGACCACCGAGTATCCCGCGATCTCCCCGCGATCCTCCATCCGGCTGATACGCTCATGCACGGTGGTGCGGGCCACGCCCAGCTTCGCCGCGATCCTGGTGGTCGAGTCCCGCGCATTGTGCTGCAGGGCGGCAATGATGCGACGGTCGAGTTGGTCCATGAGGGCTCCGGATTGCGGGTCGTGCGTCATCCCGGTTTAGGGCAGATCACGTCCGGCGCTCAAGGCTGTTGCGGGTAACGAGGGTGTAACTCGTCGATGATGATGGCGTGGCTGTGCGGAGCGTCGCCCGCCAGATGCGGATGATCCGGCGGCAGATCATGGTGGCTGTGTGGCACCGACTGCGCGCTGTTTCTGGGCCAGACCATCAATACCGCGATAATGCCCGCCGCCGACGCGACGGTGACCACGGCCATCACTACAGTGGCACCGCTTGTGGTCATCAGCCAGCCGGACAGGGGATAGAAGACCAGCCAGCAGGCATGCGACAGCGTGAACTGCGCGGCAAAGACGGCCGGGCGGTCCTCGGGGTGGGCCGAGCGTGTCAGCAACCGGCCCGAGGGGGTCAGTGTGACCGAATAGCCGAACCCGATCGCCGCCCAGCCCGCCACCAGAACCGGCAGAGTCAGAGGGGTCGTTGCGGTCAGCACGGCCATCACCGCCATCGCCCCGGTTCCGATCACAGCGCCGCTCAGCATGACCTGGCGGTCCTCGATCCGGGCCAGCAAATGCGGCAGCAGCATCGCGGCAATCATCGAACCGCCGCCAAACCCGGCAAGTGCCAGCGCCACCGCGCTTTCGGCTAGCCCCATATCGGCGCGCACGATGACCACCGTATTGACAATGACCATCGCGCTCAGCCCGGCGGCCACCCAGTTGAGTGCCAGTAGCCCGCGCAAGCGCGGCGTTTTCAGATAGATCCGGATCCCCCGAGTCGTGCGGTCATAGATCCCACGCGGCGCGGCAGGTTTCGGCGAGGGAAGGATGACCGACACCACCAGCAGCGCCGAGGCGACAAAGCCGAACCCCGTGCCCCAGAACAGGCTGTCGAAACTCACCAGCGTCAGCAGCGCTGCCGCCAGCATCGGGCTGAGCAGGCTTTCCATGTCCATCGCCAGCCGCGACAGGGACAGCGCCCGGGTATAGTCCTCCTCATTCGTCAGCACATCCGGGATCGTCGCCTGAAACGCCGGTGTGAACCCGGCCGAGGCCGATTGCAGCACAAAAATCAGTACATAGACCTGCCAGATCTCGGTCAGGAAGGGCAGGCAGACGGCAACCGCCGCGCGCACCAGATCCAGCGCCACCAGCATCCGGCGGCGATTGATCCGCTCGGCAAAGGCCGCCGCGATGGGCGCCACGACCACATAGGCCACCATCTTGATGGTCAGCGCCGTGCCCAGCACCAACCCTGCCGCGTCTCCGGCCAGATCATAGGCCAGCAGGCCCAGCGCCACGGTAGCCAGCCCGGTGCCCGTCAGCGCAACGATCTGGGCCGCGAACAGGTGGCGATAGACCCGGTTTCCCAGAACACTCAGCATGGCTCACAGAAACTTGGTGATGGTTTTGAAATCCGCGGTGTCGGCCTCGGCGCCGGGGGACAGGCAATGATCGATGTGATCGTGGATCAGCGCCCGTTTGGCATTGGTGATCGCCTTTTCCACGGCAAAGAGCTGCTGCGCGATATCGGTGCAGGGCGCCTGCGCGTCGAGCATGGTGATCACCTTGGCCAGATGCCCATGCGCCCGCTTCAGCCGGGCGGTGATTTGCGGGTGGGATGTGTGTGGCTGTGTCATGCCTTATCCCTATCCCCCCCATGAGGATAAAGTCAAAGCAGAATTGTGATACACCAAGGAAAAAAGGCGCGCCGGATGGCACGCCAATTAGCGATTCTTTGGGATGAGATGTCCGGTTTACAGCGGCGACTTAAAAAAGGCCGGTATCGCCTCGCCCTTGCCGCTCCGGTCCAGGAAACCGCGCGCGGTGTCTAACGCCTCACGAATGGTCACATCCATGTCGAGATAGCGGTAGGTCCCCAGGCGTCCCACGAACGTCACGCCGCTGGCCTGCTCGGCCAGCCCGACATACTCGCCCAACAGCGCCTTCTCCTCGACCTGCCGGATCGGGTAGTAGGGGATATCATCCGGTTCCGCCGCGCGCGAAAACTCGCGGTAGCAGACCGAGCCTTCGTGGCTCTCCCAAGGCGAAAAATGCTTGTGCTCGGTGATGCGGGTATAAGGCACCGATTCCTCGCCATAATTCATCACCGCACAGCCCTGATAGTCGCCCTCATAGGTGAAGCGTTCGAAATCCAGCGTGCGATAACCGAGGCGACCCAGCTCATAGTCGAAATACCCGTCCAGCGGCCCGGAATAGAACACATGATCGAACCCGTCGGCCATGCCGCGGTCGAAACTTGTGCTCAGCTTCACCGTGATCGACGGATGGTCCAGGATACCTTCGATCATCTCGGTATAGCCGTTCTCGGGCATGCCCTGAAACTTGTGGAAGAAATAGTTGTCGTCGTAGTTGAACCGCACCGGCAGGCGCTTAAGGATCGAGGCGGGCAGTTCGGACGGGTGACAGCCCCACTGCTTCATGGTGTAGCCCTTGAAGAACGCCTCGTAGAGGTCGCGGCCCACGAACCGCATCGCCTGTTCCTCAAAGGTCTGAGGGTCCTCGATCGAGGTATCGGCCTGTTCCTCGGTGATAAAGGCACGGGCCTCGTCCGGTCGCATGGTCTTACCGAAGAACTGGTTGATCGTGTGCAGGTTCACCGGCAGCGAGAACACCTGCCCGCGCGAGGTGGTCTTGACCCGGTTCTTGTAGGGCTGAAAGGTCGTGTACCGGTTCACATAGGTCCAGACCTCTTCATCGTCGGTGTGAAAGATGTGCGGCCCGTAGACATGCACCATGACTCCGGTCTCGGCATCGCGCTCGGTATGGCAGTTGCCGCCGATATGGTCGCGGCTGTCCACAATCGTGATCTCGTATCCCTGCTCGGCCAGTTCACGCCCGATCACCGCGCCGGACAGCCCGGCCCCTACCATCAACAACTTGCCCTTGGGCATGCTCAGTACCTCTCGTCTGGCTCAACGCACCAATGGCCGGTCCGGGACCGCAACCATGGGTCGGGGGCCTTGTGCCCTTTGCGGTTCGGCAGTGCAACCGTGGCTTGCGGTCCGGCCAGTCCCTGCCAGCCGCATTCGATCTAACTGCAACACATGGGTCGGATCGCGGTTTCCCGTTGGCTTTCGCCGGCAAGCCTTCTTAAATAGGGCGGAACAGGCCGAAACGGGCAAACGAGACAGAGGTAAGCGCAGAGGAATGGCTGAGGCGGCATCATCCGGCAACGTGTCGCTGTGCACGTTGCACGCCGTGCGTCAGGGCTCCGTGACATTGCTGGACGCGGTCACTGGAGATGCTCCGGGCATTGCCCACCTGTTCTTCACCCACGACACGCCCATGGACCGGATCACGCCGGGTGAAGGCGTGTCAGTCATCATGGCACATTCCGTCGGCGGCGCCCCAAAGATCACGGTGTCGTATGAGGCAGACGGCCCGATCCCCATGCTGTTCGACCAAGTGCCGGTGGCTGTTTCGCCCTCTCCCCGGCAATGGGATCTGTTGGATGGACGAAACGTGGCGCTTGCCATCCGCAATGGCGAGCGGACGTCTCTGGTGATGGACTGGCTGCGCTGCAATCACCGCTCGCACGGGATGAACGGCGCCGTGATCTTGTCGCGCGCGCGCCCGGACTCCGATCCGCAATTCGCCGAGGACCTAAGCGCAGCAATCGCCGAAAGCGGGCTCGACTGCGCGGTTCTGCTGGTCGATGTGGATCACCCTTTGGGCCACAAAACCCTGCCATCCGAGGCGCATCCCTATTGCGTGCCCGAAGCGCCGGGCAAGGACCGGATGGAGATACCCGAGCCAGACCCGTGGCACGCACCCTTGGCCGAGGTGCTGTATTACGAATGGGCACGCGCGCGATATCTGGGCGCCGCGAGGGCCGTGGCGAATATCGACGTGCACGATCTGCTGCCCGAGCCGGAGGGACCGGGGATTTTCGACCGGGCGGCCGGCGCGCAGACAGGCTACATCTCCCTGCAGGGACGCCATTGCTATCCGTGGCGCGTGCGAAATGGCGATGCGCCCGAATTCGCGGATCATGCCTGCGTGCAGTTTGACACGCCCCAGATCCGCCGCCGCTGGTGTGTCGCTCCGCACAAGCTGCCCGACGATTGCGTCTGGCGTTTCCTCCGTATCGGCGGTGCGACACCAGAGCCGGATCAGGTGCAGGAGTTCTACCGCTGCATGGCGCTCCGCCATCCCGCCAAACCGGTCACGCTGATTGTGCCCAGGTCCAGTCTGGTCAAGCATCCACCGCTGCTGCGAACCCTGTCGCGGCATTTCGAAAAGGACCCGGTTCGCCCGCCGCCCGAAAAGCTGCAGGTCAAGACAAACGGCAAGCGCGCAATCGTCACCACGATGAAGAACGAAGGCCCGTTCATTCTGGAGTGGATTGCCTATCACCGGGCCATCGGCATCGACGATTTTCTCGTCTACACCAATGACTGCACGGATGGCACCGACACGATCCTAGATCTTTTGCAGCAGATGGGGGTCGTTCAGCATCGCGAAAACCCGTTCCGGCAGACCGATCTGAAACCGCAGCACGCAGCGCTGGGCGCGGCTGAATCCGAGCCGGTGATTTCCGAGGCCGAGTGGATCATGTGCATGGATGTGGATGAATACATCAACATCAAATGCGGTGACGGGACGCTCGATGCGCTGTTTGCCGAACTGGGCGACGTCAACATGATCTCGATGACATGGCGGCTGTTCGGAAATGCCGGCATTCACGCCTTCGATCCGGACTTCATCACCCGGCAATTCACCCGCTGCGCGCCCGAGTACACCCGCAAACCGCATCAGGCCTGGGGGTTCAAGACGCTGTTCAAGAACACCGGCATCTACCGCAAGATGGGCGTGCACCGCCCCAAGGGCCTGAAGCCGCAATTGTGGGAGGAAATCCGCTGGGTCAACGGGTCGGGCAAACCGATGCCACGCCATACCTTTCGTAACGCCTGGCGCTCGACCATCGACAGCTACGGCTACGATCTTGTGCAGCTCAACCACTATGCGGTCCGCTCGGCCGAGAGCTTTCTGGTCAAACGCGACCGGGGTCGGGTGAACCACGTGGACCGCGATCAGGGCCTGGCCTACTGGTTCCGGATGAACAACAACGCCGACAGCGACACCTCGATCCAGCGGATGCTGCCTCGGGTGCAGGCCGAATATGACAGACTTATGGAGAACCCGGAACTGGCGGCTGCACATAACGCGGCGATCCAGGCGCATCGGGACAAGATCGCCGAGCTGCAGGCGATGCCGAAACAGGCGCAGTTCTATGCCGAACTGACGGGCGCACGGATGGAGAAACTGTCCCATATGCACGCGCATTTTGGCGCAAACGTGTTCCTGCAGGGTCCGGAATCGGTTCCGGACGAGGTGCTTGAGAAAAACCCGGATGAGGAGTTCTTTTTCACCGTTGAACGCGGAGAAACCGAGCACTAGTTCCAGCGGCCGCGGCGTTGTGCGCCGCAGGCTCTGGGGCTATATCCGGATGAGGACTAAGGCGTGTGCAGCAAAGCCCGCGTCAAAACACGGGACAAGGGCCAGAACTTGGGCGGGCAGGGCAGCATTTCGTATCAGATCGGCCATCCGTTCGACGGGTGCCGGGACCTGCCTTGGGCGCTGCGCCGCGACGCCGACGACTACGGATCGCATAATGTCAAAACGCCCAGACCTGCAGCTTATCGCGCCGCAATTGCCGAGTTCATAAAGTCCCCCCAGACGGCAAACGCTGAGGAAGTGGCCAAGCGGCTCCCAGCGCTGGACGAGGGCACGCACCTGGTGCTGTCCGATATCGACCTGATGGAGCCGGGATTGCGCATGTGGGACGGTCACACGTGGTTTCCCGGTTTGGGGCGGCGGGCCGCGCAGATCCGCGCGCTGTTCCCCGACGTACAGCTTCGGTTCCTCCTCAGCCTTCGCAGCCCGGACCGGCTGCTCTCGGATGCGCTGACCCGAGGCGCCAAACTGCCCGACGATCCCGATCCGTTTGCCCTTAGCTGGTGCGATCTGGTCAACGAACTGCGCGCCGAGCTGCCCGACGTGCCGATCACCACCTGGTGCGCCGAGGAACTTCCGTTTGTCTGGGAACGCGTGCTGCGCGCCGCCGCTGCCCTGCCGCCTGACGCGGATGTCACCGGAAAGCTGACCCCGCTAGAAAGCGTTCTGGACCCCGAGGCGATGGCCCGGCTCGACTCCTATCTGCAGGACCGCCCCGATTTCTCGGACGAGATGCGGGCACGGGTCATCTCGCTGTTCCTGGACAAGTTCGCGGCCCCCGAAAAGCTGGAAGAGGAACTGGTGATCCCCGGCTGGGACGACCAGAAGCACCAAGATATGGAGGCGCGTTACGCCGCCGACGTGGAAGCGCTTGCCGCACTGGAAGGTGTTGACCACATCGCGGCCTGAATCTGCGCGCAGTTGAGTTTGCCCACCAAACCCCCTATCTCGGGGCCGGTACGGCACAAAGGACATTTGCGTGGCTAACCATCTCTACAAAAACGACCTGCCTGACGGGCTGGATCTTGGTCCCATCGTGGCCATCGACTGCGAAACAATGGGGCTGAATCCCCATCGCGACCGGCTCTGCGTGATCCAGATGTCGGGCGGTGATGGCGACAGCCACATCGTACAGATGGAAAACGGTCAGGCGCATGCCCCGAACCTTTGTGCCATGCTGGAAAACCCCGATGTGCTGAAGCTGTTTCACTTTGGCCGCTTCGACATCGCCGCCATGTACCACACCTTCGGCGCGCTGGCCGCGCCGGTCTACTGCACCAAGATCGCCAGCCGTCTGGTGCGCACCTATACCGACCGGCACGGGCTCAAGAACCTGTGTCAGGAACTGATCGGCGTCGATATCTCGAAACAGCAGCAGATGAGCGACTGGGGTGCCGAGACCCTTACGGACGCGCAGCTCGACTATGCGGCCTCGGACGTTCTTTACCTTCACCGCCTGCGCGAGGAGCTGGACAGGCGCCTTGCCCGCGAAGGCCGGAGCGACATGGCGCAGGCCTGTTTCGACTTCCTGCCCATGCGCGCCCGGCTCGACCTCGCCGGATGGCCCGAAACGGATATCTTTGCCCACTCATGACCGAAAACGAGTCCTTTCTGAAAACGGCCCGCCAAGTCATCACCGACGAGGCCAAGGCGCTTGAGGTGCTGGCCGATGGGCTGGACGAACGGTTTGCCGAAGCCGTGCGCACGATCCTGAACGCCACGGGCCGTATCATCGTCAGCGGTATCGGCAAGTCGGGCCATATCGGCCACAAGATCGCCGCCACGCTGGCCAGCACTGGCACGCCGGCCTATTTCGTGCACCCCGCCGAGGCCAGCCACGGCGATCTGGGTATGCTGTCCAAAGGCGACGTGGTGCTTGCCATCTCGAACTCGGGCGAGGCGCCGGAACTGGCCAATCTGCTGGCCTTTACCCGCCGCTTCGGCATTCCGCTCATCGGTCTGTCCAGCGAACCCGAAAGCACGCTGATGAAACAGGCCGACGTGCATTTGCTGATCCCGTCGATGGGTGAGGCCTGCGGGTTCGGCATGGTGCCCTCGATCTCGACCACGCTGACACTGGCGATGGGCGACGCGCTGGCAATCGCGTTGATGAAATACCGCGACTTCCGGCCCGAGAACTTCCGCGATTTCCACCCCGGTGGCAAGCTTGGCGCGCGGCTCAGCAAGGTGCGCGACCTGATGCACACGGGCACGGCCCTGCCGCTGATCGGGTCCGATACACCGATGAGCGAGGTCCTGCTCGAGATCAGCCAGAAAGGCTTCGGCGTCGCCGGCGTCACCGATGCGGACGGCGCGCTGACCGGCATCATCACCGACGGCGACCTGCGTCGCCACATGGACGGGCTGCTGAACAACACTGCCGCTCAGGTGATGACCGAGAACCCCACGACCATCGCCCCCGGCGCCTTGGCCGAAGAGGCGGTCGCCATCATGAACGAACGCAAGATCACCTCGCTCTTCGTGGTGGACCCCGACGGCCCTGCGCGGGCCGAAGGCCTGCTGCACATCCACGACTGCCTGCGCGTCGGGCTGGGATAAGGGGGCGCTCCGGTGGACGGCTATTCGCGCATGGTGCAGTTCTTCAAGGTGCTGCTGCCGCTGGCCGCCATCGTGCTGCTGTCCACCATGTTCCTTCTGTCGCGCAGCATCGACACCAACACCCCGGTGCCCTTTGCCGAAAACGACATCGAAAAGCGGCTCAGCGGACAGCAGGTGACGCGCCCGTTCTTTTCCGGTGTCACCGAAAAGGGCGAAGAAATCCTGGTCTCCGCCGGTCTGGTCCGCCCCGGCGGCGACCGGGTTCCAGGTGAGGCCACCGATCTGCGCGCCCGCTTCCGGCTGGTCAACGGGCGCGAACTGACGCTGGATTCCGACCTTGGATCGGTGGCCGTGGACCGCGGTATGGCCACCTTCTCGGGCAACGTGATCATGACCACCGCCGACGGTATCCGGGTCACCACGGACACGCTGAACACGTCTCTCAACGAGATCCGCGGCGACACTCCGGGCCAGGTCACCGGCACCGGCCCGATCGGGGATTTTACCGCTGGAACCATGGTCTTCGGCGAGGAAAAAAAGGGCGGCCCGCTGCATATTATTTTTACAGACGGCGTGAAGCTGCTATATGACCCTCAGAAGTCAGAAAGATAACCTGTGATCCATTTTCGTGCTTTGAGTTTCGGTATTGCTTTGGCGTTGGGCCCGGTTGTGGCCCTTGCGCAGGAAACCAACGTCGCCTTCGGAGCGATCAAGGCGGACCCGACATTGCCGGTCGAGGTCACGGCGGATTCCCTTGATGTCAACCAAGAGGACGGCTCGGCCGAGTTCAAGGGCAACGTCCTCGTGGGGCAGGGCGAAATGCGGTTGTCGGCGCAGCGGGTGCTGGTCATCTACAACGAAGCGAACTCGGGCATCGACCGGATGGAGGCGACCGGCGACGTCGTGCTGGTGAACGGGCCTGACGCGGCGCAGGCGCAGCGCGCCGACTACACCATCGAATCCGGGGTCATCGTGATGACCGGCGATGTGCTGCTGACGCAGGGTGAAAACGCGCTGAGTTCGAGCAAGATGACGGTCAATCTGATCACCGGCACGGCCCAGATGGTTGGCCGTGTGAAAACAATTCTAAAAACGGACGGAAATTGATGAACCGTCCGAAACTGACAGTCGCCGAAGGCTCCTCGGGCCTCAAGATCGAGAAGCTGCGCAAGTCCTACCGCAAAAAGACGGTGATTCGGGACGTGTCCATGTCGTTGGGCCGGTCCGAAGTGGTCGCGCTGCTCGGGCCGAACGGCTCGGGCAAGACGACCACGTTCTACTCGGTGGCCGGGCTGGTCTTCCCCGAGGCGGGCACCGTCACCATCGACGGGCAGAATGCCACGACGTTGCCGATGTACCGCCGCGCCCGCATGGGTATCGGCTATCTGCCGCAGGAAATGTCGATCTTTCGCGGCATGAGCGTCGAGGACAACATCGCCGCCGTGCTCGATATCACCGTCAAGCACGGTCATAAGCGCAAGGAAAGGCTTGAGGAACTGCTGTCGGATTTCTCCATCGAACATCTGCGCCGCGCGCCGGCGCTGGCGCTGTCGGGAGGGGAGCGGCGGCGGGTCGAGATTGCGCGCTGCCTGGCCGCCGATCCGAAATACCTGCTGCTGGACGAACCCTTCGCCGGGGTCGATCCGATCAGCGTCGGCGATATCCGTCATCTGGTGGCCGACCTCAAGAAACGCGGCATCGGCGTCCTGATCACCGACCACAACGTGCGCGAGACGCTCGAGATCGTGGACCGCGCCTATATCCTGCATGACGGGCAGGTTCTGATGTCCGGCACCCCCGAAGAGGTGGTCGAGAACGAAAATGTCCGCCGCGTCTATCTGGGCGAAAACTTCCGGATTTCCTGACTGTTGGCAGACACCCGCCTGCTGCATGGCGGATTTCTTATGGAATCACACCTGTTTTGATTGACTCTGCCCGCGTCTCTTGCCTCAATTGGCGTATGGCATTTCCTCGGCTCCATGCTGGATCTCGATGCCCCTTCTCGGAAGGGACGGATGGCAGGCTACCGGGGACTGTGCTTCTACCCACCACCCGATAACAACAGGCACGCCGCGTTCCGTGGCGTCAAAACGGGTGCGAATTGTGAAGGAGATCACATGCGTTACCAAATCAGCGGAAAACAGATCGACATCGGCGAAGCGCTGCAGACACACGTGCAGACCGAGCTGGGCGAGGTTGTGGGCAAATATGCCCAAAGGCCAACCGACGCGAATGTCATCTTTTCCCGTTCGGCGCATGAATATGTGTGCGAGGCCACGGTCCACATGTCCACCGGGCTGACCGCGCAGGCCAAGGCATATGCAACCGAAATCTATGCGGCGTTCGAGGCATGCTGCGACAAGATGGAGACACAGATGCGGCGCTACAAACGCCGCCTTAAGGACCACCACCGCGATCGGTCCGAGCCGGTTGAACTCTTCGGGGCCTCATCCTATATCCTCGCTTCGGAAGAATCGGGTGCGGTTGCAGAGCCGGAGTCGCTGCAACCGATCATTGTGGCCGAGATGGAAACCAAGATCCCGTCTCTCAGCGTCGGCGAGGCCGTCATGCAGATGGAACTGGCTGGGGCCCCGGTGCTGGTGTTCCGGAACGAAAACAAGGACGGGTTGAATGTCGTGTACCGTCGCGATGACGGCAATATCGGCTGGATCGATCCGTAACAGGCAAGCAAAGCGGGATGTGCCTCCGCCACGCGGGGGCACCATCATGGAGCGTTGATAAATGGAGCTTTCGAGCATCCTCAAATCCGAAGCTGTTCGCACTATGTCTGCGGCTTCGAGCAAGAAGCGGCTGTTTCAGGAAATCGGCGATGTCGCCGCAAGTGCGCTGGGCCTCGATGCCCAGGCCACCGTCGAGGCGCTGCTCGAGAGGGAAAGCCTCGGCCCCACCGGGGTCGGCCACGGCGTCGCGCTGCCCCATGCCCGCCTGCCGGGTCTGGATGCGGTGGCCGGCGTCTTCGTCCTGCTGGAAAAACCGCTCGATTTCGGTGCGGTCGACCGCCAGCCGGTCGATCTGGCCTTTTCGCTCTTTGCACCGGAAGACGCCGGGGTGGAACATCTCAAGGCGCTGGCACTGGTATCGCGCACCCTGCGCGACTCCGCCGTCTGCACCAAGCTGCGCGCCAACCCGGACCCGACCAAGCTCTATGCGATCCTGACCGAAAGCCATTCGGTTCAGGCCGCCTGAAAACGGGCCGGTCCCGACGGGCAAATCAGCTAATAGGCGCGGTCCTGCTGTCAAAGGATGGCAGCACTATTGCCTTGGCAGGTGATCTACGCGTCTCACTGGGTTTCCATGCAGTGCCGCCGAAACGCCCGTTTCAGCATGTCCAGCTCGGCACGCAGCAGCTCGACTTCGGCGCGCAGGCTGTGGTGGGCAATATCCCCCGCGATCACCACGAAATCGCCCAGCTTGGTATCGGTCGCGCCGTCATAGATCAGAAAGCTGTGCACGCCATCGGCCATCGCACGGGGTGGCACCGGAATGCGCAGGTTCCATCCCTCTGGACTCTCGGTCAGATCGACCCCCTCAACCGGCCGGTCGCGATAGTCGACGCGAATCTCGGGGCTTTGGCCCTCGGGCAAATCACCCGAAAGGCGGCCTTCCCAGATGCCGTTGTTCAGCCGCGTCTTGGTCAGTGTCAGGGGGCTCATGTCTGGCAGGCTCTCACAAATCGGCACGGTGGTGGCGGCAGAGTGTCAGGTCACGCAGGACGACCTGATTCATCGCAGGCTGTTCCAGGATCAGGTCCAGCCAGATTTTCTCGATCCGCTTGTCGTTCATCTTGGTATAGGCCAGATCGAACTCGGCGCTGGCTTCGGTGGCGTCGTGCGGCAATTGACGCACGATTTGCTCGGTGTTCGGACCATGCTGAACGTTGAGACGGGCGATCACGCCCACCGGCTGTTCCTTTTCGACAATCGTATCCAGCCGGAATAGATGCGACCGGGTGATCCCCTGACGCGCCTCGGGTGGCAGGGTGATGGCCAACGACAGAAACGATCCGTTGAACTTGAACACGTCCAGCTTGAGGCCAAAGGGCGCCAGATCGGCCACCCGCGTGTTCCGCAACTGGCGCAGGGTTATCTCGGACGTGTCGCAGTCGTGAAACAGCACCACGTCCTCATCCAGCCTGACCTTTCTGTCCGGCGATGCCAGCCCGCGGGCCGCCAACGGCCCCCGCCACAGCGAGGGGCGCCACGACCAGTCGGTGCCATGCGGTTTCGGAAAACTGGACGAGCCGATGCGCGGCAGGGCAAGCTGGCCGTCCGCGAAATGGATGGTCCGGTCGATATAAGTCAGCAAGGCCCGCGCGCGGTCGCGATACACCCGCAAATCGGCCGGATCGGACACTTCCAGACTGCCCGCGACGCTGCGCCAGCGCTGCAGGGTCCGCTTGTGAAACCATCTGTCCAGTAACGTGTTCATGACCTGTCCGTCGCGCAGGGGCCGGGTTGGCCTTTCTTTATCGAAGGGACGTTATCGAGTTAAAGCACGTAACGAAGATTTGTAGAATATTTTTGTGACCGCGTCCGGCGATGCCAGCGATCCGGCTCCGCGATCGTTGGCCAAATTCAATCCAACCGGATGGCCCGGGGTGTTCTTGTAATCGCACGGACCAGTGCTTACCGTCTTGGTCCCGGTAGCAGTGGGTTTTCCGCGCCGTGCCGCGGAGCGCTCAAGCCAAGATAAGGACCGGGCATGGAATCCAGCTTGTTTTCCTTCATATGGAAATACTCCAAGCGGCAGCAATTCGTGTTGCTGTTCCTGACGGTGTTGTCCTTCCCGTTCCTCTATGCCTCGCTGGAACTGCCGAAGCGGATTATCAACGATGCCATCGGCGCCACCACCGACAATGTCACGTTGCTGGGCGTTTCGCTGACACAGGTGCAGTACCTGATGGTGTTGTGCTTTGCGTTTCTGGCCACGGTGCTGGTCAGCGGCCTCATGAAGATGCGGATCAACACGATGAAGGGGGTGTTGTCCGAGCGGATGCTGCGGCGTTTGCGCTTCAAGCTCATCAGCCGGATGATGCGCTTTCCCAAGACCTATTTCGCCACCACCAGCCAAGGAGAGCTGGTGTCGATGATCACCTCCGAGGCCGAGCCGATGGGCGGGCTGATGGGCGACGCCATCGCCCAGCCGGTGTTCCAGGCCGGGCAGATGCTGACCATCGTCACCTTCCTGTTCATGCAAAGCGTGTGGTTCGGGTTGGCTTCGATCGCGCTTATCCCTCTGCAGGCCTGGCTGATCCCGATGCTGCAACGGCAGATCAACCTGCTGAACAAGGAACGGATTCAGGAGGTGCGCAGGCTCAGTTCCGAGATCGGGGAAAGTGCCGCGGGCATCAGCGACCTGCGCGCCAATGGCGGCTGGCGCTACCGGCTGGCGCAGTTCACCGACCGTCTGGGGCGGCTCTTCGAGATTCGGTTCCGGATCTACAACAAGAAATTCTTCATGAAGTTCCTCAACAATCTGATCACTCAGATGACGCCGTTCCTGTTCTATTCGGTGGGCGGCTATCTTGCGATCAAGGGTGAAATCACTGTGGGCGCGCTGGTTGCCGCGCTGGGGGCATACAAAGACCTCTCCAGCCCGTGGAAGGAACTGCTGTTCTACTACAATCAGGTACAGGACATGTCCCTGCGCTGGGACATCGTGACCGAGCGCTTTGCGCCCCGCGACATGATCCCGGAAAAGCTGTTTCTGGGCCAACCCGACCACATCCCGCATCTGGCCGGCACGGTCGCGCTGCGCGACTTGACCGTGCGCGATCAGGACGGCAACACAATCCTCGAAGATATCGACCTGACCATCCCGCCCGGCGCCCGGGTTGCGATCCAGTCCAGCCGCGCCTCGGAACGCACGGCGATCGCGCAGCTTCTGACGCGCGAGGTTCTGCCCGCGCGGGGCGAGGTTACCGTGGCCGGTCACAAGCTGAACGAGCTGCATCAGGCGGTGATCGCCGCGCGGGTCGGCTATGCCCATTCCCGGCCCTACCTGTTCGACGGGACGCTGGGGGATAACCTGCTGATGCCGCTGCGCACCGGTCCCCGGAAGGAGGGCGACGGCCTGCGACGTCCCAGCCGCAAACAGATCGAAGCGGTGCGCGCGGGCAACAGCGCGGACGTGCTCGACGCCGACTGGATCGATCCGGGTCTTGCCGGTCTGAGCGACGGTGACCAGATCCGCGACTGGTGGTTCCAGTTGGTCGAGGCGATGGGCATTGACGAGTTCATGTTCCGCCGCACCCTGCGGTCGCGCTTCGACCCGTTGCTGCACCCGCGTCTGGCGAGCGAGATCGTCCGCCTGCGCGACACGGTGGCCGAGCGCATCCGGGCGCGCGGTCTGGACGAATTCGTGCACCGGTTCGAACCCGACCGGTTCAACCCGGCAGTGCCGCTTGGCGGCAACCTGCTCTACGCCGCGCCCACCCGCGACATCGCGCCCGAGCTTCTGGCGGGCGATCCGCGCTTTATCGGGATGCTGCAGGCTCAGGGGCTGGCGGATGAGGCGCAGGGCATCGCGCTGGGCGTGATCGAGACGCTGAAACAGACCTTTGGCCGCGACGGCACCGACCACCCGCTGTTCCTGCGCCTCGGCATGTCCGAAGAGATGTTTGGCCGCCTGCTCGACATCGTCGAGCGCCGTTCGGCCAAGGGCAACGTCGCTCTCAGCGACGAAGACCGCGCGCTGCTGCTGACGGTGCCGTTCCTGCTGACCGCCGAACAGATTGGGCCCAGCTTCCCCGAAGAATACAAGGACAAGATCCTGGCCATCCGGCGCGGTCAGGCGGACAGGCTGCGCGCCTCGATGGGCGGGCTGTTCGTTGCGGTCGATCCCGAACAATACGTGCCGCGCCTGACGGTGACCGAAAACGCCCTGTTCGGGCGGGTGTCGATCATGGCGGGCGCGCGGATGGACGAGATCGAGGATGTGGTGGCCGAGGTGCTGAACGAGGCCGGTCTGCGCCGCCGCATCGCCTCGATCATCTACGACCTGCCCTCGGGGCTGGGCGGCACCAACCTGCCCACCGTGTTCCAGGAACGCGCCGCCTTTTCCCGCGCCGGTATCAAACGGCCCGACATTCTGGTGCTGGACAAGGCGCTGGCCAGCCACGACTCGGAAAGCCGCCTGCGCACCCGGCAGAAACTGCGCGAATTGCTGCCCGAGTCGATTATGATCTTCATGGAGGATCATTTTGCCCATCCCGAGGCCTATGACCTGTTCATCGAGATCAAGGATGGCCGGATCGACGGTGTGTCACGCTCGCAACTGGAACTGGGCGAGGGCGCGGCCGCCGATCTCAGCCGCAAGCTCAAGATCATCGCCGCGACCGAGCTGTTCTCGAAACTCGACGCCCGCAACCAGCGGCTGCTGGCCTTTTCGGCGCAATGGTACGACGTGGCGGCGGGGCAGGTGATCTTTTCCAAGGGACAGGCGCCGGACGCGGCCTATCTGTGCCTCAAGGGGCGCGCCGCACTGGTCTGGCCGGACGAAAACGGCGTGGTCCGCCCGATCTCGACCGTCGAGCCCGGACGCCTGATCGGGGATCTGTCGATCATCACCCGCGAACCCCGGCAGCTCGATCTGGTCGCCGAAGAGGACAGCAGTTTCCTGCGGATCGGCGATGAAGAGTTCCGCGCGGTGGTGGAAAGCGACCCGACGGTGGCAGTGCAACTGCTTGAAACCGTCGCAGGCTATCTGGGCGGTCTGGCCGGGCGGTTGCAGTCGGCAGGCATCAATCTGGCCGATTTGGCCGACCCCGAGGACGAGCCGATGCAAGTGGAGCAGATGCATGGACGCTGACACGACCAAAGGGGTCTACGCCGCGCATGAACGGCTGGTCGCCCCGGCCCGGCTCCGGCCCGAGATCTGGCGCCTGCTGGCCGGGCTCGGACTGATCGCCGTCGTGGTCTTTGCGCTCAACGCGGGCGTTCTTGCGGTGGCAGGCAGCCTGGGGTCCGAGCTGTGGCTGCGCAATTTCCTGGCCGGAGCGACTCCGGTGGCCATGCTGATCCTGCTGGCCAGTTTCGCCTTTGTCACGCTCGGGGTGACGCTGGCCGCGCGGCAGCTGCAGCGACGCTCGCTGCAGACGATTGTCGGACCGTACCATCTGGCGCTGACCCAGTTCTGGCATGTCCTGCGCGGGCTCCTGCTGCTGGGGGCGGTGCTTCTTGTGTTGCCGCCCTATGACATGGGCGCGCCGATGCAGCCGAACCTGTCCGTCACCGTCTGGCTGGCCGTATTGCCGTTTTCGCTGCTTGCGGTGCTGATCCAGACTAGCGCCGAAGAGATTCTGTTCCGCGGCTACCTGCAGCAAAGCCTCGCCGCCCGGTTTCGCTCGCCGGTGATCTGGATGGGCCTGCCCTCGATCCTGTTCGCCATGGGCCACTATGTGCCGTCCGAGGCCGGGGACAACGCGCTGCTGATCGCGCTCTGGTCGGGCGTGTTCGGCCTGCTAATGGCCGACCTGACCGCGCGCGCCGGAACCCTTGGCCCGGCCATCGCGCTGCACCTCTTCAACAATATCGTGGCGCTGCTGTTCGTTGCCCTGCCCAACAGCCTGGACGGGCTGGCGCTGTTCCTCATTCCCTACGAGATGTCGGACACGACCAACCTGCGCGTCTGGCTTGGGGTGGATTTCGTGCTGATGCTGATTGCCTGGCTGGTGGCGCGTCTTGCCTTGCGGCGCTGATTGCATTTCCTGACGCAGCGTCTTATTTGACCAGAACGCAGCACAACCAAGGTTCCGTCATGAACTGGATCACCAATTACGTCCGCCCCCGGATCAACTCGATCTTCTCGCGCAGGGAGATGCCGGAAAACCTCTGGCACAAATGCGACGAGTGCGGAACCATGCTGTTCCACCGCGAACTGGCGGAAAACCAGAACGTCTGCACCCAGTGCGACCACCACATGGCGATCACACCGCGCGACCGGTTCAGCCATCTGTTCGATGGCGGCATCTTCACCGAGGTTGCGGTGCCCGCGCCCAAGGACGACCCGCTGCAGTTCCGCGATCAGAAGAAATATCCCGACCGCATGAAGGCGGCGCAGAAAAAGACCGGCGAGAAAGAGGCGATGCTGGTCGCCTCGGGTGAGATCGGCCGCACCCCCATCGTGGCCGCCGCGCAGGATTTCTCGTTCATGGGCGGGTCCATGGGCATGTATGTCGGCAACGCCATCATCGCCGCCGCGGAAGAGGCGGTGAAGCTCAAGCGCCCGCTCATCCTGTTCTCCGCCGCCGGTGGCGCTCGGATGCAGGAGGGGATCCTGAGCCTCATGCAGATGCCCCGCACCACCGTCGCGGTGCAGATGCTGAAAGAGGCCGATCTGCCTTATATCGTCGTGCTGACCCACCCGACCACGGGCGGCGTGACCGCCTCCTACGCGATGCTGGGCGACGTGCATATCTCGGAACCCAACGCGCTGATCTGCTTTGCCGGTCCCCGCGTGATTGAACAGACCATCCGCGAGAAACTGCCCGAAGGGTTTCAGCGCGCCGAATACCTGCTGGACCACGGCATGCTCGACCGCGTGACCAAACGTACCGAGATGCGGGACGAGCTGATCACCATCACCCGGATGCTGATGGGCCTGCCGCCCGCGATCATGGGCGATCTGCCCGCGCCCGCAGATGAAGCCCCGGCCGCCGAAGAGGCCGCCGCCGAGGCCAAGGCCGAAAAATGACCCCGCCCACATCCGACGTCATCCTCGACCGGATGATGGCGCTGCATCCCAAGATCATCGACCTGACCTTGGATCGCGTCTGGCGTCTGCTGGCCGCGCTGGACAACCCGCAGGACAAGCTACCGCCGGTGATCCACCTCGCCGGAACCAACGGCAAGGGCTCGACCCAGGCGATGATCCGCGCCGGTCTCGAAGGTGTGGGGCTGACCGCCCATGCCTATACCTCACCGCATCTGGCGCGCTTCCACGAACGCATCCGTGTTGCGGGAGAACTGATCTCGGAACCCGATCTGACAGCGGTTCTGGACGAGTGCTATACCGCCAATGCGCGTGAAAACATCACCTATTTCGAGATCACCACCTGCGCCGCCCTGCTGGCCTTTGCCCGCGCGCAGGCCGACTACACGCTGCTCGAAGTAGGCCTCGGCGGACGTCTCGACGCCACCAATGTCATCGACAAACCGGCCGTCACCGTGATCACCCCGATCTCGATCGACCATGAGCAGTTCCTCGGCGACACGCTGACCAAGATTGCCGGCGAAAAGGCCGGGATAATCAAGCGCGGCGTGCCCTGCATCGTCGGCCCGCAGCCGGACGAGGCGATGGAGGTGATCGAGACCGCCGCCGCCCGCCTCGGCGCCCCGCTGTTGGCGCATGGCCAGCACTGGCAGGTGCATGAGGAACATGGCCGTCTGATCTATCAGGACGCAACTGGTCTATGCGACCTGCCTCTGCCCAACCTGATGGGCGCCCACCAGGTCCAAAACGCCGGCGCCGCGCTGGCGGTGCTGCGCCACCTCGATCTGGGCGATACCGCCTATGAGGCCGCGATGACCAACGCCCACTGGCCCGCCCGCATGCAACGCCTGAAAACCGGCCCGCTGGTCGAGGCCGCGCCACAGGCCGAGCTGTGGCTCGATGGCGGCCACAACGCCGCCGCCGGACAGGCGCTGGCGGATGTGCTGGGCAAACTCCCAAAACGGCCCACCCACATGATCTGCGGCATGCTCAACACCAAGGACGTGACCGGCTACCTCGCCCCGCTGGCCGAACACGCCGACAGCCTCACGGCGGTCTCCATCCCCGGCGAGCCCAACACGCTCAGCGCCAAGGACACCGCATCCGCTGCCGAGTCGGTCAACCTGCCGTCAAACATCGCGCTCAGCGTCGCCTCCGCCGTCGACCGAATAACCGCCCAGGACCCGCAGGCCCGCATCCTGATCTGCGGCTCGCTCTACCTCGCCGGCAATATCCTGCGCGAAAACGGCTGACCCGTGCCCAGATACCGGGGCAGAAGCCACTCCCGCCCACCCCAGGACCTTGCGGTCCGCGGCGGTTGGGCCGGGCGCCGCTGCGCAGCGACCCAGCAACTTCTTCTGTTCAAAAATATCCCGGGGGAGGCGCCGAAGGCGACGGGGGCAGAGCCCCCTAAGGCCCCCAGTCCTTCGCCTGCATCTCCCGCAGACGCGACGCGGTGCGTTCGAATTCAAACGTCCCTTCGCCCTCGACATACAGCATCTCGGGCTCTGCCGCTGCCGAACAGATCAGCCGCACCTTTGCCTCGTACAAGGCGTCGATCAGGGTCACGAACCGCTTGGCCTCGTTGAAATTGTTCCGCGACAGGCGCGGGATATCCTCCAGCACCAGCACCTTCACCTCTTCGGCAATCGCCAGATAATCCCCGGGGCCCAGCATCCGTCCGCACAGATCGTAGAACGACGCGCGCGCCACCCCGTTGCGGAAGGCCGGCAACACCACCTCGCGCCCTTTCACATGCAGGGTCAGCGGCTCGGCCGGCCCGCCCGAAAGATCGCGCCAGACCCCGCGGATACTCTCGCGCGCCTCGGGCCCGATCGGCGTGAAATAGACCTGCGAGCCTTCCAGCCGGTTCTGCCGGTAATCGGTGGGCGAGACCATCTCCCACACCACGAGCTGTTCCTTGATCAGCTTGATGAAGGGCAGAAACAACTGCCGGTTCAGCCCGTCCTTGTAAAGGTCGTCCGGCACCCGGTTCGAGGTGGTCACCACCACCACGCCCGCGTCGAACAGGAACTCGAACAGCCGTCCCACGATCATCGCATCGGTGATGTCGGTGATCTGCATCTCGTCAAAAGCCAGAACCTTGACCGCTTTCACTACTTCGGCCGCGACCGGCGCCAGACTGTCCTCGACCCCACGCTGCCGCGCCTCGTGCATCTTGGTGTGGATCTCCTGCATGAAGGCGTGGAAATGCACCCGCCGCACCGGCACGTCACCCAGCGTCTCGACGAACATGTCCATCAGCATCGACTTGCCGCGCCCGACCCCGCCCCACAGATACAGGCCCTTGGGCGGCGGCGGCGCTTTGCGAAACAGCCCGCGCTTGACCGGGGTAGACACGGCGGCGCGGATACGCTCGAACTCCGGCAGCACCGCCTCCTGCGCGGCATCGGCCTGCAGGATGCCATCGGCCACCCGGGTGGCGTAAAATGCGGAAACGTCCGACATATCGCAGCCATAGCGCGGCGGATTCGGCTTGAAAAGCGGTGCCGGGGCAGCCCGCATCAATTTTGGTTAAGTGTGTGCGCAAAACTCCTGAATTGACGTAAACGGGATTCAGCTTAGGGTCCGACGGACACGCAACCGGAGATTTGCATGGACCGCTCGGCCCGCCTGATGACCCCCGTTCTGATCGTCGGATGTATCATCATCACCGCGAGCTTTGCCGTGCGCGCGTCCTTCGGGGTGTTCCAGATCCCGATTGCCGAAGAGTTCGGCTGGCTCAGAACCGATTTCTCGCTGGCCATCGCGATCCAGAACCTGGCCTGGGGCATCGGCCAGCCGATCTTCGGTGCCATTGCCGAAAAGATCGGCGACCGCCGGGCCATTATCCTCGGCGCACTGACCTATGCCGCCGGTATGGTGCTGTCGGCGTGGTCGGTCACGCCGCTGGGGCACCAGATCTATGCCTGGCTCGTTGGTTTCGGCATCGCCGGGACCGGCTTTGGTGTGGTGCTGGCCGTGGTCGGGCGGGCGTCCTCGGACGAGAACCGCTCGATGTCGTTGGCCATCGTCACGGCAGCAGGCAGCGCCGGACAGGTAATCGGCGCGCCAGCCGCCGAATGGTTGCTGAGCTTTCTGTCATGGCAACAGGTCTTCCTGGTCTTTGCGGCCGTGATCCTCGCTCTGATCCTGACGCTGCCCTTCATGCGCGCGCCGGAGGCCGCCAGCAAGCAGGAGCTTGAGGAAAGCATGGGCCAGATCCTGAAAAAGGCCTTTCGCGATCCGTCCTACACGCTGATTTTCCTGGGCTTTTTCAGCTGCGGCTACCAGCTGGCCTTCATCACCGCTCATTTCCCCGCCTTCGTGACCGAGATGTGCGGGCCGATCCAGCCGGGTGGCGTGCTGCATTCGATGGGCATCACCACCACCTCGGCGCTGGGTGCGGTGGCGATCTCGCTGGTGGGGCTGGCCAATATCGGCGGCACGCTGGCGGCGGGCTGGGCGGGCAAGCACTTTCCCAAGAAATACCTGCTGGCGGGCATCTATACCGCCCGCACCATCGTGGCCGCCGCCTTCATCCTGCTGCCGATCACGCCGATGTCGGTTATCATCTTCTCGGTGGTGATGGGCTCGCTGTGGCTGGCCACGGTACCGCTGACCTCGGGGCTGGTCGCGCATCTCTACGGGCTGCGCTACATGGGCACGCTCTATGGCATCGTGTTCCTCAGCCACCAGATCGGGGGGTTCCTGGGCGTCTGGCTGGGCGGGCGGATGTATGATCTCTACGGCGATTACACCATGGTCTGGTGGGTCGGCGTGGGCGTGGGCGCCTTCAGCGCCATCGTGCACCTGCCGATCCGGGAAAACCGTGGGCCAGCAGCGCAACCGGCCTGATCAGTTCAACCCGTCGCGCAGCCGCTCGCTCAGGATCGCCGCGATCTGATCGGTATGGGTATAGGTCATCCCGTGCCCGGCATCCTCGATTACCTCCTGCCAGGCGTCGCGGCTCCATTCGGTCAGGCGCCCCATGGCGGACAGCGGGATAACGTCGTCCTCGCGCGCCCAGATCGCCAGCACCGGCACACCGGCGCGGTGAATGGTGCGGTGCTCGTCCTGCAACTCGCGCGAGAGGATGCCGCGCAGGCTTGAGAGCACCGCTGGAACAAACCCGCGATAGTGCAGTTCGCGCTGTTGCAGGTCCACGATGTCCGGGACCGAACTGGGCAAGGCGCGCTCGGCCTCGGTTCCCCTGCGATGGCGCCCGGGAAACAGCGCCAGCATCAGCCAGTCACCCAGCCCCTGTTTCTGCCGGATGAACTGGGTGGCCCGGTCGGTTGTCATCACCATGCCGGACGAGGCCAGCAACACCAGGTGCCGGACCCGGTTGGGGTGCTTGGCGGCAAACACCGTGGCAATCGCCCCGCCCATGGAATAGCCGAAGAGGGTGAAATCCTCTTCAATCTCCTGATCGTCCAGCAGGTCTTCGAGCTGCTTGATGAAGAAGTCGTCGTTCTGCGACCCCTCGGGCCGATCCGAATATCCACGCCCATAAAGGTCATAAGTCAGCACCCGGTACCCCATCGCCCCCAATGCCCGCGCCAGCCCGTTCCAGACAAAAGACGGCGTGCTCAGCCCGTGGACACAGACTGCCACCGGTCCGCGCACCGCCCCATGCCACTGGTAATGGGTGACACCCTGCGACAGCGGCACGCATGTACCGGGCGCGTCTCGTCGTTCCCACTCGTCCATGGGCCTGCGCCGAGCCTCCGCCCAATAGGGCAGGGCCGCCGCCCCGATGACGAAAACGAGAAGAACGAGAATAAGGATCAGGATACCGCTTGCCATTTGTCCAGAATATAGCGACTGGTCATAAGGTCCAGATGGGCACCACCACCATTCTTGAAGAGTGTGATCTCATCCGCGCGCCGCACAAAAGCCTCCAGATCGTAGAAATCGGCAACCAGATCGCTGCGCGAGATGGTGCCGTCGTCCAGCGGGATCTGTATCTCGCCGATATGACCGATGGTGGTGTCGAAACTGTCCACAAAGATGCGCGACCGCCTCAGCGCCGTATCATCGGCCTCGCGCATGTCTGGGCGGTAGGCGCCGATCAGGTTCAGATGCTGACCGGGGCGCAGCCACTCGCCCTTGATCACCGGCTCGGTGGACATGGTGGCCGAGACCACGATGTCGGCGCGGGTCACCGCCTCCGCCAGATCCTCGGCAACACCCACGCCCTCCAGCGTCTCCGCCAAGGCCTGCGCCTTTGACAGCGTGCGGTTCCAGATCCGGATCCTGGCCTGCGGAAACCCGGCCCCGAACGCCTCGCACAGCGACCGGCCCACGGTGCCCGCGCCGACGATCAGCACCTCGCGGCTGCCGGGATCGGCCAGCCGCAGCGCGCCCAGCAGGCTGTCTCCGGCGGTCTTCCATTTGGTCACGAGGTGAAAGTCGATCAGCGCCGACAGCGTCCCGTCGCCATCGCCATAGAGGCACACCGCGCCGTTGATCATCGGCTGGCCCCGGTTCGGATTGCCCGGAAACACCGTCGCCGTCTTGACCGCCATGCCCAGCCCGTCGATCCACGCCGCCCGCGACAGCAGGGTGTCGGGATCGCGATAGAGCAACGTATCCCCGATCTCGGCCTTGGGCAGAGTGTGCCCGTCGGTCAGCGCGCGGGTCAGTTCCAGCCAGTCCAGGTTCGCCTCACCTTCAGCAAAGGGGATGTGAAGAACGCTCATGCCGCCTCGCTTTCAGTCAACAGACCCTCGGATACCAGCCGCGCGGCCCAGCCCTGCGGGCCCTCAAAGTGATGCGCCTGCCAGCCGCGCGCGGTGGCGGCGTCTATATTCTCCATCCGGTCATCGGTGAACAGCAGCGTTTCCGGGGCCAGCCCGCAATCGGCCTCGACCATCTCGTAGATCGGCGCATGCGGCTTCACGGCCTTCAACCGGCCCGAGACATAATGCCGGTCGAACTCGTTCAGGAAGGCATAGACGGTGGTGGCATAGTCGAAATTCTGCACCCCAAAATTGGTCAGCGCAAAGACCTGCACGCCCTTGCTCCGCAATGCCCGCAACAGACGGACAGAGTGCGGAATATCCGGCGCCGCCAGCTCGATCCAGTTGTCATGCCACATGCGGATCTCGTCGCGCCATTCGGGGTATTTCTCGGCCCAGCCATAGATGGTGTCGGTGAAGTGATGCCCTTGATCCACCAGATCGTTCATCCCGTGCAGATCGACCTCGGCAAACATCGCCCTGCGGCGGTCCGCGCCGATCACGCGGTCATAATAGCGTTCGGGTTGCCATTCGATAAGCACATTGCCGATATCGAAAATGACAGCGTTGACGGGCATGAAGCGCCTTTCCAATAGATCGGGCCACGGCGTTCCCGCAGCAAACAGAATACCTTACGGCAGACTGAAACAATCCTTGCGCCAATGATCAAGCCACAACCGGCCCAAATATCGCGACAACCCGCGAAATCCGGCGGTTCCAGCGCGCGGGCCTGCCCGCGCGCTGCCGGGCCCAACGGAAGGGGTCGCATCTTCGATGCGGCGCCGACGGGCGGGAGCCTCTGGCCCTTCAGGTCCGCGACGCCGCCCGGATTTCCCGTTCCAGCGCGTCCAGAAACCGCGAGCGGTCGGCCTTGGAAAACGCCTTGCCACCACCGCCCGCGCCCAGCGGGTTGGCGGCACGCAGATCGGCCATCAGGTCGCGCATCGCCAGTTGCTGACCGATATTGGCCGCCGTGAACGCCTCGCCATTGTGGCGCAGCACCCGCGCCCCGGCCTCGACGCATTTGGCGGCCAGCGGGATGTCCGAGGTCACCACCACATCGCCCGCGCCGCAGCGCTCGGCGATCCACTTGTCCGCCTCATCCGCGCCCTCGGACACGATCACCACCTGAACCAGCGGGTTCTGCGACGGGCGCAACCCGCCGTTTGACACCAGATACATGGTCAGCCCGTGGCGGGTGGCCACCCGCTCGGCCTCTTGTTTGACCGGGCAGGCATCGGCATCGACATAGAGCGCCACTACTCCGCCGCCTTGTCCTGCTTGACCTCCGCCTTTGGCTCGGCCTTCTTCGCCGCTTTCGCGGGCTTGCGGACCTTGAATTCATCCGGGATCGGCATCCGGTTGAACGCGTCGAGCCCGGCGATCTTGTAGGCCTCGGCCAGCGTCGGATAGTTGAACGTGTTCTGGACGAAGTAATCCACCGTCCCCTTCAGGTTCATCACCGCCTGACCGATATGGATCAGCTCGGTCGCGCCCTCACCGACGATCTGCACGCCCAGAACCCGGCGGGTCTTGAGGCTCAGCAGCATCTTCAGCATGCCATGCTCCAGCCCCATGATGTGCCCGCGCGAGGTCTCGCGGAACCGCGCCACACCCACCTCATAGGGAATGCCGCGCTCCTGCAACTCCTCCTCGGACATGCCGCAGGTGGACATCTCGGGCACCGAATAGATGCCGTAAGGGTACCACGGGCTTTCCGGCAGGGTCGGCGTCTCCAGCGCGTCGCAGGCCGCCACCCGGCCCTGCTGCAACGAGGTCGAGGCCAGTGACGGATGCCCGATCACGTCGCCGGTCGCGTAGATATGCGGCACGGCGGTCTGATAGGTCTTGCGATCCACCTCCAGCCGGCCCCGATGATCGGTCTCCAGCCCCACCACATCGAGATTCAGCGCCGAGGTCGCTCCCATCCGCCCAGCCGCAAACAGCAGCATTTCGCCCCGCACATGACGGCCGTTGTCGAGACTCACCTCGATATGGGTGCCCGCATCCTCGATCTTCTCCACCGCTGAACCCAGCCGCAGATCGACACCGTTCTCGCGGATCTGATGCGTGAACTCCTGAATCAGCGTGCGGTCGATGAAATCGAGAAAACTGTCGCGCGGCTCGATCAGCGACACCCGCACATCCAGCGCCGAGAACATGGTGGCGTATTCCACCCCGATCACACCGGCGCCGATGACGACCAGCGAGCGGGGGATCTCACCCATCTCCAGAAAATCGTCCCCATCCACCACGGTCTTGCCGTTGAAGGGCACGTAATCGGGGCGATAGGTCTTGGTCCCGGTGGCGATCAGGAACTTGGCCGCGGTCAGCCGGGTGGTGTCGCCTGCCTCGGTCGCCACTTCGACTTCATGCGGACCGACAAATTTCGCCAGCCCGTTCAGCGTGTCCACATGATTGCGATTGAACTGATGCTCCAGCACATCGACCTCGTAGTCCAGCGTCATGTGCAGGCGCGCCTTGAGGTCCTCGGCGCTGATCTGGTCCTTCACCCGGTAGGAGCGGCCATAAAAGCTGCGCTCGCGCCAGCCCGAGAGGTTCAGCACCGTCTCGCGCAGGGTCTTTGACGGGATGGTGCCGGTATGCACAGACACCCCGCCCAGCCGGTCCTTGCGGTCGATCACCAGCACCCGGCGCTTCAGCTTGCCCGCCTGAATTGCGGCGGACCTGCCCGAGGGGCCGGACCCGATGATAATCAGATCGTAATCGTATTTGCGCATCGCTCAGCCCTCGTACAGCGCCTCGGCATGGAAACTGACGTGATCCTCCATGAAGGTCGAGACGAAGAAATAGGAATGATCGTAGCCGGGCTGCAGCCGGTTGGTGGCCTGCTGGCGGCGTTCGGCGATGGCCCCGGCCAGCGCCTCGGGGCGCAACAGGTCGATGAACTGGTCACTGGTGCCGGTGTCGATCAGGATCGGACCGTCAAAACCCTTTTCCTTCATCAACAGCGAGGAATCGTGTGTCGCCCACGCGGCCTCGTCATCGCCCAGATAGGCGCTCAGTTGTTTGCGGCCCCAGTCGCTGCCGGTGGGGTTCGAGATCGGCGCAAAGGCCGAGACCGAACGGTAGCGCCCCGGCAGGTTCATCGCCAGCGTCAGCGCGCCGTGGCCGCCCATCGAGTGACCGGTGATCGCCTGCCGCTCGGCGTCGATGGCGAAGTTCCCGGTGATCAGCGCAGGCAGCTCCTCGGCCACATAGTCCCACATCCGGAAATGCGGTGCCCAGGGGTCTTGCGTGGCGTTGACGTAGAACCCGGCTCCCTGGCCCAGATCATAATCCTCGTGATCCGCCACGCCTTCGCCGCGCGGCGAGGTGTCGGGAAAGACCAGCGCGATGCCCTGCTCGGCGGCCCAGGCCTGGGCGCCCGCCTTGGTCATGGCGTTTTCATGGGTGCAGGTGAGGCCTGACAGGTACCACAGCACCGGAACCGGGCCGTCCTTGGCCTCGGGCGGCAGGAACAGGCCGAAGGTCATGTCGCAGTTGCAGGCGGTCGAAGCGTGGCGGTAGACGCCCTGTACGCCTCCGAAACAGGTGTTTTCCGAAACGGTTTCCATCTGGCTTGGTCCTTGTCTGGTATCGGGCGTTGGTGCTTGGCTATCGCTACCGGTCCGAGGCGCTTGCGTAAAGTGCGGGAGCCTCCGGCGGGGATATTTTTAGCAAGAGGAAGGTCAGAGCGTGCCGACCCAGGCGATCACCAGCGGTACGGTCAGGATACTGGCGGCGGTCGAAAGCAGGATGGCGGCCGAGGCGCGGTGTGGGGCCACGCCGTAATGGGCGGCCAGCATGTAGACGTTGCCAGCAACCGGCAGCGCCGCGGCGGCGATGGCAACGGTGGCGGAGAACGGGGCGACGGGAATCAGCCAGAGCAGGACAATGGCGACGAGAGCAGGGTGGATGGTCAATTTGCAGAAGCTGAGCCAGCCGGCGATCTGCACCCGTTCGGCGGATTTGCTGGCCAGCGACGCGCCGATGGCGAACAGCGCGCCCGGCGTGGCCGCGCCCCCGAGGATGGTGAGAAAGTCGTTCAGCGGCGGCGGCACCGGCAGGCGCAGGGCGGACCAGATCAGCCCGGCCGAGATAGACACGATCATGGGGTTTTTTAGCAGGCCCAGACCGATGAGCCTCAACGTCCCAGCCGTCAGCCGCCCGTCGCGGCCGCCATTGATCAGGATCACAATGAGCGACGAGAACACCACCAGATCCACCGTCAGCACCAGCATCACCGGCCCGATGGCCGCCTCGCCGAACAGGAGCGCCAGCATCGGCAGTCCGAGGAACCCTACATTGCCGATGGCCGCGCATTGCGCCTCGACCGCTGCGGTGGGGATGTCGAGGCCGCGCAGAAAGGCCACCAGCGTGGCCAGCGCGTAGACCCCGACCGTGCCGAGCAGGTAGCCCAGCATCAGGCGGGCGTCGAAGATCTCGGCAAAGGGCAGGGTCGCGGCAAAGCGGAACAGCATTGCCGACAGCGCGAAATAGAAAACGAACTTCGTCAGATAGGCCGTCGCCTCTTTGCTGAAAAAACGGCTGCGCCCGGCCCAGTAGCCCAGGCCGATGATCGCGAAGAAGGGAAGGGTGCGCAGAAAGATCTCGACCATGGCGGAATTGGTAACAGTTTTTGACCGATCCGCAATGGTGGCTCGCTATCCGCTGCCAATCAGAATGCCCGCCGCCAGCACCAGCGCCCCGCCCAGCACCACCTGAAACGCGGCGCGGAAGAACGGAGTTTCCATGTATTTGTTCTGGATCCACGCAATCGCCCAAAGCTCGAAGAACACGACGATGATGGCGACGGTGGTGGCGGTCCAGAAATCCGGAATCAGATAGGGCAGCGCATGGCCCAGCCCGCCGAGCGTGGTCATGACCCCCGACGCGATCCCGCGCTTGACCGGCGAGCCGCGCCCCGACAGCTCACCATCGTCCGACGCCGCCTCGGTGAACCCCATCGAAATCCCCGCCCCGACCGAGGCCGCGACCCCGACCAGAAAGGTCGTCCAGGTGTCCTGCGTGGCAAAGGCGGTGGCAAAGATCGGCGCCAGGGTCGAGACCGAGCCATCCATCAGCCCCGCCAGCCCCGGCTGCACCCAGGTCAGGATGAATTGCCGCCGCGCCGTGGCCTCTTCCGAGGCGCGGCTGTCGTCGTCGAGATGGGTGTTCTCCAACTCGGACGCCGTCGCCTGATGCCCGGCTTCCGCCGCCGCCAGATCGCCCAGCAGCTTGCGGGTGGCCGCGTCCGAAGTGCGTGCGGCGGCGGCCAGATAGAACCGCTCAGCATCGCGCTCCATCGCCTCGGCCTCTTCGCGGATCCGCTCGATCCCGAGGTTCTCCACCAGCCAGACCGGACGCCGGGCATAGTAGCCCGCCACATGCTCGCGCCGGATCAGCGGGATGACCGGACCGAACCGCGCCTCATGCAGCGCGATCAGTTGGGCGCGATGCTCATCCTCTTCCGCCGCCATGCCGTCGAACAGCTTTGCGGTCGCCGGATAGTCCGCACGCAGCATCTCGGCATAGGACCGGTAGATGCGCGCGTCGTCCTCTTCGGACGAAATCGCCAGTGCGATCACCTCCTGCCCGGACAGGTCGCGAAAATGTTTACGGTGAGAAAGAAATCGCATCTGCTGCCCCTGTTTTAGAATGATTCTAACATAGCAATTGCGTGTGCCCCTGCAACCCGACCCCGGAAAATCATTGAAACTAAACCGCCCGGTTTATAGGTTTGAAAGGTGACATTCCCCAGGAGAAGCCATGAACCAGCCAGCCACCATCCTGCGCACGGGCCGGAAATTCGACCAGGTATTGAAGGGCGCGCGCGAGGTGTTCATGGCCGACGGGTTCGAGGGCGCCAGCGTCGATGACATCGCCCGTGCGGCAGGCGTGTCCAAGGCAACGCTCTACAGCTATTTCCCGGACAAGCGGCTTTTGTTCATGGAGGTGGCCGAGACCGAATGCCGCCTGATGTCCGAGCGCATCCTGTCGATGATCGATGAGACCAAACCGGTGCGCGAGGTGATGACCATCGCCGCGACGCAACTGGTGGCCTTCCTGACCTCGGAATTCGCGCAGCAGGTGTTCCGCATCTGCGTGGCCGAGCGCGACCGCTTCCCCGAACTGGGCTGCGCTTTCTACGCGGCAGGCCCTGAAAACGGCCAGCGCCAGATGTGCGAGTATCTAGAAAAGGCCGTCGCGGCGGGTGAACTGGTGATCGACGACATCCCGATGGCCGCCGAGCAGTTCTCGGAGCTTTGCAAGGTGCGTCTGTGGATGCGGGCCGTCTTGGGGATTCAAAACAGCTTTACCCAGGACGAGATTGACGACGTCGCCAAACAAGCCGTGGACACCTTCATGGCGCGGTATGGGGCTTAGGCCTTGGGGCTTGGTCAGCCGGGCACATTTCGAATTCTGAAATCCGCACCCTGACCTTGTTCCTCGAAACGGCCAATGGCCCTCACCAGTTCACTAAGGCGTTTGAAGCCATATGTGCGCGAGTCGAAATCCGGGTAACGTTTCACAAGCTCGCTGCCGACAAATGCCAAAGTAGCCCAACCATCAATGTCATTTGTGTCCGACAGGACGTTGTTGATGAGTTGATACGGCTTGTTCAGATCGACATTCTTCGGCTTGGCGTCAACGTCCCCTTTTCTATTGTCTTCACGTGCGTCACCCTCAAGGTTTTCAACGTAGATGAACCGCTTACAGGCCGCCACGAACGCCGCGGGCGTCTTGCGCATTCCAATTCCAAAAACGTCGAGCCCCTGTTCCCGAATTCGGCTTGCCAGACGGGTGAAGTCGCTGTCGGATGAGATTAGTACAAAACCCTCGAAACGACCGGAATGCAGTATGTCCATCGCGTCGATAACCAAAGCGATGTCGCTTGCGTTCTTGCCGGTCGTGTTTGCGAATTGCTGATGCGGTACGATTGCCAGATTGGCCAGCGTGTCTTTGTCCCATCCTTGCGGGGATCCACTAGAAAAATCGCCATAGATGCGCCGGATGCTGGCCTCGCCGAGTGAAGCGACTTCGTCGAAGATCGCCCCGGCATATTTGGCCGAGATGTTGTCGGCATCAATAAGGACAGCGAGGCGAGGAGAAGTCGTGGGCATGACAGAATTTGTTTTGAATTAAGAAGGGCCGCTGAATTGCGGCCCTTGAGAGATTTTGTATCAGTAGATTACTACACTCCGGATACTCTCGCCCGCGTGCATCAGGTGAAAGCCCTTGTTGATGTCGTCCAGACCCATGGTGTGGGTGATCATCGGGTCGATCTCGATCTTCCCTTCCATGTACCAGTCCACGATCTTGGGCACATCCGTCCGCCCCCGCGCACCGCCGAAGGCGGTGCCGCGCCAGGACCGGCCGGTGACCAGTTGGAACGGACGGGTCGAGATCTCGGCCCCCGCGGGCGCCACACCGATGATGATGGACTCACCCCAACCCTTATGTGCCGATTCCAGCGCCGCGCGCATCACGCCGACATTGCCGGTGGCGTCAAAGGTATAGTCTGCGCCGCCCTTGGTCAGGTCCACCAGATAAGGCACCAAATCGCCCTCAACCTCGCCGGGGTTGACGAAATCGGTCATGCCGAATTTCGTGGCCATTTCCACCTTGGCGGGGTTCAGGTCGACACCGACGATCTGATCGGCGCCCGCCAGTCTCAGGCCCTGAATCACATTCAGACCGATGCCGCCCAGACCGAACACGATGGCACGTGAACCAATCTCGACCTTCGCCGTGTTGATCACCGCACCGATGCCGGTGGTCACGCCGCAACCGATATAGCAGATCTTGTCGAACGGCGCGTCCTCGCGCACCTTGGCCAGCGCGATCTCGGGCAGAACCGTGTGGTTTGAGAAGGTCGAGCAGCCCATGTAATGCAGGATCGGATCGCCATCCAGCGTCGAAAAGCGCGAGGTGCCATCGGGCATCAGGCCCTGGCCCTGCGTCGAACGGATCGCCTGGCACAGGTTGGTCTTGGGATGCAGACAGTATTCACACTCGCGGCATTCCGGCGTGTAAAGCGGGATCACGTGATCGCCCGGCTTCAAGCTGGTCACGCCCGGGCCGACCTCAACCACCACGCCCGCGCCCTCATGGCCGAGGATGGCGGGGAACAGCCCCTCGGGGTCGGCACCCGATAGGGTGAACTCATCGGTGTGGCAGATACCGGTGGCCTTGATCTCGACCAGAACCTCGCCCGCCTTGGGGCCTTCGAGGTTAACATCCATCACTTCCAAGGGCTTGCCCGCCTCAAGGGCAACGGCGGCACGGGTACGCATGGTGTTATCTCTCCCTGTCAACTTCGCTCGACCCTGCGTCAAATACAGGGTGTTTTCAACTCCCGTTTCATGACAGGCTGCCGGAAAAGACGACCTTCCGGAACCGACATCACCGGAGAGAGGAGCGCCAATGCACCGTTTTGTTCTGATCCTGCCGCTGCTGGCCGCCTGCACCGAAACCGGCGCGCCGGTGGACCTCACGGCAGAGCCCGAAGCCGCGCCGGTCGATCTGGCCTTCTGCGAAGGTGAGCCGTTCGTGGATGCCATCGGCCAGCCGGTGTCGACGATCCAGGCCACGCTGCCCACCCGGTCCCGCGTGCTCGGCCCCAATGACATCGCCACGCAGGATTACCGCATCGACCGGCTGAACGTCTTCGTCAACGGGGCCGGGGTGATTCAGCGCCTGACCTGCGGCTAAGCCCTTTTTCATATCGATAGCGACACCACCCGAGCCCGGAGCGGGACTCGACTCTGCAGGCGATTCCCGGATAAGAACAAAATAAGAACATTTGTTGCCTGCCCATGCCCAGACGCCGTATCCTCTCCCTCTGGTTTCCCCGCCTCGGTGCGGAACGGCTGATGCGCGCCGCGCGCGGCCTGCAGACCGGCCCGCTGGCCGTGGTGGCGGAACAATCCAACATGCAGGTCATCTCGGCGATGAATGCCGAGGCCGAGACCGCCGGTCTGCGCATCGGCCAGCCGGTGCGCGATGCCCACGCCATGTGCGCGGCGCTGATCACGCGGGCCCGCAACGCCCCGGCCGAGGCCAGCTTTCTCACCGCGATCCGGCGCTGGGCGGGCAAGTTCAGCCCCTGGGTGGCCGAAGAACTGCCGGACGGGTTGGTCATCGATCTGTCGGGCTGCGCCCATCTCTTCGGCGGGGAGGAGACACTGCTGAGCGTGGTCGAACAGGACTGCGCCGACATGGGGCTCAGCGTGCAGATGGGCATCGCCGACACGCTGGGCGCGGCCTGGGCGCTGGCGCGCTATGCGGGGCAAGAGGCCACATCGGACCGCAACGGCGACGCGATTTCGCAAGAGGCCCGCGCCACCCGCGCCCGGGCGGGCAAGCGGCGGCACTGGACCCGGGGCGGCGCGGCACCACAGGTGGTGGCGCTGGGCGGCGGCGCCCGGATCGCTCCGCCGGGCCAGACCTATGGCGCGCTCAGCCCGCTGCCGATTGCCGCCCTCCGGCTTGAGGATCACACAATGGCACAGCTCAACCGGCTGGGGCTGCGGCGGGTCGGCGACCTGCTGGGCCAGCCGCGTGCCGGGCTGGCCCGCCGCTTCGGGCGCGGGCTGGTGGCGCGGATGGATCAGGCCATGGGCAGCGCGCCCGAGCCGGTCTCGCCCGCCCGCCCGCCGCATCACTTCGCGGTGCGGATGACCCTGCCCAACCCGATCGGACTGGAGGAGGACGTGATGGCGGCAATCGACCGGATGCTGCCCACGCTCTGCACTCGGCTCGAGGACAAGGCGCGCGGCGTGCGCACCCTGCGGCTCGAGGCGCACCGCACCGATCAGGCCGCCGAGGTGGTCGAGGTCGGGCTGGCCCGTCCGTCCTTCGACAAATACCGCATTCGCCCCTTGTTAGAGATGAAAATCGACCAGATCGACGCCGGTTATGGTATCGACATGCTGCGGCTTGAGGCAGTGCAGACCGAGCCGGTCCATGCCCGCACCCTGACCGGCCATGCCGAGGCCAGCCGCGCCGTGCGCGACCGGCTGGCGGGCAACACCGCCGTCGATGACCTGATCGGCAAGCTGGGCGCGCGGGTGGGGCTCGAGGCGATCACCCGCCGCCACCCGGCCGCGTCCCACATCCCCGAGAAAACCGCGCAGACCCTGGCCGCCGCCTGGTCCGAGCCCGCCCGCGACTGGCCCGCCCCATCGCGTCCCCGTCCCCTGCTTCTGTGGCAGCCGGAACCGGTGACCGCACCGGACACATCCGCCGTGCCGCAGGCGTTCCGCTGGCGCGGACGCGACTGGCGGCTGGCACAGGCCTCGGGCCCCGAACGCATCGCGCCGGAATGGTGGCTGGACGATCCCAACTGGCGCAGCGGCGTGCGCGACTACTGGGTGGTGGTGACCGAGCAGGGCGACCGGTTGTGGCTGTTCTACGGCCATGGCGGCACGATGTCCTCGGGCTGGTTCTGTCAGGGGAGTTTCGGGTAAGCGTAGTCTTAGCTTGAAATTTACAGTATCGAGGTTATCTTGGCGTCAAAGGTTCCCTCCCGATGATAAGAACCCAAGGGGTTCTCCGAATGGTAGTCGGGGGGGTCAAATTTCAATAATAGTGTCGGGTACCACGCTGGAAGATGTCGAACTCACTGCGGATGAGTTGGCGAATTTTGTCATACGCTTCAGTATCGCCTCGCTCCCATTTCCGGAAAATGGCCCAGTTCAGATAATCCGCGATTTGCAGCCCGTAATGAGCTTTTGACGCGTGATGCATCAGCCGATACGGGGTTGCGGATTGCAACATCTCGGCCAAAACCGTCTTCAAGGCCTTCTCAATTGCCCGGCGCTTCCTGTTAACCGGAATCGCGTCGGTAATAATCACCAGTTCTCCAAAGCCATCGGGCGTATTCTGCATTACGTACCGCAGAAGGTATCCCAGCATCCTTGGATAAAATTGTTCAGGAGCCTGCAGGGCAGGGCCAGTTTTTGATTTCTCCACAACGACCGCGTCTACAGACTTCTCGGCAACATGCCCGGCCAGAAGCCCAAACATCTTCCGCTTGATGTACTGATTGTCCTCAGCGCAGTGAAAGTACTCCAGATCAATACGCGGCTTTTTGCGAAACTCGATCAGATCGTACTTGAATGAGTCCAAAGCGGTATGAAGCGCGAATGGACGACGCATACTCACACAGACCAGCGTAAAGTACTTTGAGCCACTCTGCGAAAAGTCAAAGTTCCCTCCCTCATCCAGAAATATATAAAGCGTTGGAAGGTCGCTCAATTTTACCTCGTGTCCACTTGTCTTGCCTCAACTTTAGGTTGCTCTGCGACCCTAGCCAAACAGCCGAGCTGAAAAAAGCGCAAAACAGGGCTATCCAGGAAACTGCAGTGATCGCGCCGCCTCAACTGCCAGCGATTTGCGCGCTGCAGGCTTGATTTGATGAAAAAAACTGGCAAGGCTTGCGGCATGAATATGCAGCCTCCCAGCCCGTTTGGTACGGGCCCGGCCCAGATGCAGGTCGCGTTCGACCGGCGCGAGTTGTCCCTTATCCTCTCTGTCTATGGCCGGATGGTGGCTTTGGGAGAGTGGCGGGATTACGGCATTTCCAGCCTGCGCGACACAGCCGTCTTCTCAATCTTCCGCCGCACCGCCGAACATCCCATCTACCGCGTGGAAAAACACCCCCGCCTGCGTCAGCGGCAGGGCATGTACTCGGTCGTCGGCATGGACGGGCGCATCCTCAAGCGCGGACAGGACCTACGCACGGTCCTGCGGGTGCTGGAACGCAAGCTGATCCGGGCAGTCGACCCGGATTAGAGCCGCTTATGCGCGGTCACCGGCCCGTCGCCCTGCGCCAAAATGCGCGGGATGGCCTCGGCAATCGGCTCATATTGCACCGCCATGTGATGCGCGTTGGCATGCAGCAGTGTGTCCGCGTCGGCAACCCAGGCCACGTGCCCTTTCCAGAACATCAAGTCACCCCGTTGCGGCGCCGTGCCCTCGGGCAGCGCCGTGCCCAAAGCACGCTCCTGAGCACCGCTGTCACCGGGGCACTCCCGCCCACAGGCCAGCAGCGCCGCCTGCACCAGGCCCGAACAATCCAGCCCGAACCGGCTGTTGCCGCCCCACAGGTACGGCGTGCCCAGAAACAGCGCCGCCACCGCCACCGGGTCGGACAGAACCGTGCCCTCGGGCCCCAGATGCACCTTGGGAATGAAACCAAGATTGGTCTCGATGAAACCTCCGGTCTCGGACAGCGCCGCCACCCGGCTGCCGAAACTCAGCGACAGCCGGTCCGGGCTTTTCATATCCGCCTGCTCATAGGCATGGGTGGCAGCTGCACTGACCCAATGGGTCGCGGCCTGCTCAAGACCTAACAACTCGGACCGGAGCCAACCGGGATAGCCATCCTTGTCGGCCACCACACGGCTCCACCCATCGGCCTCATCCTCGACGCGCACCGTATCGCCATAGAGCAACTGCCGGTCCCGTGGCCCCTCCGGTGCGCGCAGCAGATCCACGACCGGGGCGGTGACGCGCCGCGTGCTCATAGCCCCAGCAGTTCCGGCAGCGCCGCCAGCAAGGCGCGTGGTCCCTGACCCAACCCGCCCTTGGTTCGGCCCGGCTCCTTGCTCCGCTGCCAGGCATAGATGTCGAAATGCACATACCGGCTCTCGGTCACGAATCGGCGCAGGAACAGCGCGGCGGTGATCGACCCCGCAAACCCGCCCGAGGGCGCATTGTCGAGATCGGCAATCCCCGGCTCGATCAGCGCCTCGTAAGGCTCGTGAAACGGCATCCGCCAGACCGGATCGGCCGCCTGTGCCGCCGCCTGCGCCAAGGCCGAAGCCGCCGCATCGTCATCGGTGTAGAACGGCGCCAGATCCGGCCCCACCGCCACCCGCGCCGCCCCGGTCAGCGTCGCCATCGAGATCACCAGATCCGGCGCGCCCTCATCCGCCAGCGCCAGCGCATCGGCCAGCACCAGCCGCCCCTCGGCATCGGTATTGTTGATCTCGACCGTCAGCCCCTTGCGCGAGGTCAGGATGTCGCCGGGCCGGAACGCGTTGCCCGCAACCGAATTCTCGACCGCCGGGATCAGCACCCGCAATTGCAGCGGCAGCTCCAACGCCATGATCATCCGTGCCAGCCCCAGCACATTGGCCGCCCCGCCCATGTCCTTCTTCATCAGCCCCATTGCGGAGGCCGGTTTCAGGTCCAGCCCGCCGGTGTCGAAACAGACCCCCTTGCCCACCAGCGTCAACCTGGGGCCGGATGTACCCCAATTCATCTCAATCAGACGCGGCGCCTGTTCGGCAGCGCGGCCCACCGTGTGGATCATGGGAAAGTTCTGCGCCAGCACCGCATCACCGGTGATCGTCTCGCACGTAGCTCCAAACTCACCGGCCAGCCCTTCGGCAGCCGCCTGCAGCGCCTCCGGCCCCATATCCGAGGCTGGCGTGTTCACCAGATCGCGGATCAGCGCCTCGGCATTCACCTGAGCCTCGATCCGGGCAGCATCCACACTGTCAGGCGCGATCAGCCGCGCCTTGGCAGGCGACTGTTTCTTGTACCGGTCGAACGCATAACCACCGATCAGCCATCCGAAACACTCGGTCGGCAGGGGGTCATCGCCAACCCCAGACGCGATACGATACGCCCCCTCGGGCAGCTTCTCGGCGGCAGCAGCCAGAGGGAACCGCTTGCGCGCCCGCTTGGCCGCCGTGCCGTATCCGGCCAGCGCCATGCCGACGCCATCGGCGCCGGGAACCAGCAGAGCCTGCCCGATGGCGCCGGTAAACCCGTTCGCCTCGACCCAGGACCGGACAGCATCCGGCTGATCCGACAGCCAGCCCTCCAGCTCGGACTGTTCGATCACATGCAACGGAATGGCGCCATCGCTCGGCACGGCAAAGGACAGGGTCATGGGCGGCTCACCTCAATTCAGATGCAACCCAGACTAGCCTGCGAACCCGCGCCCGCAACCCCGCTCAGACCGAAAGATCCTGCAAATCCCAGACTGCCGTCAGCGAACGTTCGCCCACCCGGATCAGTCGGAACAGGGTGGCGCTGGTCGCAACCGGATCGCCACTGTCGACCGCCTCGGTCACGTCGCCCGCCACCCGGGCCAGCGCGGTCATGCCGATTTGCTCCGATATCGCGATCAGCGAGCGCGCGCTCTTGCGCAGGTCCAGCCAATCCTGCTGCCGCCACAACCGCTCGCAATTCGACAGGCGCACGGCCAGTTCCTCGATGGCCCGGCACACCACATCCTCGGCCCCGGCATCGCCGAGCTGAGAATAAAGCCCGCTCAGACGTTCGGGATCCAGACGCACGGATTCGTTCTGTACGAGTGTGATAACTTTATCCACCACGTTCACCCCAATAGTCACGTACCCCCACGGCACGGACAGCATCCTGCGGCCACAGTAGTTTGCAAAAGGTTGTCGCAGGACCGGATAATGTCTCGAATTTTTCTTCAATACCCACTAAATGACCGGACAGAACCGACAAACACAGGGACGATTAGATGGATTTTGCCCGACCTTTGCCGAGCTATCTGGTGAAACGCTACCATGGCTGGAAGGCCACGACCTATTCCGAAAATCAGGTCTGGTACCGACGTTTGGCCACCGAGGGGCAGCGCCCGCGCGCAATGGTGATCTCGTGCTGCGACAGCCGCGTGCATGTCACTTCCATCTTCGGTGCCGATCAGGGTGAGTTCTTCATTCACCGCAACATCGCCAATCTGGTGCCTCCTTACGCGCCCGACGGCGACCACCACGGCACCAGCGCCGCCATCGAATATGCGGTAACCGCGCTGAAGGTCGCGCACCTGATCGTGCTGGGCCATTCGCAATGCGGCGGCGTGCAAGGCTGTATCGACATGTGCAAGGGCAAGGCGCCGCAGCTTGAGGCCAAGGACAGCTTTGTCGGCCGCTGGATGGACATCCTGAAGCCCAAATACGATCTGGTCGCCGACGTGGAAGACAGCACCGAACAGGCGCGTCAGTTCGAAAAACAGGCGGTTGTGGCGTCGCTCGACAACCTGATGACCTTCCCTTTCATCGCCTCGGCGGTCGAGGAAGGGGCGCTCAGCCTGCATGGCCTCTGGACCGATATCGGCGAAGGCGGGCTGCAATGCTACGACCCGCAGACCGAGACATTCGTCGAGGTCTGAGGCGCAGGCAGCCCCAGCAAGGAATTGCCAAAGGGTGCGGAACAGGGCTCTGTCCGCGCCCTTTTTCTGTTATGATCACGGCAGGTTAACCCAATTTGGATTGGAGCAGGAAATGCGATTGATCAAACGAATTCTGACGGTTCTGGTGGTGATCATCGTCGCCCTTGTCGTGATCGCCTATCTGCTGCCCGGCAAGGCCGTGGTGGCGCGCTCGATCACCATCGACGCCCCGCCCGAGGCGGTGTTTCCGCACGTGAACTCGATGCAGAAAACCGAAGGCTGGTCGCCCTGGCTGTCCCGCGATCCCCAGACGCAGTTGACCTATACCGGCGCCGAGGCGGGCGTCGGCAACAAGCTGCAATGGGCGTCCGAGCATCCGCAGGTCGGATCGGGCACGCAGGAGATCATCGAGAGCGTCGAGAACCAATCGGTCAAGACCGCGCTCGATTTCGGTGACATGGGCACGGCCACGGCCCAGTTCACGCTGACCCCGGCCGGAGGGGGGACCGAGGTCACATGGGGGTTCGAGACTGAGCTCGGCCTGAACCCCGCCATGCGCTGGATGGGCCTGATGATGGATAGCTGGGTCGGCGCCGATTACGAGGCCGGGCTGGCCAACCTCAAACAGCTAGTCGAAGCGCAGAGCTGATTAGAGCGGGTCGCGTTTGCTCGGAGTTGTGAACCCGAAGGCAGCGGCGAGGCAGCGTTTGCAAAGCATAACGCGTTCGCCGATGCTGTAGGGTGCGATGCAACGCTACCCGCTCTAGCGCAGCTCCATCCCTTCGGGCCAGCCCAGCGTGGTGTCCAGCCGGATGGTCTCGGTCTGGCCCGGGGACAGCTCCATCTCCCACGCCAGAATGCCGCGCTGCTTGTCGACATTCTCCTCGTTCGGACGGGGCGAGGCGCTCCAGTCGATCTCCAGATCGTCCTGCTCGGAATAGGGCACCCGGTCCAGCAGCCGCAGGGGCCAGCTTTGCGCGGTTAGGTTCTCGATCAGGATCTCGACCCGCTCCACCTGTTGGTTCGAACTGGTGATGATGCCGGTATCGCCGCTGCTGCGGTTGAGGACATCACGCTTGATCGCCAGCCCGTGCAGCGGCCCGAACCCCATCTCGACCTCTTCGCCCTGACGGATCATCGGCGCGTATCCGGCGGCCACGAAGACACCGTCCACATACCATTTGGACAGGCTGGATTCGAGCAGCGTCTGACCGGACTCGTTGGTGAATCGCGCCGTGCGGAACGCGGTTCGGTCCTGCAAGGGCACCGCCAGCGCAAACACCTCGGCGCCTTGCGTTAGCGTGTCGATGCGCATCTCCATGAATTCCGCGCCCGAGGCCAGCGACACCGGGTTGGGCAACGTGAAGGTCACCCCGGTCCCTTCGACTGCGGACGTCACCGGCACGGCGCGGGGGGCTTCTTCCAAAACCATATCGGCCTCGGCGGACGGCTGCGCCATCGAAAACACCGCCCCTTCCGTGCTCAGTTTCCGCGCCCTCGGCTCAAAGATCATGCGGCGCCAGGGCACGAGGTACGAGGCGCTGTTTTCCCCGGTCGGCTGTAAGGTGGAAAGGTGCAGCGTCACGTCTTCCCAGTTTTCGCCGGTGTTCTGGCTCAGAACCGCGCTGCGGGCGATGGCAATCTCGGGCGCCTCGCCGGTCTTCAGGTCGAACTCATAGACCGGCGCCCATTCGCCGCCGCCGATGACAAGGTAGTCGATGGAAACCGAGCCCTGAACCGCCTCCGCCGCGCTGATGTCGACAGCGGCGAACAGCCGGGATTCATCCTCCAGCGCAATGGCGCGAAAATCCGCCTCAGCCGCCTGCAACTCCTCTTGCAACGCCTCCAGCCGCAATTCGATCTCACCGGCCTCAATCTCGGCGGTCTGCGCGGCCTCTCCGGCGCTCAGCGCTTCTTCTCCGATCATCCGGGCAATATCGCGCAGCCCATCGCTGCCGGCCTCGGCCAGCCCTTCATTGTCGCCCAGCTTGCCCAGAAACGCGATCGTCTGCGCGGCGGCCTCGGCCTTCAGGCGGGCACGGGCGGCTTCGGCCTCAACCGCCTCGATCCGGTGCTCGATCTCGGTGATCCGATCCTCAGCAGCCCGCACCTCGTCGCGTTTGTAATCATACCAGGGCACGTTATCTGTCCGCACCACCAGCGCGTTCTGTGCCGCCCCCTCAAGCTGGATATCCAGCGTTTCAAGGATCGAGTCCGAGGCGGGAATGCCCAGCAGAACCAGCCGGTGATCCCCGGCGGGCACCGCGAACTGCGCCCATCGCGTGACCGCGGCACTTTGCGGATAGAGCGTCACCTCGGAAACCTGCGTTTCCACCGGAAAGGTGTCGGCCAGGGCAAGGGACGGGATCAGGGCAAAAAGAGAAATGAGATAGCGCATGACAGCTCGCTTCGATGCAGGAAATAACTGCAGCAAGCGTCGCAAGGCACCGACGGCTTGGCAAGCACGTTCCGGGCCCACGCAAGGGGGAAATTTGTGGCCAAAACGGCCATTGCCGCACGAAAAAGGCCGCCCTGTTCGGGGCGGCCTCAGTCGAAAACGCTACCTTTCTCAGCCCTTTTTAAGGACTTCCCGACCCAACAGCTCGGCAATCTGCACCGCGTTCAGCGCCGCACCCTTGCGCAGGTTGTCGCTGACGCACCACAGGTTCAGACCGTTCTCGATGGTCGAATCCTGACGGATACGGCTGATGAAGGTGGCGAAATCGCCCACGCATTCCACCGGCGTGACATAGCCACCGGCCTCGCGCTTGTCGATCACCATGACACCCGGCGCCTCGCGCAGGATATCGCGGGCCTCATCCTCGTCCAGAAACTCCTCGAACTCGATGTTCACGGCCTCGGAATGGCCAACGAAGACCGGCACCCGCACGCAGGTCGCGGTGACCTTGATCGCGGGGTCCACGATCTTCTTGGTCTCGGCGACCATCTTCCATTCTTCCTTGGTCGAGCCGTCCTCCATGAAGACGTCGATATGCGGAATGACGTTAAAGGCGATCTGCTTCTGGAACTTCTTCGGCTCAACCTCGTTGATCGGGTTGTAGACGGCCTTGGTCTGATCCCACAGCTCGTCCATGCCTTCCTTGCCCGCGCCCGAAACCGACTGATAGGTCGAGACAACGACTCGTTTGATCGTGGCGCGGTCATGCAGCGGCTTCAGCGCCACCACCATCTGCGCGGTCGAGCAGTTGGGATTGGCGATGATGTTCTTCTTGGAATAGCCGTGGACCGCCTGCGGGTTGCACTCGGGCACGATCAGCGGAACGTCCGGGTCGTAGCGGTAGAGCGACGAGTTGTCGATCACCACACAGCCCGCCGCCGCCGCCTTGGGCGCATAATCCTTGGTCGCCGCCGAGCCCACGGCAAACAGCGCCATGTCCCAGCCGGTGAAATCGAAGGTGTCCAGGTCCTGGGTTGTCAGTGTCTTGTCGCCAAAGCTGACCTCGGTGCCCAGCGAACGGCGGCTTGCCAGGGCGGCAAGTTCGTCCACGGGGAACTGGCGCTCGGCCAGGATGTTCAGCATTTCGCGGCCCACGTTACCGGTGGCGCCGACGACAACGACGCGATAGCCCATGTTGTGTCTCCTGAATTAAGGACGCGCGTTCATAGCCGCCTTGTCCGAAAGAAAAAAGGGGCAAAGGGGGCGCATTTCCGGGTTTGACGACGATTTGAGCCGTGGCGCGGTGTCTCAGGCTTGATCCAGCAGCGCGCGGTAGACCTCGACCAGCGCTTTGGCCTCGCCTTCGATGTCGAAATGCTGTTCCACATGGGCGCGGGCGGCGCTGCCGGACTGCGCCAGAGAATCGCGGTCGCGCAGCATTTCGGTGGCAGCCTCGGTCAGCGCCGGGATGTCATCCAGCGGCACCACCCGGCCCAGCGACGGATCGGTCACGATCTCGGAAAACGCGCCCACATCGGTCGCCACCACCGGCACACCGCAGGCCATCGCCTCAAGCGGGGTCAGGCCGAACCCTTCCCACCGCTGCGGCGCGATGAACAGGTCGAGCACTTGATACCATTCGGCGATGCGGTCCACCGTGACCTCGGGCTTGAATAGGATACGCTCGGCCAGCCCGGCCTCAGTCACCCGTTCCTTGAGTTCAGCCAGATAGGCGGTGTGCTTCTCCGTGGCCCGTCCCATGACGATCCCCGCCACATCGTCGAAATCACGGCAGAGCGCGATCATCGCATCGACAAAAGCATCGGTGCCCTTCTGATGCCGGATGCGCCCGTAACAGCCCAACAACAGGCCGTCCGGCAAGCCGAGCTTTGCGCGCAGCGCGGCGCGATCCTCGGGTGGCGTGAAGTTCTCCAGGTTGATCCCGTGCATGATCACCCGCGCCTCGCAATCGAGATACCCGGCGGTCTTGCGCGAGGTGGCCACCACCGCGTCCATCTTGCCGATCAGCCATTTGGTGTAGCCAGTATGCGCCCGCTGCGAGGCGCTGGTGAACAGCAGTTTCAGCCGCATCCGAAACAGGCCGCGCAGGATCAGGCCCAGCAACATCTCGGTGTTGCGCCGCGCATGCCAGACCCGCATCTGCCCGCGCGGCAGGAACAGCACCTTGGACAGGGGAATATGCGGGATGTCCTTGGGCAGGCCCGGGCCAGTGGCGGCGATCCCGATCCACTGGCTTTGTAGCGGCACCAGCCGGGCAATGGTCGCGGTGACGCCGGACAACCTGCGTTTGAGATTGGGGGCGATGACACGCACGTCTTTCACGGGGCTCTCCTGGCGCGGGCCTAAGGTGTGGTCACTCGACACTGTCGCGGCTGAAGACATATACCGCGCAACCGGCGGCAAGTGCGACCGCAAAAAAGCCGAAGATGGCGGTATAGGGGGCCGAGGCGCCCATATCCACGGTTGCCGTATGGATGCGCCCGGTCACGAACTGCATGATACCGACGCCGCCAATGCCAAAGAGATTCAGCAAGGTCACACCGCGCCCCACCAGATGCGGCGGGATGAAGGCGCGACCATGGGCCATGATCACCGGGAACGAGGCGCCCAGCAGACCGATGGCCGCCAGCAGCACTACCGAGATCCACACCGCCTGCCCGATCCACAGGCAGAGCAGCCCCAGCGCCGCCGCCCCCAGCAGGTTGCCGCCAAGGATCACCCATTTGCGCGTGTGCAGGATGCGGTCGAGCGGTCCATAGGCGAAGGTCCCGGCAATCATCGCCGTCCCCATGATCAGCGTGGCCTGTCCGATCTGGGCCGTGTTCAGGTCAAACACATCCCGCAGATAGGGGCCCGCCCACAGCCCCCGCAGTGCCGCCGAGGGCGCATAGGCCACCAGCATCAGCGGCAGAATGGCCCAGAGCGCGGGTTCCTTCAGCAGGTCCAGCAGGGAACCTTTCTCATCGGTCTCAACCCGCTTGGGGTCATGCACGCTCATCCAGATGCCAACCGCCACCGCCGCCGAGATCAGCGCCAGCCCGCTCAGCGTCGCACGCCAGCCCACCAGCTCGACCGCCAGCGCGGTGGGGTAGGAGGCGACCAGATTGCCGACCGAGCCCACCCCCAGCATCACCGCCGCCAGCGTGGCAAACTTGGCCGGAGCGTATTCGCGCGCGAAGATGAAATACGACGCCATCAGCACCGGCGAGCAACCGACCCCGATCAGCACCATCGCCAGGCTCACATGCACCGGCGCCGTTGCCACCGCAAACAGGGCCGCCCCGCCGCCTCCGCCCAGCAGCAGCAATACCGCCGCCGTCCGGCGCGGCCCGATCCGGTCCAGGGCCCAGCCCACCGGCAATTGCATCAGCGCAAAGGTCAGAAACCACAGCCCCGACGCCGCGGCCAGATCGTCCGGCGCCGCCCCGATATCGCGGCCCAGATCGGCGGTCAGAACGGCCAGAAAGGCGCGGAAGAACTGGCTCAGCACATAGGCCAGGCACAAGACCACCAACCCTGCCTGCATGACCCGCCCCTCCGATAACCGCCTCCGACCCGGGATGGTTGACATGTTATCGGCCCATGCACAAGCGCGTGTGATTTGTTGCAATCCTCGGTTCCCGGACCCGACTGCGCTATGCTGCATCACATGTGAGTGAGGGCACAGATGTTTGACAGGCACGATCCGTTCTATGCGCAGCTTGTGCCCCAGCGCGAGTTTGCGCGAATGGCCGAACCCAGCCGGTTCCAGCCGGTGCCCGACGATTGGATGGTGGGCGTTTCCGACATCGTCAATTCAACCGGCGAGATCGCCGAAGGCCGCTACAAGACGGTGAACATGGTCGGTGCGGCGGTGATCTCGGCGATGATCAACGCTTTGGGCGATCAGCAGTTTCCCTACATATTCGGCGGCGACGGCGCCTCGTTTGCGGTGCCGGGGGATCAGGCCGGCCAGACCCGGCAGGTGCTGGCGACCCTGCGGCGCTGGGCTGAGGAAGAGTTCGCAATCTCCCTGCGCGCCGCGCTGGTGCCGGTCAGGGACATCCGCTCGGCAGGCCTCGACGTACGCGTGGCGCGCTTTGCGGCCTCGGAAGGCGTGGATTACGCCATGTTCGCCGGGCGCGGACTGGCCTGGGCCGAGACCCGGATGAAGGCCGGAGAGTATGGGATCGACCCTGACGCCCCCGGCGCGCAACCCGACCTGACCGGCCTCTCGTGCCGCTGGTCCAACGCCCGGGCGCAGAACGGCCAGATCCTGTCGCTGGTGGTGCTGCCGACCGACCGCGCCACCGAGCGTGACTTCGCCGATCTCGCACAGCGCGTGGTGGCGGCCTCCGAAGGGCTGGCGCGCGGTGGCCACCCGGTGCCCGCCGAAGGGCCGGCGGTGAACTGGCCGCCGCCGGGGCTGGATCTCGATGCCCATGTCTCGCGCGCCGGGCGCAACCTGATGCTGCACAAACTGTTCCTGCTGGGCCAGAACCTGCTGATCTGGCTGCTGTTCAAGACCGGCAAGAACCTGGGCTCGTTCGACCCCGACCACTATGCCCGCATGGTCAGCAGCAACGCCGATTTCCGCAAATTCGATGACGGGCTGAAAATGACGCTCGATTGCGACGAGGCCACCCGCACCCGGATCGAGGCGCTTCTGGACGAGGCGCGCGGGCGCGGCAAGATCCGCTATGGCCTCTTTGCGCAGGACGAGGCGATGGTGACCTGCATCGTCCCCTCGGCACTGCGCGACGACCACGTGCATTTCATCGACGGCGCCTCGGGCGGCTACACCCAGGCGGCGGCCAAACTGAGCGGATAGAGCCTAAACAGAGCCTATTTCGCCTTCCAATGCGCCGACAGCGCCCGTGCATTCTGAGCCAGGATCAGCACGTCGATCCCCACCGCCAGAAACTGCGCCCCCATGTCCAGATAGGCCTGCGTGGCCTCCTCGCTGACTCCCAGAATACCCGGCGCCTTGCCTGCTGCCTTGATCCGGGTGATGGCGTCGGCGATCACCGCGCGCACCTCTGGGGCGGCGCTGTTGCCCTGAAACCCCATATCGGTGGACAGATCCGCCGGGCCGATGAACACACCGTCTACGCCCTCGACCTGCAATATATCGTCTAGCGCGTCGATACCCGCCCGGTTCTCGACCTGCACCAGCAGGCAGATCTCCTGATCGGCCGTCGGGATGTACTCGCTGACCGTCCCGAACATCGCAGCCCGCGCCGCTGTGGCCCCGACCCCGCGCGCGCCATGCGGCGGGTACCGGCAGGCCCGCACCAGCTCACGCGCCTGTTCAGCGCTTTCCACAATCGGCACCAGTACCGTCTGCGCCCCCGCATCCAGCACCGTCTTGATGATCCAGGTCTCGCCCACCGGCACCCGCACGACGGCATGCGACGGGCTGGCCGCCAGCGCCATCAACTGATCGCGGATCGAGCGAATGTCGTTGGGCGCATGCTCGCCGTCGATCACCAGCCAGTCGAACCCGGTGGTGCCCATGATCTCGGCGGTGTTGGATTCGGCAAAGCTCATCCAGCAGCCGATCAGCCGATCGCCCCGTTTCAGAGCCTGTTTGAACGTGTTTGTCGGGGCGGCCATGGCGGAACCTTTCAGGCGAAATTGACATCAACCGAGCCGAACGGCCCGAAATCGGCTTGGAACGCGGCGCCCGGAGGCGCCTCGATGGGCCGGATGAACGAGCCCGACAGGACGATATCGCCAGCCTCGATCACAAGTCCATACTCGGCCATCCGCCGCGCCAGCCACAAGACCGAGGTCACCGGATCGTTGAGCACCCCGGCGCCCAGCCCGGTCTCCTCGACAACGCCATCGCGGGTGACGATGGCCCCGACCCAGCGCAGGTCATGGGCGTCCACCGCATGGCGCTCATCGCCCAGCACCACACCCGCATTGGCCGCATTGTCACTGATCGTGTCGGTGATGATCCGCGCCTGCCCGGTCTCGGAATCGGCGCGCAGGATGCGGGTGTCGAGGATCTCCAGCGACGGGCAGACGTAATCGGTCGCCGCCAGCACGTCCGCGCGGGTGCAGTCGGCCCCGGCCAGCGGAGCTTTCATGACAAAGGCGATCTCGGCTTCGACGCGCGGCTGGATGAACCGGCCTGCGGGCACGGTGCCGCCGTTCCCGAACGCCATGTCATCAAGCAACACCCCACTGTCCGGCGTCTCGATCTTCAGCGCGTCCTGCATGGCGCGGCTGGTCAGGCCGATCTTCCACCCGATCCGGTGCCGCCCCGCCGCCAGCTTCTTCGCCACCAGTTGCTTCTGCACCGCATAGGCATCGTCCAGGGTCATGCCGGGATAGCGCAGGCTGAGCAGCCCGCATTGCGTGCCGCTCTGCTCGGCCTGAAACAACGTCTCGGCGGCTTGCGTATGCTGATCCGGGGTCATTCGTCCTCCACCGTGTTGACAAGCGTGCCGATGCCTTCCGCCTCAACCTCGATCACGTCACCGGGTTTCAGGAATCGCGGCGGGTCGAACCGGGCGCCCGCGCCGGTGGGGGTGCCGGTGATGATGATGTCGCCGGGCACCAGCGTGGTGAAGGTCGAGATATACGCGATCTGCCGCCGGATCGGGAACAGCATCCGGCTGGTGCGATCATCCTGCCTTGGCTCGCCATTGACCCGGGTGGTCAGCCGGATGTCATCAAGCTGCGCCGGGGCCGTAAAAGGCACTAACCAAGGCCCAATCGCCCCGGATTTGTCCCAGTTCTTGCCCTGCGTGACGTTGAACTTCGCGTGCCGCACCCAATCGCGCAACGTGCCTTCGTTGCACAGTGAAATGGCCGCGATGTGGTCATACGCCTTGTCCTGCGCGATACGGCGCCCGCCCTTGCCGATCACCACCGCGATCTCGCCTTCGTAATCCAGCTGCGGCGTCTCCGGCGGCCGGATCAGCGGTTGCCCGGCTCCGGTGAACGAGCGCGGGAACCGGATGAAGAGCGACATGTTCGGCGGCGCTTCCTGCCCGTCCTTGTACTCGGCATTGCGGTCCGGGAAGTTCACGCCGACACAGATGATCTTTTCCGGCGCGGGGATCGGGATTTCGTAGCGGAAGCTGCCATCGGGATGGGTGACTGGCCTGTCCTTCGCCGCCAGCGCCAAAGCGTGCAGACCATCTGCCTCGATCACCTCGCGCAGGGTCGGCCAATCCGGGAAATCGGGCGTGAGGGCAACCATGCCGCCCTCGGTCACGGCACCATAGAAGGTATCGCCTCCGAAACTGTAAGTGGCAAAGCGCATCACAGGAGCCCTCTCGCAATTTCGGTGATGACGTCGAAGGCCATCCTCACATCCTCCTCGGTGGTCTCGAACTGCCCGGCCTGAAAACGGATCACCAGATCTCCGTCCACCCGGGTCTGGGTCAGATAGATGCGGCCATCGTCGTTGATGGCGTTCACCAGCCGCAGATTCAGATCGTCCAAATTGTACAAACCGGGGTCAGAACCCGGTACAAAACGGAAGGTCCAGAGCGACCACATGGGTTTGGTAACGATTTCGAAATCCGGCTCCGCCGCCAGCCTATCGTGTAAGGCTTGCGACCAATTCACGTGATTGCGCAGCCGTTCACGCAGACCTTCCAGCCCGTAAGTGCGGATCACGAACCAAAGCTTCAGCGCCCGAAAACGCCGACCCAGCGGCACCGACCACTCGGAATAATTGATGATCCCGTCCTTGCCATGGGTCTTGAGATACTCTGGACTGATCGCCAGCGTCTGCACCAGATCGTCCGGGTTCTTGAGGAAATGCGCGCAGCAATCGAACTGCACGCCCAGCCATTTATGCGGGTTGAAGACGATGCTGTCGGCACGCTCCACCCCCGGCCAGTAGTGGCGGTATTCCGGGCAGATCATCGCGGACCCAGCCCAGGCGGCATCCACATGGGTATAGAGGCCATATTTCTCGGCAATCTCAAGACATTGCTCCACCGGATCGGTGGCGCCGGTGCCGGTGCCACCGACGCAAAGGATCACGCCCGCGGGCTGCAAACCAGACTCTAAATCGGCCTGAATTGCTGTCTCCAGCGCTTCGGGGTCCATGCCGCGCCAGTCGCCCTTGATCGGGATGCGGATGAGATTTTGCTGCCCGATCCCGGAGACCCAGATGGCGCGGTCGATTGAGGTATGCACCTCGGACGAGCAATAGACTCGCAGTGTTTTCTGCCCGAAGAGACCCTGTTCGTTGCCCTGCCAGCCCAGCGCCTTTTCCCGCATGGTCAGCACCGCCGCGAGCGTGGCCGAGGACGCCGAGTCCTGAATGACCCCCGCAACCCCCTCGGGCAGGTCCAGCGCCTGCCGCAGCCAATCCATCATCCGGGTTTCCATCTCGGTCGCCGCCGGAGAGGTCTGCCACAGCATGCATTGCGGCGCGATGGCGCTGGCCAGAAACTCGGCCAGAACCGAAGGGGCCGAGGCGTTCGAGTTGAAATAGGCGAAGAATCTTGGGTGTTGCCAATGGGTTATCCCGGGCATCACCATATCCTCGAAATCGCGGAAGATATCTTCCATCGCTTCAGGAGTTTCCGGCGGGGTTTCAGGCAGCGCGCTCAGCACATCACCCGGCTCGGTCCGCGCCCGCACCGGGCGGTCGCCCACGGTCAGGTGATAGTCCTGCGTCCAGTCGGCGACCTTGCGGCCCCAGTCGGCGAACTCGTTCCACTTCATGCGGTGATCCTTGTGGCTGGCGCCCCCTCACCCAACCCGCTCCCCCGAGGGGAGAGGGCTTTGGCGACCGTTGGGTCAGGGTGCGATGATCGGCTGGGCGTTGAGCGCGCTGGGCGCTGGTGTGACACCTTCGAAGGTCGAGCCCTCTTCGAACCAGCTGCGCGGTGCGGGGGCGCCCCAGAGGGTCTGGCGCTGCGGGTCGGTGAGGGACCATTTGATCGGCTCAAGGTCCGGGTCGACGGTCTGATAGTCCGAGCAATAGATCTCGATCCGGTGCCCGTCCGGGTCGCGCACATAGAGGAAGAACGCGTTCGAAATTCCATGCCGCCCCGGTCCCCGCTCGATATTGTCGACATAGCCAGTGGTGGACATCAGATCGAGAAGGTCAATGATGTTGAGCGGGTTCGGCACCCAGAACGCGGTGTGATGCAGGCGCGGGCCGAAGCCGTTGGTGAACGCCACATCATGCACGCCACCCTTGCGGTGCATCCAGGCGGCCCAGATTTTGCCGCTCTCGTCGTCCTCGGTGTATTCCGTGACGCGGAATCCGATGTCGTTGTAGAACTCAACCGCCGCATCCACATCCGCCGAGAACATGTTGAAATGGTCGATGCGGAGAGGTTTTACCCCGTTATAGAGCCTGTATTTCTGGTGGATCGGCGCCAGCCGCTCCATCCGGACATAGAATTCCAGCGGGATGCCCCAGGGATCGCGGGTGCGCAGGGTGCGGCCCATATGCGGGCGCTCCACCCACTCGACCGGCAGGCCGCGCGCGGCGAAGAACTCGGCGGCCTTGTCCAGATCAGGCTCATCGAACAGTTTGAAACCCAGCACCCCCACCTCGGCTGTATCCGCCTGCGCCAGCACGATACAGTGATGGCCGCGTTCCTCCATCGCGCGCAGGTGGATGCGCGTGTCGTCCTCGTGCGTGACCTGCAGGCCCAGCGTGTCCACGTAAAACGCGCGCGAGGCGGTCAGGTCGGTCACGCGGTATTCCACGTGGCTGAGCCGTACGATGTTGAAGGGCGGATAGAGGTTCGGGGCGGGGACGGGCATATCGGGCCTCCTTATTGAACCGGGAAGATCACGTTGGTCTGGCCGGTGCCGGAACTGGGGAAATACTCGGTGATGAGCTCGCAGGGCGCGGTGTAGCTGTCCCAGCCGAGTGCACCATAGAGCATGGCGGTGTCGTGCATCGAGCCCTCACCGCAGCAGAATTCTGCGTACTCACCCAGCATTTTCAGGAAGGTCGCATGATCGCCTTTTTGCCACAGCTCCAGCACGCGCAGGTCCATCTGGCGGTTGAATTCCGAGCTGATGGTGAAGGTGCCGTTATTGGCGGCGTAGTCCTTGTTGGCCCAGATCTTGTGGCTGAGCGAGCCGGAGGCGACCAGCAGCACCTTGCTGTCGCTGGCCTCGACCGCCTCGCGGATTGCCTCGCCGATCACGCGGCTTTCGTCATGGTCGTGCACGGTGCACCAGGCGGCGATGGAGACGACCTTGAAATCGCCCTCGCGGCTCATGAACCGCATCGGGACAAGGGTGCCGTATTCCAGTTCCAGCGAGTCCAGTTGGTGCGACAGGGTGTAGACGCCTTTTTCGGTGGCCTTGGCAGCGATGGCGTCACCCAACACCGGGTCGCCTTCGTAGGCATAGGGCAGGTTCTGGATGAATTGCGGGAACTCGTTCGAAGTGAACAGCCCCTCGAACCGGTGATTGGCATTGATGTGATAGCCCGCATTGATCACCCAATGGGTATCGCAAATCACGATGGTATCGGCCCCCAGTGCCTTGGCGCGCCGGGCGATTTCACGGTGGCCGTCGATAGCGGGTTGGCGGGCGCCTTCCAGACGGCCGGGCTGCTCCGACATCAGCATGGTCGGAACGTGGGTGCATTTGGCTGCGAGAACGATTTCGCCCATTCTCTCCTCCTCAAAGATTGGGTGCGCGTTTCCCCGAGGTCTCAGGCGCCGAGGCGCGGGATGCTGTGTTGGCCGGTGGCAAAGCCGACATGTTTCTGTTCCATGTAGAACTCGAAGGACCAGTCGCCGCCGTCGCGGCCAATGCCGCTGGCCTTGACACCTCCGAACGGGGTGGGCAGGTGGCGGACGTTTTCGCTGTTAACCCAGATCATGCCCGCCTCAAGCGCATTGGTGAAGCGCAGGGCGCGGGTCAGATCGTTGGTCCAGACATAGCCGGTCAGGCCGTATTGGGTGTCATTGGCCAGTGTTAGAGCCTGACTTTCGTCGCTGAACCGGATGGCGGTCAGGACCGGGCCAAAGATCTCCTCCTGCGCGATGGTCATGTCGTTGGTGGCATCGGTGAAGAGGGTGGGGCGCACGAACCAGCCTGTGTCGCCGACCCGCTCACCGCCGGCGGCGATGGTGGCGCCGTCAGATTTGGCGGTCTGGAAGTACGATGTAACCTTGTCGAAATGCACCTTGTGGATCAGCGGGCCGATCTCGGTTGTTGGATCCAGCGGATGGCCGACGCGGATGTTGTTCACGCGGGCGGTCAGTTTGGCCAGGAACGCATCGGCCACGCTGTCCTGGATCAGCAGGCGCGAGGATGAGGTACAGCGCTCGCCGTTCAGCGAGTAGATCATGAAGATCGCGGCATCCAGCGCGCGGTCCAGATCGGCGTCGTCGAAGACCACGACCGGGTTCTTGCCACCGAGTTCGAAATGCACGCGCTTCAGCGTATCGGCACCCTGTTTCATGATCATCGAGCCGGTTTTGCTTTCGCCGACAAAGGCGATGGCCTTGATGTCGGGATGTTCGGTCAGGCGCTTGCCCGCCTCTTCGCCGAAACCGTTGACCAGATTCCAGACCCCGGCGGGCAGACCGGCTTCATGGGCGATCTCGGCCAGAATGCGGGCGGTCAAAGGCGAGAACTCGGCAGGCTTGTGCACCACGGTGCAGCCCGCCGCCAGCGCCGGGGCGATCTTCCAGGTGCTGAGCATGAAGGGCGTGTTCCACGGGGTGATGACGCCGACCGGGCCGATGGGCACCCGCGTGGTGACGTTCATCAGGGTCGGCGATTGCAGGTTCTGCCCGTCCCGCGCTGCCGGAGCCTTGTCGGCGAAGAACCGGAAGTTCTCGGCCCCGCGTAGCGCTGCCTTGGACATGAAGCGCAGCGCCTGACCGGTGTCCCAGCATTCGCACAGCGCGATTTCCTCGGCGCGTTCGACGATCAGGTCGGCGATACGGTGCAGGATCTTGCGGCGTTCTAGCGCGGGCATGTCACGCCACGCTGGGAACGCGTTCTTGGCCGCTTCGGTGGCGGCGTCGATATCCGCTGCTTCGCCCCGGGCGACGGGACAGATCAGGCTCTCATCAACGGGGGAATGTGTCTCGAACCGCGCGCACGAGGTCGCGCCCACGGACTCTCCGCCGATCAGGTTTTGGATGCCGCTGGTGCGGAACCGTTCCAGATGTCCGTTCAGTTTCGCGATATTGGTGTCGAGGTCAGTCATCCTGATCAGCCTTTTTCAGATGGTCCCGGATCGTGCCGGTCTTCGGGGACAGCTCGGGGTCGATGTCGCGCATCTCAAGCGACAGGGCGACGGAGTGTTTGGCCATTGTCGGGGCGAGGAAGCGTTCCGCCGCCGCAAAGATATGTGCGGTCGCGTCTTTTCGGGCCTGCAGGTCGCGCCCGCCGCGCAGGCGGACCGAGATGTCCACATAGCCATGGGTTGGATCACCGTCCGCGATCGCCACATGATCGGCCCGCACCGCCCGAACGCGGATGCCGGCAAGCGGGAGAATTCTGGTTTCCAGCGCGGCCGCCCGCAGCGCCTCACAGAGCGCGCCGATATCGGTGCGGGTCTCCATATTGGCGGAATAGTCCACGATGACGTGCGGCATCTGCGCTCTCCTTTAATTAACATGTGAAGTAATTTTATGATTCTGTCAACCGCCGCCAAATCAATCACCGGTTGCGAAAGAGGCCGAATTCGGCAAAGGTTTGGTATGACACGCGAATTACCGCTTACTTCAAGGTCCTTGCCAATCGCTCTGCTGCGGGCACGCGAAAGCGTCATGGGGCCGATCCGCACGATGCTGAGCGATGTCGGAATCACGGAACAGCAGTGGCGGGTTCTACGTGTATTGGAGGAGGAGGGCCCTCAGGATCCGACCCGTATTGCCGAGCGGGCGTGCCTGCTGTTGCCCAGCCTGACGCGGATTTTGCAGAAGCTGGATGAGAAGGGGCTAATCGACCGGCGCCCTGATCCGGATGATCGGCGCAAGCAGATCATCAAGATCACAGATCCCGGGCAGAAGATCATTCACGATAACCTGACCGCCAGCATTCAGGCTGCCGAGCGCATCCGGGCGCATTTGGGGCCTGATCAGTACGAGGCCCTATTGGACCTGCTCAACGAACTGCACGACATGGACACGTAACCGGCGCTGGTCAGCGCCGGTGACTTTAGCGTTTGCCCGCCACGATACGGTCGAGGATCAGCGCGCAGAACAGGATTGCGAGACCTGCAAGGATGCCCTGACCGGCGGCGGCGTATTGCAGCGCCTCCAGCACGTCCTCACCCAGCCCCTTGGCGCCGATCAGCGAGGCGACGACCACCATGGCCAGCGACATCAGGATGGTCTGGTTCACGCCCGCCATGATCGTCTTATGCGCCAGCGGCAGGTCCACCCGCCAGAGCAGGTAGCGAGGCGTCGCGCCAAAGGCCAGCGCCGCCTCGCGCACCGTTTCGGGCACCTGTTGTAGGCCCAGAACCGTGAAGCGGATCACCGGCGGGCTGCCGAAGATCATGGTCGCAACCACGCCAGCGGGTTTGCCCGAGCCGATGAAGGCCACGACCGGGATCAGGTAGACGAACGACGGCATCGATTGCATGAAGTCCAGAATGGGTCGCACGATAGCGAAGGCGCGCGGTCTGCGGGCGCAATAGATGCCCAACGGAATGCCCAGTGTGATCGAGATCAGCGCGGCCGCGCCGAGCAGCGCGATAGTGGTCATGGCCTTTTCCCAGAAATCCAGCAGGCCCAGATAGGCCAGCGCCGCGCCGGTAAAGATTGCCACGCGCGGACCGGCGGAGAGAAAGGCGAGCATGATGATCACCAACGCCACGACGGGCCAGGGCGTGTCGACCAGCACAACCTCGATCCAGTCGAGCAACGTGCGCATCCCGTAAGTCAGCCCGTCGAAGAACCCGCGCCCGGCGGTCTTGGTCCATTCGAACACAGCCTGCACCCCGTCGCCCACGTTCAGCCGCCAGTCGCGGTTGGTCGGGAAGGTCTTGAGCAGGTTCACCGCGTCGGGCTGAGCGAACTTTATCGTGGTCAGCACCACGACGGCGACCGTCAGCACCGAAGAGATAAGCAGCCTTGGCCCTGACCAGCCATTCGCGACGCTGTGATCGGACCGCCACCGGGCGAACTGGCCTTCGAGCGTCCAGTTGGCGAGCGATGCGGCGAGGAATTTTACTCCGAGCAACAACACAATGCCGATGATCAGATAGGTCACGCCCGTGGAATCCGCGCTGCGCGCAGCCTCTTGGGCGCCAGCAAGCGCACCCTCCAGTGATTCCGCCGCTCGCTTCAGCGAATCGAGGGACGCAGCCCCGGATTGTTCCGCCGCCGCGATCTGTTGCCGCCTCAGTTCCAGCGTTTGCTCGATCTGCGCGGCCCGCTCCCGAAAATCACGACCTAGATCGCCGATGAGGCCCAGCCCGATCTGAATATAGGCCAGGGTTTCCAGCACCAGAAAGCCCAGGAACCAGGACCAGAGCCCGCGTGCGCCGAACCAGATCGGCCCCAGCAGGGCCGCCGCCTTGTTCAGCGTGAACCGGTAGCCCGGCGCCTGCATCATGTAGCCGAACGTCTGCTGGTAATAGGCCTGTCCGCTGCCCACGAACTCCGCGATCAGCGTGTTCAGGCGGTCGGCGGTTTCCGGTTTGATCTCTGCATCGCCCACGTGTTTCATGTCCGCCTCCTTAAGCCTGGCTGTCCTGAATGGCGCGGATCAGCCCCGCGCGGTTGATCACGCCTACGGTCTTCCCGCCCTGCGTGACGGCGACGACGCCATGCCCATCGACGCAAAGGTTCATGAGGTCCGACAGGTCCATTTCCGGATGCGCCTCCTTGGCGTCCTTGGGCACCTCGCCGTGATGGGCCTCGAACTCGTCAACCGGTTTCATCACCGAATGGGCGAAGATCATGTTGAGCTTGGAAATCCCTGCCACGAAATCGGCCACGTAGTCATCGGCAGGGTTCAGGATGATCTCTTCGGGCGTACCGATCTGCACGATGCGGCCATCCTTCATGATCGCGATGCGGTGGCCAATGCGGATCGCTTCGTCGAGATCGTGGGTGATGAACATGGTGGTCTTGTTGAGCTTGTGGCTGAGCTCCATGAACTGATCCTGCAACTGCTTGCGGATCAACGGGTCGAGCGCCGAGAACGGCTCGTCCATCAGCAGGATCTCGGGGTCGGCGGCGATGGCGCGGGCGAGGCCCACGCGCTGCTGCATGCCGCCGGACAGTTCATGGGCGTATTTGTCTTCCCAGCCGGTGAGTTCCACCAGTTCCAGCACCCGGTCCGCCTCTTCCCAGCGGCGGGCCTTGCCGGTGCCGCGGATCTCCAGCGGCATCGCCACGTTGTCGCGTACGGTGCGGTGCGGCATGAGTCCGAAGTTCTGGAACACCATCGCGACGCGGCGGTTGCGCAAATCGCGCAACCCCTCATCGTTGAGGCCCATCACATCGTCGCCGTCCAGATAGATATGCCCGTCGGTGGGCTCCAGCAGACGGTTCACATGGCGGACCAGGGTCGATTTGCCCGAACCGGACAGGCCCATGACACAGAACAGTTCACCGCGCTCGATCTCGAAACTGGCATCGGCGACGCCCACGACGCAGTCATACTTATCGAGCACGTCGGCCTTGCTCAGCCCTTCGGCATGAATGGCCTTCAACGCTTCTTGTGCCCGGTTGCCGAACACTTTCCAGACGCCACGCGCGTCGATTGCGATATCCGCTGTCATACTGGCCCCGCTGATATTGGTTTGGTGGTATTGGACCCCGGCTGCTTTCCGCCGGGGTCATGTTCGGCTCAGTTGACGTTCAGGCCCAGCCAACCATCCACGATATCGCCGTTGGCAGCGATCCATTCGGTAACCACCTCATCGATCTCGCGGCCTTTCACGACCACCTCATAGGTGAGCCCGCTCAGTTGGTCCGCATCCATGTCGATCTTGGCCAGGAACGAGGCGGCCGCCGGGTTGCGCTGCTCCAGAGATTTGGAATGGGCCACGGTCACGGTCTTGACCGGCTCGCCGGTGCTGACGTTGGACTTGTTGTACCAATCGGCATCCTGATCCGGCTGCACCATCTTGTAGGTGGCCGCGTCATGCTCGGGCTCTTCCAGAATGGTCACGTCATAAAGCGCGTGGACGTAATGCGGCGCGTAGCAGTAGAAGGCCGCACCCTTGCCCTGATCCACGAGGTCCTTCAGCCGCGAGTAGAACACGGTTTCATCTTCGGTGGTGGGGGTCAGGAAGGTTTCTATGCCATAGTCGCGCACGCGCACCTTGAACGTGTTGGTCGAGGCCCAGCCCGACGCTCCTACCCAGACCTCGCCCATGCCGTCGCCATCCGAGTCGAACAACTCTTGCGCGGCGGGAGTGGCCAGATCGTAGATCGATTTGATGTTGTGATCCTCGACCATGTAGTTCGGTACGCAGATGCCCGCGCGGCCCTCATAGCTGCCTTCGGACAGGGCGACGGTGCCCTTCTGGTCGACATATTCATCGGTGAAGGAGGACTGGTTCGGCAGCCAGACATCCGGATGCACGTCGATATCGCCGCGCCCACCGTCCATGGCGGCAAAGATCACCGCGTTGGCGCCCGGGGCGTAGCCCACTTCGCCACCCAGACGGGCTTCGATCACCTGACCGATTACCCGGCTCATGATCTTGGCGCCGGGCCAACTGGGCTCGCCCACCATGACCTTGTCCTGAGCCATCGCGCCGGTGGCGCCGAATGTAAGGGCCAGAGCGGCTGTAAGTGTCTTGATCTGTTTCATTCCTGGTTCTCTCCTGTTGATTGTGTCGGTTACGCTGTCAGGCGCGCGCCCGCTTGCGTTGCGGGTCAATGAATGGAATGTCCGTGACGGTGGCGCCGAGGCGCTTCATCCGTCCATCGAGCTGCCCGATTTCAAGCCGGGTTTCGTTGTCTGAGTGTTCGACCGACAGTCGCGCCATGGCGATGGCACGTTCAAGCGAGGGCGAGCGGGTGGCTGAGGTGACCACGCCCACCTGCCGCTCACCCAGATAGACATGGGCGCCATGGGCGGGCATGTCGTCGCAATCGATCAGCAGGCCCTTGAGCACCCGCCGCGGCTCGCGGGCATTGCGCTCAAGCGCCGCCTTGCCGGTGAAGTCGGCCTTGTTGAGATCGACGGCAAAACCCAGTCCCGCCTCGAACGCATCGACGCCCGGCGCGAATTCGGCATCTGCGGCGGCCAGCCCGGCCTCGATCCGGATGATTTCCAGTGCCGCGGAGCCCATGGGGGTGATCCCGAACTCTTCGCCAGCCGCCATCACCGCGTCCCAGATGGCAATGGCGTCGGATTTGGCGCAGAAGATCTCGTATCCCAGCTCGCCGGTATAGCCCGAGCGCGACAGCATGAAGGGCGCGCCCTCGCGGTCATGCAACCGCGCCACGGTGACGCCGAACCATTTGAGGTGATCCAGAGCCGGCACATGCGGCTGGGTAAAGGCGATCTTGCGCAGCAAGTCGCGTGATTTCGGGCCCTGCAGAGCGAGATTCGGCAGCGCCCCGCGCATCGCATGCACCCGCGCCTGCAGCCCGCGCTCGGAGGCCAGCGCTTGCAGCACCCGCCCGCTTTCTTCGGACCCGCAGCACCAGCGGAACAGATCGGGTGCCAGTCGGAACAGGGTGCCGTCGTCGATAACAGTGCCGCTCTCGTCGCACATCAGCGTGTAGGAACCGCGCCAGACCGGCAGTTTCGCCACGTTGCGAGTGGTGGCCTGTTGCATCAGTTTCTCGGCATCCGGGCCGACAATGTCGTATTTGCGCAGCCCGCTCATGTCCTGCACCGTCACCGCCTCGCGGCAGGCCCAATATTCACCCAGAGTGCCATGCGAGGGATAGCTGACCGGCGCCCACAGATCGCGCGCCGGGGCAAAATGCTGGGTCAGGGGGGCCAGACGCTCATGGAACGCGGAATCCTGGCTGATCGACATAAGGGCGTCTTCCTTTTCGCGATAGGCAACGGCGCGGCGGATCGGAGTTTCGGGGCGGTAGATGCGCACATGCACGTCCGTCGGGTTCCAGCCGTTGATCGGGTCGATATCGTCGGGGCAGGCGGTCGAGACACAGATCAGATCCTCGATCGCGCGCATGGCGACGTAATCGCCAGGGCGGGAGTGGGATTCTTCGGTCAGCAGGTGATGCGTCGTGGGGTCGATCCACGTGCTCCAGAAAAAGTTGATCGCAGGCCAGGCCGAGCGCCGCGCGACGCCATAAGGAGCGAGCGCGTTCGACATATTGTCGGAGCAGTTCACATGACCGGGAAAGCCGCGTTCTTCGTATCCGCGCGCGGTGCAGGCCAGCCCGAACGTGTCATGCCGCCCGCAGGTATCCTGTACCACGTTCAGCAGCGGGCGCATTTCGCGGTCATAGAATTTGTCCAGCAGACCCGGACCGGGATAGGCGCGCCGCACCATCGAACGGGTGGCGGTCGAGTCGATTATCCACTCGTCACCCCGGTCCAATCCGTCGGCGCGCAGGGCCATGAAGTCCGAGCATTGCTGCCCCTCGATGTCGATGATCTGGATGACCTCGCCGGCCTTGACCTCGTAGGCGCATCCGGTGCCGCGCGGCACGGTGAACTCGTCCCTTGTGTCGCCCAACAGCGGCGGCAGAAGCGGGCCGTTCACGACAGCGGGCTTGTGCAGCACGGTGACGCTGCCGCCGCCGGCGCCGTCAATCATGTTCTGGGCAGGCGCCGGGCGGATCAGCCAGATGGTCAAAGGCTGGTCCGCCCTGAGGATCAACGCATCCTCCGCCTGCGCCAGCCGGCGGGAGAGAACCGGCTGAAAAGGGTCGCCGCCCTGTGCCGCGATCCAGTCGCTGAACCGGGTGCTGTCGAAATCCGAAGGCTCAACCGTGCGGTTCGACGTCAGGCCCAGCGCCGCCAGCATCGGCTGCCCTGAGGCATCGAACGTGGCGAGTTCAAGCGGGCCTGATGGTGTGATCCCGTCCACCGAGATCAGGTCGCCTGCCAACATCTCCAGCTTTAAGGCCTCACGCGGGGCCAACGCATATGGCCGCGCGCCAGTGGTTTTCGGAAAACCGGGGAACCGGCGTCCGGACGTGTCGAACCCCATGTTGCTGAAGTCGTGTATGACTGTCTGGCCGTGCATCATTTTCGCGGAATCGCTGAAATGTAACTAGTTACAAGAGTTGATGAAACTAGTTACATATGTCAAGCCTTTCATGAGCCGACTCTCGTTAGTCAGGGAATTCAGACCATTATGACAGGCCCCGAGCCTAAAAAGCGTGCAAACCTGCGGGACGTCGCCAAAGCGGCGGGTGTTTCGGTTGCCACCGTGTCCCGGGTGCTGAACGCGCCCGGAACGGTAAAGCTTGAGACGCGCGAGAAAGTGCAGGCGGCGATTTCCGAGCTACGCTTTGTCCCCAGCGCTGCCGCGCGCGCGATCAACTCTGGCCGGACGCGGTTTGTCGGAGCACTGGTGCCGACACTGGACAACGCAATCTTTGCCCGGTTCCTGGCCGCGCTTGAGCGTACATTGGGCGAGCACAAACTGTCGCTGGTGGTGGCAACCACCCATGACGATCCCGGCATCGAGGCGGCAAAGGCGCAGAATTTGGTGGATATCGGCGCCGAAGGGCTGATCGTGTCCGGCATTACCCATGCCCCCGATCTGGATGCGCTGATCGAGCGTTGCCAGCTGCCCGCCATCGCCACGTCCTTCTATGCGCCGGACTACGGCTTACCGACCATCGGATATGACAACGCTGCCGCTGCGCGGCTGGCGTTGCAGCATCTGACCGGGCTGGGGCATCGCCGGATTGCCGTTGTGCACGGCCCACGTGCCAACAATGACCGGACGCGGGCGCGGCTGGAGGGCGTGTTGGGGGCGGGCGATGGTGTCTCGGTGCAATGTCATGAGGCCGTGATCTCGATTTCCGGAGGATGCGATGCCGCGCGGGTGATTTTGGCCGCCGATGCGCGGGTCAGCGCCGTGATGTGCCTGTCGGACGTTCTGGCCACGGGGGTTCTGTTCGAACTGCAGCGTCAGGGCATCCGCGTGCCGGATGAAATGTCGCTGATGGGGCTCGACGATCTGCCCGGTTCGGCCCATACGGCGCCGGGTCTGACAACGGTGCATCTGCCGGTTTCGCGCATGGGCGAAGCCGCCGCCCATGCGATTGCCGGGTGGGTGGAGCAGCGCCGGGTGCCGCGGCCCTATTTGCTTGAGCCCGAACTGGTGTTGCGGGCCTCGACCATCCGATGCGACGCCAGTGATTCCGGGGCGAAAAAGTAGCGTTTTGCGGTCATATTTTTTCGCGCTAGCTTTCGCGCCTGAGTCGCATCGTAAGGTGTGGTCAGTGATCGGATATAACGCGTTTGTGGAACGCGTAACTTATTCATATTAAACGAGTTAAACACCAGATCGGAATTTGCGGTTATTCGGCATTCCTGCTGTGGACATTCCCGTCCGCGTTGATCTAGACTCGGGTCAGCCAATGCGATCGGAGACGTCTGAATTGTCTACCACCCATGAGCCAGTGCAGGACCTGAAGCGCGACGAACGCCGTGCTTTCATACTGCTTGCGGTTTTCCTCGCCCCCGCGCTTGCAATTGCAATCGTGGGCGGATGGGGCTTCCTCATCTGGATGTTCCAACTGATCTACGGACCCCCAACCGGGTGACGGTGGAATGTCTGGCCAGGTAAGAACAGCAAACCCACGCCAGATGTTCCGACAAAGGTCGGATTACCAACGCCCACCTTGGTCCACTGAAAGTAGCATCCGAAATGCATGTATTGGCTGCCGAAGGTGCATAGAGGCCTGTCCCGAGGGCATCCTGTTTGCCGGATATGCGGACACGCCAGCCATCGATTTCGAACTTGGTGAATGCACCTTTTGCGGCGCCTGCGCAGAGGCCTGTGACGAGGCGGTATTCGCCGAGATCACCGCCGAGCCCTGGGACCAGATCGCCGTCATCGGATCGGGTTGCATGCAGGCCGCCGGGATCGGTTGCCAGCTGTGCACTGACACCTGTCCGCAGACGGCCCTGCGCCTGGACCTGTCGCACCGGCCCGTTGGCCGCATCGCGGTGAATGCTGAGGCCTGCAAAGGCTGCGGCGCCTGTTTGCCGGTCTGTCCGGTTGGGGCCATTACCGTCGAAACACCCAAAAAGGATCACCTCAATGGCTGATCTCGTTCATATCTCCAGCCTCATGGTTCTGGCCGACCCGGCCCAGATGGAAACCGTAGAGGCCGAAATCGGCAAGATCGCCGCCGCCGAGACGCAGGTCACCGACCCGTCCGGCAAGATCATCGTGACGCTTGTAACCGAAAGCGAAGCGGAAATCGTGAACCATCTCAACGAGTTGAATCTTATCGACGGCGTCGCCAGCGCGTCGCTCGTCTATCATCAAACCGAAACCGAACCAGAAGTCCCGGCATAAGGCCGGAACGGGGAGAATTGCATGACTGAAGTTACCAGACGTGATGTCATCAAGGCACAGGCGGTCGCTGCCGCCGCTGCCGCGGCGGGCATCCCGATCCCCGCTGCAGCACAGAACTTGATCACCGAAGCCGAGCTTACAGACCTGAAATGGTCCAAGGCCCCCTGCCGTTTCTGCGGCACGGGCTGCTCCATCATGGTTGCCACCAAGGCAGGCCGCGTCGTCGCCACGCATGGCGATGCCGAGGCCGAGGTCAATCGCGGCCTGAACTGCGTCAAGGGCTATTTCCTGTCCAAGATCATGTACGGGCAGGATCGCCTGACCCAGCCGCTCTTGCGCAAGAGAGATGGCCAGTACCACAAGGATGGCGATTTCGAGCCGGTCTCGTGGGACGAGGCCTTCGACACCATGGCCGAGAAGTGGAAAAAGGCCCTGGCCGAGAAAGGCCCCGGCGCGATTGGCATGTTCGGCTCGGGCCAGTGGACAGTGTGGGAAGGCTATGCCGCCGCCAAGCTGATGAAGGCTGGGTTCCGGTCGAACAACATCGACCCGAATGCGCGGCACTGCATGGCGTCCGCCGTGGGCGGCTTCATGCGGACCTTTGGCATCGACGAGCCGATGGGCTGCTATGACGATTTCGAGAACGCTGATGCCTTTGTGCTCTGGGGCTCGAACATGGCCGAGATGCACCCGATCCTGTGGACCCGCCTGGCCGACCGCCGGTTCAGCCATTCGCATGTGAAGGTGGCGGTCCTGTCGACCTTTATCCACCGCAGTTTCGATCTGGCCGATATTCCGGCGGTGTTCACGCCGCACACGGATCTGGTGATTCTGAACTATATCGCCAACTACATCATCCAGAACGGCGCGGTGAACGAGGATTTCGTCTCCAAGCACGTGAATTTCCGCAAGGGCGCCACCGATATCGGTTATGGCCTGCGCGACGATCACCCGCTGCAACAGGCCGCCGCCAACCCGAACTCAGGCGCCTCCGAAGAGATGACGTTCGAGGAATTCGCCGAGTTCGTGTCGGAATACACGCTTGAGAAAGCCGCCGAGATGTCCGGCGTTCCGGCTGACACGCTGGAGAATATCGCCAAGCTCTACGCCGATCCCGAAACCAAGGTCATGTCGCTCTGGACCATGGGCGTGAACCAGCACACCCGCGGTGTGTGGGTCAACAACATGATCTACAACGTCCACCTGCTGACCGGGAAAATCTCGCAGCCGGGCAACTCGCCGTTCTCGCTGACCGGTCAGCCTTCGGCCTGCGGCACCGCGCGCGAGGTTGGCACGTTCTCGCACCGTCTGCCCGCCGACATGGTGGTCAAGAACCCCGAGCACCGTGCGATTGCCGAAAAGATCTGGCAACTGCCCGAGGGCACTGTGCCCGATTGGAACGGCGCCCATGCGGTGGTGCAGAACCGCAAACTGAAGGATGGCGAGATCAACTGCTACTGGGTGCAGGTCAACAACAACATGCAGGCCGCGCCCAACATGATGGAGGAAGGGCTGCCGGGCTATCGCAACCCCGACAACTTCATCGTGGTCTCGGACGCCTATCCGACCGTGACGGCAGAAGCTGCCGACCTGATCCTGCCCGCTGCCATGTGGGTTGAGAAAGAAGGCGCCTATGGCAACGCCGAACGCCGCACCCAGTTCTGGTATCAGTTGGTCAACGCACCGGGTGAGTCCAAGTCGGATATGTGGCAGGTCGTGGAATTCTCGAAGCGCTTCACCACCGATGAGGTGTGGCCGGCGGAAATCCTCGACGCCAACCCCGAATACAAGGGCAAGACCCTGTTCGAGGTGCTGTTTGCCAATGGCAAGGTCGATCAGTACGAGCTGACCGAGAAGGCCAAGGAATACGGCAACCACGAATCCGAGGATTTCGGATTCTACATCCAGAAGGGCCTGTTCGAGGAATATGCCGAGTTCGGGCGCGGTAAGGCGCACGATCTGGCCTCCTTCGACACCTATCACGAAATCCGCGGTCTGCGCTGGCCTGTGGTAGACGGCAAAGAGACCCAGTGGCGCTTTAAGGAAGGGTACGATCCCTACGTGACCCCGGGCTCGGATTTCGAGTTCTATGGCAAGCCCGACGGCAAGGCGGTGATCTTTGCGCTGCCCTTCGAACCCGCCGCCGAAAGCCCGGATGAGGAATACCCGTTCTGGCTGACCACCGGCCGTGTGCTGGAACACTGGCACTCGGGTTCGATGACCCAGCGGGTGCCGGAACTGCACAAGGCGGTGCCGGATGCGCTGGTCTACATGCACCCCGATGACGCGCAGGCGATGGGCGTCCGGCGGGGCTCGGCGGTCAAGGTCGAGTCGCGGCGCGGCCATATCGTCAGCCGGGTCGAGACCCGGGGCCGCAACAAGCCGCCCAAGGGGCTGATCTTTGTCCCGTGGTTCGATGCGCGCCAGCTGATCAATAAGGTCACGCTGGATGCCACCGACCCGCTGTCGAAACAGACCGACTTCAAGAAATGCGCGGTGAAGATCGTGCCGGTGGGAGTGTAAACACATGAAACGCCAGACAGCTTTGATCGCCGCCATCCTGGCGGCTGCCATCGGCGGCGCGGCCCTTGCCCAGCAATCGGTCGCCACCCTGCGGGGTGGCACCCCGCTGGCCGACAATGCCGATCCGATGGTCATTCCCAAAGTGGTGAATACGGACCTGCGTCAGGTGCGCAACTACCCCGAGCAACCACCGCTGATCCCGCACAAGATCGACGGCTATCAGATCGACCTGAACGCCAACAAGTGCCTGACCTGCCATAGCCGCGAGGCGATTGAGATCAGCCAGGCGCCGATGGTCTCGATCACGCATTTCATGAGCCGTGACAACCAGTTCCTCGCCTCGGTCACGCCGCGCCGGTATTTCTGCAACCAGTGCCACGTGGCCCAAACCGAAGCACGCCCGCTGGTCGAGAACGGCTTTGTCGATATCGACTCGGTTCTGGAATATGTGAAAAACCAGCAGGGGGGATCTGACTGATGTTGGGTTTCCTGCGCCGGACCTGGGGTGCGGTACGCCGCCCCAGTGTCCACTATTCCCTTGGTTTTCTGACCATGGGCGGCTTTGTCATGGGCGTTGTGTTCTGGGGTGGATTCAACACCGCGCTGGAACTGACCAATACCGAGACGTTCTGCACCGGTTGTCACGAGATGCGTGACAACGTGTTCGTGGAACTCCAGCCGACCATCCACTATTCCAACCGCTCGGGCGTGCGGGCCACCTGTCCCGACTGCCACGTACCGCATGAGTGGACCAACAAGATCGCGCGCAAGATGCAGGCCAGCAAAGAGGTCTGGGGCAAGATCTTTGGCACCATCAACACGCGCGAGAAGTTCCTGGAAAAGCGGCTTGAGCTGGCCCAGCACGAATGGGCGCGGCTTGAGGCAAACGACTCGCTGGAATGCCGCAACTGCCATTCCGCCGAGTCGATGGACATCACCCGGCAGAGCACCCGCGCTGCCGAGGCGCATGAGCGGTTCCTGTTCACCGGAGAAAAGACCTGTATCAGTTGCCACAAGGGGATCGCGCACCAGCTGCCCGATCTGGGGCAGGCCTCTCTGATGGCCGCGCCCGAGGCGGTGGCAGAGCTGTCCGGCTATCTCGACCAGTAGGGCGTGATCCTCTGTCAGAGACTAAAAGGCCCCGGCGGAGCGATCCGCCGGGGCCTTTGGTTCATCTGCACCGGAGGTGAGGGGAGGGTGCGCCCCGGCGTCAGATGAACCCGGAATAGGCGCGGCGGATAGCGGCGTCATGCACCATCGTCGTGAGCGTCGTCAGATCGAAAACCGGACGACGGATCGCCTGTTGCAGCTTGTGCGCATAAGGTGGCAGGTCGGTGCATTCCAGCACCACCGCGCCGATCTCGGGCGCGCGGGCCATCATGCCTTGCGCGGCCTCGATCAGCTCGGCCTCGACCTTGTCCAGATCCATTGCCGTGCGTTCGTTGCGCAGGATTACCGTGGCGAACTCCTCGGTGTGGTCCAGACCCTGCACAACGATGGGGACGCCAGCGGCGCCCACCCCTTCGAGATGCGCGTCTGTCAATGCGTCGGCTGAGGCGGTGAGAACACCGACCGGCGCCTGCGTCATCTGATAGACCATCGGCACCTGGATCAGAGAGGACACGAAGACCGGCACCGAGACCGCCTGCGCGATCTCGCGCTGGAACAGGGCCAGAAACCCGCAGGATCCGGTGATGGCGTGCACGCCTTTGGCCTCAAGCCGTTTGGCCGCCTCGATCAGGCGGTCCTTCATTTCACCGGTGGGATTGCCCAGCAGTTCGGGCACGGTGATGCCGTCGAGCATCTCGTACATCACCGTGAAGGGCAGGCTGGACGGGTTCTTGATATGGCCGGGCGGTTTTGGAAAGTAGCTTTCCAGCGACAGCACACCGATCGAGATGCCACAGATGTTCTGCCCGCCGGGATGGATGGTCATGGGTCTTGTCCCTCAGAAGCGCCGCACACGGAACGGCGACAGGTCGATATTGGATGCGGTATTGGCGACCAGATCGGCGACGATCCGGCCGGTTTTCGGGGCCATCATCAGGCCGTAATGACTGTGCCCGAAGGCGCCGATCAGGTCTGGAAAACCCTCGATCTCACCAATGCAGGGCAGGCTGTCGGGCAGGCTGGGGCGCTGGCCGGACCAGGTTTGGATGTCGTCGGCCTGCAGATCGGGCAGCAGCGCCTTGGCGAGTTTGATCAGCCCGTCCAGCCGCTTCTGGTTGATCGGCTGGTCGAGCCCGGCAAACTCGGCGGTTCCGGCCACGCGTAGCCCTTCCTCCATCGAGGAGGCGACGAATTTCATGTCCATGTCCATGATCGAGTGGTGCAACTCCACCCCCGGATCGCGGAACGACACGTGATAGCCGCGCTCGGCTTGCATCGGCACCTTGATGCCTAGCGGTTTCAGCAGTTCTGCCGACCACACGCCCATGGCCAGCACCAGCTTGGGCGTCCAGTCGGTTCCAGCCTCGGTCGTGTAGGTCCAGCCGCCGCTTTCAGCGGGCAGGATGCCCCTGACCGACTGGCGCAGGATCTCGCCGCCCATGGCAAGGAACTTCTTGGCCAGCACTGTGCCGATCCGTCCCGGCGAGATGGCCCGCGCCTGTCCCTTGATCAGGATCGCCGCTTGAAACTCGGGCGTCAGGGCGGGCTCCAGTGCGCGCAGTTCGGCGGCGCCGATCCGCTCCATATCCGCCCCGCGTTCGCGCCGCATGCGGTAGTCGATGGCCTTCGGATCGGCGGCATTGGCGTTGCGGAAGGCGTGGACATAGTAGCTGTCACGAACCAGATCCTCATGCCCCGTCCCGGCCAGATGCTGGCGGTAGAGATCGACGCAATCCCGGTTCAGCAGGTCCATCGCGTCCGAGATCTGGTCCACTCGACCCGCGCGCCCCTCATAGAGGAATCGCAGGCCCCAGAAGGCCACGCGCGGCAGGTAGCTGGGCTTGATCGTCACCGGTCCCAGCGGGTCCAGCAGCCAGCCCGGCACCTTCTTCCACAGGCCCGGCATGGATTGCGGCACCACCGACCAGGGTGAGATGATGCCCGCATTGCCGTAGGAGGTCGCCTGACCGGGCGCATCGCGGTCGATCAGGCGGACCCTGAGGCCCCGCTCGGCCAGCGACAGGGCCGAGCAGATGCCGACGATCCCGGCACCCAGAACCGTCACATCAGGAGAGGCCGCGTCGCTCATTCCGCAGCCTGCAGCTTACGCTGTTGCCCGAATTGCTGGATCAGCACCGGCGCCATGACAACCAGCGCTGTCAGGTCCGAGCCGGTCGAGGGCGCGACCAGCAGCAGGCCGCCGATAGCCATCAGGATCCGCCACAGCCCTCCGAGCGGCGCCAGGAAATAGCCCGAGACGGCGGTTGCGATTGCAAAGACCCCCAGCGCGCAGGTCGCGGTGACCTGAACGAAGCTGGTGATCGTGAAGTACTCGGGCAGCACGATCAGCATCGTCGGTGCGTAGACAAACACCATCGGCACCATCAGCTTGCCCAGACCCAGCGTGAACGCGTTGAGCCCGGTGCGGAACGGGTTCGACCCTGCAATGCCTGCCGCTGCATAGGCCGAGGCGCAGACCGGTGGGGTAATCTCGGAGATCACGCCGTAATAGAGCACGAACATGTGGGTGGCGAGCGGCGGCACTCCAAGCTGGCTGAGCGCCGGGGTCGCGACGGCCACCAGCATGATGTAAAGCGCGGTAGTCGGCAGGCCCGCACCCATCAGGATACAGGCCATGGCGATCAGCACCAGCGACAGAAACTGCTGGATCGAGCTTTGCGAGAAACCCTCGATCCCGGTCCAGTCGAGCAGCGGCGCCAGGCTGGCGGCCATATCCGCCGCGCCGCCGGTGACCATGAAGCCCAGCCGGAAGCCGACGCCGGTGGTGTTGATGACACCCACCACGATGCCGACCGCTGCCGAGGCCGCACCCACGGCCAGCGCGTATTGCACGCCGACATGGAAGCTGTCGAACAGGTCGCGGAAGCTTTGGCGTTCGTTGCGGTGCAGGCAGCCGAGGATCGTCAGCGCGCTGAGGATACCGGCCATGACCGGCGAGAACCCCTCGCCGCTATAGGGCGATGCCTTCCAGAAGATGAACCCGAGCAGGGCCAGCGGCACCACCAGCGAGGCGGGCTTGTTGAAGGCGCAGAAGCCCACGACAACGCAGAGCGACAGGCCCATAAAGGCCGCCATGTTCGGCGAATATCCCGAGAACAGCACTACCAGCAGTGCGATCAGTGGGATGATGGTGAACCAACCTTCGCGCCATACGGCCAGGAACTGTGGCAGTTGATCCTTGGGATAGGCGGTCAGGCCCAGTTTCTTGGCGGTGAAATGTACTATCGAGATCACGCCTACATAGTGCATCATCGCGGGCACGATGGCGGCGATCACGATGGTGGTATAGGGCACCTCGAGATACTCGGCCATCAGGAAGGAGGCCGCCCCCATGATCGGCGGGGTGATCTGACCCCCGGCACTGGCCGCAGCCTCGACACCGCCCGCGAAATGGCCCGGGTAACCCAGCCGCTTCATGTTCGGAATGGTTAGCGAGCCGGTCGAGACGGTGTTGGCGATGGATGAGCCCGAGATGGTGCCGAAGAATGCCGAGGAGACCACCGACACCTTGGCCGGACCGCCGGTATAGCGGCCTGCAAGGATCATGGCGTTGTCGACAAAGAACTGCCCCAGCCCCATGCGCTGCGCCACCACGCCGAAGAGGACGAAGTGGAACACCACGGTCGAGACCACCCAGAGCGTGACGCCAAAGATGCCCTCGGACGGGAAGTACATGTTGTTGACGAATTGCCGCCAGTCGACGCCCGGGTGCTTGAGGATCTGCGCGGGCATATAGGGGCCGAACAGCGCGTAGCTCATGAACACCAGAATGATCAGGGGCAGCACGAAGCCGATGGTGCGGCGGGCGATCTCAAGCACGGTGAGGATCAGGACTGAGCCAAAGAACACATCCGGTCCCGACGGGTTGCCCTGACGCAGTGCCTGTTCCGGCAGATCGAAGCCAAGGCCGGAAAAGCCGCGCCAGCTGAGCCACAGGAACAGCGAGGCGGCGATGGCCAGCCCGGCGAGCGCCCAGTCGTAAAGCGGTACATTACCAGGCGCCAACGCGTTCGGCCCGCGCCATTCCAGGCTGCGTGCCGTCTTGATCAGCGGAAAGCCCACGAAGATGAACAGAAAGAGGCCCGCCAGATGGATGCCCATATGCACATGGTCCACCGGCGTTCCGAACCCGGCGGTCCACAGGTGATAGAGCGCAAAGCAGATCGTCGCCCAGTAGATCACCCGGGTCAGAACCGGCCCGTTGTCCCGGGTGTTCAGAGCCGAGTCATACTGCTTTTCAAGCTCTTCGAGTGCCTTGTTGTCGAGATGGGATTGCATGGGCATGGCCGGATCCTCCGGTAGTCCTGGTGTCCGAGCGGTGCCGCTGCCTTTGGCCTCTCAGGTCCAAAGGGGTCACCACCGGGTCAAAAAAGCGGCAGCGGGGGCATCCCGCCGCTGCCGCAGGTGCTGGGGGTCTTACTTCAGAACTCCGGCCTCACGGTAGAAACGCTCGGCGCCCGGGTGCAGCGGCACACCGATGCCGTCGATCCCGTCCAGCGCGGTTTCCAGCGTGATCACCTTGCCCTTGGGATGGCCGTTATCCAGCAGCTTGCGTGCGGTGTCGGACCACATCGCCTTGGTAACCTGATAGATCAGCTCTTCGTCCATGTTGGCGTTGGTCACCAGGATGCCAGACACCGCGACGGTGTTCACGTCATAGTCGACGCCTGGATAGGTGCCTGCCGGAATGGTCGACGGGATGTAGTAAGGCACGGTTGTGTTGGCCTGTTTCACCTCTTCATCGGTGAAGGAATAGAGCTCCATCCCCTTGGTGTTGTCGAGCTGGATCATCGCGGCGACCGGGGTGCCGGCGGCGTAGAAATAGGCGTCGAGTTGCCCGTCCGCGATCCGCTCGGCGGATTGCGCGTTGTTCAGTTCGGCCTCGTCGATGTTGTCACGGTTGACCTCGTGGTCGCCCAGGATCAGCTCGACCGCGATCTGCGTGCCCGAACCGGCCTGCGCGATACCGACGCGCTTGCCCTTCAGATCGGCCAGACCGTCCAGCGCGGCATCCTTCGGCAATACCAGGTGCAGATCCTCGGGGAAGAGGTTGGCGATCACCCGCAGGTCGGGCTTGGCGTTGCCTTCATACTTGCCGACGCCGTGATAGGCGAAATGCAGGGTTGCGGCGCCGGACAGACCGGCCTCCATCTGTCCCGCCTGAATGGCGTTGACGTTATGCGCCGAGGCGTTGGTCGATTGCGCGATGGCGACCAGACCCGGAACGCCACAATTGCCGCCCTCTTCGCAGGCGCGCGAGCCCGGCGGGTTCGAGATGGCGTTGGCGATGATGCCGCCGATCGGGAAATACGTGCCGCCCGCGCCGCCGGTGCCGATCCGGAAAAAGCTCATCTCCTGCGCTACGGCCACGCCGGTCATCATGGTGCAGGCCAAGGCTGCGCCGGTCAGTTTGCTGAAAATACCCATTGTCGTTCCCTGTTTGAGGCGCGCCCGTCTTGTGCGGTTACGCGCGGTGAATTCGGACCCACCTATGGTGTAAATCTAAATCAATAAATACAAACTCCAAATTCTATGGTATCCATAGATTATGCTTATGGAGCCGGAGAAATCATGAACCTGCAACAGCTTGCCGTATTTCGGGAGGTCATGAAAACCGGTTCCGTAAGTCAGGCGGCGCGCAATCTGCACAGAACGCAGCCTGCGGTCAGTGCTTCGCTCAAGGCGCTTGAGGCCGATCTGGGCATGGACCTGTTCCTGCGGGACGGGCGGCGGATGATTCCCGCGCCCGAGGCGCATTACCTGCTGTCCGAGGCGTCGGAGGTGCTGGACAAGCTCACAATCGCCAAGCAGAACCTGACCAGTATGCGGGACCGGCTCAAGGGGTCGCTGCGCATTGTGGCGATGCCGGGGCCGTCCTCGGTGCTGCTGCCATCCTTCATCAGCCGGTTTATCGTCGACAAACCCGAAACGCAGGTCTCGCTGGCCACCCGCAGCTCGCCGCAGGTGCGCAACCTGATCGCGGCGCAGAGCTTTGATGTCGGGTTTTGCGATATCGGCGCGGGCGTTCATGACGACAAGCTGTTTCTGGGCGAGAGCATCCCCTGCACCTGCCTGTGTGCCCTGCCGCGCGGGCATCCGCTGGCCCAGAAGGAGGTGGTAAATGCCCGCGATCTGGACGGTGTGCCCATGGGCGCGCTGCAGCCCGAACATTCGACCTATCGCGACACCCACAGCGCCTTTGCAGCAGTGGGGGCCCGGTTCAATATCCGCATCGACTCGCAATATTTCCTGCCGCTGTTCCATTTCATCGAGGCGGGCCAGATCTGTGCCGTCGTCGATGTGCTGAGCGCAGTGAGCTACCGTCAGAGCAACCCCACCGATCCCAAGATCGTCTTTCGCCCTCTGACGCCCAGCGTCGATTTCGGCTATGCCATCCTGACGCCGCATCAACGGCCGCTGTCCCGCCTTGCCAGCGCGTTCGTGACCAGTTGGAAAGCCTGGGTCGAGGAGGCCATCGAGACGGTTCTGGACCCGGAGGCAGCGGCCTAGGAAATCGCTCCGGTCGTGCCCCGCAGGATGCAGTTCAGCTCGCAACAGATCTGGAACAGTTCGGGCTCGTCCGAGGTGATGTAGTCGGTGAACCGCTCTCCGGCGAGGGTGCCGATAGTCTCGGCTGGGATGCGGATCGTTGTCAGTCCAGGTTCCAGATCGACCGAGCCCTTGAAGTCTCCGATCCCCATGATCGAAATCTCGTCCGGCACCCGCAGCCCGAGCGACTGGGCCGCATAGAGCGCCCCATGCGCGATCACGTCATTGCCGCAGAGAAGCGCGGTTGGGCGTTCTGACATCGCAAGTAGGTCCAGCGTCACCTGTTTGGCCTGCGAAATGCTGTAAGGCGCCTCGGATCGCCATGGATCGGGCACGGTGATGTCCCGTTCATTCAGCGCCGCCAATGCGCCCTCCAGCCGATGCCGTGCCCGGTCGTTGCCGGAGGTGTCGGGAAAGATCAGCCCAACCTCGCGATGACCCAACGACAGCAGATGCTCCATCGCCATCCGCCCAGCCTGCCGGTTGTCGGTGCCGACGCAGGGTAGATCGGTATCCTCGGAATAGTTCCAGATCGCCAGCGCGGGGATCTCCTGCTGTTGTATCAGGCGAAAGGTGGCGTCGGAATGCTCGAGCCCGATCAGCGCCACGCCGTCCACACGGTGCTCCAGCAGCTTGCGGATCATCGCGTATTCGCGGTCCAGATCGTAGCCGTGCGATGCGATCAGTAGGCTGAAACCCGCCTTGTCGATGGAATCCGAAAACGCCTGAATGACCTCGGCAAAGATCGCGTGGTTGATGGTCGGTACCACCAGTCCGATCGTGCCCGAACGCTTCCCGTGCATGGTCTGTGCCGCGCGATTGCGGATGTATCCCAGCCGCCGCACCGCCCGATCGATTTTCTTCCGAGTCGCCGGATTGACCATTTCCGGATGGTTGAACGTGCGTGAGACGGTGGACGCAGACACTTTTGCGGCCTGTGCCACGGCGATGATATCCACCTTATGCTTTTGTTTTCGAGCCATTATTTTTTGCCCCACAGGTAATTTTATGAAAACATTTGCAATACTATTTTCATCTCCTACCCTGAATTGTCAACGAAAGTCCAAGACGCGGACAAACGGGTGGGGAGGTCCCGGGATGGAGTTCATCTATTACGTCGGCGACGTGTTCTCGCCCCTGTCGTTCCTGCTGCTTCTGGGCGGCACGATCGGAGGGCTGATCCTGGGGGCGACGCCGGGCCTGTCGCCCACGATGGCGGTGGCACTGCTCATCCCGTTCACCTTCCAGCTTGAAGCGGTGCAGGGTCTGATCCTGCTGGGCGCGGCCTATACGTCGACCGTTGCGGGCGGAGCGGTCAGTGCCATCCTGCTCAAGATCCCCGGCGCGCCGGCCAATATCGCCACCACGCTCGACGGGCACACGATGGCCAAGCAGGGGCAAGGGGCCAAGGCGCTGCAATTGTCCTTCCTCGCCTCGGCGGTGGGCGGTATCTTTGGCGTGCTGCTGTTGATCTTCCTCACTCCAGTTCTGGCGCAATGGGCGCTGGCATTCGGGCCGTCGCACCTGTTCTGGCTGGCCATTCTGGGGGTGACGGTGATCGGTTCACTGGACTCGGCCTCGGTGGTCAAGGGGCTCTTGTCGGGCTGTATCGGGCTGTGGCTGGCCACTATCGGGTTCGACGACATCATGGGCGCGCAGCGGTTCATCTTTCACCCCGCGCTTGGCGGCGGCATCAATATCATCGCCGCGCTGATCGGCCTGTTCGCCATCCCGCAGGTGCTGACCATGTTCGCCAAGGGCCGCCGCACCGCCGGGGCGGAGGTAATCGAGGTGCAGAAACACTCGATCCTTGCTGCCCTGCGCGAGCTTTTTAGCCGTACCCGGGCGCTGAGCATCGGTACGCTCACCGGGTCGATCATCGGACTGATCCCCGGCGTCGGCGGGCAGATCGCCGGGCTGGTGGCCTATGACCAGACCAAGAAATTCAGCGCCGACAAGGACAAGTTCGGCAAAGGCCATTCCGAGGGCGTGATCGCTGCCGAGTCCGCCAACAACGCCATGGTCGGTCCGTCGCTGGTGCCGCTGCTGACGCTGTCGATCCCCGGCAGCCCCACGGCTGCGGTGCTGCTGGGTGGTCTGCTGATCCACGGAATTTTCCCGGGCTCGGACCTGTTCGACAATCACCCGGACGTGGCCTGGACCTTCATCAACTCGATGCTGATCGGGCAGGTGCTGATGTGCCTCTTCGGCCTCTACGTGGCCGGGCTTGCCGCTCGTGTCGCACAGGTGCCGCAATCGGTGATGGCGGCCATCGTGCTGGCGCTGTCGGTGTTTGGGGCCTATTCGGTGCAAAGCTCGATGGGTGATGTCTATGTCATGGCCTGCCTCGGCATCGGCATGTTCTTCCTTGAGCGCTTCGGCTTTTCCGCGGCACCGCTGGTGCTGGGCCTGATTCTCGGCCCGATTGCCGAGGCGAATTTCATTCAGGGCGGAATGATTGCGGATGCAACCGTCGGCAAGGCCTCCTATTTCCTGACCGGCGGGTTGAACCTGTTCCTTATCGCCGTCGTGCTGGCCTCTATCGCTTACTCCGTATGGATGGAGCTTCGTGCCCGCCGACGCACCACCAAAGAGGAGGCCATGGCATGAACCGCGCGCAACATATTGTCCCGTCCGGCATCGTCTTTGCAGTGGGCTGCTGGATCGCCTGGATCAGCTATACGCAGCAACCGGCCGAGGCCTTTCTGTTCCCGCGCCTGATCGCCACCGTTTTTGTGGTGCTGGCCGCCTGGACCTTTGGTAAGGCGGTTCTGGGGCTCAGCAAGGTGGGTGCCGGCGTCTCGCGCTCGATGATCATCAATCTGACCCCGGGCCTGCTCGTGGCTCTGATCTATGTCTTCTGGGCGGCGAAAGCGCTGGGTTTTTACACCGCGACAGCCGTCGCCTTTTTCATCCTGCTCTCGCTCTACGATCCGGCGGCGCATTCCGAGGTCCGGACCTGGATCAGGCGCGGGATCATCACCGGAGGTTTCGTGGCGGTGATGTACGGGCTCTTTGCCCTGCTGCTGAACGTATACACACCACGGGAAATCTTGTTCTGACCGCAGAAGGCGCGGCCGACATCAAAGGGAGGAAACGCAAAATGAAACGACTGATCGCAGGGGCGGCTCTGGCAGTGATGAGCCTGACCGGAGGCGCCATGGCGCAGGATTATCCCGAGCGGCCCATCATGATGATGGTGTCCTATGGCGCAGGCGGGGCAACCGATTTTCAGGCCCGGATCGTGACCATGACCGCCGGGAACGAGGATGCGCTGGGCATGCCCATCGCCATCATCAACAAGCCGGGTGCGGGGGGCCGCGTCGGCTGGAACTGGTTTGCAACGCAGGCCGATGCCGACGGCTATACCCTGGCCGCCTATAACGTCCCGCATTTCATCGCCCAGTCGATCAAGGGCGGGGTGGAGTATTCGGCGGACAGCTTCGAACCCATAGCCAACTGGGGGGCCGACCCGGCGGTGTTTGTCGTGGCCACGGACAGCCCGTTCAACTCGATGGACGACGTGATCGCCCATGCCAAGGAGAACCCGGGCAAGCTGACCTTCTCGGGAGCCGGGCTGTTTGTCGGCCACCACATCGCCGCGTTGCAGATCGAAAAGGCGGCGGGCGTGAAGATGGCCTATATCCCCACCAAGGGCGGCGGGGCCGCAGCGATGAAGGCGGTGATCGCCGGTGAGGTCATGGGCGGTATCAACAACCTGTCGGATGCCTTCCGCGCGCAGGAGGCCGGGAACGTCAAGATCCTGGGCGTCGCTGATCTGGAGCGCTCTGAATTTCTGCCCGACGTGCCCACGATGATGGAGCAGGGGCTGGACGTGGACAACTCATCGGTCAATTTCCGGGGCGTCATGGTGCCCAAGGGCACCCCGCAAGAGGTGATCGACAAGCTGGCCGCCACGGTGCCCGAGATGTTCAAGAACGACCGTGTGGCCAAGAAGATGCAGGCCGGTGGCTCGCCCATGCATGTGATGACCCGCGACGAGGTGATCGAGATGTGGGCCGCGCGCGAGCAAACGCTCAAGGAACTGCTGGCCGGTCTCTGAATTGAAACCCCACCGGGGCGGGCCCCGCCCCGGACAACCCATTGAGGACACAGCATGAACGCGCAGGACGAGATCGCCCCCGAGATTGCCGAAGTGGATCGGATCGTGGCACGGGCACGGGCCGCTCAGAAGGCTTATGAGGCCGGGGGCAGTCAGGCGCTGTATGACAAGGCGGCGCTGGCGGCGGGCTGGGCCATCATGGAACCGGCCCGCAACCGGGCGCTGGCTGAAATCGCCGTGCAAACCACCGGCCTGGGCAATGTGCCCGACAAGATCACCAAGAACCACCGCAAGACCCTTGGCCTGCTGCGCGACTTAGCCGGGGCGAAGACCCATGGCGTGATCAGCGACGACCCCGCGACCGGCATCACCGAGATTGCGCGTCCCATCGGGGTGATTGGCGCCGTGGTGCCCTCGACCAACCCAGCGGCCACGCCCGCGAACAACATCGTCAACGCACTCAAGGGCGGCAATGCCATCGTGGTGGCGCCGTCGCCCAAGGGCGTGGCCTCGTGCGAGTTGTTGCTGTCCTACATCCATGCCGAGTTCGACAAGCTGGGGCTGGACCGCGATCTGGTCCAGATGCTGCCTGCGCCAGGATCGAAGGCGAAGACCCAGCGGCTGATGGAGACGGTTGATCGGGTGATCTGCACCGGCAGTCAGAACAACGTGCATCGCGCGCAATCCTGCGGCACGCCCGCCGTGGCGGTGGGCGCGGGCAACGTCACCGTCATCGTCGACGAAACCGCCGATCTGGCGGCGGCGGCGGCCAAGATCACTGCCTCGAAATGTTTCGACAATGCCACCTCCTGTTCGTCCGAGAACGCGGTGGTGGTGGTCGGCGCAGTCTATGACGCCTTTGTCGCCGCGCTGGCGGCGGAGGGCGGCGCATTGGTGCCTGAGGCCGAAAGTGCCGGGATCGTTTCCAAATTGTGGCCCGACGGGCACCTGAACCGCTCGGTCATCGCGCAGGATGCCGACAAGATGCTGGCGGCGCTGGACATGACCAGCAAGGTGCCCGCCGACACCAAGTTCCTCGCGGTGGAAACCAGCGGTATTGGCCCGGATCATCCTCTGTCAGGGGAAAAGCTCAGCCGGGTTCTGGCGCTCTACCGGGCAGCGGATTTCGATGAGGCCAAGGCAGTGGCGGCCCGCATCCTCGCCTATCAGGGTGCGGGCCATTCCATCGGGATTCACACGGGCGACGATGCCCGCGCGGTCGGGCTTGGCCGAGAGATGCCAACCTGCCGGGTCATCGTCAATCAGGCGCATACCTTCGCAACTGGCGGCGGTTTCAACAACGGCATGCCGTTTTCCCTGTCGATGGGGTGCGGCAGTTGGGGCGGCAATTCGATCGACACCAACCTCAACTGGCGGCATTTCGTCCAGACCACCAATATCGTGCGCCCCATCGACCCGGTCGAGCCGTCCGTCGAGGATATCTTCGCGGGTTACTGGGCCGAGGCCGGTCAATGAAGCTGCATCGCGATCATCCGCCGGAGGGCACCGTTCGCGACTGGCTGGACGGGCGCGCGGATGCGGGCGGGACCGGCTTTGTCTTTCCCGAAGGCGCATCCCCACTGAGCTGGGACTCGCTGCGAAGCAGGGCCCGTGAGATTGCCGCGATGCTCACCTCGCAAGGGATTGCCGCCGAAGAAAGCGTTGCCATCATGATGCCCAATGGCCGCCCGGCCATCGAATGCCTGTTCGGTGTTCTCTACGGCGGGTTCCGGGCCACGATGATCAATCTGGTGGCAGGCGACGAGGCGATCTCCTACGCGCTTTCCCACAGCGAGGCGCGCTTTGCTTTTGTCGGTCCGGAGCAGGAGGAGCTGTTTTCCCGAACAGCCGATCCCGCACACATCACCGCGCTCAGCCCGGATGGCGGCCCGTCCCCGGATGTGCCTCTGCACGACATAACTCCGCAAAGTCACGCTCTGCTGATGTACACATCCGGCACGACAGGACGGCCCAAGGGGGTCGTGCACACCCAGTGCAGCCTGCTGGCGGGCGGCTGGACCACGGCAATTGCCCACGCGCTGACACCCGAGGATCGCGGCCTGTGCGTACTGCCCATCTACCACATCAACGGCTTGTGCGTGACGGTCATGGGGGCGCTGGTTTCGGGCGGCTCTCTGGCGTTGGTCTCGCGCTTTTCGGCCAGCAATTTCTGGGCGCAGGCAGCTCAGAGCGAGTCGACATGGTTCTCGGTGGTGCCGACCATCATCTCTCATCTGCTGCATTCCGAAAACGATCCCGACCCCGACTGCATCGCCCGCCTGCGCTTTGGCCGCTCGGCCTCATCCGCGCTTGCCCCCGAGGTGCAGCGCGCGTTTGAGACCCGCTTCGGCATTCCCATTGTCGAGACCATGGGCCTGACCGAAACTGCCGCCCAGATCCTGTCGAACCCGCTACCGCCCGGCACACGCAAGATCGGCTCGCCGGGGATCGGGGTCGGCAATGAGGTGGCGATCTTCGACAGCGGTTTCAACAAGCTGCCTCCGGGGCAGGAGGGTGAACTGGTGATCCGCGGCCCGAACGTGATGCTGGAATACCTAAAGAACCCCGAAGCCACTGCTGACAGCTTTACTCCGGACGGCTGGCTGCGCACCGGTGATCTGGGGCGGCAGGACGGGGACGGATATGTCTTCATCACCGGGCGTCTGAAAGAGCTGATCATCAAAGGCGGTGAGAACATCGCGCCGCGCGAGATCGACGAGGCGCTTTATTCCCATCCCGACGTCATCGAGGCCGCCGCCTTTGGCCGCCCTTGTGCGAGTTACGGTGAGCGGGTTGAGGCCGCTGTCAGGCTGCGCAGCGGCTCTTCGATCACGCCTTCGGATCTGATTGCAATATGCGAGAAGCGTTTGGGTAAGTTCAAATCGCCCGATCAGGTGTTTCTGCTGGATGAACTGCCGAAAGGTCCGTCAGGCAAGATCCAGCGGATCAAGATCCCAGTCGAGATCGACCGGCACATGAGACGATAGCGGGCGCGGTCCGGCGCGATGTTCGCCAACGGCCTTTACGACCGGGCCGGGATCGCGCAAAACCATCACAAGTTCGAGGATGACCAGCAAGGCTCCGGCGACGGCCGGAGCCATAGTGCCTGACGGGTGGCCGGTCGTTGATCCGCGCAGGAAAGGTGATCCCATGGCGAACCCTCTCTACGACCGCCTGTTCGGTGTCCATGCCGGAAAACCCACGCCTTTTCTCTATCTCCCCGGCGGTCAGGTCGTGTCTCATCAGGACTTTCTCGCCATGGCTGCCCGGTTTGCCCATGTCATGTCGCAGGTCGGATTGAAGCCGGGCGACCGCGTGGCCGTACAGGTGCAAAAATCGCCGGAGGCACTGGCGCTCTATGCCGCCTGCTCGCAGGCCGGTTTGGTGTTTCTGCCGCTCAACACCGCCTATACGGTCGATGAGCTGTCCTATTTCATCGAAAACAGCGGCGCGTCTTTGATTGTCTGCGACGGGAAGAGCGAAGGCGCACTAGCATCAATTGCTGAGGGTCTGGGTGCCCGCATCGAAACACTGAACGTTGACGGTTCGGGCAGCCTGACGGATCAGGCTCAGGCGATGCCCGCGTCTTTTGCCACCGTCGAGCGTGACGGCGAGGACCTTGCCGCCTTTCTATACACCTCTGGCACCACAGGCCGCTCCAAAGGCGCCATGCTGACCCAGAACAATCTGCTGTCAAATGCCGAGACACTAGTGACCGAATGGCGGTTCACGGCGCAGGATGTGTTGCTCCACGCGCTGCCGATCTTTCACACTCACGGTCTGTTCGTGGCCACAAACATCATGCTTCTGACGGGCGGCTGCATGGTCTTCATGCCGAAATTCGATCTGGACGAGATCATCGCGCATATGCCGCGGGCGACTTCGATGATGGGGGTGCCAACCTTTTACACAAGGCTGCTGGGCGATGACCGGTTCACCCGGGACCTGGCCTCGCATATGCGCCTGTTCATCTCTGGCTCGGCACCGCTGCTGGCGGAAACCCATGTGCAATTCGAACAGCGCACTGGCCACCGCATCCTCGAACGCTACGGCATGACCGAGACCAACATGAACACCTCGAACCCCTATGACGGCGAGCGCCGCGCAGGCACTGTCGGCTTTCCGCTGCCGGGGGTGGAGCTGAAGATCACCAACTCGGAAGACGGCACCGAAGTGGCCCAAGGCGAGATTGGCCAGATTGAGGTGCGCGGTCCGAATGTGTTCAAGGGCTATTGGCAGATGCCCGAGAAAACCGCCGCCGAGCTGCGCGCGGACGGGTTCTTCATCACCGGCGACCTGGGCAAGGTGGATGCGGACGGCTATGTCCATATCGTCGGCCGCAACAAGGACCTGATCATCTCGGGCGGCTACAACATCTATCCCAAAGAGATCGAACTGGTGCTGGACGACCAGCCCAGTGTTTTGGAAAGCGCGGTGATCGGCGTGCCGCATCCGGATTTCGGTGAGACCGTGCTGGGCGTAATCGTACCCGAGCCCGGTCAGTCTCCGGACGTGGGTGCGATCATGGAGGCCGTGCGTGAGGCGCTGGCCCGCTTCAAGCATCCCCAGCAATTGATCCTGTTGGACGAACTACCCCGCAATACGATGGGCAAGGTGCAAAAGAACATCCTGCGTGAGCAGTACAAGGATATGTTTGCAACCGGTTGAGGGTGCCAGATCAAAGATCGTGACGGTCGTGTCGATCAACCCGACACACACCAGCCCGTGGCCGGGTTCCACCGGCTCGCAACCTGCCTCAGTCCATGTGGTAGAGCGACTCGTAGATCGGGGTCAGGGTCTTGTCCTCGAACAGTGACGAGACGCTGGTGCCGTTCCAGATATTCAGGATCGCCTGCGTGAAGATGGGCGCAGTGGGCACGGTGCGAATATTCGAGGCCTTCTGGATTTCCTTGGTGGGCTGGATCGTGTCGGTCAGAACCAGCGACTTCATCACCGAATTGGTCACCCGCTCGACGGCGGGGCCGCTCATGACGCCGTGCGTGATGTAGGAATGCACCTCTTTCGCACCGTTGTCGGTCAGCACTTGGGCTGCCTTGCAGAGCGTTCCGGCGGTGTCGCAGATGTCGTCCACGATCAGGCAGATCTTGTCCTTCACGTCGCCGATCACGGTCATCTCGGCCACTTCGCCCGCCTTCTCGCGACGCTTGTCCACGATCGAGAGCGGTGCGTTGATGCGTTTGGCCAACTCGCGCGCGCGGGCCACGCCGCCGACGTCGGGCGACACCACCATGATCTCGTCAAGCCGGTCCTTGAACTGGTTCTTCACATCCAGCGCAAAGATCGGCGAGGCGTAGAGGTTGTCCACGGGAATGTCGAAAAAGCCCTGAATCTGGGCCGCGTGCAGATCCATGGTCAGCACCCGTTCGATCCCCGCGCCGGTCAGCATGTTGGCCACCAGCTTGGCCGAGATCGGTGTGCGCGCCTTGGTGCGACGGTCCTGGCGGGCATAGCCGAAATAGGGGATCACGGCGGTGATCCGCGCCGCCGAAGATCGGCGCAGCGCGTCGGCGATGATCAGCAGCTCCATCAGGTTGTCATTGGCCGGGTTCGAGGTCGGCTGGATGATGAACATATCCTCGCCCCGGACATTCTCGAACACTTCGACAAAGATCTCGCCATCGTTGAACCGTTCGACCCGCGCATCGACAAGGCCCTGATCGACGCCGCGATACAGGCTCATGCGGCGCGCGATAGATTGGCCAAGCGGCAGGTTTGCGTTCCCAGCGATTAGCTTGGGTTCGTGGAGTGATGGCATTGTCAGAAGTCCCCGGGCAGCAACGGTATGTGACAGATTCGTGATGTTGACACCGCTTAGCATGGGCTTACCGTCCCGCAAAGATAACCCAGTGGAGAAAGTGAACATGGCCGATATTGACTACTTTTTTGCGACACTCTCGCCCTATTCCTACCTTGCAAGCACGCGGTTGGAGGAGATTGCGGCCAAGCACGGGGCGAGCATCGCGTACAAGCCGATGGATATCGTCGCCCTGTTCGGCCGCACCGGGGGTACGCCCCCCAAGGACCGTCACATCTCGCGCATCGAATATCGCGCGCAGGAGTTGGTGCGGCAGGCCGCAAAGCTGGGCATGGAGTTCAACCTGCAGCCCGCGCATTGGCCGACCAATGCGGCGCCGTCGTCTTACGCCATCATCGCGGCCACTCAGGATGGCAGCGGCGATGTGGGCAAGCTGTGCCATTCGATCCTGCGGGCCTGCTGGGCCGAGGACAAGGACATCGCCGAGGATGCGGTGATCCGAGACTGTCTCGAAGGCGCAGGGTTCGATCCCAAGCTGGCCGATAGTGGTCTGCTGGTGGGTGCCGAGACCTATGCCGCCAATCTGGAAGAGGCGGTGGATCGGGGCGTCTTTGGTGCACCCTTCTACGTCACGCCGGACGGGCAGCGGTTCTGGGGACAGGACCGGCTGGATGACCTCGACGCGCATCTGGCCGGGCTCATGGGGTGAAGGACCTGCCCCGGCTGGCGCAACCGGTCCATGTGCGTAAACTGGGGGAGGGCCCGCGCCGGGTCCTCGCCCTTCACTGCACCATTGCGCATTCCGGGGCGTGGAAAGGACTGGCTGGCCTGCTAGGGCAGGAGGCGACGTTCACCGCGCCCGATATGCTGTCGCACGGGCGCAGTCCGGACTGGGATCGGCAGGGTGAATTCTACGACCGGATCACCGAGACTGCTTTGGCGCAACTGACCGGCCCCATGGATCTGATCGGCCATTCCTTCGGCGCGGCAGTGGCGCTGCGATTGGCGGTGGAACGTCCTGAATTGGTGCGCAGTGTCGTGCTGATCGAGCCGGTGTTCTTTGCGGTTGCGGTGCAGGATGCGCCGGAGCTGATCGCGCGGCACGGACAGGACGCGCAACCCTATATGGAGGCCCTGTCCGCAGGCGATGAGGCACTGGCCGCGCGGTTGTTCAACCGGATGTGGAGCACCGAGGGCAGCCCGCGCTGGCCCGATCTGCCCGAGAGCACACGGGCCGCGATGATCCGGGGCATTCACGTCGTGCCGACCGTCGATCAGGCGTTGTTTGCGGATCGGGTTGGGCTGCTGCAACCGGGCGTTCTGGACCGGGCCTCGATGCCGATCCTGTTGCTCAGGGGGTCGCTGACGCATCCCGTGATGGCTGCGATCAACGAGGGGCTGGCGCGGCGCCTACCAGATGCCGCAAGTGCCGTGGTCGAGGGGGCCGGGCATATGCTGCCAATCTCGCACCCGGGTGAGGCAGTCGCGCAGATCCGCGCCTTCTGGGCAGGCGGTTAGGCCGGGGCGGGGAAGCCGCTTGCAAGCGGCTTAAGCGGTTTCGAAACCGCTTCAAGGCGTTTGCAAACGCCTTGGCGCCGAGTGATTGCCGTTTGTTCTATTGCAGAAGCGACAGGAACCGGTCGATCTGATCGGTGCTGATGGACCAGTCGCAGACAAGGCGGCAGGCCAGGGCTTCGTCCTCATCCGCGCCCTCCAGCGTATCGCCCCAGAGGTGATAGACCGCTCCGGCCTCGTGCAGGCGTTTGTGGGTGCTGCGAGGGAAGCTGGCGAAGACGATATTGGCCTGAGGCTCATGCAGAAACGAAGCCCCGGCCGCGCGCAGGCCATCGGCGAGCCGGGCGCAGTTGGCATTGGCCAGACGTGCCGATTTCAGCCACAGATCATCGCGCAGATACGCAGCCATCTGGGCCGAGAGATAGCGGTGTTTGGAGAACAGGTGCGCACCGCGCTTGCGGCGCAGCTCGAATTCCCAGGCCTTGGATTCGTCGAAAAAGATCACCGCCTCGACGCCCATGCATCCGTTCTTGGTGCCGCCGAAGCTGACGGCATCTACACCGGCCTTCCACGTCATCGCGGCGGGGGAACAGTTCAGCGCCACCAGTGCATTGGCAAAACGCGCGCCGTCCATGTGGACGGGCAGGCCATACTCCTTGGCCACACCACAAAGCGCTTGCAACTCGGCCAGAGAATAGACCGAGCCGCGTTCCGTCACTTGCGTGATCGATACCGGCCCGCGCTGTGGCCCGTGCACGCCCCGGGTTTCTTCCCCAGCGATTGCGCCGAGCAGGGCCTCGGGGGTCATCTTGTCGCCGCCCGGCACAAGGGTCAGCTTGGCGCCGCTGTAAAACTCCGGCGCGTTGCACTCGTCTTCGTGGATGTGGGAGACGGGTGAGCAGAACACGGTCTGCCACGGCTCGGACAATGTGGCCAAGGCCAGCGAGTTCGCCGCCGTTCCGGTCGCCACCAGATAGACCGCCGCGCCGGGTGCCTCGAACACGGCGCGGATATGATCGCGGACCTCGTTCATCAGCGCATCGGCGCCATAGGCCATGGCATAACCCTGATTGGCCTCGGCCAGTGCCTGCAGCACCTCCGGGTGGACTGGTCCGGAATTGTCGGATGCAAAGAACATCAGGTCGGCTCCTCGATGATATGATCTTCCCACTCGTCCTCGGGTGTCTCGAACTCCGAGATGGTCCAGCCGCGCACCGACACCCCGGCCTTGTGCACACTGTCCGGCGTACCAGATATCAACGGGTGCCAGTCGTAAAGGGGTTTGCCCTCCCACAGCAGCCGATAGGCGCAGGTCTGCGGCATCCAGTAGGCATGGGTGTCGAGGTTCGAGGGTTTCAGGACGATGCATTCCGGCACGAATTGGTGCCGGATCGGGTATTGCGTGCAGCGGCAGGTTTCGTCGTCGAGCAAGCGGCAGGCCACCCGGGTCAGGGCGACTTCGCCGCTATCCTCGTCTTCCAATTTGTTGAGGCAGCATTTGCCGCAACCATCGCAGAGTGCCTCCCACTCCTTCTTGGTCAGCTTGTCCAGCGGCAGACGCTTCCAAAACTGCGGGCGCAGGCCCGAGCGGTCGATCGGGTCTTTCATAGCGCGGCCAGTATGTCTTGCGCCTTGGCGCAATCGGCATCCATCTGGGCGACAAGCGCGTCGAGCCCGTCGAATGTCATCTCGGGGCGCAGGTAGTCGATCAGGCCGACCGACAGGGTGGCGCCGTACAGGTCGCCCGAGAAATCGAGCAGGAAGGTTTCGATATTCGGCTGTTCGCCGTGGAACATTGGCCGGGTGCCGACCGAGGCAGCGCCGTGGTAGCTGCCCTGATGGGGGCCGTCCAGTACGTCGACCAACACGGCATAGACGCCGAATCTCGGCGGGTGCAGCCCGTCTATGGACATGTTTGCGGTGGGATAACCCAAGTCGCGCCCCCGTTGCTCACCCCCGATCACCTCGCCTTCGATCCGGTGCCAGTGGCCCAGCATGGTGGCGGCATCGCGGGGGCGGCCCTCGGTCAGCGCGGTGCGGATGGCGGTGGAGGAGACCACGTTTTCCGACCGTTCCAGCAGGGGTGCGATGGTGACGCCAAAGCCCATGTCCTGCCCGAAGCGAACTATGTCCTGTGCGTTCCCACTGCGGCCCTTGCCGAAACAGAAATCGGCGCCCACGACCACATGGGTCAGCCCTAGCCCGTCGCAGATCACGCCTTTGGCGAATTCTTCGGGCGTCAGGCCTGCGAGGGAGGCGTTGAAGTTCAGCTCATAAAGCCGCTTGACCCCCAGCTTCTCAAGCCGGTGGGCGCGAGTGCTGCCGCGCATCAGCCGGAACGGAGGGGCGTCGGGGGCAAAGAACTCGCGCGGGTGCGGCTCAAACGTCATGATGCCCAGCGGCGCCTCGGGCGCAGCCTGACGGGCCAGGTCGATCACTGACTGGTGACCGACATGCACACCGTCAAAATTGCCAATCGCGACGCTGGCGCCGCGATCTTCTGGCTCAACAAACTGATGGTCCCGGATGATCCGCATGAGCGCTTGGGTAATGGCAGTGGGGGGCATGTTCAAGCGCTTGATTGTGGTTGCCAGCGTTCGTGACTAACTCCGGATGATGCAACAGGCAGGGAACCAGTGGCCACGCCTATGGTCGGCGACGCGTCGACGCGGGGCTTCAGTTGTCTTCACCCTGGACAAATCACATCGACCGAAGCCGGGCCCGTATGTATTTCGCGGCAGATCTGAAGTGGCTCGGCCCTGCGGCCTCTGCCCAACGTCCTATGGTCCAGTTGTTGTTCGCACCTTGCATCGGGCCATCATATAAATCGCTGTTCGAGTGGGATTGGATAAACTGCATGAGCTTGGCGTTTCCGTCCTGCAACGCACTGACAGCCGCATCCCAGCCCATGTCCTTTTGTTGCAACCGAAGTTCGGAATTGTATCGCTTCAGGTCATTCCATTTGTACCCTTTTGCCGGGAAATAGACGGGTTTTCCGGCCTGCCCGTCCGAATACCACCCCAGAAAGAGATCGATCCAATGCGCCCGATGGGCGACTACATCCTTGATCGATGTTGCATCCTCATCTTGCTGCATGGCCTGCTCGTTTGTGATCGCGGCAATCAGTCTCTCCAGCTTCGCGAATTCCTTTTCGCTAACCTCAAGCAGTTCGGTTTTGTTTGTTGCTGCCATTGTCGGTCACACAAGCGTTCCAGCTATCTACTGTAGAGAAAATGGACGCAAACCACCCGACACCCCTTGATGCATATCAACCCAAAGGCAAGAGATCCCTGATCGCTTGACCGCGAGGCAGGAAATTCCGGTCAGGACGCGGAACGAACAAAAAATGGGCGCCGGTCGGACGCCCATCGGTTCGTTGGAAAAGGATGTGCGCTCAGTCGAACTTGCGCGAGGGTGCCAGCACCATGGCCTCGCCCACCAGTACTTTCTTGCCGTCTACCGCACAGTGGCAATCGAGCTTCACGCGGCGTTTGGATATGTCGATATCGACCACCTTGACCTCGGCATAGACCATGTCGCCCGGACGCACAGGCGCGAGGAATTTAAGCGACTGGCCCATATAGACCGTGCCGTGGCCCGGAAGCTGCTCGCCGATCACCGCCGAGATCAGGCCGGCGGTCAGCATCCCGTGAGCGATGCGGCCCTGAAAGATCGTGTCGCGGGCGTAGTCGTCGTCTAGATGCACCGGGTTCCGGTCGGTCGAGATCTGGGCGAACATCTCGATGTCCTCATCCGTCACCACTTTGCGCAGATGCCGGGTCATGCCCATCTCGATGTCTTCGATACAGATCGTTCCGCGCGGAAGATTGTCCAACATGTCGCCCTCTTTCAGCACTGACTGGGTAACATTCCATCATGTCCAGCCTCAAGTTGGCAACTTTATTACTTCGCAGTCGCAGAAAATCAAGCCTAAATTCCGCTAGCGCAAACGGCCAATCGAATAGGTCGGATCCATTTTTTCCATTTCAAGATAGCGGCTTAGCGCATCCGGGTCCGGCTGGTATGATGTTTTGGTTTCCGATGCGGCCAGTCCGCCGGTGATGAACAGGGAATCGAGGCCTTCGCCGATCCCACCGGCGATGTCGGTATGCGGGCCGTCCCCGATCACAAGGATCTCGGAATCCGGCACATCGGTGCCAAGCGCCATCAGCCTGCGGCGGGCCAGATCGTAGATCGGCGGGTGCGGTTTGCCGAAGTAGAGGCTCTCGCCCCCCATTTCGGTATAGAGCCGCGCGAGGGCGCCCGCGCACCATTCCCGCACCTCGCCGCGATCCACCACGATATCTGGATTGGCACAGAGCAGTTTCAGGCCCTTATGCTTCGCCAGCAGGAAATCCGGCCGGTTCACGTCCGGGTCCGCATGCGGGTCGAAGGGGCCGCAGCACACGATCCCCTCGGCCTGATCCAACGGCACGCGTTCGATGTGGATCGGGTGCTCCAGCAGCTTGAGCGGTTCGAAAAACTCCGCATCGCGCTGCCATTCGCCCATGAAATAAACCTTCTCGCCGACAGCCCCCAGAAACATGGCCGAGCGGGCGGAATCGCCGCTGGTGGCGATGGTGTCATAAGCATCCGCAGGCACGTTGAACTGTGTCAGTTGTTCTCCGACGCCTGCCCGGGGTTTGGGCGAGTTGGTGACCAGCACCACGATCCCGCCCTGTGCGCGGTATGTCTGCAGGGCGGCGACCGCCTCGGGGTAGGCGGTGATACCGTTGTGGACGCATCCCCACAGGTCGACGAACAGGGCCTTGTAGCGGTCGGAGACCTCGGAAAGGGCAGTGATGATCTGGGTCATGGGGGCCTTCGGGTTGCTTGGTTGCATTGGTTATGCCCGATCCCGGCGGGCGAGGCTATGGGGGATGAACCCGCCAAACCTGGGGACAAAAAAGGCCCCGCTTGCGGTGCAGCGAGGCCTGATCCGGGATTGGTGCGGTTTACACCTTGAGGTTCGGGATGATCTGCTTTTTGCGGCTCATGATGCCGGGCAGGACCACGGCGTCGCCATCAACGGTGGCGCCAAAGCTCTTTTCGGCGACGCCTTTCACCAGATCGTTCGGCACCAGCAGCGTGGCCTCTTCGTTCAGGATGTCGACGACGAACAGCAGCACCTGATCGACGCCATCCTCCTGGGCGACCTCGGTCATCGAACCGGTCAGGCTGGCCTTGCGGTCCAGCACCAACTCAGGCGCGGTGGTTTCCAGAACGCTGACGCGAAACTTGGTGCCGTCGACCTCATATTCCTTGCTGTCCATGCGGATCAGTTCGGCATCCGAGAAGGACGAAACGTCCGATTTTGCCGCGAACATGTCGGCAGCATAGGCCGAGATATCGAGGCCAAGATCGGCGGCCAGCTTCTTGGCCACTTCGCGGTCATGATCGGTGGTGGTGGGCGAGCGGAATTCCAGCGTGTCGCTGAGGATGCAGGTCAGCGCTGCGCCCTTGACGGCTTCGGGCATCTTGGCGGCATCGTCGCCCATCAGGTCGACCATGATGGTGGCGGTGCAGGCCAGCGGGCGCACAGTGATGTCGATGGGGCCTTTGGTTTCCAGCCCGCCGACCAGCTTGTGATGGTCGATGATGGCGCGGATATCGGCGTTGTTGATATTGGCGGGCAGTTCGGCGGGGTTGTTGGTGTCCACGATCACGACAGGTGCGTCGTCCTCCACATCCGCGATGATCGCCGGTTTTTCCAGCCCCCAGCGTTGCAGCATGAAGGCGGCCTCGGTGTTGGGTTCCCCCAGCAGCACTGGGGTGGCGTCCACGCCCTGTACCTCGTTCAGGTACCAGGCCCAAAGGATGGGCGAGCCGGTGGAATCGGTATCGGGGGATTTGTGGCCAAAAACTTGGGTGGTCATGTCGCTGTCCTGCGTTCACGGAAATTTTGGCGCCTTATAGGGTGGGTCTTGCCGGTTGTCACCCGGCAGCCGCAGGGGTGCGACCCTTGGCCTGCTGGGCCGCCGTCGGGGGCTTCAGAATGCCGCGCGCGACAGCGTGAAGCCCTGTTGCCGGAGCAGGTTCAGAACACCGACACGGCCCGGAAGATGTGCGGCGCCAACCGCGACAACAATGGTGTTTCCCTTGGTCCCAAGGATGACCGGAATCCAAGCCCGGTTGCGACGGTCGAGAATCTGGCGGTCATACTGTTCCAGCAGGCGTGCCACCTCGCGGCGAGGGATGTCGATGTCGCGATACAGTGTCCATTTCTGGATCAGCATTGCCTCGGCCAGGCTTTCCTCGAAATAGGCGTTGCTGAGCGTGACAATCTGGTCGTCGTAGTTGAGGCCGCTTTTGATATCCAGCTCCAGCAGAGCAAGCTGATCGCGGATCGGTTGCCGCGAGAGTGAACGCATGCCGTCGCCGACACGTTCGAGCGACCCAACCGGCACGCGGTGGCGAATCGCGATCCGCTCGATCCGCTCATCAAGGCCCGCATAGGCGGCGATTCCGCGTCCGCCGCAGCCCGAGCGCGACAGGGCCATCGAGATATACCATGGCTGTAGACGCGCTAGCAGATCGCTATCCACCCCCTCAAAGCCCATGCGCAGTTGCAGCATGCTCCAGTCCTCGGCCGACATCATCTCGGGCAGGCCGGGGCCGCGTGGGATCAGCAGGATCGAGGGGTTTTTCCGCAGCACCTCGTCCAGCCTGCTTAGTTCGGCCTCTGTCACTTCAAGCAGGACCGCATCCGCTGACCGGATCACCGGGCGCAGTTTGCGCATCACCTTGCGCATCCGGCTGTCCCCGTTGTGCTGGGTGCCGACCACATGAATGCGCTTGCTGCCCTTGGTGGCGACCCAGTGGTTGCCATAGGCAAAGGGAGTGTCACGAATCTCCTGTTCCAGCCGTTTCTGGGCGGATGGGGTCAGGTGATTGCGCAAATCCGTCCCGGTGCATCGGGCAAACGCCGGAAAGGCGATGCCCAGACACAGCATCAGGGTGACAATTGCGCGAATCATGGGCTTACTCCTGACACGTGGGGCTGGGGTCATAGTTGCGCGTCCTGCAGCGGCCCGCAAACGCAAATTGTGCCCCCGGTTCTGGAGAGGCTAGCATACGCTTATGGAGCGCGAGCAGGATCTGTACCCACCGATCAAGGAATTGCTGGAAGGCCAGGGATATGTGGTCAAGGGCGAGGTTGGCGCCGCCGATATCGTTGCGCGCCGTGGGGACGAGCCGCCGGTGATCGTCGAACTCAAGCTGCGCTTCTCGCTTAGCCTCTTCCATCAGGCGGTGGCGCGGCTGAAGATCACGGATCAGGTCTACGTCGCGGTTGTGAAGCCCAAGGGCAAGACGGCCCGGAGAGCGCTGCGGGACAATCTGTCGCTCTGCCGTCGTCTTGGGCTGGGCCTGATCACTGTTCGCGCCGATGGGCGGGTCGAAGTGCAGTGCGATCCCGGACCCTACGCGCCCCGGAAATCGAAAGAACGCACCGCACGGCTGCTACGTGAGTTTGAACGGTTGCAGGGCGATCCCAACGCCGGCGGGGCAACGCGGCACGGGATTGTCACCGCCTACCGGCAGGACGCGCTGCGTTGCGCCGCCCATCTGGCCGAGCACGGTACCTGTCGGGGTGCCGAGGTGGCACAGGCCACGGGGGTCGAACAGGCGACACGTTTGATGCGCGACAATCACTACGGCTGGTTCGACCGTGTCGGGACCGGCCTCTATGCGCTGACACCCGAGGGATCAAAGGGGCTGGAGCACTGGGCCTATAGCTGGGAAGCCGGATAAGTCGCGTTTTTTTGCATCAGGGCGTTGACTCAGGATTTTTATCTGCCTAGCTATTCGCTCGTTAGCACTCATGAGTGACGAGTGCTAACGGCCTCTCGCGATACATCGCGGGGTCGGAAAAGAAACGAACTTTGAGCCCAAGGAGCTGCAAAGATGGCATTGAAACCGCTTCATGACCGTGTGCTGGTTCGCCGCGTGGAAAGCGAAGAGAAAACCGCAGGCGGCCTGATCATCCCCGACAGCGCAAAAGAAAAGCCCAGCGAAGGCGAAGTCGTCGCAACCGGCGAAGGCGCGCGCAAGGATAGCGGCGAGCTGATCGCAATGGCCGTCAAGGCCGGTGACAAGATCCTGTTCGGCAAATGGTCGGGCACCGAAGTCAACATCGACGGTGAAGAACTGCTGATGATGAAGGAAAGCGACATCATGGGGATCATCGAGTAAGCGCGCGCTTTCTCTGATCTCAGATCGCTCAATCCAATCAAGAATTCTCAAGGAGCAAGATAATGGCTGCTAAGGACGTCAAGTTTACCACTGATGCCCGCAATCGCATGCTGGCTGGTGTGAACATCCTGGCCGACGCTGTCAAGGTGACCCTGGGCCCGAAAGGCCGCAACGTGGTTCTGGACAAATCCTTTGGCGCGCCGCGCATCACCAAGGACGGTGTGTCGGTTGCCAAGGAAATCGAACTGGAAGACAAGTTCGAAAACATGGGCGCCCAGATGGTGAAGGAAGTTGCTTCCCGCACCAACGACGAAGCCGGTGACGGCACCACCACTGCAACCGTGCTGGCCCAGTCGATCGTGAAAGAAGGCCTCAAGCAGGTTGCCGCCGGTCTGAACCCGATGGACCTGAAGCGCGGCATCGACCTGGCAACCGCCAAGGTTGTCGAAGGCATCAAAGCTGCCTCGCGCGAAGTCAAGGACTCGGCTGAGGTTGCTCAGGTCGGCACCATCTCGGCCAACGGCGAAGCCGAAATCGGCCGCCAGATCTCGGACGCGATGCAGAAGGTTGGCAACGAAGGCGTGATCACCGTCGAAGAAAACAAAGGTCTGGAAACCGAGACCGTTGTTGTCGAAGGTATGCAGTTCGACCGTGGCTACCTGTCGCCCTACTTCGTCACCAACGCAGACAAGATGATCGCAGAGCTCGACGACTGCATGATCCTGCTGCACGAAAAGAAACTCAGCTCGCTGCAGCCGATGGTTCCGCTGCTGGAACAAGTGATCCAGTCGCAGAAACCGCTGCTGATCATCGCTGAGGACGTTGAAGGCGAAGCGCTGGCGACCCTCGTGGTCAACAAACTGCGCGGCGGCCTGAAAATTGCTGCTGTCAAGGCACCGGGCTTCGGCGACCGCCGCAAGGCCATGCTGCAGGACATCGCAATCCTGACCGGCGGTCAGGTCATCAGCGAAGATCTGGGCATGAAGCTCGAGTCCGTCACCATGGACATGCTGGGCACCGCCAAGAAGATCGAAATCACCAAGGACGAAACCACCATCGTCGATGGTGCTGGCGAGAAAGCCGAGATCGAAGCACGTGTTGCTCAGATCCGCACCCAGATCGAAGAAACCTCGTCAGACTACGACCGTGAGAAGCTGCAAGAGCGCGTTGCCAAACTGGCAGGCGGTGTTGCCGTGATCCGCGTCGGCGGCATGACCGAGGTTGAAGTGAAAGAGCGTAAAGACCGCGTGGACGATGCTCTGAACGCAACGCGCGCTGCCGTTCAGGAAGGCGTTGTTGTTGGCGGCGGTGTCGCTCTGGTTCAGGCCGGCAAGGCCCTGAACGAGCTGGAAGGCGAAAACGCCGACCAGAACGCAGGCATCAACATCGTGCGCAAGGCCATCGAATCGCCGCTGCGCCAGATCGCCGAAAACGCGGGCGTTGACGGTGCGGTTGTCGCTGGCAAAGTGCGCGAGTCCTCGGATGCCGCGTTCGGCTTCAACGCTCAGACCGAAGAATATGGCGACATGTTCTCGTTCGGCGTGATCGACCCGGCCAAGGTTGTTCGTACCGCTCTGGAAGACGCGGCGTCGGTTGCTGGTCTGCTGGTCACCACCGAGGCGATGGTGGCTGACAAGCCTGCCAAGGAAGGCGCGGCGCCTGCAGGTGGCATGCCCGACATGGGCGGCATGGGCGGCATGATGTAATCTGCCGCGCTTTTGTGCAAAGATTTGAGGGGTCGCCGGTTGGGCGGCCCCTTTTCGTTTTGAATGCCCGCTGCGCGGGCATGCCTCCGGCGGGGATATTTTTTGAACAGAAGAAGGGTGGAGGGTGTGCGATGGTCATCGGTCCGGATTCCAGTCGGGAAATGTTTCCGGGTGAAGAGGCCGAGGTGGACGCGTTGTTGCGCGCAGCCTTTGGCGGCGAGGATGAGGTGGCCTTGGTTCATGCCTTGCGGCGGGATGGCGATATAGCATCTGAGAGCGTCACCTGCTGGCACGGGCGGATTGCCGGATATGCAGCGCTGTCGCGGATGGTGGCGCCCGAGGGATGGTTATGTCTGGCTCCTGTGGCGGTCTGGCCCGAGTTCCAGCGCGGGGCCCTTGCACCGGAGGGCGGGAGCAAGAAGTATTGGCAGGTGGGGCGCAGGCTGGTGAGCATGATCGCGATTGCCGCTGAAAGCCCCACCCTTGAGCAGGTTCCGGCCATCGTGGTTCTGGGCAACCCGGAATTCTAGGAGAAATGCGGGTTTTCCCGCGCGAGGGCGGCAAAGCTGAAAACGCCCTACCCGTCGGAATACACTATGCTGGCCGCACCGGGTGAGGATGTGCCAGAGGCGGAACTGATCTACCCGCCCGCCTTCCTTGCGCCTCAAACACAGATTTGAGTTTCCTGCCGAAGCGCCTCGGGTTATGGCCGCATGATGCGCCTGTTTTTGTTGACCTGCCTCACTATGACCGCCTTTGCGGCCAACTCATTGCTCAACCGTCTGGCGGTGGAGAGTGGCGGCAGCGATCCTGGCAGTTTTGCCGCGCTGCGGGTTTTCGCCGGGGCTGTGACGCTGGCGATGCTGGTGCGGATGCGGGGTCGGCGTCTGCCGCTTTGGTCAAGCCGGCGCATGATCGGCGCGGGGGCGCTGTCGCTATATATGGTCGGGTTTTCGACGGCCTACCTGACGCTTGATGCGGGGCTGGGGGCGTTGATCCTGTTTGGCGTGGTGCAGATCACCATGTTCGCGGTTACGTCGGCCACCGGCGCGCCGCCTGCTGCGCGGCAGTTGGCTGGCGCAGGTATCGCCTTTGGCGGGCTGGTCTACATCCTCTGGCCTGCGGGAGCGGTGCAGGTCGATCCGGTCGGTGCGGTGTTGATGGCGCTGGCCGGAGTGGGTTGGGCGGCCTACACGCTGGCCGGGCGGGCGGAGGCGGATGCGCTCGCAGGCACGGGGGCGAATTTCGTGGTGGCTCTGCCGGTTACCGGCGCGGCCATTCTGATTTTGGGCGGGAGTTGGGGTATGACGCCCATCGGGACCGGGCTGGCGATCCTGTCGGGGGCGGTGACCTCGGGGCTGGGATACGCGCTGTGGTACAGCGTATTGCCGCGACTGACGGCCTCGGTGGCGGCCACGGTGCAACTGAGCGTTCCGGTCATTGCCATCATTGGCGGCGTTCTGCTTCTGGGCGAAACGGTCGGCCTGCGGCTGATCCTTGGCACCGTGCTGGTGCTGGGCGGAATTGCGCTGGCCATATCGCGGCGTCACCCTGGCTAAGGGTTTTCCTGATGTCCGTTTCCAAGTATCCCGCTGCTATGCGGTATTTGGTGCTTCTTCTGCTGTTTCTCTGGCCAGCGAGCCTTCGGGCTGACTGTGTCGTGCTCTTGCACGGTCTTGCGCGGACCGAGGCGTCATTTGCGGTGGTCGAGCAGCTGTTTCTGGCCGAAGGTTATGACGTGGTGCGCCCCGGCTATCCTTCGACCGATCTGCCGATTGCGGAACTGGCCGAGCGGACCTTGCCTGCTGCGATGGCGGAATGCGGCGACCGGCGCTCCCATATCGTGGCCCATTCCATGGGCGGGATTCTGGTGCGCTACTGGCTGCGCAATGGAGTGCCCGAAAATCTTGGTCGTGTGGTCATGATGGGGCCGCCGAACCAGGGCAGCCAGCTTGTGGATGAACTGGGCGATTGGGAGGTGTTTGGCCTCTTGCATGGGCCTGCGGGCCTGTCGCTGGGCACTGGTCCCGGCAGCGTGCCGCTCAGCCTGCCGCCGGTGGAGTTCGATCTGGGCATCATTGCCGGGTCGAATTCGCTGAACCCGCTGTTTTCGTCGGTCATCGAGGGCCCGGATGACGGCAAGGTCTCGGTCGCCTCGACACGGGTTCAGGGGATGGCGGACCACATCGTGCTGCCGGTCACCCACACCTTCATGATGAACAACCCCCGCGTCATTGCGCAGGCGCTGCATTTCATCGAATTCGGGCGGTTCGACCCCGAGATTTCGTGGCTGGATGCGGTGCTGGATACGATTGACGAGATCTGCATCGGGCAGGATTGCTCGGAGCCGCAATCGGAACCGACGCAATGACCGCACTCGACCTGACGTTTAGCGGGGCGGATGTGCTGCTGCCGGGTGAGGGCGTGGTGCGGAGTGAACTGTCGATTGCCGATGGGGCGGTAGTCGAAGCCGCCGGGTCCGGCAGGCGGGTGAATCTGTCGGGTTATCTGATCCTGCCGGGCATCGTGGATTTGCACGGCGACGGGTTCGAGCGGCATCTGGCGCCCCGGCGTGGGGCGATGAAACAGATGAACGAGGGCATCATCGCGACTGAGGCTGAGCTGGCCGCCAACGGCATCACCACCGCCGTGCTGGCGCAGTTCCATAGCTGGGAGGGCGGGTTGCGCGGGCCGGAGTTCGCCGCGCAGGTCTTCGCTGCGATTGCGGCGGTCCGGGATGACGTGGTGACCGATCTGATCCCGCAGTTGCGGTTCGAAACGCACCTGTTGGAGGATTACGACGGCCTGCCCGAGCGCTTGGCACAATGGGGTGTGCCTTATGTGGTGTTCAACGATCACCTGCCGCATGACCGTCTGGCCGAGGGGCGCAAGCCGCCGCGCCTGACCGGGCAGGCACTGAAGGCGGGGCGCAACCCCGAGGCGCATTTCGAGTTGCTGATGGGGTTGCATGGGCGGTCGACCGAGGTCCCGGCGGCGCTCGATGCGCTCTGTGCACGGCTTGCGGGGCAGGGGGTGCGGATGGGCAGCCATGACGATGCGACCGCCTTGGGCCGCGCGGTCTGGAACGGGCGCGGGGTCAGGATTGCCGAATTCCCGGAGACGCTGGAGGCGGCGGAGGCGGCCAGGGCGGCGGGCGATCACGTCATTCTGGGCGCGCCGAACGTGGTGCGGGGCGGGTCGCACAAGGGCAATGTCAGCGCGGTGGAGCTGATCACCATGGGGCTTTGCGATGCAATCGCGTCGGATTACCACTATCCCAGCCCGCGCCGGGCAGCGTTGATGCTGGTGCGGTCGAGCCTCCTGGATCTGGCCGGAGCCTGGGCACTGGTCTCGGAAGGGCCTGCGCGGGTGCTGGGGTTGCAGGATCGCGGGACGCTTGTCCCCGGTAAGCGCGCGGATCTGGTGGTGTTGCAGCAGGGGTCGCACCGAGTGGCGGCGACTCTGTCGGCGGGGCGGGTCAGCTATATGAGTGGGGATATCGCCGAGCGGTTCGTGGCTTAGGTGTCTGAACCAGAATGCGCGGCGCCTCGGGCCCGGCGGGCCCTCGTTGCCGCGCGCGAAATCCTTCGGGAATTTCGCAGGCGCTGGTGTCAGCCATTTCGTTTGACGCGGTTGATGTGGCCCATCTTGCGGCCTGGTTCGGTTTCGGCCTTGCCGTAGAGATGGATCGCCACGTCGCGCTCCTGCGCCAGATCGGGCACCCGGTCCATGTCGGCGCCGATCAAGTTCTCCATCACCACGTCCGAATGGCGCTGCCCGTCGCCCAGCGGCCAGCCAGCCACGGCGCGGATATGTTGCTCGAACTGATCCACGGCGCAGCCGTTCTGGGTCCAGTGGCCGGAATTATGCACCCTCGGCGCGATCTCGTTCACGATCAGGCCCTGCGGGGTCACGAACAGTTCGACCCCCATCACGCCCACATATTCCAGCGCGTTTAGGATGTTGGCAGCCAGCAGAACCGCGTCTGTCCGCTGCGACGGCGACAGGCGGGCAGGGACGGTGGTTGTGCGTAGGATGCCGTCGCTGTGCACGTTCTCGCCCGGATCGAAACAGGCCACCTGACCGTCCAGCCCGCGCGCGGCGATGATCGAGACCTCGTGGGTGAAGTTCACGAAGCCTTCGAGGATCGCGGGCGCGCCCGTCATGTCCGTAAGCGCGGCATCGGCATCTTCGGGTGCGTTCAGCCGCGCCTGTCCCTTGCCGTCATAGCCGAAGCGGCGGGTCTTTAGGATCGCGGGGGTGCCGATGGTTTCGATGGCAGCCTCAAGGCTTGTCAGATCGGTGATGTCGGCAAAGGGCGCGGTGTGCAGGCCGAGGCCCTGCAGAAAGGTCTTTTCGGTCAGCCGGTCCTGACTGACCCGCAGTGCCTCGCGCCCCGGGCGGATCGGGCGGTGCGCCTCAAGCAGGTCGAGCGCTTGGGTGGGGATGTTCTCGAACTCGTAGGTGATGACATCGACCGAGGCGGCGAAAGCCTCAAGTGCGGCGGCATCGTTATAGGCCGCCGTGGTCACGCGGTCGGCGACCTGCCCGGCGGGCGGGTTGGCGCCAGGTTCATAGATATGGGTGGTGAACCCAAGCCGTGCGGCTGCGACCGAAAGCATGCGGCCCAGTTGGCCGCCACCGAGGATGCCGATGGTTGCGCCAGGGGAAAGGGTCTCAGTCATCGCTGGGAGCCTCCGGGATCGAGGCCGAGAGCGCCGCGCGCCAATCGTCGAGCCTCTTGGCCAGCGCCGCATCCTGCAGCGCCAGAATGCCAGCGGCCATAAGGCCCGCATTGGCGGCACCCGCTGCGCCGATGGCCATGGTGGCGACCGGATAACCCTTGGGCATCTGCACGATGGAATAGAGCGAATCCACGCCCGAAAGCGCCTTGGTTTGGACCGGTACACCGATCACCGGCACCCGGGTTTTCGAGGCCATCATGCCGGGCAGATGCGCGGCCCCTCCGGCGCCCGCGATGATCACGTGCAGCCCGCGATCCGCGGCGGTTTTGCCATAGTCCCACAGCCGGTCCGGCGTGCGGTGCGCCGAGACGATGCGCGCCTCGTAAGCTACGCCCAGATCGCCCAGAATATCCGCTGCCCCTTTCATAGTCGGCCAGTCCGACTGGCTGCCCATGATGATCCCTACCTTTATCTCGGCCATACGCTCTGCCCCCGGCTTAGGAAAGAGCGCGCACTATAGCCAAATCGGGCGATGTGGCAATGCGGTACGAAAGGCGCGCGCGAGGGGTTTTCGCACGGGCCAAATCCCGGGTATTCAGGCGGTGATTGGAGGTGCTCATGCTGGAACTTCGGCCCAATTGCGAACTGTGCGACCACGATCTGCCGCCCGAGAGCCCTGAGGCGCGCATTTGCAGCTATGAATGCACCTATTGTGCCGAATGCGTCGAGACCCGGCTGCACAATGTCTGCCCCATCTGCGGCGGCGGTTTTGCGCCCCGTCCGATCCGCCCACACCGGTCCTGGCGGCCGGAACTGAAGCTGGGCCTTGCCAATCACCCGGCTAACGACAGGCGCCGTCACTCGAAGTTCACACAAGAGGATATCGCCGATCACGTGGCCCGCATCCGCGATATCCCGCCCGAGGACAGGTAGGTTCAGGCGATGATGTCGGGGGTCAGGCGATCCTCGATTAGCCGGATGATGTCCTTGAGGCGCAGCTTCTGCTTTTTCAGTCGTTTGATCGTCAGCTGATCCGCAGTGGCCTTGGCCTCAAGCGCTTCGATGGCTTCGTCCAGATCACGGTGCTGGCGGCGGAACACTTCCAATTCGACCCTCAGAACTTCATCGGTTTTCATCGACAGATCGGTGGGTGCATTCATGGGCGACTCGGCTCTTCTTAGTACTGTTTGCGCGACAGGATACGCGGTCGGGATGTTTTAGCCTAGACCTTGTGGAAGCCGGGAATTCTCCCCATATTCATTGGGGCGCGGCTGCCTGAACGGGGCCGTGCGCAACGTCGCTTTGACAATAAAGGACGAGAAAACGTGTCGAAACTTACTCTGGGTTCATACCCGCATCTGCTTGGGTTTGAACAATTGGAACGCCTTCTGGAACGTTCGGCCAAGGCCGGGAACGAAGGCTACCCGCCCTACAATATCGAACAGACCTCGGATTTTTCCTACCGGATCACGCTGGCTGTGGCCGGGTTTGCAGAAGAGGATCTGGCGATCACCATTGAGGATCGGCAACTGGTGATCCGGGGCCGTCAACGCGACGACAGCGAGGGGCGCGTCTTTCTGCATCGCGGCATTGCCGCGCGTCAGTTCCAGCGCATGTTCGTGCTGGCCGACGGGGTCGAAGTGGGCGAGGCCGTGATGGAGAACGGTCTGCTGCATGTCGATCTCAGCCGCGCAGTGCCGGAAACCGTGGTGCAGACGATCAGTATAAAGAAGGGGTAATCGATGCATACACCGTATGAATTCAAGGAAGAAGGCAGCCGGATCGTGTACGTCAAGGCTGTCGATGTTGCCGACCTGCCGCATGACGTGCGGGTGCAGGCGGGCGACCGCGCGCAACTTTATGCCGTGCATGACGCGGACGGCCAGCAACTGGCGCTGGTTGCCGACCGCAACCTGGCCTTTGCTCTGGCCCGGCAGCACGACCTGTCTCCGGTCGCGGTGCACTAACCGATTTGACGTGACAATTGCCGCCGTTCGGGCGAAACATGCGGCCCGGTCGGCTGGGCAATCCCGCCGTCCCAAGGGTTGACCACGCGGGAGAAGGCGGATGAGCTGGTTCGATTTCGATTGGGTGGATGCCTTCAGTGACCGCGCCTTTGGCGGCAATGGCTGCGCTGTGGTGCATGGCGGCGCGTCCCTGCCCGAGTCGGTTTGCACCGCTTACGTCCGTGAAACCTCGCTGGTCGAATGCACCTTTACCGGGCCGTCAGAGGTCGCCGATATCCGCGTCCGCTATTTCCTTGCCAGCCGGGAGATCCCTTTTGCCGGACATCCCACCATCGCCACCGTCGCCGCCATGCGCTCGCGCGGGATGATCGAGGGCGATGCCCTGACACTTGAGACCGGCGCGGGGATCGTCTCGATTCGCCTTGCAGGTGACGAGATCGAGATGACGCAGGTTGCTCCGCAGTTCGGGACCCCGGTGCCTGTCGAGATGGTGGCGGAGGGGATCGGATTGACCTCGGATGCGATCATCTCGCCACCGCAGATGGTGTCGACAGGTCTGCCGTTCTGCATCACTGTGCTGCGTGATCATACGGCGTTGCGTGCGGCGCGGCTGAATGTCGAGGCCCTGCGCCGGATGGCCGAAACCCAAGGCTATGACGGTACAGACATGATGGAGCCCTTTCTGGTGACGCTTGAAGGCGCGACAGACGCGGGCGACACGTTCTCGCGCCTGCTGATGGCGCCGCCCAGCCCGCCCGAGGACCCGTTCACCGGCTCGGCTACCGGGGCGATGGCGGCGTATCTGTGGAAGCGCGGGCTGATGGACAAGGATAGTTTTGTAGCCGAACAGGGCCATGACATGGGCCGCCCGGGCCGCGCCACCGTCACCCGCTTAGGCCCGCCTGAGGCGATGACAGGCATTCGCGTCGCGGGTACCGGACATGTGCTTATGCGCGGTCAGGTCGATCTGCCGCAGGAGGTCGCCTGATGCCCGACCCCGCAATTGCCGTCCTGCCCTACGGGCTACGGTTGGGCCCCGATCTAGCGCAACTGCCGGCGTCCGATCTGATCTGGCCGCTGGGCTGTCCTGACCGGCTGGCCAGCGCTACCGTGGGCGATCTGGAGCGCACTGACCACATCATCATGTTCCCCAACACCATGGCGCATTTCCGTTTGCGCCGGGGCACGCGGGCGCGTATCTCGCTGATGATGGGTGAACCGGCGGCAATCCATGCCAAGCATATCAAGCTGCTGCGCTACACTTGGCGGCGTTTTTATCGCATCTTCACCTTCCACGAGACGCTGGTGAACATCCTGCCCAACGCCGAGTTTCTGCCCTATGGCACCACCTGGGTGCCGGAATGGCGCGATCTGCCGTTGGACAAGGCCAAATCCTGCTCGCTCATCGCTTCGGCCAAGCGAGACACCACCGGGCACCAGTTGCGCCACGCGGTGGTCGAATGGGTCCGCGAGACCGGGCAGGACGTGAATATCATGGGCCGCGGTTATACCCCGTTCGAGCGGAAATCCGACGGGCTGGCGCCCTACCGCTATTCGGTGGTGATCGAGAACGTGCAGGAGCCGAATTATTTCTCGGAAAAACTGATCGACGCGATCCTCTGCAACACCGTCCCGATCTATTGGGGCTGTCCCAATATCGACCGGTTCATGGATCCGGAGGGGATGATCATCTGCAACGGCAAGGCTGATATCCGGCACGCCATCGAGGCCGCCTCGGTCGAAGATTTCGAAAAGCGCCTGCCGCTGATCCAGGCGCTGCAGCCGGTCGCCGCGCAATACGCCGATTTCGAGCGTCGTGCCGCCGAGGCATTGAGGGCCACACTGTAGCCCGTTCGGCGCCATACCACCTTGAACCCCAACCCGCGCGCGTATAGGGAAAACTTGCGCGCAAAGGGGAGGTTCGCATGCAGGACGATCCGAAAACACTGGTTTCCACCGACTGGCTTGCCGCCCATATCAAGGACCCGGATCTGCGGATTCTGGACGGGTCCTGGTACCTTCCCCAACAGGGGCGCGATGCCAAGGCCGAGTATGATGCCTCCCATATCCCCGGCGCGCGGTTCTTCGATATCGATGAGATTTCCGACCACCGTTCGGACCTGCCGCACATGGCGCCTCCGGTCGAAAAATTCATGTCCCGCATGCGTGCGATGGGGGTCGGTGACGGTCATCAGGTGGTGGTCTATGACGGCGCCGGGCTGCAATCGGCGGCCCGCGTCTGGTGGCTGTTCAAGCTAATGGGGCAGGAGAATATCGCCGTGCTCGACGGCGGGTTGCCGAAATGGCAGGCCGAAGGGCGCGAGATCGAGGATCTGCCGCCTGTCATCCGCGACCGCCACATGACGGTGCGGGTGCAGAACCATCTGGTGCGCGACGTTACACAGGTCTCTGCCGCTGCCAAGCTGGGCGATCATGAGGTCATAGATGCCCGCGCCGCAGGCCGGTTCAATGGCACCGAGGCCGAGCCGCGCGAAGGTCTGCGTTCGGGCCACATCCCCGGCTCGCGCAGTGTTCCGTTTCCCGAGCTGTTCAACAAGGATGGCACGATGAAGGCGCCCGAGGATTGCCGCGCCGTGTTCGAAGCCGCTGGCGTGGATCTGTCCAAACCCGCCATCACCACCTGTGGTTCGGGCGTGACGGCGGCCATCCTCAGCCTTGCGCTCGAACGCATGGGCAAGACCGATCACTCGCTTTATGACGGCTCCTGGGCCGAATGGGGTGCCTTCCCGACCCTGCCCGTCGCAACCGGAGAAAACTGATGTTCGAAAATCTCAAGGCGCAGCCTGCCGACAAGATTCTGGCGCTGATGCAGGCCTATCGCGAAGACCCGCGCGAGACCAAGATCGATCTGGGTGTGGGGGTCTACAAGAATGCCGAGGGCGTGACCCCGGTGATGCGCGCGGTCAAGGCCGCAGAAAAGGTGGTCTGGGAGGAGCAGCAGTCGAAATCCTATACTGGCCTGATCGGCGATCCGGCTTATTCGGATGCGATGATCAAGCTGATCCTGAGCGACGCGGTGCCGCGCGCGAATGTGGGCGCTGCCGCCACCCCGGGCGGCACCGGCGCCTGCCGCCAGGCGTTTGAACTGATCCGCATGGCCAGCCCCGGCGCCCGCATTTTCGTGTCGGACCCGACCTGGCCCAACCACATCTCGATCCTGAACTATCTGGGCATGGAGATGGTCCCCTATCGCTATTTCGACAGCGAGACGCGGGGTGTGAATTTCGATGGGATGCTTGAGGATCTCAAGCAGGCCAAGGCGGGCGACGTGGTGTTGCTGCATGGATGCTGCCACAACCCGACCGGTGCCAACCTGAATCTGGTGCAGTGGCGGGAGGTCGTGGACCTGATCAACGCCCAAGGTCTGGTCGCGATGGTCGACATCGCCTATCAGGGTTTTGGCGACGGGCTGGAAGAGGATGCGCAGGCGACTCGGCTGGTGGCCTCATCGGTCAAGGAATGCCTGATTGCGGCGTCGTGCTCGAAGAATTTCGGGGTCTATCGCGAGCGCACCGGCCTGCTGATGGCGGTGTCGCAGGACAGTGGCCAGACGGCACTGAACCAGGCGACGCTGGCGTTTTTGAACCGCCAGAACTACTCGTTCCCGCCGGATCACGGCGCGCGGGTGGTGACGACTATCCTCAATGATGACGCCCTGCGCGCCGATTGGGCGGCGGAACTGGAAGAGGTGCGCCTGTCGATGCTGGGTCTACGTCAGCAACTGGCCGATGAGTTGCAGCGCCTGACCGGGTCGGACCGCTTTGGCTTTATTGCCCAGCATCGCGGCATGTTCTCGCGTCTGGGCACCACACCCCAACTGGTCGAGAAACTGCGGGCCGAACATGCCATCTATATGGTCGGGGACAGCCGGATGAACATTGCGGGTCTGAACGCGAAGACGGTGCCGATCCTTGCCAGGGCGATTGTTGACGCAGGTGTCTGATCCGGCATTGACCGTTTGAAGATCTTGATTGGGCCGTCTGTTCCGCGCAGGCGGCCTTTCTTTTTGAGCGCTTTGCAGAGGGACGCGCGCGATCCTGGGTGGGCGCTTTGCAACGCTTGTGGTCGGCGCTTTATCTCAAAAGCTCCGGACTCGGGTCGAGCAGGAGGGGACATCGCCAATGCGCCCTCCCGAGGGGAGGGTCGGGCGCGACCCGGGCTGGTCGCCCGTGTCAAGGTGGGAGGAAGGCGCAAGAAAAAACCCGGGCGCGGACGCCCGGGCTTGGTTTCCTTCCAGACGGGTCTTAGCCCTTCGAGAACTCCGGATAGGCCTCCATCCCCAGCTCGGCCATGTCGAGCCCGTTGATCTCTTCCTCTTCGCCGACCCGTAGGCCAACGGTGTTCTTGATGATCAGGAACAGCACGTAGCTGACCACGAAGACGAACCCGCCGATGGCTGCAAAGCCGATGATCTGGGTGACGAACGAGGCGTCAGCGTTGGTCCATGCCACGATGAAGGTGCCCCAGAACCCGGCGATCAGGTGAACCGGGATCGCGCCAACGACGTCGTCGATTTTCATCCGGTCCAGCATCGGCACCGCGAAGACCACGATCACACCACCGATGCCGCCGATGATCAGAGCTTGAAACAGCGAGGGTGCCAAAGGTTCGGCCGTGATCGACACCAGACCGGCCAGCGCGCCGTTCAGGGTCATGGTCAGGTCAACCTTGCCGAATTTTACCTGCGTCAGGATCAGCGCGGCGACGGCTCCTGCAGCGGCGGCCATGTTGGTGTTGGCGAAGATGCGGCTGATATCGGCGATGTCGCCGATGGTGCCCATCGCCAGCTGCGAGCCGCCGTTGAAGCCGAACCAGCCCAGCCACAGGATGAAGGTACCCAGAGTGGCCAGCGCCAGGTTCGAGCCTGGAATCGGCACCACCTTGCCATCCTTGTTGTACTTGCCGATACGCGGCCCCAGCACAAGGGCCCCGGCCAGCGCGGCAAAGCCACCGGCGGCGTGCACAAGAGTCGAGCCCGCAAAGTCGCTGAAGCCCATCTCGGACAGCCAGCCGCCGCCCCACTGCCAGGACGCCTCGATGGGATAGATCACACCGGTCAGCACCACCACGAACAGCAGGAACGGCCACAGCTTCACCCGCTCGGCCATGGTGCCCGAGACGATCGAGGCGGTGGTGGCGCAGAACATCAGCTGAAAGAAAAAATCCGACCCGACCGAGGCATAATCCAGCGCGGTTTCGGTGTCGGCCAGCCCCACCGGTTCCAGCGAGGTGGGCGAGAAGGCACCGAGAACACCGGTAATGGTCCAGCCGTCGCCGGGGTACATCAGGTTGAAGCCCAGCAGCCAATACATGATCGCGGCAAAGCCAAAAAGCCCCATGTTCTTGGTTAGCTGCATGGTCACGTTCTTCGAGCGTACCAGCCCGGCCTCGAGCATGGCAAAGCCTGCGGCCATCCAGAACACCAAAAAGCCGCCCACCAGGAACAGCAGCGAGGTCAGTATGTATTTGGTGTGCAGCGCGGCCTCGCCGGTGGCGGCGGCCTCCTGCGCCATCCCCATCTGCGGCAGCGCAACGAGCGCCGCGGTAGGTACAAATATCTTGGTCAGTTTCATCATGTCCGTTTCCCTATGCGTGATATCAGCGAAAGGCCGCTTACAGCGCCTCTTGATCGGTTTCCCCGGTGCGCACCCGCACAGCCTGTTCGACGTCGAGGACAAAGACCTTGCCGTCGCCGATCTTGCCGGTCTTGGCAGTGGTCGTGATGGTGTCGACAATCGTCTCGACCATGCCTGCAGGCACCACGATTTCGAGCTTGATCTTGGGCACGAAATTCACCGCGTATTCGGCGCCGCGATAGATCTCGGTATGGCCGGACTGGGATCCGAACCCTTTGATTTCGGTTACCATCATGCCGCGTATCCCCGCCTCGGTGAGGGCTTCGCGCACCTCCTCGAGCTTGAACGGCTTGATCGTTGCAATGATCAGTTTCACGTTGTTACCCCTCGTTCTGCCGATCTGATCGGCGTGTTTGCACGCGCAGAAAGAGACCGTTTCTGCGCGCGCAAAGAAACGAGTCGGGGGGCTGAAATCCGATGAGAAGTCGGCGATATTGCACAATTTTTGCACAAACCGACATGAACGATTAAAAAAGCGGCATAGTTGCGAGGGAAAATACCGGAAATTCACACCTCAACACGCGGGGCTGGTCAGGGTATTGTGCGGCAAAAGCAAGAAACGGGCAGAGCTGAGAATGACGGATTCAAAGCGGCGCAAGCCGACATTGGTGGCGGACAAACGATACCCGTCAGCGGGCAGGAAAAAGACGTCGGCCAAGTCCACCCGCAAGGCGCCGCCAAAGAAAACCACGACCCGTAAAGCCAAGCCGAAAAGGACTGCGCGTAAGACGGCCCGGCGCAGTACGCGCGGCGGCGGGATCACCGGTGCGATCCGGCGGTTCTTCGGCTGGATCTTCGGAATGATCTGGGGCTTTGCCTGGCGCGTCGGGATGGTTGTCTTGCTGCTCGTCGCCTTGGCAGTGGGCCTGGTCTACACGACGCTGCCTGAGGTCGATGCGCTGCTCGACGGGCGTGCGCGTGGGTCTGTGACCATGCTCGACCGCGAAGGCAAGGTCTTTGCCTGGCGCGGAGATCAGTTTGGCGGTGTGATTACTGCCGACACCGTGTCAAAACACCTGAAAAACGCGGTGGTCGCGACCGAGGACAAGCGGTTCTACCGCCATTTCGGCATCAGCCCGCGCGGTGTCGCCAGCGCCGTGCGCATCAACCTGCGCGAGGGGCGCGGGCCGCTGTCTGGGCACGGCGGCTCGACCATCACGCAGCAGACTGCCAAGCTGTTGTGCCTCGGGGTGCCATATGAGCCGGGGCAGTGGGAGTCCGAGGCGGCCTACGAGTCCGACTGCCGTCAGGGCTCGCTCTGGCGCAAGGTGAAAGAGGCAGTCTATGCGCTGGCGATGGAGGTCAAGTATTCCAAGGATGAGATCCTGACCATCTATCTGAACCGCGCTTTCCTGGGCGCCGGCGCGCGCGGGTTCGAGGCGGCCAGCCAGCGCTACTTCGGCAAGTCGGCGGCAGAAGTCAGCCCCGCAGAGGCGGCGATGCTAGCCGGTCTGCTGGTGGCGCCGACACGCTATGCGCCGACCAACAACCTGCAACGCTCGCAGGATCGGGCCCAGCTGGTGATCGGGTTGATGGAGGAGCAGGGTTACCTGAGTACTGCCGAAGCGAAGAGTGCGCGCGCCAATCCCGCGCAATTGTCCGAGGCGGCGGCGGCGCGTGCGGGCGGTTACTTTGCCGACTGGGTCATGGCCAGCGGGCCAGAGTTCTTTACCCGCAACACCACCGAGGATGTGGTGATCCGCACGACACTGGATCAGCGCCTGCAGACTGCCGCCGAAGAGGCAATGCAGTTCGTGTTCCAGGAAAAGGTCAAGCCGGGGTCCAAGGCGCAGGCCGCGATTGTCGTGATGTCCGCCGATGGTGCCGTGCGGGCGATGGTTGGTGGGCGCGAGACCCGCGTTTCGGGTGCCTTCAACCGGGCGACGCAGGCGCTGCGGCAGACCGGGTCGTCGTTCAAACCGTTTGTCTATGCCACGGCGCTTGAACTTGGTTACTCGCCAAACGACATCGTGTTGGACGAGCCTTACTGCCTCAACATCCCTGGGTCGGGTCGGTGGTGCCCCAAGAACTACACCAAGAGACACTACGGCCGGGTGACCCTGACGCAGGCCCTGAAGGATTCGCTGAACGTGCCGGCGGTCAAGGTGGCCGAGGTGGCGGGGCTGGACAATGTGCGTACCGTGGCCAGCAATTTCGGAATTCAGAGCGATCTGGCCGCAGGTCCGGCGCTTGCACTGGGGGCGTCGGAAAGCACGCTGATCGAGATGACCGGGGCCTATGCCGGCATTCTGAATGGCGGTTCTTCGGTCGAGCCATACGGGCTGACCCAGCTGAAACTGCTGGGCGAGGACGAGCCTCTGATGGACACCAGCACCGGCATTGGCGAGCGGGTGATCCGGACGGACGCGGCGCGGCAGTTGATCTGGATGATGGAAAAGGTTGTCTCGCAAGGTTCGGGCAAACGCGCGGCACTTCCTGGTTGGCAGGTGGCGGGCAAGACCGGCACCACGCAGGCGGCACGGGATGCGTGGTTCATCGGCTTTACTGCCGACTACGTGACCGGGGTCTGGATGGGCTACGACGACAACACGCCGCTGTCGGGCGTAACCGGCGGCGGGCTGCCTGCGGAAATCTGGCACGAGACGATGGTGCGCGTGACCGAGGGGATGACCCCCAGTCCGCTACCGATGCTGGCGCCGAAACAGCCGGTCCGTACCGCCCAGCAGCCCAAACGCAGTAAGCCAAGGAGGGGTGGAGGTTTCGGGCAGGCGGTGGACAGGCTGCTCAAGGATATCTTCGGGGGCAATTGAGGAAAGGCGTTTGACCTGATCGCGCTCTGCGTTCCATAGAAAATGTTCGCTAATTGTTCTTCTCTGTGCTACCGAAGAGCCGCAGCAATTTCGGAGTGAGCGGATGCCAGATCAGACCGAGAAATACAAACAGTTCAAAGCTCTGCATCAGGGTGAGAGCGCTTTCGTGATGCCAAATCCGTGGGATGCTGGGACCGCCCGGATTTTAAGCTCGATGGGGTTCGCCGCCCTCGCTACCACCAGCGCGGGATACGCGTTTTCGGCAGGCAGGCGCGATTCCTCTGCTGCGTTGTCGCGACAGGAACTGCTGGCCAACGCGGGGGAAATCGTCGCCGCCACCGACTTGCCGGTATCGGCTGATCTTGAGGACGGCTTTGGCGCGGCCCCTGAGACCTGTGCCGATACGATCCGGATGGCATGTGACATCGGACTGGTTGGCGGTTCGATCGAGGACGCGACCGGCGACCCCGACAATCCGATTTATGAGATGGACGCAGCCGTTGACCGCGTTCGCGCGGCTGCCGAGGCAGCCCGCGATCTGCCGTTCCTGCTGACCGCCCGGGCCGAAAACCACTTGTGGGGCCGGCCTGATCTCGACGGCACGATCCGGCGCTTGGTCGCGTTTGCCGAAGCGGGGGCAGATGTGCTTTATGCTCCGGGACTTCCCGATATCGACGCGATCAAGGCGGTCTGCCAGGCGGTCGATAATCCGGTGAATGTGGTCATGGGGCTTCAAGCCCCGGCGTATTCGGTGCAAGAACTGTCCGAGGCAGGGGTGCGCCGGATCAGTGTCGGCGGCTCTTTTGCGCGGGCAGCGCTGGGCGCGCTAAGACGCGCTGCTGACGAGGTTCTGACCACCGGAACCTTCACCTACGCCACCGATGCGATGCCCGGCGAGGCCATCGCCCGTCTCATGTCACCGGAAAAACCGACCCGGCGCTAGCACAACGAAAAACCCGCACCATGGGGTGCGGGCTTGTCATTGTCACGATGACCAGAGCCGGTCAGCCCGCCTTGGGCAGGTCCTGAATCAGGCGGTCCAGATTACCCTTGCGCGCATCCAGCATGGCGCCGATCTCGGTGCGTTCGGTCAGCAGCACGTTCACCCCTTCGATGAACATGTTGAAGAACTTGTCCTTGCCGGATTTGTCCGAGACCAGGAACGTCACTTCGAACGGCGCTTCGCCCCGCAGCTTGACGGTGCTGCGCACCTCATAACCTGCGCGGATCTTGCGGGCGTTCTTGACGTTCACCTCACCGCCAATGAATTCACGGAAACGACGGCCGTATTTGCGGGCGATATAGCCTTGGAACGCCTTGGTGAACTGCCGCAGCTGCGCCTTGCTGGCGCTGCGCGCATCGGCACCCAGCGCATAGCGCGCCATGATCGGTACATCCGCGTAGCGCACGAAAATCTTCTCGAAATCCCTGAGCATCGCATTCTCGGATTTGCCCGAGGCGATCACCTTGTTGATTTCATCGACCACGCTGTTGACCAGGCTAACGGCGCTGGCCTCGCTCAGCGCCAGTGCGGGCACCGGCAGCGCGGCAAGGCCGACCCCGGCCAGCGTGGTGGTCACGAAAAGGCGGCGGTTCATCATGTTACTCTGCATATGGATCCTCATATGGGTCGAGATACGGATCCGAGGCCGCGTCTTCTCCGTTCACCGCGGCGTAGGGATCGGTATAAAGGCCTAGATAGGCGTCGTCATCGCCACTTGCCAGTTCGAAGCGGCGGTTTTGCAGGTAGATCAGGCGCGATTGGGCGTAACTGTCTGCGCTGCCGTAAAGAATTGAATCGACCGTGTCCGAATAACGGCCCCGGTCACCCATGCGGCGCACAACCTCGGCATAGAGACCGAGGTTGTCGGCAGGCCGGGTCGGCGCAAAATCGATCGGGTTGGTGAAGAGGTTCACCACCACACCCACCGCGTCCCGGGTGGTCGAGGGGCCGTAAAGCGGCAGTTCGACATAAGCCCCCTCGCCAAAGCCCCAAGTGTGCAGGGTTTCACCGAAATCGGTGTCCGGCCGCGCAATTTCCATCTCGCTGGCCGGATCGAACAGGCCGCCGATGCCCCAGATCGTGTTCACGGTGAACCGAAGCAGGGCACTGCCGGACTCGCGCGGTTTCCCCTGCAGCAGATAATCCACGGCCTGCCCCGGCGTGGACAGGTTGCGCGCAAAGTTGCTGAACGCCGTCACGACCGGATCAGGAAAGATCCTCACATAGCTCTTCGACGCCGGGCGGAAGAAGTACCGATCCACCCCGCGGTTGAAGGCATGAATCGACCGGTTGGTGTTTTCGTACGGGTCATGGATCTCGCCGCGTGAGGCCTGCTCGGGCGGTTGCTGGGCACAGGCCGACAGGGCCGCCACCAGGGCCAGGGCGCATAGAGACTTGATAAACTGACTGGTCAACACGGTCTTGGGTACTCCATGGCGGCTAGGCGGCGGCGCGGCCAGGTCAAACTAGATAATCGCCCGAGGTTCAATGTGATTGGCGCGGTGTTGCTGACACATAGTGGATGAGTGACGGATATGAAACAGGCAAGCATGTATCGCGCCCGGGCGATGAGGTAAAGCGGCACACCTATCAGCGTGACCGGATGAGAGGAGATACGCGCATGGCATGGGCTCGGGGCGTTTGCCCATGCGCATTTTGGGGCGGGGATCAAATCTCTGTGGGTGGTGCTCGGTTTCGGGCTTTTCGACCGCCCCGATCCCGGCTAGCGTCCGCCGGAACCTGATTGTGGGAGGACGCGACTCATGAGCATCGCAGCGAAACTTGAAAGCCTGGGCGTGACCCTGCCGGACGCACCGGCACCGGCGGCCAACTATGTGCCTTTCGTGCGTGTCGGCAATATCGTTTACGTATCGGGCCAGATCTCGAAGGATGACGACCTGATCACCGGCAAGCTGGGTGACGGTATGGAGGTCGAGGCAGGTGCCGCGGCGGCGCGTGTCTGTGCGATCAACCTTCTGGCACAGGTCAAGGCCGCGTGCGACGGCGATATCGAGCGGCTGGTGAGGGTGATCAAGCTAACCGGATTTGTGAATTCGACTGCCGATTTCACCCAGCAGCCGCAGGTCATCAACGGCGCGTCGGATTTTCTGGTCGAGGCGCTGGGCGATGCCGGGCGACATTCGCGCTCGGCGGTCAGCGCGGCGGCCCTGCCGCTGGGTGTTGCGGTTGAGATCGAAGGGATCTTCGAGATCCGATGACGCCGGACCTGCCACGCGCCTTTCTGGACGTGCCAATTGCCCACCGGGCGCTGCACGACATCACGCAGGGGCGCCCTGAGAACAGCCGCGCGGCGATCCGCGCGGCCATCAAGGCCGGGTACGGGATCGAGATCGACCTGCAACTGACGGCCGATGGCCGGGCCATGGTGTTTCACGACTATGACATGACGCGCCTGACCGGCCAGCCCGGCCCGATCCGACGGCTGACGGCGGCCGAGGCCGAGGCGGTGCCGCTGCTGCATTCCGATAGCGAGGGCATCCCGACGCTGGCTGAGGTACTGGAGATGGTGGCCGGTCAGGTGCCGCTGCTGGTCGAGATCAAGGATCAGGATGGCGGCATGGGCACTGACGTCGGCGCGCTGGAAGAGGCGGCGGCGGCAATGCTCTTGGCCTATAAAGGCCCGCTGGCGGTGATGTCCTTCAACCCCAACAGCATGGCCGCCATGGCGCGTCTGATGCCGGACGTTCCACGCGGGATCGTTACCAGCGCTTACGAACGCTCGAACTGGCCACTGTCACAGGCCGTCCGCGATCACCTCCGCGATATTCCGGACTTCGATCGGGTGCAGGCGAGCTTCATCAGCCATGAATGGCATGACCTGAACCGCCCTCGAGTCACCGAACTCAAGGCGCGCGGTGTGCCGATCCTGTGCTGGACGATCCGCTCGCCCGAGCAGGAGGCAGAGGCGCGCAAGGTTGCCGACAATGTGACCTTCGAGGGGTATCTGGCTGCGCATTCGGCTTGATCCGGGGTTGTCCGGCCACAGATACTGATCAGGCGCGGAGGGTACATGGATCAGGCACAGATCGAAGTTCGGGTTCTAAGCTCCCTCGATCAGATCGGGGCAGAGGACTGGGATGCCTGTGCCTGTCCCGAGACCGCCGATGGCGGGCGGCCCCTCGATCCGTTCACCACGCACCGCTTTCTGCTGGCACTGGAACAAAGCGGCTCGGTCGGACCCGGCACCGGCTGGCAGCCGCAATACCTGACCGCCTATCTCGACGGCATGCTGATCGCCGCGGCGCCGATGTATGCCAAGTCGCACAGTCAGGGCGAGTATATCTTCGACCATAGCTGGGCCCATGCCTACGAACAGGCGGGCGGGCGCTACTATCCCAAGCTGCAGATCGCGGTGCCCTTCACCCCTGCCACGGGTCGGCGGCTGCTGGTGCGTCCGGGGTATGAGGGGATCGGTATGTCCGCTCTGGTTCAGGGCGCAGTGCAGCTTGCTGCCGACAATCGTGTCTCTTCGATCCATGTCACCTTCTGCACCGAAGACGAGGCGCGGGCGGGCGAGCAGATGGGCCTGCTGCACCGCGCCTCGCAGCAGTTTCACTGGCTGAACGATGGGTATCGCGACTTTGGCGGGTTTCTCGCCGCCCTGTCCTCGCGCAAACGCAAGAACATCCGCAAGGAACGGGCGCAGGCCTGCGCCTTTGGTGGCGAGATCAAAACGCTGACGGGGCCTGATCTGAGGCCCGAGCATTGGGATGCGTTCTGGGTCTTCTATCAGGACACCGGCTCGCGGAAATGGGGCTCACCCTATCTGACGCGCGAGTTCTTCGACATCGTGCACCACACCATGGCGGATGATGTGGCACTGGTGCTGGCCGAACGCCACGGACATCTCATCGCTGGGGCGCTGAACTTCGTCGGGCGCAAGACGCTTTACGGCCGCTACTGGGGTGCCATCGAACATCATCCATGCCTGCATTTCGAACTGTGCTATTATCGTGCCATCGATTTTGCGATCGTCGAAGGCTTGCACCGGGTCGAAGCGGGCGCGCAGGGCGAACACAAGCTGGCGCGCGGATATCTGCCGACGCAGACCCACAGTCTGCATTGGGTGGGTGATTCCGGTTTCGCCGACGCGGTGGCCCAGTATCTTGAGGCCGAACGCGCGGCGATTGGCGAAGAAATCGAGATTCTGACCGACTACGGTCCGTTCAGAAAATCGACTCCGGAGGAACAGCAATGACCGAACTTCTGTCGGAAGAGACCCGCGGCCCGCTTCTGGACCCTCTGTTCAAGAACGGCTGGACCATGGTCGAAGATCGCGATGCGATCACCAAGACCTTCATCTTTGACAGTTTTGTCGACGCATTCGGCTGGATGACCCGCGTGGCGATCTGGTCCGAGAAATGGGATCACCATCCGGAATGGAAGAATATCTACCGCACGGTCGAAGTGGTGCTCAGCACCCATGACGTTGGCGGAGTGTCGGCACTGGACGCCAAACTGGCGCGCAAGATGGACAGCCTATGCTAGCGATTGTCCGGTGAGGTCAGGCCACCTGCAAGCATTGCGGCTTGCCGCATCCGCAGAAACTCTTCCGGTGTCACCAGCCCGTCGCTGACGTCAATCCCTCGGGGCACACGCGTGCGCCGGTTACCGATCAACTGCATGCTGCGCGTACTTGCGTCGATCCTCAGGCAGCCGTTGTTGTAACATGTCAGATCACCGCTGTTGATCTGGATGAGCGTCTGTCCATCGCTGCCGGTGACCAGCGTGGCGCTGGGCACGTCACAGGCGGCAAGCAGGCATATCAGGGGATACAGTTTCCACTTGGTCATAACGACCTCTCGGGCATGTAGGACAACCACAGGTTAACTGGCGCGATCAGTTGGCACAAGAAAAGGCCGGGCGCTCGCGACAACTCACGACAGGCCAATGCAGGGTAACATTGGCCTGCAGGCGGGGCGCTGTCACTCAGTCGAGCAACCCATTCCCGTCCTGATCCGCCGCCTCGAAATCCTTGGCCATCCGCGCCCGATATTCGGCACTGGAAACGGCGTTGTTGCTGTTGGCATCAAGCTGTCTGAACGTCGCGAGATCGAAATGAGGTTTTGTCTCAGCCGAACTCAGCGCGCCGCTCTTGTCCACATCCATGGCCTTAAAGGCATAATCCGAGAAGGCGTCGAACTCACCGCGGGACACGGCACCGTCCTTGTCTTTGTCCATCGCGGACAGCTGGGCATCCGTCATGCCCGCAGTTTGTGATAGGGCCGCCGAGGCAGTCATGGCCAGCGCAACCGCCAGCGTTGTTCCAAGTTTCATGTCGAGCCCCCCGTTAACACGCGTATCTGCTGCCGGACACGGCGCCGGCGCTGGCACCTGCCGCCGTCAGGATGTCTCGCCCCGACCCGCCGCCAAACTGATTGCCGATCGCGCCGCCGATGAGGCCACCAACGACACTACCGCTCAGACAGGCGATTTCATGTTGCCGTGCTGCTTGCGCCTGAGGTGTCGGTGCGGGCGCGCAAGCGGCAAGCAGACCCGAAACGCATAAGGCAAAGCCTAGTACTTTCGATTTCATGGAAATAACTCCTGTTACTATACAGGAAAGTATTCTCTCAAATCAGAATAACAACAAGCTGAGTTCGCGTTACGCGGGAAAACCGGCAAATTGTGGCCCCGCCTGAAACGGGGCCACGTCGCGTTACATCGCGTCCAGCAACGCTTCGCCTGCGGACAACTCGCACACGCCCGGATTTTCCTCGACGTTCAGTGCTGAGACCTTGCCGTCCTCGACCAACATCGCATAGCGCTTGGATCGGGCCATCAGGCCCACGGGCGGCGCGTCGAACTGCATACCTATGGCGCCGGTGAACTCGGATTGCGCGTCGGCCAGCAGAGTCAGACCCGCATCGGCGGCACCGGTGGCCTCGCCCCAGGCATTCATCACGAAAGGATCGTTGACCGAGACGCAGATGATCTCGTCAACACCCTTTTCGTCGAACTGCGCCTTGGTGCGGATGAAGCTGGGCACGTGGGCCGAGTGGCAGGTCGGCGTAAAAGCGCCGGGTACCGCAAAGATCACCACTTTGCGTCCCTTGATCTTGCCGGACAGATCGACCGGTTCGGGCCCCTCGGCGCCCATCTGTGTCATGGTTGCATCGGGCAGGGTGTCGCCGATTGAAATCATCTTTGGGTACCTCATTGTTGGATTTGCGGTTCGGTCTTCCCCGGCATATAGCTGAGCGGGTGGATGTGACCACTGGTATTCTACAGGGCGGGAGGAATATGAGCCACATTGTCGTGATTGGCGCGGGCCAGGCGGGGTCGTCTTTGGTGGCCAGGTTGCGCAAGGATGGGTTTGAGGGAGAGATCACTCTGATCGGAGCCGAGCCGGTTCTGCCCTATCAGCGCCCGCCTCTGAGCAAGGCCTATCTGCTGGGCGAGATGGACGTTGAGCGGCTGTTTCTGCGGCCCGAGAGTTTCTATGCCGAGCAGAACGTCACGCTAAAACTGGGTCAGCGGGTGAGCGCGATTGACCCCGTCGCCAAGACCGTGACGCTGGGGGACGAGGTGATCCATTATGATCAGTTGGCGCTGACCACCGGGTCCGACCCGCGCCGCCTGCCTGCCGCGATTGGCGGCGATCTGGAGGGCGTGCATGTGGTCCGCGACTTGGCGGATGTGGACGCGATGGCGCCAGCGGTGACCGAAGGCGCACGGGCGCTGATCGTGGGGGGCGGATACATCGGGCTCGAGGCCGCCGCCGTCTGCGCCAAGCGCGGGGTCAAGGTGACATTGGTCGAGATGGCCGAGCGCATCCTGCAACGTGTGGCCGCGCCCGAGACCAGCGACTATTTTCGTGCTTTGCATACCGGTCATGGGGCCGATATCCGCGAGGGCGTGGGGCTCGCCGGCATCACCGGCGAGGATGGCAAGGTCACTGGCGCGGTGCTGAGCGATGGCACCGAACTGACGGTGGATTTCGTTGTTGTCGGAGTTGGCATCGCCCCCTCGACGCAACTGGCCGAGATGGCGGGGCTGGAGGTCGAGAACGGCATCAAGACCGACGCGCAGGGCCGCACCTCGGATGCGTCGATCTGGGCGGCGGGTGATTGCGCCTCGTTCCCGTTCAACGGCGTGCGCATCCGGCTGGAGAGCGTGCCGAACGCCATCGATCAGGCAGAGGTGGTGGCGCAGAACATGCTGGGCGCGGGCAAGGATTATGTCGCGCAGCCGTGGTTCTGGTCGGATCAGTATGACGTCAAGCTGCAGATCGCGGGTCTGAATACCGGTTACGATCAGGTGGTGACGCGCAAGGGCGAGGGGCTGACCAATTCGTTCTGGTACTACAAGGGCGGACAGCTTGTGGCCGTGGACGCGATGAACGACCCGCGCGCCTATATGGTCGGCAAGCGGCTGATCGACATGGGCAAGAATGCCGATCCCACCGTGGTCGCCGATCCCGAGGCTGATCTGAAACCGCTGCTGAAAGCGTGAGGATCATCTCCGGAAAGTTCCGGGGCCGGTCCTTGGCCTCGGTCGGCAAGGGGGATGCGGGTGCGCATCTGCGCCCCACCACCGATCGCGTGCGGGAAAGCCTGTTCAACGTGCTGACCCACCAGATCGACTTCGATGGCCTGCGGGTACTGGACCTGTTTGCCGGCACCGGCGCGCTGGGCCTCGAAGCGCTGTCGCGAGGGGCGGGCCACGTGACCTTTGTGGATGACGGGCGCGTTGCGCAGGGTCTGATCCGCAAGAATATCGGCCTGACCCGCAGCGGCGACCGGACCGACCTGATCCGCCGCGATGCCGTCCGGCTGGGCGACAATCCCGGTGATCCTTGCGCCCTCATCTTTCTCGATCCGCCGTATGGCAAGGGGTTGGGGCAAAAGGCCCTGGCAGCCGCGGTGGCGGGCGGTTGGGTGGCCGAGGACGCGTTGGTGGTTTGGGAAGAAAGCACTCCGATGGCCGCGCCCGAAGGGTTCGAACTGCATGATACGCGCAAATATGGCGACACGCATATCTCGCTGATGTGGCGGTGCTGAGGTTTCAAGAAGGGAAAAAGCCGCGTGGAACCGGCTTTCAAGCGGTTTCGAAACCGCTTGAACCAAGGCGTTTGCAGACGCCTTGGCGCGCGGAAGGCCGAGGTACGGCACATGCATGATCTGGTGATCTTTGACTGCGACGGGGTGCTGGTGGACAGCGAGATGATCGCCCAGCAAGTGATCGTTGACCGGTTGGCGCCATGTGGTCTGGTCCTTTCGACAAGGCAAAGTGCTGACCTGTTTGTCGGCGGGACTATCCAATCGGCGTCCGAAGAGGCGACGCGCCTTGGCGCGGATTTGCCTGCCGACTGGGTCCCGGAAACCTACTCGGCCATTTTCGAGGCGCTACGGGACAACACCCCGCTGATTGCCAACGTGGTGGACCTGCTCGATCAATTGGACCGTCGCGGCCTGCCATATTGCGTGGCCTCGAACGGGCCGCTGGCCAAGATGGAGATCACCCTCGGGCAAAACGGTCTGTGGCGGCGGTTCGAGGGGCGCCGTTGGTCCGCGCATGACGTCGGATACGCCAAACCGCATCCGGGATTGTTCCTGCACGCTGCCCACGCGATGAATGCTGAGCCGGAGGCCTGCATCGTGATCGAAGACAGTGCAAGCGGGGTCAAGGCTGCTGCAGCTGCCGGTATGCGCTGCCTCGGGTTTGCGGCGCATGGCGATGGGGCGGACCTGCGCGCATTGGGTGCCGAAGTGTTTCACGACATGGCCGAGGTGCCTGCACTGCTTGCATTGCACGGATCGTGAATTTGGCTGGCTCCCGGGATGTGATACCCTGCCGCCCATGGACCGCGCATTAACAACCTCACCATGGGGCCTCAGGCAGGATGCAGACACGACGACCGGGCCGGAGCCCAAACCGCTTCGCGCGCCGGTCTTTATCCATGACGCGGTGATCCCCTGGCGCGGCGAGACCCTGCTGCTGGCCCTGTGGCGCGAACAGCAGGGCGCGGATCAGGAGCCGTAAGTGGGGTGAAACTTGCCGCCGGGCGAGAGGGTAAAGATCTCGACCCCGTCCGCGGTCACGCCCACCGAATGCTCGAACTGCGCCGACAGCGATTTGTCGCGGGTCACGGCGGTCCAGTCGTCGGCCAGCGTCTTGGTCTCGGGACGGCCCAGATTGACCATCGGTTCGATGGTAAAGAACATGCCCTCTTCCAGCTTGGCGCCGGTGCCCGGGCGGCCGTAATGCAGCACGTTCGGCGGTGCGTGGAATACCCGGCCCAGCCCGTGGCCGCAGAAATCACGCACAACACTCATCCGGTGCGATTCGACGTAGGCCTGAATGGCGTGGCCAATGTCGCCGAACGTGTTGCCGGGCTTGACCATCTCGATGCCCTTGAATAGCGCATCATGGGTCACCTGGATCAGCCGCTCGGCCTTGCGTGGCAGTTTGCCCGCCACATACATACGCGAGGTGTCGCCATACCAGCCATCGACGATCACGGTCACGTCGATGTTCAGGATGTCGCCGTCCTTGAGTCGCTTGTCCCCGGGAATTCCGTGACAAACCACATGGTTGACCGAGATACAACTGGCGTGCTGATAGCCCTTGTAGCCAATGGTGGCCGAGGTGGCGCCCGCCTCGCCGACCATCTGGGTGATCAGCCGGTCAAGCTCACCCGTGGTCTGGCCGGGAAAGACATGTTCCGCGATGGTGTCGAGTATCCGCGCGGCCAGCGCCCCTGCCGCGTGCATCCCGGCAAAGTCGGCCTGTTCGTAGATGCGGATGCCGTCCTTGGTCAGGCGGCCACGATGTTCTTTCATCAACGCGGGGCTCCATCTGTTGCGCGCAGGCCCTTCTTTACGCTTCTCGCGCGAAAAGGGCCAGAGGGTGTGGGGTCGCGGAGTCGTTTTGCGAAGTTCAAATGGCGTGTTAACCGACGAGTTCAAGGCTCGTTTGCAACATGCACTATGATGCACGCGCAGAACCCAAGCGTCATATTGGAAATTGAATGGGCGAGACCAATTTCGCTTTGTAGAATTTAAGTCTATCTGAACTCATACTGAGTGTGTTCATACGACCCGCAGTTTTTCGTCGAACCACACATCCTCATATGAACCATCCGTCAGAAATCTCCACCCGGGTGGGAGTAGCAGGAACTTCAGCGCCAAAACACAACGTCTCTCCAAGTGCCATACGTGCATCGGCAAAAAGAAATCGTCTTCGTTCCGAAACTCGGCGCCTCCCCAGATGTACCAGCCTGTAGTTTCGTTGACATCCAGATGTCGTAAGCCATTCAGAGGCAATTCACTGTCAAGAGCCGATTGGGATATTCCAACTTTGTGCTCAAGCGAGGTTTCGTATGGAAGGGCCCCTACAGTTTTGCAAAATTCAATCTGGATGCTCTGAGTGTTGGCGTGCATTTTTGTTTCTTGGTTCGGCGAGTTTAGTTCGCGCAGCTCTCCATCACACTCGCAAAGGACACAAGATGATCCTAGCTGACATTCGAATTGACAGTTACATCCACCCGTACCTCGTCCGGTGATATCTGAGTGCTGAAGACCAGTCTTTCGACACCCTGCGCCTTCGCCGCCTCAAACGCCGTCGCATAGGCTGGGTCGATATCTGCCGCCAAGGCAAACCGGTGACAATCCGTGCGCTGTACCAGATAGAGCATGATCGCCCGGTGCCCTTCGGCCGCCATCGCCGCCAGCTCGCCCAGATGTTTGGTTCCACGCGCGGTAACGCTGTCGGGGAACTCGGCCAGACCGGGTTGGCGAGAGAGGGTGACGCTTTTGACCTCGACATAGGCATCGGGCAGGCCCGGCTGGGTCAGCAGAAAATCGATGCGACTGCCCTGGCCATATTTCACCTCGGTCCGCACTGTCTTGTACGCGGCCAGTTCAGCAATCTCGCCGTTCTCCAGCGAGGCCCGCAGCGCCTTGTTGGGGACCGATGTATCGACCCCGGTAAAATGCCCATTCTCGTGATCGACCAGCCGCCAGCCATATTTCAGCTTCTTCTTCGGATCGTCGTTCGGCTCCAGCCAGATCCGCATCCCCGGCTCGGCCAACCCCATCATGCTGCCTGGATTGGCACAATGCGCAGTGACCTCGCGCCCGTCCTCCAGCGTACAGTCGGCCAGAAAGCGTTTGTAGCGGCGGATCAGGCGGGCGGGAACAAGAGGGGTTTGAAAGCGCATGAGCTCAGGCCTATACCTGCGCAAGGGGTCGTTCAAGAGATGAGGGTGCCATGGCCAATCCAACCGCCGCAATGCTCGTGATCGGGGATGAAATCCTGTCGGGCCGCACCCGCGATGCCAATATGCACTTTCTGGCCGGAGAACTGACCAAGCACGGCATCGACCTGAAGGAGGTGCGCATCGTCAGCGATGAGGCCGAGGCGATCGAGGCGGCGGTCAGCGCGCTGTCGGCGGCCTATACTCATGTCTTCACCAGCGGCGGGATTGGGCCGACCCATGACGACATCACCGCCGATTGTATCGCGCGGGCCTTTGGCGCGCATCTCGATGTGCGCGACGACGCCCGGGCGCTGCTTGAGGCGCATTACGACAAGACCGGGCTGGAGCTGAACGCGGCCCGCCTGCGCATGGCGCGCGTCCCGGAAGGTGCCACGCTGATCGAGAACCCGGTCTCAACCGCGCCTGGCTTCACCCTGCGCAACGTACATGTGATGGCCGGGGTGCCCAATATCTTTCAGGCGATGGTGGCCAGCGTGCTGCCGACGCTGACCGGCGGCGCGCCGCTTTTGTCGCAGACCCTGCGGGTGAATCGGGGCGAGGGCGATATTGCGGCCATGCTATCGGCGCTGGCATCGGATTTTGATGACCTTTCGATTGGCTGCTACCCGTTTCAGGTGAACGGCGCCTACGGGGCTAACGTGGTGATCCGGGGAACCGAGGGCGCGCGGGTGGATGCCGCCATGACCCGTCTGGCGAAGGAGCTGGCACTTTGAGCCCCAATTGGTTCGACGTGGTCGATGGCACTTGGCCCGCCGCGCGATATGAGCGGTGCGGGCCGTTTCTGCTGCGCGAGGGGCAGGGCGGCGGCTCACGCGTTTCTGCCGCCACCGGTCTCGCGCGGGCAAGCGAGGCCGACATCGACGTGGCCGAGGCGGCGATGCTGGCCATGGGGCAGAAACGCATCTTCATGCTGCGTCCGGGGGACGAGGCTCTGGACGCGCAGCTTGCGGCGCGCGGTTACAAGATCCTCGACCCGGTCAACATCTATGCCTGCCCGGCCAAACAGCTGACCGATCTGGAAATCCCCCGCGTTACCGTCTTCACCCTGTGGGAGCCGCTGGCGATCATGCGCGAGATCTGGGCGCAGGGCGGCATCGGCCCGGAACGGCTGGCGGTGATGGAGCGTGCCGAGGGTCCCAAGACCGGGTTGCTGCTGCGGCACAGGGACAAGCCCGGCGGCACCGGCTTTGTCGCCCTCCATGACGGCACCGCCATGGTGCACGCGCTGGAAATCCTGCCCGCGCAGCGCCGACAAGGTCTGGGCCAATGGGCCATGCGCGGCGCGGCCTTTTGGGCGCTGGACAACGGGGCCGAGACCCTTAGCGTGATCTGTACCAAGGCGAATGAGGGCGCCAATGCGCTCTATCGCTCTCTGGGGATGGAAATCGTCGGAGCGTACCACTATCGCCAGCTTGTCTGAGGGGAGAGAGACAGTCGTGACCGATCACACACAGCCCACCGCGCTGGACCTGCCGATGGTGGACCCGCTGCCGCCCGAGACGCAGAAGTACTTCGATATCTGCATCGAAAAGCTGGGCATGGTGCCGAACGTCCTTAAAGCCAATGCGTTCGATATCGACAAGCTGAACGCATTCACCGGGATGTATAACGACCTGATGCTGGCCGACAGCGGGCTTTCCAAGCTGGAACGCGAGATGATCGCGGTGGTGGTCTCGTCGATCAACAAATGCTTCTACTGCCTCGTGGCGCATGGGGCAGCGGTGCGGCAGTTGTCGGGCGATCCGCAGTTGGGCGAGATGCTGGTGATGAACTACCGCGTGGCACCACTTGATGCGCGGCAGCGGGCGATGCTGGATTTCGCCGCCAAGATGACCACCGCCAGCGCCGAGATCGAGGAACCCGACCGACAGCGCCTGCGCGATGTGGGCTTTACCGACCGCGACATCTGGGACATTGCCAATGTGGCCGGATTCTTCAATATGTCCAACCGGGTCGCCAGCGCCACCGCCATGGTTCCCAACGACGAATATCACGCCCAGTTCCGATGATCCGGCACCTTGCCCTCTGCGCCGCGCTGGCGGTGGGACCTGCTTTAGCGCAGGAGCTGAGCCTTCCCGGCGGCGCGCGGCAGTTGACCGAGCGGATAAGCGCCTTGGACAGCTACGACCTGCCGGTTGGTGTCTTCACGGGCGATGCGGTTCCCACCCGCACGCTTGAGGGTCGGATCGAGCGGCGCACATGGCGGGTGCAGGCCGGGTCGCGCACCACGCTGCAGGTTCTGGCCCCGCTGCGCGAGCAGATCGAGGCGCAAGGCTACGAGATCCTGCTCGACTGCGAGGCCCGCCAATGCGGCGGCTTCGATTTCCGTTTCGGAACCGAGGTGGTGCCCAACCCGGACATGTATGTGGCGATCCGCGACTACCGTTTTGTCTCGGCCACGCGGGGGGACGAGGCGCTGAGCCTCTTGGTCAGCCGCAACCCGCCGGACGCCTATATCCAGCTCATCCGGGTAATCCCGAATGGCAGCGATGATCATGTGCCGCTGGTGGTGACGGAAACCGCCTCGGGGTCAGAAGGGTTGCTGGCCGAGTTGCATCGCGATGGTCGGGCCATTCTGGACGATCTGGTGTTCGGTTCCGGCGCCGCTGCATTGGGCGAAGGACAGTTCGCCTCTCTGACTACGCTGGCTGGTCTGCTGGACGAGGACCCCAAGTTGCGGGTGGCCCTTGTCGGTCACACCGACGATGTGGGCACGCTCGAAGGAAACATCGCCCTTAGCCGTCGCCGGGCCGAAGCAGTGCGCGCCCGTCTGATCGAGGCACATGGCGTGGACGGCGAACGGATCGAGGCGCGGGGCGTCGGCTATCTGGCGCCGCGCACCTCGAACAGCACCGCTGAAGGGCGCGAGGCAAACCGCCGGGTCGAGGCGGTACTGCTTGGCAGCCGTTAGCCCTCTCTTGACGTTCCGCGACTGCGGCGCATCTCCTGTCATAACCTGACGGAGGATGGAGCCATGGCAGACTCGCAACCGAAACCAACCGCTCTGATCGTCGGTGTGGGTACTGGACTTTCGGCCTCGTTTGCACGCGAGTTGGCAGGGGCGGGGTACGCCCTGCACCTGACGGCCCGTGACACCTCGGATCTGGCCGGGTTTGCTGCTGAGACTGACGCCACCCTGCACCAGTTGGATGGTACCGACGCCGAGGGTATGGCCGATCTTGTGGCCAACCTGCCCGGTGAATTGCGCGTGGCCTGCTACAACCCGTCCGCCCGGCAGAGGGGACCGCTGATCGAGCTGGACCCCGAAACCGTGCGCAAGGCGGTCGAGGTGACGGCGTATGGTGCGTTTCTGCTGGGGCAGGCAGCGGCGCGGCGTATGTTGGACCAACCGCTCGAAAACGGTCGGCGCGGTACCATCCTGTTCACCGGAGCGTCGGCGGGTGTGAAGGGATTTGCCCATTCCGCGCCCTTCGCGATGGGCAAATTCGCGCAGCGCGGGTTGGCGCAATCCATGGCGCGTGAGTTGCACCCCAAGGGCATTCACGTCGTCTGGATCAATATCGACGGCGGCATCCGCAACGTCGCTCGGCCCGAGCGGACCGAGGCGGCGGACAATCCCGACAGCATGCTTAACCCTGACGCCATTGCGCGGGAATACATGCACCTGATCTGTCAGGACCGCTCGACTTGGTCGAACGAACTGACCCTGCGGCCATGGGTCGAAACCTTCTGACCAATACGCCCGTACCGTGATCCTTGCAAACGGGCCTATGTCACTTCGGGCATGGGCCGAGCGAAGCGCGGATTTTGATCTCGGTCTCAAGATTGATCGAGGCCGCAGCTGTCTTGCGCTCGACCATGTCAACCAGCCCGCAAGCAGCCCGAAGCCCCATTTCCCGATGCGGGACATGCACGGTCGTCAGCGCCGGGCTGACGATCCGGGCCAGTTCGATGTCGTCGAAACCGGTGATTGAAACATCCTCGGGAACGCGCATCCCAAGCTGGAGCGCCTTGCGAAGCGCGCCTGCCGCCAACACATCGTTCCCGCACAGCACCACACTTGGCGACGGACCGCCGGACATCAAACCGGCAAAGGCGTCGGCCCCGCTCTCGATCTCATAGGATGTTTCGATCACGGACAGCGCCTCCGGGGGCAGCCCGTTTGCCGCCAGCGCATCCTTGACACCCTTGATCCTCAATCGCGCGCGATCATTGCCCTGACTGATGCCGGAGATCATCCCGATCCGGGTATGGCCGAGCCTGATCACCTCTTGCGCAAGGGCAAACATCGCATCCCGGTTGCTGAACCCGATAGAAGGCGTGCGGGCGTCGGGAATGAAGGACCAGGCGACCAGTGCGGGCGTTTTCTGACGCTCGAGATACTCGTAGATCTTGGGATCGCGATCATGGCCGATCAACAGCAGCCCGTCCGCGCCACGCGCGACCAGGGTTCTGATCTGCTCTTCCTCGACGTCGGGCTTGTAGGCGGAACTTGAAACCAGCAGCGTGTATCCACTTCGGTGCAGCTCTTCCTGAAATGCCTGCAGACCCCGTGCAAAGATCGCGTTTTCCATCGTCGGGATGATCGCGCCGATGGTGAAGGTTCGCTTGGCGGCCATCACCCGTGCCGCGAAATTGGGCGTGTATCCCAGCGTTTCAACAGCGGACATCACGCGCTTGCGCGTGGCCTCGACCACCCTGTCAGGCGCGTTCAGGCAGCGCGAGACCGTCGCCGTGGACACCCCGGCCTTTTTGGCAACGTCGTCCAGAGTAGGTGCTGACCGCATATTCGACATTCCCAATCTCGCAAATCGGTTTCGCTTAATCCTTAGCACCAATGCGAGTATTTGGACACCTTGCAATGTAAGCGCTTGCATTATCAATGTAAGCGCTTACAAAGGTGAATGAGCCGATTCCCGCAGGAGCCTTGCCAATGTTTCTCGTCGCGTCCGTTGCCGTGTTTGCAATTTACTTCGCAAACGTTGCCCTGGGTGCATTCGCGAACAGCGCGTTCTTGGGCGATGTGGGCGAAATGTTGGTTCTGTTCGCGGCGTCGATCCTGTTCGTTGTCGCAATTCTGAAGAAGGAAGCTGACCGCAAAAACAACGACGGAAGCTGATTTGTCCAATGGGAGGGCAATTGATGGACAACGACAAGAAAGATCTCGCCTCGGCAGAACGCCGTAATTTTCTGAAGCTCAGCGCCGGAGGGGCGTTCACGGCGGCGCTGGTTGCAGGCGCGGGCGGCGTGCTTTGGTCATCCGAGGCCGCAGCGCAAACCGCCAAGGAAGAGCGTGAGCGTGAGAAAGCTGCCGAGCACGTTATGACGATCGCGACCGCCTACGTTCTGGGCGCCTCGCGCAGCTATCCGATCATGCAGTTGGACCTCAAAGAGAACATTCAGAACGCAACGAACGGCAAGGTCTATGTCAAGCTTGCACCGGGCGGTCAGCTCGGCGCCGGTGGTTCGCTGGTTCAAAAGGTGCAGGGCGGAACCATCCAGGCGGCGCAGCACTCGCTGTCGAACTTCGCGCCTTTTGCGTCCACGGTCGATCTTATCAACATGCCCTATCTGTGTGGATCCAATCAGCGGTTCACCAACCTCGTGACCTCGGATTACTGGAATGCAGAGGTGCATCCGAAGATCGAGGCCAACGGGTTCAAGGCGCTGTTCTATGTGAATATCGACCCGCGCGTGGTGGCCGTGCGCAAGGGCGGTGCAGGGGCCGTGCTCAGCCCGAGCGATCTGTCGGGCGTGAAATTCCGCGTGCCGGGATCGAAGATGTTGCAGCAATATTACCGGATGGTCGGTGCAAACCCGACGCCAGTGGCCTGGGGTGAAACGCCGTCCGCCATCAAGCAGGGCGTGGCCGATGCGCTCGACCCGTCGGTGGGTGCGCTTTATGTCTTTGGGTTCAAGGACATCCTCAGCCACGTGACGTTCACGCAGGCGGTGCCGGACAGTCAGGTCTATTCGTGCAACCTGGAATGGTTCAACTCGATGCCGGCGGACGTGCAGGACGGGATCATGTGGGGCTCGGAAATGACCGCACATCAGAACCTGTCCAAGGTTCCCTCGGCACGCGCCTATGCGATGGCGGAACTGACCAAGGCCGGTGTGGAGTTCCATTCCCTGAGCGCGGATCAGCTGGGAGAATGGCAGGAAGCCGGCGGTTACCAGCGCCCGGAATGGGATGAGTTCAAAACCGAACTCGCCGGTTCCATGGATGCCTTTGCCAAGCTGGAAGAGGCGGCCGGCACGCAGGGCAAATACTACGTCCACGACGCGTGACGATCCCGAGCGGGCACCGGTCCGGTGCCCGTTCTCTCTGACATTTGCTTTACGACCTGCGGGTCAGCTTTCGGCTGGCGTGCGGCGTGCTGCCAAACTCCGGGGTAAGAGATGAGCGTTTTGCGCAAAGTCGACCGCAATGCCGAACGATGGCTGCTTTTGGTGTTCTACGTGATGCTGGTCATCACGATGGCCATCGAAGTGGTGCGGCGCGAGCTGTTTGCCTATTCGTCGATCTGGGGCGAAGAGATCGTGCGCTATTCGTTCATCTATCTGGCATGGATCGGCGCCGCTGCCGCCGTCAAGGAACGCGCCCATATCCGCATCGACGTGATCATGCACTATCTCGGCCCGCGCCCGAAGGCGCTGCTGTATATCTTTGGCGATCTGGTGATGTTCGTGGTCGCCATCATCGCGCTCTATTGGTCGTTTGAGGCCGTGCATGTCTCGGCCAAGTTCGGATCCGTCACCGATGGTCTGCGTGTGTCCAAGGTCTGGTTTCTGATGGCCGTGCCGACCGGATTTGCCCTGATGATCTGGCGCCTGCTTCAGTCTTTTCGTCGTGATTTCAACGCCCTGCGAGACGGCAAACCCGTCTTCGAAGGCGACAAGCTGTTTGATTAAGGGAGTTCGGGATGCTTTGGAATTCGCTCAATCAAACCGTTGAACTCGGCTGGGATTTCTATCTGCCGGTGATCATGTTCGTGGCCCTGATTGCCTTGGCGGTTCCCGTCTGGGCGGCCATCGGGGCGGCGGCAATCACGATGCTGATCATGTCCGGTGACCTGCCGCTCAGCCTCGTCGGTGAAAGCCTGTTTGCGGGCATTGACGCCTTTGCTCTGACCGCCGTGCCGCTGTTCATCTTGACCGGCGACGTGCTGGTGCGCACTGGGCTCTCACGCAAGTTTCTGGATGTGGCCGAGGCGCTGACCTGTTTCGCCAAGGGCGGTTTCGGTTCGGCGACCGTGCTGGTCTGCGGCATGTTCGCCGCCATCTCCGGCTCGGACGCGGCGGGGGCCGCCGCTGTGGGCCGCATGACCATCAACCGTCTGGTCGAAAGCGGCTATCCGCGCCCCTATGCCTGTGCTCTGGTCGCCGCCGGGGCGTGTACCGGCATCCTGATCCCGCCCTCCATCGCCTATATCATCATCGGCCTGGTGCTGGGCATTTCTGCCTCGACGCTGTTTCTGGCCGCACTCATTCCCGGCCTGGCGATCCTGGTCTCGATCCTGGTTACGAATATCATCATGAACCGACTCTATGCCTATGAAGGCGGCGGCATGATGAGCGCAGGCGAGTGGCTGGGCAATCTGGGCAACGCTTTGAAATCCGGATGGTACGCGTTCATCGTGCCGGGCATCATCTTTTACGGTATTTTCTCGGGGCGTCTGACGCCGACCGAGGCAGGAGCCACGGCCGTTGTCGTGACCATTGCCATGGGTTTCATCCTGCGCACACTGACGCTGGCGGATTTTCCCTCGATGCTGGTGAGTTCGGCCAAGGTGAACGGGGTCATCCTGCCCATCATCGCATTCTCGGCCCCGCTGGCCGAAGCGCTGGCGATCATGGGCGTGCCGCAGGGGTTCGTGACCTCTGTCACCTCGCTGACGGATGATCCGTACATTCTGATCCTGCTGATGGTCGCCATCCTCATTGCCGCAGGCTGCGTGATGGAAACCACCCCGAATATCGTGATCCTTGCGCCGATCCTGAAGCCGCTGGCCGACAATATCGGCATGAACGAGATTCAGTTCTGCATCATGATGATCACGGCGCTGGGCGTAGGATTCATCACACCGCCGCTGGGTCTGAACCTGTTTGTCGTATCTGGCATTACCGGTGAGTCGATTCTGAAAATTGCCGCCCGGGCTGTGCCCTTTGTATTAACGATGCTGATCGTGGTTCTTCTGATCGCCTACTTGCCCGCGGTCTCGACAACCTTGCTACCTGAAATCTACCAGTAGGATTTTCTGAATATGCCTCGTGACTATCTGAAAAAGGCGACCCTGACGGCGCAATCGCATGCGACGGAAGTGCATGATACGGTCAAGACCATTCTCGCCGACATCGAGGCGGGCGGAGATGCCAAGGCGCAGGAATACGCGGCCAAGTTCGACAAATATGACGGAAACGTGCTGATGAGCGCGGCCGAGATCGAGGCCGCCTGCGCACTGGTTCCCGAAAAGCTCAAGGCGGATATCCGGTTTGCCCATGACAATGTGCGCCGGTTTGCGGAAACGCAAAAGGCGACCGTGTCCGATGTGCAGATGGAGATCGTGCCCGGATTTATCGCCGGTCAAAAGGCGATCCCGGTGGATGCGGCGGGCTGTTATGTTCCTGGCGGGCGTTACAGCCACGTCGCCAGCGCCATTATGACTGTCACCACGGCCAAGGTTGCGGGATGCCGCCATATCACCGCGTGCTCTCCGCCGCGCCCGGGGGAGGGCGTCGCGCCTGCGATCGTCTATGCCGCGCATATCTGCGGCGCGGACAGCATACTGGCCATGGGCGGCGTGCAGGGCGTGGCTGCCATGACTTACGGACTGTTCGGCCTGCCACGCGCCAATATCCTCGTGGGACCGGGCAATCAGTTCGTTGCCGAAGCCAAGCGTATTCTCTATGGCAAGGTCGGCATCGACATGATCGCGGGGCCGACCGACAGTTTGATCCTGGCGGATGCCACCTCAGACGCGCATGTGGTTGCAACGGATTTGGTCAGCCAGGCCGAGCATGGGTACAACTCGCCCGTCTGGCTGGTGACCGATGACCGGGACCTGGCGCAGAAAGTCATGGAACTGGTTCCGGCCCTGATCGACGATCTGCCCGAGTTGAACCGCGACAATGCCTTTGCCGCGTGGCGTGACTATGCCGAGGTGATCGTCTGTTCGGACCGTGAGGAGATGGCCGCCTGTTCTGACGAATACGCGCCCGAACATCTGACAGTTCAGGCCGCAGATCTGGATTGGTGGCTGGATCGGCTGACCTGCTATGGCTCCCTGTTTCTGGGCGAAGAGACCACGGTATCCTATGGAGACAAAGCCACCGGAACCAATCACGTGCTGCCCACCTCCGGGGCGGCCAGCTATACTGGCGGGCTGAGCGTGCATAAATACATGAAGATCGTCACCTGGCAGCGCGCCACCCGCGAAGGCTCGAAACCAATTGCCGAGGCGACCGCGCGCATCTCGCGTCTGGAGGGCATGGAGGGGCACGCGCGCGCAGCAGATGTGCGGCTTGCCAAATACTTTCCCGACGAACAATTCGACCTCACCGCAGATGGATGATCCCCGGGGCCTTTTTGACCTGACTGGCCGCGTGGCCTGTGTGACCGGGGCAAGCTCCGGTCTGGGGCGGCGTGTGGCTCAGGTTCTGGCGGCGGCAGGGGCCAATGTCGTGGCCGTGGCCCGGCGCAAACAGGCATTGGACCAGCTATGCGGCGACATTGGCAGTCGTGCCGCTGCAGTGGTTGCCGATGTCTCGGACCGGGATGGTCTTGAGGCCCTTCGGGACTCGGTTTCCGAAAAGTTCGGTGCGCCCGACATCGTCATTCATGCCGCCGGAGTGAACACGCGCGAACCCGCGGATGAGGTCACGACAGGGGGTTGGGATCAAACGCTGGCCCTCAACCTCAGCGCGCCGTTCTTTCTCAGTCAATTGATGGTTCCGGCGATGAAAGAAAAGGGCTGGGGTCGCATTGTAAACTTTGCGTCTCTGCAAACGACGCGGGCCTTTCCGGGCGGCATTGCTTACGGCGCCTCAAAGGCCGGCGTGGCGCAACTCACCCGCGCAATGGCCGAGGCCTGGTCCAGGTTTGGCATAACCGCAAACGCGATTGGCCCGGGGTTCTTTCCGACCGAACTGACGCAGGCGGTGTTTGACGACCCCGAACGGTCTGCACGAAATGCCGCGCAAACATGTATGCAGCGCAACGGTAGGGTTGAGGATATCGATGGACCGATCCTGTTTCTCTGCTCTGCTGCGTCTGACTACGTGACCGGTCAGGTTCTGATGGTTGATGGGGGATTTACCGCGAAATGAAGGCGCTTGTGTATGACGGCGTTGAGAAGCTGGGGTTTCGCGAGGTTCCCGATGCGCGGCCCAAGGCCGGGGAGCATCTGGTCCGCGTCGAGGCGGTCGGTATCTGCGGGTCGGACATGCACGCCTATCTTGGCCATGACGCACGCAGGCCCGCGCCCCTGATCCTCGGTCACGAAGCCGCGGGCGCGGTGATCGGCGGCGCGCGCGATGGTGCGCGTGTGACGATCAATCCGCTGGTCACCTGTGGAAGCTGCCGCGCCTGCGCGAGCGGACGTGAGAATATCTGCCCGGACCGGCAGATCATCTCGATGCCGCCAAGAGAGGGCGCATTTGCGCAATTTGTGGCTGTGCCCGACCGCAATTTGGTTGAGGTGCCGGGGGACGTGCCCCTGGCCAAGGCAGCTTTGGCCGAGCCATTGGCAGTCAGCTGGCACGCGGCCCGGTTGGCGCTTGAGGCGTCGCACCCAGATACGGACAAGCGTGCGCTGGTGATCGGCGGCGGTGCCATTGGCCTTGCGGCGGCACTGGCGCTGAGCGCGATGGGCGTTCGCGATGTCACGGTGGTGGAGCCCAACGACATTCGGCGCACGTTTTTGGCGGACCGGTGCCGCCAGAACGCGGTGGCCGAGGCTGAGGGGCAGTTCCCGATCGTGATCGACGCGGTAGGCTACTCTGCAACCCGCGCGGCGGCCTCGGCTCTTGTACAGCCAGGGGGCGTTATTGCTCATGTCGGGCTGGGTGAGGATGCCGGCGGGCTCGATATCCGAAAAATGACGCTGCAGGAAATCACGTTCATCGGTACATATACCTATACCGCCGAGGATTTCCGCGAGACGGCGCAGGCCATTTTCGACGGCCGTCTTGGCCCGCTGGACTGGTTCGAACAACGTTCGCTGGCCTATGGTGCCGATGCATTTCGGGATCTGCGCGCGGGCAGGGTCGCTGCGCCAAAAATCGTGTTGACCCCGTGGATGTAGACACAACTGAACAGGCAACGGAGGCAGAAATGTACGCCAGAATTCTCGTCCCGATGGCGCTCGATCACGACATTTCGGGACATACCCTGCAGGTCGCAAAAGCGCTTTGCGCCAGCAACGGAGAGATTATTGCCCTGCATGTCTACGAGTCGCCGCAGGGCTCAGTGAGTGTGTATCTGGACGAGGCCACCGTCAAAGAGGGTTTCAAACAGGCGCATCGGATGATGCAGAAAAAACTGGAAGACCTGCCGGATGTCAGGCCCGAGATTGTCAAAGGTCACACATCGCGCTCGATCATCGATTTTGCGGACGCCAAAGGCATCGACTGCATCGTGATCGGGTCGCACAAGCCGGGCCTCACCGATTATTTCCTGGGCTCCACGGCCTCGCGTGTCGTCCGGCACGCATCCTGCGCCGTGCATGTCCACCGCAGCAGCTAATTCGGAAAATGCGCGACATGCGCTCAAACAGGAAGGCAAGTCAGATATGAATATCGACAAGAAGATCGCCGATGATCTTGTCGCCAACGATATCTCGTTCGTAACCACCGTCCCGTGCAAGCAACTGGCTGGGGTGATTGCGGAAATCGACGAACGAGACGACATCTTTCACATCCCCTCGAACAAGGAAGATGAGGGGATGGGGCTGTGTGCCGGGGCATGGATGGGGGGCAAACGTCCTGCGATCATCATGCAGAACACCGCCATCGGAGTGACGATCAACACGTTGGCCACGCTGATCCAGTACTACCGGATGCCGTTGCCGATGCTGATCTCGTATCGCGGGGAATTGCGCGAACCGGTGGCCTGTCAGGTGGAAATGGCGGTACACACAAAGGCGCTGCTGGCCCAGATGAACATCCCCACCTACCACTTTCATAGACAGTCCGACGTCGAAGAACTGGATATGATCCTGAAATACACATTCATGTGCAACAAACCGGTGGCGATCCTGACCGATGCCAATTTCTGGGGAGGCTATGGCGACCAATGATCCGTTCTGAAATCCTCAAAGAGATCGCGCCGATCCTCCGTGACCAATTGGTTGTCTGCAATATCGGCATTCCCAGTCAGGAACTGCACGCCATCGACGATCAGCCGACCAATTTCTACATGCTGGGCACCATGGGTCTGGCGTCGAGCATCGGTCTGGGCCTTGCGTTGGCGCAACCCAAGCCTGTTGTCGTGATCGACGGTGATGGCTCGATCCTGACCAACATGGGCACCTTGCCGACCATCGCCAACAACGTGGCCGACAATTACATCCTGATGATCATCGACAACGGCTCGTATGGCTCGACCGGGGATCAGCCAACCTATGCCGGAAAGAAAACTTCGCTGGCGAAAGTCGCCGAGGCGTGCGGCTGCGAAAACGTCGTCGAGTGCCGCGATGTGGAGACGGGCGACGTGCTGAAAAAGGCCCTCGACAGCGGCAAGATGCATGTGATCGTGGTCAAGTGCGACAGCGGCAACGCCAAGATGCCGGTGATCACCATGGATCCGGTGGTCATCCGGGACCGGTTCATGAAGGCCGTCCGCGCCTGATGGCAGCAAGCGCCATTCACAGCGCCGAAGATGCCCGCCGCCTGGCGCGGCGGCGTCTGCCGTGGATGGTGTTTGACTATATCGACGGGGCTGCGGGCACCGAAACCGGAGCGGCCCGGAACCGTGCGGCGCTTGACGGCATGACATTGCGCCCTCGCATCCTGCGGGATGTAAGCTCAAGGTCGCTGTCGACCGAGCTTTTTGGCAAGCCCGCGCAACGTCCGTTCGGGATTGCTCCCATGGGAATGTGCAATCTCTCCATCCCCGGCGCCGATCTGATGCTGGCCCGCCTTGCCGCGCGCTATTCGGTTCCGCTGGGGGTTTCGACCGTCGCCTCGACCCCGATGGAGGAGTTGATCGAGGTGGCGGAAGGAAACGCCTGGTTTCAGCTTTATTTCAGTGGCGACGGGTCCGGGACCTTTCGGCTGGTGGAACGGGCCCGGGCGGCCGGATATGAGACACTGGTTCTGACCGTGGACGTGCCCGAGGTTGGGCGCCGCCCGCGTGAGTTGCGTCATGGCTTCACAATGCCGTTTAGCATCGGCCCCCGGCAGTTTCTCGATTTCGCCCTGCACCCCCGCTGGTCGCTCTCGACGCTGTTTCATGGCAAGCCGCAAATGGCGAACTTCCTGATGGAGGGGTACGAATTCGACCGAACGGAAAGCCGCGCGAAGGCGGATTGGAGCACCTTGAGTAGGCTCAGAGACATGTGGCCGGGCAATCTGGTCGTGAAGGGTGTGCTTGATGTCGAGGACGCCGTTGCGCTCAAGGCCGCTGGCGCCGATGCAGTTCAGGTGTCCAGTCACGGGGCCCGCCAACTTGACAGCGCTCCGGCGCCGTTTTCGGTTTTGCCGCAGGTTCGAAACGCGCTGGGTGCGAAGTTTCCCATATTCTATGACAGCGGGCTCCGCTCGGGCGAGGATGCTTTGAAAGCCCTCGCCAGTGGCGCAGATTTCGTGTTCTTCGGGCGCATCCTGCAATACGCAATGGCTGGTGCAGGAGAGCAAGGGTTGGAGCGGCTCTGGACCGTGCTGAGCGATGAACTCAGCATCGCAATGGCGCAAACGGGTATGTGTTCGCTGTCATTCGAAAGGGCGGGGTGACTCCATCCCCGATCAAAAAAGAAACCCGCGCCGAGGCACGGGCCGTTAGTTTCAGGGAGAAATTTTCTCAATACGCTACCGTTACCACTCCATCGGTCCTTTTTCCGCAAAGGACTCGACCAGAAAGTCGATGAACGCGCGGACCTTGGGCTGGGTGAAACGGCCCGGAGGATAGACGGCATAGATGCCTTGCACCTCGTCCGGAAGGGTGGGCATTGCATCCTCGACCAGCCCGGCCTTCAGCGCGTCCGCATAGAGGTAGCTGGGCAGATGTGCGATCCCAAGCCCTGAAATCGCGGCGTTCAGCAGGGATTGCCCGTCATTCACGCTCAGCCATCCGGCCGTTCGCACCTGCCGCTTTTCGCCCGAAGGCGCGGTCAGCTTCCAAACGCTGCCCGACGACTGGTTGGAGTAGTGCAGCAGTTTGTGCTCATTCAGGTCGTCGATCCGCTGTGGGCGGCCATATTTCTGGATGTATTCCGGCGAGGCGACCATCCGTTTTGTCGTCTCGGTCAGCTTGCGCGCGCGCAGCGTGCTGTCCTCAAGCTCGCCGATCCGTACCGCCACGTCGAACCCTTCCGAAATCAGCTCCACATAGCGGTTGTTGAGAACCATGTTGACGGTGATGTCTGGGAAATCGGACAGGAACCGGGACAGGACCGGAGACAGGTGATTGACGCCAAAATCGGTGGCAACGCTGATCCGCAACAGTCCCGAAGGCGCCGATTGCATCGAAGTGACCAGCGCATCCGCTTCGCCCGCGTCGTTCAGCACCCGGCGCGCGCGGTCATAATAGGCCAAACCGATCTCAGTCGGCGACACCCGGCGCGTGGTGCGGTTCAGCAAACGGGCGCCCAAGCGCGCCTCAAGGCTGGACACATGCTTGGAAACAGCCGACTTGGAAATGCCCATCTTCTTGGCAGCATCGGTAAAGCCGCCCTGGTCCACCACATTGGCGAAGGCCTCCATTTCGGTAAGTCGATCCATACTCGTATCCTCGGAATTACACGTGTTGGCCTCATTCTTTGACGGGAATCTGGGCGGAAACGGGGCGGGGATGGGATAATATCGGGGATTTCATGCGGATCGTTTGCGTCCAGGAAACGCCGAAAACGTGGATTCCGGGTGCGGAATCAATGGCAAAACCGGGTGAGATGCGGCGCTTGTCTGACTTTGCGACCCGACGCGCTAGTTTACAAAAGGCTTGTTTGAAGAGGGAGAAACCCATGAGGATTTTGATTGCATCTATTGCCGCATGCCTGCTCTCGGCGCCTGTTTTTGCCGGGGGCGAAACACCGTCAAATCCCGACGCGCAGGTCTATTTCGTTAACCTTTCAGACGGCGACACCGTGACATCACCCGTCACCGTCGTGTTCGGCCTGAACGGTATGGGCGTTGCGCCCGCCGGCACCGAAAAGGAAAACACCGGGCACCACCATTTGCTGATTGATCGCCCGGCACTCGGTGAGGGAGAGGACGGGGCCGATGAACTGTCTTACGGCATTCCCTCGGACGACAACCACCTGCATTTCGGCGGTGGTCAGACTGAGGTCACCCTGGAACTGGCGCCGGGTTCGCACACATTGCAGCTGGTCCTCGGCGATCACGGGCACGTGCCGCACGCAACCCCGATCGTGTCCGACGTGATCACCATTACCGTGGAATGACGGACGGAACCGGGCGGGTGGCCGCACCTGCCCGATGTCACATTCCAGAGCTTTGCTTGGCGATAAGGATTACTCCGCAGCCCAGCCGCCCACGGCCTTGACCTCAAGGAAATCCTCCAGCCCCCATGTGCCGCCTTCGCGCCCGTTGCCGGACTGTTTCATGCCGCCAAAGGGCGACCCCGCCGCGCGGGACTGGCCGTTCATCTCGACCATGCCCGAGCGCAGCTGACGCGCCATGCGGTTGGCGCGGGCCGGGTCCTGTGTCTGGACATAGTTGGTCAAACCATAGGGCGTGTCATTGGCGATCTCGACGGCCTCTTCCTCGGTGTCGAAGGGGATCATGGTCAGGACGGGGCCAAAGATCTCTTCCCGCGCGATGGTCATCCGGTTGTTGGCATCGGCAAAGACGGTAGGCTTGACGTAGTAGCCCTTGTTGAACCCCTCGGGCCGCCCGGTGCCACCCGCCACCAGGCGGGCGCCTTCGTCGATACCCTTCTGGATCAGGTCCTGGATCTTGCTCCACTGCACCTCATTGACCACCGGGCCGATGTGGCGGCCTTCCTCCAGCGCGTTGCCGACGCTGACCATGTTGGCAACTTCGGCAGCGGTCTCGACCGCCTTGTCGTAGATACCGCGCTGCACCAGCATCCGGCTGGGGGCATTACAGCTTTGACCAGTGTTGTTCATCATGTGCAGCACGCCGCGCTTGACCGCCTTTTCGTCGGCGTCATCGAACACCACGTTGGCGCCCTTGCCGCCCAGTTCCAGATGCACCTTCTTGAGCGTATCGGCAGCGTTCTTGGAAATCGCGGTCCCGGCGCGGGTCGAGCCGGTGAAGCTGACCATATCCACGTCCGGGTGGCCCGAAAGCTGGCTGCCGACGCCCGCGCCATCGCCGTTCACTAGGTTGAAGACACCGGGCGGGAACCCGGCCTCATCCATCGTCTCGGCAAAGATCATCGCGTTGAGCGGGCTCTGTTCCGACGGTTTCAGCACCATCGTACAGCCGGCAATCGCCGCCGCCCCTACCTTGAGCGTGATCTGGTTCATCGGCCAGTTCCACGGCGTGATCAGCGCGGCAACACCCACGGCCTCATGGATGATCCGGTCGTTCGGGGCATGATCTCCCAAGGGGCGTTCGAAGGGAAACGCTTTGGCGGCGCGGATGAAGTTCTTGAGGTGCCAGATACCCGCGCCCACTTGCTGGGTGCGCGACATGTCGATGGGGGCGCCCATCTCGGTTGACATGGCCTGCGCCAGATCCTCGCCCCGGGTCTTGTAGACGTCAGCCAGTTTCTCGACCAGCGCGATCCGCTCTTCGACGGGGGTGGCCATCCAGCCGGGCAGGGCGGCCTTGGCGGCTGCGACGGCGGCGTCGGTGTCGGTCTGCCCGCCCAGCGAGATCACCGCGCAGGGCTCTTCGGTCGAGGGGTCGATGACCTGAAAGTCATTGGGTTGGGACGGGGCGACCCATTGGCCGTTGATATAGAAATCACGCTTTTCGATCATGTCTGCCACTCCTGATCAGACCAGTTATCGACCGCACGGTCGGTTTTCCCGGCCACTGTGTCACCATGGGTGGGATCCGGCAAGGGGCACTCGAATAATTTGATCAAATTCTGTCAACTCGCTTTGCCGATGCCCCGCCAAGCTCGGAAAGATGCCGGTTTTATGCGTTTTGTCATGGTTCTTCGCTGCCGACCCTGTAACCTTGCGGCTGAGCGATTAGGTTAGGACCGAACGACTCGGATTTAGCACCAAAGGAGACGAGCCATGGGTTTGCGCATCAACGATACTGTTCCGAATTTCACCGCCGAAACCGATCAAGGGACAATTCAGTTCCATGACTGGATCGGTGACAGCTGGGCCATCCTGTTCTCGCATCCCAAGGATTTCACCCCGGTCTGCACCACTGAATTCTCGGCCGTTGCTCAGCTTTCAGACGAATGGGACAAGCGCAATACCAAAGTGATCGGCGTGTCGGTGGACAGCGCTGAGGATCACCGCAAATGGAAAAAGGACATCGAGAGCTATGGTGGCGCCAATCCCGGCTTCCCGATCATCGCCGATGACGGGCTGGCAGTGTCCAAGGCCTTCGACATGCTGCCCGCCGAGGCCTACCTGCCCGATGGCCGCACCCCTGCAGACAGTGCCACGGTGCGCTCGGTCTTCATCATCGGGCCGGACAAGCAACTGAAACTCTCCATGACCTACCCGATGACCGTGGGCCGGAACTTTGCCGAGATCCTGCGGGCCCTCGACGGGTTGCAGATGACCGCCAAAGGCGTGGCGACGCCAGCGAACTGGGTGCCGGGCGAGGACGTGATCATCCCGCCGGCCGTCAGCAATGAGGAAGCCAAGGAGAAATTCGGCGAGTTCGAAACGATCTTCCCCTATCTGCGCCGGACTAAGGCACCCGAGTGATATGCTGGCGCGCGATTGCGGCCGGGGTCAAGGCGTTTGCAAACGCCTTGAAGCAAGCGGTTTGAAAACCGCTTAAGCCGCTTGCAAGCGGCTTGGCCCCCTGCGGCAACTGTGCCGCGTCATGGTCTCTGGGGGCACCGGTGCAGTTGTAGCCGGTATAGACCCCGCTTGAATTCCCGTCCCAGCACCTCGCCGGGGCGGGTTTTCTTTTGGATGGTCGAGCCGCCGATCTGGCCAGCGACCTCCTGATTGCCGGTCCCTTGCAGGGCATGGATCGGTTGTCCGGTAATCCAGTGCATCTGTAGGAATGTGTCCACCGGCCGGTCGATCCGGTCCGTGGCGGCCAGCAGGCGCGCTGCCGCATTGCGGCCCACGACCTGACACACACATTGCAACCCGATCACCCGCGGCAGGATCAGGCGCAGCCCATCCCGCTCGGCCAGCACCTGTGCCGGCACCTCCCGCTGTTTCACCGGCAGCCGGATGTAGTGTTCCGGGGTGGCGTGTGTTCGGATCATCTCCAGCGCCGAGGCGAAGCGATCCGGGTCGATCCCCAGATCGTCCTCCGTAGTGATGGCCAGATCGATCTCCTCGTCAACCATCTTGCGCCAGATCCGCCGGTGGCTTTCGAACACGCCGATCTCGGCGGGTCGTAGCGGAAAGGGATAGCGTGGGCGATGCAGGTCGCCGTTGAACACCTTCACCCCGGCAATCTGCTCGGGATCGCGCCCGTTCACCGCTTCGAACAGCTCGGCATTCGGCAGAGCTGCACACAGCGCCTCAGCATTCGGGCGGCGGGTGGTGCTGGCGGACATATGGATGACGAAAGAACGCATGACCCGGTGCATAGAACACCGGGTCATGCAGGGGAAGCGAAACCGGACATGCGCCTCCCCGGGGGGATCAGAAGTTGAAGCGCAGGCCGAGGTTGAGGCTGAACGCATCCAGGTCATCCTCGACCGTGCCCGTTACCGATCCGTTCTGGGCAAGCCTTGGGCTTGAAACGTCAAAAGCGCGCGAGTACCGCGCATCGAGCGTCAGGGCAGTGCTTGGGTTCAGCTCATACGCCACCCCGGCAATGGCCTGCGCGGCAAAGCTGGTGTCGTCCCCGTCGATCCGGACGCCGGGCGCGTAGACCAGATCCAAATCCGAGCGTGTGGCACCCAGGCCGAAGCCAACAAACGGCGTGAACGCGCCGCTTTGCTTGAAGTCGAAGAGCACATTGGCAAAGAGCGAGGTCGAGGTCACATCGCCCGAAACATTGACCTCGGGGGCCGGGCCGTTGCCCGAGAAATTCAGCCCGTCGACGTCATTGTCACGATAGGACAGCTCCAGCTCGATCCGGGTGCCGATATTGTCATTCGACCATTGCGGAATCTCGCGCCCGATGGCCAGACCTACGCCATAGCCGGTATCGAAATCTCCCGCCACGGATTGCTGTGTTCCTCCGATGGCGCCAGAGAAGTCGGTGTCTTGCAGTTGGTTGGCGCCGATGAAGCCTTGAATATAGGTGCCGTCCGGCAGGCTTTGGGCCGAGACTACCGAGGCCAACAGGGTCAACGCGGCCGAGGCTAGAGTAAGGCGGGAGATCATGGGGAATGTCCTTTGTTCCAGATTATGCGGGTCGCATGGCGCACATCTGGTAAGGCGCGCGGCAAAATAAAGCGCCCGTCCGTTCACTTCGCGTCACGGATGGTTTGAGGCTTGTGAGCGAATAGACCCGGGCGCGGAATGTCTGCTGTTAGGCAAGGCGATACACGCGCCTCAGACGCGCCCGGTCACGACTCCGGCGGCCTTGCCAGCACTGGTTCAGAGACCAATTCTTCGATGAAATAGCTTAAAAGCTGTAGCCGTCCCGAGACACCGGCCTTGCGGTAAACCGCGGCGCATTGCGCCTTGATCGTTCCCTCTTTGGTCTGGCGCAGGGCCGCGATATCGGCCACTGACAATCCCTTGATGGCTAGCATCGCCACCTCGCGCTCAGCGGTGCTGAGACCCCATTCGGTGAACTGTGTCTCAATCAGCTGTGCGAAGGCGCCCGATGCGATGTCCAATTGCCGCCGCATCTCCTGCCCGCGCAGGGTCAGGCTGCGGATGTGCAGGGCAGTGGCCACCAGCCCGCCGACCAGCGCCAGCGCCAGCACCAGCTCGAACGCATGAATGTGACGAAAGCCCGGGCTTTCCGCAGCTCCGGTCCAGTCCATTACGCCGTCGAACACGAAAAAGGTGGCGCAGACGGCCTGCACCACCAGAAGGAGCCATAACCAAAGCGTGCGCGATTTGCTCATAAGGCTCCTTAGCAGATGTCAGGAGGTTCAATCCTCCTCAGTTTCGATCTCTGTCACCGTGCCATCGGCCAGGCTCAACTCCAGCTCAGTTTCGACGCCATCCTTGAGGACTTCAACCTCGATTTCATCGCCTTCCACTTCGATTTCCTGCACGATGTAGCCTTGCTCTTCGAGCTTCGCGCGGATCGTGGCCTCATCGGTGCCCAGCTTGTCGCCCACGGCGAACCCGGCAAAGGCCAGCGCGGGCACGGCAATGATGGCAGAGGTCAGGGTGAGGGTTTTGAAGGTATTCATTTCGCATCTCCTGTTTGGCGTTGATTATGACAGCGACTTGGGTGGGTGCTGCCGGTGATGCGATTGGTCTTGGGTTGATTTGGGGGCTATTGGACCTTGGTTTATGTGCTTGAACCCGTCGTTGCGGAGTTTAGGGGTCGACGGACCTCTGCAAGACAGCCTGCAACAAAAAAGCCCCGGCTGCGTGCCGGGGCTTCTCGTCACTGAAATAGACTGGCAGATTATTCTGCGCTTGCCTCTTTCTTTTCTTTCTTCTCCGGCACGATCTCTTCGCCGGTTTCCTGATCGACAACCTTCATCGACAGGCGCACCTTGCCACGGTCGTCAAAGCCCAGAAGCTTGACCTTTACTTCCTGACCTTCCTTCAGAACGTCCGACGGATGGTTCAGGCGGCGGTTTTCGATCTGGGACACATGCACCAGACCGTCGCGCTTGCCGAAGAAGTTCACAAAGGCGCCGAAATCGACGATCTTCACGACCTTGCCGGTATAGATCGCGCCCTCTTCCGGCTCGGCTACGATCGCGTGGATCATGTCGTATGCCTTCTGGATGGCGTCACCGTTGGGCGAGGCGATCTTGATCACGCCATCGTCGTTGATGTCGACCTTGGCGCCCGACACTTCGACGATCTCGCGGATGACCTTGCCGCCCGAGCCGATCACTTCGCGGATCTTGTCGGTGGGGATGTTCATGGTCTCGATGCGCGGGGCGTGGACCGAGAACTCGTTGGTCTCGCTCAGCGCCTTGCCCATCTCGCCCAGAATGTGCATCCGGCCATCCTTGGCCTGAGCCAGGGCTTTCTCCATGATCTCGGGCGTGATGCCCGCCACCTTGATGTCCATCTGCAGCGAGGTGATGCCGTTTTCGGTACCTGCCACTTTGAAGTCCATGTCGCCCAAGTGGTCCTCGTCACCCAGAATGTCGGACAGGATCGCGTAGGAGCCGTCATCTTCCAGGATCAGACCCATGGCCACACCGGCAACCGGTGCCTTAAGCGGAACGCCTGCGTCCATCATCGACAGCGAACCGCCACAGACGGAGGCCATCGAGGACGAACCGTTCGATTCGGTGATCTCGGACACCACGCGGATGGTGTAGGGGAAATCGGTGGCGGCGGGCAGAACGGCTTGCAAAGCGCGCCATGCCAGCTTGCCGTGGCCGACCTCACGACGTCCCGGAGGGCCCACGCGGCCAACTTCACCCACCGAGTAGGGCGGGAAGTTGTAGTGCAGCAGGAAGTTCGATTTGAAGTTGCCGTGCAGCGCGTCGATGAACTGCTCATCGTCGCCAGTGCCCAGCGTGGTCACGGCCAGCGCCTGCGTCTCACCACGGGTGAACAGGGCCGAGCCGTGGGTCCGCGGCAGCATCGAGGTTTCGGCAACGATCGGGCGGATATCGGTGGTCGAACGACCGTCGATCCGTTTGCCGCCCTTCACCACGTCACCACGCAGAATACCGGCTTCGAGCTTCTTCATCGCGGAACCAAGGTTGGCGTCTTCCAGTTGCTCTTCGGTCAGCGTTTCCTTGATCGCTTCGCGAGCAGCGGCAACAGCGGCGGTGCGTTCCTGCTTGTCGATGATCGCGAAGGCCGCGCGCATCTGGGTGTCACCGGCGGCTTTGACGGCCTCAGACAGCTCGGAATAATCCGGCGCCTGGAAGTCGAAGGGCTCTTTCGCGGCTTCTTCGGCCAGCGAGATGATCAGGTCGATCACCGGCTGGATCTGGTCATGGGCAAACTTGACGGCGCCCAGCATCTCGGCCTCGGACAGCTCGTAGGCTTCGGATTCCACCATCATCACGGCGTCTTTGGTACCGGCAACAACCAGATCCAGACGCTGTTCGGGGTTCAGGCGCAGGTCCTGCATATCGTCCACGGTCGGGTTCAGGACGTATTCGCCATCCTCGAAACCAACGCGGCAGCCAGCGATCGGGCCCATGAACGGTGCGCCCGACAGCGTCAGCGCGGCCGAGGCGGCGATCATCGCAACCATGTCGGGGTCGTTGACCAGGTCGTGGGACAGAACGGTGCACATCACCAGCACTTCGTTCTTGAAGCCCGGGACGAACAGCGGACGGATCGGACGGTCAATCAGGCGGGCGGTCAGCGTCTCTTTCTCGGTCGGACGCGCCTCGCGCTTGAAAAAGCCGCCCGGAACCTTACCGGCGGCATAGTATTTTTCCTGATAGTGCACAGTCAGCGGAAAGAAATCCTGACCGGGCTTTTGTTCCCTGGCAAAGGTCACGTTGGCCATAACGCTGGTTTCGCCCAGCGTGGCAATCACGGTGCCGTCGGCCTGACGGGCAACCTTGCCGGTTTCCAGTGTAAGCGTCTCCTCGCCCCACTGCATTGATTTCGTCGTTACATCAAACATTTGCGTATCCTAGAAGGGAGCGCTCCCAGGCGTATCCCGGGTCTCCCGTTTCAATGGCGGCCCCATTGCCGCCGACCCCATTTATCTTCCGTTCGAGTGCCGGGGTCATGGCACAACGTCTCAGATGCTAGGCCCATACAGCAGTTTGCAGAGATTGGAAAGCGGGGAAGTTTTAGGGGCTCGCGCACGGCTGAAAACCCCGATGTGACCCCGTCCGTCTGCGGACGGAGCCACACGTTATCGCGCTAAAGGATCGCGTGGGCGAGGATCATCACGATACCGCAGCCGATGGCATAGCCGGTGTCGACGGCAATCGCGAAACCGCTTTTCTGCGCCCATTTGCCGACCGAGGCTGCCTGCGCCGCCACGGCAAGGATCGCCAGAACTGCTACGCCCAGACTGTTGGTGGTTTCGGTGGCGGCGATGATGATCGCCAACAAAACCAGAAACACGATCTGCAAGCCCATCGCCGCCAGCGGAGGCGTGTCGGGCGGTGTCGGATCGATCCGCGTGCCCTCGGCCCACCGCTTTTGAAACCCGAGCGGGCCGTAAACCAGAAATCCCAGCAGGAATGCGGCGATCACGCCTGCCCCTGCGGCCAGCCAGTTGATCATCATAGCGCCGCCTCCAGGGCGACAAGGATTGCTGTCCAGCCGCCCTCGTGATTGTTGCGGCTTTCCTCAGACGGAAAGCGGATGTGGTGCAGCTTGAGTTCCGTGCCCTTGTCTGTGGGCGTGAAGTCGAGCGTTACGGTGGAATCGTCCTGGCTGTAGGGCGACACCCAGGTGAATTGCAGTCGGTTGGGGCGGTCGATGACCTTGTATTCGCCCTCATGCGGCAGGTCGCCGGCCTCGGGTGCGCGCATGACGATGCGGAACCGCCCGCCGACCTTGGCGTCCGAGGTGGCCTCGGGCACCGTCATCCCCGGCCCGGGCAGCATGAACTTGGCCAGCATTTCCGGTTCCAGCCACGCGTCGAACACCCGTTCTGGCGGATGCGGGATTGCGCGGGTTATCTCAAGGGACAGGTCAGTCATCGTCAGGATCCTCCAAAGCAGCTTCCAGGGCGTCCAGCCGAAGCGCCCAGATCGAACGCAACTCGGCAAACCACGTGTCTATGGCCGACAACGGAGCCATGCGGACCTCGATCAGATGCTCGCGCCACTCGGTGCGGCGTTGCACCAGTTCGGCGGTTTCCAGCACTTTGATGTGCTTGGACACCGAGTTGAGGCTCATATCGAACTGCCGTGCGATATCCGTCACTCGCAAGGGACCGTGCTGGGCAAGCATGGTCAGGATCTTGCGGCGGGTCGGATCGGACGCGGCCTTCAATATCGCGTTGAGGTCATCCTGACTCTCTCGTTCAACCATTTGGATGAATTACCGCCTTTTTCCGCATCAGTCAACCGTTTGGTTGAATTACGATTTTCCTAACTGGAATATCTTACTGAAGTGAAGCAAAAGAAAAACCGCGCCAATCCGGATTGGCGCGGTTTCCCTGTCAGAATTCTCTGAAACGCTTAGCGGCGGATGCCCAGGCGTTTGATAAGGTCCTGATAGCGGGCCTCTTCCTTGCCTTTCAGGTAGTCCAGCAGCTTGCGGCGCTGGGCAACCATCTTCAGAAGGCCACGGCGGCCGTGGTTGTCCTTCTTGTGGGTCTTGAAATGCTCGGTCAGCGTTGTGATGCGCGAGGTCAGGATTGCGACCTGAACTTCCGGCGAGCCGGTGTCGCCGTCCTTGGTCGCGAACTCTTTCATGACGCGTGCTTTTTCTTCAGCCGTGATCGACATCGGGGTCTCCTTTACAGGTTAGAGTGATGGCGCAGGCCGGGATGTCGTCCAGCACAGGCCCATGGAGAAAACCGCGCCGATTCCGGCACGGATGGGCGCGTATAGGCGCTTTTTCCCCGATTGGCAAAGAAATTCTGTAGCGTCAATCTGTGGCCTGGAACGAGGGCAGATCCGCTTCTTTGATGAGTTGAATATCATCCGATGTCACTACATCGGTGCTGTAAAGCTGCGCCACCTCATGTCCTTCGATCAGAACACGGGTCAGGTTGGCAATCTCGGGGTCCTTTTGGATTTCAATGTCGGGGTCGGGAAGCGCATCCAGATCCCAGGTGACCAGCAGCCGGTCCTCGCCGGGTTCGAAATCCATCACCGAGACGGCATCGCCGTCATCACCAATATCGCCAAGAACGATATCGTCGGCGTCCATACCGGATGTCACGATATCGTTGCGGCCCGCCAGTATCGTGTCCTCGCCTTGCCCGCCGTTCAGATAGTCCTTGGTCGGGGGCTCATCCGAGGCACCTTCGATGCCGTTCAGGACATCGTTCCCGAAGCCGCCGAACAACGTGTCCTCGCCTTCACCGCCGTCAAGCGCGTCCTCGCCATGGCCGCCATGCAGCGCGTCGTCACCTTCACCACCTTCGAGTTGGTCGTCATCCTGACCACCAAAAAGCTCGTCGTCGCCCTCGCCGCCTTGCATGTGGTCGTTGCCGAAATAGCCGAACAGACTGTCCGCCCCGGTGTCGCCCTGCAACTGGTCGTCTCCGTCCTCACCATGCAGAACGTCATCGCCTTCGCCGCCCTGCATCAGATCGTCGCCTTCGCCACCATGCAGGATGTCGTTGCCATCGGCACCCTGAACAGTGTCGTTGCCCTCATAACCGTTGATCTGATCATCGCCATCCAGTCCGGCCAGAGCCTCGCTGGTTTCATCTCCGGCGATCACGAGATTCCCGTCATAGTCGCTGACCAGCCCCCGGATCGTCGGTGTCAATGGCACATCCGGTTCTTCATCCCCTGTGCCACCATTGGCGCCGGGCTCGTCCGCGCCGGTGTCGAATTCGCTGTCGTCTGGCAGAACCTCATCGTCATCGTCCACGATGGGTTCATCGCCGACCATGTAGGCGACGCCGCCCACGGCTGCCAGACCAAGCAGGCTTGCGAACAGGAACATAACCAGTCTCCCGGCGCAGAATGCGCCAAGCCTATGAAATCCTCACTTCATAGCGCTTAGTCAAAACCAATATAAACAATTGGTTAACAATCCTGTAACGCGGACCAGCTTTCCGGCCGCTGGGTGTAGGCGATATAAAGTGGGTGCTTGGGATGGCCGTCCTTGGTCAGCCCGAGGTGATATAGAGGCTGCCCGGTTCCCCGCAACAGCCGTTCGACCGCCGGGCCACGCTCCAGATGCGCGCCATGGGTGCCCCAGGCGGCGATCACCTGATCGGCCCAGTCGACGCCTGCAAGGATGGCGTCGTCATTGTCGGGCCCCACCGGGTCCGCAGCCGCGCGCATCTTGCGCGGATCGGTGTCGCGCCAGGCGAAGATGTTGGTGACCTGAAAGGCCCCGAACCCCAGTGCCCGCGCCCGTCGCTCGCAGCGCTCGACGGTAGGATCGTTCTGCACCTCGGTCGCGGTCGACGGGTTCAGCATCACGAACAGCGCCCTGCGCCCCGCCGCGTCCCAGACGCGGGTGAGGCTATAGCGGTAGCGTTCGCAATCGGAATAGATGGCAGTCGAGGGCGCGTCGCCCTTGGTGTGAGAACGGGTGATCATGCGTTTGCGCTTAACATGATGCGCCGCAGGTCGCCATATGGCTCAGGCGGCAAAAACCCGGCTTGGGTGCAACTTGCCGGACTTGTAAACCCCGACAGCCACCGCCCGGCCATCGAGCGAGGCCCACGCCTCGTCGCCATATTCCACGTCCGAGGCCAGCACCATGCCCGGATTGCCGTTGCGCAGGCGGGTGGCGCCTTCGGGGGTGCATTTGAGTTCGGGCAGATCGGCCAACCCTTCCTCCAGCGGTCGCAAATGGTCGTCCAGCGCGTGCGTCTTGGCCATCTCGTCGATCTGTTCGATGGTGATCCCGTCTTCGGCATCGAACGGGCCGGACCAGATACGGCGCAGTTCTCTCACATGCCCGTGACACCCCAGCACCTGACCCAAATCGCGGGCGACCGAACGCACGTACCCGCCCTTGCCGCAGGTCATTTCCAGCACCACGTGATCGGGATCGGGCCGGTCCACCAGCACAAGTTCCTCGACCCAGAGCGGGCGAGCGGCGATCTCGACATCCTCGCCATCGCGGGCCAGTTTGTAAGCGCGCTGTCCGTCGATCTTGACGGCAGAGAATTTGGGCGGCACCTGCATGATTTCGCCAAGGAAGGAGGCCAGCGCCTGTTTGATCCGCTCATCGGTCGGGCGCGCATCGCTTTCCGCGATCACCTCGCCCTCGGCATCGTCGGTATTGGTGGCCTGCCCCAGACGCACGGTGAACGTATATGCCTTGAGCGCATCGGTTATGTAGGGAACGGTCTTGGTCGCCTCACCCAGAGCCACCGCCAGAACGCCGGTGGCTTCCGGGTCCAGCGTGCCCGCATGGCCCGCCTTCTTGGCGTCCATCGCCCAGCGGACCTTGTTGACCACAGCGGTCGAGGTTATGCCCGCGGGCTTGTCCACCACCAGCCAGCCGGAAATGTCGCGACCCTTGCGTTTGCGTCCCATCTTGCACCTTGCATCTTGCTGAGGCGCGCGACCTAACGGATCGGTCGGGCGCTGTCAATTTAGCAAAATACGACAGTTTGGGCAGTGTCGACGATCACTCGCGCGGCTCGGCCACGCCGACAATCGGCCCCATCGAAAACCCGGCATCGGCCCGGTCGATTTGCGGCGCGTAAAGGCGTGAGATATTGCCGTCGAAATATAGCGCTTGTGGTGTCTCAAGCACGTCGCGGAACAGGCTGCCGAATTCGTGGAACGTCACCGAATTGCGCGAGATCGCGAACACCGCGCGGGACCCGTCGGCGCTAGTGCCGACCCCGTTGCGGACATAGCGCGAGGTGGAGTCGGGCAGGAACCGTGGGTGCAGCTCTCCATCGATCACCAGCATCGGCCCCGACTGGGTGGCATCCCGGCATCCCGGCTGCGTCTCGACATAAAGTAGCGTCTCGATGACATCGGCGCGGCCCTCGCGGATGCAGAACACCCCGTTGGGCAGCAGACCGAAATTGCCGGGCCCGGCATTGGGGATCACCCGCATCTGCTCGACCCCGTTTTCGACATAATGCCCGACAGGAGAGCGGTCGTCGTGATACATGCCCGCGTTCATCGCAAAAGCCAGCTGCTTGCCCTCGGTGCCAAGCGCGTCATCGACGCTTGAGAACTGGCCCAGCACCTGCCCCTCGCCATCACTGAGAAACAGCCGCAGCTCTTCGCTGCCCGCATCGACTTCGCAGACCGAATAGCGGTTGTCCTCATGATCAAGGTCCCGGCACTCGACCGCCGCCGCCTGCCCTGCCGACAGGGCGACGACGCCCGCCACCAGCGCCCGGATCACTCGTCCAGATCGCGGCGCACCGCGTCCTGTTCGAACATCCGGCGGGTGTCGTCGAGCCGGTCGAATGTCTCATCCAGACGGAACCGCAGATCAGGCGAAAACTTTAGGCCGACCTTCTTGCCGATGACGCGCCGCAGCTCGCCCTTGTTGCGGGCCAGCAATTGCAGTACGTCCTCCTGCCCCTTGCCACCCAGGGGCAGCACATAGGCGGTGGCGATCTTGAGGTCGGGCGAGGTGCGCACCTCGCCCACCGTGATCGACATGCGGTTGAGATCCGGGTCGTGCACGTCGCCGCGCGCCAGCACCTCGGACAGGGTGCGGCGGATCAGTTCGCCGACGCGAAGCTGACGTTGCGAGGGGCCGGGACCGTCGTGGAATTTGTTCTTTGCCATGGCTTCCGATCTAAGCCTTAACCGAGGCTTTGCCAAGCGGCCCCGAACCGGTTAGGAGGCTTTGAGCCGAATTGAGGAAGGACGCCGTCATGACCCATACCCCAGGGATCGTCATTACCGGAGCTTCGGGCCGCATGGGCCAGATGCTGATCAGGACCGTCGGCGCAAGTGACAAGGCCCGTCTGGTGGGCGCGGTCGAGCGTCCGGGGCATGACTGGGTCGGCCACGATGTGGGCGAGGCGATGGGCGGCCAGCCGCTGGGCGTCACCGTGACCGACGACCCGCTCGAGGCGTTTGCACGGGCGCAGGCGGTGATCGATTTCACCGCGCCCGAAGCGACGCTGGAATTCGCCGCGCTGGCTGCTCAGGCGCGTTGCGTGCACGTGATCGGAACCACCGGTATGACCGAGGATCAGATCGCAGCGCTGGAACCAGCGGCGCGTCACGCGGTGATCGTGCGGGCGGGCAACATGAGCCTCGGCGTGAACCTGCTGGTGCAACTCACCAAAAAGGTCGCCGCCGCGCTGGACGAGGATTTCGATATCGAGGTGATTGAGGCGCATCATCACCACAAGGTCGATGCCCCTTCGGGCACCGCGCTGATGCTGGGTGAGGCGGCCGCCGAGGGGCGCGGTGTGGCTCTGGCGGATGTCTCCGACCGCGCCCGCGACGGCATCACCGGCGCCCGCAAGCGGGGCGATATCGGTTTTCACGCCGTGCGCGGCGGCGACATCGTGGGGGAGCATGATGTGCTGTTCGCAGCACCGGGCGAGCGCATCGTGCTGCGCCATCTGGCCAGTGACCGGGCGATCTTTGCCCGCGGCGCGCTCAAGGCAGCACTTTGGGGACAGGGCAAGGCGCCGGGGCAGTATGACATGGTGGATGTGCTGGGCCTTTGATAGACTTCGGGTCGCTGAGGCTGCGCCAATCATAACGTGCGGCGACCGCCACTAAGGTCTGGTCATGTGGAAATCAAAGTCAGGCATTGTGACGATCCTTTTGCTGTCGTTGTTTTACCTGACTCTGTTGCCGTTTCTTGTTCACGCGGTCGGGATGGTCAGGATCGGGTTGTCCCATGACGCCGCCGACCAAAGCTACCTGTTCGCGCAGGATCACGTCGTTGGAAACGCGGCGATGATGCTGCACATCTCCGCCGGGGCGGTGCTGGTCGCCTTGGTCCCGCTTCAGCTTGTGAGAGGCATCCGCCAACGTTTTAACCGGTTCCATCGCGGCCTCGGGGCGGTTCTGATTGCCCTGGCTCTGGTGACCGGGCTGGCCGGGATGATCTACGTTCCCCTGCGCGGAACAATTGGCGGCCCGGTAATGTCGGTCGCGTTCTTCCTGTATGGGGTGTGCCTGTTCACCGCGGCGCTGATGGCGGCGCGCATGGCCTTGTCCGGCGACAGGAATGGCCATTGGAAATGGGGGCTGAGACTATTCTGGCTTGCCCTTGGTTCGTGGCTTTACCGGTTGCACTACACGCTCTGGTACGTGTTGACCGGGGGTCTGTGGTCCGAGCCTGACTTTTCTGGCGCCTTCGATCTTGTGCAGAATTTTGCCTTTTTCGTTCCCTATCTCGTGGCCGTTCAGATCTGGATCGCCATCCGCCACGCTGCCCATCGCGAGCCGCTGTTCAGATCTCCTTGATCTTGTCGGCCCGCAGCGGGCAGGCAAGGTAGACCCCGAACTCCTGCCCGATATCGGCGCTCACCCGGGCGTGCACACGGCCCTGACGGTCGAGAAAACGCTGCTGGTCCTCGACCGGGAAAATCCCCTCATGCCAGATACCGGGATGGATATAGAGCCCGCGTGAGCCGTCGCACCAGAACGCCACCACCTTGTCCGGTGTCAGGTTGTCGCCGGGCAGGGCAGCAGGAACAATGAAAGGCTTGTTGTCCAGCGGCCAGAACATCTGCCCGCCGTCGGGGTGATAGTTCATGTGCCACAGCAGCACCTGATCGCGCGGCGCGGTTTGCCGGTCGGTCTGTGCCTGTTGAGGATCAGTGGACCAGCCCAGAACGTAATGGCCCCTGACCGCTTCGTTCTCACCGTAGAGCACATCGCCCAGCCAGTCGCAGCGGAACGTGCCTTCGACCCAGCCGCCCTCATCCCCGGTGCCCTCGTCGATCGGACGCCAGCCCTGTTGCGGCCAGCGCACGATTTCGATTTCGAAACCGTCGGGATCATCGACCAGACAGCCATAGCCTTTGACAGTCTCTTCCGCTGCGCGGATCAGCGGGACCTCATGCCAAGGTAACGAGGGTTTTGAATTGGCCTCAAAGATATATTCCGGCGCGCTCATGCCGGGCTCATATGGCGGTTGACCATGCGCTGCACCATCGGTGCGAAATGGTCGAACTCGGGCGTTTCCAGATCCGCGCGTTTGCCCGCCTCGTCCAGATAGCGCACCTGAATGATCTCCTTCAGGTTCGGATTGCTTTCGAACTCGGCAACCTCTTCAGCGTTCATCGGTCCGCCTTGCAACTCCAGCGTATGGACCGAGGCCGCCGATAGGCGATTGAAATACTCGGGCTTTGCCGCGCAGAGATAGCGTTTCGCAGCTACATGATATCGGCAGCAATCGGTGATGACCGAGGGGAAGAACTGTTCCAGGACCTCAGCGCCTGCGTCCTCGTGATGGCGGTCCTCGGTGTCATCGGGGTGATAAGTGCCGAACTCGGAGGTGAAATGGCCGATATCGTGCAACAGGGCGCCAACGATGATCTCTTCGGGCATTCCGTTCTGCTCGGCGATGGTGGCGCCCTGCAGCATGTGCTGCGCCATCGTCACCGGCTCGCCCAGATATTCCTCGCCGCCTCGACGGTCAAAGATATCGGCGATGAAGGCGACGATGTTGTCGCGGTTCAGGGTCGAGAAATCGGGTCTCATTCCGCCGCCTCCGGCTGTGCCATCTCCATCGCCGCCAGTGTCGACAGCAACCCGTCCTTGTCGGCATAGCATCCTTGTAGCCAGCGCGAACCGGCACCGGAATAGCCCAGCCGCGCATGCAGGACGCGGGTGTTGTCGACGATGAAGCTTTCACCGGGCTCCAGCTTGAACGACACGCCCATGGCCGGATCGTCGATGATCTCGCCCAGCTGCCGATAGGCGGCGTAATAGGCCTCCATCTTGTCAAAGGGGATGTCCACGAACGGCGCTGATGAGCGATTGTTGAAGCGGATCCCCACCAGCTCACCATCCGGCGACAGCTCGATCATCGGACGGCGCGAGCGCAGGCAGACCCCGTCCGAGCCATTGTATTCGAACCTTGCAGGATACCCTGCCAATAGCGCGAAGCCCTCTGGATTGTCGGCGCGCAGCCGCTCGGCGGCGCGGAAACCGTCGACCACGATGGAGTCGCCACCCTCTGCCGAGTTTTCCAGACAGTAGAGTATCTGCAGCGTCGGCACCGGATCGCGGTAAGGGTTGTCTGTATGAGCCTGCAAGCCAAGGCCGGTATAGGCGAGGTTGGTGGGGTTCACCTCGGTCCGCACTTCGAAATAGGGGCCATAGTTTGTCTCACGCACATAGCCGAACAGATCGGCCACCTTCAGCAGCGACTCGGGTTCGGTGGGGCCGTTGGTCAGCTTGGCAAAGCCATACTCGGCCACCGCCGCCAGCCAGCCGCGCTTGGCGGAGGGATTGGCATGCACCTCGTTCCAGTCGGCACTGGGCGCCTCGATGCCGCGCTCCCATGTGGTGACATCAGGGGCGACACGGCCCATTTCGCGGGACAGATCGCGGTCATAGATGTGATCCACCAGCCAGTCGGCGGGGAAGGTGACCGTCTTGTTCTCGGGTGCAAAGGTCACGGACAGATCGCCGTTCACGATTTCTGCGGCGCTGACCGAGATGCCCTCGGGGATATCGCCGATGGTGATCAGCCGCTGGCCGTTGCCGGGCGCGCGGGTTTCGGGGTCAAGTGCGTTGTCGCGCAGCCAGATGGCGTGGAAACGGGCACGGGTGCCGTCGGCAAAATCCAGCGTGACGACGGACGAATTAAAGGTGGCGGAGCGCAGCATGGGGTCTCTCCTGTTCGCGCAGGCTGTCCCTTGAGGAAATACCCCGTCCGTGCCATTACCACAATTAATCCTTGTTTCGGCTGAGGGTTGGAATTTCTTATGGATAAGAAGAAAACGGGCCTGCCCCCGCTCGACTGGCTACGCGTGTTCGAGGCGGCGGGTCGCCTGGGCGGGTTCTCGGCTGCGGCGCGGGAATTCGGGCTGACGCAGGCCGCCGTCAGCCAGCGGATCGGCAACCTCGAGGCGTGGCTGGGCCGGTCCCTGTTCATCCGCGAGGCGCGCGGGGTGTCGCTGACGGTCGAGGGCGAAAGCTATCTGCCGCTGGTGCAGGAAAGCCTGACCGCGTTGGAACGCAATACCGAAGACCTGTTTGGCAAAGCCCCCAAAGAGTTGCGGGTGGCGGGCCTCAGTTCACATATCAACGCGTTGGTGATGGGGCGTGCGGCGGCGTTTCTGGCGGCGCATCCGGACGTGCGGCTGGTGACCGATTCCGTGGCCCGCCGGTCGGAGCTGGGCGAGGAACGGACCTGGTTGCAAGTCCGCTACGGGCGCGGCGCCTGGCCCGGGCGCGAGGCGCTGCGGATCGCGCCCGAGGTGCTGGTGCCGATGGCCGCGCCGGGTGTCGGCTGGGACCGGGGCGTGATCGAGCTTCGCGGTGAACGGCCTGGCTGGCAGGACTGGGCGCGCGAGACCGGCCAGTCCGCGCCGGATATGGCCCGGCTGAGTGTGGATTCGATGGAACATGCCCTTTCGGCTGCTCGGCAGGGACTCGGCGTGGTGCTGGGCTCCGTTCCCCTTGCGCAGGATCTGTTGGCGGACGGACGGCTGCGGCGGCTCGACCTACCCGAGCTTGCCACGCGGGACGGCTATTGGCTGACCTGGCCCGAGGATCGTCTGCGTTCGGCCAAACAACGCGCGCTGGTGGATGGTTTCTGTACTGCGTTGAAACCGACCGAGTGATCCGCCCTGCCTTTGCCTGCGTACACCTTACAAGCGTGGGGAGATCGTCATGTGGAAACGCATATCTTTGGTGTGCCTGTTGACCGTGTTTGCAGGCCCGGCAGCGGCGGAATTCACGCGGGTCAGTGACGAGGGAACGTTCCGGGCCATCGTGACCGGCAAAGTCCTGACCCGTCCCCTGATCCGCCTGCAGGTATCGCCCGAGGGGGAGATCACCGGCACCGGAGGGCCCAGCGATGTCGCGGGATCGTGGACATGGCGGGACGGCTATTTCTGCCGCGACCTGTCATGGGGCAAACGGAATCTCGGGTACAATTGTCAGGAGGTCCGGGTGAATGGCGGTAAGATCCGTTTCACGTCGGATCGCGGGTCGGGTGACTATGCCGACTTCCGGCTGCGTTCGAAATAGCGATCCGCCCCTGCAAACTCCCTGACGCCAAGATGCTTGTGGTCGGTGACTCCCGGCCATATCCTTGCGCGGAAGCGACCTCGGACGGAACGGGACCGGTACGATTGCATGGCGGTAACTCATGGGACATAGCCTGCCGGTTGTCGCAAGTTTCTGGTACGGCTCGGATCTGTCCTGGCTCGAAGCGGTTTGCATCAAGTCCTATCTGGATTGCGGCCACCGTTTCGTCCTTTACACCGACGAAGAGATCTCGGGCGTCCCGGACGGAGCCGAGATAAGGCCCGCTTCGGAGATTTTCTGGCCGCCGCCGTTCCCGATCAGCGACAATGACCGGCTGCGCGTCGCGGTGTTCTCGGACATCTTCCGCCTGCATCTCGTCAGCCGGACCGGGTTCATATGGGTCGATCTGGATGCCTATTGCGTCCGCGCGTTTGATTTTGGAGCACCATACGTGTTCGGACGCTCACATCGCGGGACCTTTCCCAGCGGTGTGATGGGGCTGCCGCAGGACTCTCAGACACTTGCGGCGATGTTGGAATTCGTCACATCCCCGAACCCGAGCCAACCGTGGCGCGGCACACGAATGCAGAGGGTCAACAAACGCCGCGTTGATCGCGGTGAGACATGGGGGATCGAGAGCTTACCGTGGGGGTGTTCCGGGCCCAAGGCCTTTGGCCATTTCCTGGCGCAGACGGGCGAGGATCGCCATGCCATGCAGCCCGACACATTATACCCGCTGGCGCCGGAAGACTTATGGAAGCTGCATACATCGCGGGTCACCACGGCTGAGATTGAGCGCGACGGCGTGTTCTCCGTCCATATCTTCGGCCACCAGAAAAAGAAGATTGCCATCGAGTTTTCCGGGCTTCCCGTTGCTGGGTCCTATCTGGATCGTTTGTGCGCCCGACATGGGATCGACCCGAAGGAACAGACGGTCTTAAGGCTAGGCTGGATGAAATGAACAGGGCTCGAGTGATCAATCCGCCGGTACAAGACGACAATACGTTCCGATCTCAGGCCTTCTTCGGCACCCGATCGGCCACAATCTGCACGATCCCTCCGATGACCAACCCCCATACGGCTGCACTCAGGCCAAAGATCGAGATGCCGGACGCCGTGACCAAAAAGGTGATCGCCGCCGATTGGCGATAGCTTGCGTCTTCCAGGGCGGAAAGCGTGGCTGAGGCGAAGACACTCATCAGGGCAATCCCGGCCACTGTTCCCAGCAACAGTGCCGGGGCCAGCGCGGCGAAGCTGGTGATGACGCCCGCAAAAACCCCGAGGCAGCAATAGAACAGGCCGGCCATCGCCGCCGACCAGTAGCGGAGCGCCGGGTCGGGGTGGCTGTCGTCATTGGCGCACATGGCGGCGGTGATCGCGGCGAGGCAGGTGGCGGGTGAGCCGAACGAGGCCGAGACCGCGCTGGCGACACCGACCGACGCTACCAGCGGCGCCGGTTCCGGCTGATAGCCATAGCTGCGCAGCACGGCGAGGCCAGGAATGTTCTGGGTTGCCATGGTCACGATGAACAGCGGTAGGGCGATATTGGTGAACGCCTCGACCGAGAACACCGGCGCGATCCAGAGCGGCGCGGCGATGATGCGCTCGGGCGTTGGGATGTCGAATCCGGCGTGGATGGCGGCCATCAGCGCCGCGACCAAAACGGCGGCGGGGACGGCGAACAGCCGGTTGACCAAGCCCACCACGAACCATGTCAGGATGATCGGCAGCGCCAGAGCCGGGATCTCGGCCATGGCCTGAAACGGCTGGATGCAGAGCGACAGCAGCACGCCCGCCAGCATCGCCTGAGCCAGTGGTGCGGGGATGGCGGCGATCAGGCGGCTGAGCGGGCGCCAGTAGCCCGCGATCACCGTCAGCACCCCAGCCATCAGGAACCCGGCCACCGCCCCGGCAAACCCGCCCTCGGGCGCCTGCGACACAGCCAGTAGCGCCACGCCGGGCGTGGACCAGGCAACGCTGATCGGTTGCTTTTTCCACAGGCTCAATCCGATCCCGGCCGCGCCCATAGCCAGGGACGCAAACATCAGGCCCGAGGCCGATTGCGCGCCATCAGCGCCAACGCCTGCCAGCCCCTGCAACACGATGGGGAATGAGCTGAAAAAGCCCACGATGGCCACGACAAGGCCGGTCGATACGGTCTGTGCGGGTGGTCTGACGGCCACGGCTGTCCCTTTCCGCCAATCGGGCGGTTCGTTCTTTAAAATCGAGGGGCAGATTGACCGGGAAGGGCGGGGCGCGCAACCCGCGCGTCAGAAATCGACGGCGATGCCCTTTTTCTCCCAATCGCCATAGCGCACCGGCTCGGGCCCGTCGCGCCCGCCCAGCTCCTTGGGCAGCGGTTTCGCCTTGGCCTCGGCCCGCTTGCGGCGCTCTTCCGCCTCGGCCAGGGCGCGTTCGGCGGCAGGCGGCAGATCTTTGCGCGCGTCACTCATGGCTTTGGGTTCCTTTCCGTCTCGGCCCTTGATATACGCCCGCGTCCGCCCAAGGCAATGCGGGCGCAAGGTCACAGGCAAAGGACAGCCCCGGATGGCGGATATGGGCACTCAGGCGCGGCGCAGCGCGATCTACCTGCTGGATCAGGTTCTGGGCGAGGGGCGTCTGTTGGCGGAATGCCTCTCGGCCGGAGCGTTGGACCGGCTGGCGCCCGAGGACCGGGCTCGCGCCCAGCGGCTGGCGCTGGAGACCCTGCGCGGATTGGAACGTGCCGACCGGTTGCTCAAAAAACATCTGCAAAAGGCACCCCCCCTACACGTACGCAACGCGCTGCGGCTAGGCACGGTCGAGCTGTGCCAGGGCGCTGCGGCGCATGGGGTGGTGAATTCCATGGTCGAGATCGTCGGCCACTCCCGCCGCCACGGACGCTTGAAAGGGCTGGTCAACGCGGTGCTGCGCAAGGTGGCTGCCGATGGCCCCGAGGCGTGGGACAAGCTGCGGGTGCCACGCCTTCCAGGCTGGCTGCGCGGTCCGTTGGTGCAAGCCTGGGGACCCGAGGCGGTGGCGGGTATGGAGCGTGCCCATTTCGCAGGTGCTCCTTTGGATTTGACCGTCAAGCCCGATGCTGAGAAGCCCGAAGGCGAGGAACTGCCAACCGGCACCATTCGGCTGTATGAGGCCGGGCAGGTCTCGGCCCTGCCGGGATTTGCCGAGGGCAACTGGTGGGTGCAGGACGCGGCGGCGGCGCTGCCGGTCAAGGTACTGGCGCCGCAACCGGGAGAGCGTGCCCTCGACCTCTGCGCCGCGCCGGGCGGCAAAACCATGCAACTGGCGGCTGCCGGGGTCGATGTTGCGGCGCTGGATATCTCGGAAACCCGCATGGCGCGGGTGCGCGAGAACCTGCTCCGTACTGATCTCAGCGCGGAACTGATCGTGGGCGATGCGCTGGAGCATGAGGGTCAATATGACGCCATCCTTCTGGACGCCCCGTGTTCCGCCACCGGCACCATCCGGCGGCACCCGGACCTGCCGCAGGCCAAGGACGGCTCGGACTTCGGCGCGCTGATCGAGTTGCAGGCAAAGATGCTCACGCATGCCTGGGGCCTGCTGAAGCCCGGCGGGCGGATGATCTATTGCACCTGCTCGCTGCTGCCGGATGAGGGCGAGGTGCAGGTGGAGGAAGCGCTGGACATGTTCCCAGACATGACCGCCGACCGTACCGCGCTGGACCTGCCGTGGATCGAACCCAGCTGGATCACCGAAGAGGGCGGCCTGCGCCTGCGCCCCGATTATTGGCCGGATCGGGGCGGCATGGACGGGTTCTACATCGCCTGTCTGCGCAAAGCGGCCTGAGCGGCACTCTTTCGGTGACTCGGCGCGGATCACCGGCTATTCTCGCCGCAAACGCCACCAGAGCGTAAGAGGCAGAGCGATATGTCCAACCCGGAGACCATGGCCAGCAGGTGGATGCGGTTTCAGAACCGTCTTCAAGCGCGGCTCAGCCAGCGCCGCAAACCGGTCGCAGGCTTCGTCTCACAGCCCGAGCCGCGCACTGTGGGCTCATTCGCGCGCGGGCGGCAGCTGGTGGCGGGAAATCTGCTGTTTGCGGGCTATCTGGTGGAATCGCGCGACAGCGGGCTGTGGGAGGTCGCGGCCCCAAATCCCGCATTCGATGCCGAGCGGCACGGCTTCGCCTGGCTCGACGATTTGGCTTCGGTGGGCGATGCCGCGGCCCGAGCCAAAGCCCAGCATTGGGTCTGGGGCTGGATCGAGACCCATGGCCGCGGCACCGGTCCGGGCTGGGTGCCGGACCTGACCGGACGCCGGGTGATCCGCTGGATCAACCACGCGCTGTTCCTGCTGCGCGGCGTTGACCCCGAGCAAAGCCAGGCCCTGTTCCGTTCGCTGGCGCAGCAGACCTGGTTTCTGTCGAAACGCTGGCAGGCGGCCACACCGGGCCTGCCCCGGTTCGAGGCGCTGGCGGGGCTGATCTATGCCGGGCTGGCGCTGGAAGGGCTCGAAGAGCTGGCCGATCCGGCGATCAAGGCCCTTGCCCGCGAATGCGAAAGCCAGATCGACGAACAGGGCGGGCTGCCCACGCGCAACCCCGAGGAACTGCTTGAGGTCTTTACCCTGCTGACCTGGACCGCCGCCTCTCTGCACGAGGTCGGGCGCGGTGCCCCCATGGCGCATACGGCGGCGATCCAGCGCATCGCACCGACGTTGCGCAGCCTGCGCCACACCGATGGCGGGCTGGCGCGGTTTCATGGCGGTGGGCGCGGGCTGGAGGGGCGGCTGGATCATGCGCTGGCCGCCAGCGGGGTAAAGCCGCAGCATCCTGTGGGTCTGTCGATGGGCTATGCCCGCTTGTCCACCGGACGCACCAGCGTGATCGTCGATGCCAGTGTACCGCCCCAAGGCCCGGCCTCATACAATGCCCACGCCTCGACGCTTGCATTCGAGCTGACCTCGGGCCGCCGCCCGCTGATCGTCAATTGCGGCTCTGGCGAGAGCTTCGGTCTGGAATGGCGCCGTGCTGGCCGGGCCACGCCCTCGCATTCGACTCTGTGCCTCGATGGCTACTCTAGCGCCCGGCTGGCCGACCCCGTGCCGGGTACTGCACTGGAGGCGCTGGTGGACAGCCCCACCAAGGTGCCGGTTGAGATCGACGATGCCCCGAACGGCATCCGCTTTCAGGGCGGCCACAACGGGTATTCCAAGGTCTTCGGCCTGACCCATGCCCGGACATTGGGGCTCAGCTTCGACGGGCGCGGGCTGTCGGGTGAGGATATGCTGCTGGCGATGGACGACACCGCCAAGCGCCGGTTCGACAAGGCGATGGATGCCTCGGGCCTCTCGGGCTTTGGATTCGATATCCGTCTGCATCTGCACCCGGATGTCGATGCGGCGCTCGATCTGGGTGGGGCGGCGGTGTCAATGGCGCTGAAAAGCGGCGAGATCTGGGTGCTACGCCACGATGGCAAGTGCATTTTGTCATTGGAACCCAGCGTTTATCTCGAAAAAGGGCGTCTGAAGCCACGCGCGACAAAACAGATCGTTCTATCCGGGCGCGCAATGGAGTATGCGACGCGCATCCGGTGGACGCTGAGCAAGGCGCAGGATACTGCGGTTGCGATACGCGACATCACCCGGGACGAGCCTGAATTCGACTGACGCCAAAAGGACCTTTGGACCCATGACCGACTTTCACCCCGTGCGCCGCGCGCTCCTTTCCGTTTCCGACAAGACCGGATTGGTCGAGCTGGGCAAGGCCTTGGCAGAGCGCGGGGTCGAGTTGCTGTCGACCGGCGGCACGGCACGCACGCTGCGCGAGGCGGGGCTGGAGGTCAAGGACGTCAGCGAGGTCACCGGCTTTCCCGAGATGATGGATGGCCGGGTTAAGACCCTGCATCCCGTGGTGCATGGCGGGTTGCTGGCGTTGCGTGACAATGACACTCACGTCGCCGCGATGGAGGAACATGGCATCGGTGCGATCGACCTGCTGGTGGTGAACCTCTACCCGTTCGAGGCCACGGTGGCGAAGGGCGCGGACTACGATGAATGCATCGAGAATATCGACATCGGCGGCCCGGCGATGATCCGCGCGGCCTCGAAGAACCACGCCTTTGTCAATGTGGTCGTGGATGTCGAGGATTACTCGTCGCTGCTGGATCAATTGGAAGAGAACTACGGCAAGACGTCTCTGGGTTTCCGTCAGTGGCTGGCACAAAAGGCTTATGCCCGCACCGCCGCCTATGACGCCGCCGTGTCGAATTGGCTGGCTGATGCGCTGAAGCTGGAGGCCCCCACGCGCCGCGCCTTTGCCGGAGACCTGAAGCAGACCCTGCGCTATGGTGAGAACAGCCACCAGCAAGCCGCCTTCTACACCGACGGCACCAATCGCCCCGGCGTGGCCACCGCCGTGCAGCATCAAGGCAAGGAACTCAGCTACAACAACATCAACGACACCGACGCCGCCTTTGAACTGGTGGCCGAGTTCGATCCGCGCGACAGTGCCGCCTGCGCGATCATCAAACACGCCAACCCTTGTGGCGTGGCCAAGGGCGCGACCCTGCTCGAGGCTTACAAGGCCGCGTTCGACTGCGACCGCACCTCGGCCTTCGGTGGCATCGTGGCGCTGAACCAGCCTCTGGATGCTGAAACCGCGCAGGAGATCACCGGCATCTTTACCGAAGTGGTGATCGCCCCCGGCGCCTCGGATGAGGCCAAGGCGATCTTTGCGGCTAAGAAGAACCTGCGCCTGCTGACCACAGAAGGGCTGCCGGATGTGACGACCCCGGCCAAGACCGTGCGTCAGGTGGCGGGCGGCCTGCTGGTGCAGGACAAGGACAACGGGTTTGTCGGCATGGATGACCTGAAGGTGATGACCAAGAAGGCGCCGACACCGGAACAGATGCGTGACCTGCTGTTTGCCTGGAAAGTCGCCAAACACGTCAAGTCGAATGCTATCGTCTACGTCAAGGACGGCGCCACTGTCGGCGTCGGCGCCGGTCAGATGAGCCGCGTGGACTCGGCGCTGATCGCCGCCAAAAAGGCTGAACGCATGGCCGAAGCGCTGGAACTGCCGCAACCGCTGACGATTGGCTCTGCCGTGGCCTCGGATGCGTTCTTTCCCTTCCCGGATGGGCTGATGGAAGCCGCCGCCGCAGGCGCCACCTGTGTGATCCAGCCGGGCGGCTCGATGCGCGATGATGAGGTGATCGCGGCAGCGGATGAAGCCGGGTTGGCGATGGTCTTCACCGGCATGCGGCACTTCCGTCACTGATGCGGTACGGTTTGCTCTTCTGGGCCACGCTTCTGGCCTTTTTGACCGATCAGGTCAGCAAGTATCTGGTGGTGCATGTGATGCGAGTCGAGCAGCGCGAGGTCATCGACGTGCTGCCGCCGCTGCTCACCTTCAAATACGGCGAGAATCGCGGCATCAATTTCGGTCTGTTTCAGGGCGATGGCGATACGGGCCGATGGATTCTGATCGGTATATCGCTGGTCATCTGCCTGGCTGTGCTGATCTGGCTGCGCCGGATCGCGCCATCGGTCTGGATGCTGCTCAGCGCCGGGCTGCTGATCGGCGGCGCGCTGGGCAACGTGCTGGATCGGGTGCTTTATGGCTATGTGCTGGACTTCCTCAACATGTCCTGCTGCGGCATCCGCAACCCTTATGTGTTCAACATCGCCGACATCTTCATATTCGCGGGCGCCATAGGTCTGGTGCTGCTGGATGGCAAAAAGGCCTCGTGACGGGCCGGGTGAAATGCGATAAAACCGCCTCAAACAGGCAGGAGAAGACCATGCGGACGCCGCTGGCAATGATCATGTTGACCGCCGCCATCGCGGTGTCGGGATGCGCGAACAAGGGGTTGAAGGTGCTGCAGTCGCCAGCAAACGGCCCCGATGAGTTCGCCGTGCTGCCGGTCAAGCCGCTGACCGCGCCGACGGATTACCAGTTCCTGCCCGCCCCCACGCCGGGCGCAAGCAACCTGACCGACCCGACCCCGCAGGCGGATGCGGTCGAGGCGCTGGGTGGCCGCGCTTCGGCCCTGGCCTCCAGCGGGATTCCGTCCTCCGATCAGGCGCTTGTCACCGCCTCCAGCCGCTATGGCGTGCCCGCTGACACCCGTCAGGTGCTGGCTCAGGAAGACGCAGATTTCCGCAAGCGGCGCGGCCGGTTCACGCAAATCCGGCTGTTCCCGGTGGACCGTTACGAACAGGTCTATCGCAAGCACTCGATCGACCCCTACGCGCAGGCCGAGGCGTTCCGCAAGCGTGGCTATCCCACCCCGTCCGCGCCTCCGGAAGAATGAATATTTCTTAACTTTCCGTCATCGCGTCTTGAACCCCTGCGCGTCCGCCGTAGTTTGACATCGTAACTCATCACGGAGGATGCCGCATGGTCCGGGCACTGGCGCTTGCCGCCGCCTTGTTCTCAGCAACTCCGCTTCTGGCCGAGGACAGCCAGGAAGCGGTCACCACATTCACGCTGGACAACGGCATGGATGTCGTGGTGGTCGAGGATCACCGCGCCCCGGTCGTGCAGCACATGCTGTGGTACCGGGCGGGATCGGCGGATGAACCCGTGGGCTCGTCCGGCGTGGCGCATTTCCTTGAGCATCTGCTTTTCAAGGCGACCGATACGCTTGAGGCAGGGGAGCTTTCGGCCACCGTCGCGGCCAATGGCGGCAATGACAACGCCTTCACCTCATACGACTACACCGCTTACTACCAGCGCGTCGCCGCCGACCGTCTGGAACTGATGATGCAGATGGAGGCGGACCGGATGCGCAACATCCGTCTGACCGAGCGCGATATCGCGACCGAGCGCGCCGTGATCCTGGAGGAGCGTAATCAGCGCACCGAAAACAACCCCCGCGCGCTGTTTGCCGAGCAGGTGAACGCGGCGCAGTATCTCAACCATCGCTACGGCGCGCCGATCATCGGCTGGCGGCATGAGATGGAGACGCTGGATATGGAGGACGCGCTGTCCTTCTACCGGACCTATTATGCCCCCAACAACGCCATCCTTGTCGTGACCGGCGACGTGAACCCCGATGAGGTCAAGGCGCTGGCCGAGCAATATTACGGTGTGATCCCCGCCAATCCCGACCTGCCCGAGCGCGTCCGCTCGCAGGAACCGCCGCAAACCGCCGAGCGCCGCGTGACCTTCCGCGACCCGCGCGTGGCACAGCCCTATGTTCAGCGCAGCTATCTGGCGCCGGAACGGGATGCGGGCGATCAGGAAAAGGCCGCCGCGCTTTATCTGCTGGCCGAGCTTCTGGGTGGCGGCACCACATCCTACCTGAACGAAAAGCTGCAGTTCGAAGATCAGAAGGTCGTCTATACTGGCGCGTTCTACCGGGGGGTCTCGCTCGACGACACCACCTTTGACCTGATCGTGGTCCCGGCCGAGGGCGTGTCCCTGCAAGAGGCCGAAGATGCCATGGATGAGGCCCTGGCCGATTTCATCGAAGAGGGGGTCAAGCAAGAGGAACTGGATCGGATCAAGATGCAGCTGCGCGCCGCGCTGATCTATGCGCGCGACAATGTGGACGGGATCGGCAACCGCTACGGACAGGCGTTGAGCAGCGGTCTGACGGTCGAGGATGTGCAGGCCTGGCCCGACACCCTGCAGGCCGTGACCGGCGAGGACATCATCGCCGCCGCCAACGAGGTGCTGCGCCCGGAAACCTCGGTGACCGGCTGGCTGATGCGCGATCAGGAGGTGACGCAATGAAGGCTCTATTCACAACCCTGATCGCCGTGGTCCTGGCGCTGCCGGCCCGGGCCGAAGTGGATATTCAGGAGGTGACCTCGCCCAAAGGCATCAAGGCCTGGCTGGTCGAGGAACCCTCGATCCCCTTCACCGCGCTTGAGCTACGCTTTCGCGGCGGTACCTCGCTGGATGCACCGGGCAAGCGCGGTGCAACCAATCTGATGACCGGGCTGATCGAGGAAGGCGCGGGCGACATGGATGCGCGCACCTATGCCCGCAAGCTGGAATCGCTGGCCGCGTCGTTCACTTATGACGTCGGCGACGACACCCTGTCGATCTCGGCCCAGTTCCTGACCGAGAACCGCGATGAGGTGATCGACCTGCTGCGCACCACCATCCTTGAGCCGCGCTTCGATCAGGATGCGGTGGACCGGGTGCGCGCGCAGGTGATCTCGGGCCTGCGCTCGGATGCCAAAGATCCTAACGACATCGCCGGGCGCAGCTTTGCCGCCATGGCCTATGGCGATCACCCCTACGCCAGCGAGGGCAAGGGCACGATCGAAAGCGTCTCGGCCCTGACACGCGATGATATCGTGGCCGCCCATCGCGGCGCGCTGACCCGCGACCGGCTCTATGTCGGGGCGGTGGGCGATATCACTCCGGAAGAACTGGGCGTGCTGCTGGATCACCTGTTGGGCGACCTGCCGGAAACCGGCGCACCGATCCCGGGCAAGGCGGATCTGAGCATTCCTGGCGGGGTCAGCGTGGTCGAGTTCGATACCCCGCAATCGGTGGCCCTGTTCGCCCAGACTGGCATCGACCGGGACGATCCGGAGTTCTTCGCGGCTTACATCCTCAACCACATCATCGGCGGTGGCGGGTTCGAAAGCCGCCTGATGTCCGAAATACGCGAAAAGCGCGGGCTGACCTATGGCGTCTACTCTTATTTGGTGCCCAAGGACCTGGCCTCTCTCTATCTGGGCTCGGTCGCCTCGGCCAATGACCGAATCGCCGAAGCGGTTGAGGTCATCCGCGACGAGTGGGCGCGCGCGGCAACGGAAGGCGTCACAGAGAAAGAGCTTGAGGACGCCAAGACCTATCTGACCGGCGCTTATCCGCTGCGGTTCGACGGTAACGGCCAGATCGCGGGTATTCTGGTGGGGATGCAGATGGAGGATCTGCCCATCGACTACATCGCCACCCGCAACGACAAGGTGAACGCGGTGACGCTGGACGAGATCAACGCCTTTGCGCGCAAATTCCTCGATCCCGACGGGCTGCATTTCACCGTGGTGGGCAAACCGGTGGGTCTGGAAACCACGAACTGAGCGGGGCGGATCAAGGCGTTTGCAAACGCCTTGAAGCGGTTTGAAAACCGTTTAAGCCGCTTCAAGTGGCTTCCGCCGGCTTAGACGTCACAAGAAAAGGTCTTCAGGTCTTACGAGACATCGACCGCAGCATCTGCCCAATCATCTGCCCCGGGCGGCCCGAGCCGCGTTGATAGAGCGCGCCATCCACCGCCAGCACCGTGCCGCTGATGTAGCTGGCCATGTCCGAGCCCAGAAACAGGCAGGCATTGGCGACGTCCTGCGGCTGACCCCAGCGGCCCAAGGGCACGTCCGCTTTGAACTTGGCTTCGGCATCCGGCGTGGGGGCCAGCCGTTTCGCGCCCTCGGTGCCTTCGATGAAGCCCGGCACCACCGAGTTCACCCGTATCCCCTCGATCCCCCATTCCATCGACAGGGTCCGGGTGATCTGGTCCACGCCCGCCTTCGCCGCACAGACATGGGCCTGCCCTTCATAGGGCAAATAGGATTGTGGTGCCGAGATGTTGATGATGCTGGCGCCGGGGCGCTTGAGGAACGGATACGCCTCTTTCATCACATGGATTGTGCCCATCAGGTCGATATCGATCACCGTTTTGAACGCATTGATCGACATCTCTGCCGCCAGCGCCGGGAAGTTCCCTGCCGCGCCCGAGACCAGCACGTCGAAATCGCCGAACGCTTCGTGGAACTGCTTCAGGCCACCCGCCACGGCCTCGGCATCGCGCACATCGAAGGCGACGCCTATGGCGTCTGCCGCGCCCAATTCCTTCAGCGCGGCGACCGTATCGTCCACCTTCTCCCGCGACCGGCTTGCCACCGCCACTTTCGCGCCCGAGGCCGCGAACCCCTCGGCAATGCCCCGATTGATGCCGCTGGTGCCGCCGATAACGATGACGGTTTTTTCGGAAAAATCCATTTGAGGCCTCACTGTAATGAACTTCTTAGCGTTACCTCTCCAGCGAAGTAGTCAGAGGTCAATCAACCTTTTTGCTTCGTTCAAGGCTGTATCGAGTTTATCAAACTTGCTGCTGATATTCGGCTCGACTCTAACTTCGTATGTTACTTCTTCTTCGGGATCGTATCGTGGAGCGAACTCCCGAAGAGTATAAAGGCCGTTTTTGTCACTCACGACTTCGATTATTCGAGAGCCGCACTCGGAGTACACTCTGCGGTCATCGATCACGGCGTTAAGACCTGAAGCAAAACACTTACCAATTTTTTACTCCCATTCGTGGGAGCCCTACTCGCCGTAGGGCACCCAAATGTTCTTGATTTCGGTCGCAGCCTGCAGGAACCGGCGGGAATGGTCTATGCTCCAGTCAAAAGCCGTCGCGTTATTGACCCAGGTCCGCTTGATGTTGCCTGCCGCCGCCTTCTCGATCTCACCCGAAAGGTCGGTCGAGGAGAAGCTCCACACCGCATCCACGTTCAGATGCGCCGCCAGCGGCTTCGCGATCTCGGCATGGCTGCCGGTCAGGATATTGACGACGCCCGCAGGCACGTCCGAGGTCTCGAGGATCTGATAGAAATCCGTCGCCGCGAGCGGGTAGGGCTCGGATGCTGCCAGCACCATCCGGTTGCCCATCGCAATCGCGGGTGCCATGGCCGAGACCAGACCCAGCAGCGGCGCCTCATCGGCGCAGAGCGCACCGATCACGCCCACCGGCTCTTTCATCGCCAGCGCCACGCCCCGGATCGGCACACCATGCACCTGACCGTCATATTTGTCAGCCCAGGCGGCAGCGGTGAACAGACGCTGGAGCGAGGCCTCGACCTCTTTCGCGCCGGTCTTCTTGCCGACCATCGCGTCGATGCGCGCCGCGAACTCGCCGGCACGGGCCGACAGGTTCTCACCGATGTAATAGAGGATCTGCGCCCTCAGATGCCCGGTGGTCTTGCCCCACCCCTTGGCGCCCGCTGCAGCCTCGACCGCGTTGCGCACGTCCTTGCGGTTGGCCAGACCCACATGGCCCAGCAGGTCCGACTTGCCCCAGACAGGCCGCGAATAGCCGCCATCGGGCCGCGCCTGCTTGCCGCCGACATACATCTTGGCGGTGCGGTCGATGGGATCGACCGGGGCACCTTCGCCCGTCACCGCTTCGATCCTTGCCAGCGGCTTGGCCTTGCCCTTGGGACGGGTATAGGCGCTCAGGCCCTCCCAGCCACCTTCGCGGCCAAAGCCGCTCTCGCGAACGCCGCCAAAGCCGGCGGCGGCGTCGAACAGGTTGGTGGCGTTCACCCAGACCACGCCTGCAACCAGCTTAGGCGCGATATCCAGCGCGAGGTTGACGTTCTCGGTCCACACCGTTGCCGCCAGCCCGTAGCGGGTGTTGTTGGCCAGCTCCACCGCCTCTTCCGGGGTACGGAAGGTGGAGGACACCAGAACCGGGCCAAAGATCTCTTCCTGCATCAGCGGATCGCTGGTCTCCAACCCCGTGATCAGCGTTGGCGGATAGTAGCAGCCGTTCTCGGGCAACTCGCAGGCGGCGTGATGCGTGTGACCGGCGGTGTTGCTTTCGACCAGACCCTTGATGGTCTGCAACTGCACCGGGTCCACGACGGCACCGATGTCGATACACTTGTCCAGCGGATCGCCGACCCGCAGCTTGTCCATCCGCGCGCGCAGCTTGTCGTGGAACCGCTCGGCGATGCCCTCCTGCACCAGCAGGCGCGACCCGGCGCAACAGACCTGCCCCTGATTGAACCAGATCGCATCGACCAGCCCTTCGATGGCTGAATCGATATCGGCATCGTCGAACACGACATAGGCCGACTTGCCACCCAGCTCCAGGGTCAGCTCCTTGCCCGATCCGGCGGTGGCCTCACGAATACGGCGGCCCACCGAGGTCGAGCCGGTAAACGCGATCTTGTCCACGTCCGAGGCTACGATCATCTCGCCCACTGCGCCATCACCGGTAACGATATTGACCACGCCTTTCGGCAACCCGGCTTGGCAACAGATATCGGCAAATAGCAAGGCGGTCAGCGAGGTATACTCCGCAGGTTTCAGCACCACCGTGTTGCCCATCGCCAGCGCGGGCGCGATCTTCCACGCTAGCATCAGCAGCGGGAAATTCCACGGGATGATCTGGCCGCAAACACCCAGGGCCTCGGCCTCGGGCAATTCGCTTTCCATCAACTGCGCCATACCGGCGTGATAGTAGAAATGCCGCTGCGCCAGAGGGATGTCGATGTCCCTGCTCTCGCGGATCGGCTTGCCATTATCCAAGCTCTCCAGCACGGCAAAGAGGCGCGAATGCTTCTGCAACAGCCGCGCGATCGCATAAAGATACCGGGCCCTGCCCGCGCCACCCAGGCCCTCCCATTTCGGCTGCGCCTTGCGGGCAGCACCAACGGCAGCGTCCACATCGGCCTGCGTCGCCTGGCTCAGCGTTGCCAGCACCTCTCCGCTCGCCGGATTGCGGCTTTCGAACCCGTCACCGGGCTCGGTGAAGGCCCCGTTGATGAAATGACCGAACCGGTCGCCCTGATCCACCAGCCAGGCCAGTGCCTCGGCAACGCTTTCGGGGGCGGGGCCGTAATCCATCGTTTCGAAGATCTCTTTGACAGTCATGACTTCATCTTTTCCCAAATACTCACGGTCCGGACCTCAGCCACGGGGTTATCCGGCGGCATGTCTGTACCCGGCCGAATAGGCTCCGGTCACGTGGTGTTCCAACTGCCGCTCGATGTCGCCAAGCAAGGACGAGGCGCCAAAGCGGAACAGGTCAGGCTCCAGCCACCGATCGCCCAGTTCATCCTTGATCAGCGACAGGTATACCAGCGCGTCCTTGGCTTTCGAGATGCCGCCCGCAGGCTTGTAGCCCACCCGATACCCGGTGCGGTCGTAGAAATCGCGAATGGCGCGGATCATGACCAGCGAGACGGGCAGGGTGGCATTGACGCTCTCCTTACCGGTGGAGGTCTTGATGAAATCCGCCCCCGCCATCATGCAGACCAGCGAGGCGCGGGCCACGTTGCGCAACGAACCCAGCTCGCCCGTCGCAAGGATCGCCTTCACATGCGCCTCGCCGCAAGCGGTGCGAAACGCCTTCATTTCATCATAGAGCGCCTGCCAATCGCCCGACAGCACGTGGCGGCGCGAGATCACGATGTCGATCTCTTCGGCGCCCGCCTTCACGCTTTCCTCGATTTCAGCCACGCGCAGGTGGAACGGCGACAGGCCTGCCGGGAACCCGGTGGACACGGCGGCCACCGGAATGCCGGTGCCCCTGAGTGCGTCGACCGCCGTACCGATCATGTCGTGATAAACGCAGACCGCGCCTGTGGTGATCGGGTCCATCCCCAGACCGTCCAGCAACCGGCTGGAAACCGGCTGCCGTGCCTTGGCACAAAGCCGCCGCACCCGGCCAACGGTGTCGTCACCCGACAGCGTGGTCAGGTCGATCATCGTGATCGCCTTCAACAGCCATGCCGCCTGATAATCTTTCTTCACCGACCGCCGCCCCGGCAGCGTCGCGGCCCGGCGTTCGATGGCCGAGGTGTTGGCCTGCACCGCCCGCACCCAGTCCAGATCAAGCTCCATCCCTGGATTGCGGGGCTCGGTCACTTGCGGCAGATGCGCGGTGCGCTCAAGGCTCTGCGTTTCCATCATCGTTTCCTTTGGGAGGTTCAGGGCCAAAATCGCATGAGCCGCAGCGGAATGGCAAGCGGGCTTGGCGGGTCTGGGTTCAGATTTTTTGACCAAATGGACAAAAATATACCTTTCTTGCGAATAATTCTCAATTGCGTTGACATAATTGCGAATGGTTCGCATATTCATTCTCAACACAGCTAATGGGAGTCGTCATGATTCGTCGCAGCTTTCTTTTGGCACTGAGCCTGGTGATAAGCCTGCCGCTTGCCGCCTGGGCTGAAGCGCCGCTCAAGATCGTCGCCACCACCGGCATGATCGCCGATGCCGCGCGGCAGGTGGGTGGCGATCAGGTCGAAGTGAAGGGGCTGATGGGCCCTGGCGTCGATCCGCATGCCTATCGCCAGACCCGCAGCGACATCGTGGCGATGACCCGCGCCGATCTGGTGCTGTGGCACGGGCTCTACCTTGAGGCGCAGATGGAGGAGTTCTTTCACGACCTCGACCGCAGGCGCAACGTGGTGGCCGTGGCCGAAGGCGTGGACAAAGCCAAGCTGCGCGCCCATGACGACTATGCCGACAAATATGACCCGCATCTGTGGATGACGCCCGAGCTGTGGCGCGACGTGGTGATCGAGGTACAGGAGGCGCTGACCGAGGCGCGCCCCGAAGCTGCCGATCTTTTCGCCGCCAATGCCGAGGCGCATCTGGCTGATATCGACCGGCTGGCGGAGTATGCGCAAAAGACGCTGGCCACCGTGCCCGAGCACAACAAGGTGCTGGTGACCGCGCATGACGCATTCGGTTATTTCGGCCAGAGCTTCGGCTTTGAGGTGCTGGGCATTCAGGGCATCTCGACCCAGTCCGAGGCGGGCCTGAACCGGATCGGCGAACTGGTCGACCTGCTTGTTGACCGCAAGATCACCGCTGTTTTCGTGGAAAGCTCGGTCTCGGATCGCTCGATCCGTGCGCTTGTCGAGGGGTCCGCTGCCAAGGGGCATGAGGTCAAGGTTGGTGGTGAGCTGTTCTCGGACGCAATGGGCGAGCCCGGCACCTATGAGGGCACCTATCTGGGGATGCTCGATCACAACATCACCGTGATTGCCGGGGCGCTGGATGGCGACGTGCCCGCGCGCGGCATGGACGGCAAACTGTCGGCGGGGTTCTGAGCGATGCTGGATCTGGTAAGCGATCAGGGTGTAGCCGTCGAAGCACAGGCGCTCGGGGACAGCCCGCTGGCGATCCGGGGACTGACCGTGTCTTACGGGCAGAAACCGGCGGTGTTCTCGGTGGACATGACCGTGCAGCCCGGCGCGATGACCGCCATCATCGGGCCCAACGGGGCCGGCAAATCGACCCTGCTCAAGGCCGCTCTGGGCATCATCAAACCGCTCTCGGGTCAGGTGTCGGTCTTCGGCAAGCCGCTGGACGATCAGCGCGCCCGCATCGCCTATGTGCCGCAGCGCGCAAGTGTGGACTGGGATTTTCCCACCCGCGTCATCGACGTGGTGCTGATGGGGCTCTATCGCGAGTTGGGCTTGCTGGGCCGCCTGCGCGCTCGCCACACGGCAAAGGCGATGGACTGCCTGAACCGCGTTGGCATGCACGATTTTGCCGACCGTCAGATCGGCCAGCTTTCGGGTGGTCAGCAACAGCGCGTGTTCCTGGCCCGCGCGCTGGCGCAGGAGGCGGACCTCTACCTGCTGGACGAACCCTTTGCCGGGGTCGATGCGGCCACCGAAAAAGCCATCATCGGCGTGCTGAAATCGCTGCGCGAGGCGGGCAAGACCGTGGTCGTGGTGCATCACGACCTGGCCACCGTCACCGACTATTTCGACCATGTCTTCCTGATCAACACCCGCAAGGTGGCCGAGGGTGCGGTGGCCGAGGCCTTTACCGCCGACACGCTGCAAGCCGCGTATGGAGGCCGTCTGGCCACCGCGCAGGTGGATCAGCTGGCCAAGGCGCTGGGGTAATTTCATGCTCTGGGATGCACTGTTTCTCCAGCTTGGCTACAACGCCACGCTGGTGGCCATCGGTGCGACCCTGTTGGGGGTCTCGGCGGGCGTGACCGGCACTTTCCTGTTCCTGCGCAAGCGCGCGCTGGTGAGCGACGCGATCAGCCACGCTACCCTGCCCGGTGTCTGCATCGCCTTCATGGCCATGGTGGCGTTGGGCGGCGATGGGCGCAATCTGGTGGGCCTTCTGGCTGGATCGGCGGTGTCCGCCTGGGTGGGCCTTTTGTGTCTCAACTGGCTGACCCGCAACACCCGGCTGGCCGAAGATGCGGCCATCGGCGCGGTGCTGTCGGTGTTCTTCGGCTTTGGCGTCGTGCTGCTCACGGTGATACAGACCATGGGCGCGGGCCGTCAGGCCGGGCTCGAAGGGTTCCTGCTGGGCTCGACCGCGGGCATGCTCTGGGCCGACGCGCTGGTGATCGCCATCGGAGGCGCCGGTACGCTGGCGCTGATCCTGCTGATGCGGCGCCCGATGACGCTGGTGGCCTTCGATCCGGAATACGCCGCCGCGCGCGGGTTGCCCGTGGACCGGATCGACCTGGCCATGATGGGGCTGGTGATGGCGGTGACGGTGGTGGGCCTCAAGATTGTCGGCCTGATCCTGATCGTCGCCCTTCTGATCATCCCGCCTGTCACCGCCCGCTTCTGGACCGAACGCTCGGACCGAGTGGTGCTGCTTAGCGGTATCGCGGGGGGCTTGGCGGGCTATCTCGGCGCGGCGCTGTCGGCCTCAGCCCCGAACCTGCCCACCGGACCGATCATCGTGCTGGTCAGCTTTGCCTTCTTCGCGCTGTCGCTATTCCTCGCCCCGGGCCGGGGTGTACTGGCTGCCATCCTGCGCCACATGCGGTTCCAGCGCCGGGTGCACCTGCGGCAGGGGCTGCTGGCGCTGGCACAGGGCCAGCCGATCTACGAAAAGCTCACCCTGCGCTTGTTGCGCCGTGCAGGCCTCGCGCGCGCGGATGGTGTCGCAACCGATACCGGCAAGGCCCGCGCCGCCAAGGCCCTGCGCGACGAAAAACGCTGGGAAATCGTGCGCACCGATCTAGCGCATGAGGCCGCCGCAGCGCTCTATGACGGTCTGCGCGACATCGAGACCGTGCTGACCCGCGACCAGATCGCCGATATCGACCGCCGCATCGGCGGCCCGCAAGGAGTCCCGTCATGAGCGGAGAAGAGTTCGTCCCCCTCTCCCTGACCCCGCTCCTGATCGGGATCTTTGCCGCGGTCGCCTGCGCCCTGCCGGGCAACTTTCTGGTGCTGCGCCGTCAGGCCCTGATCGGGGACGCCATCAGCCATGTGGTGCTGCCCGGCATCGTGGTGGCCTTCCTGATCTCGGGCGTGATTGCCGCCTGGCCGATGATGCTGGGCGCGGCAGGGGCGGCGGTGGTCGCTGTGGTGCTGATCGAGGCGATCCGCCGTCTGGGCCGGATCGAACCGGGCGCGGCCATGGGCGTGGTGTTCACCACCATGTTCGCGGGCGGCGTGCTGCTGCTGGAGCAAACCGACACCTCGAAAGTGCATCTGGATGTGGAGCACGCGCTTTACGGCAATCTGGAAAGCCTGATCTGGCTGGACGCGACCGGATGGGCCTCGCTCTGGGATGCCGAGGCACTCTCGGGCCTGCCGGTGGAACTGCCACGCATGTTCGTGACCTTGATCGGGGTGATCCTGTTCACCTGGCTGTTGTGGCGCCCGCTGAAACTCTCGACCTTCGACGAAGGCTTTGCCCGCACCGTCGGCATCCCGACCGGCCTGCTGGGGCTGGCGCTTGTGATCGTTGCCGCCATCGCGGCGGTTGCGGCCTTCGACGCCGTGGGCTCGATCATCGTGATCGCCATGTTCATCTGTCCGCCCGCAGCAGCCCGTATGATGACCAACCAGCTTGAAGGCCAAGTCGCCTGGAGCGTGATTTTTGCCGTAATCTCAGCCGTTTCCGGCTACATCCTTGCAGGCTACGGCCCCCTCTGGATGGGCGGGGCGGACGCGGTTAGCGCAGCCGGAATGATCGCCACCATGTCGGGCCTGATCCTGGCACTGGCAGCTATATTCGGCCCTTGCAGGACCCGGACCGGAGCCCCCAGCCAGGCTTGATTTGGCGTTTTCCCGCCAATCGTCGGCTGCGGAAATCGGCTGAACCCTGCTCAGACACCTGACAATTCCGGTCAGGGGCTGTTTTCGTGCGGCACCTGTGTTGTGATGATTGGGCCGGAAGGGGCCAAGTAACCACCACCACTCACCAATCCGCCCGGCCGATCCCGAGACGGTTGCCACCATACGCGTGGGCTGGCACGGACGGGAGCGGTCGGGCGACCCCCTTTGCGGGCCTTATTTCTCATCAAACCGGTGGTAGAATCGCGACCAGCCATGCTAGGTATTGGGGTATGGCGCATGCAAACCCCAATATCGACGAAAATGGCCCTGCGGTCACTCGGCCTGCGATCCGGCAACTGGATGAGGCCGCAATCAACCGCATTGCCGCCGGAGAGGTGGTGGAACGCCCTGCCTCGGCGGTCAAGGAATTGGTCGAAAATGCCGTCGATGCCGGGGCCAGCCGGATCACAATCGATATCGCGGACGGGGGAAAGACGCTGATTCGCGTCACCGACGATGGCTGCGGGATCGCGGCAGAGGACCTGTCGCTGGCCTTGGCCCGTCATGCGACCTCGAAAATCGACGGCTCGGACCTGCTGAATATCCACACATTCGGGTTTCGGGGCGAGGCGCTGCCGTCGCTTGGTGCCGTTGGCCGCCTGACCATCACCAGCCGCGTTCCCGGGGCCGAGGCCGCCTCGATCCGCGTCGCGGGCGGGCAGACCGAGCCGGTGAGACCTGCCGCCCTGCGATCAGGCACGGTGGTGGAGTTGCGCGATCTGTTCTTTGCCACGCCCGCCCGGCTGAAATTCATGCGGACCGACCGGGCCGAGGCGCAGGCGATTTCCGACACCGTCAAACGCCTCGCCATGGCGGAACCTGCGATCACCTTCACCCTGCGCGACGTCTCCGGCGGCGGGGAAGGGCGCGTGGTGTTCCGCGCCGACCGCGAGAACGGAGACCTGTTCGACGCGTTGCACGCAAGGCTGGCGCGGGTGTTGGGGCGCGAGTTCGCTGAAAACGCCCTGCGCATCGACGCCACCCGCGACGGCATCCGGCTTTATGGCTACACGGCCCTGCCCACCTATTCGCGAGGTGCGGCGGTGGCGCAATACCTCTTCGTCAATGGCCGTCCGGTGCGGGACAAGATGCTGACCGGTGCCCTGCGCGCGGCCTATTTCGACTTTCTTAGCCGCGACCGCCACCCGGCGGCGGCGCTGTTTCTCGACTGCGATCCGACGCTGGTGGACGTGAATGTGCACCCGGCCAAATCCGAGGTGCGGTTTCGCGATCCCGGTGTGGCGCGCGGCCTGATCATCTCGGCCTTGCGGCACGCGCTGGCCGACGCGGGCCACCGCGCCTCATCCACCGTCGCGGGCGCCACCCTGGGCGCCATGCGCCCGGAGCCGGCCACCCCCGGCCCGGCGCGGGTCTACCAGATGGACCGACCCTCGGCTGGCGCCCGGCAGGCCGCCTATCAGGCTCAGGCGCCGGGATTTGCGGAGCTGTCGAATAGCTACAGTGGCCACGTGGTTGAGCCCGCACCGCGTGAAGACACCCATCCGGCGGATGCTGCACCCGCCGAGCCGCAAGCCGAACACCTGCCGCTGGGCGCCGCTCGCGGTCAGGTGCACGAGAACTACATTATCGCCCAGACCGCCGACGGCATGGTCATCGTCGACCAGCACGCCGCGCATGAGCGGCTGGTTTACGAAAAGCTGAAACACCAGATGGCCGAGAACGGCGTCCCCGCGCAGGCGCTGCTGATTCCCGAGATCGTGGAGCTCAGCGAGGGCGACTGTGCCCGCCTGATGGCCGTGGCCGAAGACCTGTCTAAGCTGGGCCTGACGGTCGAGCCCTTCGGTGGCGACGCCGTCGCGGTGCGCGAAACCCCGGCCATTCTTGGTGAGGTCAACGCCCGCGCCATGATCCTCGACATCCTCGACGAACTGGCCGATCAGGGCGAATCCCAGACGGTTCAGGCCCGGATCGAGGCGATCCTGTCCCGCGTCGCCTGCCACGGTTCGGTCCGCTCGGGCCGCCGGATGCGGGCGGAGGAGATGAACGCCCTGCTGCGCGAGATGGAGGCCACGCCCCATTCCGGCCAGTGCAACCATGGCCGCCCAACTTACGTAGAGCTGAAACTGGCGGATATCGAGCGGCTGTTCGGACGCAGTTGATCCCGCCGCCGGGCGGGGGTAAAAGAGAAGAAACAAAACAAGAACACGCAGGTTGAGATGATCGAGATTGCAGGTAAAATCTACGCCCTGGACGACCCGCAGGTGATCGCTACGCTTGCCGCAGGCGGCGCCCTGCTTCTGATCCTGCTACTGCTCTTCCTCGCCCTGCGCGCCGCCAACCGCTCGGCCCGCCTGGCCGCGCCGCTTTCGCAGCAAATGGCCTATCTGGGCCAGCATGTTCAGCAGCTTGGCCAGGGGCAGGAGCAGCTGCGCGGCGGGCTCCAGCACGTCTCGGATACACAGGCCAACGCGCAGGTGCAGATGGTCCAGACGGTCGAGGCGCGGCTGTCCTCGGTGCAGCAGCAGATGAACGACCGGCTGGCCGACAACGCGATGAAATCCGCCCGCGCGCTGGCCGAAATGCAGGAGCGGATGAAGGAGAGCCTGCACGGCTCGTCCAAACAGACGGCGACCTCGCTGACCCAGTTGCAGGAGCGGCTGGCGGCTATCGACAAGGCGCAGGACAATATCACCAAACTCTCGGGCGACGTGCTGTCCCTGCAGGACATCCTGTCCAACAAGCAGACCCGGGGCGCGTTCGGAGAGATCCAGCTCAACGACATCGTGTCCAAGGCGCTGCCCGCCGACAGCTACGCGCTGCAACACACGCTCTCGAACGGCAAGCGTGCCGACTGCCTGATCCACCTGCCCAACCCTCCGGGCCCCATCGTGATCGACAGCAAGTTCCCACTCGAGGCCTATGAGGCGTTGATTTCCGCCCGCAACGATGCGGAACTGAAAGCGGCGGTGCAGATGTTCCGAAGCTCGGTGCGCAAGCATATCAACGATATTGCCGAGAAATATGTGATCGACGGCGAAACAGCCGAAGGGGCGCTGATGTTTCTGCCTTCCGAGGCGGTCTATGCCGAGTTGCATGCCAAGTTCTCGGAACTGGTGCAGGAGGGGTTTGCGAAACGCGTCTGGATCGTCTCGCCCACCACCTGCATGGCGACCCTGAACACGATGCGCGCGATCCTCAAGGACGCGCGGATGCGCGAACAGGCGGGCGCGATCCGCAAGGAGCTGGGCCTGTTGCACAAGGATGTGGAGCGTCTGGGCGACCGTGTGGGCAATCTGGACCGGCATTTCGGGCAGGCGGCCAAGGATATCTCGGACATCAAGATCAGCGCCGAAAAGGCGGGCCGGCGCGCCCAGCGTCTGGACAATTTCGATTTTGAGGAACTGGCGCCTGATGACGGGTCCAACGTTGTGCCGCTGAGCAAGCCCGAGGCCTGATCGGTTTCGGATGCGCAGCAACGGAGGTCCCGGCGTTTAAGTAAAATGATCCGTTCTCACGAGGTTTCGTGGTCATATGATAGGCTACCGAAAGGTATCGTGGCGAATTTGGTGAAGCTTCCGCACGTTCGCAGGCGTAGACCTGTGAAAAACAACAACCAAAGCGGACGCCAACAATGTGCCGGTTTCTCGCCTGGAGCGGTGCTCCACGCTATCTCGATGAGCTTGTCCTGAATCAGGAGCAATCTCTGGTCGACCAAAGCCGGAACGCCCATATCGGAAAGACACCGATCAACGCCGACGGGTTCGGGCTGGCCTGGTATTCCGAGCGATCAAAGCCTTGTTTCTACAAGGACACGCACCCGGCGTGGTCGGATGCCAACCTCAAGCAACTGGCCCATCATACACGGTCCGGGCTGTTTCTGGCGCATGTGCGGGCCTCGACCGGAACCGCCACGTCGCGCAACAATTGCCACCCCTTCGGATATGGCCGCTGGTGCTTTATGCATAACGGGCAGGCGGGCGGGCACGAGCGTATCCGGCAGGCGCTCGACGGGATGATCCCGGCCGACCTTTATGACCATCGGTTTGGCGCGACCGAAAGCGAGGCGATATTCCTGATTGCACTGGGCGAAGGGCTGGAAACCGATCCAATTGCCGCGATGGCCCGCGCAGTGGCAAAGGTAGAGGGTTTATCGCGCGAGAAAGGAACCCTTCCGTTCATGCGATTTGCGGCCTGCTGGTCCGATGGCGAGCGTCTCTATGCGGCCCGCTACGCCTCGGACCGCTTTGCACCCAGCCTGTTTTTTCGCCGGTGCCCGGGCGGGGTCGTAGTCTCGTCCGAACCGCTGGATGGAGACAGCGGAGAATGGATTGAAATCCCTGCCGGTTCAGCGATCGAGGTGCGGGGCAAGGATCTGGTAACACGCCCGTTTCAGGTTGCCACCGGGATCACACCTTCAGCGCAGCCCGCGCCGCATCGGTCACCCCGCTCATCGCCGCCAGATACGGTGCGGGCCCATGGCTGATCCGCGCAACGCCCAGTTCGGCTAGGGTTGCATGGGCCGGGGCCTGACCGATTTGCATAATGTTCACCGGTAGGGCCGCGTCGGTGCAGAAATCGCCGATCAACTCCGGCGTTACCAGCCCTGGCACAAATATCCCGTCCGCTCTGGCATCGGCATAAGCAGCCGCGCGGGACTTGGCCTCATCCATGAGACCCGCATGATCGTCGGGCTTGCTGCCCTGAAAGAACACATCCGTCCGGGCATTGATGAACAGCGGCACGCCCATGGTGTCGGCTACGCCCCGCAGGGTCGCAATGCGCTGCGCCTGTGCCTCGACGGGTCGCAATTCGGTGCCGCCGATCACGCGGTCCTCGAAATTCACGCCCACGGCCCCAGCTGCAAGCACCTGTTCGATATTGCGGGCCAGCGCCTCGGGGTCCTGCGCGTACCCGGCCTCGAAATCGAAACTGACCGGCAATTCAACCGAGGCGACGATGCGTTCGAGGATCTGCACCGCAAACTCCAACGGAATCTCTTCTCCGTCGCCGTAGCCTTGCGCACGGGCCAGCGACCAACTGCCGGTGGCGATGGCCGCCGCACCCGCTTTTGCCACCGCCTGCGCGCTGCCGGCGTCCCAGGCATTGTAGAAGATAAGCGGTGTACCGGGTTGATGCAGCGCGGCAAAGGCGCGGGCCTTGTAGGATTGAGTCATGCGGGATGTGCCTCCTTCGGAGCGTAGTGCCGTTCCAGGTCTATGAGTTTCTGTTTCCGCCACAACCCGCCGCCATAGCCGGTCAATGCGCCGTCGACGCCCAACACGCGATGGCAGGGGATGACGATGGCGATCTGGTTGGCGCCATTGGCACGCGCCACCGCCCGCACGGCCTGGGGGCGGCCCAGACGGCGGGCGATGTCGGAATAGGAATGGGTGGTGCCCGCCGGCAGGGTTTGCAACTCCTGCCAGACGGCCTTGGTGAATTCCGTGCCGTGCAGCGCCAGTGGCACGTCGAACCGGGCCAAACGGCCTGCGAAATAGTCGCCCAGTTGCATCTCAATCCAATCGGTTGGGGCAAACCGCCCGAATCCCAGCGCGCCCTTGCAGGCTTTGTGCAGCCGCTTTAACTGGGTGGGCAGCGCCTTGCGGTCGGCAAATTCCAGCAGGTGCAGATGGGTCTGATCGCTGACCGCGACCATCGCGCCCAGCGGCGTATCGAACCAGTCGGCCCTCAGCAGCGCATCTGCACGAAAGGCGCCGGGTGGAAGACCGAGATGGCGCGCAAAAGCCTCGCGAAACGCCGCCCCCGAGGCAAACCCGGCCTCAAGCTGCGCGTCTATGACTCGCCCGCCCTGCGCCAGCGTGGTCAGCCCGGCCTGCAACCGCGCCTGCCGCGCCATCTCAAGGAACGTGGTGCCGAAATGGCGCTTGAAGGCGCGCCGGACGGTCGACGGGTCGAACCCCATCGCCGCCACATCCGCCTCGCTCCACCTCCGCGCCGGATCGGCGTCGAGCGCGGCCAGCAGGGACCGGATTGCCGGGTCGGCCTCAGCCGCCGGGGCCATCGGATGGCAGCGCTTGCAGGGTCGGAACCCGGCGGCGTGGCACTCAGCGATAGTTGCGAAGAACTGGCAGTTCTCGCGCCGAGGTTTTCGCGCAGGGCAGGTCAGGCGGCAGAACACACCTGTCGAGGTCACGCCCACATAGGCCCGCCCGTCCCAAGCAGGGTCGCGGGCCAAAAGTGCCGCAAAAAGCGTGTCGTCATCGGGCAGATCAGATCTCATGCCCGCACCCTAGCCGAAAACCGGCGAGCCGTGCCGCCGGTTTTCGGGCATCGATTCACATTTTCGGGATACTCAGATCCGCAGGAAGGGCTGCACAAGCCGTGGGATCAGGCTGGTAAAGCGCAACGGCGCGTCTGTGACGGCAAAACAGATGCAATCCTCGCCCACATCGGCCACCGGCGTATGCTCCAGATCCTGATCTGCGATTTCCACGTCGCCGCGGGCAAAATGATCGACCTCGTCCGAGAATGCGCCCTGTAACACCATTGTCAGCTCGATCCCCCGGTGCCCGTGATCCGGCACTGCGGCACCCGCTGGGATGAGCAGCAGTCGCGCGGAAGCCTCGCGCGACGTGGGCAGGATCGCCTGCCGCACGCCCATGCCAATGGATTTCCAGCGGATCGCCTCAACGCCACCGCCAACATAATCCTGCAAGGGCGCGGGAAGCACCGAGCATGGCGGGCGTTTGGTCGTCTCGGGCGCCTTGTTTTCAGCGATCAGCGCTAGGGTAGCCTCGAATGCACCATCGCTCATCACATGCGTATCGGCCTGATCCTCCAGCAGGCTGCCGCCCACCGCGTCATAGCTCTCGGCCTGCGCCCGGCATTCGTCGCACAGGGACAGGTGTGTGGCCACCATCAGATTGAACGCTTCGGGAAGCGTTCCGGCGGAGTACGCCATCAGCAACTCGTCCGTCAGGTGATGTTTGATCGTCTCGGTCATCGTTATCCACTCAGTTCATCGCGTGTCTCAGCCGGTCCAATGCCAGCCTGATCCGCGATTTGATCGTGCCCAGCGGCAAACCCGTCTGTGCGGCGATTTCGCGATGGCTCAGATCGCCGAAATACGCCTTTTCGATCAGTTCCTTTTGCGCTCCGGGCAGGGCCTGCATGGCCCTGCGCAGCAGCGCGGTTTCCTGTTGCAGTGCGACCACATCGGCTTGTTCGGGCTCGGCCTCGGGCCCCCAGGTCAGTTCCTCGGGTTCCGGGCGGCGCTGCTTGCGCAAGAGGTCGATGCGCTTGTTCCGGGCGATCGTGAACACCCATGTGGCGACCGAAGCGTGTCCGGGGTCGAACAGATGCGCCTTGTTCCACAGGGTGGCCATGACCTCCTGTGCGCATTCTTCGGCCAAAGCGGCATCAGATCCGGACCGGATCAGAAACGCCTTAACACGCGGCGCAAAATGCCGAAACAACTCGGCAAACGCCGTTTGATCTTGCCTGTCGCGAATGCGCAAAACGTGGGCAATCCACTCGCCCTGCGCGTCACACTGCTCCTTCGTTCTGTGCACCGGTTTCCTTCCAGCGGTTCGCCTTGCCGTTCTGGTCCGCACACGCCGAGGCGCAGCCTCTGCCACGGCCTCAATCGTGATGGGGTCGGTTTCGGTAAACATACCCAGTTTACGAGCCACTTCCCAAGCTGGATCATAAGTTCAGAGAAAAGTTTTTATTTTCATCCGGATCAGCCGCTTGTGCGTAGACGGAAGAAGACCAAGAAAACCGGAGAACAGAATGCCATTTGAAAATTCAGCGGGCGCTCCCCGGAAGATCGCCGTGATAGGTGGCGGCATTTCGGGGATGGGGGCGGCGAACCTGCTGGCGGACAGTCATCACGTCACCCTGTTCGAGACCGAATCGAGACTAGGGGGACATGCCCGAACCATCATTGCAGGCAAACGCAAGGATCAGCCGGTCGACACCGGCTTTATCGTATTCAACAAGGTCACATACCCGAACCTGGTACAGCTGTTCGACCGATTGGAAGTGCCGATTGCGGAAAGCGAGATGACCTTCGGCGTCTCTGCCCGCGGCGGCGCCGTCGAATACGCGCTGCACGGGGCGGATTCACTTTTTGCGCAGCGTCGAAACCTGGTTCAGCCGAAGTTCCTGCGCATGGTGCGCGATCTGTTTCGGTTCAACGCCCAGGCGCTGAACCACATCGACGACCGGACGATCACTGTGCGGCAACTGCTGGATCTTCTGGGCACCGGTGAGTGGTTTCGCAAATACTATCTTGAGCCTTTTTCGGGCGCGATCTGGTCGACCCCAAAGGATAGGGTTCTGGATTTTCCCGCACACGCAATGATCCGGTTTTTCGAAAACCACCTTCTGATGGACGCCAAGCGAGAACATCAGTGGTACACGGTTCAGGGCGGCTCGGTGGAATATGTCCGCCGGTTCGAAGCTGCGATGCGCCGCAAGGGTGTCGCGCTAAGGTTGGGCGCTCCGATCGATGCCGTCCGCCGCAACGCGATCGGACCGCAGGTCAAGGCGCCAGGTGGAGAGTGGGAGACGTTTGATGAGGTTGTATTCGCCACGCATTCCGACGACACGCTGTCGCTTCTGGCTGATCCGATGCCGCAGGAACGTGCAGCCCTCGGCGCCATACGCTATCAGCCCAACAACGTCGTGCTGCACGCCGATGCGTCGCTGATGCCAAAACGCCGCAAATGCTGGGCCAGCTGGGTACATACCGAGGATGCCGCGCCGGATTCCAGCCGCATCGACATCACCTATTGGATGAATGCGCTGCAGCCGATCCCGCATGACGATCCGCTGTTTGTCACCCTAAACTCCCGCCGCCGCATCCGCGAGGAGTTGATCCATGACGAGGCGGTGTTCCGGCACCCGGTCTTCGATCTGGCAGCACTTGCCGCGCAAGAGGACGTGGCCCGGTTCAACGGCGCCAACGCCACTTGGTTCTGCGGCGCCTGGATGCGCAACGGGTTTCACGAGGACGGGCTGGCCAGCGCCGTCGCTGTGGCGCACGCGATCAATCGTACCGGCGCGATGAGCGTAGCGGCGGAATGAGCGCTGTCGATCATATCCCAGCCCATACTTTTCATGGGCGCAAGGGGGCGGTGCAGAACGGCTTCCGCTACTCGGTGGATTATCTTCTGCTCGACCCCGAGGCCGAGCTGACCGCGCCCGGGTTGTTCTCGCGCAACCGGACGAACCTGATGGGGTTTCACGAGATTGACCACGGAGGACAGCCCGGCAACGGGCGCGGCGCCCAATGGCTGCGGGATGTTTTCGTCGAGTATCAGCTGCCGCAACCCGCGCGCATCGCGCTGCTGACCCAGCCGCGCGTGCTGGGTCACGTGTTCAACCCGGTCAGCTTCTGGTTCTGCTTCGATCAGGACGACGCGCTTTATGCTGTCGTGTCCGAGGTCACCAATACCTTTGGCATCCGACACAGCTATGTCTGCCACAAGCCGGACTTGTCCCCGATTATCGCATCTGACCGGTTGGAGGCGGCCAAACGGCTTCACGTCTCGCCATTCCAGCCGCGTGAGGGCGGATATACGTTCCGCTTCGATTTCCGAGATGACCGGGTCGGGGTCTGGATCGATTATGGCCGCGAAGAGGGTGGGCTGATTGCCACCCTGTCCGGGCGCCGTAAACCGTTAACCAACCAAGCCATCCTCTGGTCCGTGCTCCGACGCCCCTTCGGCGCGCGCCGGGTGTTGACCCTGATCCACTGGCAGGCCCTGAAGCTTTGGTTCAAGGGCGCCGGGTTCCGTCGCCAGCCCGTCCCGCACAAACCGGACGTGAGTCGGGGATGACCGTGGCGCAGGCGCATACCCCAGCGATCCCGCGGCTGCCCGCTTTTGCGGGCTTTGCCGCAATGCTGGCTGCGGCTGGCCTGCCGCTTTATATTCATGCACCCAAGTTCTACGTGGATCAGTATGGGGTTAGCCTGGCAGCGCTGGGTGCGGTTCTGTTTGGTCTGCGCCTTCTGGACGTCGTGCAGGACCCCCTGCTGGGACGCCTGTCCGAGGCCCTGCGCGCCCATCGGGCCACCGCCGTCGCCGCTGCCGTTGCAATTTTAGCTGGCGCCATGCTGGGGCTTTTCGCGGTCACGCCGCCCATGGCGCCGCTTACCTGGTTCACCCTGATGCTGACGATGGTCTTTTCGTCGTTCAGCTTTCTGACCATCAGTTTCTACGCCCAAGGCGTGGCGACGGCGGACCGGCTGGGCACCAAAGGCCATCTGCGCCTGGCCCGCTGGCGCGAAACTGGGGCCTTGCTCGGCATATGCCTCGCTGCCGTGATTCCGACGGCGCTGATCGGGTTGACTGCGCAACCCTTTGCGGCTTTCGCACTGGGTTTTGCGGTGCTGGCATTGCTGGCTGCAGGCGCGATGCGCGCGGAATGGAACGCCGCGCATATGCCTGCGGCTTCCGGCTTTGGCCCGGTACTGCGCGATCGGATCTCGCGCCGCCTCCTGTTCATAGGCTTTCTCAACGCCGCGCCGGTCGCGGTCTCATCCACCCTTTTTCTGTTCTTTGTGGAAAGCCGGCTGAATGCCCCGGGTGCCGAGGGGCCTCTCCTGCTGCTGTTCTTTCTGTCCGCCGCCGCCGCCGCCCCGTTCTGGGGCCGCGCCGCCGAGCGCTACGGTGCCAAAAAGGTACTCGGCCTAGGCATGGCGCTTTCGATCTTGGCATTCGGTTTTGCTCTGACGCTCGGGGCGGGCGACGTGGTGCCCTTTGCCCTGATTTGCCTCGCCTCCGGTGCGGCGCTCGGGGCCGATATGACCCTGCTGCCCGCCCTTTTCGCCGCCCGGATGGCGCGTGTTGCGCCCACTGCCGCCGAAGGGTTTGGCCTGTGGTCATTCGTGTCGAAACTGACGCTGGCCTTTGCCGCCGTGCTGTTGCTGCCCGCGCTTGAGGGCGCCGGATTTCAGGCGGGCACCGCGAACCCACCCCAGGCGCTGACCCTGCTCACCCTGTTTTATGCCGCGTTGCCCTGTGGCCTAAAGGCGCTTGCCCTGGCCCTGCTGGCAACCACCGACCTTGAGGAGACCTGATACATGGAGCCCTATCACTTCGCTCTTCTGGGCGGCTTTTTGGTCCTGCTGGCGGGCTTTGCCCTGCGGCGGTTCACCGGATTCCTGGCGCAGCGCCCGATTCACTATGCTACCGGTGAGCCCCAGTTCGATCTGCGCACCCATCTGAATGGCGATATCCTGTGTTCCGGCGTGATATACGGACCGACCGGGCGGGTCACGTCCAGTTTCAAGGGTGATTTCCGCGCGGACTGGCAGGGAAACACCGGCGTGATGACCGAGCGCTTTGTCTATGACACCGGCACCATCCAGAACCGGGAGTGGCACTTGCGGCTGGGCAATGACGGGCGCATCAAGGCCACCGCTCCGGACGTGATCGGCCACGGCACAGGTGTTCAACTCGGATCGGCGGTGCAGCTGAAATACCGGCTGCGGCTTCCCGAAACGGCGGGCAGCCATGTTCTGGACGTGGTAGACTGGATGTACCTCACACCCGGCGGAGAAATCGTCAACCGCTCGCAGTTCCGCAAACTCGGGATCAAGGTCGCCGAGCTGGTTGCCGTCATGCGGCCTGCCAATCTGGACCGCGAGCCGGAATGAAGAATTGGCGCGGTAAACGTTACTGGCTGGTAGGCGCCAGCGAAGGTCTGGGCGCCGCGCTTGCTGGTGAGATGAGCCGCGCTGGCGCCCACCTGATCCTGTCAGCGCGCACGCCCGAACGGCTGCAGGCGCTGGCCGACAGCTTGCCTGGGCCCTGCGAGGTGCTGCCGCTCGATGTCGCAGATGCAGACAGCGTCTCGGCAGCGGCGGAGAAGGCGGGTGAGATTGACGGGGTGGTCTGGCTGGCCGGTGTCTACTGGCCGATGAAAGCACAGGACTGGCATGCCGAACGTGCCGACAGCATGGCCGATATCAACTTTACCGGGCTGGTGCGCATTCTGGGCGTCTGCGTGCCGCAGATGGTGGATCGCGATGCCGGGCACGTGGTGATCACCGGTTCGCTCTCCGGCTTTCGCGGCCTTCCGGGTGCTATCGGCTATGCCGCATCCAAGGCCGGAACCATGGCACTAGCGGAGTGCATGCATGCCGACCTGCGCCGCACCGGGGTTCAGGTGCAACTGGTCAACCCGGGCTTCATCCGCACCCGCCTGACCGACAAGAACGATTTCGAGATGCCCTTCATCCTCGAACCCGAGGCCGCGGCCCGCCTCATGTTCGCCCATATGAACGGCAACTGGTTCAAACGGAATTTCCCGACCGGGTTTTCCCTGCTGTTCCGGTTCGGGCAGTTTTTGCCGGACTGGATCTACTACCGCCTGTTTGCGTAAGATCAAAGACGCGCCCGCGCCCGCCTGCTTGATGGAGGTGTGACAAGCGAACAGGAGTACGATCAGATGGAGATTTCGGCACGGAAAGTGGCTCAGGTGGCGCTGATGGGGCGCGAACTGGACCGGGCAGAGGGCGAACTGCGCGCCTTCATCGACCGCATGAGCGAGGATGAGCAGGCCGAGCTGGTCGCGGTGATGTGGATCGGCCGCGAGAGTTTCTTTGCCGAGGATCTGGCCGAGGCCATCGCCACCGCCCGCGCCGAGGCCTCAACCCCTTGCGCCGATTATCTGATCGGTACGCCGCACCTGTCGGATCATCTTGAGAACGGTCTGGATGCGCTGGGAATCTCCGCCGAGGATGTCGAGAACGATTTGATGTAGGTTCCGGTCTGGTGGGCCTGAAGCGAGGAGCCAGATGCTCGTGCGTCCCAAGACACTTATTCAAACAGAAAAGGGGATGCGCGCCGTTAATGCGGTGTCTAGAAACAAGTGTAATGCTGGCCAGGGCGTGAATTCGCGTGCCTCGGCCTTGGCACGAACGGGCAGGGGCAGTTCCTCAATAAAAATTTGTCATGTGTCCAACCGCTGGCAATGTTCCGACGGGTCGCCGGATGTCATTGTAACGGAAAAGAACTGCGCAAGGACGCGGGCGCAGCGATAACCTGCGTCTTCGGTAAGAAAGAGCTGAAGCGTCGAGGTTTTTGAGGGCGGCTTCAATGGAACCGACCCACAAATGCGGAAGCGAGAGGCGCCGACCCGGATACCGTGCCGGTGTCGCATTCCCGTGCCCGCAGCCCGGAGAAGACGATCGGACGTGATCGGAGTGCAATCATGTGGGGCTGTGACCCACCACCTGCAGATGCCGCGCCAGCTGATGGTTCTCACCCATTCAGCTTTCGACAAGCTTTGGATCGCTAGGGCCTGCATTCATGCCTACCGAGACAGCCCGGTTCAGCACCACATCGACCGCCAGAGACACCGGGATCGACAACAGCCGTGCCATTGCCGTGCCACGTTCATCGCCCGAAGTTCGATATGACCCTAGGTGCGTGCTTCTGTTCGTGATCTACGCTGTGCACTCATATGGTACGGTCGGCTTTGGTTGGGCAAAACTCATTACATCGTGCAGGGTTAAGCGCCTGCCAGGTCAAGGAGCCTGCGACTGCTCGCATGCAGGGAAATCGTAGGAACCCAACTGTTGCTCATCCCAAAATCCCCGGCAGCCGCAGCCCATGCGCGCGGGCGCAGTCCTTGGCGATGTCATATCCTGCATCGGCGTGGCGCCAGACGCCCGAGGCCGGGTCGTTCCACAGGACGCGTTCCAGCCGGCGGGCGGCGTCCTCAGTGCCGTCGGCGCAGATCACCACGCCTGCGTGCTGGCTGAACCCCATGCCGACACCGCCGCCATGGTGCAGTGAGACCCATGTGGCTCCGCTGGCGGTGTTGATCAGCGCATTCAGCAGCGGCCAGTCCGACACAGCGTCCGAGCCGTCCAGCATCGCCTCGGTCTCGCGGTTCGGGCTAGCGACCGAGCCTGAATCCAGATGGTCGCGCCCAATTACGACCGGCGCCTTCAACTCGCCATTGGCCACCATCTCGTTGAACGCCAGCCCGGCACGATGCCGGTCGCCCAGCCCGATCCAGCAGATCCGCGCGGGCAGGCCCTGAAACGCGATCCGCTCGCGCGCCATGTCGAGCCAGCGGTGCAGGTGCTCGTTCTCGGGAAACAGCTCCTTCATCTTGGCGTCGGTCTTGTAGATATCCTCGGGGTCGCCCGACAGTGCGCACCAGCGAAACGGGCCGATGCCGCGGCAAAAGAGGGGGCGGATATAGGCGGGGACGAAACCGGGGAAGGCAAAGGCGTTCTCCAACCCCTCGTCCAGCGCCACCTGCCGGATGTTGTTGCCGTAGTCCAGTGTCGGAACGCCCGCGTTCCAGAAATCGACCATCGCCGCCACATGTTGCTTCATCGAGGCGCAAGCGGCCTTTTCCACCGCTTTAGGGTCTGTTTCCCGCTTCTCCCGCCACTCACCCATGGTCCAGCCCAGCGGTAGATAGCCGTTCAACGGGTCATGGGCGCTGGTCTGGTCGGTGACGATATCGGGGCGCATCCCGCCCTCTTTCATGCGGCGATAGATCTCGGGGAAGATCTCGGCGGCATTGCCCAGCAGACCCACGGATTTCGCCTCACCCGCCTTGGTCCAGCGGTCGATCATCTCGAGCGCCTCATCCAGAGACTCGGCCTTTTCGTCTAGGTATTTGGTGCGCAAGCGGAAGTCGATACTGTCGGGGTTGCACTCGACCGCCAGACAGCATGCGCCCGCGAACACAGCCGCCAGCGGCTGCGCGCCACCCATACCGCCCAGACCCCCGGTCAGAATCCACTTGCCGGTCAGGTCGCCGTCATAATGCTGACGCCCGGCCTCGGCAAAGGTCTCATAGGTGCCCTGAACGATGCCCTGCGTGCCGATATAGATCCACGAGCCAGCCGTCATCTGGCCGTACATCATCAGGCCCTTCTTATCGAGCTCGTTGAAATGGTCCCAATTGGCCCAGTGCGGCACGATGTTCGAGTTCGCGATCAGCACCCGTGGCGTGTCCTTGTGGGTGCGGATGATCGCCACCGGCTTGCCGGACTGCACGATCAGGGTCTCATCCTCTTCGAGGTCCTTCAGGCTGGCGACGATGATGTCGAAATCGTTCCACGTCCGCGCCGCGCGCCCGATGCCGCCATAAACCACCAGCTCATGCGGGTTTTCGGCCACGTCCGGGTGCAGGTTGTTCATCATCATCCTGAGCGGTGCCTCGGTCACCCAGCTTTTGGCGTTCAGTTCGGGGCCGGTGGGCGGATAGATGTCGCGGGTGTTCTTGCGCGGATCGCTCATTGGAGGGCTCCTTTTTCGGTCAATGCGCCCGATAGGGCGAGGTCGCGGAGGCGGTCTAGCATCGCCTTCAGATGCGGGCGGAGAGTTGCGGCACGATCCTCGCGCCAGTTCCAGGGCGGGGTTTCGTCCATATAGGCGCGCTGGGCGATCTCCATCTGGATCGCATGGCGTCCCTCGGTCGGGCGGCCATAATGGCGGGTGGTCCAGCCGCCTTTAAAGCGGCCATTCAGCACCGAGGTGAAGCCCGCCGCCCCTGCCGCCACGCCATGCACCGCCTGCTCGATGGCCGGATGGCAGGTGGCACCGATATTGGTGCCGGTGTTGAAGATCGGCAGCTCACCCTCGAACAGAAACGGGATCAGCGAGCGGATCGAGTGGCAGTCGAACAGGATTGCCACGCCATGCTTTGCACGCACCCGATCCAGCTCCTGTTCCAGCGCTGCGTGATAGGGCGCGTGATATTTGACGCGCCGATCCTCGATTTCATCTTCCGGGGGCTCCTGCCCCTCGGCCCAGATCGATGTCCCGTCGAAATCGGTCAGCGGCACCAACGTCGTCGTGTTCTGTCCGGGATAGAGCGACACGCCGGAAGGATCGCGGTTGGCGTCGATCACGTAGCGGTGGATGTGCGATTGCACCACCGTCGCATCGTCCAAAAGACCTTGGTAGAGCCTGTTTATGTGCCAATCCGTGTCCGCCAACCCGTGCCCGTTCTCGTTCAGCCGCGCGGCGATACCGTCCGGCACTTGTGTGCCGCCATGGGGCTGGCCCAGCACGATCGGGCCATCGCCGCGCGATACGCCAAAGACCTGCATCACGCCAGCTCCGGCATCGGGATGCCGACCGCGCGCAGGATGGCGCCTTCGGCCACAAGATGCTTGGCTGTTTCTAGCTCTGGGGCCAGATAGCGGTCCTCGGCGAGTGATGGGATTTCGGCACGCAGGCGCGCGATGACCTGTTGCAGCGGCGCGCTGGTGGTCAACGGTGCGCGGAATTCGACGCCCTGCGCGGCGCACATCAGCTCGATCCCGAGGATGTAGTTCAGGTTCTCAACCATCCGGGTCAGCCGCCGCGCGCCATGGGCGGCCATTGAGACGTGATCCTCCTGATTGGCCGAGGTCGGAGTGCTGTCGGTGACACATGGATTGGCCAGATGCTTGTTCTCGCTCATCAGCGCGGCGGTGGTCACCTCGGCGATCATCAGGCCCGAGTTCAGTCCGGGATCGGGGGTCAGAAACGGCGGCAAATCGAAGCTCAGCGTCGGGTCCACCATCAGCGCGATACGGCGCTGGGCGATGGCGCCGATCTCGGACACCGCCAGCGCGATCATGTCGGCGGCAAAACCCACTGGTTCGGCGTGGAAATTCCCGCCCGAGACGATGGCCTGCGGGTCGCTCAGTACCAGCGGGTTGTCGGTCGCGGCATTGGCCTCGACCGTCAGCGTGGCGGCGGCCTGACGCAGGATGTCCAAGGCCGCACCGGTGACCTGCGGCTGGCAGCGGATGCAATAGGGGTCCTGCACCCGCGTGTCGCCCTCACGGTGGCTTTCGCGGATGACCGACCCCTCAAGCGCCGCACGCATGGCGCTGGCGGCCTCGATCTGGCCGCGATGACCGCGCAGGGCGTGGATTTCCGGCTGTAGCGGCGCGGTCGAGCCCATGATGGCGTCAGTCGAGGTTGACGAGATCACCAGCGCGTTCTGCGCCGCGCGCCACGCTTCGAACAGCCCGGCCAGCGCAAAGGCGGTCGAGAACTGGGTGCCGTTAATGAAGGCCAGCCCCTCTTTTGGGCCAAGCGGGATGGGGGTCAGACCGGCTCGCGCCAGCGCCTCGGCCCCCGGCAGCACCTTGCCCTGGTATTCCGCCTCGCCTTCTCCGATCACCACGGCGGTCATGTGTGCCAGCGGTGCCAGATCGCCCGAGGCCCCGACCGAGCCCTGCGCCGGGATCACCGGAGTCACTTCGCGCGCCAGCATGTCCTGTAACAACTCGATCAGCTCCCACCGGACGCCGGATGCGCCGCGGCCAAAGGACAACAGTTTCAGAGACATCATCAGGCGCGCCAGCCGCCGCGGCACGGCCTCACCCACACCACAGCAATGGCTGAGGATCAGGTTGCGTTGCAGGGTGGAAGTGTCATCGGGCGCGATCTTGAGGCTGGCGAGCTTGCCGAAGCCGGTGTTGACGCCATAAACCGCCGCGTCGCCTGCAGCAGCCTCGGCGATCCGCTCGGCGGCGGCTTGAACATTTGGTTTACAACTGTCGTCCAGAATGATCGGGGTTTCGGACCAGTAGATCTCGGCCAGCTCCGGCAGGGTGACATTGCCCGGAGTGAGCTTGAGAACGCTCATTCGGTGCCTCCAAAGATGCGTTTGTGCAGAGGGTTGAAGCCGATGCGATAGGACAATTCGGCGGGGTGTTCGACATCCCAGATGGCCAGATCCGCGCGCTGTCCGGGGGCGATGGTGCCGGTGTCGGTCAAGCCCAGGGCGCGGGCGGCCTCACAGGTGACCCCGGCTAGTGCCTCCTCCGGCGTCATGCGGAACAGGGTGCAGGCCATGTTCATGGTCAGCAAAAGCGAGGTCAGCGGCGACGAGCCCGGGTTGCAGTCGGTGGCCAGCGCCATCGGGACTTTATGTTGGCGCAGCAGGTCGATGGGCGGCACCTGTGTTTCACGCAGGGTGTAGAACGCGCCAGGCAGGATCACCGCGACAGTGCCCGCATCGGCCATGGCCCGCACGCCATCCTCATCCAGATACTCGATATGATCGGCAGAAAGCGCGCCGTAAGACGCCGCCAGCTTTGCACCGCCAAGGTTCGAGAGCTGCTCGGCATGCAGCTTGACCGGCAGGCCCAACTCCTGCGCCACGTCGAAAACGCGCGCGATCTGGGTCGGATCAAAGGCAATCCCCTCGCAGAACCCGTCCACCGCATCGACCAGCCCTTCGGCGTGCCCCGCGCGCAGGGCGGGGATGCAAACCTCGTCGATATAGGCGTCGGCCCGGTCCTTGAATTCCGGCGGCACCGCGTGGGCGCCCAGAAAGCTGGTTTTGACCCGCACGGGCCGCGCCTCGGCAATCCTCCGGGCGGCGCGCAGCATCCGCAGCTCAGTGTCCTGATCCAGCCCGTAGCCCGATTTGACCTCGATGCAACTCACGCCCTCGGCCAGCAGCGCATCGACCCTGGGTAGGGCGCCCGCCAGCAGCTCATCCTCGGACGCCGCGCGGGTGCCGTTGACGGTCGACAGAATACCGCCGCCTGCCCGCGCGATCTCTTCATACGAGGCGCCGTTCAGCCGCATCTCGAACTCGACCGCCCGGTTGCCGCCGAACACGACATGGGTGTGGGCATCGATCAGGCCCGGAGTGATCAGGCGCCCCCCAAGATCCTCGCGCGGCCAATCGACATAGCCTGCGGGCAAGGCGTTCATCGGCCCCACCCAGTCAATCCGCCCGGCATCGACCGCAACCGCCCCGTCCGCGATCATCCCATACGGCGCGCCGGTGCCGTCCAAAGTTGCGACCTGAGCGCCGCAGAACACAATTTTCCCTGTCATGGCGATTCTTTTCAGTTCACCTCTTGTCGGATTTTTTCGTATACGGGTATAAATATAAAGTCTACACAAAATGAAATGGCCATGGATATCCACGCAAAAACCGCCTTGTTAGGCTCTGAATGGACGCAAAACGTCAGGCTGAGCGTGACCGACGGCCGAGTCACCGCGCTGATACCCGGGGCTGAACCGCAGGCTGCCGACCTGCGGGTGGACACCCTACTGCCCGCGCTGGGCAATCTGCACAGCCACGCCTTTCAGCGCGCCATGGCCGGAATGACCGAGGTGCGCGCGGCGGGAAAGGAAAGCTTCTGGACCTGGCGGACACTGATGTACCGCTTTCTCGACCGGCTGACGCCCGAGCATGTCGAGGCCATCGCGGCGCTGGTCTATATGGAGATGCAGGAGGCCGGATATGCCTCGGTCGGCGAGTTCCACTATGTCCATCACCAACCCGGCGGCGCGCCATATGACCGCCTGTCGGAGCTGAGCCAGCGTATCTTTGCCGCCGCAGGGCGCACCGGCATCGGCCTGACCCACCTGCCGGTACTCTACACCTATGGCGGCGTCGCGCAGGAACCACTGGCGGGTGGGCAACTGCGTTTCGGCAACGACGTGGACCGCTTCCTGCAGTTGGTAGATGACTGCCGTGCCGTGCTGGCTCAAATGCCCGATGATACCGGCGTCGGGATCGCACCGCACTCGCTGCGTGCCACCTCACCCGCCGAACTAAGGGTGGTGCTGGCGGAGGTGCCAGAAGGGCCGGTGCATATCCACATCTCCGAACAGCTCAAGGAAGTGGCGGATGTCGAGGCCAAGCTGGGCCAGCGCCCTGTGGCGTGGCTGTTGGACAATGCGCCGGTGGACAATCGCTGGTGCCTGATCCATGCGACCCACATGACCGATGCGGAAACCTCCGCCTTGGCCCGCTCAGGCGCCGTGGCTGGTCTTTGCCCGATCACAGAAGCCAATCTGGGCGACGGTGTCTTCAACGGGTCGGTTTATCTGGATCATGTTGGCGCTTTTGGTGTTGGATCGGACTCTAATGTGCGGATTTCACTGACCGAGGAACTGCGGACGCTGGAGTATTCCCAACGCCTACGCGACATGGCCCGCACCGTTCTGGTGCCGGGTGAGGGCTCGGTCGGACACACGCTCTATACCGGCGCGGCCCGGGGCGGGGCGCAGGCGCAGGGACGGGATGCGGGCGAGATCGCGGTGGGCCAACTGGCCGATCTGGTCGCCATTGATCGCAATCATCCCTCGCTATGCGCGCTGGAGGATCATCAACTGCTCGATGGGTTGTGTTTTGCCGCACCGGATACGGTGGTCACCGATCTGTGGTCGGCGGGGCGACATATGGTGCAGGGCGGGCGCCACGTGGCCCGCGACGGCATCATCGCCGACTACCGCAAGGCGATGGCCGATCTGCTGGCCGATGGCTGACCTCAGGAACGGACCCGCACGGATGACCCACCCTTCCGACACCACCAGCTACCGCGACATCAAGCGGATCGTGATGGAGCGCATCCGCTCAGGCATCTGGCAGCCCGACACTCTGGTTCCTAGCGAACAGGATCTTGCCGAGGAGTTTTCCTGTACCCGCACCACTGTCAACCGCGCGATGCGGGAACTGGCCGACGAGGGATATCTGGAACGCCGCCGCAAGGCCGGTACCCGCGTGCTCAGCGCGCCACTGCGGCAGGCGCGGTTCACCATCCCGCTGGTCCGCGATGAAGTCGAGGCGACTGGCGCCGAGTACAGATATGCCCTTATTAGTGCCGAAAACCTGCCCGCGCCGGAGTGGTTGAGCGCCCGCCTGACCCTGCAGCCCGCGCAAGAGGCGATGTACGTGCGCTGCATGCATTATTCCAACAACACCCCGTTTCAATACGAAGACCGCTGGATCGTGATCGACAGCGTGCCCGAGGTCGCCAGCGCCGATTTCACCGTCATCGGGCCGAATGACTGGCTGGTGCAGACCGTGCCCTTTACCAATGTCGAGTTGACTTTCCTCGCCAGCCGCGCCGACACGCAGCTTGCCGGATTTCTGGACGTCCCCGAGGGCGAGCCGGTCTTCACCGCCGAGCGGATCACCTGGCTGCAGGGCCGTCCGGTCACTTTCGCCAAGCTGTTCTTTGGCGCCGGATACCGGATGACCACCCAGATCTGAACGGGGCTTACTGCTCCGGCGACGGCTCCAACGGCACCCTGCCGTGGTCAGTCAGCCGCCAGCACCGGCGCCCTTCGAACACGGCAGACACCAGCGGGCGGCCATAGCCTGCGCCTGCGTCCAGATTGATGCGGTTGCCGCAATGCTCGGCCTGTTTGGCCGGGGTGTGGCCATGCACCACCAGCCACGGATGCGGGCGGGGATCTTGCAGGAATTCGTGGCGTATCCAAATCAGATCGTGCTCGGTCTGCTCCTCCAGTGGCACGCCGGGGCGGATGCCCGCATGCACAAACAGCAGCTCGCCTTCCTGATGCGAGACTGGCAGTGCGTTCAGAAAGTCGAGATGCGCCACAGGCACCGCCGCGCGCGCCCGTTCGTGAATCTCGTAGATACGGTCTCCGTCGACCACAGGCACGCCATATGAGGCCAGCGTCTCGATCCCACCGATCCGCTCGTGCAGCCAGTGATAGCCAACCAGCAGGCGGTCGTCATTGGTGGGATGCTCATGCATGAACATCGCAAACATCCGGTCGTGATTGCCCTTGAGCGTGATCCAGTTGCGCCCTGCGTTCAGGCCCTCGATCAACACGTCGATCACTCCCCGGCTGTCCGGCCCGCGATCGGTGTAATCCCCCAGAAACACGATGCGCGCATCCGGGCCGCCATCCGCCTCGACACGGGCCAATGCGTCCTGAAGCATGCCTAGCTGGCCATGAATGTCGCCGATGGCGTAGATGGGGGTGGTCATGAACGGGCCTCAGGATTGGTCGCGTCCGTTCTGTCGGAAATCTGCGGTCTTGAAAAGGCGACACCCGCACAAAGACTTGCGCGGGTGTCAGATTTGCAAGCGTGTCAGGCCACGTCGAATTCCAGCGGCTTGATCTGGGTAAAGAGCCCGGTTTCCGCCAGCTTGGCGCGCGCCTCGGCCGGAACCGGCTCGTCCACGTAAAGCAGCGCGATGGCTTCACCTCCGGCATGTGCCCGGCCGAGTGTAAAGTTGGCGATGTTGACGCCGTGCATCCCCATGGTCTGGCCCAGCGTGCCGATGATCCCCGGCACATCCTCGTTAGTGGTGTAGAGCATGTGCGAGCCGATCTCGGCGTCGATATTGATGCCCTTGATCTGGATGAAACGCGGCTTGCCATCGCTGAACACGGTGCCGCCGATGGACCGCTCACGCTTTTCAGTCACCACGGTCACCTTGATATAGCCCTCGAACGCGCCGGATTTGTCCTGATTGGTGGTCGAGATCTGGATGCCACGCTCCTTGGCCACCACGGGGGCCGAGACCATGTTCACTTCCGGATTCGACTTTTTCATGATGCCTGCGATTACCGCGCAGTTCAGCGCGGCGAGGTTCATCTCGGCAGCCACACCGTCATAGAGAATATTGATCGCCTTGATCGGCTCATCCGTCATCTGACCCACGAAAGAGCCCAGATGACCGGCCAGCTTGATCCACGGCCCCATGATCTTGGCCTCTTCGGCGGTGACGCTGGGCATGTTCAGTGCGTTTTCCACTGCTCCGGTCAGCAGATAGTTCGACATCTGCTCGGCCACCTGCAGGGCGACGTTTTCCTGCGCCTCGGTGGTTGCCGCGCCCAGATGCGGGGTGCAGACCACATTGGGCAGGTTGAAGAGCGGGTTGTCCTTGGCCGGTTCCTCGCTGAACACGTCAAAGGCGGCACCTGCCACGTGACCACTCTGCAGCATTTCGGACAGCACATCTTCGTCCACCAGACCGCCCCGGGCGCAGTTGACGATGCGTACGCCCTTCTTGGTCTTGGCGAGGTTTTCACGGCTCAGGATATTGCGGGTCTGGTCGGTCAGCGGCACGTGCAGGGTGATGAAATCGGCACGCTCAAGCAGCTCGTCCAGCTCGACCTTGTCGACACCCATCTGGTCGGCCTTTTCGGCGCCCAAGTAGGGATCGTAGGCGAGGACCTTCATCTTCAGCGCGTGGGCCCGGTCACAGACGATGCCGCCAATATTGCCCGCGCCGATGACGCCCAGGGTCTTGTTGGTCAGCTCGGTGCCCATGAACTTGGACTTTTCCCATTTGCCCGCATGGGTCGAGGCGCTGGCCTCGGGGATCTGCCGCGCCACGGCGAACATCATCGCAATCGCGTGCTCGGCGGTGGTGATCATGTTGCCGAAGGGCGTGTTCATCACGATCACCCCCTTTTTCGATGCTGCGTCCTTATCGACATTATCGGTGCCGATCCCGGCACGGCCGACGACCTTGAGATTGTCGGCCTTTTCCAGGATCTTTTCGGTCACCTTGGTGGCCGAGCGGATGGCAAGGCCGTCATACTGGCCGATAATCTCGGCCAGCTTTTCCTTGTCCTTGCCCACATCGGGCAAGAAATCCACATCGATGCCACGGTCGCGGAAGATCTGGACGGCAGCGTCCGACAGCTTGTCGGAAATGAGCACTTTGGGGGCCATTGATTTGGTCCTTTGAATGGGTCTGGGGATGGCGGGCTGAAGCCCGCCTTACGTTTGTGTCTCGCGTAGGCCGGGCTTCAGCCCGGCACACGGGAATTCAGGCAGCTTGTGCTTGCGCCTCGATCTCGGCCTCAAAGGCCCATTCGAGCCAGGGCAGCATCGCCTCGATATCCGAGGTCTCGACCGTACCTCCGCACCAGACTCGCAGGCCCGCAGGCGCATCGCGATAGGCGCCGATATCCAGAGCGATGTTTTCGGCCTCCAGCCGCTTGGCCACCGCCTTGGCAAAGGCTGCGCCGTCGCGGATGCGGTCGTCGGTGAATTTCAGGCAGACGGAGGTGTTCGAGCGCGTTGCCGCGTCCTCAGCCAGATTGGCAATCCAGTCATGCGCATCGCAAAAGGCGTGGATGGCGCCCGCATTGGCATCGGCACGGCCAATCAGGCCCTGCAAGCCGCCGACCGAGCGGGCCCAGTCGAGCGCGAACAGGTAATCCTCGACCGCCAGCATCGACGGCGTGTTGATGGTGGCACCGGTAAAGATGCCCTCGATCAGCTTGCTGCCTTTGGTCAGCCGGAAGATCTTGGGCAGGGGCCAGGCGGGGGTGTAACTCTCCAACCGCTCCACCGCGCGGGGCGACAGGATCAGCATGCCGTGCGCCGCTTCACCGCCCAGAACCTTCTGCCAGCTGAAGGTGGTTACATCCAGCTTGTCCCAGGGCAGGTCTATGGCAAAGGCGGCAGAGGTGGCGTCGCAGATCGTCAGCCCCTCGCGGTCATCGGCGATCCAGTCACCATTCGGCACGCGGATGCCCGAGGTGGTGCCGTTCCAGGTGAACACGACATCATTGGCGAAATCGACAGAGGCCAGATCCACGATCTGCCCGTATTCGGCGGTCTTTACTTCGGCTTCGATCTTGAGCTGTTTCACTACGTCGGTGACCCAGCCCGCGCCAAAGCTCTCCCAGGCCAGCATCTCGACCTTGCGCGCGCCCAGTAACGACCAGAGCGCCATCTCGACGGCACCGGTGTCCGACGCGGGGACGATACCGATGCGGTAATCAGCGGGAATGCCCAAAACCTCGCGGGTGCCTTCGATGGCGGCCTTCAGCTTGTCCTTGCCGACGGCGGCACGGTGCGAACGGCCCAGCGCAGCGCCGGCGAGTTTGGTCAGATCGAATATGGGGGGTTTGGCGCAGGGGCCAGAGGAAAAACGCGGATTAGCCGGCCGCGTCGCCGGTTGTTCGATAGTCATCGGTGTTACCCTTACAGATATGCGCCCCTCGTTGGGGAGGGGTGTCCCACCGACAGAGCTATGCCGCTGCGGCGCGGCACGCAAGCGCGAAATGGCCTGATTTCGGCGCTTTGACGATCAAATCCGACGCCGGTGACTATGATCGGAAACTTGCGTTCCGGGTTGGTTGGAGCCCGTGGAACGGTTGGATGTGGCACCGGTCGGCCATGAGTATTTTTGAAAAGATGAAATATTGCAGTCGGTTAGCGTTGACGTGGTCGTCGGGTCGGGCGCCAGCGCTGAGTGCGGGGGACTTTCGGATTCGGTAGCTGGCGGATTTTCTGCGCCTGCGGTATGTGCAGGCAACGAAACAGGAGATGCCCATGTATGTCGCCACCCTGCTGACCAACCCAGCCGCGCCATCGCTGGACCCTGCGCTGGTCGAGTCGCTGCGTAATGCCTGGGGTGGGGGCGAGGCGGTCTGGCTGAGCTCGGACGAGGCGGCGGAGTTTGCTTTGGACGTGATGCCGGGGAATCTTTGGGAGGTTTGGGCCGACTTGCAGAAGCTGGGTGTCGATCTGGTGGTGCAGCGGACCGAGGGACGGCGCAAGCGGATGCTGCTGGCGGATATGGACAGTACCATGATCGAGCAGGAATGCATCGACGAGTTGGCGGATGAGGCCGGGGTGGGTGCTCATGTGAAGGACATCACCGCGCGGGCGATGAATGGCGAGCTGGATTTCGAAGGCGCACTGATCGAGCGGGTCGGACTGCTGAAAGGGCTCGATGAGGCGGTGATTGCCAAGGTTCTGGCCGAGCGGATCACCCTCATGCCCGGCGGGCAGGAACTGGTGGCGACGATGCGCGCGGGCGGCGGCTATGCCGCCCTGGTCTCCGGCGGGTTTACCGCTTTTACGGCCAAGGTGGCCGAGGTGCTGGGGTTCGATGAGAACCGGGCCAACACGCTGTTGGCTGAGGATGGCAGGCTGACCGGCGATGTCGGGCGCCCGATCTTGGGGCGCGAGGCGAAAGTTGAGGCGCTCGGGCAGATCACTGCTCGGCTTGGGATTTCTCCGGCCGATGCGATCGCTGTGGGTGATGGGGCGAACGATCTGGGCATGCTGGGATTGGCCGGAACCGGGGTTGCGTTGCACGCCAAGCCCTCGGTGGCCGAGCAATGCGACGTGCGCATCAATCACGGGAATCTGACGGCCCTGCTGTATCTGCAAGGTTACGCCCGAGAGGATTTCATCGGTTAGAAAACGTCAGAACAGATCGAAACGCACAGGGTTTATCGCGTAATAAACTCGGGCGGCGAGGATGAGCCGTTCCTTTGGATCATTCAGCGCAGCGAAGGGCACGGGAACCCCATGCGCGGCGGTGACGTTTTCCAGCGCCCTGGTGGTCGCGGGACCAACCTGTCCGTCCACCGCGACACTCTCACCCAGCTCGTTGAGCGCCATCTGCAACGCGCGATCCAGCGCCGAGTTCGGCAGGCCGTCGAGCTGCTCACGCGCCTGGCCTGCGGCTTCTTCATCTGCCAGCAGCGTCGCTTTGGCCGCCCGCAAAGCCGCGTCTGCCGGACCTTTGCCGCGCACCTGGCCGTCAAGAATGATGTAGGCCCCGTTGGCGCCACCCCATGCGTCACCGCGTGCAAGCGACATGTCATACCATTCGAGTGCCTCGGCGCTTGTGCGGCCCTGCAACTGATCGCGCAGGATCATACGGGCAATGCTGGCGGGGGCCGTGGGATGGCCACCTTCCACAGCGGCAAGAAAGTACCGGTGCGCCTTTTCGTAGTCGACCGGATTGCCGCCCAGCCCGTTCAGCGCGACATAGGCTAGATTGTCATAGCCGTAGATGTCTTTGCGCAATTCCGAGGCCCGCAGATAGCGCATGCCGCGCTCGGGAATGTAGTGCTCGGAGTTTTCACGCAGGAAATAGAGCCCCAATTCGTTCATCGAGAACGTATGGCCCAGTTCCACGGCCCGCTCCAGCAGTTCAAAGCCCCGCTTCTTCTCCTCGGCAGTTTCGCCTTCGCGCAGCAGCTTCTTTCCCAGCCGGTGCATGGCATAGGGGTCTTGTTCGGCAGTGCCCTCTTCCAGCAGTGTAAGCGCTTTTTGCGTATCAAGGGGGATCTTGGTTACCGCGCGGTCGATCTGTTCGGAATCAAGAAGCATGGCCAAAGCGAATTTTGCTCGGATATGCCCCGCCGCAGCCGCAGCCGAGATGTTGTCATAGGCTTCGGACAACTGGCCTGCGGCTTGCTGCACGCGACCCAGCTGATACCGAAAACGGGCATTGTCAGGATGCGCTGCAACGGCTTCGCCACACGCCTTCAAGCCGTCTGCAATGTTGATCTCGTTCGGCAGGCGAAAGATGCCCACACCATTCAGATCAAGCGCATCGCCTGCTTCCAGGTCACATGCGTTCAGGTCCAGTTGTAGGGAAACGTCGACCCGCTGGCGTTGCTGGCCGGAGGTGACGACCTCGACCACGAACTTGTCCTGAACCCCGGCCTTGTTCACCTCGACCGCGCGGACATCCGAGATTTCCGGCGCGTATGAGATCGAACCGGACTGTTGTTCATTCCCCAGCGCAATCACACCGCGGTCGGGACGCTCAACAATATGCACCTCGGAGATGTCGGCACCCAGCGCCTGTTCCAAGGTCTGGGACAGCGGGATGTTCTTGTCGAACTGATGGGTCAGATCAAGCGATTGGGCCTCGCCGCCGGTGACCGGTTCGGGCGTTGTTTCGGTTTGTAGCTGCGCCAGGTAGAACGGCTTCACAAGCGTCGAGCTTTCCCATGGGATCTGCTGCCCTTGGGTGGAGTCATGCACCCGTTCCCTGATGACCGGGAACAACTGCTGAATGTTCTCAAACGGCGTGGCGCGCGCGGTTTCAAGAACCGCCGCAGTATAAGGGCTGTTCTCCCCAGCCGCGCCGTCACTGGCCACGGCACCGGGCGAGGTGGAATAAGCGACCAGCGAGTTGAGCGGGGTGCGGAACACGTCAAACCCGGTGCGGGTCTCGAACAGGTTGGCGTCCAGATCCGCGGCCAGCCGGATGTCACTGAACGGGTTGTCGCGACAGGAATCCAGAATGGCCACATGCGCCGAGCTGCGGGCCGACAGCGTGTCGATCACCCGATCCAGTGTCATGGTGGCCAGGGGAACGTCGTAGATGCTTTCGAACTTGGCATCCACCGGCAGCAGGTAGTTTCGCCTGCCGATCTGAATGCCGTGCCCGGCGTAGTAGAACAGAACGTTCGCTGAATCCGGGATATTGAGCACGGCCGTGCGCAGAAGCTCCTCGAATTCGCGTTTTTCAAGATCGTATCCGTCATAGACCTTGAAGTTGAACTCGCGCAGCAGTGAGGCAATATCCTGGGCGTCCTTGCGCGCATTCGTAAGGTCGCCAACATTCGTATAGTCCTGATTGCCGATCACGATGGCAATCCTGGGGGCAGTCGCCGATTGCGATACTTCGCGGGGGGCGGTTTGGGCCAGCACATGTCCGGTTGGCAGAGACAAAGCAAGCATCCCGGCCAAGATCGGATAGATCCCGCCTCTCAGGCTGCGCCGAAACATGATTGGCCCTCCGTGTCTAGTTCCAGCTTCCGCCGCCACCGCCACCGGCGCCGCCACCACCGCCGCCACCGCCATCGCTATCCCGTTCTTCACCGGAGTCAGAAGTATTGGACGACGCTTGCGTTGTTGTCACCGTCGGCGTTGTTGCAGCGGCAGGAGTCGGCGTGGCAACCGGAGCCGGCTGCGGAGCGGGCTGTGGTTCCACGGTTTGGGTATTTTCAAACCAAAGCGGCGTGCACCCAACCAGAACCATCGTACTGCACACCACAATCGGTAAAGAAACTCGGACCATTACGGGCCTCCCTGACAAATTATTCAACGTATATGCACAATTTAGCTTACGTTGAGTAAGTTAGGTCTGTCCATCATAGATTTCCGGTCAGTTTATACCTGCCCCGCTCGCCCCAAGAATCGAGTTTGCATCATTTAACATTTATGTTAATAGTCGGGCATGAACACACTTATCAAGGCCTTCTCTGCCCTGTCAGACGAAACCCGCCTGTCCATTGTCGAACAGCTTATGGCGGACGGCGAGTTGCCAGCCGGAGATCTGATCGAAGGCAGGGGCATGTCCGGAGCCGCGATCTCGCGTCATCTGAAGGTGCTGCGCGAGGCGGGGCTGATACAACAACGCGCAAAGGGGCCGCAGCGGCTTTATTCCATCCGGCCCGAGGGACTGCGCGCCATTGCCGAATGGACCATCTCGAAGCGCGAATTCTGGGAGACGAGCCTCGACCGGTTGGGGGCGACTTTGGAGAGAGAGAATACATGGCCGACCTGAGATTGAAGCGGGAGTTTCCCGTAGCCCCCGAACAGCTTTTCGCGTGGGTCAGCGATGGCCCCAAACTGTTGCAGTGGTGGGGACCTGAGGGGCTGCATGTGCCCGAGCACGACCTGGATTTCTCGCGCACCGGTCCGTGGTTCTCGGTGATGGAGAATGGCGAGGGGCAGCGGTTCAAGGTCTCGGGTCATGTCACCCATGTGGATGCGCCCAAATCGGTCGGGTTCACCTGGGCCTGGCATGACGAGAATGACCAGCGCGGCGATGAGAGCCATGTGACTTTCACGGTCGAGGCCACGGACAATGGTGCGCGGCTGGTGCTGGATCACCGCGAGTTGGGCGATGACGAGATCAGCGCCAGCCACGAAGGCGGCTGGACCTCGTCGCTGCGCAAGCTTGAAGCCGCATTGGCGTGAGTTTTCAGCAAGGGAGGTAGTGAAATGCCGGAATTCGTTTTTGCATATCATGGCGGCAAGGCGCCCGAGAGCCCCGAGGAGGGCGAAAAGGTGATGGCACAATGGCAGGCCTGGTTTGCCGATATGGGCGAGGCGGTGGTGATCCCCGGCGCACCGGTGGGGATGTCCAAGACCGTCAGCGCGGACGGTGTGGCCGATGATGGCGGCGCCAATCCGATCTCGGGGTATTCGGTGGTCAAGGCCGCCGATATCGGAGCCGCGACCGAGATGGCCAAAGGGTGTCCGATGGTGGTGACGGGCAACGGCTCGGTCGAGGTTGCCGAAGTTATGGAGATGTAGATCATCCCCCTCACCCTAACCCTCTCCCCGTGGGGAGAGGGAATCCGCGATGCGTCAGAGCGGGGCCAACAGATCCTGTGTTGGCCTGATGCTGCCGCAGTCGATACCCCTGCGGCTATGGATTGGCGCATTCATGAACTTCCGTGTGGCCGGGTGATCGGCATCCAGCACTCCGAGGCCTACCAGAATCGCTGCGATGGCGCATTCGCTGGCGCGGGTGGCGCCGTCGGCGATCTTGAGTGCCACGCCCACACGCTTTTCCGGAATGATGGCGACGAACACCGCTTCGGCGCCGGTCTTGATCGCCGCGCGGCCATCCATGGCGCGCATCAGTTCGGTGCAGGCGCGGCCTTCGCCCGCGACAAGCTCGGGATGTTTGATCATCGCCGCCGTTAGTTGCTCGGCGGCAGTGCTTTGGCGGTCGGATCGGTCAGCGGCAGAAGCAAACCATGCCATCGAGCGCGCGAGCCCCAGCAAAGAGGTCGCGAAGTTCGGGGCCGAGCAACCGTCGATACCGTAACCGGGGCTGGATTCGCCCGTTACTTCTTCGAACGCGGCGCGACAGGCCTGCTGCACGGGGTGGTCGATTTCGATATATTCCGGGCCCGCGCCCATATGCTGCGCCAGCGTCAGAAAACCGGCATGTTTGCCCGAACAATTGTTGTGCATCTGGCAGGGGCGGACATCGGCAAGGATCAGCCCGTCGCGCGCGGCCATGTCCGACGGCTCCTGCGGGCCGCAGCGGAAATCGTCGTCATGCAGGCCCAGATGATGCAGCCAGGCGGAAACCCGATCAGTGTGGATCGCGGCACCGCTATGCGAGGCGCAGGCCAGGGCCAGATGTTCCGGGCCCAGCCCATATTTGGCCGCCGCACCTGAGGTAACCAGCGGTAAAGCCTGAACCATTTTGCAGGACGACCGCGGATAGATCAACGCGTTCGGGTCGCCCCAGCTGCGCACGATCTGGCCTGTGTCGTCGCAAATCACCGCATGACCCAGGTGAATGCTCTCCAGAAACGGTCCCCGCCACACTTCGGTCATCGCCACCGGCTGCGTCATGACGTCCTCTCCACCCCTGCGCAAATTTCTGCCAATCGCCCTTTCGCCCATGGCGAAACCTGCGATAGTGTGTCTATGTCGGCAAACGATGGGATGCGCAAGGCAGACGGGCTTCAAGACCCGCAGGCGCCCCGGGAAACTTGAGGTAAAGGTCGGGCTAGGAGGCTGGACAAATGGGATCGAAACTCGTCCGCGCAATTGCGGGCCTGTGCATGACAGGAATGGCCACAACTGCAATCGCTCAGCAGGCGACAAGCACCAACCGTGTGGCCGCCAAGACCGATTGGCACGTGTATGTCGAGGACGATCCGACCGAATGCTGGAGCGTTTCGTCCCCCAAGGAAACCGTCAACACCCGTGGTGGTCGGGTCGTTTCGGTGCGGCGCAGCGACATCCTGCTGTTCGTGTTCTTCCGCCCCAAGGCCGAGGTGAGCGGTCAGGTGACCTTTACAGGAGGCTATCCGTTCGCGCCGGGATCGACCGTGAACCTGAATGTCGAGGGTGAGGAGTTCGAACTGTTCACCGAAGGCGAATGGGCCTGGCCTGCGACCGAGACAGACGATGCCAAGATCGTGACCGCCATGAAGCGCGGCAGCGAGGCCGTTCTGACCGCACGGTCCGAGCGGGGCACGCAGACCAAGGACACATTCTCGCTGCTGGGTTTCACCGCAGCGATCGAGGATGCCGAGAAACGCTGCACGAACTAACCGATCCGGTTCGGCGCTGATGAAGGCCTCGCCGTTTTGGCTGGGGCTTTTTTTTGATGCGGTAAAGTGCGGTCCTGTCGTCCGCATGACATGCGACCGTCTGCTATTCACCCCACTCAAGAACAACCTTGCCAGACAGGCCGGATTTCATCGCGGCAAAACCCTTGGCGAACTCATCCACCTTGAAGCGGTGGGTAATGACGCGCGTGACATCCAGACCGTTCTGAAGCATCGCGATCATCTTGTACCAGGTCTCGAACATCTCGCGCCCATAGACCCCCTTGATGGTGATCGCCTTGAACACAATCCGCGACCAGTCCACCGGAGACTTGCCCGGCGGGATGCCCAGTAGGGCGATTTTGCCGCCCATCACCAGCGCCTCGACCATCTGGTCCAGCGCGGCTTGCGAGCCAGACATTTCAAGCCCGACATCGAACCCCTCTTTCATGCCCAGTTCGGCGATCACGTCCTGCAAGTCTTCGCTGGTCACATCTACGGTACGAACCGACGGAACGACATGGCCAGCCAGTTGTAGCCGGTCCGGGTTGATGTCGGTGATCACCACATGCCGCGCACCGGCGTGGCGGGCGACAGCGGCGGCCATGATGCCGATGGGACCGGCGCCGGTGATCAACACGTCCTCGCCCAGCAGATCGAAACTGAGCGCCGTGTGCACCGCATTGCCCAGGGGATCGAGAATCGCGCCGATCTCGTCCGGAATGTCGTCCGGCAGTGGCACCACGTTGAAAGCGGGGAGTTTCAGGTATTCGGCGAATGCCCCCTGCTCGTTCACCCCGATCCCGCGCGTGCCCGGGTCGAGATGGAACTTCCCTGCGCGGCTCTGGCGGCTGTCGGTGCCGATCAGGTGTCCCTCGCCAGAGCAGCGCTGGCCGATTTCCAGCCCGGTCACGTCGCGACCCATCTCGACGATTTCACCGGCGAATTCGTGGCCCGTGATGAGCGGAACCGGCACAGTGGCCGAGGCCCAGTCATCCCAGTTCCAGATGTGAATATCGGTGCCGCAGATACCGGTCTTGTTGATACGGATCAGCACCTCGTCGGGACCGATTTCAGGGACCAGAGCGTGTACCATCCACAGCCCCTCCTGCGGTTTGGACTTTTCGAGGGCCTTCATTGTATTGGGTCGCATCGGATCACTCCCACAAATCGGTCGAAAGGTATTTCAGCCCACTGTCGCACATCACGATGGCAACGCAGCCGCCGCGCTCCGACCCGCGCAGCAGCTCGGTGGCAGCGGCAAGATTGGCGCCGGAGGAGTACCCGGCAAAGATACCCTCGGCACGGGCAAGCAGGCGGGCATGGTCGCGCGCCTGCCCGCCGGTCACGGCAAGGTGGCCGGCGATTGGCGCCTCGCGCAGGTGGGCAAGATCGGGCATGGCGTAGCCGCCGCCCTGAATCGGATGGTCCGGGCAACGCACGGAACCCTCCGCCAAAGCGCGCGCGTCGTCAGGTTCCACGGCGAAACAGCGTACACTGTGACGGGCAAAGAAGCGCGCCGCGCCGCCAAGGGTTCCCCCTGATCCTGCAAAGTCGCAGAACGCGGTGATTTCACCGTTGGATTGTGCCCAGATTTCCGGCGCGGTTCCACTTTCGTGGGCATCCGGGTTGCCCTTGTGGCCGAACTGGTCGGCCCGGAAAGCGCCACGTTCAGCCGTCAGCCGTTGGGCGGCGTCCTCAACCAAGGCAAGATCCGCGCCCGACACCTCACCCGGCTTGCCGCCCGGAGATTGCGGAACGATGACCACCTCGGCCCCGAGCGCGCGCATCATGCGTGCCCGTTCGACGGAGTTTCCGGCACTCATGACCGCCACGAAAGGATGGCCCAGAACGCCGCACACGATGGCCAGCCCGGTTCCCATATTGCCCGAGGTGAGCTCCACCACGGTCTGGCCGGGCGCGAGGGTGCCGTCGGCCCGGGCCGCTTCGATGATGGATCTTGCCGCGCGATCCTTTTTGGAGAAGCCGGGCAGCAGGTAATCCAGCTTGGCGAGTATGCGACCCTGCAGGTGGAGCGCAGCGCATACGCGCGACAGCTCGACCAGCGGGGAATTGGCCATCACGCCAATGACCGAGGTGTGGATCATGCGATCACTCCCAGATCCGTGCCGACCTTGCCAAAGGCGGCCAGTGCACGGTCCAGTTCGCCCTTGGTCAGAGCCGCATTCATCTGCGTCCTGATCCGCGCCTGACCGCGCGGCACCACCGGGAAGAAGAAGCCCGAGACATAGACGCCTTCGTCAAAGAGACGTGCTGCCATTTCCTGTGCCAACGTCGCCTCACCCAGCATGACCGGGATGATCGGGTGTTCGCCGGGCAAGAGATCAAAACCCAGTTTTTCGAGACCCGCGCGCCAGTATTTGGCGTTGCCGAAGAGTTGGGCGCGCAGCATGTCGCCCTCTTCGACCAGACGGATGGCTTCAAGGCCCGCGGAGACGATGGAGGGCGGCAGCGAGTTCGAGAACAGATAGGGCCGCGCCCGCTGCCGCAGAAGGTCGATCACTGGCTGCGGCCCTGCGATATAACCGCCGATTGCCCCCCCAAGTGCCTTGCCCAGCGTCCCCGTCAGGATGTCGACGTCCACGCCGAAATGATCCGGCGTACCCGCTCCGTGCGGTCCCATGAAGCCGGTGGCGTGACAGTCGTCGACCATCACCACTGCGTCATATGTGTCGGCCAATTCGCGGATGGCGGGCAGGTTGGCCAGATAGCCATCCATCGAGAACACGCCATCGGTGGCGATCATGATATGCCGCGCCCCATCCTCGCGCGCCTGTTTCAGCCAGGCTTCGAGGTCGTTCATGTCGTTGTTGAGATAGCGGTAGCGCTTCGCCTTGCAGAGCCGCACTCCGTCGATGATCGATGCGTGGTTGAGGCTGTCCGAGATGATGGCGTCCTCGGGGCCCAGAAGCGGCTCGAACAAGCCACCATTGGCGTCGAAGCAGGCGGCGAACAGGATGGCGTCATCCTTGTTCAGGAACTTGGCCAGCCGCTGCTCCAACTCACGGTGGATGTCCTGCGTGCCGCAGATGAACCGGACCGAGGCCATGCCGAAGCCGCGGGGCTCCATCGCGGATTTCGCCGCTGCGATCAGGTCCGGGTGATCGGCGAGGCCCAGATAGTTGTTGGCGCACAGGTTGATGACATGCTGCCCGCCAACCGTGATCTCACCGCCCTGAGGCGAGGTGATCATTCGCTCGCGCTTGTAGAGCCCCTCGGCTTCGATCTGCGCAAGCGTGTCCGTGACGTGGGACAGGAATGTGTCGGACATGGGCCATCCTCCTTTGCCTGAGTCGCACGTCTACCATAACGGATAGGTTTCCGAAATAGGGGAATTCACTATATTGGATGAAAATCCGCCAAACCGGACATCTGTGCCGGACGCAAAATTCTTCGAAGAATTTTGAACCAAGAAAATTCGAATTTTCTTGGTTGCGATTGGACATGTCAGGCTCACGTCCTGACCGGGCGTGAAGTCGAGATCGGGGAGAACAAATTTTTTCGAAAAAATTTGGCCGCGGCTCAGGCGTTTTTCACGATGAGGAATACGCGCGCCGCCGCGTCCGGCGCTGAGATCGAATGCACCACATCCGCCGCGTAGCGCGCAGTGTCTCCGGCGTTCAACTCACTTGCGGTGTTACCCGAGGTGACACGCACGGCACCTTCCAGCACCGTCAGTTGTTCCTGCGCGCCACGCGCATGGGGCTGGCTGTTGAGGGCACCGCCGGGATCGAATCGAATATCGTAGACTTCATGCCCGCCGGCCTCCTCGGGGGGCGACAGGATGCGGATACGGCAGCCCTGCCCCATGTTGTCGATGCTCGGCACGTCGGTTTTGCGCAGCACTTCGATCCGGTCCGCGCCGTCGCCATCTTCGAGCAGTCCCGCGAAATCCACCTGCAAGGCACGGGTCAGGTTCCAGAGCGTGGCGATGGTCGGGCTGCTTTCGCCGCGTTCGATCTGGCTGACCATCGAGCGGGATACGCCGCTGAGATTGGCCACCGCCTCAAGCGACAGGCCTTGCGCCCGGCGCGCCTCTTTCAGGCGGGCGGGCAGGCGTGTCAGGATATCGTCTGGATTTTCCGTCATGACGGATTCTTGTGCGCCTTGAGGTCTAGTTTGTCAATTCCACCCGTGACGGTACGTCTCATGAGACAGCCCAATGCCGCAGGTGCATAATGCCGCCAGACCCAACAGGAGAGAGACATGACCGACATCGTGATTCTGGACGGCGCCCGCACCGCAATCGGGACGTTTGGCGGGGCACTGGCCTCGACCGCGCCCATCGATCTGGCAACCGTTGCCACCGAGGCCGCGCTGGAGCGGTCAGGGGTCGAGGGCGGTCAGATCGGTCATGTGGTCTTTGGCCATGTGATCAACACCGAGCCGCGCGACATGTATCTGAGCCGGGTGGCGGGGATGCAGGCGGGGATACCGAACGGGACGCCTGCGATGAACGTGAACCGTCTGTGCGGGTCCGGCGCGCAGGCGGTTGTGTCGGCGGTTCAGTCGCTGATGCTGGGCGATGCCGAGTTTGCCGTTGCGGGCGGCGCCGAGAGCATGTCGCGCAGCCCGTTTATCACACCGCAGACCCGTTGGGGGGCGAAGATGGGCGATGTGAAGTCGCTTGACATGATGTTGGGAGCGCTGAACTGTCCGTTTGGCAGCGGGCATATGGGTGTGACGGCTGAGAATGTGGCGGACGAGCATCAGATCTCTCGCGAGCAGATGGATGAGTTTGCTCTGGCAAGTCAGGACCGGGCGGCGGCGGCGATTGACGCGGGCCATTTCGACAGCCAGATCACGCCGGTGCAGGTGAAGGTCAAGCGTGACATGGTCGATTTCAAGGTGGATGAGCATCCCAAGGCTACCACCGCCGAAGCGCTGGCCGGGCTGAGGCCGGTGTTCCAGAAGGACGGTCGGGTGACGGCGGGCAATGCCTCGGGCATCAATGACGGCGCTGCGGCGATGGTGCTGGCGACAGCGGATGCGGCGGAGAAGGCCGGGCTGACGCCCAAGGCGCGGGTGCTGGGCTATGCACATGCCGGCGTGCGGCCCGAGGTGATGGGGATCGGGCCGGTTCCGGCGGTGCAGAACCTGTTTACAAAGACGGGTCTGACGGCCGCGGATTTCGACGTGATCGAGTCGAACGAGGCCTTTGCGGCGCAGGCGTTGGCGGTGAACAAGGAACTGGGGCTGGATGCAGCCAGGGTGAACCCGAATGGTGGTGCGATTGCGCTGGGTCATCCGGTGGGTGCAACCGGGGCGATCATCACGCTGAAGGCGCTTTATGAGTTGGAACGAACCGGCGGATCGAAAGGGCTGATCACCATGTGTATCGGCGGCGGTCAGGGGATTGCCATTGCCATCGAGCGGCTCTGATCGGTAGGGGGCAGGGGGGCTGTCTGCCCCCCATCGCGCGTTGCGCGATTCCCCCCGAGGATATTTTGGAACAGAAGAAGATCCGAGCCGGGCTGCGGTCAGATCAGCGTGATGAGCAGCAGGGTCAGGATTGCGCCAGCCAATACGCCTGCCAGCGCGGGCAAGAGCCACGAGGTCTTGCCGGACGCGGTGCTTTCTTCGGTTTGGGACTGGGCGATCAAGGCGTTTTCCACCAAGGCCGGGAGACGGGGGCCAAAGCGGGCGAGGACGCGGGCGGTGTTGCCCAAATCGCGCATGATCGCGCGAGGGCCGATGGAGCCTTTGATGTAATCCTCGACCACCGGATGGGCGACCTCCCAGATATTGATGTGGGGATCGAGCGAGCGGGCCACGCCTTCCACCACTACCATGGTGCGTTGCAGCAGGATCAGCTCGGTGCGGGTCTCCATGCCGAAGCGTTCGGTGACCTCGAACAGGTAGTTCAGCAGCCGGCCCATCGAGATATGTGAGGCGTCCATGCCGAAGATCGGCTCGCCCACGGCGCGCAGGGCGCGGGCGAATTCGTCGACATCCCTGTCGGCGGGGACGTAACCGGCCTCGAAATGCACCTCGGCCACGCGTTTGTAGTCGCGGCGGATGAAGCCGAACAGGATCTCGGCATAGACCCGGCGGGTGTATTCGTCGATATGGCCCATGATGCCGAAATCGTAGGCGATGATGTCGCCGTTGGCGGCGACCTTGAGGTTGCCCTGGTGCATGTCGGCGTGGAAAAACCCGTCGCGCAGGGCGTGCAGCAGGAACATGCGCAGCACGCGTTCCCCCAGGTCGCGGCGGTTGTGATTTGCCGCATCCAGCGCGTCGTTGTCTCCCAGCGGGATGCCGTCGGCCCAACTAAGCGTCATGACCCGCCGCGCCGAAAGCGACCAGCGCACCGGCGGCAGCCAGAAGCCTTCGTCACCCTTGGTGTTGTCGGCATATTCCGAGGCGGCGGCGCTTTCCAGCCGCAGGTCCAACTCGCCCCGCACCACGCCGTCGAAATGTTCGATCACGTCCATCGGGCGCAACCGGCGTGCGCCGGGGGCAAACAGATCGACGATGCGGGCGGCGAAATAGAAGGCGTCCACATCCTTGCGGAAGGCGCGCTCGATCCCGGGGCGCAGGACCTTGACCGCCACTTCTTCACCGGTGGCGGCCAGCTTGGCCTTGTGCACCTGTGCGATCGAGGCGGCGGCGATCGGCTCGCTGAATTCCGAGAACAGGGTGTCGACCTGGCGGCCCAGCTCTTTTTCCACCTCTTTCATGGCCTCGGCGCGCGAAAACGGCGGCAGCTTGTCTTGCAGCACCCGCAGCTGTTCGGCCAGTTCATCGCCCACCACATCGGGGCGGGTCGAGAGGACCTGACCGAACTTAATATAGGCCGGGCCCATGGCGGTCAGCGCGCGGGTGGCGGGTGGCATGTCCGGGTCGCCCTTGTAGCCCAGCCACTGGAACGGCTTGCCCAGCGCGTGGGCCAGAAAGCGCAGCGCGCGCGGGGCCTCGAACGCGTTGAGTACCACGTTCATGGCACCCGTGCGCTCCAAAGTGGCGCCTGTGCGGATCAGGCGGATGATGTTGTGAGGTCCTCGCATTCAGAGTTTCCAGCCGGAATGCAGCGCGGCGATGCCCATGCTGAGGTTGCGGTATTTGGCATTGCCGAACCCGGCCTTGCAGACCATGGCCAGAAACGTGTCCTGATCGGGGAAATTTCGGATCGATTCCACGAGGTATTGATAGCTGTCGCGGTCGCCCGCAATCATCTGCCCCATGCGCGGAATGACGTTGAAACTGTAGAGGTCGTAGAGTTTCTGCAGCCCGTCATTGGGCAACTGGCTGAATTCCAGAACCATCAGGCGACCGCCGGGTTTCAGCACACGGTAAGCCTCGTTCAAAGCGTCCTGCGGGCGGGTCACGTTCCGGATGCCGAACGAGATGGTGTAAACGTCGAACGTGTTGTCCTCAAACGGCAGCGCCATGGCGTCGCCAACCACCCAGTCAAGACTGTCGGCGCGCTGTTCGGCCTCGGCGCGTTTGCGGCCCTCGACCAGCATCGGCTCGGTCAGGTCCAGCACGGTGGCGTGGCCATGGCCAGCCCGTCTCAGGAAACGGAACGAGATGTCGCCGGTGCCACCCGCCACGTCCAGCAGACGCTGACCGGGACGCGGTGCCAGCCAGTCCATCATCGCGTCCTTCCAGACCCGATGGATGCCGATACTCATCACATCGTTCATGATGTCGTATTTCGAGGCGACCGAGTTGAACACACCCTGCACCCGCCCGGCCTTTTCAGCCTCGCGGACGGTTTCGAACCCGAAATGGGTGGTTTTGTCGTTGGTCTCAGACATGGGCCTTGCCGTTTTTCGAATTTCGCCTCTGTTATAGGGCGCTGGAACCTGGGCACAATGCGGCCCGTTGGAATGGGAGCGTCCTAATGCCTGAATTGCCCGAGGTCGAGACAGTAAGACGCGGCCTGAGCCCCGCGATGGAGGGTGTGGTGATAGAGAAGGCGGATGTGAACCGCCCCGATTTGCGCTGGCCGTTCCCCGACCGCATGGCCGAACGGCTTACAGGGCAGCGGGTGGATCGGCTGCGGCGGCGGTCGAAATACATTCTGGCCGACCTGAGCGGGGGCGAGACACTGTTGATCCATCTGGGCATGTCGGGGCGGATGACCGTCTCGGGCGATCCGCTGGGGCAGTTCGTGCATGAGCATCCCGCGCCCGAGAAACACGACCATGTGGTGTTTCACATGGCCAACGGCGCCCGCGTCACCTTCAACGATCCGCGCCGGTTCGGGGTGATGGACCTGATGCCCACTGCCACGGCTGAGGCGCACAAGCTGCTGGCGGTTCTGGGGCCGGAACCCTTGGGCAACGATTTCCACGAACAGCACCTGATCGAGTCGTTTCGGGGCCGGAACACCCCGGTCAAATCGGCGCTGCTGGATCAGGGAATCGTCGCCGGGCTGGGCAATATCTATGTGTGCGAGGCGCTCTACCGCGCCGGGATTACTCCACGTCGCAAGGCGGGCCAGATCTCGGCCAAGCGGGTGGCGGCGCTGGTTCCGGTGATCCGACAGGTGCTGCAGGACGCCATCGAGGCGGGCGGATCGTCGCTGCGGGATTTCCGCCAAGCCGATGGAGAACTTGGGTATTTTCAGCATCGCTTTGACGTCTACGGGCGCGAGGGTGAGGCCTGCCGCACCCCGGGTTGCAGTGGCGCCATACAGAGAATCACTCAGTCGGGCCGGTCCTCCTTCTATTGCGCGCAATGCCAAAGATAGCTTGAAAGCGACCGCTCGCGTGGTAAGGAATCGTTCCTGAACGGAACAACCGAAAGCACTTGCCCCATGGCCTTTGAGACGATCATCGTCGAAATTGAAGACCACGTCGCCCTTATCCGCCTCAACCGTCCGGACGCCCTGAACGCGCTGAACACCCAATTGCTGGGGGAGCTGTGCAGCGCGCTGGAAGAGGCGGACAGCAACGACAAGGTGCGCTGTATCGTCATCACCGGCTCGGACAAGGCCTTTGCCGCGGGCGCCGATATCAAGGAAATGTCGGAGATGAGCTTTGTGGATGTGTTCACCACGAACCTCTTTGCCGACGCCAATGACCGTATTGCCGCCATCCGCAAGCCGATCATCGCTGCCGTGGGTGGCTACGCGCTGGGCGGTGGGTGCGAGTTGGCGATGATGTGCGATTTCATCATTGCCGCCGACAGCGCCAAGTTCGGCCAGCCCGAGATCAATCTTGGTGTGATCGCCGGCATGGGCGGCAGCCAGCGCCTGACCCGTTTCGTGGGCAAGTCCAAGTCGATGGACATGAACCTGACCGGCCGTTTCATGGACGCCGAAGAGGCCGAACGCTCGGGCCTGGTCAGCCGCGTGGTTCCCGCCAAGAAGCTGGTCGAGGAGGCGGTGGGCGCGGCCCAGAAGATCGCGGAAAAATCTATGCTCAGCACCATGGCTGCGAAAGAAGCGGTAAACCGCAGCTATGAGTTGCCGCTGAGCGAGGGCATGCTGTTCGAACGCCGCGTGTTCCATTCGATGTTCGCCAGCGAAGACCAAAAGGAAGGCATGGCCGCCTTCCTTGAAAAACGCGAGGCGCAGTTCCGCGACAAGTAAGGTCAAGGGTCCTCGTGACCGATCAGGCGGGCAAATGCCCGCCTTTTTCTTAGCCTGTCCGGTGTAGAAGAATCGGCTTGGCAAACCCGCCAAACTTGGCTATGCAGCGCCGCTATACATGCGCGTGCGGCCCGCTTTGGCCAGAATCACACTCGTGATCCATGATCCGGTGCGGCATTGTCCGTCACGCGAACCGAAGACAACCGAACCGAACAAAGGTCAGAGAGACACATGGCAAATTCGCCCCAGGCCAAGAAGCGCGCCCGTCAGAACGAAAAGCGTTTCGCCGTCAACAAAGCCCGCCGCTCGCGGATCCGTACCTATCTGCGCAAAGTCGAAGAGGCGATTGCCTCGGGCGACAAGGACGCCGCAACCGCTGCCCTGCGCGCCGCTCAGCCCGAGCTAATGCGCGGTGTGACCAAGGGCGTGTTCCACAAAAACACCGCGTCGCGCAAGATGTCGCGCCTGTCGGCACGGGTCAAAGCACTGGGCTGAATCCGGTCCGCGACTCACGAGAAATTCCATTGAAAGAGGCGTCGCGTCATGCGGCGCCTTTTTCCGTTGCTGTTGCCGGAAAGCCGCGTCTCGGCGGGCCAGAGAGATTCTTTGCGTTAAAAGCCTGAGTCAATATCAGAGTTTCATTGCCGCTTCGCACACGGACTTGCTAGGACTGTTTTCAGCGATTCACTCGCTTGGGGGGACAGGCTGCTTGGGAACCTATACCTGACGGGCATCAGGTCAGTTTCAAAGCGAATGTCGGCGGTCGGGACAAACCGATCCTGTCGATCTGCTCTTGGTTTCGGGCTTACTCCGGGACTTTGGCCCTGTCGTAAAATGAGAGTGTAGCAGGCGGCTCTGTCGCTCGTAGCGATCCGGTCTCGGGTTGTCTCGTGTGTTTTTCGGCCTCTGCCTTCGTACCTGTCGGGGTACTGCCACCGAAGCTGCGTTTCGGTGTGTGGGTATCTTATTGCGTGTGGATCCAGTCGGGCAATGTCCCGGTGCGTAGATGGTGAATACAAGGCCCAAAGGCCAATAAACAATGGGATGCGTGAGGCGCTGGATGACACAAGAGAAATGGGGACAGCTTCGTCAAAAACTGCTCAAGACAGTTGGACAGAACAACTACACCACCTGGATCGAACCGCTGGAGTTCGAGGAATTGCAGGACGGCGTGGCGGTTTTTTCGGTCCCGACCAATTTCATGGGCAACTATGTCAGCCAGAATTTCGCAGATCTCATCCTCTATGAACTGAACACTTCGGGCGAGGCCGTGCAGCGCCTGGCGTTTAGGGTTGCAGCCAACTCACCGGTGCGCCCTGCGAAGAAGGCCGCTGCCGCACCTGTACCCGTAACAGCCGATGCCGAGGAAGAGCCGAGCCCCGATATGACACAGACGTCCAACGACCCGATGGAATCCCTTCAGGCCGCACCTCTGGAGGCCCGGTTCACCTTTGAAAGCTTTGTGGTGGGCAAGCCCAACGAACTGGCCCATGCCGCCGCGCGTCGTGTGGCCGAGGGCGGGCCGGTCACATTCAATCCGCTGGTGCTCTATGGTGGCGTCGGTCTGGGTAAGACGCACCTGATGCACGCGATTGCGTGGGAGCTGAAGGTCAAGCACCCGGAGTTGAACGTACTCTACCTATCGGCGGAGCAGTTCATGTACCGTTTCGTGCAGGCCCTGCGCGAGCGCCGGATGATGGATTTCAAGCACCTGTTCCGCTCGGTCGACGTGCTGATGGTGGATGACGTGCAGTTCATCGCGGGCAAGGATTCCACTCAGGAGGAATTCTTCCACACCTTCAATGCGCTGGTGGATCAGAACAAGCAGATCATCATCTCAGCCGATCGGGCGCCCGGCGAAATCAAGGACTTGGAGGATCGGGTAAAGTCGCGCCTGCAATGCGGCCTGGTCGTCGACCTGCATCCCACCGATTACGAGCTGCGGCTGGGCATCCTGCAGACCAAGGTACAGCAGTATCGCTCCACCTATCCCGATCTAAAGATCGCCGACGGGGTGCTGGAATTCCTTGCTCACCGCATTTCAACAAATGTCCGCGTGCTCGAAGGCGCGCTGACCCGGCTCTTTGCCTTTGCCTCGCTGGTGGGGCGCGAGATCGACATGGAGCTGACGCAGGATTGTCTGGCCGACGTGTTGCGTGCCTCGGAACGCAAGATCACCGTCGAGGAGATCCAGCGCAAGGTCTCCGACTATTACAACATCCGCCTCAGCGACATCATCGGCCCCAAGCGCCTGCGCTCCTACGCCCGGCCACGCCAGGTGGCGATGTATCTGTGCAAGCAGCTCACCAGCCGCTCGCTACCCGAGATCGGCCGCCGCTTTGGCGGGCGCGATCATACCACTGTGATGCACGGGGTGCGTCGTATCGAGGAACTCAAGCTGACCGACGGGCAGATCGCCGAGGATGTCGAAATGCTGCGCCGCGCGCTGGAAGCATAATCTGCCCGCCCCGGGCGTGATCCGGGGCCACGTTTTCGAACCCCGGGGCCCGCTTCGGGGTTTTTCTGTGCGGTTAACCCCACGGTTGCCGGCGAACTGTGCCCTGTCGGCCACGTGGCGCTTGACCCTCCGGGTTTTCCAACCCAGAAATCCGTAAAAAACCTTGTGCCGCAGGGGGAAACCGCTAGGTTGCCAATCCCGGCCTAAGTCAGAGGAATTGAGGGTATGAAGATCAGCATCGAACGCGGCGCATTGCTCAAGGCCGTGTCTCAGGCCCAGTCCGTTGTGGAGCGCCGCAATACGATCCCGATCCTGGCCAATGTTCTCATCGAAGCCGAAAACGATCAGGTTCAGTTCCGCGCCACCGATCTGGATATCGAAGTGGTCGACAAGGCGCCCGCTCAGGTCGAGCGCGCAGGCGCTACCACCGTCGCGGCCACCACCTTGCACGAGATCGTGCGCAAACTGCCCGACGGCGCGCTGGTTACGCTGAATGCCGACAGCGCGGCTGGACGGCTGACGGTCGAAGCCGGGCGCTCGAACTTCTCGCTGGCAACCCTGCCGCGCGAGGACTTTCCGGTAATGGCCTCCTCGGAATACCAGTCCAATTTTACCGCATCGGCGGCATTGCTGCGGCGGCTGTTCGACAAGTCGAAATTCGCGATCTCGACCGAAGAGACCCGGTATTATCTGAACGGTGTCTATATGCATGTGGCGGACGGGTCCGAAGGCGGAAAGTCGCTGCGCTGCGTGGCGACCGATGGCCACCGTCTGGCCCGGATCGACGCTGATCTGCCCGGCGGGGCCGACGAAATGCCCGGCGTGATCGTGCCGCGCAAGACCGTGGGTGAGCTGCGCAAGCTGCTGGACGATGACGAGATGGATATTGCCGTGTCGGTCAGCGAGACCAAAGTGCGCTTTGCCACCCCGGACATAACCCTGACCTCGAAGGTGATCGACGGCACCTTCCCCGACTACACCCGCGTGATCCCGCAGGGCAACACGCGGCGCTTGGAAGTGGACGCCTCGGAATTCGCCCAAGCAGTGGACCGGGTGGCCACCGTGTCGTCGGAACGTTCGCGCGCGGTGAAGCTGCAGCTTGAGACCGACCGGCTGGTGCTGTCGGTCAACGCGCCCGACAGTGGTGCTGCCGAAGAGGAACTGGCCGTGGCCTATGGAGACGAGCGGCTCGAGATCGGGTTCAACGCCAAGTATCTGCTTGAAATCGCGTCTCAGGTGGATCGCGAAAACGCGGTGTTCCTGTTCAACTCGGCGGGCGATCCGACCCTGATGCGCGAAGGCAGTGATCAGAGCGCGGTCTATGTGGTCATGCCGATGCGTGTCTGATCGCGCTGACGCGCGATGCCTCCGGCGGGGATATTTTTGAACAGAAGAAGGGGGCTTGGTTTTTGCTGGCCCTGACCTCGCTTACAATTTCCCATTTTCGCTCGCACAAGCTGGTGCGGCTGTCTCTGGATGACCGGCCTGTGGCGATTTACGGGCCGAACGGGGCGGGCAAGACCAATATCCTTGAGGCTGTGTCGCTGTTTTCGCCGGGGCGCGGGTTGCGCCGGGCCAGTGCCGCCGAGATGACGCGGCGACCCGAGGCGTTAGGGTGGAAGCTGACCGGGCTGCTTGCGGCGCACGGGCAGAGTTATGAGATCGAGACCTGGTCCGATGGCGGCGCGGCGCGGCAGGTACGGGTTGACGGCAAGGCAGCCAGTCAGGTGGCGCTGGGCAAACTGGCGCGGGTCGTGTGGCTGATCCCCTCGATGGACCGTTTGTGGATCGAAGGTGCCGACGGGCGGCGGCGGTTTCTGGACCGGATGGCGCTAAGTTTCGACCCCTCGCACGCCGAGGCTGCGCTGACCTATGAAAAGGCCATGCGCGAACGCAATCGTCTGCTGAAGGACCAAGTGCGGGATGCCCATTGGTATGTCGCGCTTGAGGGGCAGATGGCCACCTCGGGCCATCGGATACATCTCGCGCGTGTTGCGGCATTGGAGCATCTGCGGGCGGCGCAAGAACGGGCGGAAACGGCGTTCCCAACGGCAGAATTGGAATTGGTCCAGACCGAAGGTGCAATGCCCGAGACCGAAGGTGATCTGCGCGAGGCGCTGGCAGAGAGCCGGTTTCGCGATCTGGCCGCCGGGCGCACGTTAGTGGGGCCACATCGCAGCGATCTCTATGGCACATATGCGGCCAAGGGCGTTCCCGCCCGTGATTGCTCGACGGGTGAACAAAAGGCGCTACTGGTGTCGCTGATCCTCGCCAATGCGCGCGCGCTCGCCGGGATGATCGGGGCACCACCCATCGTGCTGCTGGACGAGGTGGCGGCGCATCTGGATGCGGACCGCCAGGCGGCGCTTTATGAGGAGATCTGCGCGCTGGGCGCCCAGGCCTGGATGACTGGAACGGGGCTTGAGCTCTTTGCCGAATTGGGCGGTCGGGCACAGGTTCTGGAGGTCACTGAAACTGAGGGAATATCGCAGGTTTCAGCATTCTGAGCCGGGCGCGGGCGATCGGTGCAAACAAGACCCGTTCATCACACAAAATCTGGTGGGATCGCGTGACAATCCCCACCAGAGAACGTATAAGATGACAAAAAATGAAGGTACTGACGGCATGTCCGACGACGCACAGACGCCAGAAGAATACGGCGCCGATTCCATTAAGGTTCTCAAGGGGTTGGAGGCCGTTCGGAAACGGCCGGGCATGTATATCGGCGACACCGACGATGGCTCGGGTTTGCACCATATGGTGTATGAGGTCGTGGACAACGGTATCGACGAGGCGCTGGCCGGTCATGCCGACCATGTGACGGTCAAAATCCATGCAGATTCCAGCGTCTCGGTCAGCGATAACGGGCGCGGAATTCCGGTGGGAATCCACGAAGAGGAAGGCGTGTCCGCCGCCGAGGTCATCATGACCCAGCTGCATGCGGGCGGGAAGTTCGACAGCAACTCTTACAAGGTGTCCGGCGGTCTGCACGGTGTGGGTGTGTCGGTGGTGAACGCCCTGTCGGACTGGCTGGAGTTGCGGATCTGGCGCGACGGCAAGGAACATGTCGCCCGGTTTGAAGGCGGCGAGACAACCGAACACCTGACCGTTGTCGGCGAATGTGGTGAGCGCACTGGGACCGAGGTGCGGTTCCTGGCCTCGACCAACACGTTTTCCAACCTCGAATACGCGTTTGAGACGCTGGAAAAACGCCTGCGCGAGCTGGCCTTCCTGAACTCCGGCGTGCGGATCACCCTAATCGATGAGCGCCCCGCCGAGCGGCTGGAGACCGAGCTGTTCTACGAGGGTGGCGTCAAGGAGTTCGTCAAGTATCTCGACCGTTCCAAGACAGCCGTGATGGATCAGCCGATCTACATCAAGGGCGACCGTGACGATATCGGCGTGGAAATCGCCATGTGGTGGAACGACAGCTACCACGAGACGGTGCTGCCCTTTACCAACAACATCCCGCAGCGCGATGGCGGCACCCATGTGGCGGGCTTCCGGGGTGCGCTGACGCGGACGATTAACAACTACGCGCAATCTTCGGGCATCGCGAAGAAGGAGAAGGTGAGCTTTACCGGTGACGACGCCCGCGAAGGGTTGACCTGCGTGCTGTCGGTCAAGGTGCCCGATCCGAAATTCTCATCCCAGACCAAGGACAAGCTGGTCAGTTCCGAGGTACGCCCGGCGGTCGAAAGCCTGGTGAACGAAAAGCTGGCGGAGTGGTTCGAGGAAAACCCAAACGAGGCCAAACAGATCGTCGGCAAGATCATCGAGGCCGCACTGGCGCGTGAGGCTGCCCGCAAGGCGCGCGAACTGACCCGTCGCAAGACGGCGATGGATGTCAATTATCTCGCCGGCAAGCTCAAGGATTGTTCCGAGAAAGACCCGGCAAAGACCGAAGTGTTTTTGGTCGAAGGGGACTCGGCGGGCGGTTCCGCGCAAACCGGCCGCGATCGGCGTACACAGGCGGTGCTGCCCCTGCGCGGCAAGATCCTGAACGTGGAACGCGCCCGGTTCGACCGGATGCTGTCATCCCAGGAGATCGGCAATTTGGTGATGGCGCTTGGTACCGGCATTGGCCGGGATGAGTTCAACATCGAAAAGCTGCGCTACCACAAGATCGTCATCATGACCGATGCTGACGTGGACGGCGCGCATATCCGGACCCTGCTGCTGACCTTCTTCTACCGGCAGATGCCAGAGCTGATCGAGGGGGGACACCTTTATATCGCGCAACCACCCCTCTACAAAGTTTCGCGCGGCAAATCAGAAGTTTACCTAAAGGATCAGGCTGCGCTGGATGATTACCTGATCCATCAGGGCGTCGAGGGCGCGGTACTGAAACTCGGCTCGGGCGAAGAAATCATCGGTCAGGACCTGACCCGCGTGGTCGACGAGGCACGGCAATTGAAACGCGTGCTGGACGCTTTCCCAACCCACTACCCCCGCCACATTCTGGAACAGGCCGCCGTCGCAGGCGCCTTTGTGCCCGGCGCGGTGGATGCCGACCTACAAGGCGTGGCTGACAAAGTCGCCGCCCGTTTGGATCTGATCGCACTGGAATACGAACGCGGCTGGCAGGGCCGGATTACGCAGGATCACGGCATCCGCCTGGCCCGTATCCTGCGCGGTGTGGAAGAGGTGCGCACACTGGACGGCCCGATGCTGCGCTCGGGCGAGGCCCGCAAGACCGGCAGCTTCACCCAGAGCCTGCAGGAGGTTTATAATTCCCCCGCCACCCTCATCCGCCGCGACCGGTCTCAGGCCATCCACGGCCCGCTGGATCTGCTGCGTGCGATTCTGGAAGAGGGCGAAAAGGGCCTCTCGCTGCAACGCTACAAGGGGCTGGGCGAGATGAACCCCGATCAGCTGTGGGAAACCACGCTCGACCCGGACGCGCGCACGCTGCTGCAGGTGCGCGTGGATGACATGGTTGAGGCGGATGACCTGTTCACCAAGCTGATGGGTGATGTGGTGGAACCCCGCCGCGAGTTTATCCAGCAAAACGCGCTGAGCGTGGAGAACCTGGATTTCTGATCGTGTGTAGGTTTGCGCATAGCCCTTCGCACACCCCAAAGTTTTGCGTAGTTCGCCCATAGTTTTGCGCAAATGGTCGAAACGGGGGAAAGCGCTTTCTCGAGCTAGACAACCTGTAAACTCGGATATTTCGTGCGGACGCTGCGGGCCGTTTTGCGTTCAGCTTCGTTGGAATATCCGATACACGCAGATAGCGACCTTTGCAAATGACCTGCTGCCCGGAAACTGGACCGGCGGAAGCGAGACTTTTCCTGTAATGTACCAGGCAGGCAACGCGGAGAATCCCGATGCGGAAATCACGGTTCAGCGAACAGCAGATCGCGTTCATTCTGAAACAGGTTGATGATGGGTTGAGTGTCCAAGAGGTCTGCCGGAAGGCGGGCGTTTCCCAGCAGACATATTACCGGTGGCGAAAGAAGTACGGCGGGCTGATGCCTTCGGAACTGAAACGGCTGAAGCTGCTCGAGGAAGAAAACGGGCGACTGAAAAGGATGGTGGCCGATCTGTCCCTGGACAAAGCCATGCTTCAGGACGTTCTCGCAAAAAAAGTGTAGCGCCTGCGAAAGGCCGGCAACTGGTCGACTATGTTCAGGGCGTGTTTCAGGTCTCGATCCGGCGAGGCTGCAAGGTTCTGGGTCTGAGCAAGTCCACCTATTTCTAAAAGTCGCGCCGGCCGTCGCAGGCGGCATTGTGGAAACGGATCCGTGAGATCGCCGAGACGCGGGTGCGTTATGGCTACCGGCGGATCCATATCCTACTGAGAAGAGAAGGTTGGGAAGTGAACGCCAAACGTTGTATAAAGCATATGAAAGCAAAGAAGATTTTATCTTCGCAGTCCTTTATCATTACGCGGAGAAAACCAAGGCTGACATCGAAAGCGTCTGCGCAACAACAACCGATCTTGAGGATAGGCTCGACATACTCTTCAAGCACATGTGCGCCGCCCCCTTCGACGCCATGCAAAGGTTTCCGCACCTCGACGAGGTACTCGAAATTGGCGACAACCTCTCACCCGAGCGTGTGAAATAGATCAAGGGCAACTACCTTAGAGCAATCGGTATCGTGTTGGCGCCCTTCGAAAAGGATTTGAACAGCGCGGGTATCGACCCGTTGCAGCTTCAGAACATGATCAAGAGTATGTTCACGCAAATCAAACGGGATGCCCGCGATGCGCAGCAGCTAAAATCGCTGTTCGACCCAATGCGTGCAATGTTGGTTTTCTGTGTTCTAGGAAAGCCTGAAGGCAGATCTTAGATTGCCAAGCGAACTCGATTGGCGAGGGTAGTGACAACGGCCTCAGCCTAGCGGTAACCGGCGCGTTCAATTTTTTCTAAAAGCGGACGTAAGTTGAGGCTTGGTGAATGGCCGTATTGTTGCGCTCCTTGATTGCCGAATTCGACCGCAGCGAATGATCGGTTTAGAATCCGCCGACTTGGTGCGAATGAACGACCGGTCTGGGGAAATCTGCCGCGCCGCCGAAGATTTCGTGCGGCGCGGGCGGTGTTTTTCTGCGCAAGCAATCGCCGCGTCGGCATAAGGCGGCTGTGTCCCGCTGACTGCCTGTAATTCGTTGCTTATTGAAGGCCCGGGCGAAATGCAAAGCAACCATTGGGTTCGGTCGGAGAAAAGGGCAATGGGAGAGCCCTTCCAAGACATTCGCCGGATCGCCACCGACGCAAAACACCGTGTTTGCGAGAGTCCGACGGATTAGGCAGCGACGTCTGAGCGTTCGCAGCGGTCAGTGTTGCGCCGATACCAGTGACGCGCCCGGGCGCATCAGACGTCACGTTGTCTGAAGGCATACACTGCGATAAACGCTGCGAATTTGTTGCTTGTAGGGTATCCCGGAAGAATTATGGGTGGCGAAGGAGTTGTATCATGGCTGAAGTGGACAACGACAGGATCGTGAAAACGGTCGAGTTGAACGCACCAGTCTCGCGGGTTTGGCAAGCTCTCACGGACTATGAAGAATTTGGACAGTGGTTTCGTGTCGACCTCGATCAGCCATTTGAGGTGGGCGGCAAATCCACCGGGCAGATCACGTATCCGGGCCATGAAGGCGTTCCCTGGATCGCTTACATCAAGCGTATGGTGCCCGAGCGCCTATTCTCGTTCATGTGGTATGATGCTGACGTGGGCGCGGCCGAGCAATTAACGGATCAGCCGAGGATGCTTGTTGAGTTTCGGTTGATGGAGATCCCGAAAGGGACACGACTGACGATAACCGAGTCCGGATTTTCCTCTTTGCCCGACGCTCGACGGATCGAGCTTTTGCGCAGCAACGAAGAGGGCTGGAATATACAGGTCAACAACCTTGCCGAACATCTCGCGACTTAGGGATCAGAAACCGCAGTCGGATACCGGCGGCGTGAAGTCGCCATGCCAGCGGCCCGGAGAAATGGCGAGCCAGGCCGCAGCATTTCCAAGGCGATATGCCACAAGCCTGCGATTGAGCTGTGTCATTCAGATAAGGGTTGAGTTTTGCAAGTTAAAATGCACTTTTGATTGAGCGGAAATGCTTCCAAGTTGACGGAATCGCGCGGCAACTACCGTCAATTGAACGCGTTCTTTTGAACCGCGCAAACTTATGGGTTAATCGTGCAGAGTTATGGGCAAATGGTGCGCAAAGTTATGGGCGAAGACGCCTAAATTTTCTGAATAAAATCAATGGTGAAGATGCAGCGTTATGAGCGCACCTACATTGGTTGTAAGATTGCCCAAAACCGTTCGCGAATGATCTCTGGTCAGAGTTTGATTGTTGGGGGAGACGCTAAAACCCCCGAAGACGGACTTGTATGAACCTCTAAACATTATGCAAGATCCAAGTCATCATCGCACCAACAGCGAACTCATTACGAAATCCTCGACACTACCGACCAACTTGGACATCGGTATCCCGGCCAACACGCTGCGATACGCGCTGCCTTCCAAAACCTCTATGACCAATTGCGAAGCCTGAAGAGGATCGGGAACAGCACGCAGGTCACCATCCGCAATACCCCGTTTAACCACAGATACAAGCGCATCGGTCAGCATCGCGCGGTTCTCCACAAACAACTGCGCGATGTCCGGTTGGCGCACGGCCTCACTTGAAATCTCCAACGCGAGAATGACATTTTCCGGTGCGGCCAGATACCTGGCGTAAGCACCGATGAACTTTTTTAGAATTTTCGGTGCCGGAGAGTTTGAATTCAGGATCTTCAGAAACGGCTCCATATCGCGTCGCTCGAACATCGCGATTTCGACAAGCACATCATGTTTTCCGCGAAAGTGATTGTAGAGATTTCCAAGGCTGACGCCCGCCCGAGCCGCAATGTCGCGTACGCCGGTCTGATGATATCCGTTCTCGAGAAAACACATGACTGCGGCTTCCAAAATCTGATTGCGCCTTTTGGCCGTGGCCTTTTCTCGGGCCGAGCCCGCCTTCCCATCTTCTGACATTTTTTCATGCTCAATATTGAACGAACGATCGTTCATAGTATATGACACATTATCCACCACCGCAAGGACAATGGATTCGATTGCGCAGAGAGGGGCCGTTTCATGACTGACAAATCCGTGGAAGCGCCGCAAAACCCGAAACGCCGATGGCTCTGGATCGGACTTGCCTTGGCATTGCTTGTCGCGATAGTGCTCCTGTTGTTCGACACCGAAGACACAATCGATGTGCGGGCAACAACGACCGCGCCACCGCCGCCCGTTGTTTCGGTGGTCACCGTGGTCCCGCAAACGGTACGGGCGCGCATATCGGCCTTTGCCGAGGTTCGTCCACGCTGGGATGCCGAACTGCGGTCTGCCATATCCGGGCGCATTATCGCGATTCACGAAGCCGCTTTGGCCGGGGCAAAGGTGGACCGGGGGGATCCTTTGTTCTCGATTGAGAGTGCGCCCTATGAAAGCGCCGTCGCCGCAGCAGCGATGGAGCATGAACAGGCGAAGCTGGCTCTGTTGCGTGCGCAGAACAATGTCACCGTTGCTCGACGCCAATTTGATCGGGATGGCGTGGAACCACCCAACGATCTGGCGCTGAACTTGCCGCAACTGCGCATCGCGGAGAAAACCGTCGCAGCGGCCGAGGCGCGCCTGAACGCGGTACGAACCGAGCTGGCGCAAGCAGATGTGGTGGCCCCGTTTTCTGGCTTTGTCACGCAGCGCTTTGCCAGCCTTGGCCAAACGGTGGCTCCGGGGGATGCTTTGGTGCACCTGTCCGATGATCGGCAATTCGAACTGGTCGCCGAGTTCAGTCAAGCGGATTGGGCGCTTCTGAACCATCCGATTTCCGGTGCAAAAGCAGAGCTGATACATCGCACCGGAGTGCCATTGGGAGAGGCTCAGGTCCGCCACGGGGGTGGGTTTCTGGATCAGAACACGCGACAAGTACGCCTCTTTCTGGACGTCGCCTCGCCTGATGGGCGGGTACTGGCCGGAGACTTTCTAAAGGTTCGCCTTCTTGGGCGTCAGATCGCAGACACGCTGACCCTGCCGGAAAGTACGCTGTCCCGCGCCGGGTATGTCTGGCTGATAGGAGACAACGATCAACTGCACCGGATCAGCCCGGACATATTGTTCCGTAACGAAGGCACAATAACGATATCGGCACCCGAAGGGACCGGCCCGTGGCGGGTGGCCAAGACGCCGCTGGCCTCGTTTCTGCCGGGTCAGCGGGTGACGCCGCGGTCGGATGAGGGTTGAGCCATGCATGCGCTGACATCCTGGTTCATTCGCAACCCCGTCGCCGCCAACCTGATGATGGCCCTGATCCTCTTTCTTGGCGTGCAGACGCTGCTGAATATCCGCATCGAAGGCTTCCCGCGTATCCCGCCGGAAAGCGTCACCATCGCGACTGAATTTCCTGATGCGACAGCCGTACAGGTCGACGAACTGGTGACACAGAAGGTTGAGCAGGCCCTTGAGGGGCTGGAAGGTGTGCGTAGCGTCACCTCGCAGTCTCAAAACGATCTCAGTGTGGTCACGGTCCGCCGCGCGGGTGGGGAGAAATTGCAGGCCGTACTGGACCGCGTGCGCATACGCATCGACGGGTTGACCGACCTCCCCGATACCGCCCGCCGCCCGGTGATCGAAGCTTCAGGCTTTGATTTCCCCGCGCTCTACCTGAACCTGTATGGCGAAACCGATCCGGCCACACTGCAGACACTGGCACAGCGCCTCAAGGAAGAGCTGCTGGCCCAACCAGAATTGTCCCGTCTGCAAATCTGGGGGTTGATCCCACGCGAGTTGCGCATCGAAATCGACCCCGCGCGATTACGACACTATGGCCTGACCGTCTCGGATGTTACCCGCACGATAGAGCAGAACTCGCTGACATTTCAGGCCGGCCGGTTGCGCACCGAAGGCGGAACGATTTTTCTGCGGGCCGATGACCGGGCGAAATATGGGCCGGAATACGCGGCCCTGCCCATTATCGTACGCGGCGACGGATCTTTCGTACCACTGGACGATATCGCCACCATCGAGGACGGGTTTCAGGACGGCGAATACTTGTTTCGATTGAACGGCAAACCGACCGTGGGAATGGAGGTTCTGGTCGGGCAAAAAGAAAACCTGCTCGAGATCAGCGATGTGGTGCGCAGCACGGTGGAGGATTTCAGCCGACAGCTGCCCGCGCGGATTCATGTCGAGGTCTGGGGCGATAGCGCTGGCTACATCTCGGACCGGCTGGCGCTGCTGCGTTCGAACGGGGTGCAGGGGCTGATCCTTGTGACCCTGATGCTGTCAATCTTCCTGAACGTGCGTCTTGCCTTCTGGGTTGCAATGGGCATTCCGATCTCGGTCATGGGGGCGATTGCGGTTTCAGGCTCGAAATGGGTGGATTACTCGCTGAACGATGTCACCACCTTTGGTCTGATCATCGCGTTGGGCATCCTGGTCGATGACGCCGTTGTGGTCGGTGAGAGCGTTTTCGAAGAACGCCGCAAAGGCAAAGACCCGATCAAGGACACCGAGCGCGGTGTGCACCGCGTGGCCATTGCCACAGTGTTTGGCGTATTGACCACGATAGCGGCCTTCTTCCCGATGTTGCTGATCGACAACCCACTGGGCAAAGTGCTGGCCGGGTTTTCGGGTATCGTGATCCTGACGCTGATCTTCTCGCTCATCGAAAGCAAATTCATCCTGCCTGCGCATCTGGCATATGTCCGGATGGGGCAGGGACGCCGCTATCTGCTGACCCGCCTCTGGGGCGGCGTGCAGGACGCGGCGCAAGGTGGGTTGTATTGGGTCCGGGACCACATCTACCAACCCATGCTCGTTGCCGCGGTGCGCCAACGCTACGCCGTGCTGATCCTGTTCATTGCCGCTGCAACGCTGGGGCTTGGCCTGATGTACAAGGGCAAGGTGAGGACCGTGTTCTTCCCCGAAGTGCCCGGTCAGGTCATCACGATGAATCTTGAAATGGACGCCCGCGCGCCCTTTGCACTGACCCGCGCCAATGTGGAACGGATTGAAGGGGTGCTGAACGACCTGAACTCGGATCTTGCCGAGGACACAGGCATGGTCAAACCGCCCGTGCAAACCGTATTCACCATCATCAACAGCGCGGGCAGCGCGCAGATCTACGCCGAGATGATCCCGGTTGCGGAACGTCCAGAAGTTCCAATCCTGAAAGTGGTGCGTGACTGGCGCAAACGGGTGGGTGACGTCGAAGGTGCAACCGAACTCGAATTCACCGGGTCTGAATCGCTCGCCGGTGGGTTTCGCATCCGGTTGGCGTCACAGGACGAGGACCTGCTGCGGCAGGCCAGCGCTGAGATGAAGGCCTTTCTGTCCAAAATCGAAGGCGTGGCAAATGTTCGGGACGGGCTGGCCGGTGGGCAACCCGAGCTGAAACTGCGCCTGCGCCCGGATGCGCGGCACCTTGGCTTCAACGCCGAGACCCTCGCCAACCAGATCGGCTATGGCTTCGGCGGGGCCGAAGTGACCAAGGTCAGGCGCGATGGTTCGGAAATTCGCGTGGTCGTCCAGAACGCACGTGAAAACCGCGATACATTGGCCGATCTGATGCAGACCCGATTGCGCAGCGCGTCCGGCGCGTGGGTACCACTGGAAACGGTTGCCGAAATCGAAGGGGCCTATGCGTCCGGTATCGTCAACCGTCGCGACGGCAAGCGCATGAATATTGTGGCCGCCTCGATCGACCGCAATCTTGTCGCTCCGGAAGAGGTCGGGCAGGCGGTGTTCGAGCAACTGGTTCCCGAACTTTGGGAGAAATACCCCAGCGTGACTGTCCTGCCGGCCGGAGAGCTGGAGGAGATGTCGGATATCAGCGACGGATTGAAACGCGCGCTGCTGTTGGCGGCGGTTCTGATCTATGTGCTGATGGCCGTGCCGCTGAAAAGTTACTGGCAACCTTTCGTCATTCTGGCCATCGTCCCTTTTGGTTTCATTGCAGCCGCCGTCGGCCACCTGATCATGGGTGTTTCGATTTCGCTGTTCTCGTTTTTCGGCATGCTGGCACTGACCGGTGTGATCGTGAACGACAGCCTGGTCATGATCACACGTTACAATCAGGCCCGCGATGAGGGTCAGCCAGTTCATCTGGCCTTGAACAGTGCAGGTGTCGGGCGCTTCAAGGCGATCTTCCTGACCACGGCGACGACGGTGATCGGCTTGTTGCCCTTGCTGACCGAAACCTCCGAGCAGGCGCAATACCTCATCCCGGCAGCAATCTCGCTGGCCTTTGGCGAGCTGTTCGGCACCGCGCTGATGCTGGTGCTTGTCCCGGTGCTTATCGCAATTGCCGAAGACGTCATAGCGATCTTCAAAACCCCCCTCCCACAACCAGGTACGGAAAGGACAAAGGCATGATCCGAAAACTGATGGGCGCCGCAGTCGCCATGGTGACATTGGCAACGCCCGCCGTTGCTGACGGCCTGAATGTAACCGTGGACGGCATCCGGAATGCCAAAGGGAACATCGTGATCCTTGTTTTCGATGATGCCCGCGCATTTGACAATTTGGATCTCTGGAGCGCCATAGACTACGCCCAGATCCCGTCTCGGAAAGGCAGTGTCCGCCACGAGTTTTCGAATCTCAACGCCGGTCCTTACGCAGTTCTGTTGTTTCATGACGAAAACAAGGATGAAGACCTGAACATGACCGCGACGCACCTCTTGGAAGGCATTGGTGCAACGGGCGCGCCAAATCCTCAGGATGAACCTGATTTTCACGCCGCCTCGGTCTGGCCAGGCGATGTCCGTGTCCGCATCCACTATGATCAATAACGCGCCATGTTGAGCGACCAAAACCTCACGATCGGCACGCTTCTGAGCGTGTTTCGCTGGCGCGTCGGGCTAACTTGGTTTCTGATCCTGTCCGAAACTGCACTGACCGTTTTGATCCCGCTGTTCATCGGTTTCGCCATCGACGGATTGCTGAGTGGCGAGCCACAGCCCTTTTTGCATCTGGCGGCACTCCTGGTCGTTCTCACATTGATCGGAGTGGCCCGGCGGATTTACGACACGCGGGTTTATGGCACCATACGCGTTGAATTGGGCAAGACGCTTGCGTCGCGATTTTCGAACTTGCCAATATCATCCCTGAACGCCCGGATCGGCATGGGCCGTGAGCTGGCCGACTTCCTGGAAGACACATTGCCTTCGGCAATCGGCGGTGTCGTGCAGTTCGTGGTTTCGGCAGTTCTGCTGTTTTACTTTTCTCCGACGCTCGCCCTGTCTGCCTGCGGCGCCCTATTTGGAATGATATCCATCTACGCCTTGTTTCACACGACCTTCTGGCATTGGAACCGGGCGCTCAACGAGCAAATGGAGCATCAGGTCAGGATCCTTGAACAACGCCGCGACCGCCCCGTTCTGGTTCACCTCAAAAGGTTGCGCCGGTTCGAGGTCAAACTCTCGGATACCGAGGCGATCCTGTATGGCACGATCTTCATCCTGCTGATTGGTCTGGTTCTGTTCAACCTCTGGTTCGCGACGCAGAATCTGGATGCGACACCCGGTGCGATCTTCTCGATTGTCAGCTACTCGTGGGAGTTTGCAGAAGCGGCCCTGACCCTGCCGGTTACACTGCAATCCTGGTCACGCTTGTCTGAGATTACGACTCGATTAAGGTGCGGATGACCAACGGTGCTGCGTGCATATTATGACCGGCTATGCACGCCCGGCTTACGCCGAGCTCGTGATGGTATCGTGTGATTCGTTGCGGGTACCCGGTGCCTGATCAGGCTGCGGATGTCATCGCTTTGGCCAGGGCACTTCCAACATCATCCAGTTCGAGCACACCCCAGGCGGCACGAAGCAACCGATCCTGCTCGGCCTCAGACAGAACACCTTCGCAGCACGACCGCGCCTTGGCTTCGACTTCGGCGCCTGTAAGTGGGTTATCTGGCCCGCCGCGATAGCGTTCGTCTGCCCAGCCGGCAATCTCACGCCCGTTCCTCAACCGGATGGTGATACGGGACCGCATCTTGTCGAACCCTTGCGCTTCGATCTCGGGGTCCAGCTCTGTGCGCACCCGACGCTGCATCTTTTGCATCGGGTCAGATCCAACAAATGCGTCCGAGAACTCGACTTTGCCGGCCTTACGAGCCAGTGCGATCATGGAAAGCGCCGCGGGGAGAGAGAATTTTGCCTGTAAGTGGTTAGACGCAATTGGATAGCGAATTGGTTTGAGAATGTTGGTGCCTGTGTAGACGGTTACAGTGTCGATGTCTTCGGGCTGAATGTCCGCATCGGTGACCAGACGCAGCATCAGATCAATGGTGGGATGGGTCAGCACACCACAAGGATAGGGTTTGATCGACACGCCGGGTTCAACGATGGTCCAGGTGCTGCCAAAGCCCTGCGCGATTTTTTCCGGGTTGGCGCCACCACCCTGCACAGCCATGAAACCCCACGGGCCATCCAAGGCTTGCGGGTCGGCGGTATAGCCGCGTGCGGCCAGCAACGCAGCGGTGATCCCGTTCTCGGCGGCACGCCCCACATGCAGGGGTTTTGTCATCGTGCCGAAATTGCAGCGGATGCCAGCGGCAAAGCTGGCAGCAATTCCGAACCCGTTGCTCAGAGCGTCGCCTTCAAGCCCCAAAAGCTTTGCGGCTGTCGCATAGGCTCCGAAATGCCCAACTGTACCGCTAGAGTGCATGCCCTGCATGTAGTGTTGCGGCAGCATCCATTCCGAGATTTTGCACTCCACTTCGAAACCGGTCAGAAACGCCAGCATGAAATCCTTGCCTGACACGTTGCCCAGCTTCTGCGCCATAACGATAGCGGCCGTCAGGGGCGGGATGGTCGGATGTGTCAGCAAGCCATAGATATGCGCCGGATCAATGCTGACCTGGCTGTCGTCCCAGTCATGGGCATGGCCTGCCGTTCCCAAAACACGGGCCGCCATCGGCGCGGGGACCTTGGCGTTGCGTCCTATCAGCAACGCATCTTCTCGCCCGCCAAAATCCAGCGCCTCGTCCACCAGTATGTCGATAGTGTGCTCTTCGGACCCGGCGACGTAAAGGCCAACGCCGTCCACTATACATCGCGTTCCGATGCGCAGGGCCTCTTCGGGTATGTCTTCAAAACGGACCGTTTCCACGAACTCCGCGGCCTCGGCCGTGATCGTGGTATCCTGGGGCATTTCTGCGAACGCGTTCTGCACAGCTGACATGGGTGTCATCCTTTCGGGGTAAGAGAAGTATCTGATTGGGAAACAAGATTGCGCCAGACAACTCCGGCGCAGGCATTGACCAAGACGGCACGAACCGCTTGGAATGCCGCGACAAGAGCAACGTTCTGACCCAGAACCTTTGAGGTCAGAACCATTTCGGCCATTCCGCCTACGGAGAAACAGAGAACGAGAGTTGGCAGGCTGATGGGCATGACCAAACTTGCCAAACCGGCTGCGGCCGCCATTGCCGTCATGATCACAAGAAGAACGAGCAATCCTGTGCCGAGCGCCCTCGGGATCGAAGACAGGCGATCCCGCCGGAACCTGGCACCCAGCGAGATGCCGACCAGAACCTGCACTCCGGCCATCAGGGACGCTGGCATGCGACCGCTTAAGAAGCCCAACGAAGACAGCAGACCAACCGCGATCAGCGCACCCAGCAACCATGCGGCAGGCAGTCCCAATTGGGCAGTGGCCCACCCGCCGGCGACGCCGACAAGGATGACCATGGCCAGATGGGTCCAGCTCAGCAGTGCCACATCCTGCACAGGGTCGCCGGATGCAGGAAAGAACGCGTATAGCACCAACGGCAAAAGGCCGACAACCAACGCCACGCGCACAGCATGCAATGCGGCGACAATCGTTCTGTCTGCACCGTGGCCTTCACCGACGTTCGCCATTTCGATGACGCCACCGGGTAGCAGCGAGAAAAACGCAGTGCTGCGTTCCATCCGTCCAAAGCGGGCAAGAAGGGGTGTCATAAGCACCGCGGCACCAACACCCAAGCAACCGGCGACGACCATCACAGGTGCCCAGACCAGCAATGTGGCTGCAACATCCGGGGTGATGGACAGCCCGACACCGGCCCCCAAAGCCGCCAGCGAAACGCTATAGAGCGGTTTTGGAACAACGACCTCGACATTGCACATAGCAAAGAAACCGGTCACCACGGCCGCGCCCATCAGCCAGCCGAGCGGGAGGCCAAGTGCCTCCCACAGGCTGCCCCCGAGCGCGGCGGGCAAGAGGGCCAGTGCAAAGCCCTTGGTTATGCCGAGATCGCTCACGGTCACTCGTTCAGATCTCTGTACACGGGCGCATCCGCGCGACGGCGACCCTTCAGCCAGTTGCTGAGCGGTGACGACGCGATGCTGAGGATGGCCAGAGCAAAGAAGAACAGCGCAATCGGGCGCGACAGGAACTGGCTCATGTCCTGATCGAACAGGATCATGGACTGGGCCAGAGAGTTCTCGACCAGGTGTCCCAGCACGAGCCCCATGATGATCGGCGCGGGTGAGAACCCAGCGCGGTTTAGGAAGTACCCGACCAGACCGGCGACCAGCATGATGTAGACGTCGCTCATGGACTGCCCGACGCCATAGGCACCAACCACGCAGAGGCAGAACACTGTCGGCCATAGAAACTGACGCGGGATCAGCGAAATGCGTGAGAAGTGTTTCGCGCCAATTAGGCCGAACCCAAGGAAGACAAAGTTCGCGATCAGCATTGCAAAGAAGATCGCATAAAGCAGGTTGGGTTGGTTTTCGAACAGGTACGGACCGGGACGCAGGCCGTGGATCTGCAGACCGCCCAGAATTACTGCTGCGGTGGCCGATCCGGGAATCCCGAGCGCCAGGGTTGGCACCATGGCTCCACCAGTTGCCGCGTTGTTTGCAGCTTCGGGACCGGCGACGCCTTCAATCTCACCCTTGCCGAAATTGTCCTTGTTCTTCGACCAGCGCTTAGCCTCGTTGTAACCCATCATCGCCGCGACGGTTGAACCCTCGGCAGGCAGAATGCCCACGAAAGTCCCCAGACCAGAGCTGCGCAGGATCGTTTTCCAGACGCGCTTGAAGTCATCGACCGTAGGCAGTTTCAGAGCCGACATGCTGAAACGTTCCAGCGGCGTGTCTTTTTGCCCGGCCTGGTCCAACAGTTCGGCCATGGCAAAAAGGCCAATCAAGACGGGGATAAAACTGATGCCTTCGTAAAGCTGAGGAACACCGAATGTGAACCGTTCGACGCCAGTGGTAAGATCGACGCCAACGGTGGCGAGCAGTACCCCAAAGGCACCACCGATCAGGTTCTTGACTGCGGATTTACCGCTGATCGACGCAAGCATCGACAAGCCAAATACCGTGAGCGCGAAATACTCCGGCGGGCCAAATCTATATGCGATCGTTGCCAGTGCGGGCGCGGCGAGGATCAAAACGATTAGTGAGAAAATCCCTCCAGCGACACTTGCGACCGCAGCCATGCCGAGCGCCTTACCCGCCTCACCATTTTTGGCCAGTGGGTACCCGTCGAATGCGGTCGCGGCCGCAGGCGGCGCGCCTGGCGCGTTGATTAGGATTGCTGTGATACTACCACCAAATGTTCCGGCACAATAAAGCGCTGCGAGCATCGCGATGGCAGGGATCGGTTCCAGATAGATAGTGAAAGGCAACAACAACGCGACTGCCATAGAGCTTGACAAGCCCGGAAGCGCGCCGACCAATACGCCAACGATTGTCCCCACCATGATCAGCAGCAGGGTCGTGGGTTGGATGATTTCAAGAAGTCCGCCAAGAATGTCCATTTTCGCCTCCCTTCAAAGCCCCAGCGCCGTGAGCGGGCCCATGGGCAAACGCAAACCGAGCAGCATTTTGAAGACCACGTAGATTGCCACCGGAACGCCAACGGCAAAGGCCACTACCGCGCCGTAGTTCCGCGCGCCCCACATCACCGGCAAAACCAGGCAAATGCAGAAAAACACCAGCGGTACGCCAAGAACTGGAAACAGTATGGCTGCCAGCCCAAGCACAGCTGCCGTGGCAGGCATTTGCCAGGGCGGTACACCACCCAGCGCGTCGCCCTCTTTTGCGAGGCTTTGCAGGATCATGATGACGGTAAGTACAGCGATCACGCCGAGGATCAGACGGGGCATGTGCGTTGCTGGCATTCCCTGCGCCATGCCGAGCGGGTCCGAGTCAAAGGTCGTTGTGACCCACCAAAGGATTGCCGACAGGACAAGGATCAGCCCGCCTGCGACAAGGTCGCGAGAGAGTTTCATGGGGTTCCCTTCCAATGGAAAGAGTGACCGCCCGCCATGGCGGCGGGCGGTCGGGAGGCGGCCTTACTTGCGCAGGCCCAGTTCTTCGAGGGTTGCGTAGATGTTGTCGTACATCTCACGGATCTGAGCATCCCAGACCTCCGAGCCTGCAACCGAGCCCGCGTCCAGACCAATGCCCTCGAGGTAGGCCTGATAAGTGCCGTGCTCCATGCCTTTAAGCAGTTTTTCTTCCAAGAGCGCTGCACGATCCTCCGGGGTATCCTTCATCACGATAACGCCCCGCACCGTCGAAAAATTGACGCCGTCGATACCCAACTCGCTCAGTGTTGGCGTGTCCGGCAGAACACCCAGCCGCTCTTTAGCCATGATCGCCAACGGGACGAAGTCACCGGATTCGATGCCATCGACGGCCTCGCCATAGTTCAGACCAGCAGCCTGAATGTTCTTTCCCATCAGGTTCGTAATAATCGCGCCGCCACCATCAAAAGGAACGTAAGCCACTTTGGCACCGGATCTGTTGGCGAAGGTCATTGCGGCAATATGATCGATCCCGCCAGCCTGCGTACCGCCCCATTTGATTGGAGACTCTTTAGAAGCCCCTATCAGCTGCTCCAGATTTTCTATTCCGGAATCCTTGTTGACCACGACAATGATCGGGTCATCAGTCGAACGAGCGATGCCTTTCACGTCACCGATACTAATCGGCGCTCGACCCCGAGCCATGGTGATCAGATGGGTCGGTGTAATCGCCATAAGTGTATGGCCGTCTGCGGGTTTGCTTGAGGCATAGCTCATGGCCACGGCGCCGCCACCACCTTTTTTGATTTGCACAAAGGCGTCTACACCCAGCTCTTTTCGGGCACGGATCAGCATTGTTCGTGCGGTTGTGTCGGTGCCGCCGCCGGCGGACGCGTGAGTTACAACCTCAATCGGCTGCGAGGGGTATTCTTCTGCCGCCGATGATGTGGCGAGTGCTGCCACGATCATCGCACCAGCAGCGATACGCGAAAGTGTTTTCATAGTGTCCTCCCATAGATAGCCGCCAAGCCGGTTACGGCCGCTGACTTCGATGAGTAACATTACATACTGTAAACTGTCAACAGTTTTCAATTTAAGAATTCACCTAACCGTCTGCGAATGGCTTAAAGGGATGCGATCAGACGTGTCAGGCCGTTGGAAACATGGTCGCGCAGCGCCTTGTTCGCCGCAGAAGCATTGCGCTGCATCAACGCGTCGACTATCTTCTTGTGTTCGGAATTTGAAACTTGAAGGTTACCTTCCTGGACAAGTCCACGCCTCCGCAACAAGTGAAGCTGATTGACAATCTTCCGGTAGGTATCCTCAAGCGCGCTGTTTCGGGCCGCCAGAACCAAAGCATCATGAAACTGCAAATTCAGCTTATAGTACTCCGCCGCGTTGCCGTTATCCGCAGCTATTTGCATCTGCTCCACGAGACCACTTAGTTCTGCAATTTCAGTGTCATCTGCTCGCTTTACGATCAATTCCCCAACAAGCCCCGCGATGGCTCCGCGCAATTCATACAGGTCTCGTGCTTCATCCAGAGAAACCTCGCGCACATACATGCCCCGGTTTACCTTGCTGGTCAGCAGTCCGGCCTGCTCGAGGCTTCTGCACGCTTCACGGATCGGCCCCCGGCTGATTCCAAGGCGTTCGGCTAGCGTGCTCTCATTGATCCGGTCGCCTGCAACCAGTTCACCCGACACGATCATTGCTTCTATCGCGCCCACGGCAATGGACGTAATCGTGTTCGCCCTCCGCTGACTGATAGCCTGAGTGGCGGAATGTGTTGATGGAGGTGTTTTCATGTGAGCAATTCTGTTCGCTCAACCGTCAACTGTCAACGATTGGCGGAACCTCTTATTGTCCAAAAGCCTGGTGCCAGAAAGTTTTCGGCTAGCGGATACTGTCCTATCATGCACAGACGGCCAATAACCGCCGCCTATACCTATCACCAGCGCTATAGTGCGACTTCCCAAGAGTGGACGTCCATTAATCGCGTAACACGCAAAACAGGTGAAGGAGCGAAGCGACAGGATGAGGCACCATTTCGCTGCGCCTGCGCCAATGACCGCTTCGTAGCGGATTGCCCTGATACCGCGAGCCCCAAGCGCAACTTACTTCAGGCTTTCATTCGCATTGCATATTGCTTTCCCACGTTTGAGCCATGCTGCCCAGATGGCAAAGCAGAGACTCGCAGCAGATGCGGCGAGCATGAGTAGAAGAAGCGTCTGTGCGCCATGTGTTGCGGACACTGCACTGCCTGTCAGTGCCGTTAGGACCGCGCCACCAGCCACGATTAGCGCCCCACTGTGAGCGGCTGCGCTGCCTGCGAGTTCGGGGCGAACTGACATCGCGCCCGTATTGCTCCCCGGCATGGTGATACCGTTACCGAAACCGACGAAAATAGTGCTGGCGAAGAAGAAGTGCGGCGATGTAACCCCCAGTGCCAAAAGAAGCAGGCCGCCCAGCAGCCCGACGCAGGCAACCAAGCGGCCCGCAATCATCACCGTTATGGGCTCACATCGTGACCCGAACCGACCAGCAACGAAACCACCACATATGAACCCCACCGTAGTTGAGCCGATGTAAACCCCCAACTCTGCTGTCGTCATGCTGAACACGGAATGAGCGATTAAGGGTACGCCAGTCAGAAAGATGTAGAATGCACCTACGGAGAATGTGCCGCAAAGCGCATAGGCCCAAAAGAGCGGTTCCCAAACAAGTGTGGTGGTGCCAACGATTGGCGCAGTGCGATCACTCGTGGCACGCCTCTTCGTCTCTCCCAAATCCAGCCAGCAGATGGCAAACAGACCGAAACTTACTACGGCGTAGAACACGAAGATGGACCGCCACCCAAAATAGGTATCCAGCACACCGCCGAGCATCGGCCCCAGCATCGGCGCGACTGCCATCGACATCCCGATATATCCAATCAGACTAACGGCCTGTCGTTCTGATCTCGTATCCCGCACAATCGCGAGGGAAAGTGCATGTCCGCTGATTATGCCGCCCTGGAGCATTCGAAAGGACAGAAACGTCCCGATGTTCTTCGCCAACACGCAGCCGACCGATGCAATCGCGAAGGCCAATAGGGCAACCAAGAGCACAGGTCGCCTCCCGATCCGGCCCGACAGTGACCCGATGATCAATTGGATGACGGCGGTGATGGCCAGATAGCCGGAGACCGACCAACTTACTATGGCATAGTCCGTTCCGAGGTCGACGGCGATATTGGCCAGTGCAGGCAGGAACATGTTGAGCGACATGGGTGAAAACCCTGTCAAAAGGATCAGTGTCAACAAGTGCGGTGGCGTTTCCGGGGAATTCATTCTGGATTGCCCGCTCAAAAACAAAAAAGCCCCCGAATTCTTCGGGGGCGCATGGAAACGGATATGGATACCCTTATCGGACCATGCACCTCTTGCTCACTACGACGACGAAGTTGAAGTTCATTTTCCACCTCCTCTGGATCAAAGCTTATTTACACTGATCTACCGTGACAATATGGGAAGGGGCCTTTCGTGCGGAACGCAACACCAGGCAGATTGGCGCCGAGGCCGCCAATCTCCTCGGCGCAGTGAACAACCTTAATTGAGTAGTCTTTGGCGGCACGGGGCTGCCGCAGCCGTCATTTAACACTGGCGTTCGATGCTGCAATGGAGTCTGCCGTGGCGGGCATTATTGCAGGTGAAAGTACGCAAAAGAGATAGCGGCCTATTGATCAGAGCTGAATTGCGAGGCACAGGCTTGACTTCTGGCTGCGTATGTCCTCTATTTCTGTCATGACAGAAACTACCGACATGACAAGCTCATCCTCCAAATCCAAGTTCATTCTGTATTGGGGTGATATGGGCAGCCAGTGGGGCGTCAATCGCTCTGTGGCCCAGATCCACGCGTTGTTGTACCTCAGTGAAACACCGCTCAACGCAGAGCAGATATCTGAAGCACTGGGCATTGCTCGGTCAAACGTGTCGAACTCGCTGAAGGAACTCGTTGGTTGGCGTTTGGTCCACCGCGTTCCGGTCCCCGGCGACCGCAGGGAGCACTTCGCAGCGGAAACCGATGTTTGGGAAATGGCCTTGTTGATCGCAAAGGGCCGAAAAGAGCGTGAGATTGACCCGGCCATTCGCGCCATTGACGTTTGCATCGTGCAGGCTGCCTCAGAGCCTGATTTGAGTCCGGTCGTTTTCAGCCGAATGCAAGAGATGCAGGATTTCCTGAAAACTGCCGACCGTTGGTCGGAACAGATGTTGAACGTACCAAAGTCAAAACTCTCCTTGCTGATGAAAATGGGAGACAAGGTTTTGTCGCTGCTCAAAATCAACAGCAAATAAGACGATAAAAAATTTGAAACCTAATTTCCCTACGTACAGAAAAATCTGATGCAACAGCAGGTCATGGAATGAAGCAAGCAAGCGTTTCACCACACCACCAAATCCTCAGGGACACTCGGTTTCGGGAGCTTGTTGGAAAGGATGCCTGGCGCGCCCTGCCCGAAAAGGTTCGAAAGCGGTTTGGCTACCGCCTACGTGAAGGAGCAAGTGTCGTGTATCAAGGCAAAGTGATCGGCATGCGCATTAGCCTGACGGGTCGCCTTGTGGCCCAAATTGCACGGCTGGTCGGGGGGCCATTACCTTATGATGCATCTTGCCTGAATCAACCCGCCGTGGTGACAGTAACCGAGGATTGCGGAGGGTCTGGGCAATTCTGGGTGCGCCAATTTGGTCGGGCTGCGGGCTTTCCTCAGGTCATATACAGTTCAAAGCGTTTCGCTGGCCCTACTGGCATCGAAGAATATATCGGCGCGGGGATCGGAATGGCTTTGCGCGTCAGCGTTGATCGCAAAGGCATTTATTTTGAAAGTGACCACTTTTTTCTGCAGGCCGGGCGCAGGAAATTCAGATTCCCACGGTGGTTGCAACCGGGGGCGCTGACCATCGCGCACAAGGATCTCGGGCAATCGCGCTTTCTCTTTTCACTTAAACTACGAAGCCGCTGGCTTGGTGATTTGCTTCAACAGGATGCGGTCTTTCACGACATGCAGGAGAGACGTTATGGATAACCCTATTCTTTGGACGCTGATTTCAGTTCAGGTTTTCATGGGTGCATTCGACACGCTCGTTCATCACGAGGGAACCGAACGCCTCGCGTGGCGCGCTTCGCAAAAAAAGGAGCTGCGCCTACACGGTGTTCGTAATCTGTTTTATGCCGTAATCTTTCTGTGCTTTGGCTGGTCTGAACCGCGCGGGGTTTTCACCGCTGTCCTGACTGCGATCCTCTTTCTCGAAGTCGCCATCACGCTGTGGGACTTTGTTGAAGAAGATCTGACGCGCAGGCTGCCCGGTAGCGAACGCATCAATCACACGCTTCTGGCGCTGAATTACGGTGCCATTCTCGCGCAGGCGGCTCCTTATCTTTGGTCCTGGGCATTCATGTCCACTGCACTTGTCCCGGTCAGCTATGGCTGGTGGAGCGTCATGGCGACCGTGTCGGCGGTTGGTGTTGGTATGTTCGGTGTGCGCGACCTTCTGGCCGCTGCGCGCACTGACCGTTTGGGCCGCGGCGATGCAGCGAAGCTGGTTGCAGATCTACGGCCCAGGCAACATGTGCTAGTCACCGGTGGGACGGGGTTCATCGGGCGGCGGCTGGTGCAGTCGCTGGTCGCGGGTGGGCACTATGTGACTGTGCTTGCTCGGAACACAAAGAGAATTGACACTCTAACCCACCCTGTACGGGTGATTGCCAGCCTCGACCAAATCGATGAAATAGAGCGGCTTGATGCGATCATAAACCTCGCCGGCGAGCCCGTTGCGAATTGGTTCTGGACCGCGAGGAAGCGTGCGCGCATCATTGAGTCCCGGGTCGAAACAACCGAAGCGCTACACGCGCTGATCCGACGGCTTCAGAACAAACCCGAATGCCTGATCAACGGTTCGGCTATCGGGTGGTACGGGTTGCGGGGCAATGAAACCTTGACCGAAACGTCTGAGGCGGAACCGGCATTCGTGCACGATGTGTGCCAGGCGTGGGAACGTGCCGCCATAAAGGTCGCGCAGAGCGGGGTGCGTGTTGTCATTTTACGCATTGGATTGGTTCTGGGCGTCGATGGCGGAATGCTGTCCAGACTACTGACACCTTTCGAATTCTGCGGCGGCGGGATCCTTGGAACCGGTCGGCAATGGATGTCGTGGATTGAGCTTGATGATATGATCCGTGTGATCGCCTTTGCTCTTGCCCGTCAGGATGTCAATGGCGTCGTCAACGCAACCGCCCCAGAGCCCGTTCGGAATATTGAGTTCACACAATCGCTTTCCCAAGCCCTGCAACGACCGGCTCGGCTAAGATTCCCTGGGTGGCTTATTGCAGGTGGTCTCGGAGAAATGGGGCGCGAGACAATGCTAAGCGGACAGCGTGTTTTGCCAATGCGATTGCAGAAACTCGGTTTCGCTTTTGTTTATCCCAGACTGACTTCGGCATTGTGCGCCATGACCGGCCGAAAACACGTTGAGTTTGAAAGATCGAACCAAAAAACATCTAGTGAAGGCCGAACAGTGGCCGACTAGCAAGCGGCCCAATCCGACCATTGGACAGTGTTACAGTTCACTCGCAGGCCGCACCAAAGGCTGCGTCGTCAAGAACGCCGAGATATTCGCGCACCGCCCGTGGTGAATCTTTGGAGTAGACCTTTTGAGCGGCGCTTTCCTCTGGCTTGCTGGAGTTCTGTATCTGAGCGTCCGCGACGATCAAACTGGCAGCTACTGCGAAGCCATGGCCACAGACCAGCCCTTCCTCCATGCACCGCGCAACAGATGTCTCGAACACGTGACAGAAGTAGCCGTTCGCGACCTAGCAACAAGGATTCCGCAAATTGGAACCTGCCAGTTTAATTGAATACGCGAAACGTTCAAAAGTTTTTCAGCCAAAAACCGCTCTAGGTCCTTGCATTTTCAAACGCCGCCCAGGCTTCTTTGAACGTATCAAAATCGAAGCCCTCGGCTCGGGCCGGTTCGAGCACCAGCTTTTCGGTCGCCAGCAGTTTGTGGATTGCGTCGGCCAGTTTGGGGATGTCGTCCTGCGGGATCACTACGGCGCCGTGGCGGTCGGCGTGAATCAGGTCGCCGTCTGCGATCTCCATTCCGAACACGGTAACGGGTGTTCCGATTTCGCGTACATGGACAAAGGCGTGGCTGGGGCCAATGGATCCGGCGATGACGGGAAAGCCCTCGGGCAAATCCCCGAGGTCACGCATGACGCCGTTTGTTAGCGCTCCGGACAGGCCAAAGCCCTTGTGGACGGTGGTGTTGATCTCGCCCCAAAAAGCGCCCACGGCGCCCTCACCATCCAGATCCTCGATAACGGCCAGACCCGGGCGCGGCCCTTCAGCCATGTGGCGGTAATAGTCCATGCGGCGCGCCTTGATGATCTCGGCGGCTTCCGAGGGCGGTTCCAGCGCGGCAATCTTGGCGGTCCGGGCATATCCGACAATGGCGCCTGCGTCAGGATCGCTGCACAGCATGGTGCCGCGTGTAAACCGGTCAAAGCCTCGTCCACCCTGTGCCACTTCGATTGCGTTGCAGACGGTGGGCGTGTCGACAGATTTCAGAAGGGTCAACAAGTCGTCATTCATCGTCAACATCCTTTAGCCAGCGGTGCAGAGCCTGTGTGGTCTCTTGAGGTTTTTCCAATGTCGGGAGGTGCCCTGCGCCCTCGATAATCACAAACTCGGAACGCGGGAGAAGGCTGTGCATCAACTCGTGACGCGAGATCGGACAGAGCTTGTCTTCGCGACCGCACAGCACCAGCGCGGGTTGGGTGAAATGTCGCAGGGTTTCGGTTTGGTCCGGGCGATCCCGCAGCGCGATGGATTGCTCGCAAAACACCTCCGGCCCCAAATCCAACGCCATCTCCATGCACAGGTCGAGAATTTCGCCCCGGTTTTCGCCGTGGCTGAGGTAGTTTGGCTTCATCTCGTCCCGCATCACGCTCTCCAGCCGACCGGCCCGGGCGCTGTCCATCTGTGGGCCGCGACGGGCCTGAACCTCTTCGATCTCGGCCAGCGGGTTGGTGTCCAACAGGGCCAGGCCCGCGACCCGGTCAGGGGCCTGCCGCACGATTTCCATCGCCACGATGCCGCCCATTGAAAGACCCCCCAGCGCAAAGCGATCAGGTGCATCTTTCAGTATCCGGTCCGCAAGCCCGGCCATCGTATCGTTGCCGGACAGGGCAGGCACAGATACCGAGCGCCTTGGCGAAAACGCATCGAACTGCGGTTTGAACAACCGGGCGTCGCACATCATGCCCGGCAACAAGAGCAGGGGCGTCATTCACGCCCCCTGAACCGAGGCCGCACCTTCGGACAGCGCAGCCAGTTTGGCATAGGCAATTGCCGGATCAACGGCGCCGAACCCCGCGAATGTGCCGAACCCGCAATCGCTGCCGGCAATCACCCGATCGGTTCCGACAATGCCGGTGAAGCGTTCTATGCGTTGTGCAACCAGATCGGGGTGCTCGACGAAGTTCGTGGTCGTGTCAACAACGCCGGGCACCAGGATCTTGTCCTCGGGGATGTCCGCCTTGCGGTCGCGGAACACGGTCCATTCGTGGCCGTGGCGCGGGTTTGAGGTCTCGAACAGGACATAGCGCGACTTGGTGGCCATCAGCGTGTCGAACATCTTGGACATGGGGATATCGCACAGATGCGGGCCTTCGTAGTTACCCCAGCAGATGTGGACCCTGACGCGATCCTGCGGCACATCCGATAATGCGTGGTTCAGAGCGTCCACATGCATCTGCGCCACCTTTACGAACTCGTCATCCGAGAGGTCGGTGAACAGCATGTGGCGCGATAGCGCGAGGTCTGGGCAATCCAGTTGCAGGTCCAGACCGGCGGCAATAATCGTCTCGTATTCCTCCTTCATCGCATCGGCCAGCGCCGCAAGATACGCCTCACGCGATTGGTAGAAATCGTTTTGCAGGAACAGGGAGATCACGCCGGGGCTGGCCGCATTCATGAACCCGCGCGAAACCCCGTGTTCGGCCATCGCGGCCTTCAGGTTGGCGATGTCCTTTTTCAACTCATCCTGCCCTTTCGAGCGCACCTCGCCTGTGCACATGGGGCGCGCATATTGCGGAGTGCCGCCCTCATCGGCCAGCCGTTGCAGAAAGCTGGGGAACATTTTCAGATCGGCTGGTGCGTTCCGGGGGCTATCGCCGGAAAACCCGGTATAGCGGTCCTTGACATAGGTCGCGTAGCTGATCTTGGAGGTCTCGCCGTCGGACACGATGTCAATCCCGGCATCCTTTTGCTGTTTCACGGTTTCCGAGACCGCTGCCGTCATGCAGGCGTCAAACGCAGCCGCGTCATAAGGTTCTTCCCGCTCGCGGGCAAAGATGAAATCCACCACCTCTTGCGTGCGTGGCAAGCTGCCCACATGGGTTGTCAGAACTTGGGCCATCCTGGTCTCCTCCGTCATCCTCTTGTTGGGGGCTGTGACCCCGGTCGTTCGTTGGCGGCCGACATCCGGGCCGACCGCCAGCCTGTAATCAGTCTCCGGTCCAGGTCGCACCCGCGGGATCGTCGGTTGCGGTGATACGGTAGAGCCCCGCCTGACCGGTCATCGAAGGCGCGGCGCTGTAGCTTTCGCCCGGCAGAACCAGCGCGGTGTCGCCGTTCGATAGGGTGCTCTCATGCCCGTTGATCACAATGCGCCAGTGACCGCTTGCCGGCATCAGCACCACCGGTTTTTCGGCAGCGACCGGATCGGAAACACTGGACCCACGCGACAGGAAATCCACCTCGAAGCCTGGCTTGTCCGTGATCAGACCGTTTTCACCGATCACCACGACCGGTTTGTTGGACGCGAGCGCCATCAGGTCCCAATAGCGGGCGACATATTTACCGATCACACTCTCGACCGGCACCTCAGGGTAGGCCTTGAGCTGCTCTTCGGTCAGCAGGGGCATTGGGCGCACGTTATGCGGCAGTTCCTGACCCTTTTTCGAGTCATAGAGCACGCCATTGTCACCCAGCATCAGCCCGTGAGACTGTGCGTCTTCGATGACCTGAGGTGCCCACGTAACGCCGCCGCCCGCATCATCGCCGCCCAGGATCGACATGATCATGCCGTAGTCCTGTCCCACATTCTCGAATCCACGGAAGATGCCGGTGGGGATATTGAAAATGTCCCCTTCCTCGGCGATGAACTCTCCCGCCGTTCCGTAGCGGCCCCAGAAAAAGCGCCAGCGCCCTTTGGCAACAAAGAAGACCTCGGCCGTGGTGTGGCTGTGCAGCGAGTTGCGGCATTTCGGTGGCTGACCGGCCGCGCCGATGTTGAAGCCGATCTTGTCGGTGATGTGGACGTGCTGGTCGGGGCTTTCCGATACACCGCCGCCGACAATGGTAAAGTTCTCTTTCTGGTCCGATCCCGGGGTGTGGGCGTCGATGAAGGCGGTTTTGCAGGGCTGTAGCTCGCCATAACGGACGATGCGTTCTTGGATGGTGCTCATGATGGTGTCTCCTTGGAATTGGGGGGTGATGGGATCAAACCCCGTCCCCGGGAGGGCGGTTGTTCAGCCGCCTTGCGCGCAGCGAGGCGCGATGCGCGTGAAACCGCCGCGCAGCCTTACTGGCATCCAGATATGAGATCCGGCGGGTCACTCAGACGTCCCCGGTTTGCAGAAGGATCTGTTTCCAGATGGCGACCTCGTCATAGAGGCTGAATTCGCGGCGCAGTCCCCACGGGCCGAATTCGGCGTGAGACATGCCCATGACATGCACCTGCGCGCCGGTCGGACGCCCGAAGGCGCCCCAGCCGGTATGGGGCCCGTCCAGTGACCACCGGATTGCGGCGCGCGGAGGCATCATGTCCCCGTCCATTCCGATCTGGTGGTGTATTCTGAACTTGGCATTCGGAAAGGATGACCGCAGACCGATCCAGAACCGGCTGACTGCCTCGCGCCCGATGGCCTGTTGCGCACCGGTATATTCTCCGATCACCGCCCGGTCATAATCTGCAAGGATATGGTTGAAATCCTTGTTCATGATCCGGGTTAGCGTGTCGGCATAGCGCACACCCCATTCATTGTCATTCCCGGACCCGTGATACCCGCCATCCACATCGATATCGGGCGTGAAAGGGCGCCCCGCCTGATCCGGCCCGCCTTCGGCCGCAATCAGGTCGCGGGTGTAGTCCTCGGGCTCCAACCCCAGTTGGCGCACAAGGCCGCCATAGTCGCGGACCAGCCATTCGTCATAGATCGTCTCGCCCTTGGCGGCGCAATCGGCGATCACGCGGACGGTCCATTTCCTGCCGCTGGCTTTGCCGAACTGGCCATCCTGCAGATGGGTTGCCGTGGTCAGCAAACGGTGTGAGGACAGGTGACCGTGGTCCTCGGAATGGGACCAGATCACATCCTCACCATAAAGCTGGCGGTCCGGAAATTCGTGGCAGGTGGCCATGGTCGACGCGATGACATCCTGATTGCCGCGGCTGATGCCCATGGGCGTGCGCACAGGAATGTCGGGCGCGTAGTAGCGATTGAGCGTCTCGGTCCCGCGATCCTCCCAGATCTCCTTGGTGATCCCGAGGATGTAGTCGGGAAAGTCTTTCCATTTCTCTGCGTAGGTCATGGGGAGAAGCCTTTTGGTTTTCGGGCCGAACCGCGAATTTTCAGCGGTCCGGGTATCTGTATGCGCTCGGACGCCGCGCCTTTTTCGATGCGGGACAAGAGAACGTCGACCGTGGCGGTGACCATCTTGTTGATCGGTTGCCGAATGGTCGTCAGGTCATAGGCTGGCCAGGCCGACATGGGGACGTCGTCATAACCGACGATACTGACGTCATCGGGGACAGACAGGCCCAGTTCGAACCGCAGCGTATCCATGACGGCAAAGGCCATGTGGTCGTTACCCACAAAGATCGCGTCTGGCCGATCCGAGGTGCTGCAAAGCCTGCGCGCGATGGTCGCGGCGATATCCTGATTGTATTGGCCGTCCTCGATTGCAGCGGGCTCAAGCCCGTGGTCTTTCAACCCTTCGACAAAACCGCGCATGCGGTCCACACCGGTCGAGGATTCCAGCCAGCCGGATATATGTGCGATCTTGCAGTGCCCGCCACCGGCGAGAAAATGCGCGACGGTGCGGCCGCCCTGAATGTTGTCAGACGTCACCTGCGCCAGGCTACCCGTTTCCTGACCCCGGTTGAACATCACCACCGGGATACCCGCATCGTTGCAGCGTTCCGCGATATCGTTGGACATGGCGACCGAGGCGGTGATGATCCCCTCGACCTGATATGACAGCAACTCTTCGACGATTTGCCCCACGCTGTCGTCGTTCTTCGCCATAAACAGCAGGATGTGATACCCGCGTTCCTTCAGCGCGCCGTCCAGATATTCCAGAGCCATCGGGTAGAATTGGTTTTCCAGATAGGCCACGACCACGCCGATCACCCGGCTTTTGCCGGTGATCATGGCGCGCGCAAGGGTGTTTGGACGATACCCCAACTCTTTGGCGGCCTTCATCACCTTGTTGCGGGTCGCCGCCGAAGCCGATGCGCCGGGCGTAAAGACGCGGCTGACCGCCGACTGGCTGACGCCCGCACGGCGGGCCACGTCGAAGGATGTGACCTTGTCCGCCATCAGTCCGCCGTCCACCCGCCGTCAATCAGCAGAGATGTCCCGGTGACAAGGCTTGCGCTGTCGGACGCAAGGTACACCGCCGCGCCGGTAATATCGCTCAGCTCTCCCACGCGGCCGAGTTTGATCTTGTCCTCGATCCAAGCGCGGCGTTCGGGGATGGCCAAGGTTTGCTCGGCCAGAGGTGTGCGTATGAATGTCGGGGCAATCGTGTTGACCCGGATACTATGCGGCCCCCACTCGATCGCCATCGCCTTGGTAAAGCCTTCGACCGCGTGCTTGGTGCCGCAGTAAACGGCGCGGTCGATGCCGCCCACCTGACCCATCTGGCTGGTAATGTTGATCAGGCTGCCCGGTTTGCCCGCTGCGATCAGTCCACGCGCCACAGCGCGGGTCAGGAAATAGGCACCCTTGAAGTTCAGGTCGTTCACCGCGTCGAAATCGGCCTCGGAGGTTTCGAGCGCCGGGGAATGCCGGGCGAGGCCAGCGGAGTTGATCAGGATGTCGAACGGACCGTGTGCATCCACCGCAGCCTCGGTCGCGGCGACATCTGCAACATCCAGCGCCAGACTTTTGGCGGACCAGCCTTTGTCGGTGAACGCGCCTGCGATTTCCGCCAGCTTGCCGGTCGAGCGCGCTGCCAGCGTCACTTCGGCCCCGTGACTGGCCAGAGCAGTTGCGCAGGCAAGGCCGATCCCCGAGGACGCGCCGGCGACCAGGGCGCGTTTGCCATCGAGGCGGAAGGACGGGGCGGGGGGCAGGTTCATCAGATATCTCCGACTGGAAAAGGCACGCGACCCGGAACCCGCGCCTTATTGAACTCGCGCAATCGCCGGAAGACGTCCACCCCCAATTGCCTGTAGGCGTCCAGCAGGTCGACCATGACCCAGTTTTCCCGGATGCGGCCATCCGCAATCCGCCAGAAATCCAGGCTGCGCATGGTGATTTTTGCACCCGTCGGCGCGATGCCCATCCATCCGTCATGCGTCACCGTTTGAACCATGTCGGGCCAGCCGGTGACGGCCACGTAGGGGCCATCGCCGAAGAAATGATAGGTGATTTCATCCAGATACTGCCCCCGGTCGGGCATACCGGACAAGAACGGGATCTGGTGCCAGTTCCGGAACCCGCGAATGCCCCGGCAGGTGCCGATCCCGGCGGGTCCGTACCAGTTCATGCTTTCATGCCAGAACCGCTCCATCTCCATGACCTCGGGCCCACCCTCGGACGGGTGCCGTTTCATGTGGTTCAGCATGTCGACAACCAGATCACGGCTGGCGTCGCTTTGCGTATCGTCGCGTGCAGGACGTGAGAGCCCATCGCCCGAGGCCGGGCCCGGAATAAAGACCTCGGCCCCAAGAGACGGTGCCATGGGCCAGGCACCAACCTGCATCATGACCTCGGGCAGATCCCAGATCATCTGCATCTCGTCAATCTTGCCATCCAGAAACCGGTAATACTCGTGAAACCGCATATGCGCGAGGTGGCCTGACGGAGGGATATCCAGGAACGATCCGGCAAAAGTGCCCACATAGTGCCCGCCGCACCCGACCCAGTCGCCGCCATGCTCGTCTTTGCCCGCCATGACCAGCCAGTCGCGACGCTCGGCATCGGGCCAGGCTTCGCGCAGCGGTGCCAGCACGTTTTGAAAAAACGCCTCGGAACCCGTCTGATCCCCGAAAGGGTGACAGCAATGGAATACCGCATCGGGGATGAAAAGCGCGTCGAGCGCCTGCCGAACCGCCGCCGTGTCCCAGTCGTACAGCGCGGCGCGCAGCGGGGTCAGCAGATCGCGGTTGGCGTCGTGAATTGAGGTCATGCGGCGCTACTCGGCCGCTTGAACGGGTGGAACAGGCTCACCATAAGGGACATTGCGGCCACCATAGCGGCGCACGCGGATGTTGCATTGTTCGGCATGTCCCACAAAACCTTCGAGCATGCACAGGCGTGATCCGTATTCGCCGATCAGGGCGGCGGCCTCGTCCGTAGTAACTTTCTGATAACTGTGTGTTTTCAGGAACTTGCCAACCCAAAGGCCACCGGTATAGCGACCGGCCTTTTTCGTCGGCAACGTATGGTTGGTGCCGATGACCTTGTCGCCGTTCGCGACATTGGTGCGGGGTCCGAGGAACAGCGCGCCATAAGAGTGCATGTTCTCCAGATACCAGTCATCCCGATCCGTCATGATCTGCACGTGCTCATACGCCATGTCGTTGGCCACGGTGAGAATTTCGTCGTGACTGTCGCACAGGATCACGTCGCCATAATCCTTCCACGAAGCGGATGCGGTTTCGAATGTGGGCAGGATTTTCAGCAGCCGGTCAATCTCGGACAGGGTGTCTTCGGCGAGGCTGCGGGAATTCGTGATCAGGCACGCGGGCGAGTTATACCCGTGCTCGGCCTGCCCCAGCAGATCGGTGGCGCACATTTCGGCATCGACAGTGTCATCTGCGATCACCATGGTCTCGGTCGGGCCAGCAAAGAGGTCGATGCCTACGCGGCCGAACAGCTGCCGCTTGGCTTCGGCCACGAAGGCATTGCCGGGGCCGACGATCATGTGGACCGGGTCGATGGTCTCGGTCCCGATGGCCATCGAGCCGACCGCTTGAATGCCGCCCAGAACGTAGACCTCATGCGCGCCGCCCAGATGCATCGCCGCAACGATCGCGGGATGCGGGGCGCCATCCACCGGCGGGGCCGCCGCGATGATCCGTGGTACACCCGCCACCTGCGCGGTCAGCACCGACATGTGCGCGGATGCAACCATCGGGAACTTGCCGCCGGGAACGTAGCAGCCAACCGACTGCACCGGGATGTTCTTGTGGCCCAAGATCACGCCGGGCATGGTTTCCACCTCAACATCGGTCATCGAGGCACGCTGTGCCTCGGCGAAGCGGCGGATTTGCGTCTGGGCGAACCGGATGTCCTCCATATCACGGGCCGAGACCTTTTGCATGGCCGCCTCGATCTCGGACGCGCTGAGACGGAAGGAGGCCGGGCTGTAGCCATCGAACTTCTCGCTGAGTTCGCGAACGGCCGTATCGCCGCGCTTTTCGATGTCCGACAGGGTTGTCTCGACGACCTTGCGCACCTTTGCATCGTCTTCCGCACGTGCCTCGGCGGGTTTACCGGTTTTCAGATATTGGATGGACATGAGTGTCTCCTAACTTGCGGGATGCGCGCCGTGATCGGTGGGCTGGGCGGTTTCCCAGCCTCGGCCAAGAAAGACGTCGCCGCCCAACTGTTTCACAACGCTTGCAAAATCGACGCGCACGATGTTTTCGGCGATCTTCGAGCCTTCGATGCGCCAGAAATCGATATACGGGATGCGGATTGGCTGACCGGTGGCGGCGATGCCCATGAAGTCTGCGTCCAAAGTCGCGTGGCACGCCCCGAAGCAGGCCGCCCAGTCGCCGTCCTGCATATAGTGTTCGGTCAGAAAATCCCGGTTACCGAAGAACTCGCGAAACGGGAGGTACCAGCCCTGTTCGAACTCTTGCAGGCCGTGTTTGAGCCCGCACCCATAGTTGGCATCCCACACAAAATCTTCGTGGAAATAGTCGGACACATCGACGTCAGACCGCTGAAGTGCGCCTTCCATCGCCTGCACGACATCAAGCGGTTTCACGGCCGCTCCCTGACCGGATTGTCCGCGCCACAATCGTGTGACCGGCGGGTCAAGCCGGTCCCAGCCTCGGGCCTCGAACACATCCCAACCCAGCTGGGCCGCAACGCTGGCCAGATCGACGTCGACCTTGTTGTAAGCGATGCGCCCGTCGCGAATTTTCCAGAAATCGACGTAAGGGATGCGCACGGGCCGCCCCGTCGCGGGTATGCCCATGAAACTGCCTGAATGGGTTGCATGGCAGGTGCCGATACAGGCTGCCCAATCGGCATCTTCCAGCCAGAGCGAGGTTTCGTACCGCCGGGCCCCAAATGCCGATCTGAATGGTGCCTGCCAGCCGTCCCGGAACTGTTCCAGCCCGGTCTTTCGGCCGCATCCGGCGTTGCCATCCCAGACGAAATCCGTGTGAAACCAGGGCGTCAGGTCGGTCTCGGACCGGCCAAGCGCCTGCTCCATATCCTGCACAAGGTCGAGAACGGCACCCATCACGCAACCGCTTCGGGTTTGGGCGGCGCGGCTTCACCGCGATCGAAGGCTTCCCAACCCTGGCCTTTGAAGATATCGTGCCCGATCTGCGCCAAAACGTGCGGGAAATCCACCATCACCCAGTTGTCGACAATCTTGCCGTCCACGACTTTCCAGAAATCCATGTAACGGATATCGACACGTTTGCCGGTCGGCGCGATGCCCATGAACGTGCCCGAATGCGTTGCCTCCTGCCGTCCAAAGGCCGCCGCCCACTCGCCCATGTAGAGACGTGCTTCGTCGATGCAGACCTTGTCCGAGAATGCCGCCTGAAAGGGACGCTGCCAGTTGTCCTGAAACTCTTTCAGCCCGTTTTTCGTGCCGCAACCGAAATTTCCCATCCATCGAAAGCCGTCGGCAAAAAAATCGCCGATGTCGTCGATGCGGTGGTCGTTCAGGCCATCCACCATGGTTTCGATCACTTTGCGGGTTTCATCGGTTTTGCCGAGATCGGTATCGCGGCTCAGCACGGCTTGTTCCGGTCGAGACCCTTTCATGCCGTTTCCTCCGTACATTCTCAGACCATCGTTCGCATAAGCGACCGGGGTGCCTTTCGCTTCAGGCAAGCCGAGTGCTCATCTCGACCCATTCGCCAAAGCTGGCTACTCCAGCCGTTCGCCGGTATCGGCGTCGAAGATGTGGCATGCCTCGGGCGGGATGTTCACGGCGGTATTGTCGCCGATCTCGGCGCGGTATTCCTTGCCCGCCCGAATTGAGGCGATGGTGCCGCCCAGCTTCAATGTCGCGATCGTGGCATCGCCCAGCAGTTCAAGCGAGTAGAGCGGCGCCGAGGATGTCCCGTTGGGGTCAAGTGCTGCGTCTTCGGCCCGGAAGCCGAGCGTCACCTTGCCTTCATGCCTGGTGGAAAGACCGCTGATCGAGACGTTGTCACCGATAAACGTGCCGCCCGAGATATTGCCGTCCAGAAGGTTCATGGCGGGGCTGCCGATAAAGCTGGCGACAAAGGTGTTTGCGGGCCGGTCGTAGATGTCCGTCGGGGTGCCGACCTGCTGCACCACGCCCTTGCTCATCACCACAACGCGGTCTGCAAGAGTCATGGCTTCGATCTGGTCATGGGTCACGTAGATTGTCGTGACCTGCAATTCATGGCTCAGGTTCTTGATCTGGTGGCGTGTGGATACGCGCAGTTTGGCGTCGAGATTCGACAGAGGCTCATCCATCAGAAAGACGTTGGGCTCGCGAACGATTGCCCGGGCCAGCGCAACCCGCTGCCGCTGACCCCCTGAAAGCTCTGCCGGGCGGCGATGCATGAAATCGGTCAGCTCGACCATCTCTGCCGCTCGCTTGACCCGCTCGTCATGAGTGGATGGGTCTGTTTTGCGGACCTTCAGCGGGAACCGGATATTCTCGTAGACGTTCAGATTGGGGTAGAGCGCGTAGCTTTGAAACACCATCGCCACGTCCCGGTCCTTGGGGTCGAGGTCATTGACGAGCCGGCCATCGATGGTGATTTCGCCTTCGGTCACGTCTTCGAGGCCCGCGATCATACGCATGGTGGTGGTCTTGCCGCAGCCGGACGGTCCGAGCAGGACCAGAAACTCTTTGTCGGCGATTGTCAGATCAAAGTTCTGGACCCCGACAAAGGATCCCCAACGCTTTGAAATGTTCTTCAGCTGAATCTCGGCCATCCCGACTCCACCCTTTGCATGCGTTCCCAATAAAAGTGTCAGCGAATGCAAAATTTGGCAAGAAAAACTTTGAAAGTGTCGGGGAAGCATGACTTACTCCCGCATAGAGCAAGATAGTTTCCTTATATTTTTATAGGCAGTAGCCCATAAAGATAGGAAATTCTTGTCACACGCAGAATTATCAGCATAATGATGACTGCGAATGCATAATATAAGCCAAAAATGGTGATTCTCATGAAAGGGCAGGCGATTGCCTGCGGAACAGGGTCCAACCGGAGGGAACCAATATGTCTCTAATGAAAAGTTTTGCGACCGGTGCGATTGCGGCGCTTATGGCGACCGCAGCCTATGCCGAGTGCGAGATCAGCAGCGGCAACGTCAACGTGCTGGCGAACGACTTTCCGGCGCTGAAGGCGATCACGGGAACGGCCGCCGAATGTGCGGGCGACGGCGTGACGATTGCGGCCAACCACAATAAGGACTTTCGCAACATCACCGTTCAGGCGCTGACGCCAAACCCGGCCGAATACACCTCGGTTATCGTTGCGAACTCCTCCATCGTTCCGTTGCTGAACGAAGGGCTGCTGCGCCCGCTGGACGATCTCGTGGCCAAGCATGGACAGCACTTGCCCAAAAACCAGTTGATCACCATTGACGGCAAGATCATGGCGATCGCCTTCATGGCCAATGCGCAGCACCTGTTCCTCCGCCAGGATATTCTGGACGAAGTCGGAAAGCCGGCGCCGGCGACCTGGGAAGAGGTTGTCGAAACAGGCCAGGCTATTCGCGATGCGGGCCTAATGGAACACCCGTTTGCGTTCCTCAGCATGTCCGACTGGAATCTGGGCGAGGAATTCGTGAACATGTACCTCGGGCATGGCGGCGAGTTCTTCAAACCGGGAACGGCTGAGCCTGCGATAAACAACGAAAAGGGTGTCGCGACCCTGAACATGATGAAGGAGCTGGTGTCGCTCTCCAATCCGGACTTCCTGACCTACAACACCGCGACCGTGGTGCCGATCTGGAAGTCGGGTGATCTGGCGATTGCGCAGCTTTGGGGCTCAAGCGGTGGTGAACTGCTGAGCGGTGAAGGCGCGCAGGAAGGTGTCGCCGAAAACACGGTTCTGATCGGCGCTCCGACTGTTGCGGGAGGGTCCACCCCGTCATCCTCGCTGTGGTGGGATGGTTTTACGATTGCCAAAAACATCTCGGATGAAGACGCGGAAGCGACCTTTATCGCAATGATGCACGGCATGTCGGACAAGATGGTCGAGGCGAACAATGACGCCGCGGTCTGGCTGATGGAGTCCTACAAGCCTGGACCGGCCGCCGCTGGTGTTGCCGCAACCGCCTCAGCCGGGGCCGATCCCTATCCGATGCTGCCCTACATGGGGTTGCTGCATCAGGCGATCTTTGAGGAGCTGCCCGACTTCCTGCAAGGCAACGAAAACGCCGAAAAGACCTTGGCAGACATTGAAGCTGCCTATGTCGCGGCGGCCAAAGAGGCAGGTTACCTTTAAAGGTTCGACTTCGGGGCTGCATGATTGCGGCCCCGGAGCATTCCACCCAGATCCCCAGACTGACGTAGGAATTGGGCTATGAAGCATCGCACGTTCTTTTGGTTTATCCTGCCGTCGCTGGCCGCGATGATCCTGTTCATTGCCCTGCCCATCGTATCGGTGGCCATTCAGTCGCTGTTCGTCGAACACGAGCAGGTCATGGTCGAGGTCGAGAACTGCGGCCCCTTCAAATGCGAGACCGTGTTGCAGGTCGACAACGAGGCGACTGCGGCACTGCAGGAGGAGGCGCCGCTTGGACGCTACAACGGGTTGGGAACCTACACCAACCGCAAGCATCTCGCGTTCGAACAAGTCGGTGTTGCCTGGGACGAAACTGAAACGCTGGGCGCGTTCATGTCCGAGTTGCTGAACTTGCCCTTCTATAAGGCGTTGATTTTCACTCTGACCTACACTGCGGTCGTAACGCCGTTTGTCCTCGTGATCGGGCTTGGCGTGGCGTTGGCAGTGAATACTTTGCCGCGCATGCTAAAAGGCCCGACGATCTTCGCCTCATTGTTGCCGATGATTGTGACACCCTTGGTTGGGGCGCTGATCCTGTTCTGGATGGTGGATGCCGACGGCATAATCGGCGCCACACTACAAAAGATATTCAACGACCCAAACCTGTCGCTCAAGGCCTCGACCCCACTGACATGGATCATGCTGATCGTCTATGGCATCTGGAGTTCAGCCCCATTCAGTTTCATCGTGTTTTACGCCGGGCTTCAAACTGTTCCGAAAGAGACGCTTGAAGCTGCCAAAATCGACGGTGCTTCGCGCTGGCAAGCCATTCGTTATGTGGTGGTGCCCTATATGATGCCGCTGGTCGTGTTCATAACTCTGATGCAGCTAATGGATAACTTCCGGGTACTTGAGCCAATCGTTGCATTCCAGGCTTCCGCCAAGGCGACGTCACTATCGTACATCATCTATAATGACCTGCGTGGCGGCGACATCCCGTCGTTTGGTTCAGCCGGTGCGACGTCGATCATGACGATCATCGGTGTAGCCATACTTCTGACACCCGTGCTGATCCGCACTTGGCGCGACTTCAACCGGAAAAGGGCCTGATCATGTCAACATCTGTAGCAGACAGGCGCTCCAAGGGCCTTATCTGGTTCACCTCAAGCTTCGTTGTCCTGTGGATACTCATCGCCGCCGGCCCTTTCCTGTGGACGGTCTGGGGGTCGTTCAAGGTTCAACCCGATTTCTTTTCGAAAACGGATTGGACCAACGCGATTTATGGCGTGATGACCAAAGCTGAGACCGGCGGCGCCTTTACGGGTGCGGGTTACTACGGCGCTTGGGCCGAACAGGAGTTCTGGCGGAACTCGATAAACACCGCGGTTGTCGTGTTCTTTACGGTCGTGATCTCGCTAACGCTTGGGACCCTTGGTGGTTACGCTCTAGCGAGGTCAGGCTACCGGTATGCATTCTGGCTGTTGATGATTGCACTGGTGTTCCGAGCCATGCCGCATATTACGCTGGTTTCGGGCTATCTGTTGCCGTTCTTCGAATGGAATATCTGGGGTAGGCTGTCGACGACGATCATCGTCCTTGTTGCGATCAACCAGCCGTTTACGCTTTGGATGCTGCATTCCTTCTTTCTGAACATCCCCAAGGATATGGATGAGAGTGCCATGGTTGACGGCTGCACGCGGTTTCAGGCGTTTCGGTATGTGATCATTCCCGTAATGTGGCCGGGCGTTATTACAACGGGTCTGTTCAGCTTCTTGTTGGCCTACAATGACTTCGCCATTGGTGCGGTTCTTCTGAGTTCGGAAAACCAAACGATGGTACCAAAAATCGCCAGCTTCCTTGGTACTGTACGCGAAACCGGGGACGTCATGTTTGCCGTAGCCGCAGCTGTGAGTGCTTTGGTCCCGCTATTCTTCCTGATTTTGTTCTTCCAGCGGCAAATCGTCAGCGGTCTGACGGCCGGTGCGGTCAAAGGATAGTGGCAAAACGGCTTCACAACACGTCGATCTGAGCAGGAGGGAATATGTCACGGAACTATGGGCCGGCGCGGCCTCTTGAGCGCCGGCATATGCCGGCACATTTCGACATCTCATTGCGCGAATACACGAAGAACCGCACTGTTCGTATTCCGGATGATTTCGGCCCTGACCAAAGCCTCCGTGGTTTCGAGAGCGACTACAGGAACATCATCGACTATATCGTTCGGATCACGCATCGCATCTGGGAAACCGACGCGCGCGAGGTTAACTACATCGCAGCCTGCTATGCGCCGACATCGCTGATCTATGACGACTATGGCCTGCAGACGGGCAGCAAGAAGATCATCGCCGACACGCATCATACGACCGGGGCCTTTCCCGACATCATTCTGGATGCAGAAGAGGTGATCTGGGCGGGGGATGATGAGGTTGGATTTCACACGTCGCACCTGACGCGGATTATCGGCACGAACACGGGCGAAAGCCGCTATGGCGCAGCAACCGGCAAAAAGGTCAGCGTCATGGTCATCGCCAATTGTGTGGCCCTTGAGAACGACATCTTCCTCGAACACGTGCTCTACAACACGTCGGCGATGCTGCAGCAGCTCGGGATCGATCTGTGGGACGAGGCTGACCGGCTGGCGGCCGATCCGCCTCCGGGTTGGCCGCGCAGCCAGCAGACATGGGAAGATTTGCGCCGGTCGGCAGCTCCGGCGCGGCCATTGTCATCGGCCGAACCGGTTGATGGGTTTGACCCCGATGCGTTCGCGCGGGCTATGCACGACAACATCTGGAATGGCGATATGAGCATGGTGGATGCCAGCTACGCCGCTGATTTGCCCTTTGAGGGGACAACGGAGCGCAAATTTACCGGCAGCTCTGCCTACAAGGACTATGTCACCAGCCTGCGCAGTGCCTTTCCCGATCTCTCGCTTCAGGTGGATGAAGTGTACTGGATGGGGAACGAGCAAGACGGGTGGCTGATCTCGACCCGGTGGAGTGCGGAAGGAACCCATAAGGGAGACACGGATATGTATCGCGCGGCGACCGGGGCGGCCTGCCAGATCTGGGGCATTACCCAGTGGCGCGTCAGGGATGGCCGGGTCGAGCAGGAGTGGCAGCTATTCAACGAGTTGGACCTGATGATGCAGATTGCTAAGGCGCGTCGGAACGCCGTCTGATCCCATTGCATCCGGCCGGGCGTACCCGGCGAAACCTTTTGCAAATCAAGAAAAGAATACAGATATGTCGGACTTACAATCTGCAAAGAAACTGGTGCGAGACTACTTTGTGGCGCTGGACAACGATCCGGTGGCCGCGGCCAGGACGTATTTCTCGCCGGATGCCATCTGGCGCGGCTACCACCCATTCCACGAGATCCACGACCCGGTGGACGTCGCCGAGCGGTTCTGGATGCCATTGCAAAACGCCCTGCGCCGGATGCAGCGCCGGTTGGATCTGTTCATGGCAGGTGAAAACCATCTTGAGGCCGGCGGCGTCTGGGTGGCCTCGATGGGCCACTTGATGGGCCTGTTCGATGCACCCTGGCTGAACATCGCACATACAAACAAAATCGCGATGCTGCGCTATGCGGAATTTCATCGTGTCGAAGGGGACAAGATCACCGACACGGCGATGTTCTTCGATATCCCTCACCTGATGGCTCAGGCCGGGCTGAAGCTGTTCGCGTCGCAGACCGGAGCGGAGTTGGTGCAACCCGGACCAATGACCCACACAGGTGTCATGTTCGATCCCCAGGACCCCGAAGAAGGGCGCAGGACGCTTGCCGCCATCGAGTTCATGATCGATGACATCCGCGACTGGAAAGGGCGTGAAGAGCTGGGCCTGGAAGTGGAACTGCCACGCAGCTGGAATGACGACATGATCTGGTGGGGTCCGACCGGGATTGGCGCGACGTATACCATCGAGCGCTATATCAAACAGCATTCCGGGCCGTTCCGCGAAGGGCTGGCTGACCGGATCTTCAACGGCCATATCGCCCGTATCGCCGAGGGCGAGTTCGGGGGCTTTTTCGGTTGGCCGAACCTGACCCTCAGACCGTCGGGTGGCTTCATGGGCATGCCTGCGACCGACCAGCCGGGCGACATGCGGGTGATCGACATGTATCGCCGTTCCGGCGACAAGCTGACCGAGAACTGGATATTCATCGACCTGCTGCATTTCTGGAACCAGCAAGGTGTCGACCTGTTGTCGCGCATTCCGCATATGCGCGGCTGATACGATGATGCTTCGCTAGACCCCTGCGGGCCAATTTGGAACAAAGCTTCTGGTACAGGCGGCCGCACATTGGGCGCCTGATGTGGGCGGGTGAGGTGTTCCGTTTTGCGCGTGATAGTTGGGGCTGATCGACCGGAAGACGGTTTATGCGCCGCGCGATAGCAATGAACGGTTGCTTTTGAGGTCTAAGGCAATCAGTTCGAACACGAGCTGACGGTTGCAGCCTTCGCGCCGTTCCGCGCGTTCGAGCTGTTGGCCCCCGGCATGTTGGGGGATCAAATCCACCATAAATCTGTTGAGCTTGGAAGCCTGAGTGCTTCGGATGTGCCCGTAAAGTGATAGACCATCGAGCGCCTTCATGCGATTGGCCGGAATTTCCCTTTCCTTCCACCCAAATGGCAGTCTCCGTTTTACGCCTCGCATGTCGCCTGTACGTGTTAATTCAAGGCTTTCCATAAAGACCAGTGCATCTGTTGACGGCGCTTCTGTGTTGGAGTTAGCTTGCAACCAACTCGAAACATTCAAATCTGACGGTTTTCTTCTAACCAAAGTCAAGAAAGGCATAAGGATGCCTACGACCTTTGAAGTTATGTTCCTCGGCACGTTTGCGGATATCGATCCGACCGAGGGCAACGATGACATGGAAAATGCGGCAAGCCTGGTGGGTTTGACATTCGGGTCTGCCGCAGATCCGCTAGCCTTTGGAAATCAGCGCACGCTGACCCCTGTCAACTTTTCCGGCGGTAACGCAGGCGTTTACGACACTGATAACAATCTTTCCAACGACACGTTCAGTCTGAATGGCGGGCCCGCGCAGACCTTTGACTCGGCTGTGCTCTACAATGCGACCATCACCTATACCGACGGCACCCCGCCGGCGGTGATTTCTGCCGTTTTGATGCAGGATACGGATGGCAATCTCTACCTGGCCCCTGAATCAACGAATAATGCCGATCAGGCAGCACTGACCGCGGCACCCATTCAAAGCTTGACAATCAATTCTGTGATCCGGGATTTTGACATCTCCGGATTGTCCGCTGACCGAGCGGCAACTGATTTTGTGTGCTTTGCCAAAGGAACGCTGATCCGGACCGCGCAGGGCAACCGGCGGGTCGAAGACCTTCAACCTGGCGATCTGGTCTGCACTCTGGATCGGGGAATGCAGCCAATCCGCTGGATCGGGTCCAAATGCGTTGATTTGAGCCAGGCCAGTGGCGAGATGGAAAGGCTGCTCCCCGTCCGGATCACCGCAGGCGCTCTGGGTGGAGGTCTGCCGAGGCGGGACCTTTTGGTATCCCGCCAACACCGCTTACTGGTGTCATCGAAGATCGCGGCGCACATGTTCGGCACCCGGGATGTATTGGTCGCGGCCATCAAATTGTCTGCGCTTCCGGGTATTTATGTCGATGAGGAAGTCGACGAGGTCGAATATTTCCATCTGCTGTTCGACCGGCATGAGGTGATCTTTGCAGAGGATGCTCCGGCGGAAAGCCTTTATACCGGTGCCGAGGCTCTGAAGGCGGTATCGCCGGAGGCGCGGCAGGAGATTCTGACGCTGCTACCTGAACTGGAGGATGAGGCTTTTGCTCCGGCGCCAGCGATCCCCGTTCCGCAAGGCCGACGGCAGAAGCAACTCGTTACCCGGCATGCAAAGAACGACAAGCCATTGCTGGAGACCTATCCGGCTGAATAGGCTTTGATGATGCGGCCTCAGCGACGGAGCCTGTCTGTTTTTGAGAGCTAACTGAAGTGCGGACAGAGAGTGAAGGGTGACCGGCACTCAGACAAATACTATGTTTGCCCGACTGCTGAGACGGCATTCATCGCGGCCGTGATCCCCGCTTTCAGAATATCAAACATCTGGTGGATCTCCGCTTCGCTGATGATCAGCGGTGGTGAGAACACGCACATGTTGACGATCGGGCGCAGGATAAGTCCGCGTTTCTGACATTCTGCATCGATCATCGCACCAAGCTGATAATCCCGCGCCAGATCGCCTTGTGCATCGCCGGACTCAGAGCATTGCACGCAGCCCATCAACCCCATTCCGCGGGTGTCCGCGACGATGTCTATCTCTGAAAGCTCGTGCAAGCGGCCCTGAAAGAGGGGTGTCATTTGGCGCACATGGTCGAGGAGGCCTTCCCGCTCGATGATCTCCATGCTTTTGAGACCAGCCGCAGCGCTGACCGGGTGGCCGGAATAGGTATACCCGTTGGAAAAGGTCGCATCGCGCCCCGCCACATCGTTGATCAGCTGGTCCGAGATAATGGCAGCACCCATTGGGGAATAGCCCGACGTCAAACCTTTGGCGCAGGTAATGATGTCGGGTTTGATGCCGAAGACATCCTCTGACGCGAACCAGTGGCCCAGACGGCCAAAGGCAGTGACGACTTCGTCCGAGATATAGAGGACGTCGTGGCGGCGACAGACCTCAAGGCAGCGTTGGTGATAGCACTCGGGCGGAACGATGACGCCACCCGAGGCGAGGATGGGTTCTGCGATGAACGCGGCCACTTTGTCTCCGCCCAGTGTCTGGATCGCGTTTTCCAGATCGGCGACTTTTTCGTTCAGAAAGTCTTCGATGGTCCGATCTTTTGCGCGATAAAGTGGGTTCACATCGGGAAGGAAATGCGTGAGATTATCCGCCTTGTCGAGCCAAAGGCGATCACGTTCCTTACCGCTGACACTGGCGGCAAGATAGGTGCTTCCGTGGTAGGCTTTCTGGCGCGAAATGATGATCTTTTTCTTGGGCCGCCCAAGCAGATTGTTCCGGAACTGGACAAAGCGAATTGCCGTGTCGACCGCGGTTGAACCGCCGGTGGTGAAAAAGACATGGTTCAGATCACCCGGCGCGCGTTTGGCGATCTCTCGCGCGAAACGGGCGGCGGTGGAGTTCGTGTTGCTGAAGGGTGAGAAATAGGCGAGTTGCCGCGCCTGTTCGGCCATCGCCTGGGCCATTTCTTCGCGACCGTAGCCAATCTGCGTGCACCACATGCCGCCCGGGCCGTCGATCAGCTTTTCACCCTTGTCGTTCACCACGTAAATGCCGCTTGCCCTCTCGACAAGGGTCCGGTCGTTCCGGCCAAGTGTTTCCATCCCCTCCCACGGATGCAGGAAGTGATCGTTGTCCCATTGTCTGGCGTCGGTGTTATCCACGAGGTGCCGCCATTTCTTGCGCTGTCATGACGATTGGGAACTCTTCGCGGACCTGAGCATCTGCCGCGCCGAAGTAATTCGGGAAGTGGCTGTTCAGGATTGTGGTTGCCTTGTCGCGTGCCCGCTCCAGCAGGTCGGTTTTGCCTTCGTTTTCCCATGTGTCGGTGCGCTCACGATCCATCAGCCGTGGGTAGACGAATTCGCTGTTCATGTAGCTTAGCGTGTGCGGGTTACCCAGGAAATGGCCCGGGTCGATGGCGCATTGGTGAATGACATCCACGGCCATGGTTTCATCGGTCACCTCGATCCCGCGCAGAGAGCGCAGGATCATGCCCCCCGCTTCGTCATCGATGACCATGCTTTCAAAGCTGCATCCCATAAGGCTGCCGATCATACCTCCGAATTCACACAGGCGATTGGCCCCGGCATGGGCGGCAAGCGTGAAGGTCAGCGCCTTTTCTAGCCCGTATTGCGCGTCGGGGATTTTGGCATCTGTCATGCCCGCGCCCACGGATGTGGGCAGGCCATAGAAGTTGCCCATCTGAATGGCCGCGGCCCCGATCAGCGCCTGTTCACCACTGCCGCCGGTGAAGGACCCGCTGCGCAGGTCGGTGATGAACGGCCAGGCGGCGAAGCAGACCGGGCAGCCGGGCGTGATGAGGTTGACGATAGCGACACAGGCAAGCGTTTCGGCCACGGTTTGCACCAGCGTGCCCGCAAGCGTGGCGGGGGCGGTGGCCCCGGCCTGCGGTGGCACGGCGAGATCGACTGTCAGTCCCAGCTTGGCGGTGTCGATCAGCATTTCCATGTTTTCCTTGCCGATCCGCAGAGGTGAAACGATTGGGCATCCGCCAAAGATAACGCTGGGCTTTTTCAGAAAGCTGCCCTCACCGCCTTGGGCCAGGTCGAACATGCGAATAGCGTGTGGGATATGGCTGCGGTCACGAAACGTCAGGCAGGCAGGCTTTTGACTGCCCGCAAGCATCGCATAGACGACGTTCATGTCATGGATAAAATCGTCGGCCACATCGGTTGCCAGCACCGTGTCGCCCAGCATGTGGATGTTTTCGAGCTGGTCCACCAGCCGGGTGAAATCATAGACGTCGCGCAAATCGGACGGGCGATAGGACTTGGTTTCATAGTCGAAGGTCGTGACCGCAGTGCCGGAGTTGGCGAAATAGACGCTCTCCGCCGTGCAGTGCATGTCGTCTTCGCCTTCGCGTTCGCCCCGGGCATAGACGTAGAACTCCTTTGCGGCGCTGGCGAGAATGTCGTCCATCAGCGCGCGGGGAAAGCACAGGCGACCATGGTCGTTCAGCACCGCCCCTTTGGGTAGCACGAGGTCGAGGAGTTCGGGAAAATGGTCGGTGACGCCTGTGTTTTCCAGAACGGTGAGCGCGGCGTTGTGGATGTTATCCATGTCGCGCTGTGTCAGCGGTTTGTAGCGCCCACCGCTCAGTCCGCCGCGCACGGCCTCATTTCCGGTTGTTGCCTGCTGAACGGCAATACGTGCAGCGCGTCCACCGCCACCGCGGCGACGCGCACGGGGTGTTTCGGTTGTGCTGTTCATGACGCATCCTCTGCCAGGTCGATTATTTCACGGCGAAACCAATCCTTGTCGGCTTCTGCCTTGGGGCGTTCGAAATCGCGGGCGGCGCGGTGGCCTGCGAAGACCGCATCGACGATCAGCCCGGGTGACGCGGCATCGCCGATGAGTTCCAAGCTTTTCAAGCCAGCTCCTTTCAACGTGTCGTACAGAGCTGTCTCGCGGCGGCGTTCGGTGACCAGAACCATTGAGGCGCAGGGGATATCGGTTTGACGACCGGTGAAGGCGCAGCCAATACACGCCACGTCGCTTTGCAAGGCCGTCAGCACCTGATTGCAGCGAATGTCGACGCCAAGCTCGATCAGCCGGGCCTGAATGCGGGATTGCTCCAGAGTGTTGACGGCGTAGGCTGACACCAGACTTTCGGGCGTGACGAAGGCCACCTGATACCCGGCGGTTGCCAGCTTTTCGGTAATCACGCCTGCCAGATAGATGTGGTCGTCATCGTAGATCATCACCGGGCCTTCCGGCGGAAGCGTGCCGTTCATGATGTCATTGGGCGTCAGAACTTTGGCATTTGACGCGATCATGGGTGGGTGGCGTTGGGTGCTTCGCCCAATCCCGTCTTTGCGCCAATGGCAGCCGGTGGCGACAAAGACATGTTCGATGCCAAGTTCTGCCACTTGCTCGCCATCAAGCCTGCTGTCGGTGAACAGCCGAACATTACCGCGCTGTTTCAGATCGTTCAGGCGATAGTCTGCCACGCGCGACCAGGCGGCGAGGCCGGGAAGCCTGCTTTCTTTCGCGACACGCCCACCGAGTTCGGAGGACGCCTCGGCCAGAGTCACCTGATACCCGCGTCTTGCCAGCTGCATGGCGCATTCGAGACCGGCCGGACCGCCGCCGATTACCAGCGTCTCCGCCTCGCTCCTTCTCGGCGCAATGATCTCGGGGTGCCAGCCGCGCCGCCATTCCTCGCCCATGGTCGGGTTTTGGGTGCAGCGGATCGGGATGCCCAGATTGTCGGATGACACGCAGATGTTGCAGCCGATGCATTCGCGGATTTCGTCGGCCCGGCCTTCTTCGATCTTTTTAGGGATGAATGGGTCCGCGATGGAGGGCCGCGCGGCGCCGATGAGGTCGACAATGCCCTTTTTGACCATCGACAGCATCATGTCGGGTGAGGTCAGGCGACCGACGCCGACCACGGGTTTCCGGGTGATCTGCTTGACGTGGGACAGAAATGCGTTCTGATATCCGTCCTCCGGCTGAAACCGAGTGGTGGCGCTGTCGTTGGACCAGTTGGCCACATTCACATCCCACAGGTCCGGCAGGTCGGACAAAAGCTCGACCACGGCGCGGCCTTCTTCCGCGGCCTGCATGCCATCGGCCCCCATCATCTCATCAATGGCAAAACGGAACGCCACGGCGCAACTATCGCCGACGGCCTCGTGCGTATCTTCCAGCAGTTCGCGAGTCAGGCGCACACGGTTTTCCAGCGATCCGCCATATTCATCGCTGCGCTGGTTCATATGCGGCAGCATGAAGTGGTGGGCCAATGTCATGTTGTGCCCGGCATAGACATAGATGATGTCGAACCCGGCATCCCTTGCGCGCAAGGCGGCGTCGCGATGCCAGCGGCGGAATTCACGGATATCGGCCTTGTCCATGGCCTGCGCCTGCTTGGGCTGTGATGTGTCGATGGACATCTCGGAAGGCGCAAGAACCGGCGCGCGGGTCAGCAGGTTTTGCGCGTGATTGCCATTATGCGCCAGTTGGATGGCCGCCAGTGCTCCATGCGCGTGCACCGCATCCGTCATTAGCCGCAATGCAGGGATATCACGCTCATCCCATAGCCGCCCTTCGGCATAAGGAGACAGGTCAGACGTCGGGTGAATCTCGGTCTCCTGATTTGAAACCACGGCCCAACCACCTTCGGCCTTCATACCGCGCACGGCGGCATCGGCGCGCGGCCGGACATGCCCCAGCCCGGTGCAATGGGGCACCTGATAGAAGCGGTTCCTGGCCGTGACCGGCCCGATCCGGACAGGCTCAAAAAGCAGAGCGTATGGGTTCGCGTCTGACATGTTCACGCGTTTTCCTGTATTTGGCTCCGGGGCGTCGAACGGCCCCGGAAAAGAGTTGGTGTTCTAGAAGCCGGCTTTGATCCGCTCGAACTCGGCCAGCATCTTCGCTTCAAGCTCGGGGTTCACAGCGTCAAAGAACAGGCTGCCCTCAAAAAAGCTTGTCGGGTCGGCAAAACCATAGGCTTCGATGTTGGCCTGATCGGCCATTTCAAACGCTTTGGCGTTGGAATGCGGGTACCCCCAGTTGTCGATGATGTACTGGCCGCTTGCGGGATCTGTCAGCGCGTTCAACAGGTCATAGACCTGATCGACCGGCGTTGTAGAAGATTTCAGATGTACGTAGCCACACACCCAGGTGGCGATGCCCTTGTCCACGTCCCGCATCATGGCGGCGGGCACTTCGTTCCAGATCAGGTTCAGCTCGGACTGGTTCCAGGCCCAGCCCATTTCGATCTCGCCGCTGGTCATGGCCTGATCCATCTGACCGGCATCGGACCAGTAAAAGCGCATATTCGGGTGGATCGAGCGCAGGAAGTCCGATGCTTCCTTGAACTGCTCATCGCTGAGATTGGTGTAATTGTCGGCATTTCCGGTGGCCAGCGAAGCCAGCGCATAAGCGGAGGATGCAGCATCCGGGATGGCGATCTTGCCCGCGTAGGCCGGGTCAGACAGCAATTGCAGCGAGATGTCATCGGCCGAGATCTTATCGGTACGGTAGATAAGGCCGGTGTTCCCCATTCGAAAGGCAGCATGTAAAGCTTGCCGTCAAGGACGATGGCATCCACTTTTTTGATCTCGGGCAGCACATCGGCCCAGTTGGTCAGCTTGCTTTCGTCCAGCGGCTGGATCAGGTCGGCTGCGACCCATTTCCGAACCGCGTCCGAACAGGGGTGAGCCAAGTCGGCGGTAAAGCCCGAGGTCAGTTTGGTAAAGGCCTCTTCCTGACTTCCGAAATAGGAATAGCTTGGCGCCTCGTCCCCGTATTTTTTCATGTAACTGGCAAAAAAGCCGGGATCTTCGTATCCGGACCAATCGAATACCGACAGATCGGCGCCGCCGGCGCTGGCGCTTCCCGCGCTTATGGCCGTCGCACATGCAAAGGCTGCAAGTCCCTGAAGTTTCATTCTATCCTCCCATTGTCTTTATTTTGTGTCCTTGCCGAGATCGATCACACTGGCGCCCTGAAGCCCCAGCCAAACCGCATCGCCGCGGTTGAAATCGACCGTGTGAAAATAGTTGGGGACCGATACCGAGACTGGCTGCGGGGCTCCGTCGACCTGAATGTGATAGTGGATGTTCTCACCATAGAAGGCGACGTTGCTGACCGTACCCTGAACCGTCGTTGGATAGTCCTCGGGCTTATCAGCCTTGATCTCCAACTGTTCAGGCCGAATGCCAATACTCATCTCTCGGGCGCGGGCGGGCACATTGGGGTTTCTGTCGACCTCCATGTGTCCGAAAGCGGCCGCGTTGATTGAGAGCGTATCGCCGTTCTCGCCCAGCAACTCGGCTGGCAATATGTTCATCTCGCCAATAAAGCTGGCCACTTCCTGATCGCAGGGGCGGGCATAAAGGGTGGCTGGCGTGTCGACCTGCTTCAGCCGCCCATTGAACATGACCCCGATGCGGTCGGACATGGTCATTGCCTCATACTGGTCGTGGGTGACCATGACAAAGGTGATGCCAAGTGATTGCTGCAGATTGCGCATCTCAAACTGCATCTGTTCGCGGAGTTTCTTGTCGAGCGCAGACAAGGGCTCGTCCAGCAACAGCACCTTGGGCCGCATGATCAGCGCCCGGGCCAGTGCCACCCTTTGCCGCTGCCCGCCCGACAATTCGTTGGCACCCCGGTTTTGAAGACCACCCAGTTCGACCATGTCCAGCGCCTCGGCCACACGCTGGTCGATCTCGGCCTTGGGCGCTCGGCCACGCAGACCATAGGCGACGTTGTTGCCGACATTCAGGTGCGGGAAGATCGCGTAGCTTTGAAAGACCATGTTTGTCGGGCGTTTGTTTGCGGGCACGCCCTCCATATCCTGACCGTCGATCAGCACGGTGCCCTCGGTCGGGTCCTGAAAGCCTGCGATCATCCGCAAAACCGTGGTCTTGCCGCATCCCGAGGGGCCGAGAAGCGAGAAGAACTCGCCCTCTTTCAGATCGAGGTTGATCCCTCCGGCGGCTACAAAACTGCCATAGCGCTTTTCGACGCCCCTGAGCTCTATGATGTTTTTTTCAGTCATCGGACCTCTTGGGCGGAAGAACGGCGGCGGAAATACTCGGCCAGGACCAAAAGCAGGACCGAGGTGAGCAGCAGGATCGAGCCCAACGCCAGAACGTTTGGAAGCTTGGCGGGAAAGCGGATCTGGCTCCAGATATAGACAGGCAGGGTCGGCTGGTTGCCCGACAAGAAAAAGGCCAGGACAAACTCGTCGAAACTGACCGTGAAGGTGACCAGCATGCTGGCCACAATGCCGGGTGCGACGACCGGAAGCGTCACGCGGCGGAAGGTTTCGAATACGCCGACGCCAAGATCGTAAGATGCCTCCTCGAGCGACGCGTCGAAGTCATCGAAGGCGGATTTCAGGATCGAGACGGAGAAGGGCAGTGCAAGGAACGTATGGCCCAGCGTGACGGTCAGCAGGGACGGTTTTAGGCCGAGGAAAAGAAACAGGACCAGCATGGAGGAGGCCACGATGATGCCCGGGATGACCAGGGGCAGCATCACCAGACCCTCGGCTGCGCGCTGGCCCCGGAAACGGTATCGTACAAAGGCGCGGGCGGCAAAAAGGCCCATGGCCGTAGACAGAAGCGCAACGACCATGCCGACGCCAAGCGAATTCCAAAGCGCCTGAATCAGCGTGTCTTGCTCGCCCAGCTTCCGGTACCAGTCCAATGTCCAGCCCTTTATCGGAAAGGCCACGATGGTTCCGCTGTTGAATGAAAACAGCGGCAGGAAGAGAACCGGCAGGTACAAGAAGGTCAGATACAGGAATGCGTAGGTTGTCAGGGTCGAGGGACGCCTCATCTGATCCGCCTCCCCAGCCGGGTGCCGGCGATGACGAAGACGATGGCGACGAAGCCGACCGAGAGCATCGCGATCAATGATAGCGTGGCACCCAGGGGCCAGTTGTTGGCGGCCCCGAACTGCACCTGAATGAGATTGGCGATCATCTTGCCGTCCGACCCGCCGACCAGCGCCGGGGTCACATAATCGCCAACGGTTGGGATGAAGATGATCAGGCAGGCGGCAATGATGCCGGGTATGGTCAGCGGCAACGTCACCCGCATGAAGCGCTGAAAGGGGCTGTTGCCGAGATCGGTGGCGGCCTCCAGAAGACTCGGGTCGATTTTTTGCAGTGAAACATAGATCGGAAGGATCGCAAAAGGTGCCCAGGCATGGGCAAGCGTCAACACGACGGCGAACTCATTGTAGAGGAGAAAGCCGAGCGGTTCGTCGATCAGACCAAGCCCCAGCAGCGCCGAATTCATCACACCGTTGAACCCGAGGATGAGTTTCCAGGCGAAAACGCGCAGGAGGTAGCTGGACCAGAACGGAATGGTGATGAGCAGAAGCCAGATGGTCTTTTTCCGCGCCTTCATCGCGATGAAATAGGCGATGGGATAGGCCAGTGCGACGGTTGCAACGGTAACCGCCCCGGCAATCCAGATCGACCGCAGCATCAGATGGCGGACCAGCGGGTCGGCAAAGGCGTCGCGGTAGTTTTTCAGGGTCGGGGTCTTATCGAGCGTCACATAGGTCTGGGTCCAGAAGGAATACGCGATCAGGATCACCAACGGCGCGGCCACCAGAAAGCCCACATAAGCGGTGGCTGGCGTGCTGAGGGCATACCCCCGGGATGTCTCGCTTCGAAAGATCACCCAACCTCCCTTCCCGATTTTCACGAGTTCTTAATGGACGATCGTCCATTTAATGTTGCGCCAGAAAGGCCTTTCGTGTCAATCTTCCCGTGAACTAGCCCTCTGAAAAGACGTCAAGCAAATGGAATCATTGGAAAAAGTGGAAGGCGCAAAGGGAAGAAAGCGTGGCGCAAGGCGCGATCCCGAGGCCAACAAACAGCTTCTGATCACGGCGACTCTCGACACGATTGCCGACATTGGAATAACCGACACCTCGGTCAGCCGCATCTGCGAGCGCTCTGGTCTGTCCCGCGGAATGATCCATTTGCACTTCGGGGGAAAGGACAATCTGCTGACTGCGGCGGCCCAGCAATTCAGCGCCGAATACTATGCCGAGATGGACCGGATGACCGACCTTGGCCCGGATGCATCACCCGAAGATCGGATAATGGCCGTGGTTGAGGCCGACCTGTCCGAAGTCTTGCTGAACCCGCGCAGCACCAAAATCTGGCACGCCTTCCGCGGGATCGCGAGCTCTCACCCGGGAATTGCCAGTTACAGCAGTACCCAGGATGAGAAACTGGTCGATACCTTGCGAAGGGCGTTCAGGGAAATCGCGGAGCGAAGCGGACATGATCCGGGTTTGGCAGACGATGCCACCAGCGGGACGTTGGCCCTGCTGGAAGGTATGTGGGTGAACTATCTGACCGACATGCAGGGCTTTTCTCGCGAAGGCGCAGGGGCTTTGATACGCAGATTCCTGGCGGGTCTGTATCCAGGATGCTTCGAAGCCGATCTGGATGAATAAATCGTTTGGCCAAAAGCGTTTGACCGAGGCCGTGGCTAACGTTCGGAAACCCGGCAATGCGCGCAGTTAATCGATACTCGGCGCTGGTTCCCAAGACTGATTGACGATGGAAGCTTGGGTCACGCTGCCTGTTGAGCCAGCGTTAGGATGCCCGGAAATGTTTTTTTTGCAATTTTGACGGCAAGGCAGTGGCATTTGGGGGAGGTATTGAATGTCGCTGTTCGGGAAACGCGCCGAGAAATCGGTGTCCTTGCCCGAAGATCCGGGGGAGCGGCGCCAGCTAACGGTGCTGTTTTATGACGTTGTCGGCTCCACCTCGCTTGTAGACAGCAACGATCCCGAGGAACTGCGCGCGGCCTTGAACCTGATCCATGTGGCCGCCCGTTCAATCCTGTCTGAGCATGGAGGGTCCCTGGAACAGATCATGGGGGACGGCGGGATAGCGCATTTCGGATATCCCGTCAGCAGCGAAGATGCTGCCCTGTCTGCGGTCCAGTCAGCGCTTGCGCTTCTTGACGCGCGCTCGGGGATATCCGGCGCTCCCAATATTCACATCGGGATTGCAACCGGAGTGGTTGTCCTGTCCGATGACACTGGCTCCGCCGTTGGCGGTCGTCTGGGTGCCATCGGGGCCGCCCCCAATCTCGCGGCACGTTTGGAATCCGCGTCGGGAGTCAATCAGGTATTGGTCAACCAGTCGACCTACGCAATGACGTGCCGCGCCATCGACTATCAGCCCGTGGATGACTTGAACCTGAAAGGGTTTCCGGATGTGACCCGGGCATGGCGCCCCGTTGCAATGCGTCCTGCAGAATCACGATTCCAGCGGGATCGGGACAGCTCGAGCCCGCTGATCGGCCGTGTGGATGAGGTTGCCCAGTTGCGGGCGGCTTGGGCGCGTGCACGCAAGGGTGACGGCTCGGCAATCCTGATCGAGGGTGAGCCGGGGGTGGGCAAATCGCGGATCGTTTCGGAACTTGCCAACCATGTAGGCGAATGCCGCACAATCCTGTTGCAGTGCCAGCCCCGAACCCAGGGAGAGGCGCTTTCTTCGATCATTCGCATGTATGACCGGGCACATGAGGAGGCTGGAGACCCTGCGCTTGCCAATGCAGCCGTCCGTACCGCCGAGCGGATCGGAGCCCTTGAAGATGACATATCGCTCGGTCCCGAAACACGCCGTACGGCCATAGTGAACGCGGTGGCCGACGGGTTTCTTGGTCTGGCAGAGGCACAGCCGCTGTTGATGCTGGCCGAAGACCTGCACTGGGCGGACGAGGTCACTCTTGCCGTTCTTCGACGGCTCGGGCGCGATATCGGAGGACGGTCGATCCTGATCTTGGCGACCTCGCGACCCGAGGCAAATCTGAATGGCGAGTTGGCGGCGTTTTCGGACCTCTCATTATCGCCTGTTGGCGCCAAGGAAGCATATGCGCTGATAGAGGCCGCCGCGCCGGGCGCTTTAACGCAGGCCACATGCGACTGGATTGTGAAAAAGGCGGATGGGAATCCTCTGTTTCTGTTGGAGCTCACCGCTTATGCGTCTGATCCGGAGGCAGCGAACGGGCATCTAACGGATATCAGCGGCGCGAATGTCATGAGCCTGCGGGACCTTCTGGCGACCCGCCTGGAATCTGCCGGCCGAGCATAGCGCACGGCGCAGGTGGCCAGTGTGCTGGGTCGGGAATACCCCTATCGCCTGCTGTCACGGCTGACGCTGCCCTACACCACGCACGAGTTGGACGCAGACCTTCAGCGGTTGACCGACCATGGTTTGCAGGAGGCGATAACCAACGGATACAACTACGCGTTCCGCCACGCCTTGATGCGGGATGTGGCTTATGACAGCCAGTTGCGCGCGGTCCGCAGAGAGCTGCACGGGCAGGTTGTCGATCTGGTCGATAGCGAACCGCCGCTGGCTCGGGATGTCCCCGATATCCTGCTGGCTGAGCATTGTTTGGCTGCGGAGCGGACAATCCGGGGGTTGGAACTATTGTTGCAGGTGGCCGAAGATGCGCTGCGCCGTTTCGCCCTGCGTGCTCCGCGTTCAATTCTGGAACGTGTTCTTGCGCTCTCTGCTGAGCTGGTCCCGGGCAGCAGGCGGGATCTCATCCAACTGAAAACGATTTCGTTGTTGGGGCCTCTGATCACCTTGCTAGATGGCCACCGGTTGGCTTCGGCTTTGTATCAGACCGGCAAGGATCTGTATTTTGCTGTCCACGCGAGTGAGCGTGCGCCTTTCTTTCCGGTACTTTGGGGATGGTGGTTCACTGCCGGTGACCTGATCGAGCAGACGCGGCGATCCGAAATTCTGATACGAGATGTCACGCCGGATGCCGACAGGGTGTCAAGGTTACAGGCCTTGCATTGAGGCTGGGCGACACTGTTTGATGGCGGCGCACATGATCGCTGTCTGACAGCGATTACTGATGGCCTGTCGCTCTATGACACCGAAACAGCACAGCGGTCGCGGTATCAATATGGCCATGATGCCCGGGTGTGTGGGCTGGGCGAGCGCGCGTTGAGCGCGTGGTTGACCGGCCAGCTGGACCTGAGTACGCAATCCATCCAGGCATGTGAGGAATGGGCGGACGAGATCGGGCATTTGCGGTCACGCCTGCACGCGCTGGACATCGCCATGCAGGTTGCGTTCTTCAATCGGAATCCGTCGGGGATTGACCGGGTTTTGTCCAAGATCGAGTCCATATCGCAGGCCGATGCGGTCCCGGTCATCGCCGCAAAACGACAGATCTTTCGGAGTTGGGCACAGGTCAGGAACGGCGGTGATGCCGACATCGAAGCCGTGGAACAGGGTTTGCACGCACTGCACGGGTTCGGTGTTTTGGAGGACACGCCCTTTTATGCGGACATCGCAGCGGAAGTGCGGGCCCAAGGCGGAGCGTCCTCGCGCGCGGTCGGGCGGCTTGAGGATGACATTGCCGACGCAAAGGCAACCGGTCTGACCTTCTGGTTGCCGGAGCTGCTGCGCCGCAAGGCCGTTCTGACCGATGGTGCAGCTGCCGAAGCCGCACTCGATGAGGGCTTTCAGATCGCGCAAGCCCAAAACGCGCAAATGCTGGCCCTGCGTAATCTCTCAGCTCGGATTGACCTGGGATTGGCGATCCCATCGGATCAGGTCGCGACAATGGCCGAAAAGATTGGTCACGTCTCAGATTGCAGGCTGCGCCGGCAGGTCGCCAATGCGCTGGGAATCTGATCCGGTCGCCCCAAACGTGTTGTCCTCGGCATTGGAGGGCGATGCGTCCCACGGTCTCGAACCAGGGAGATACTGGGACCGACTCCGCCCCCATCTCAACCGCTTCGGGATCAGCCGCGTTGCCGACATCACTGGGCTGGATCGGATTGGCTTTCCGGTGATGTAGGCCGTGCGCCCTATGGCGCAATCGAATGCAGTTACGCAGGGAAAGGCCGAAAGCCCGGAAGGCGCCGCAATAGGCGCAGTTCTGGAGTGTCTGGAGATGGCGGCGGGTGAGAATCTGGACCGGCTGCCGTTGGTCCCCTCGGGCGATACGGGGCTGTGGTCGGACCTGGCGCCGGGTGCCAAGTGGCCAACGGATCAGCCCCCGTTTGTCACGGCGTGGGATCTTGCAAATAACGAACCGGCGGCGGTGCCGCGGGACCTGATCTGCACGGATTTCTCACGTGGCGCGGCGGCAGAGGCTGCACCGATATTGCGCCATTCCATTGGCTTGGGGGCCGGTGCGACTCTGGGCGCTGCGCTGATGCACGGTCTATTGGAGTGCATCGAAACGGATGCACGGATCAGGTGTGAGTTTTCGGGTCGGGCCGATAGAGTTGCGTTGGATGAGACGCACTTAGTCTATGGCCCATTGTTGTGTCGCCTTGCGGAGTTGGGGATGCGCGTGGTTGTGCGAAATCTGTCGTGCAGTGATTGTGCCTGCGTGATCCACGCATCCGTCATGGAGGCACCGGGTGCCTCAGCGCTGCCGTTACCGGCGTCTGGATATGCTGCGCGAGCTTGTCCGCATGCCGCGATAGCGGCCGCTTTGGCTGAGGCCGTGCAAGCCCGTCTCGCGGTCATTTCCGGCGCCCGCGAGGACATTACTCAGAGGTTATATGCGCACGGCTACAGCCGGATCGAATTGGAAGCGGAATGGGCGCGCCATGGGCCTGGCGCCGCAGAACCGATCGAAGAAGAGCTCGCCCGACATTTGAGCGTGCGCGATCTTGCCTCTCAGGTGGGATCCGCCTTTGCGGTGCCGCTTTTTTGGGATTCTGATCTGCCGCTTGCCATCACCAGAGTCATTGCGCCCGGTCTGATCGCGGACCCCCAGAGGATTGCAGCACAGCCATGACCCAGCCCGTAACTCACAGTGCAGAACGTCCCGTGGTGTTTCTTGGGCCCAGCCTGGGTTTGGACGAAGCCCGGACAATAGTTGAGGCTGACTTTCGGCCTCCGGCAGGTCAGGGCGATATCTTTCGCGCCTGCGCGAGTGCTCCGCCAGCCATTGCATTGATCGACGGGATTTTCAAAGACGCCCCAACCGTGCGCCATCGGGAAATACTCTGGGCCCTGTCGCAGGGCATTCCCGTCTTTGGCGCGGCCAGTATGGGGGCCTTGCGGGCTGCGGAGCTTTGGCGCCAAGGAATGATCGGTGTCGGTTTGATCTTTCGTTGGTATCGGCGCTATGCGCTGTTGCCCGACGATGCAGTTGCGGTGGCTTTGTTGCACAAATCGGCCGATGGGATTCACTGTGTGAATCCAGCGTGATAGCTGAGGTGGCATGAGCAGTTGGTCCCCTAGGAAGTACAAGACCAAGAACTGGCCTTCGTACAACACCGCGCTGAAGCAACGCGGTTCACTTTCGATCTGGCTTGATCCCGAGATGGAATGGTGCCCGCCCGCAACCGGTAAGCGCGGGCATCAACCGGAGTACAGCGATGCCGCGATCCAGGTTTGCCTCACATTGAAGGTGCTGTTTGGGATGCCGCTTCGCCAGACCACCGGCTTCGTCGAAAGCTTGGTGCGGCTGGCAGGGCTCGGCTGGAAAGTGCCAGACTTCAGCACCCTTTGCCGTCGTCAAAAGACGTTGAGCGTCTCCATCCCATATCGTGGCGGAACTGGGCCGTTGCATCTGCTGATTGATGCGACCGGGATCAAGGCTGAGGGTGAAGGAGAATGGAACGCGCGTAAGCATGGCGGGAGCAAGAAACGCCTGTGGCGCAGGCTTCACCTCGCAATGGATGAGGAAACCCTGGAAATCCGTGCGATTGGTGTCACGACAAGCAACATCGGCGATGCCCCAATGCTGCCCGACCTGCTGGAACAAATCCCACCGGATCAAGAGATTGCCACCGTCACCGCTGACGGGGCTTACGGCACGCGAAGATGTCACAATGTAATTGCTGCTCGGGGAGCCGCTGCCATCATCCCACCGCGCAAAAATGCCCAGCTTTGGAACCCAACCACGGCGGGCGCCATCGCGCGAAACGAAGCCGTAAGAGCCTGCAAATATCTCGGACGGGCATTGTGACGAAAGTTGAGCGGATATCACCGACGAAGCCGCGCAGAGACAAAGATGAACTGCGTCAAACTGCTTGGCCAAGGCCTCATGGCACACGACTTTGATCGGCAGATCGCTGAGCTTCAGGTCCGGATTGTCGTGCTCAACCGTTACACGGCTATTGGCATACCCGTCACAGAGCCTGTAGCATAAGTCCGTCTCGGGTAAGGGGAAATCCGCTCAAAACCCGATTTGTGCAACAAAGCCCCGCTGAGGTGTGCACCCGATCATCGCCGCGCTGGAAATACTGCGTTGCTTCTTGCTGTGCCGGGCCTTCCTCACTTTGGAAAACCCCAACATCACGACAATCAAGCGTACCCCCATCCAGAATGGTATTTACTTTGCAGCACAGGGGTGTTGGGTGGCAGCATGATCCCTATCTTCTGTCATGACACGAGGGAGCCCGAGGCGTGACCGATACCAGCGTGGCCCAGCCGAGGTCCGGAAAGTTCTTTCTGACCCGACCGGACGAGTTTGATCTGGACAACAAATACACCGAGGCCGCGCTTGAACGGCATAAGCGCGAGGGGTTGGAACTGGCGGTGCGCGCGCGCTGGATTGCGATGGGGCTGACCGCCGTCCTTCTGGTCTATCTTAACCCGAACTGGGACGTTCTGTATTACCACTTCATTCTGGCCCTGATCTGCGCCAATGGCTGGCTGATCCGTCGGGCGGGCCGGGTCGGGCAGTCGCGGGTCGAGTTATTGCTGATCTTTTTCGATCTGCTGATCATGACGCTGGGAATGGTGGCCCCCAATCCGTTCAGCGACGATGTGCGGCCCTTGGCGATGCAGTACCGGTTCGATAACTTCCAGTATTTCTTCATCATTCTGGCCGCCGGGACGCTGGCTTATTCATGGCGCACCGTGATTGCCATCGGGTCATGGACTGCTGGCATGTGGACCATCGGCTGGATCGCCGCATGGTGGTTTGCCACACCCATCCCGGGACTGAGCGAACAGGTGTCCAAGGCCTTTGCCGGGTTCCCCGACGTGGCAGAGTTTCTCGATCCCAACAGCTTCATGATCCCGCAGCGCATTCAGCAGGTCATCGTCTTCATGATGGTTGCGGTTACCCTCGGCGTGTCGATGCGGCGACTGAACCGCTTGTTGATGACCAATGCCGGGCTGGAACGGGAAAGGGCAAATCTCTCGCGCTATTTCTCGCCCAATGTGGTGGACGAGCTGAGCCAGAATGACGAACCGCTGAAACAGGTCCGTAAAGAGAATATTGCCGTGTTGTTCATCGATATCGTGGGCTTCACCAAATTCGCGGCGAACCGAGACGCCTATGAGGTGATCGAACTGCTGCGCGGCTTTCACGCCAGGATGGAGACAGAAGTCTTCCGACATCACGGTACCCTGGACAAGTATCTGGGCGACGGTCTGATGGCCACCTTCGGCACGCCGGTCGCGGGTGAGCGGGACGCCACCAACGCGCTGGCCTGCGCCCGGTCGATGGTCGACGTCATCGAACGCTGGAACCTGGAGCGGCGGCGCGCAGGTGATCCCGAAATCCAGGCGGGAATAGGGCTGCACTACGGTCAGGTGGTGCTCGGTGACATCGGTGCCAACCGGCTGGAGTTCGCGGTGATCGGCAATGCGGTGAACGTAGCCGCCAAGCTTGAGGCCACGACCCGTGACTTGCAGGCGCGCGTTGTCATCAGCGATGCAATCCGGACGCAGACACTGGCGGAATCCGCCAAAGAGGCAGATTTGCTAACGGGCTTTGAGTCTCACGAAAGCCAGGCCGTTCGGGGTTTGGAAGCGCCGATGACTGTCTGGTCTCTGGATTGAGGCAAGCCTTCGCTCACCCAGCGGTGGGCTGAGTTTCATAGTGAGACGCATTCCGGGTTTTCTGGTATGCTGACCTTCTGAATTTATTTTTTGATGATTTTAGGAGGACGCCATGAGCGACTTTATTATTCTGCGCAACAAGAATGTTGGCCGGACATTTGAGGAAGGCCTCGGTCCCAGAAACCTCGCAGCAAGCGATGCACCCGAGCCGGAGCTGAGCGTCGAATCTCTGGAAGGAACGGATATCCGAGATGCGCAGGCCGATCCCGAAGTCGTCGAAATGGCTCGATCGATGCCCACCCGTTTGATCGAACCGACGGAAGGCGAGGCACCGGCCGGGGCTGAGCCGACCTGGGGTGTGACTGCCGTGGGGGCCGACACAGCAGCCGAGGATGGCTCCGGTGTTCGGGTCTGCGTGCTTGATACCGGCATCGACGCGGGCCATGCGGCGTTCGCCGGGGTGAATCTGATCGAGCGGGATTTTACCGGATCGGGGAATGGCGATGTGCAGGGCCATGGCACCCATTGTGCCGGAACCGTCTTTGGCCGCGACGTGGACGGCACCCGCATCGGTGTGGCGCCGGGCGTGACGGATGCCCTGATCGGCAAGGTGTTGGGCAACGATGGAAGCGGGCAGTCGGACTGGCTGTTTCAGGCGATGAACTGGGCCTCGGACAACAATGCCAAGGTGATCTCGATGTCGCTTGGTTTCGATTTCCCGGGGCTGGTCGAACGGCTGGTCGAGCAAGATGTGCCGGAGTTGCTGGCAGCTTCGATCGCGCTTGAGGCGTATCGGATGAACCTGCGCGTGTTTGACCGGATCATGGACCTGATGGCGGCCCGGGCCGCGTTCAATGGTGGCGCCGTCGTGTGTGCGGCCACCGGGAACGAGTCGCTGCGTGACGTAAGCCCAGATCTTGAGGTCAGCGCCTCGCTACCGGCGGCTGCGCGTGGGATCGTCTCGGTGGGTGCGGCATCTCCGAACACCGGTGCCGGGTTCGGGATCGCTGATTTCTCGAACACCAACCCGACGGTCAGCGCGCCGGGGGTAAACGTGCTGTCGGCCAACGTCGGTGGCGGGCTGCGTGCACTGAACGGAACCAGCATGGCAACGCCGCATGTCGCCGGACTGGCCGCGTTGTGGTGGCAGCGCGCCGCCAACAGCGGCTTCCCGGCCACAAGCGAGGCGGTCAAGGCGCGGCTGCGCACGGCCAGCGATCCCAGCGTTTTTGCGCCCGGGATCGAGATTCCGTTGCGCGGGGACGGGATGGCGCAGGCGCCGAAACAGCCCTAAAACGGGTCGCGTTTGATCGGAGTTTTGAACCTGAAGACATCGGCGAGGCAGCGTTTGCGAAGCAAAACGCGTTCGCCGCTGCCGGAGAGAGCGATTTACCGCGACACGCTCTGACGCGGCAGAGGGTTGGCGGCCCTGTTGTAGGGCCGCCAGTCGGTGATCTCGGGGTAATACCGCCGCCGCCAGGCGCGCACGCGCGGGTTCATCACCCTGCGCCAGAGCGGCGGGACCATCGCCGCAATGGTCATCACCGGATAGCCGTAAGGTAGCTGTGGCGCGGCGTCATCCGTGTGATTCTGCAGCAACGGGAACCGGCGGTCGGGCTTGTAGTGATGGTCCGAGTGGCGTTGCAAGTTAATCAGCAGCCAGTTTGAGGCCTTCTGCGCTGAGTTCCAAGAATGCCGGGGGCGGACATGTTCGTATTTGCCGTCCCCCAGATGTTTGCGGGTCAGGCCGTAGTGTTCGACATAGTTCACCAGCTCAAGCTGCCAGATGGCGGTGCCCGCCTGCACCACGAACAGGCCCAACCCGCTCCACCCGCCGATCAGCAGCGCCAGCAGCAGCATCGCGCTCTGCAGCGCCCAGTAGCGCCAGAACGGGTTTGACGGATCGGTCCACGGCAGATCCCTGCGGGCCAGTTTCTCGCGCTCGGCGCGGAAGGAGGAGAGCAGGCTTTGGCGCAGCACACGCGGGTAAAAGCGGTGAAACCCCTCGTTATATCGCGCCGTCACCGGGTCGCGCGGGGTGCCGACATAGCGGTGATGGACCAGCAGGTGCTCGGACCGGAAATGTGAATAGAGCACCATCGCCAGCAGGATATCGCCCAGCCAGCGCTCGGTCCTACCCTTCTGGTGCATCAGCTCGTGGCTGTAATTGATCCCGATCGTGCCCGACAGCACCCCCATGCCGAAGAACAGCGCGATCTTTTCGACCGTTCCCAGATGGGTGCTGTGGGTGGCGCACCAGATCAGGCCGAACAGGGTCAGGAACTGGATCGGCACCCAGATCTGCGTCAGCAGGATGTACCAGTGCAGATCGTCGTCCGGTGTCTCGGGGTCCGCGTTCTGCAGCTCGGGCCCGGTCAACCCGTCCAGCACCGCAAAGGCCCACCAGGTCGATAGCGGCACCAGAACCAGCCACCAACCGCCTGCCATTGCCGACAGCCAGATCAGCGGGACCAGCAGCAGAGAGATCCAGAAAGGCAGGGCGGTTTGCCAGCGCGACAGGGTTTCGGATGCGATCATCGTTTTGTTCCAGAGCTTTGCGGCGGCAGTTTACCCTCAGTTTCGGCCAGTGCCCACCTGTCTATTGGCCGCGCCAGAGATCATGGGCCTTGCGCATCACCGTCGGCAGGTCAGAGGGGCGGAACGCGTGTTTTCCGATGATCTGCAGCCCGTCCGGTTCCAGATCGTCGGGCAGAACCGCGCCGCGCAGATGCAGGATCAAGTGAAAGTGGGTGAAGGTATGGCGAACCTCGCCGGTCAGAACCTGCCAGTCCGCCTCAAAAGGCGGCGTCTCGACCGGCGTTTCGGACCAGTCCGAGCCCGGCCAACCCAACATGCCCCCCAGCAGGCCCTTGTCGGGCCTCCGCTCCATCAGCACCGCCCCATCGGCCCGGCCGGCAAGATAGGCGTATCCATAGCGGGTTGGCTTGGGCTTTTTTGGGCTTTTCTTCGGCAGTTCGGGCGCCATTCCAGTTAGGCGTGCGCGACACGGCTCACGCAGCGGGCAGATGCCGCAGGCCGGGGATTTCGGGGTGCAGATCGTGGCCCCCAGATCCATCACCGCCTGTGCGTAATCTCCGGGACGGATCGCCGGTGTCAGCGCCTCGGCCCGCTGTTTCAGTAGCGGCTTCGAGCCGGGCAAGGGCTCGTGAATGTCGTGGAGCCGCGCCATGACCCGCTCGACATTGCCATCCAGTACGGTCTCGGGTCTGTCGAACGCAATGGCGGCGATGGCGGCGGCGGTATAGGGGCCGATGCCGGGCAGGGTCAGTAGGGCGTCATGGGTTTCGGGAAACCGCCCGCCATGCTCTTCCGCCACCACGCGCGCGCATTTCAGCAGGTTGCGCGCGCGGGCATAGTAGCCCAGCCCGGCCCATTCGCCCATTACATGTTCATCCGGTGCGGCGGCCAGCGCCTCGACCGTGGGCCAACGGGCGGTGAAACGCTGGAAATAGTCGCGCACCGCCGCAACGGTGGTCTGCTGCAACATGACTTCGGACAGCCACACGCGATAGGGATCCGGCCGCACACCTGACGCGCGGTCCGCAGGGCCCACCCGCCACGGCATCGCGCGCGCATGCAGGTCGTACCAATCCAGCAGCGCCCCGTTCACATCGAATTCAAAGTTGTCACGCAAGTTTTATTCCTCTGCCCGTCGGGTTTCGCTGGCACCCGGCCAGACGCTCACTACAATAGCGCCTGAGGAGTCGGAAACCAGATGCCGCCGAGACGTTCCACAACCCGCGGGTTCAAACGCACCGCGACGTTGCTTAACGACCAGATCCGGCGCGCCGGGGAAAGCAGGGGCTTTGCCGTGTCGCGTTTGCTGACACACTGGGCAGAGGTCGTGGGGCAGGACATCGCCGCCATCGCGCGGCCCGTCAACGTGGGCTATGGGCGCAGCGGGTTCGGGGCCACGCTGACCGTGCTGACCACTGGGCCGCAGGCGCCGATGCTGGAAATGCAGAAGGAACAGCTACGCGCCAAGGTGAACGCCGTCTACGGCTATAACGCCATCAGCCGCGTGCGCATTACCCAGACCGCTCCGACCGGATTTGCCGAGGGGCAGGCCAGTTTCGAACACAAGCCGAAACCGGCAAAACCCGAAATCGCACCCGAAATTGCCGCCGAGGCGAGCAAGGCCGCCGGAGACGTGCACGACACCGATCTGCGCTCTGCCCTTGAACGTCTGGGCCGCAACGTTTTATCCAAGCAAAAAACGCTGAGAAAGGGCTGAGAATGACCCGTTTTGCAACCGTAATCTGTGCGGCCGTCGCCATGGCCGCAGGCGCCTACTGGCTGACGCAGTCGCCCTCGAACACGCCTGCCAATCCGCTGATCGGCAGTGCCGAGGCGCAGGAGGCCGATATCGACACTTCAACCATCGTCGAGATGGTGCAGGGTGCCAAGGACGCGCCGGTCGAGATCGTCGAATACGCCTCGTTCACCTGCCCGCATTGCGCGTCCTTCCATGAGGGGCCGTACAAGCAGCTCAAGAAGGATTTCATCGACACCGGCAAGGTCAAATTCGTCTACCGTGAGGTCTACTTTGATCGCTACGGGCTGTGGGCCTCGATGGTGGCGCGCTGCACCGGGCCGGACAAGTTCTTTGGCCTGACGGACCTGATCTTCAAGGAACAGTCCAACTGGGCGCGCGCGGGCGGTCCGTCCGAGATCGTGGCTGCGTTGCGCAAGATCGGCCTGAAGGCCGGGATCAGCAACGAGCAGCTGGATGCCTGTCTGCAGGACGCTACACGGGCGCAGACGCTGGTCGCCTGGTATCAGGAAAACGCCGAGCGTGATGGGATCAACGCGACGCCCAGCTTCGTGATGAACGGCAAGAAAGTGGATAACCAGTCTTATGCCGAATTCAAGAAACTGATCGAAGCGGAACTGGGTAGCTGATGACGGCACCGCTTGCCGGTCTGAAAGTCATCGAACTGGCACGTATTCTGGCTGGCCCCTGGGCCGGCCAGACTTTTGCCGATCTGGGCGCCGAGGTCATCAAGGTGGAATCGCCCGCAGGCGATGACACCCGCGCCTGGGGCCCTCCGTTTGTGACGCGGGGCGAAGATGTTTCGGCCGCGTATTACCATTCGGCCAATCGGGGCAAGGCCTCGATCACAGTGGATTTTTCGACCCCCGAAGGGCAGGCGCAGGTGCGCGAGCTGGTGGCGGATGCCGATATCCTGATCGAGAACTTCAAGGTCGGCGGCCTGAAGAAATACGGGCTGGACTATGACAGCCTGAAACGGGTCAACCCGCGCCTCATCTACTGCTCGATCACCGGGTTCGGTCAGACCGGGCCTTATGCCCACCGTGCGGGCTATGATTTCATCATTCAGGGCATGTCCGGGCTGATGTCGATCACCGGTGAGCCCGATGGCCAGCCGCAAAAGGCAGGTGTGGCGATCACCGATGTCTTTACCGGTATATACGCGGTTACGGGCGTTCTGGCGGCGCTGCATCAGCGTGAGAGTACTGGGCGCGGACAGCATGTGGATATGGCGCTGCTGGACGTAGCGGTGGCTGTCACCGCAAATCAGGCGCTGAACTACCTGACCACCGGCAAGGCGCCCGAGCGAATGGGCAACGCCCATGTGAACCTTGCGCCCTATCAGGTCTTTGACTGCGCCGACGGGCATATCATCATCGCCACCGGCAATGATCGACAGTATCAGCGGCTCTGCCGGGTGCTGGGCCTCGATGACATGGCCGAGGCGCCCGAGTTTTTGCGCAACAAGGACCGGCTGGCCAACCGCCGGGTGATGATCGCGCGGCTGAACGGGGCGACGGCGCAATGGGCCAAGGCCGATCTGCTCGCCGCCTGCGAGGCGCAGGGTATCCCCGCCGGGCCGATCAACACACTGGACGAAGTGATGGCCGATCCGCAGGTCGTGGCACGCGGGATGCAGATTGAGCTGGACGGGGTGCCGGGCGTGCGCTCGCCATTTGTGTTTTCCGATGCGGAGCTGGCCCTGCACAGGCCCGCGCCGAAGCTGGGCGAAGACGGTTAGGGCGCAGGGGCGGCCGCCAGCATCATCGCGCGCACTTTTTCGGCCTCGGGCACATGCAGTCGCACCGGCAGGGTGATCACCTTGCTGCGGAATGCGGGTGGCAGGCGCACCGCGTCCTTCTCGGTCGTCACCATTTGCGCGCCAAGCAACTTCGCTTCATTCTCCAGCCGGGTCATCAATGCGGTCGTCAGCGGCTGGTGATCGTCCAGCGCCTCGGCCCGCAGCACGTTGGCGCCCTGCTGGCGCAAGGTACGAAAGAACTTGGCCGGGTTGCCGATGCCTGCGAATGCCAAAACCGGCGTGCTGCTCCAGTCCATCCCGGTCTGCAGGGCTCGCACCTCACCAGTGGAGTGAGGCACGGTCAACCGCACGCCCCAGGCATCAGAAAACACGCATTGCGCGTCCTCGTCCCCTAGCGATAGCACCAGATGCGCCCGCCGCAACCCGATATCGACAGGCTCGCGCAACGGTCCGGCGGGCAGGCACAGCCCGTTGCCGAAACCCTGGCCCGCATCCACCACGATTAGCGAGAAATCCTTGGCCACGGCAGGATTCTGAAACCCGTCATCCAACACGATCACAGTCGCCCCGCCCTGTGCCGCCGCACGCGCACCGGCGGCCCGATCCTTGGCGACCCAGACCTCGGCAAAGGCGGCCAGCAGCAGCGGCTCGTCGCCCACCTGGTCGGCCTTGTGTCGCCCTGGATCGACCTGCACCGGCCCGTCGAGCGAACCGCCATAGCCGCGTGTGACCACATGCGGCTCGTGCCCGGCGCCGCGCAGCTGTTCCACCACCCATATCGCCGTGGGGGTCTTGCCGGTGCCACCTGCGTTCAGGTTACCGACGCAGATCACCGGCACCTGCGCCCGGAACTCGGCGCCCGAAGCCAGCCGCCGAGCCGTGGCACGGGCGTAGATCTTGCCCAGTGGTGACAACAGCCGGGCGCGCCAGTCCAGGCGGTCCGGGCCGGTATGCCAGAACTCAGGTGCCCGCATGTTCGGCCCTCCGCCTGTCCAGCCGGTCCTGCACCATGTCGATCAGCTGATCGGTCAGTTGCGCGCCCTCGCTGACCACTTGCCAGCCCGCCAGAGCCACGCTGGCCGCCTGATCGGGCGACAGCAGCTCGACCACGCCCTTGCCCAACTCTTCGGCGGTTCGGACCTGACGCGCCGCTCCGGCATCGGCCAACCGCTTGTATATGTCCGCATGCTCGCCAACATTGGGTCCGTGGATCACCGCCGAGCCCAAAGCCACCGCCACTAGCGGATCCTTGCCGCCGGGGCCGGGTTCCAGTGAACTGCCGACGAAGGTCAGAGGCGACACCCGGTACCATAGGCCCAAGTCCTCGGGGTAGGCGGTCAGGATCACCTGCGTGGTGTCCTCGATCTCATCGCCGGCATCCCAATTGGCGCAACGCAAATCCATTGTCTCGAGCCTCTTGCGCAGCGGATCAGCCTCGGCGCCGTCGGCGACATGAAGGATCAGCACCATCCGATGGAGCAGCCGCAATGCATGACGATGAGCGGTCAGGACCGATATGAACTCTTTGTCCTGAACCCAGGCGGCCAGCCATACGGGCCGGCCTGCAAGCGCGTGATTGGTTTCGATCAATTCGTCCTCGGGCCACGGGGCGGGGTTCGAGCTGACGCGCAGACGCGCCGAAATCGCGACCTTGGCATACATCACGCCTAGCCGCCGGATCTGCCGGGCGGTTTCGTCATTCGTGACCAGAATGGATTCGAAACACTCCAACGTTTGTCGAGGCAGATCGGGCAGCCAGCGTGGCTTATGCGGGACCAGTTCCTGTGTATCGACTTCAAGCAGCACCATCGGGATATCCCGGCCCGCCGCGTCTGAAATCAGGTTGGGCAACAGACCCGCACCGGACCATAGCCCCATTTCGGGCCGCCAATGATCGAGAAACCCGCGCACGGCGCCTGCGTTGTCCTGCGGCAGCGGAACCAAGGGTGAGCAGCTTTCGCCCCACTCGCCCAAGTCGGCGTCGGAGGGCCCGGTCAACAGCACCGAGAGCTCTGCCCGTTGCGCCAGCAGGCGGCGGCACAGGTCGTTCAACGGCGCAAGACGCTCGCGCTCGCTGACATGCACCCACAGAAGCTCTCCATCGGGTCGTTGCGGCGCCCCATCGCCGTTTTGAGGCGCGCCGCGCCACGACAACACGCGGTAGGCCGCGAGGCTGAGTGAGCGAGACCGCGCCACGGGATCAGCCTGCCTCTGTCTGGGCGTTCGAGGTGAGCCCGGCCTTCTGGCCGTCGGCAAGCGTACCTCCATCGGTGCCCGCAAGCGGGGCGTCGCACGTGCCGTCAAGGGCAGGGTGCGCGCGATGGGTCAATGATCGCTCCTTCCAGTCCCGCAGGAGTGCGGGGTTGCCGGCAACCTACGGTTTTCATTAACGAGGTCAAGTTTTTGCGGTTCCGGGAATGCCGGTTCCAGCAGGGTCAAGCGCGTCGCTCAACTGCTGGTGCACGCGCGTTCCCGCAGCGACGATCCCGTTCAGCCGGGGGTGTGGATTGTTGAACCGAAGGGGCTGCCCGGTGCGATCCGTGCACCGTCCCAACGCCTCACGCAGGATCAGGTCGCCGGCGGCGATATCCCATTCCCAACTGGGGCGCAGGGTCAGCATTCCGTCGAACCGCCCCTGTCCCACAAGCGCCATGCGATAGGCCAGTGACGGGCGATACGCGCGCGCGAAATCCGGCGCGCTGCCCTGCCGCCAATGTCGTGGGTCCAGGTTGGGTTTTGCGGCCAGTATCTCGGCCTCAGCCAGCGTCGCTTTCTGCGAGACCTTGATCGGTTCGCCGTTCAGCGTGGCACCCTGGCCGGTGGCGGCGGCATAGAGCAGGTCGCGTTGCGGCAGATAGATTACGGCCGCTGTCACGATACCGCCCTGCGCCACCGCCAGCGAATGCGCCCATGTGCGGGATCCTTCGGCAAAGCTGCGGGTGCCGTCGATGGGGTCGACGATGAACACCCTCTCACAAGCCAGCCGATCGGTACTGTCCTCGGTCTCTTCACTCAGCCAGCCATAGCCAGGGCGGGCGCCGGGCAGCCGGGTTTCGAGCATGGCGTTGACCGCCAGATCTGCCTCGGTCACCGGCCCCGCGCCCTCGGGCTTGTCCCAGCGCTGCGCCGTGCGCCCCGAGTACCTTGTGGCGATGCGCCCGGCCTCGAGTGCGGCGTCGATGAGCAGGGGCAGGTCAGTTGCCGGCAAGGGTCATCCCTTCGATCAACAGCGAGGGGACGACGCGCGAGAGATAGGTGCGCGCATCGTTCGCCGGGAGGATCCGTTTCAGCATGTCGCGTAGATTGCCCGCGATGGTGCATTCGTTGACCGGATGAGTGATCTCGCCATTCTCGACCCAGAACCCCGAGGCGCCCCGCGAATAGTCGCCGGTATTGGGATTGATGGTCGAGCCGATCATCGAGGTGACCAGCAGCCCGGTGCCCATGTCCCGCAGCAGGTCCGCGCGGCTTTTATCGCCCTGCGTCAGGCCGAGGTTCCAGTTGCTGGGCGAGGGCGGGGCGGACACGCTGCGCGCCGCGTTGCCGGTCGAGGTCATCTCAAGCTTGCGGGCGCTGGACAGATCCAGCGTCCAGCCGGTCAGAACCCCGTTCTCGACAATGGCGCGGCGGCGGGTCGGCAGCCCCTCGGCATCGAACGGGCGCGAGCCGGCGATGCGTGGGCGATGCGGGTCTTCGATCAACGACAGATGCTCGGGCAGTACCTGTTCGCCCAGTCTGTCCTTGAGCCACGAGGCGCCGCGCGCAATCGCCGCGCCGTTGGCGGCGGCCACCAGATGACCGATCAGCGAAGAGGAAATGCGTTCGTCGAACAGAACCGGAAAGCTGCCGGTCGCCGGCTGCCGGGCACCGACCAGTTGCGTTGCCCGTTCGCCCGCCGTCCGCCCGATCTCGGCAGCGCCGCGCAGATCCGACTGAAAGGTACGGCTGTCACCGTCATAGTCGCGCTCCATGCTGGTGCCAGTGCCCGAGATCGCCACGCAGGATACCGAGCGGCTGGTGCGGGCATACCCGCCGGAAAACCCGTTGGTGGCGGCCAGATGGACCCGATGGATGCCATAGCCCGCTGCGGCGTCAGACACCTGCGTTACCCCCTCGACCGCCATGGCTTCGGCCTCGGCGGTCAGCGCATCCTGCATCAGCGCCTCGGCGGAGGGTTCGGGGGAGGCGTCGAACAGTTCCAGCGCGTCCGCGTCCCAGTCCCCGGCTAGTTGATCCGTAGCGGCCAACCCGGCAAACGGGTCCTCGGGCGCCTCCCTGGCCATCGCCACGGCTCGCTCGGCCATGGATGTCAGCGTGTCGGGACGGCTGTCCGAACTGGACACGATGGCCTGCCGCTTGCCCAGCAACACCCGCAGCCCCAGATCGGTGCCCTCGGATCGTTCGGCATGTTCCAACGCCCCGCCGCGCACCTCGACCGAAACGGATGACCCTTCGATAACGATCGCATCGGCGGCCTCGGCCCCCACCTTGCGGGCGGCGTCCAGCAGGGCTTGGCTGATCTCTTCCGGTGTCCGGGTCATGGGGCCTCCGTTTCCTTGATTTGGACCTAGCCGTGCCTCATCCGTCCTGCAAGCCCCCGGACCTGAAAAGAATGGTGAGGTCAGGCGCACTCATCTTGTTCAGCTGCGGCAAAAGCAGTGCGCGACATGGCGCGGGAACTCGGCTGCCAGCGACAGACCGATGCTGCGTGGCCGAAAACCAAAATGGGCGGCACCTGCGCCGCCCATTCTTACTTGCCTATGATCAGGTTCAGTTCATGGTGAAATACTTGAACTTGGCGGTGTCGTCCGGCGCCACGATGGTACCCACGTTCGACTTCATGCCCCAGTTGAGCACCTGATGGTGGATCGGGATGTAAAGCTGTTCGTCCTGCACCACCTGCCAGATCTCCGCGATCATCTCGTCGCGCTTGGGCAGGTTGGTCTCGGATGCCAGCGCCTCGATCTTGGCGTCGAGATCGGGGTTCGAGAAGCGGGTGCCATTCCACGAGCCGTATTTCTCACCCTTGGTATGGGCCAGGAAGTTGAAGATGTATTCCGAGTCGTAGGTCGGAACACCCCAGCCCAGCATGTAGAAATCGGTCTCGAGGTTGTTGATCAACGGGAAGTGCTGCGCCTTGGGCTTGGCGTCCAGATTAACCGTGACCCCGATCTGCGCCAGCATGCCGACGGCGGCCTGACAGATCGCCTCGTCATTGATGTAGCGGTCGTTCGGGCAGTCGAGCTGGATTGAGAACCCGTCGCCATAGCCCGCTTCCTCCATCAGCCCCTTGGCGGCGGCGATGTCGGTCTTGGACGAGCTGTCCATCGCCTCGTCCCAGCCGTTGACAAACGGGGGCGAGATCATGCCCGCAGGCTGCGACTGGCCGCGCATCACCACCTGCTTGATGGCATCGCGGTTGATCGCCATCGACATGGCCTGACGCACGCGGACATCCGCAAGGGGGTTCTTGCCGTCGACATTGTCGTTGGCCAGATCCTCATCGCCCTGGTTCATGCCGAAAAAGATCACCCGGTTCTGCGGTGCGGTGCGCACATCCAGACCGTCGGCCCCGGCCACGCGGCCCAGATCCTGAACCGGCACGTCCTGGATGAAGTCCACCTCACCCGACAAGAGCGCGGCAACTCGGGTCGCGGCGTTCTGGATCGGAGTGTAGATGATCTCGGTCACCGCCATCGGGAACTCGTCTTTGCCCCAGTAGCTCTCGTTCATCGTCAGGACGGTTTTTACGTCCGGTTCGCGGCTGACCAGCTTGTACGGTCCGGTGCCGTTGGCGTTCTTGGCGGCAAACGTGTCCTCGCCGCCCTCATAGTCCTGCACCTTGACCGCGCCATTTGCCTCGGCCCAGGTCTTGTCCATCATGAACATGTTGGTGAGGTTGTTGGGCATGATCGGGTTTGGCCCGTTGGTCTCGATCTCGACGGTATACTTGTCCGCCGCGCGCACCTCTTTCACCGAGGCCAGCAGCTCCTTGTAATCCGAATCCGGCGTCATCGCGCGGTTGAGCGAGAACACTACGTCTTCGCTGTCGAATTCGGCACCGTCATGAAAGGTGACGCCCTCGCGCAGCTTGAACACCCAGATATTCGGGTTCTCTTCCGACGGGCCCCATTCGGTGGCCAGCGCCGGTACCATCGCGCCGGTCATGTCGCGCATCACCAGCGGCTCCATGATCTGGTGCGCCAGCGCAGAGGTCGGGCCTTCGTTCTGCGCATGCGGATCCAGCGTCAGCGCGTCACCCGCGCGCGCCCAGCGGATCGTCTCGGCCGAGGCTCCGGCGGCCATCAGCGCGGTGGCGCTGGCCGCCAGCAGAAGATGTTTGAAAGTCATGTATTTCTCTCCCAGTTTTGTTGTTCTCCCGTCTCCTGAGAGACGGTCGGCTGTGTTGCCAGCCATCATGGCGCGTATCTTTTCGGGCCTTTGCACGTATTGCAACAGTTGAGGTGGAATTGCCCTAGCGTCACCTCAGTGCGCGGGTTCCCGGTCAATATCCGGTCATCTCGAGATATCCGCGCCCGGTATGGCTGCCTGTTATGTGAACCGGGCCCTCCCAATAGGGAAACCGGGTGCCCATCCAAGCGCGTTGGTTAAGGGCCGAGACGGTGACATCCACATCGTAGGCGGGCACTTCCAGCCGCCACTTGGTCGGAATGCGGCGGGTTTCCAGATCGGTTTGCTCAAGCGGTTCGGCCATAATGGCCCCATCGGGCAGCGCCGTGGTCGAACCGTCAGCTGCAATCCAGGTGGCCGAGGTGAAATCCCCGCGGCCGCCGCGCAGCTGGAACGCCATCAACCGCGCACCGGTGTCGAAGCTCAGCGAGAACCAGTCCCAGCCGGTCTGATCCTCGGACAAGGGTTGCGAGGACCATTCGCGGTCCAGCCAGGCCTGACCGGTCACCAAGATATCGCCCTCGGGCAAATGCAGCGTGCCGGACACCACATAAGCGGGCTGCGAGTAGTAGTGGCTGGCCTGCCCATCCGCCGATTTCACCGAAAACCCGTCGTCGCCGTGAAAGATCAGTGGCCCTTCGGCTGTCAATGACAGGTCATAGCTGAAATCGGCGCCACGGGCGGTGAGCGTTAGGTTGTCGAAATCCGGTCCCGCCATTTGCCAGTCGTCGATCCAGGCCGAAAATGGCGCGGCGGTAACGCCCGCCTGTCCGATCCCGCCGCGCGACATGCGCTCGGCAAAGCGGTGATGGTCAGGCGTGGTGACGGCGGCGTGGCCCATCCAGAGCTGCGGGCTCTGCCAGCCCTCGGCCTCATGCGGTTTCAGCGCCGAGCGGAACAGAGTCCACTGGATGCCGTAGTCCCGGCCATCCTCGCCAGTGAGCGTCGCGGTCACATACCACCACTCGATGCGGAACGCCGGGTGGGGGCCGTGATCGGCGGGAAAGTCGAACTCGTAACCGCGTTGCGGGACGGCAAAGCCCTCGGCCCCGGTGCCCAATCCGGCAAAGCCCTGCGCCATCGCGGCGACCGGCAAAAACAAGAGCAGAGTGAGGGCCTTAACGTTCATTGGCAAACACTCTCAGCAGGTCCGAGGGCGGCAGGCGCCGCAGCCGGAGCGCCGGTATCGCGGCCGCCAGAGCGGCGGCTAACAGGGCCAGCACAAGCAGCCGGACCCAATCCAGTGGGAACAGATACATCGGCAACCGCCACCCGAACGCCTCGACATTGATCACCGCCAGCAACGCCCAGGCCAGCAGCAACCCCAACGGCAGCGCCAGCAGCGCAGTCAGCGCCGCCAGCAGCACGCTGCGCAGCAGTTCCAGCCGCGCCAGTTGCGCCCGTGTCAGCCCCAGCGCCCAGACCGGCGCCAGTTGCGGCAGGCGCTGGGTCCAAAGCGTCAGCAGGCTGGTCAGGATGGCAAAGCTGGCCACGCCTAGCGTCAGGATATTGAGCGCAGCGGTCACCACAAAGGTCTTTTCGAAAATCACCATCGACTGCGCCTTGAGCGCGGCCTGATGGATCACCGCTCCGGGCGGCAGGTCGAACCGGTCGCGCAATTCATTCGCCAGCTCCGAGGCTCTTTCGGGCGCGATCCGGACACCGAAGCGGCGATTGGGGGTGCCGGGGACATGCGTGGCCAGAACCTCCACCGAGACGATGGCTTGGCCCGTCGGGTTGCCGTAATCCGAATAGACCCCGGCAATCGGCAATTCCCACTCCGGCAGCACGGTCAGCCGGTCGCCGGGCCAGAGATTGGCGCGGCGCGCAAGTTGCTCGTTGATCAGAATGGCTTCTCCAGCGTTAACCCGGTCCCAGACATCCCGGTCCGATGCGATCAGTGGCCAATTCTCGCGATAAGTGAAATGATCGACAATGCCGTAAAGAAACAATGGCCCGGTTTCATGCGCCAACTCGGTTCGCCGGATCGGCAGAACGGCATCGGCGCGTTGGCTGAGCCAGCCCGCGATCTCTGCGCCCTGCTGGTCGTCCCGTGCGGTGATGTACAGCTCGGAGGTCAGGCGCTGATCCAGCCAGCCGGTGAAGGTCAGTCGGAAACTCGACACCATGGTGCCCACCCCGACATTGGCCGCCAGCGCCAGCAGCAACGCCATCAGCGCCAACGACAGCCCCGGCAGTTGTGCCCGCATATCCGCCCAGACCCACTGCGCCAGCGGAGCCCGCGCGCGCGCGCCGCAGAGACGCAATATGAGCGACAGAAGTGGCGGCAACAGCAGCGCTGCCCCCATCAGCAACCCACCCAGAAACGCAAAGCCGGCCACCAGCCCGTCGAACAGAAGCACGGCCATGATCCCGCCCGCGATCAAGGCACAGCCGGTGGCGGTCCCGACCAGCGCGGACCCCGCCTGCATCCGCCACGCCTGCGTGCCGGGGGCGGCCAGCAGCGGCATCCGCGACAGGCGCCAGAGCGCCTGTGCGCTAGCGATCAGTGTGCCGCCCACCGCCATCGCCAGCCCTGAGGCCACCCAGGCCGGGCGCAGCGCCAGTTGTCCATCGACCGGCGCGCCGTAGAGCCCGCGCAGGGTCGCCGCCACATCGGGCAACAGCGCCCCAGCCAGCAGATATCCCAGGATCAGGCCAATGGCGCCTCCGAGCAGTGCCAGCAGCAGCAGCTCGGCTAGTATCAACCAAGTCAGCAGCCGTAATGTTACGCCCAGTGCCCGCAGGGTGCGGATCATGCCCCGCCGCTGCGCCATCGCCAGCCCCACGGTGCCATGCACGATGAACAGCCCCACGGCAAACGAGAGCAAACCGAAGGCCGTCAGGTTGAGGTGGAAACTGTCGGTCAGGCGCGCGGTGTCGGTTGCCGCTTCGGGGTGTTTGCGTTGCAGCTCGGGCGCCAATTCGGTGAGCGGCGTCAGGCCCTTGGGCTGATCCGGCAGGACTACCAGCCGCGTGATCAGACCGGGCTTGTTCAACAGGCGCTCGGCCACGCCGATATCGGTCAGGATCAGATCCGGCGGCACCGCTTGGCTTGCGATCACCGGCGGCAGATCGGCTTGCGCGGCCAGCAAGGGCGCAAGCTCGGAGCGGGCAAACAACCGCCCCGGTGCGGTCAGGACATCTTCCGGATCGGGAGGTGCTTTATCGCGCTCAGCCTCTTCGATGGCGGGCAGCGGGGGATAGCTCAGCAGGTCCACCCCCATCAGCCGCAGGCTGCGCCCGCCGACCCGCAAGCGCCCCTCCAGCACCGCCGCCAGCTGCCACCCGGCGCGCCGCAAGTCGACGTAGCGGGACAGGGGGATGCTGCTTCCGGGCGCGTGCAACTCGTCCAACTGGCCGGCCGCAAGCTGTGCATTGGCGCGGGCATAGCTGGCGCGCGCTTCGGCATTGATCGCCTGCACGGCGGACCAGAGAGCGGTGGCCAGCGCCAGACCGCACAGCAGGGTGATAAGTTGCACCTTGTGGCGCCGCCAATGCGACCAGAGCGCCTGGACAGCAGGCCGGATCATGCGATCCGCCCGCCCGCCAGATGCGCGCGCCGGTCGAGTTGAGCGGCGATTTCGGGCGAGTGGGTGACCAGCAGCAGCGCCGCGCCCGAGGCTTTGACCAGATCCAGCATCAGGCTCAGCACCGAAGCACTGGCGGTTTCATCCAGATTGCCGGTGGGCTCATCCGCCAGCAGCAGCTTGGGCCGCACCGCCAGCGCCCGTCCGATCGCCACCCTCTGCTGTTGGCCGCCCGAGAGGTGTTCTGGATACCGCGATTGCAGATCGGAAAGGCCCAGCCGGTCGGTCAGCTTGGCCAGCCAGCCGGTGTCCAGCCGCCCCGCCAGACGCGCGTGAAAGGCCAGGTTCTGGGCCACCGTCAGCGAGGGGATCAGGTTGAACTGCTGAAACACCAGCGCCACCCGATCCCGCCGCAACGTGGCCTGGCCTGCATCATCTAGCGTCGAGAGCGCCACACCGTCCAAGGTGATCTCGCCCGCGTCAAAACCGTCCAGTGCGGCGGCGAGGTTTAGAAGCGTGCTCTTGCCGCTGCCGCTTTCGCCGGTTAGCGCCAGCGTCTGCCCGGCCTTCAACGTCAAAGACACATCCTGTAACACCGGTCGGCCACCGGGGTAGGTCTTGTGCACATGGTCGATGGTCAGCAGCATCCGGCCCTCGATATTTGGTGGAGCCACAATGTGGACCAAGCCGCAGAAGTGTCCAGCGCGGATCCGACAGCGGAGCCATTCGCCGCAGCCGCTGCGGGAGCAACCCTGTGGGCTTGTTCCTCGCGAAACCTCCGTCCATTCTGAGCGCAAACTTCAATCGAGCAGCAGATGAGGCCGGTCGCATGACACTGTCACAACAAATTCTCTGGGGCAGCATGTATCTGGGCCTGTGTTTCGTGATCGAAATCGTGATGCTGACCTGGTGTACACTCGTCATTCGACGGCTGGCTGATAAATGGGCGAGCAAGGGCCACACCATCCAAACTGCTTCACCGATTGCGGTTGCGCTGGGGTTCATAGTGCTGACCCACACCATTCAGGTCTGGATATGGGCGATGGTCTGGGTGTTCAGTTCGGTGCTGCCTGACTGGAACAGCGCGCTCTATTTCTCGCTCGTGACCTTCACTACACTGGGATACGGCGACATCGTGCTAGGCGAGAATCTGAGAATATTCGGTGCTTTCGCGTCCGTCACCGGTTTGCTCGCGTTTGGCCTTTCGACCGCTTACATGGTGGCGCTGATGACCCGCGTGTTTGAGAATCGTTTTTTGTCCTGAAGTGATCCGGCCCGAATGGTCACATCGCAACAAAAAAGGCCGCCGGATGGCGGCCTTTCGTTTCTAAGCTTAGGATTATTTGATCCGCTGACCGTTGGCCGAAATGTGGCCTTCTTTGTTAATCTCGATCTTCGAGTTCAATGTGTCCGGCGAGTCGCCCGGTACGGCCAGCATGCCCATCATCATCCGGGCGCCCATGGCGTCGCTGTCCGACATCAGGCCCATGCCGATCAGCTTGTCGATCAGCGCGTTGGCACCCACAAGCTGCAGGTTCGCCTCACCCGAGGGCGCGGGCATGCCGTCGAAGGCCTCGAGGTTGGAATTGTCGAACTCGAATGCGCCGGTCCCGGTCAGCTTTGCCCCGACCATCGACACGGTCAATTGGTTGATCGCCAGCGTTTCCAGCTCGCCAGGGGCTGCTTCGGTTGCATCCAGCGTCTCAGCCACGGTCGGGTCGAGGAAATCGACCAGCACCTTGGCGGTACCTGTTGCGTCCAGCGCGATGGTTGCCGGATCGCGAGGTAGCGCGCCGGCAGGATCAAACATGCCCCAGATGATGTCGGACATGGTAAAATCGGTCAGGTTCATGCCAAACGCGAAAGGCTGCGCTTCGTCCGAGGCTTGCACCGGAACATCGAACTTGATCCCGGCCTGGGCCATTGCCAGCTCGATGGGGAAGGGCAGGTCCTGCGAGGTGACAGACAGCTCGACACTGTTCTGCGCGATGTCATAGCCGATATGGTCGGCATCCATAGCAACCTCGAACGTTCCGCCCTGTGAGCTGCTTTGCATTCCAAACTGCTCGCCATCCCCGGTGCCCGAAATGTCCGAGCTGCCGGCGCCGTAGGTGAACGCACCTGCAAAGTTGAACCCGGCCTCGATCATGCTCTGATAATCTGCCGCGTTGATCCCCATGGGTATCATCCCGGCGCCCTTGAAGGTCAGCGCGTCCATCTTGCCGCTGAACTTGCCCTGATCGTCGGATTCGGGATCGTCAAAGGCGATATCGTAGGTCAGACTATCGGCGGTGAAACTCTGATCGACGTCGCGGTTCTCGCCAATGACCATGCGGGACGTGCCAGCGACTCCGGTCATGTCAAAGGCAACCTTGACCACATCCGATGGAATGGCTTCGCCATCCGCCTCGACCGAGTCGAGCACCACGCCAAGCCGGCTTGCCGAATAATCATAGGTCATGTCCTCGGGCGAGCCCGAAACAAGCATGGTCATACCGTCGTGGGAATAGGTCAGCGCGGCCTTGAACACCTCATCATCGGCAGTGCCGTCAATCACCAGCGGGAATGACGGGGGCAAGCCGATGCTGACGGTGCCATCGCCGTTTTCGGTCATCGTCATTTCGGGGAAGTTCATGTTGAACTGGCCGTCCTGCTCCGGCAGGTCCATCGCGAGGGACACATTGGCAACGGTGGTCACGTTGCCCGAGGTGCTGGCCGTGCCGGAAACCTCATATCCCATCCCGCCCAGATACGCCTGCCAGTCGGCCCAGACGTCATTGGCTGTGAGATCGGCCCAGGCACTCTGAGAAACAACGGCGTAGGCAATAACTGCGCCGCAACTGCGGCGGAGGAAAACAGACATAAGGGAACCCTTCTTGATCAATGTCGCACATATCGTCGGGTGTGGCGGCGCGGGCGTCAAGGGGGCAAGGGCTGGACCTTCTCCCCCTTGGCAAAGTACGACTTTCGGAAAGGGCGTCACAACAGGGGTTTGACGATGGATATGCAAGGGAAAACTGTTCTGATCACCGGCGCCAGTCGCGGCATAGGGGCCGAGACCGGGCGCGTTTTTGCCGCAGCCGGTGCAAATGTGGCCCTGGTCGCGCGCAGCGGGCAGGCGATTTCCGCGCTGGCCGCCGAGATCGGAGAGCGCGCTCTGGCGCTGCCCTGCGATGTCGGCGACTACGCTCAGGTCGAGCGTGCGGTGGCCACCTGTGTCTCGCATTTCGGCAGTCTGGACTTGCTGATCGGCAATGCCGGGGCGATTGAGCCCATCGCTCATATCGCGCGCGCGGACCCGGCAGCGTGGGGGCAGGTCATCGACATCAACCTCAAGGGCGTGTTCTACGGGATGCGGGCGGCCCTGCCGGTCATGCGCGCCGCCGGAGGGGGGACGATCCTGACCATCTCGTCCGGTGCTGCGCACAATCCGGTTGAGGCATGGAGCCATTACTGCGCCTCCAAGGCCGGGGCGGCGATGCTGACCGATTGCGTGCATCTGGAAGAGGCGCATCACGGCATCCGCGCCATGGGTCTGTCGCCGGGCACCGTTGCCACCCAGATGCAGCGCGAGATCAAGGCCTCTGGCATCAACCCGGTCAGCCAGCTGGATTGGGAAGTTCATATCCCTGCGGACTGGCCTGCTAAGGCGCTGCTGTGGATGTGCTCGTCGGATGCGGATGAATTCCTGGGCACCGAAATCTCGCTGCGGGACGAGGGCATTCGCAAGCGGGCCGGGCTGACATGATCGATCTGGTGGAGGAGGACGGGTTGTGGATCGTCACCCTCAACCGTCCCGACAAGGCCAATTCGCTGACCGGGGCGATGCTGGCGGAACTGGCCGGGATCGCTGAGGCCGCGGTTGACGCCAAGGCGTTGATCCTGACTGGGGCTGGCAGCGTATTCAGCGCCGGGGCCGATCTGGACGAGGCGCGGGCGGGTCTTGCTACTTCGGACCTGTGGGAGAGGCTATCGAACGCCATCGCCGCGCTGCCTTGCCTGACTGTTGCGGCGCTGAACGGGACGCTGGCGGGTGGCGCGAATGGCATGGTGTTGGCCTGCGATCTGCGCATCGCCGTGCCAGCCGCCAAGTTCTTCTACCCAGTGATGAAGCTGGGCTTCCTGCCGCAGCCCTCGGACCCGAAACGCATGGCCGCCCTGATCGGTCCCGCGCGCACCAAGCTGATCTTCATGGCGGGCCAAAAAATCACGGCGCAGGAGGCCTATGGCTTTGGCCTTGTGGACCGCATCGTCGAGCCCGACGCGCTGATGCCGGTGGCGCGCGAACTGGTGACCGACAGCGTGGCCGCGCGGCCCGAGATCGCCGCTGGGATTGCGGAGATGTGCCGATGAGACTTTCAGCATTGCGGCTGCGCGTGGCCGATCCCGAGCGACTGGCCCGGTTCTACACGGACGTTCTGGGCATGACGGCGCGGCCTCAGGGTGCCAACTGGCGCGTCGGCTATGACGGCGCCGATGCCGACCTGCTTCTGATGCCGGGCGGCGGGGCCTATACCCATGATCGCGGCCAGCGCTATTGGAAAATCGGGATTACCTTGCCGAATGTCGATCTAGCCACCGACTATCTGCGCAAACAGGGTGTCGAGGTCAGCGACCCGCATCAGTTCCTCGATATCGGTTACATGTGCCATCTGGCGGATCCCGAGGGGTTCGTGATCGAGCTGCTGCAACATGATTTCGAGGGCAACCGGCCCAAGGGTGCGGGCGATGCTGCACGGCCCTTCGCCGGAGCCCGCATCGGCCAGATCACACTGCGCACCGGCGATATCGTGGCGGAGGAGACGCGCTGCAAAGCGCTGGGTATGCGGCTGCTTTCGATTCAAGAAGTCGCACCCTACGGCTTTGACCTGCACTTCTACGCCTTCACGGACGACACCCAGCCTGATCCCGATCTGTGGTCAGCCAACAACCGCGAATGGCTGTGGAAGCGCCCCTATACCACACTGGAATTCCAGCACATTCCCGGCGCGAGCTTCGTGCCGACGCCCGACTATCGCGGTATGGAGATCGAAGGTTTGACAGAGGCCACAAGCGACGCATTTAGTGATCCGCTACTGCCGGGCTGATCACCGCACCCGCCGCTTGCCCGGCACTTTCGACCGGAACCCGGGCGGGCGTTTGCGGACCCAGCCAAGGAATTTTGCCAGCCGGGGATGGGCGCGCAGGGCCTCGACGGTGCTGTAGTCGCGCGCCAGCTCTGTCTCGGTCAGCGTGGCGTGAACCTCTTTGTGGCAGATCTGGTGTAGCAACACCGTCGGTCCGCCCTTGCCGCCTTTCAGCCTGGGGATCAGATGGTGCAGGCTGCCGGACCCATCGGGGATCGGGCGGTCGCAAAGCGGACAAATCGGTTCGGTCATCACGGTCCTGTTTTTCTTGCCGTCCACGTCGTAGACAGACATGACACTGCATCGAATGGTAACGGGTTGGCGTGAGGGAGCAATGGAAGTCGGATTTGATTTTATGCAGGAGCTGACCGAGCAGTCCCTGCGCTTGCGTGACACCGCGCTGTCATGGGTGTCCAGTCCCGCCGCGTGGTCGCAATTCGCGCTGTTGGTGGTGGCCTTTCTGGCGGCGCTGCTGGTGGCGCGGCGGCTGCGTGGACCACTGACGCGCCTTCTGACCCCGCCTGATGAGCAGCAAGGGCCGGTGGCCAAGACGCGCCGGTTCATCCTGATTTTCGTACCACTGCTGCTGCCACTTCTGGCCTATGCCTTTACCGGCATTGGTGAAAGTGTCACCCGCTCGCTCTTTGGCTCGGGTGCGGTGATTGCCTTTGGCAAGCGCGTGTTCCTGTTCCTCGCCGCCCGCATTCTAGTGCGCGAGATCATTACCGACCCGCTGATGAAGCTTCTGGGCCGCTACGTCCTGATCCCGGTTGCCGCGCTTTATGCCCTGGGCCTGCTGGAACCGGTGATGGCCAAGCTGGACGAGACCATCGTACCACTCGGAAACCTGTCCTTTTCGCTGCTGTTCGCGCTGCGCTTCATCGTCGTGGGTGGCGCGATCTTCTGGCTGGGGCGGTGGTCCAACGACCAATCCGCGCAATTCCTGAAAAAGCAGGAGGATATGCGCCCGGCCATGCGCGAACTGACTGCCAAGGCCATCGAGATCGGCATATTTGGCGTCGCCTTCCTGTTGGTGATGAACATCATGGGCATCAGCCTGACCTCACTGGCGGTTCTCGGCGGTGCGATTGGTGTCGGGCTGGGCTTCGGTCTGCAAAAGATCGCATCGAACTTCATTTCCGGCCTTATCCTGCTGCTGGAAGGGCAAGCGACAGTGGGCGATTATGTCGAACTCGATGGCGGCGAGGCCGGCATTATCGTCAAGATGGGCGCCCGCGCGGCGATCCTTGAAACCTATGACGGGCGCTGGATCGTGGTCCCGAACGAGGATTTCATCACCACCCGCGTGGTCAATTTCTCGGACAGCGGCTCGGCCAACCGGTATGAGGCGCCGTTTTCCGTCAGTTACGACACCGACATCAATAAGGTGCCTGCTTTGGTCGAGGCGGCGGTGGCTAAGCACCCCGGCGTGCTGGACAAGCCGTTTCCGCCCGATTGCGAGTTGCGCGGATTCGGCGACAGCGGGGTGGATTTCGCGGTCGAGTTCTGGGTCGAAGGGATTGATGACGGCCGCAACAAGTTCATGTCGGATGTACTGTTCCTGATCTGGAACGCGCTGAAAGAGCATGAGATCGAGATCCCCTATCCGCATCGGGTGGTGGAGCTTTCCGGCTCGATCGAGACCCGCTCGGGATGACGCAAGCGGTTGTGGTTGGGGCTGGACCGGCGGGGCTGATGGCCGCCGAGGAGCTGGCCCGCGCCGGTATCTCGGTGCTGGTGGTCGAGGCCAAGCCCTCGGTCGCGCGCAAGTTCCTGATGGCGGGCAAATCGGGGTTGAACCTGACCAAGGACGAACCGTTCGACGATCTGATGCGCGCCTACGATGCGGCTGCGAACTGGCTGCATCCGATGATCGCCGACTTCGATGCCCAAGCAGTTCAGGACTGGGCGCGCGGCTTGGGGCAGGAGCTGTTTACCGGCTCGACCGGGCGGGTGTTTCCCAAGGCGATGAAAGCCTCGCCCCTCCTGCGAGCGTGGTTGGAGCGGTTGAACAGGCTTGATGTCCAAATCCGAACCCGCTGGCGCTGGACCGGCTGGGAGGATGAGGCGTTGAGGTTCGACACGCCCGAGGGCGTGCAGCGGTTTGTGGCGGACGCCACCGTTCTGGCGCTGGGTGGGGCGAGCTGGGCCCGGCTTGGTTCCGACGGTACCTGGGCGCAGTTGTTGGCTGAGCGGGGCGTGGAGCTTGCGCCCTTCGCGCCGGCAAATGCGGGTCTGCTGGTGGACTGGTCGGAGCACATGCGGCCACGGTTTGGCCACCCGCTCAAGAATGTCGCGCTGGAGGCGGGTGGTGTGCGGACCCGGGGCGAAGCGGTGATCTCGGAACAGGGTCTGGAAGGTGGCGGGATTTACACGGTCTGCAAGGCGGTGCGCGAAGGTGCGGGGCTGTGCGTTGACATGCTGCCCGACCTGCCGGTCGAGGAGGTGGCCCGCCGCCTCTCCACGCCGCGCGGCAAAGCGAGCCTGTCGAACCATCTTCGCAAAGCGTTGAAACTGGGGCCCGGGCGGCTGGCGCTGCTGATGGAGTTCGGGCGGCCCCTGCCGCGGGACGCGTCAGATCTGGCAAGGCTGATCAAGGCGGTGCCGGTGCGCCATGCCGGGCTGCGTCCGATGGACGAGGCAATCTCGACCGCCGGCGGCGTGATGCACGCGGCGCTTGACGATGGGCTGATGCTGAAAGCGCTACCGGGGGTCTTCTGCGCTGGAGAGATGCTGGATTGGGAGGCGCCGACGGGTGGCTACCTGCTGACCGGTTGCTTTGCCACCGGTCGCTGGGCGGGCCGCTCTGCTGCAAGCTGGCTGCGTCAGCGGGACAGCGCGCAGGCGTAACCCACCGGGAGCAAGCCGCTTGGAAGCGGCTTAAACGGTTTTCAAACGCCTTGGCTGCCCTTGGCTAACGGCCTCGCTCAGTTCTCCGCCAGAGCGCCCATGCGCTGGAATGCAGGGCGATTGCGCAACTCCTTGCCATAGGCCCTCAGCGTCTCGGAATTCATCGGAAAATCGAACCCCTTGGCCCAGCTCATGCAATGGCCGCACAGGATGTCGGCAATCGTCATCTTGTCGCCCTGCAGGAACGGGCCGCGGAACCGCTCGCCCATCCGCTGGAAATTCCGGTCGAACTCCCATTTCGAAGTCTCGACGATCTGCGGCACCCTTTTGTCCTCGGGCAGGATGAACATGTGCCGGGTTGCCGTCCAGAGCAATGCGTCGAACTCATCGACCAGCGCCAGCAGGATCGAGTCCTGCTGGGCGCGTTCGGGGGTGCCCGCCGGATGGGTAAAAGCGCCATGCTTGTCAGCCAGATAGGTCATGATCGCGCAGGAATCGGTCAGCACCGTGTCGCCATCCACGAGCACCGGGATCTTGCCCGACGGGTTCACCTCCAGCACCTGAGGGTCATGCGGGCCCACATCGACGAATTCATACTCCTGCTCCAGCTCTTCAAGCAGCCAAAGAACCCGCGACGCGCGGCTTTGGAGGCGTCCGAAAACCTTGTACATGATGGCAATCCCTGTTGGTCCGTTCGCAGGGAAGAATGAGGCGATGCGGCCAAGCGTCAAGTGGAACGCGCGGTCAGGTCACCCTAGCGTGAGCGCGCCAGCATCGCCAGCCGGATCATCGCCCGTTCGACCAGCGCCATGGCAGGCGCCACCTGCCCGGCTGAGCGCAGTTGCAGGTCGGTATCCGTCAGCACCGTCAGCGCGGTTTCCAGCTTGGGGGCGCCCCAGCCCTGCGCCTGCCGGAGAACGCGGTCGCGGCGCTTGCCGTAAACCGGCGGGCGCAGTTTACCGATGCCCTGGGCCGCGCCGCCGGGGTCCGAGGCGCAGGCATAGAGCGTTCGGAAATGGCGGGTGGCACCGATGCACAGTGAGACCGCGTTGGTGCCCTGCGCCTGCAGGCGGCGGATCAGCGGGCCGATCTCACCCGGACGGCCCTCGGCCACCACGTTCAGCACATCGTCCAACGCCGCCTCGGTCGAGCGCGGGGCGCAGGCGTCGATATCTTCCAGCGTCAGGTCCGACGTGTCGCCGCGCTTGTAGAGCGCCAGTTTCTCGATGGTCTGGGTGAAATCACCGGGACCAAGTTCGCCCGCCAGATCGGTGAGGGCAGCCATCGAATCGCGGGGTACCGCCTGAATACCGGCTTGCGCCAGCGTCCGCTCGATCTCGGCGCGTGAGAGCGGGTCGTCGTAGATACCCACCGCATAGGCGTTGGGATGCGCCTCGAACGCCTTGCGGATTTTCGAGCTGGGTTTCAGTTGCCCCGCCGTGACGACGATCTGCGCATCGCCCGGCGCCCAATCCTCAAGTGCGGTCAGAATCGCCGGGGCGGCGGCGTCGGTAGCATCCTCGACAAAGGCCGCGCGTGGTCCGGGAAAGAACCCGACCGCCTTGATCGCGTCCAGCAGCAGCGCCGGATCGCCACGCAGATCGGAACCCGGTATACGGGTCAACCGCATCTCTTCCTCGGCCCCGTCTCCCAGCAGCGCACCGATCACCTGCTGTCGCTTGAGCGCAACCCGCATCGCATCCGCGCCGTAGATCAGCAGCCCGGCCTTGCCCGCGTCAGGCTTGGCGAAATAGCCGTCCGCCTCGCGCGGGCTGAGTTTCATGAGGGCAGGTCCACCGTGGCGATCAGTTGCGTGGTGAGCTGATCAGCCAGAATGGTCATCAGCCGCTCACGCGCATCGCGCTCACCCGCCAGCGTTTCCACGGTCGAGCCGGTGGCCGAATAGCCGGTGAAATTGTCCACCTGACCGGAGGCAACCACCGCGCCATTGCCAATCTGCGTCAGGGTGTATCTGACCTTCCCGACAATGGTGAAACGGGTGGTTTCGTTGGTCGCGGTGATGGCCTGGCCCTGACGAAAGGTGTTCAGCCGCACATTCAGGTTATAGTCGGCGCCCGATCCCGCCTGGCGCCCCAGCCTCTGTTCGAGGTTCTGGACCAGCAGATACGTCTCGACCGAGTTCGGGGCCGAGACCTGAACCTTGCCGTCCAGCGCTGCGCCCGAGCCTCCGGGGGCATAGACCGGTTCGAACCCGCAGGCGGCCAGCGCCAGCGGGAGCATCAGCAGAGTTCTGCGGACCACGCGTGTTGCGTTCATTTGCATTCTCTCCACCCGCATGGATCGTTCAGCGCAGCATACCTAATAGCGCAAAACCGGTTCCCACTTTTGCGCGGCATGCTTCAGACAACAACATTCACGATCCGGCCCGGGACAACGATAACCTTCTTCGGCGTGGCGCCATCCAGCGCCTTCTGCACAGCTTCGGTGCTGAGCGCGACTTTTTCAACCTCTGCCTTGTCCATGTCCTTGGCGACGCTGATTTCCGCACGCCGTTTGCCGTTGATCTGGATCGGCAGGGTAACTGTGTCATCGACCAGCATCGCCGCATCGGCCACGGGCCAGGGCGCGGTGGCGATCAGGCCTTCGCCACCCAGCAATTGCCAGAGTTCCTCGGACAGATGCGGGGTCATGGGCGACATGAGCTGTGCCAACTTCCTGGCCGCTTGACGTTTGGCCGTGGTGCCCGCCTTGGATTTGGCCAGCGTGTTGGTGAAGGCGTAAAGCTTGGCGATCGAGGCGTTGAAGCCGAAGGATTCCACGCCGACCGTCACGTCATGGATGGTCTTGTGCATCTCACGCAGCAGTGCCTCATCCTCGTCATTGGCGGGGTTGTCCGATGCGGAGATCTCGGACGCGACGCGATAGACACGGCTCAGGTGCTTGTGTGCGGCCTCGGCACCGGCGGCGGTCCATTCTACATCCCGCTCGGGCGGAGAATCAGACAGCACGAACCAGCGCGCGGTGTCGGCGCCGAAGGCTGAGATGATGTTGACCGGATCGACGACGTTGTTTTTTGATTTGGACATTTTCGCAGACGGGATGATTTTCACCATCTGCCCCCTAGCGTCCTCATCAAGCCAAAGGTTGTTCAGGGCAACTGAATCAGTTGCATTGATCCCCAGCTTCTCTGCGGCGGATCGCAGAACTGCGCGTTTTTCGCCGGTCATCTCAACGAACTCAATAACCTCTTCAGGGTAAAGGTATTTTGCGCGGGTTGGATTGGTTTTCATCACTTCGGCCAATTCTTCGTCGGCCTCGGGTCCCGAACCTTGAACCCCCGGTGCATCCAAACCTTCGACAAACTCATAAATAGCATGGGTCACCATGCCCTGCGTGAACAGCGCATCGAAGGGCTCGATGGCTTTTTTTGGCAGGTGGCCGGTGATCTGCATCGCGCGGGCGAAGAAGCGGGAATAGAGCAGGTGCAGAATCGCATGCTCGATGCCGCCGATATACTGGTCGACATTCATCCAGTATTCGGCCTCGGCCAGATCGGTTGGCGTTTCGGCATGGGGCGCGGTGAAACGGGCGAAATACCACGATGAATCGACGAAAGTGTCCATCGTGTCGGTCTCGCGCTTGGCCGCAGCTCCGCAGGACGGGCATGCGCAGGCGCGCCAGGTCGGGTGACGGTCCAGCGGGTTGCCCGGTTTGTCGAACGACACGTCATCGGGCAGGCGGATGGGCAGGTTCTCTTTCTTCTCGGGCACCACACCGCAGCTGTCACAATGCACCACCGGAATCGGGCAGCCCCAGTAGCGCTGACGGGACAGACCCCAGTCGCGCAGGCGGTATTTGGTGACGCCTTCGCCCCAACCCGCCTTTTCGGCGAAATCCACGGTAGTGTCGATCGCTTCGTCTCCGGTCGCCTCGGTCAGCCCGGCGAAGTGATTCACCCAGCGCACCTTTTCGGTCTTGGGCGGGACAAAGGCGATCTTGTCCACCGGCGTGTCGTCATCCAGAGCAAAGAAGGTATCAACCACCGGAAGGTCGTATTTGCGGCAGAAATCCAGGTCGCGCTGGTCATGCGCCGGGCAGGCAAAGATCGCGCCGGTGCCGTAATCCATCAGGATGAAATTGGCAATCCAGACCGGCAGCTCCCAATTTGGGTCCAGCGGGTGTTTTACCCGGATGCCGGTGTCATAGCCCAGCTTTTCAGCGGTTTCGATAGCCTCTTCCGTGGTGCCGCCTTTGCGGCATTCCGCAACGAATTCAGCGATTTCGGGGTTTTCAGCTTCAAGCTGTTTGGCAATCGGGTGATCCGGCGAGATGCCGACAAAAGACGCGCCCAGCAGCGTGTCGGGACGGGTGGTGTAGACAGTGATCGGCTCGGCGCCGTCGGTGCGCTCGAACGAGAATTGCAGGCCGCGCGACTTGCCGATCCAGTTCTCCTGCATCAGCCGCACCTTGGCGGGCCAGTTCTCAAGCGTATCCAGCGCCGAGAGCAGTTCTTCGGACATCGAAGAAATCTTGAAGAACCACTGCGTCAGCTCGCGCCGCTCAACCAGCGCGCCCGAGCGCCAGCCACGCCCGTTTTCGACCTGCTCATTGGCCAGAACAGTCATGTCCACCGGGTCCCAGTTCACCACGGCGTTCTTGCGATAGACAAGGCCCGCGTCGAGCATATCCAGGAACAATGCCTGCTGCTGGCCGTAATATTCCGGGTCGCAGGTGGCGAATTCGCGGGACCAGTCGATGGACAGGCCCAGCGGTTTCATCTGCCCGCGCATGTCGGCGATGTTGCCATAGGTCCATTCCTTCGGATGACCCCCGATGGCCATGGCTGCGTTTTCCGCAGGCATCCCGAAGGCGTCCCATCCCATCGGGTGCAGCACGTTGTGCCCCGTCGCCAGTTTGTGCCGCGCGATCACGTCGCCCATCGTGTAGTTGCGCACATGCCCCATATGGATGCGGCCCGAAGGGTAGGGGAACATCTCAAGCACGTAATACTTGGGCTTGTCGCCATGCCGGGTCGCAGTGAAGATCCCGGCCTTGTCCCAGGCCTCTTGCCATTTTGCTTCGATTTCGGTGGCGGAGTAGCGCGACATCGTGCGGTCCTTCGTGAATGAAAACGCCGGGTGTGAACCCGGCGTGGTGATAGAGCGTATCTCGTCCGGATTCTAGAGTCTGCCGTCAGCGATGCGTAGCTGACGTGCCCGCGACAGGATCGCGTCCTCGACTGCGCGGGTTGTTGCCGGGCTGACCGCTCGGCCACCGCTCGACTGCAGGGCAACATTCAATGCACGCGCCTCAAGCGCGGGATCCTTTATATGCACGGTTGCGCGATAGGACCGTCCGCCACCCGGAGGGGTGCCGTATCCGGTGACAATGACGCCGGTGAACGGATCGACGGACTGCACAGGAAGAAAGCTCAGAACATCCAAGGCAGCCGCCCACAGATAGCGGTTAACCTGAGTCGTTTGCTCGGCATTGGAGCGGTCAAAGATATCCCAGATGGTCGAGCGATCTTCGTCAAAGGTGTCGTCCGGATTCCCGCCGATCACGTTTTCATTAAAGGCGGGCGGGCCGCTCCTCCGATTCCCGCAAGCGGCTACGGCGGTTATCAGCACAATAAAACCCAGAATCGTCAGCCGGCGCATATCGGGCAGGTCCTGTTACTTGGATCAACTTGTCAGGCATTACTCCTAGACAAGCCCTTGGGCCGCAACAACCCTATTCTTTATGGATGTATTCTTGGCTGCCCGATCCGGGGCTGCTCAGGACTGTGGCATCCTTGCACCAATTTCGGGCGAATGGGCGGGATCAATTTAAGGCAAGCTTGCGCAAACCACCCAAAAAGAGCGACACGGTGTGCGTGCTGAGACATATGCGACGAGGCATGTGTCGAGTAGAATCTTAAGAACCGAGGGAAACAAGATGAAAAAAGTTCTCTTCGCGACTACTGCGCTGATGGCAACCGCAACCGTTGCATCCGCAGACATCGCAAACATCCGCATGAGCGGTTATGGCCGTTTTGGTCTTGGCTACGTGGAAGACCGCGACGCTCTCACTGGCAATCCGGACGTTTCGGACACCATTCTGGTGCACCGCTTCCGTCTGAACATCGATGCCGTTGCCGAATCCGATGGCGGCGTTGAGTTCTCGGGCCGTGTTCGTCTGCAGGCTGACGAAGATGCCGACACCGGCGAAGCAAACGCAGCCGGTCTGAACGGTGCACGTTTCACCGTTGCATATGGCGGTCTGCGTGTCGACGTCGGCAACGTTGCTGGCGCATTCGACAACTTGGCCAACTACTATGGCAACGAGCCGGGCCTGGAAAACTTCATCGGTCAGTACTCGGCTGTTGACTACGACTTCCTGGCCTATTCGTCGGGTGGTGCGGGCAGCAACGGTGTGTTCTTCAACTACGCGGTTGGCGATTTCGGTTTTGCTGCATCGTATGATGAGAACAGCGCTCCGATCGACGCAGACAACCGTGGTGACCGTTGGGACCTGAGCGCGACCTACTCGTTCAACAACATCACCGCGGCCATCGCGTACGGTGAAAACGATGCCAACGAGGAACTGCTGGTTCTGACTCTGGGCGGCGATTGGGGTCCCTTCTCGGGTACTCTGTTCGTTGGTGACGAAACCGTGACTGACGCAACCGGCACAACCGAAGACGCTGGTCGTTCGGACACCTTCTATGGTGTGTCGGCTGCCTATGAAGTTGGCGCCGCAACCACGGTGACCTTCGCCTATGGCGACGGCTCGGGCGATGCTGACGAACGGCATGTTGGTCTTGGCTTCATCCACGATCTGGGCGGCGGCACCTCGCTGCGTGGTGGTATCGGCAGCATCGATCCGGGTACTGCAGGTGATGACTACCTCCGTGCCGACTTCGGTGCACGCTTCGACTTCTAAGTCGACGTAAACCGCAAGGTTTTGGGCAGGTCTTCGGGCCTGCCCTTTTCTTTTGCCGCCACATGGTGTTTCTCTGCCAACAAAGCAGACTTGAGGAGCCCCATGCCGCTGCAAGACATCACCGCACGCATTGCCAAGGCCGAACAGGCGGCAAACCGATCGGAAGGATCGGTCAAGCTGATTGCCGTGTCCAAGGTTCAGCCTGACGAGCGGGTTGAAGCGGTGCTGGAACAGGGCCATCGCTGCTTCGGTGAGAACCGGGTGCAGGAGGCTGCAGGCAAATGGCCCGGTTTCATGGAGCGGTTCGACGGGATCGACTTGCATCTGATCGGTCCCCTGCAGACAAACAAAGCGCGGCAGGCGATGGAGCTGTGTCACGCGATCCACTCGGTCGACCGCCCCAAACTCGCCAAGACACTGGCGCGGCTGGCGCAGGAGCTGGGCAAATGCCCGGACCTGTTCGTTCAGGTGAATACCGGCGAGGAGGAGCAGAAGGCCGGGGTCATGCCCGCTAACGCGGACGGGTTCATTGCCGAATGCCGCGCGTTCGATCTGCCGATCCAAGGGTTGATGTGCATCCCGCCGGTTGACGAAGAACCCGCGCTGCATTTCGCTCTTCTGGCCAAGATTGCCGAGCGTAACGGGCTAAAAGGCCTGTCTATGGGCATGAGCAGCGATTTCGAATCCGCCATTGCGCTGGGCGCGACCCATGTGCGGGTGGGCTCGGCCATTTTTGGTGAGCGGGTCAGACCTCAGGGATAATCAACCGGGTGCCGGGCGCGATGCGTCCGGCGATCCAGCGTAGGTGGTCGCGGCGGAAGGCAACGCAACCCTCGGTCGGATAGCCGGGACGGCGCCATTGGTGTAAAAAGATCGCCGAGCCGCGCCCGGGTACCGCATCGGGCCAGTTCCAGTCAGTGATCAGAACCAGATCATAGAGCGGATCGGCACGGCGCAACGGTTCGTGGCTGTGCCCATAAGGCGCGCGGACCAGATGGTTGTACCCCGCGTCGCGCACATCGTCCGACCAAAGATCGCCAGGCCCGATGGGCCGCGCCCGTGACGCGGGCGCGGTGATCCGGTCCGGGCGATAGAGCATCCCCACGATTCGATGAATGCCGGTCGGCGTGGCCCCATCGCCTTCGCGTTTGTCCGTGCTCAGCCCGCCCTTGCCGATAGTGCAGGGAAACCGCCGCCCGCGAAACCGTACACCCTGCCGGGTCAGCACCAAATCGTATGGGTTCACAGCAGATGGCCCGACTTGGCTGCCTTGGTGGCCAGATAGCCGCGGTTATGCGCGGTTTCGCCGACTTTGAGCGGCACGCGCTCAGTTACGGCGATACCAGTGCGCTCCATCATCGCGATCTTGGCCGGGTTGTTGGTCAACAAGCGCACCGAGCGGAACCCCAGCGATTTCAGGATGTCCGAGCCCAGGCGGAAATCGCGCTCGTCATCCTCAAACCCCAGCCGGTGATTGGCCTCGACCGTGTCGAACCCCTGATCCTGCAGGAAATATGCGCGCATCTTGTTGGCCAGGCCGATCCCGCGCCCCTCTTGATTGAGGTACAGCAGCACACCCGCCCCCTCGGTCCCCATCTGTGCCAAGGCACCGCGCAATTGAGGGCCGCAATCGCATTTCAGACTGCCCATCAGGTCGCCGGTGAAACAGGCCGAATGCAGCCGGGCCAGAACCGGCTTGTCCCGGTCGGGGCGGCCAATCTCGACCGCGTAATGCTCTTCGCCGCCATCGTCGGGGCGGAAGACATGCAGGCGCCCGGCCTCGGACACTTCCATCGGCAGGCGTGCGGCCACCACCTCGCGCAGCGGGCTGCGTTCGGTCAGATGCGGCGCGGCGCGGGCGTGGTCGATGCAGGTCAGGCCGTGTGCTGCGGCAAAGCCGCTCCCGTCCTCGATGGGCAGAACCACGGCTGCGGGCAACAGTCGCGCGGATTTAGTCAGTGCGATGGCGATCCGGTGCAGGTTGGCGCTGCCCTGCCGCTCGGTCATCAGCGGGCCCTTCATCGGCGCATTCAAATCGTCGGACGGGTCGGCCACCGCCTGCACCCAGCTCAGGTCCGCATCCGCCGGGATCAGCACCCGCGCCAGATCGCCGTCATAGGCCCGCGCCTTGAGCGTTTCGGCCCGTCGCACGGTGATCGCAATCACCGGCTCACCTCCCAGTGCCCGCAGATCCGCCAGCCGCTGCGCACTGAGCGCCTCGGCCGACAGCGACAGCACGCTGAACCCGGTGTCATCGGTCAGCACCACGGGCACCCCCATCCGCAGATCGGCCCGCGCTCGCGCCAAGAGTTCGGTGATGTCGGGAATGAGACTCATGCCTGTTATCCTGTAACGTTCAGCGCCTTACCTAGTCGTTCCTGAAAGAAATGTGAAACAAATCCCGGACTACAGACACGAGGGCGTGAGAGAATTGCAGCATATCTTGCCGATGGAGCAGTCCACGCTCAAGTGTTGCGAAATGGCAAAGGAGGACCAGGATATGGCTCAGCTCAAGAAGATCCTGCTGGTGGATGACGACGAGGATTTGCGCGAGGCGCTCAGCGAGCAATTGGTGATGACCGAGGATTTCGATGTGTTCGAAGCCGCTGATGGTCAGGGTGCGATGGAGCGGGCGAAAGAGGCGATTTACGATCTGGTCATCCTGGACGTGGGTCTGCCCGATACCGATGGCCGTGAGCTTTGTCGTCTGATGCGTAAGCAGGGGGTCAAGAGCCCGATCCTGATGCTGACCGGTCATGACAGCGATGCCGACACCATTCTGGGCCTCGACGCCGGCGCCAACGATTATGTGTCCAAGCCGTTCAAGTTCCCGGTCCTGCTGGCCCGTATTCGTGCCCAGCTGCGCCAGCATGAGCAATCCGAGGACGCGGTTTTCGTGCTGGGGCCCTACACGTTCAAACCGGCGATGAAGATGCTGATCACCGAAGAGGACCGCAAAATCCGGCTGACCGAGAAAGAGACGAACATCCTCAAGTTCCTTTACCGCTCAACCGACGGTGTTGTGGCGCGGGATGTGCTGCTGCATGAGGTGTGGGGCTACAATGCGGGCGTCACCACGCACACATTGGAAACCCATATCTACCGTTTGCGCCAGAAAATCGAGCCCGATCCCTCGAACGCACGCCTTCTGGTGACGGAATCCGGCGGGTATCGGCTGGTTTCTTAAATGCAAAGGTAGATTGATTTGGATCAAAGTGATACTTTGGTCACATATTTAGAGTTCAACCATCCCGCGCATGTCCGGGTTATGACATGTACCTCCCTGTTGGACTGGCCGGGCCTCGTGCCCGGCCTCTTTTTTGTGGCACCTGCCCCATGGCATCCCGGGCGCCCTCACGTTAGGCTGCGCGAAAATCCGACAGTGGAAGACGCGCCATGCCCATTACCCTCGCCACCTGGAACATCAACTCGGTCCGCCTGCGCGAACCCATCGTGCTAAAGCTGTTGCAGGAAGAGGCGCCGGATGTGCTCTGCCTGCAGGAGTGCAAATCGCCGGTCGAAAAGATCCCGACCGAGGCGTTTGCCGAGCTGGGATACTCCCACCTGATCGCGCGCGGGCAAAAGGGGTATAACGGCGTCGCCATCCTGTCGCGCCTGCCGATCGAGGATATTGGTGACAAGGATTTCGCCGGTCTGGGTCATGCCCGTCACGTGGCGGGGCGGCTCGAAAACGGCGTGATCATCCATAACTTCTATGTCCCTGCCGGCGGCGATGTACCGGATCGCCAGGTGAACAAGAAATTCGGGCAAAAGCTCGACTACCTTACCGATATGCGCGACTGGTTCCGGGCCGAGACGCCCGAGAAATCCATCCTGGTGGGTGACCTCAACATTGCCCCGCGTGAGGATGACGTCTGGTCGCACAAGCAGTTGCTCAAGGTCGTCTCGCACACGCCTATCGAGGTCGAGCATCTGGCCGAGACACAGGACGCGGGCGGCTGGATCGACATCACGAGGCGGGACATTCCCGAGGGGCAGCTCTATAGCTGGTGGTCCTACCGTGCGCGCGACTGGGATGCGGCGGACAAGGGTCGGCGGCTTGATCATGTCTGGGCCACGCCCGATATCGCGAATTCCGGCCATTCCAGCCGCATCTTGCGTGATGCGCGCGGGTGGGAGAAACCTAGCGATCACGCGCCGGTTTTTGCGACCTTCGATCTGTAAGGTCAGGCACACGAGCCGAAATAAGCATCAACTCCTCTCTTGGTTTCCCAGCTCAGCCGCTGCATATAGAGGCCAAGTCCGAACCGGAGAATATGAGCCATGGAAATTCTAAGCGGCGCAGATGGCGCCTCAGCCCCCGACCTGATTAAGGACACGACCGAGGCCACGTTCATGACTGACGTGATCGAGGCCAGCCAGCAGGTTCCGGTGATCGTGGATTTCTGGGCGCCGTGGTGCGGCCCCTGCAAGACGCTTGGCCCGCAGCTGGAAGAGGCCGTGACCGCCGCCAAGGGCGCGGTGAAGATGGTCAAGGTCAATGTTGACGAAAATCAGATGATCGCGGGCCAGATGCGAGTGCAGTCGATCCCGACGGTTTATGCCTTCTACAAGGGCCAACCGGTCGATGGGTTCCAGGGTGCGGTGTCCGGATCCGAGATCAAGGCCTTTGTCGACCGCGCGATCGCTGCAGGCGGTGGAGAGGCGCCCGGGGACCAGTTGGCCGATGCCGTGGCCGCCGCCGAAGAGATGCTGGAGCAGGGCGCTGCGGTCGATGCGGCCCAGACCTTTGCCGCCATTCTGGGCGAAGATCCAAAGCACGCCGCCGCCTATGGCGGTCTGGTGCGCGCCCACATCGCCACAGGCGATCTGGATCAGGCCGAAGCGGTTCTGAACGGCGCCCCGGCCGAGATTTCGGCCTCGCCCGAACTGGAAGCGGCCCATGCGCAGCTTGAGTTGGCCCGCCAGGCCGCCGATGCCGGCCCTGTGGCCGATCTGACCGCTGCGGTCGAGGCCAACCCGGACGACCATCAGGCCCGGTTCGATCTGGCGCAGGCCCTGCACGCCAATGGCGATGTCGAAGAGGCCGTCGCGCAGCTGCTGGAGCTGTTCCGCCGTGACCGCGAGTGGAACGACGCGGCCGCCAAGACGCAGCTTTTCACCATCTTCGACGCGCTCAAGCCGAACGATCCGGTGGTGCTGAACGGCCGGCGCAAGCTCAGCTCGATGATATTTGCCTAAATCCGGATCAGGGCTACACTCGGGTACATGATGCACCCCGCCGATCTGCCGGATACGATCTCGGTCTTCCCGTTGCCCGGGGCGCTGTTGCTGCCCCGGTCGCGCCTCCCGCTGCACATCTTCGAACCGCGCTACCTGCAGATGCTGGACGACGCGCTGAAAACGCCGCAGCGGCTGATCGGAATGGTGCAGCCCAATCCATGTCAGAGCAGCGACGACAAGCTGCACATGATCGGCTGCGCCGGGCGCGTTACCCAGTTTTCCGAAACCGAGGATGGGCGCTATCTGATTACGCTCAGCGGTATTTCCCGGTTCCGGGTCCGGTCCGAGGTGGAGGGGTTCACCCCCTACCGGCGCTGCGAAGTGTGCTGGAACGGGTTCGAGCGCGATCTGGGGCGTCCTGAGGCGGATCAGGAGTTTGACCGGATGCGGTTCCTGCGCCTGCTCGAGCGGTTCTTCAGCGCTAAACAACTCTCGACCGATTGGGAGACGCTGAAGGACGCCGATGATGAATTGCTGGTCAACTCGCTGTCGATGCTGCTGGATTTCGACGCCGAGGACAAACAAGCCCTACTTGAGGCACCGTGCCTCGCCACCCGGCGCGAGACGCTGGTTACGTTGATCGAGTTCGCCCTGCGAGGCGGCTCAAACGAGGAAACCCTGCAATGACCGAAGCCCAACCCGATTTCGACCGCCGCATGCTCGAAGCGTTGGTCTGCCCGCAAACCCACGCCACTCTGGAATATGACGCCGAGCGGCAGGAGTTGGTGTCCCGGGGGGCGGGCCTCGCTTTTCCCATCCGTAACGGTATCCCGGTGATGCTGGTGGATGAGGCGCGCACGCTGGACTGAGCGAACATGCCCGGAAGGGCGGATGAGCGGCTCAGATATCGCGCCCTTGCAGCAGTTTCGGCAGGTCTCCGGTCAGCCCGGCGGCCTCGCGCACGAAACCTCGGCGCAGGCCGGGTAGCGACCCGACGATGCCCATGCCAATGTCGCGCCCTATCCGAAGGATTGGATTGTCGTTCGAAAACAGTCTGTTGAACACATCCGTCGCCATCGCCAACGTTGCGGTGTCGAACCGGCGCCACTCCTGATAGCGCTCCAGAACCAAGGTAGCGCCGATATCCTCACCCCGCCGCCTGGCCAGCGTCAGCACCTCGGCCAGCGCACCTACGTCCCGCAGACCGGCGTTCAGGCCCTGCCCGGCGATGGGGTGCATCCCGTGGGCCGCATCCCCCACCAGCGCCATCCGTTCACCGATGAAGGAATTCGCGATGGTCAGGTTCAGCGGATAGGTGAACCGGTCGCCCTGCAGCCGGATCTCGCCCAGGAAATCGCCAAAACGAGGGCGCAGGACCTGCAGGTAATCGGCCTCGGACATGGCGTTGATGCGCTGCGCCATTTCGGTGCGCTCGCTCCACACAATGGAACTGCGGTTTACGGTCAGCGGCAGGATCGCCAACGGCCCCGGCGGCATGAAGAACTGATGCGCCACCCCGTGATGCGGCAGATCGTGCTCGATGGCGCAGACCAACGCGGTCTGGCCGTAATCCCAGCCGGTTCTCTTGACCCCGGCGCGCTGGGCGGTGCCGCTACGCCGTCCGTCACACCCGGCCAACAGCCCTCCGCGCAGCTCCGAACCGTCGTCCAGCGTCACACTCACGCCGATGGCGTCGGCCTCTTGCGAGATCACGGTCTTGCCGCTGATCTGGGTGATCCGTTTCTCCTCGGTCATCGCGTCCAGAAAGGCGCGGCGCAGGTGGCGGTCCTCGACCATGTATCCCATCGGGCCTTCCTCGATCTCGGCGTGGTCGAAATGCATGAAGAACGGCGAGGGGCCCGTGCCCGCATGGCCGTCGGTGACCTTGATCTCAAGCATCGGCTGGGCATGCTCAGCCACCCGGTCCCAGACCCCGATGGCCGCCAGCAGCCGTTGCGAGGCTAGTGCCAGCGCATAGGCCCGCCCGTCAAAGGCGGCGTTCTTACGCACGGTCTCGGCCAGCGAGTCGATCACCGTCACCGAATGCCCGGTTTGCGCCAGTGCCAGGGCCAAGGCGGGGCCGTTCAGCCCGCCGCCCACGATCAGGATATCGGATGTGTTGTCCATGTCGTGCAATATGCGCGCCCCTTCGGGATTGTCCATGTGCAGTCCTGTCGCTACCGTCGCGGGAAACGCGAGGGAGGGTGCGATGCAGGACTGGCTGACGATGACGGCAAGCGATCTGGGCCGGGGGATCGGCGCGGGCGAGATCGACGCCGTGGAGCTGACCGAGTGCTACCTGGACGCCATCGACGCCCACCCCCATCGCGACCGCATCTATGCCCGCGTCACGCACGACCGCGCCCGGGCCGAGGCGAAAGCGGCGCAGGAGCGCGCCAGACTGGACCTGCGTCGGTCGCTTCTGGATGGCGTGCCGATCAGCTGGAAAGACCTGTTCGACACCGCCGGGGTGGGAACCGAGGCGGGCTCGGCGCTGCTCAAGGGGCGGGTGCCCGATGCCGATGCCGTGGTGTTGCGCAACGCCACCGCGATGGGCACGGTTTGCCTGGGTAAGACGCATATGAGCGAGCTGGCCTTTTCCGGGCTGGGCCTGAACCCGATCACCGACACGCCGCCCTGCGTGCATGATGAGGCGGCGGTGCCCGGTGGGTCGTCTTCCGGTGCGGCGGCGTCGGTTGCGTGGAACCTCGCGGCCTGCGGGATCGGGTCTGATACCGGCGGATCGGTGCGTATCCCGTCGGCGTGGAACGATCTGGTAGGGCTGAAAACCACATCCGGCCGCATCAGCCTAGAAGGTGTCGTACCGCTTTGTCTGAAGTTCGATACGGTGGGGCCACTGGCACGCTCGGTCGAGGACGCGGCACAGATGCTGGCGCTGCTCGAAGGTGGAACGCCTGCCGACCTGCGCGGCGCCTCGCTCAGGGGCCGCCGCTTTGCCGCCCTGCAAACCGTGGCGCTGGACGATCTGCGCGACGCCCCCGGCGCGGCCTATGAAAGCGCGCTGCAGCGGCTGGCTGACGCAGGCGCCGAGATTGTGCCGCTGGAGGTGCCCGAGCTTGCGGATGCGATGGAGCTTAGTGGCGCGCTCTACACCACCGAGGCCTACGGGTTGTGGCGCGACGTGATCGAGGCCAACCCCGAGGCGATGTTCTCGGAAATCCTGGAACGGTTCCGGGCCGGACGCAATTACTCGGGTCCAGAATATGTGGCGGCTTGGGCCAAACTGGAAAGCTGCCGCGCAGCCTGGGATGCCGCCACCGCCGGATTCGATGCGGTGCTGGCCCCGACCGCGCCGATCACGCCGCCGAATCTGGAGCGTCTGCTGAAAGATCACGACTATTTCGTCTCCGAAAACCTGCTCGCCCTGCGCAATACGCGGATCGGCAACCTGATGGGGTTGGCGGCGCTGACCTTGCCCACCGGAACCCCGTCCTGCGGCCTGATGCTACTCAGCCCGCCCGACACCGAAGAAATGCTGTTGCGCGTCGGGGCGGCGGTCGAGGCGGCGCTGACCTGAATGCCACAATCCCCTGTTTCGACACCGCTTTGTCTGGACGAAGCGGGGTGCGGGCTGTAACTTGACCTCAAACGGGGCGGTAATGATCCCGTAATTGAGGCAGTTGTGATGAATTTCCCCGAGCGGTTTTCGAACCTACCGGCATATGCATTTCCGCGCCTGCGCGCCTTGCTCGACCATTACGAGCCGGGCGGCGAGGTCGTGCATATGACCATTGGCGAGCCGAAACATGCGTTTCCCGGCTGGGTCACGGATGTGATCGTCGAAAACTCCGCCGGGTTTCAGGGTTATCCGAACAACGATGGCTCGGACGAACTACGCGGCGCCATCACCGACTGGATCGAACGCCGCTATGGCGTGACGCTGGACCCAGGGACCAGCGTGATGGCGCTGAACGGCACGCGCGAGGGGCTGTACAACGCCGCCATGGCGCTGTGTCCTGAGCAGAAGAACGGGCAGAAACCCATCGTTCTGTGTCCCAACCCGTTTTATCAGGTCTACATGGTGGCCTCGCTTTCCGTTGGGGCCGAGCCGCATTTCGTACCGGCTACCGCCGCCACCGGCCACCTGCCGGACTACGCCGGGCTGCCTGAGGATGTGCTGAACCGCACCGCCGTGGCCTATATCTGCTCACCCGCCAACCCGCAGGGCGCCGTTGCTTCGCGCGATTACTGGGCCGAGCTGATCCGGCTGGCCGAGCAGTACGATTTCCGCATTTTCGCCGATGAATGCTATTCCGAGATCTACCGCAACGACGCTCCGACCGGCGTGCTGACCGTGGCGCAGGAACTGGGTGCAGACCCCGAGCGGATCACGCTGTTCAATTCATTGTCGAAACGCTCGAATCTGGCAGGCCTGCGCTCCGGCTTGATCGCGGGCGGGCCCGAGACGATCAAGCGGGTCAAACAGCTGCGCGCCTATTCCGGTGCGCCCCTGCCCGCGCCCCTGCAGGCGGCGGCGGCCACGGTCTGGGCCGATGAGGCGCATGTTCGGGAAAACCGCGCCCTCTATCAGGAGAAATACGCCATCGCCGATGAGGTTTTTGCGGGCGTTCAGGGCTATATGCCGCCCGAGGCTGGCTTTTTCCTCTGGCTGCCGGTCGATGACGGCGAGGCGACCGCATTGAAACTCTGGCAGGAAACGGGGGTCCGGGTATTGCCCGGCGCCTATCTTGCCCAAGGCGAACCGGGACAGAACCCGGGCAAAGGATACATCCGGGCCGCTATGGTGGCCCCAAAAACAGAGTTGCGGCGCGGGCTGATCACGCTGCGCGACTGCATCTATAGGTAAGGTACGAGGGTAGCATGGCATCTTATAACGCGCGCAACCGCGATCCCCTGCTGGACAGCACGACACAGGCGGCCATCGAAAAGCGGGGCAAGGAACTGATCGGCATCGCGCTGATCCTGCTGGGCCTGGCCGCCGCGGGGATGATCGGGTCCTATACGCCGGACGATCCGAACTGGATGGTCTCGACCGATGCGCCGGTGCAGAACTGGATGGGCCGGATCGGTGCCTCGATCGCCGCGCCCTTGTTCATGATCGTAGGCTGGGGCAGCTGGGGCATCGCGCTGGTGCTGGTCGGCTGGGGCCTGCGTTTTGCCGTCCATGCGGGTGAGGAGCGCGCGGTGGCGCGGCTGATCTTTGCGCCGATCTGGATCGCCGTGGTGTCGATCTATGCTGCCACGCTGGTTCCTGGCGCCGAATGGCGCGCGACGCACAGCTTTGGTTTGGGTGGCCTCTTCGGTGACACCGTGATGGGCGCGCTGCTGACGCTGCTGCCGATCTCGTCGCATTTCATGGTCAAACTGATGTCGCTGATGATGGCCTTGGGGATGCTGGCGCTGGGCGCCTTCGTGCTGGGCTTCACCATGGTGGATGTCAAACGTGGCTTCCGCGCCTTCCTGCTGGGGCTGGTGGTGACCTATGACGCGCTGATGACCATGCTGGGACGTAGCGCCTCGGCCACCGCGCAAGCCGCCCGCCAACGCCGCGCGCAATGGGCCGAGCGCCGGGCCGCCGAACGCGCCATGGGGGCCGAGGCCGCGATGGGGGATGAGTTCGCCTATGCCGACCCGCTGATCGAAGCGCCCGAGTTCGATATGCCCGAGCCTGAGCCCAAAGGCGGCCTGCTGTCCCGCATGCCCGCGTTGATCCGCCGCCCCGAGCCGATGCCGGAACCCGAGCTGATCGAACCTGAGCCGCTGGGCGATGTCGACGAGATGCCGGGCGAGGATCGCATCCGCTCCAAGATTTCCGCCGCCGTGCGCTCGCGCAAGGTGGCCGCTGGCGTCGAGGCGCCCGAGCCCGATCCGAACCGACCGCTGACCAAGGGCCGGGGCCGGGGGCCCGATCCGCTGGTGTTGAGCACGCAGAGTGCCGACCTGCCGCCCGAGCCGCCTCTGACCGCCGCGGGCCTGCCGCCGGAACCCCCGGTGACAGCCGGTGAGGTGCCCACATGGATGCAGCCTGAACCAGCGGAATATGAAGCGCAGCCCGATGCAGATTTCGATCAGGATTATGATCCCGACCCCAAGGCGGTCTTCGAAGGTGAACCTGCACCGGTGACCCGCCCGGTGCCCGCCGCGTCGATCCCCGTGGCCGAACCGCGCAAGCCGGTGGTGGCGCAGCCCGTGCGACGCGCGCCGCAACCCTCGCGCCGGGCGCAGGCCGAGGCGCAGCCCGCCCTGTCCTTCGAAGACAACGCAGCCGACTTTGAGCTGCCACCGCTCAGCCTGCTGTCCAACCCGTCAAACATCCAACGCCACCACCTCAGCGACGAGGCGCTGGAAGAAAACGCGCGGATGCTGGAGAACGTGCTGGACGACTACGGCGTAAAGGGTGAGATTGTCAGCGTTCGCCCCGGCCCCGTCGTCACTATGTACGAGCTGGAACCGGCGCCGGGCCTCAAGGCCTCCCGCGTCATCGGCTTGGCCGACGACATCGCGCGCTCAATGTCGGCCCTGTCCGCGCGCGTTTCGACCGTGCCGGGCCGCTCGGTCATCGGCATCGAACTGCCCAATGACAATCGCGAGATGGTGGTGCTGCGCGAAATCCTTGCCAGCCGCGATTTCGGCGATGGCAATCACGCCCTGCCGCTGGCGCTGGGCAAGGATATCGGCGGCGATTCCGTCGTGGCCAACCTCGCCAAGATGCCCCACCTGCTGATTGCGGGTACGACCGGTTCGGGTAAGTCGGTGGCGATCAACACGATGATCCTGTCGCTGCTCTACAAGCTGACGCCGGAAGAGTGCCGCCTGATCATGATCGATCCCAAGATGTTGGAACTCAGCGTCTATGACGGCATCCCGCATCTGCTCAGCCCCGTTGTCACCGACCCCAAAAAGGCCGTCGTGGCCCTGAAATGGGTCGTGGGTGAGATGGAGGATCGCTATCGCAAGATGTCCAAGATGGGCGTGCGCAACATTGCAGGCTACAACGGTCGGGTGAAGGATGCGCTCTCCAAGGGCGAGATGTTCTCGCGCACGGTCCAGACCGGTTTTGACGATGAAACCGGCGAACCGGTTTTCGAGACCGAGGAATTCGAGCCCAGGGCGATGCCCTATATCGTTGTCATCGTCGACGAGATGGCCGACCTGATGATGGTGGCGGGCAAGGAAATCGAAGCCTGCATCCAGCGTCTGGCGCAGATGGCGCGGGCCTCGGGCATCCATCTGATCATGGCGACGCAACGCCCCTCGGTGGACGTCATCACCGGCACGATCAAGGCCAACTTCCCCACCCGAATCTCGTTCCAAGTGACGTCGAAGGTCGACAGCCGCACCATCCTTGGCGAAATGGGTGCCGAACAACTGCTGGGGCAGGGCGACATGCTCTATATGGCGGGCGGCGCCAAGATCACCCGCTGCCACGGGCCTTTCGTGTCGGATGAAGAGGTCGAAGAGGTCGTGAACCACCTCAAGGCCTTTGGCCCACCGGACTATATCGGAGGTGTCGTTGAAGGCCCGGATGAAGAAAAGGCCGACAATATCGACGCGGTGCTGGGGCTGAACACTGGCGGCAACACCGATGGCGAGGATGCGCTTTATGACACCGCTGTCGCGATTGTGATCAAGGACCGCAAGTGCTCGACCTCTTATATCCAGCGGAAACTGGCCATCGGCTATAACAAGGCCGCGCGGCTGGTCGAGCAGATGGAGGAGGAAGGCGTAGTTTCGCCGGCCAACCACGTGGGCAAGCGCGAGATCCTTGTCCCCGAGCAGTAAGAGTGCTTCAAATCCGGGGCAAAGTGCTTATCTGAGGTCACATGAAAAAGTTTGCCCTTGCTCTCGCCCTGACACTGGCGGCGCCCGCCGCCTGGGCCGCCGACAAGCTGCCCCTGTCCGAGATTTCGAACTATCTGAACGGGCTGAGTACCGTTCAGACCACCTTTACTCAGGTCAATGATGACGGATCGCTGAGCACCGGCAAGTTGTGGATGCAGCGGCCCGGTCGGATGCGGTTCGAATACGACCCGCCGGATCGCGGCGTGGTTACGGCGCGCGCCGGGACCGTGATCATCCACGACCCGAAATCGAACCAACCGCCCGAGCAATATCCGCTGAAGCGTACGCCGCTGTCCATTGTCCTGGCAAGAAATGTGAATTTGCGCCAAGCCAACATGGTGGTGGGACACGATTTTGATGGCACCGCGACTGTGGTGACGGCGCAGGACCCCAAGAACCCCGAATATGGCCGCATCGAGATGATGTTCACCGCCGATCCGGTGGAGTTGCGCAAATGGGTGGTCCATGACAGCGCAGGCACCAAGACGACGGTGATCCTGGGGCAGCTTGAAAAAGGCGCACGCCTCAATCCGAGTCTGTTTTCCAGCGGGAAACCATCGTCGGATCGCTAAGGCACTTCGCGAAAACTTGACACACCCAGCATCACCTAACGCGCCCTAAATCTTCGATTTCAGGCAGCGTTGGGTGACTAAAGTATTTCGCGAAGTGCTATAAGACGGGTGAGTCAGCCGCCGATCAAAGACGGCAGCTGGCCAGTTGTTGCTGATAGAGTTTGGCACGCGCGTCCACGTCATTGGCTACCCGTAGCAGCCACGACTTGCTGTTATAGGTGCCCCTAGCATAACCCGTGTGACCCTCGTGATAGGCTAGGTACTGGTTGCGGGTGTCCGAGGGGTGGATGCCGTTCCGCTCGTAGCTCTTGTTCATGTACCAACCCATGAAATCCGAAGCGTCCCGGATACGGTCCCGCTTGGCCCGGCGCTTGCCGGTCTCGCGCTGGTATTGTTCCCACGTGCCATCAAGCGCCTGACTGAACCCATAGGCACTGCTCTGCCGGCCCATCGGGATCACGCCCAGCACGTATTTATGCGGCGTACGGGCATTCGCGCGATAACGGCTTTCCTGATAGATGGTTGCCATCTGGACATGCACCGGCACGCCCCATTTCCGCTCGGTGCTCCGGAACGCCTTGATATAATCCGGACGTTCCCGGGCAATGCTGCACGCATTGTCCAGATTACGCGGCGGCGCCTTGGACCCGCCACTGCAGGTCGCGAGAACAAGCACTGCAAACAGTGCGCAAAGAGATCTGCTCATGTGCCTCTTGCCTTTTTTGTGCAAGTTTAGCGCATTTTGCGGACTGAGGGAATCACAAACGCTACAGCACCAGCGCCAATACCAGCGGCAACGCGCCCACTGCCAGCAATGTCGAAACCATGACCATTCCGGCCACGGCATCCGAATCCGCCCCGAACCGTTCGGCCAACAGATACGAGGTGACGGCGACCGGCGCACTCATCTGAACCACCAGAACACCAAACGCCACCTTGTCCAGGTCAGAGGCCAGGGCGATACCCCAGCCCAACCCGAAACAAATGGCGAGCTTTATCGCCGACAGCCAGATCGCCTGACCCAGCTTGCCCGTGGTCAGCCGCGCTATGGCGACACCCAGAGTGATCAGCATAATCGGCACCGCCATCTGACCAATCAGCTCCAGCGTGTTGGTCAGAAACACCGGCGTCTGCCAACCACGCCACAGAAACAACGCGCCCAGAATGGTGGCCCAAACCATCGGCTCGCGCACCACCTTGCCCAGTGAACCGCGCCCGGCCACCAGATAGATGCCGTAGGAAAACGACCAGAGCGCGGTGACCGACAGGAAGATCACCGCGTATCCCAGCCCAGCCTGCCCAAAGGCAAAGATGCACAGCGGCAGGCCCAGATTGCCGGTATTGCCAAAGATCAGGGGCGGCAGATAGGTGCGCTGGTTCAGGCCGGTGGTGCGGACAAAGACCCAGAACACCACGGTCAGCGCCAGATTCGCGCCGATCACAGCCAGTGAGAATCGGGTCAGATCACCGCCCGCGATCTCGGTCTGCATGAGGGCCACAAAGATCAGACAAGGGACCGCCAAAGTCGTCGCCATGCGGGTCACGAACTGAATACGGTATTCAAAGCCCAGCTTGACCCAGCCAAAGCCCAAGGCCGCAAGCAAGAACACAGGCGCCACGATTTCAAGCACTGTAAGGGCGAGGTTCACAGACTGTTTCCCCAGAATTCAGATCAATTGTTGGACATTTGCTGTAGCATGGGGTTAGTAACAGCCGCGGGGGCTGAAATCATGTTGAAGACGCGAGCCAAGTATCATCTGGGCCAGGTGGTCCGTCATAAGAAACATCCCTTCCGGGGGGTGGTTTTTGACGTGGATCCAGAGTTTTCCAACACCGAAGAATGGTATGAGGCGATTCCCGAGGACAGCCGGCCCATCAAGGAACAGCCGTTTTATCACCTGCTGGCCGAGAACGATCAGACCTACTACGTGGCCTATGTGTCCGAACAAAACCTGATCGCCGACAGCTCGGGTGAGCCGGTGGACCATCCCGACATCCCCGACATGTTTGGACCGTTCCAGGATGGCTCTTACCCCTTGCATTTCAACCTGAATTGACCGGCACACCGGCCTAGTACCCGAGCGCACAGCCGTCCTTGCGTGGATCGCTGGCGCCCTCAAGCACGCCGTCCTCGCGGATGCGGATCGCCTGCGCGCCACCGATGGCGGTGTCCGGTGTCTCGATCCGGTGACCTAGATCCGAGAGCTGCTGGCGGACAGTGTCGGAATAGCCGCGCTCAAGTTTCAGCACTCCGCCATCGGCAAAGGCGCGGGGGGCGTCGATGGTGGCTTGCAGGCCCATCCCGAAATCGTTCAGATTCGAAACGAACCGCGCGTGTCCGTTGGGCTGATAGGCCCCGCCCATCACGCCGAACGGCATCGTGATGCGCCCATTTTCGCGCAACATCCCCGGGATGATCGTGTGCATCGGCCGCTTTCCGCTGCCCAATTCGTTCGGGTGTCCCGGTTCCAGCGTGAACCCCGCGCCGCGGTTCTGCAGCAGGATGCCGAATTTTTCGGACGCGATGCCAGAGCCGAAACTATGGAATATCGAATAGATCAGCGACACCGCCATTCGGTCGCGGTCGACCACGGTGATATAGACCGTGTCCTTATGCACGGCCTCGGTCAGCGGCGCGGCCGTGGGCATGGCGCGGCCCGGGTCGATAAACACCGCCAGCCGCTCCGCCGTTTCCGGCGCCAGCATGTGTTCCAGCCGGGTGGTATGATCCGGATCGGCGATCAGCCGGTTACGTGCGTCATAGGCCAGCTTGGCAGCCTCGGCCTCGATGTGAACGCGTTCAGAGCCCAGCGGGTCCATCCCGGCGATGTCGAAATGGCTCAGGATATTGAGCATCAGGATCGCTGTGGCGCCCTGGCCGTTGGGCGGATGCTCGACCAACTCGGTGCCCTTGTAGATGCCGCTGATTGGTTCGGCCTCCGCGCAGCGCGTGGCGGCAAAATCCTCGGCTGTATGGACCCCACCCCGCGCCGTGAGCGCGGCAAGCATGTCCTCGGCAATTTCACCGGTATAGAAGGCATCGCGGCCCTGCTGTGCAATCCGGCGCAGAACCTCGGCCTGTTTGGGGGCGCGAAAGACCTGACCGATATTTGGAACGTGACCGTTAACCAGATAGTGATCCCGCCCGGCCCCCTGCAGAGTCGGCGCGCCGAGCGCCCAGTCGCTAGCGACACGCGGAGCGACGGGTACCCCGATTTCGGCATAGTGAATGGCCGGTTGCAGTAGCGCGTCGAGGCCCAGTCGCCCTTCAGTCTCGGACAAATGGCAAAAAGCATCGACCGCTCCAGGCGCCGTTACCGCATGGGCAATGCCCAGCGGCACGTTGGCAAACCCCTCATCCCGCAATGTCTGAGCCGTTGCTGCCGCAGGGGCGCGGCCCGAGCCGTTCAGAGCGCGCATCGCTGTCCCGCCGGAGCGGTTGTACAGCACAAAGCAATCGCCGCCAATACCAGTCATCTGCGGCTCGCAAATCCCCAGCAGCACCGCTCCGGCAATCGCCGCGTCCATGGCGTTGCCACCGGCCTTGAGAATATCCAGCGCCGCCTGAGCCGCCAGCGGATGGGACGTCGCGCACATCCCTTCGGTTGCCAGAACCTCGGACCGGCCCGGCATGTGAAAATCGCGCATGTGCCAGTTCTCCCAATCAAACGAGCGGAGATTAGGTCCTAAGCCGCGGATGTCCAATAACAATGTCTGGGGAGGGTAGCCTCGGCGCCGATCACTGGGTGGGGGCTGTGACGCTTGGCGCCGAGGGAAGCTTTGGTGAGCTACAAGTAAACGTATGAAATTGGTTTGCGGCGGTACAATGGTGCGATTTGGGCCTTATTGTGGCTCGCCTCTAACCATTGGACGAGCTCAGCAGATCAAACCTCAGAAACAGGTGATTAAAGCCCTCGCGCCGTTCGTACCGGATGTCGCTGGCCAGTCGGCGGATCAGAAACCAGCCGAACCCGCCCTCGGGCAAATCCTGCAACTCGGTCTCAACGCTTGCGGGAATACCCTCCGGCGGTTGCCTATCCGGTAACGGCAGGCCCGTGTCAGAGATTCGAATCTCCAGCCAATTTGCCCGCAAGGCGCAATTCACCTGAACCTGCGCGGCTTCGACACCGATATAGGCATGTTCAACCACATTGTTGATTGCCTCAGCCAGGGCGATCCGCACATCGCCGGCATGGGCTTCGGGCAGCCCCTGCTCGCTGAGTTGCTCCGCGAGCGCCGCGATGCCCGCGCTTGCCTCGACCTCGGTCGCCGGGAAGGATAATTCAAATCCGTTCTGATCCAAGCCGCTCAACTCCCGAGCGCTTCAACCGGCGTCTTCGGTCAGGGCGTCATCAAGGGATGGGAACAAGTTGAACACCGTGTCCATGCGGGTCAGGCGAAACACCTTCTCCACCACCGGCGTCAGCCCGGCCAGATCCAGTCTGCGCGCCCCGCCAAGTTGCTTCATCGACGCAACAATCGCCCCCAGACCGCTGGAATCGATGAAACTGACCCCCGACAGATCCAGAATCACCCGTTCCAGCCCCCCTTCGGTTTCGCTGCGCATATCTTCCTTGAACTGAATGGCCATGGCGGCGTCGATCCGGTCGGCATTGACCGTGATGACCTGCGCATCGCCGGTCACGGTACTGGTCAGGCTCATATCCGGGGTCCTCCAAATTGAACGGGTTCCGTAGAAATACGCTAGACGGCAATTCTTACCATTCGGTATTCATCTCCCCGAGATCAGGAGGATTTGCGAATGAACGAGGTTGTGATCGCCGGTGCGGCCCGAACCCCGATGGGCGGGTTTCAGGGCATGTTCGATGGCGTTGGGGCTGCGGAACTGGGCGGAGCCGCCATCCGTGCCGCACTTGCTGGGGCAGGGGCGGACACTGTGGACGAGGTTCTGATGGGTTGCGTTCTCCCGGCCGGTCAGGGTCAGGCCCCCGCGCGGCAGGCCGGGTTCGCCGCCGGTCTGGGCGAAGAGGTGCCCGCGACCACGCTCAACAAGATGTGTGGCTCGGGCATGAAGGCGGCGATGATGGCCTTCGACCAAATCGCCCTGGGTCATGCCGAGACCATGATCGCGGGCGGGATGGAGAGCATGACGAACGCCCCGTACCTCTTGCCCAAGATGCGCGGCGGCGCCCGGATCGGCCATGGCCAGGTGATCGACCACATGTTCCTCGACGGGCTCGAAGACGCCTATGACAAGGGCCGCCTGATGGGCACTTTCGCTGAGGATTGCGCCGAATCCTACCAGTTCACCCGCGAGGAACAGGATGAATACGCGCTGCAATCCCTCTCCAACGCGCTGGCCGCGCAGGACAGCGGCGCGTTTGACGGCGAAATCACCCCGGTCACCGTCAAGACCCGCAAGGGCGACCTCTCTCACGAGGCCGACGAACAACCCAAATCCGCCCGCCCCGACAAGATCCCCACCCTGAAACCGGCCTTCCGCAAGGATGGCACGGTGACGGCGGCCAACTCCTCGTCCATCTCCGATGGCGCCGCCGCGCTGGTTCTGGCCTCCGCCGAGGCTGCCGAGGCGCAGGGCCTCGCCGTCCGCGCCCGCATCAAGGGGCACGCCAGTCACGCGCAGGCCCCGGGCCTCTTCACCACGGCCCCGGTTCCGGCAGCCCAGAAATTGCTCGACCGCATCGGCTGGAGCAAGGAGGACGTGGACCTGTGGGAGGTCAACGAGGCCTTCGCCGTCGTTCCCATGGCTTTCATGCGCGAAATGGGCTTGTCCCGCGACAAGGTCAACGTCAACGGCGGCGCCTGCGCGCTGGGCCACCCGATCGGTGCCTCCGGTGCCCGCATCATGGTCACCCTGCTCAACGCGCTGGAAAAGCGTGGCCTCAAACGCGGTGTCGCCGCCATCTGCATCGGTGGCGGCGAAGGCACGGCCATCGCCATCGAATGCCCATGACTTCTTCTGTTCGAAAATATCCTCGGGGGTGAATTGACCCTTGGGTCAAGAGGGGGCAGACAGCCCCCTCAGCCGACCTCGACCAAAGGCACTGACATGACCACCGACTACGACACGCTCGCCAAGACCATCGCAGCCCTCACCGAGGGCGAAACCGATGAGGTCGCCCTGATGGCCACGGTTGCCTGCGAGGTGCACCATTCCGACGACCGGTTCGACTGGACCGGCTTCTATCGCGTCACTGAACCCGGCCTGCTCAAGATCGGGCCCTATCAGGGCGGCCATGGTTGTCTGGTGATTCCGTTCGACCGTGGCGTCTGCGGCGCTGCCGCTCGCACCGGCGAGATACAACTGGTGCCGGATGTCGATGCCTTCCCTGGCCATATCGCCTGCGCCTCGTCCACCCGGTCCGAGCTCGTCTTACCCGTTCGGAACGCGAGCGGAGATATCATCGCGGTATTCGACATCGACAGCGATCAGGCGGATGCGTTCAGCCAGACGGACGCCCAGGCGCTGACCGCGATTTTGTCGCAGACCTTCGCGGGATAGCGAGCCGTTACAGGGTCGGCCTGCAACAGAGCCCGTCCGACAGACAGGCCCCGTCCAGGGGGGTTCAGCGGTGCAGTTACAGCAGCCCTTCGGTACGCAGAAGTTCCAGCATATTTGCCTCGGGCCGTGGACCTATATGGCTGATCACCTCACGGGCGCAGACGCAGCCGATGCGGGCACAGGTCTCCAGATCGCGGCCCGTGGCCATCCCGAACAGGAACCCCGCGGCGAACTGATCCCCCGCGCCGGTCGCGTCCACCGGCACAACCTTGTCCACCGGCACGTCAATCCGCTTCCTTTCGCTCAGCACGGTCACACCGTCGCCTGAACGGGTGCAGATGACCAGCGGGCAGATGGCCGAGGTTTTGGTCAATGCTTCTTCCAGATCGTCGGTTTCATAGAGCGATCGGATTTCGGCTTCGTTGCCGATCACAAAATCCAGATCGTTCTCGATCAGTGAAAGAAAATCCGCCCGGTGCCGCTCGACGCAGAACGGGTCCGAGATCGCGATCCCGGTTTTGCCGCCGCCTTCGTGGCAATCACGCGCCGCTTCCATGAAAGCGGTCTTGCCCTTGTCCTTATCGAACAGATAGCCCTCGAGGAACATGATCTGGCTGTTGCCCGCCACGTCTTTGGACACGTCCTTGGACGACAGTTCCGACGAGATCCCCAGATAGGTGTTCATCGACCGCTCGCCGTCGGGTGAGACGAAGATCATCGACCGGGATGTGGGCAACTCGCCACCGGCCACCGGCGGGTTCACGAAATCCACGCCATCCTCGTTCATCGCATCAGCATAGAAGCGCCCCAGCGCGTCGTCATGCACCCTGCCGATAAATGCGGAATCCAGCCCCAGCGCGCCCGCACCCGCGATAGTGTTGGCGACTGAGCCACCCGGGGTCTGCACCCGGCTTTCCATCGCGGCATAGAGCACCTCGCCCCGCTCGCGCTCGATCAGTTGCATGATCCCCTTCTCGATCCCCATGAGGTCGAGAAAGCTGTCGTCGCTTTGCGAGATGACGTCCACGACGGCATTGCCAATGCCGACGAGCTGGTAGGTTTTCATAGATTCTTGTCCTCGAATTGGCACAGGTCGCGGATGAGGCAGGTGCGGCACATCGGCTTGCGTGCTTTACAGTGATAACGGCCATGCAGGATCAGCCAGTGATGGGCGTGAAGCTGGAAATCGGCCGGGATGTTGTCCTCGATGGCGCGTTCGACGGCATCCACGTCCTTGCCCGGGCAGATGCCGGTGCGGTTGCCGACGCGAAAAATATGGGTGTCCACCGCTTGCGCGGGGTGCCGCCACCACATGTTCAGAACTACATTGGCGGTCTTGCGCCCCACGCCGGGCAGTGATTGCAGCGCCGCGCGCGAATTGGGCACCTCACCGCCGTACTCTTCGACCAGAATACGCGACAGCTTCATCACGTTCTTGGCCTTGTTGCGGTAAAGCCCGATGGTTTTGATATGCTCGATCAGCTTGTCCTCGCCCAGATCGAGCATCTTCTGTGGGGTATCGGCAATCTTGAACAGCGCCCGGGTGGCCTTGTTCACGCCCGCATCCGTCGCCTGCGCACTCAGCGCCACGGCAACGACCAGCGTGTAGACGTTGACATGCTCAAGCTCGCCTTTCGGCTCGGGCTCGGCTGCCTGAAACCGCGTGAAAATCTCGCGGATCGTATGATAATCGAGTTGCTTTGCCATCCGGGCCTTAATGCCGTGCAGCGGAACGGGCCGCAATTGAAAATAAGCGCAGGGGCCTTACGAATCCTAGGAGATGTGCCGTTTTGCGACAGCAACGGCGGCAAATTCCGCCGGAGTTTCATCCCCGCCCGGACAGAAGCTAGCCACAAACGGCCCGCCCGGTACATCCGGGAAATGCGCCACCAGATTGGCGGAGAACGGGCCACAACCCGCGTGCCCGAGAATGCGCCCGACAGGATCGGCCTCGCCAATCATCAAACCCAGCCCATAGCCCGTTTTGCGCCAGACCCGACTGGGAATGGCCGGGCCGTCCATCGCAAGGGCCTGCATCTGCGTCTTGCTGGCCTCTAAAAGCACATCGCCATGCAGCAGCGCCCGCAACAAATCCAGCGCATCCAGCGCAGTTCCCATCAGGCAGCCGTGGTAGACCCAGCTGGGGTGGTAGCCCTTCGCGTCCCAGAGGAGCCGGTCGAAATCCGCTCGCGTCTCAGCCAGCTTTGCCGACAGGCCCAGAGGAGTGCAAACCTGCGTTTCGATGATGTCCCGCAGCGGCGCATCATGCAGCCGCTCTAGAAATTGGCGCAGCAGCAGGTACCCGACGTTGGAGTACAGCCAGCCCTCGCCCGGAGGATAAGCCAGATCCCGATACCGGGTTTCGCTCAATATCCGATCCACCGGCCAGGGGTCCTCACCTGCCGCCACAGCCGCGCCGTAAGACGGAAGCGGGCCATAGTCCCGCAACCCGGCGCGGTGCTGCATCAGTTGGCGCAGCGTGAAGGGGTGATCGTCGTAAGGAGCGTCCAGATCGCACAGGCCGCGTTCACTGGCTTTCAGCACAAGCGCGGCAATCACCGGTTTGGTGAAACTCCACCAAGGAAACAGAGCTGGCCCGCCTTCGTCCAGCAGAACAGTCCCCGTCCGGTCTATGGCCGCCGAAATCACCCTGTCACCTCTGTGCATGTTCCTTGATTGGCGGCAGGATAGGTCAGGGTAATCCGGGAAGAAATGCGGTTGCGCAAGTTCCGGGTCGCGTGCCCGATGGGGCAGGGGGTAGACTGACCTCAAATCGCAAAGAGGTGTGTCATGAATATTCGAACCGGTGAGGAAGGCTATCACTACGGCGTCATGCGCCGGGCGATCGAGCTGATCGATCAAAACGACAAGACGCTATCGCTCGAGGAACTCGCGGCGCAGATGAATATGAGCCCCGCGCATTTCCAACGCCTGTTTTCACGCTGGGCCGGGGTGTCGCCCAAGAAATTCCAGCAATATCTGACACTGGGCCATGCCAAGGCGCTGCTTGAGGATCGATTTACGACGCTCGAAGCTGCGCATAGTGTCGGTTTGTCCGGAACCGGCCGCCTGCACGATCTGTTTGTTCGGTGGGAGGCGATGAGCCCAGGCGAATACGCCCGCAAGGGCGAGGGGCTGCGCATCTACTGGGGCTGGTTCGAAAGCCCCTTCGGCCCGGCCATCGTGATGGGCACGGACAAGGGTATCTGTGGTATCGGCTTTGCTGCGGAGACCGGTGAAGAGGCCGCGATGCAGGACCTGCTGTCGCGCTGGCCCAAGGCAGAGTTTGTCGAGGATCCGATGCGACTGCGCCCCTGGGCTCTCAGCGCTCTTGGCAGCGCCAGCGACCGGCTGGAGCCGACCCCGCTCTACCTCATCGGCGCGCCGTTGCAGATCAAGGTGTGGGAGGCGCTGCTGCACATCCCCTCGGGCCATGTGACCACCTATTCCGAAATCGCGCAGACCATCGGCAACCCGCAAGCCGTACGCGCGGTAGGCACCGCCGTCGGGCGCAACCCGATCAGTTGGCTGATCCCCTGCCACCGCGCCCTGCGCAAATCCGGGGGGCTTGGCGGTTACCACTGGGGCCTGCCCGTCAAACGTGCGATGCTGGCCTATGAGGCAGCGCGGGCCGAGGCTTAGGCCACACTCCGCCGCCAGAACGGAGCCAGCAAGAACTTCCGTCTGCGTCTGACCGGCTGAGGTGCGCGCTGAGCCGCCAGTTCACGTTCAATCTCGTATGCGCGCAGAGAGTGATCCTGGGACCAACGGTCCAATTTCAGGGTCATGAGGACATGGTTGTCGTAGAAGGTCATCTTTGGCTTCCTTCCAGTTTATTTTGCTCAGTCTCATAATGGCCAAGCCCTCCTGACATCCCGTTGTCAGGGGGGTGTGCTAGACTGTCAGCAGCTTGACGGAGACACCCATGCGTCGTTCGACCCGCCTGTTCGAAATCATCCAGATTCTGCGCGCCGCTGATGGTCCGGTCACGGCTGAGGTGCTGGCCGAGCAGCTTGAGGTTTCGGTCCGCACGATCTACCGCGACATCTCGGCCCTGCAAGCGATGCGAACACCGATCGAGGGCGAGGCTGGGCTCGGCTATGTCATGCGGCGCGGTTATGACCTGCCGCCGCTCAATTTCGATGCCGAAGAGGTCGAGGCACTGCGCGTAGGCCTGTCGATGCTGGCCCGAACCGGGGACAGCGCGTTGCAGCAGGCGGCCCAGCGGATTTGCCATAAGATCGAGGCCCTGCACGACCCCGCGGACTGGTTGCAGGTCGCGCCATGGGGGGCGCCTGCTGACGACCCGATGCGGGGCTGCGTCTCGGTTTCGCTGCTGCGCGGGGCGATCCGGGAGGAGCGCAAGCTGCGGCTGACTTATCGGGACGGCGACGACAATGAGACCGACCGCGTGGTGCGCCCCGTGGCGCTCATCTATCACCTGGAATGCACCATGCTGGCGGGCTGGTGCGAATTGCGGCAAGCGTTCCGGAATTTCCGGGTTGATCGGATCTGGAGCTGTGAACCGCTTGAGATGCGTTTTATTGGGCAGGGCAATACCTTGCGCGAAATCTGGCAAGAGCAGGACCGGTGGGAGGAATGGGGGCCCACGGTTCAGTAGGCTGAGTTTTGGGCGGGGAATTGCCGATATCACCGCATTGTTGCTTGAGCCCGCTCTGATCCGCCGTGCTATACAGGACAGGAATGAAACAAACCCGAACCAACCGGGTCCCTGAGCAGAAGGTGAATCCATGACGATTTCGAAATTTGCGCTGGCAAGTGGTCTGAGCGCTGTACTGGTTCTGAGTGCCTGCACCGATCCGCTGACCCTCAGCACGCAAACCGACCCGAACCAGAACACAAGGCAGGGCGCCTTGCTGGGCGGTCTTGTCGGCGCCGGGGTTGGCGCCATTGCCAACGATTCCGACCCGGGGCTGGGTGCTCTGGCCGGCGCGGCCATCGGTGCCGCGGCGGGCGGCATCGCAGGCAATCAGCTGGACCGACAGGCCGCCGAACTGCGCCAGCAACTGGCCAATGATGGCATCACCATCACCAATACCGGCGATCGGCTGGTGGTCTCGGTGCCCAACGACATCACGTTCGACACCGATAGCTACACGGTTCGCCCGGCGCTGCGGGCCGACCTGCAGAGAGTGGCGCAGAACTTGCTGCGCTATCCTGACTCCAGCGTACAGATCATCGGCCACACCGACAGTGATGGCGATGCCGGGTACAATCAGGGCCTGTCCGAGCGCCGCGCCAACGCGGTGGCCGATATCCTGCAGGCCGGTGGCGTGACCTACGGCCGGATCTCGACCATCGGTCAGGGCGAGAACAACCCGATCGCCTCGAACCTGACACCGGCGGGCAAGGCGCAGAACCGGCGGGTCGAGATCGTGATCATCCCGCGCAGCGCGTAATCGCACCAGAACTGACGATGAAGAGGGGTCGCTCCATGTGGCCCCTTTTTTGGTTCACACGATATACAGAATTCCACACGCCTTGCGCGCGGTCAGGGGTTTGGCTCGGCGCATCCACCCGCTAGGTATGGTCGGAATGATGTATTTCGGAGGCGAGAATGTTTGATCACACCCTGCTTGGCCTGTCCGGTTCACTGCGCCGCGACGCCACCAACCGAAAGCTGCTGCGTGAAGCGGCTCGGCTGTTCGGGCCATGCTCGTTTACCGAGGCGGATCTGAACCTGCCGCTTTACGATGGGGATCTTGAAGCGGCGGATGGCATTCCTGCATCGGTGCAAACGTTGGCAGACCAGATCGCGGCGGCTGATGCGGTGATCATCTCGACCCCGGAATACAACAAGGGTCCCTCGGGCGTTTTGAAGAATGCGCTCGACTGGGTCAGCCGCACCGCAGGCAGCCCGTGGGCGAATAAGCCTGTGGCGGTGATGTCGGCGGCGGCAGGCCGCGCCGGAGGCGAGCGGGCGCAGATGGTGCTGCGCGGTTTCATGGTGCCGTTCCAGCCGTGTATCCTGCAGGGCCCCGAGGTGCATCTGGCCAACAGCTCGAACGCATTCGATGAAAATGGCCACCTGACCAGCGACCGCTATGCCCAGACATTGCAGACACTGATGGAGAAGCTGCGGGCCGAGATCGGACGTTGATTCACTTCGCGAAAGACCTGACACAACCAGCATCAGCCAGCGCGTTGAGATCTTTGATTTCAGGCGGCGTTGGGTGACTCAGGCGTTTTGCGAAGTGCTGTTGGCGCGGGTGGCGATCTCGATCAGATTGCCGTCGGGATCGCGCAGATAGAGCGACAGGATCGGGCTGGTTGCCCCCGTGCGGGGCACTGGCCCTTCTTCTATGGTCACGCCGTTTGTGGCCAGGTGGGCCTGCCAGTCTGGCAGCGGCGTTTCGGTCAGAAAACACAGGTCCGCCGTTCCCGGCGCGGGATGCGCGGCCATCGGTGCAAATGGCGCGCTGGCCGGGTGCAGATTGATCTTCTGCGCACCAAAGCTCAGCGCCCAGCGGGTCGAGCCGTCGGCGGGGTGAAACTGGACTGCGCGCATGCCCAGCACGTCGGAATAGAAGGCGATGGTGGCATCAAGGTCGGCAACGGTCAGAACGAGATGGTCGAGGGCCGAGACGGCGGGCATGGCTTGTCCTTTTTGGCAGGTCTACCTAGGGTCGACGGCATGAAAGACGATGTGGTGTCCGAAAGTCAAAGTGATGTGATGGATCCGGCCCGCGCCGCCGCGTTCGAGGTGGCGCTGGGGCAGTCGGCATCTATCGGACCGGGCTCTCCGCTGCCACCGTTTTTTCACCAGCTCTATTTCTGGACGCCGCGCCCGCCCGACACGCTGGGCCGGGACGGTCATCCCCGGGTCGGCGGTGGCCTGATCCCCGATATGGGCCTGCCGCGCCGGATGTGGGCCGGGGGTCGGTTGCGTTTTGAACAGGATCTGCGAGCCGGTATTCCGGCCGAGAAACGCTCAGTTCTGGAAAGTGCCGCCACAAAGGCCGGGCGCACCGGCCCTTTGGCGTTTGTCACCCTGCGGCACGAGATCTGGCAGGAGGGTGCGCTTTGTCTCACCGAGTGGCAGGATCTGGTCTATCGCGAAGACCCGGCACCGGATGCGCCACGCCCCGTGCCCCCGACGGCGCGTACAGATGAGACCGACCGGCGTGAGGTGCGGTTCGATTCCACCCTGCTGTTTCGTTACTCGGCCCTGACTTTCAACGGGCACCGCATCCACTACGATCTGGACTATGCCCGTGATGTTGAGGGCTATTCCGGGCTAGTTGTGCATGGCCCGCTGCTGGCGCAACAACTGATGCTGCTGGCCGAGAAACTGATGGGGTCGCTGGCCGAATTCTCGTTCCGCGCCTCCTCACCGCTGATGCATTTCGAGACCGCAACCCTGTGCCGGAACGGTCCGGATTTGTGGGTGCGCGGCCCGGATGGGCGGCAGGTGATGCAGGCGCGCGCCTCAGCTCAAACGCTTGCGCATAGTGATTGACGTCGCCCGGTCATAGCCGGGATGTGCGGTCTCCCCGGTCTTGACAAAACCCATGCGGGCGAAGGTGGCGTGGTTCTCCACAAGCTCGACCCGCGTCTGCAGTTCCAGCGCATCCAATCCCATCTCCTGTGCTCGCGCCTCGGCCAGTTCCACCAGCTGCCGCGCCAGCCCGGATCCGCGCCGCGCTTCAGCCACTGCCAGCTTGCCCAGATAGAGGCATCCGGGGTGCGGGGTCAGGAAGATCACTGCGTCGGGCTTGGTTCCGATGGCCCAGATCTCGCCCTCGGTGGCCTGCTGGCGCACCGCTTCCATGGTCAGGCGGAGCATGGAGGAAGGAGGGTCGATCCGGCCCTCCATATAGGTAAAATTCATGCGGATCAGGGACAGAACACCGGCAAGGTTTGGGTCATTGGAAAGGATGCGGCGGGGCGCGTCCGAAACGCTCATAGTGAAGCCTCGGGCCGGAAGACGTCAGGGATGTTGTCCCGGCCTTCGAGCACCAGATCGGCCATCACCTCGGCCACTTTCGGGGCCATTCCAAATCCGATCTTGAAGCCGCCATTGGCGATGAATTGCCCGGGATATAGCGGGTGCGCCCCCAACATCGGCGCCCGGCTTTTAGCGCGGGGGCGGACCCCGGCCCATCGCTCGATCACCTCGGCGCCGTGCAGTACCGGCACCGCCCGCATGGCGCGCTCGATCACGTCGTCCAGCGCTGCGTCGGTGCTGGATGGGTCGTCATAGTCGCGCTCGGACGTCGAGCCGATGGCCAGCGTGCCATCACCGTGCGGCACGATGTGGATCGCATCGGCAAAGAGCTGCGGTACCTCACCGGCATCGAAGCGCAGCAGTGCGGCCTGCCCCTTGACCCCGTTGCCCACGGTCTTGCCCATGGCGCGGCTGAGTTCTTCGAGCCCAGCGAGACCGGTGGCGTGGATGACCTGCCCGGCTTCCGGGGCCTTGGCCTCAACTTCCACCCCCATCACCCCCAGCGCCGCCACCAGCGCGGCGCAGGCGCGGCGCGGGTGCATACGGGCACTGAGCGTGTCGCGGATCACGTAACCGGTCGCGCTGGGCGGGCACCAAGGGCCGAGATCGGCGACCGGCACCACACGCCAGTCGGCCTGACCTCGCCACAGCTCAGCCGCCGTGCCCTCGCGCTGCTGGGCCAGATCCAGCGCGCGGTCGTCGACGATGGGTTGCAGGCGGCCAAGGCGGGCATAGCCGGGCGAAACGCCGCCCGTGGCCTCGACCTGCGCCCAGAAGGGATTGGCCATGATCAGGCTGTCGAACTGAAACGCCTTCTTGTCGTTCCAGTTCTCGGGCACATGCGGCGCCAGCGCGCCGACCAGCCCGCCGCTGGAGCCCGTGCCGGGGCCAAAGGGATCGACCACGCTGACCTTGGCGCCACGCCGGGCGCAGGTCCAGGCGATGGACAAGCCGAATATACCTGCTCCGCGCACCGTCACATCGACCATTGCCAATCCCCTTTTCCTTGTTCAGTGTCGCGCCGTTACGGATTGTCGAGATTACGCGCAACTTACACCGAAAACCGGCTCTCATTTTTCGGATTGCGTTCTAGCTACAGGATTACCCGATGGCAGACCAGCGCGCCAAGTTGACATGGACCGAAGACAAGGTGCCGGTGTCCGAGCGCTTCGACGATCCGTACTTTTCGCTGCAGAACGGGCTGGAAGAGACACGGCACGTGTTTCTGGCGGGCAACGACCTGCCCGCGCGGTTCACGCCGGGCTTCCAGATTGCCGAACTGGGCTTTGGCACCGGGCTGAACATGCTGACCGCGTGGTCGGAATGGGAGCGATCGGGGCAGGCCGGGCCGCTACATTTCATCAGTTTCGAGGCTTTTCCCATGGCACCCGCAGACATGGCCCGCGCGCTGACCGCTTTTCCCGAACTGGCAGACTGGCGCGACCGGTTTCTCGCCGTCTGGCAGGGCGGGGCCTGCGATCTGGGCACCCTGCGGCTTGAAGTCATCGAGGGCGATGCGCGTCAGACCCTGCCCGCCTGGGCGGGACAGGCGGATGCTTGGTTTCTCGACGGTTTCTCTCCGGCCAAGAACCCCGAGCTTTGGGGGGCGGATTTGTTGCACGAAGTCGCAAACCACACAGCACCGTCCGGCACCGCTGCGACCTATACCGCAGCGGGCTTTGTCCGCCGGGGGTTGGAGGATGCCGGTTTCACCGTCACACGCTCCCCCGGCTTTGGCCGCAAAAGACACATGACGCGGGCCATCAAAGCGTGACGCAAAAGAACAACATTCCGGCGGGCATCGCCCTGATGATCGGCGCCACCGTCGTGTTTGCCCTGCAGGACGGGATCTCGCGCCATCTGGCGGGCGCCTACAACACCTACATGGTGGTGATGATCCGCTACTGGTTCTTCGCCGCCTTCGTGGTGGCGCTTGCGGCGCGGGCACACGGCGGATTGGGGGCCGCCGCACGAACCAGCCAGATCCGGTTGCAGGTCTTTCGCGGCGTGCTGCTGGTGACCGAGATCTGCGTGGCCGTCTATAGTTTTACCGTGCTGGGTCTGATCGAGAGCCTTGCGGTGTTCATCTGTTACCCGCTACTGGTCGCTGCGCTGAGCGGACCGGTACTGGGCGAGCAGGTCGGCTGGCGTCGGTGGAGCGCCATCGGTGTCGGTTGCATCGGTGTGTTGATCATCCTTCAGCCCGGTATGGGCGTGTTCAATCCATGGGCCATCATCCCGCTGATCTCGGCTTTCATGTTCGCGCTCTACGCGCTGCTGACCCGCTACGCCGCGCGGCGCGACAGTGCGGCGACCAGCTTTTTCTGGACCGGGATCGCCGGGGCCGTCGCCATGACGGTGGTTGGTATCTGGTTCTGGGAGCCGATGGCCCGGCAGGACTGGTACTGGATGGGTGCGCTCAGCCTGCTGGGTGTGACCGGGCACTGGCTGCTGATCAAATGCTACGAGATGGCCGAGGCCAGCGCCGTACAGCCCTTTGCCTATTTTCACCTGCTGTGGAGCGCGATTCTGGGCATCACGATCTTCGGCGAGATGCTGCGCCCCGCCGTGGTGACGGGGGCCGCGCTGATTGTGGCCGCCGGACTTTTCACCCTATGGCGCGAACGCCAGCAGGGTTGAGCCCACCAGTTCCTGCGAGAACGGCACCGGCAGCGCCGGTTTGCCCAGCCGAGCGCGGTAGACCGGCATGCTTTCGGCCACACGCATGACATAGTTGCGGGTTTCGGAAAACGGGATGTGCTCGATCCAGTCGATCATATCCACCTGCCCGGTGCGGGGATCGCCAAAGCGTTCCATCCAAGATATCGGGCGTCTGGGCCCGGCGTTGTAGCCCGCCGACATCATCACGATATTGCCGTTGAAATCAGCGGCCAGCCCGGCGAGGTAGTTCGCGCCCAGTTTGGCGTTGTATTTCCAGTCCGAGGTCAGCCGCCCGGTCTGAAAACCACCGAGAATGCCGAGATCCCGCGCCACCAGCTTGGCGGTCGCGGGCATCACTTGCATCAGACCCCGCGCGCCCGCGCCGCTGATCACCACCGGATCGAACTCGCTTTCACGCCGCGCGATGGCCAGCGTCATTTCCTTGGCCATGGGCAGGCGCAGATCGGCCACCGGATGCACCGGGTAATAGGCGGCGGGCAGAACCACGCCAGTACGCGCCGCCCGTTTGGCGATCATCACCGCCAGATGCGGCTCATTCAACTCCAGCGCCATGTCGCCCAGCTGTGCCGCCTGCATCTGGTCCAGTTCCTCGACCAGATGGGTCAGGAAGCGCTCGGCCAGATCACGCTCGCCCGCGCGCAGCAGCAGTACTCCGGCCTCCAGCACGCTCGACTGCATGAACGCCGCCTCGCGCCAGCGCGGCGCCCGGCGAGGTTCGGCAATGTCAGGGTCGAAAGGCCGCCCGATCTGTTCCGCCGCCAGTAGGCCGTAGAACGAGGTCTGATAATCGGCCCCCATCGCATAGGCCTCATAGGCCTTTTCTGCATCACCCGACGCCGCGTAGGCGCGGCCCAGCCAATAGCCCCCGCGCCCTTTGGAGATCGGCGATTGCACCGCCTCGTCGAAGCGCCGGAAATGCCGCACGGCGGTGGCCGGGTCGTTCAGCCTGCGCAGTGCGAGGAAGCCCGAAAGCCATTCCAGATCGGCATAGGCATAACCCATTTCCGGCGTCATGTGATGTCGGGAGGCGATCCGGTATGCGCGCTTGGCGTCGCCGTTCCGCATCTCAAGCCGCGCGAGCCTGCGGCGCCCTTCGGACCATTTGTCCGGCTCACCCAGCGCCTCGGGCCCGGTCGAGCGTTCCAGCATTAGGTCGATGGCGCTGTCGTCCAGTTCCTTCCGGTCGCGCCAGACGAACCGATCATAGGCCAGCCCGGGTGAGTCCATCAGCGATTTCGGAATCGCGTCGATCAGCGCGTTCACGCCCGGCACGCGCTCCTGCAGCCCGATCCGCGCCTGCGCCAGCTTCTTCTGACCGTCGCTCACCAGCGGCAGCATCTGCTTTGCGCTGATCAGATTGCCGTCCCACAGCATCCGGTCCAGCCGCGCCTCGTGATGCGGCTTCAGCAGTTTCGAGAAGTTCTCCAGATAGTTCTTTTGCAGCCCGGCACCCATCGCCATCGTGCGCCAGGCGGTGACCAGATCCGCCTCGGCATCGCCGCGCTGCCCTTTGGTCAGCAGGGCCACCGCATGGTTCAGTGCACCTTCGGCGGTTTGTGGCGGGTTGTCGGCGTAGAATTTCAGCGCCCGGTCGGGATCGGCGTTGGTAAAAGACGGCTCGCTTTTGCGGCGCAGCCATTCCAGTCCGGGCCAGTCCGGGCGGCGGTCGAGAAACACCAGAACGTCACCCGATGTACCGAATCCCTTACGCAGCCAGTGCCAGACGATGACGTCCCGTGCCACCGAGCCGCGCTGCCCGGCGATGCGCAGCGCCTCGTTCCAGTTCTCGTCCCGCATTTCGGCGAGCGCTCGCCGCAAATCATCCACAGCATCCGCGCGTGCAGGCGCCATCAGGGCCATGCAGCACATTATCGCGGACACAACGACCTTCACAACGCGCGTCATCCCTTGCATTTCCCAACAAACCAAGGCTAGAGCCTTTCACGATAAACCGTGCGCCGTCGGGATCAACACACAATCCCGCCAACGCGCATTTCCTGCGGGCCTCGCCCGTCCACGTTGATATCTAGGGAGCGTTTTTCATGTTCAAAGGCTCAATGCCAGCCCTCGTCACCCCGTTCCGCAACGGCGAGTTGGACCTGGAAACGCTCAAACACCTGGTGGAATGGCAAATCGGCGAGGGATCGACCGGTCTAGTGCCCGTGGGCACCACCGGTGAAAGTCCAACCCTGACCCATGAAGAGCATGAAACCGTGGTCGAAGAGGTGGTCAAGGCCGCTGCAGGCCGAGTTCCCGTGATCGCGGGTGCGGGGTCGAATAACACAATCGAGGCGATCCGATTCGTGCAATTCGCGGAGAAGGTCGGTGCCGATGCGGCTCTGGTGGTCACGCCTTATTACAACAAGCCGACCCAGCGGGGCATGGTGGCTCATTTCACCGCGCTGCACGATTGTGCCAATGTTCCGATCATCATTTACAACATCCCGGGTCGCTCGGTGGTGGACATGACCCCCGCAACCATGGGTGAACTGGCTAAGCTGCCGCGCATCGTCGGTGTCAAGGACGCGACCGGCGACATCACCCGCGTCAGCCAGCAGCGTGCCATCTGTGGCTCCGATTTCTGCCAGCTCTCAGGCGAAGACGCCTCGGCGCTCGGGTTCAACGCCCATGGCGGCGTAGGCTGTATCTCGGTGACGGCAAACGTCGCTCCGAAACTGTGCGCCGAATTCCAGCAGGCCACGCTGGAGGGCGATTATGCCAAGGCGCTGGAGTATCAGGACCGCCTGATGCCGCTGCACGAGGCGATCTTTATCGAGCCCGGGCTGGTCGGTGCGAAGTATGCGCTCAGCAAGCTGGGGCTTTGCACGGAAGAGGTGCGTTCGCCTCTGACCGGGCTCGAAGACGGCACCAAGGCGGCGATTGACGCGGCGATGGGGCACGCCGGTCTGCTCTGATCGGAGCTTGCTTGGAACATTAAGGCGACCTGTGTAGCGCAAGTCGCCTTTCTCTATTCAGGCAAGGGCAGCGCCTGCACCAGATGTGCGGTCTTGTCCGGATTGCGCGTCACGTAGATGTGGGTAATCAGACCGTCCCGGATTTCCACGGACGTGGCCTGCAATATGCCGTCTGGTTCGCGGCTCAGGATTGCGGGCAGGCCGTTCAGCACGCAGTGCCGCCACTGTCGAGGCGGCTCGGCTCCTGTTTTCCGCGAGATCCCCTCCAAAAGCCGAACGACCCGATCCAGCCCTTTGATTGGGTTCAGGGCAGCCATCACCTTGCCGCCGCCATCGGATATGAGGCGCACATCCTTTGAAAGAAGCCGGGCCAAAGAGCCGGTATCGCCGGTCTTGGCCGCGTGAAAGAAAGCCAGCGTGATTTCCTGACCCTCCTCGGCGGGCACCGGTGCTCGTGGCCGCGCCTGTTGCACATTTCTGCGTGCCCGTGCCGCAAGCTGCCGACAGGTTCCGATGCTGCGCCCCAGCGCGGCCGCCACTTCTTCGTATGAGCTGTCAAAAACGTCGTGGAGCAGGAACGCGGCGCGCTCCAACGGAGTCAGCCGTTCCAGCGCGAGCAGCAGCGCGACGGACACGTCATGGTCCAGCCGTTCCGTCGACTCCTCGGTCAGCAGAGGTTCGGGCAACCATTCGCCGGGATATGTTTCGCGCCGGGCGCGGGCGGATTTCAACTGGTCTAGACACAGCCGGGTCGTGATCCGCACCAGATAACCCGTCGCGTCGCGGATTTCCGAAACAGGGGCGGATTGCCAGCGCAAAAACGCCTCTTGCAGGATGTCCTCGGCATCGCTAACCGTGCCCAGCATCCGGTAGGCGACGGCGAAAAGCCGCGGTCGCACTGCCAGAAACGTATCGGTCTGGTCGGGATGAGAACTCACGCCCACGCGGCATCAACCTCCTGCGCAACAGGATGCGGAGAGCGAAAGCCGATGGCAATCCGATTCCAGGAATTGATGGCGGCGATCAGCAGGGTAAGCGCGACCTGCTCTTTGGGCGAGAATTGTTGCGAAACACGGTCGTAATCCTCATCGGGTGCGCCGGTTGCTTCGATCCTGGTCAAGGCTTCGGTCCAGGAAAGCGCTGCCTGCTCGCGCTCCGAATAAAGCGAGGACTCCCGCCATGCATTCAGCAGATGCAGGCGATCTTCGGTTTCGCCATGGGCGCGGGCGTCATGGGTGTGCATATGGATGCAGAAGGCGCAGCCGTTGATCTGCGAGGCGCGCAGCTTCACCAACTCGACAAGGCTATGCTCCAGCCCGCTTGCCTTGATCAGCTCTTCCTGCTCAAGCAGTGGTTTGAAGAGATCCGGGGCGATGGTGAAGTGATCGAGACGCTGAGACATGATTCTGTTCCCTTTTTGCTGGTTTCGGGAACAGGACGACGCAGCCAGCGGTTTTGTGACATGCAGTTAGAAAAAAGGGCGCTCGGTTGAACGCCCCCGTGAGTGTTAGCGTTTTCCGTAGTACAAACCGACCACGTGTTCAGCCTGTGCAAAGAACAGCCAGCGCGAGGTTGCCACGCCTGCCAGATGCGAGAGAATGGCAAGCAAGGCGAAGAAATGGCTGAACGGAAGCACAAGCAGGATAACCGGCAGAACAAAAGCGAGCGCAAAGGCGATCACGCGCAGTTTTTCCGCGTGCTTGCGGCCCACGACATGCACGAACTCGCGCAGCAGATAGTTTGTGCCAGTATGCGGCGGTTCAAAGGCGCGGACGGTTCCGCGACTGCCCAGCCCCGTGGCGGTGCCAAGATCGGTGCCCGAGGCCGCCAGCGCCTTGTCGCCCTGCCGCCAATAGAGGATCTGCACGAGCGCTGTAATCAGCAGAAATGGCAGGGCGAGCCTCATCTGACCGGCGAGCAATGCGCCGCCGGCGAGGCTGAAGGATAGAAACATTGCCGGCGTCAGTTTCATGTGCCAGCGCGGGATGGTCTTGAGCTGGGTATAGATCATTGAGGTGGTAAAGACCGTCGCCAGCGAGGCCAGCGACCCGATCACGCCCAACACGCCCCAGCGCTGGTCCAGAAAGATTACGCCGATGGCGTAAAGCCCCATGACCACCAGCGCGATGACCGCGCACCAGCCTTCGCGGCTGAGCCAGCTGGTCTTCCACTGGGTGAAGGCCTTCCACGCGCGCTCGGGATGCCCAAGGTGGAAGGTCGAGGCCAGCAGACCCGCAACCGCCAGGCCGAAGGCGATGGCGAAGAAGATGAAGGCCACCGTGCCGGACACGGCCGGAAGACCGAGGCCCAGAAAGAACAGCAGGCCAAAGCCCAGGCCGGACAGGGTGGTGAAGATGATAACGGATGGCGCCGGATGCATTACAGTTTCTCCAGTGCTTTATCGAGCCAGCCCATGAAGCCCTTGGGCTCATCGGCCACGGGTGCGAGCAGAGGGGCGAGGATGTCGATCTGATCCTCGATCTTGTCCTTGGGCCGGGGCGGCAGGTATTTGTTGACGGGTTTGGTGCCCATTTCGGGCATCAGGTCCATGCCGCCGCGTTCGGCGACCAGTTTCGAGACATCGCTTTCCGGATCGCCCAGATCGCCGAAATGCCGCGCGCCCGCCGGGCAGGTGCGCACGCAGGAGGGGATGCGGTCTACCTCGGGCAGGTTCTCGTTGTAAATCCGGTCGACGCAGAGGGTGCATTTCTTCATCACACCCTCGGCCTGATCCAACTCGCGCGCGCCATAGGGGCACGACCATGCACAAAGCCCGCAGCCGATGCAGTCGCTTTCGTTGACCAGCACGATGCCGTCCTCGGCCCGCTTGTAGCTGGCGCCGGTGGGGCAGACGGTGACGCAAGGCGCGTCCTCGCAATGCAGGCAGGACTTGGGGAAGTGGATGAGCTGTGCTGCGCCCTGCTCGGGCTGTACTTCGTAGGAATGTACCCGGTTCAGGAAGGTGCCAGACGGGTTGCCGCCATAGGCGTCCTGATCCGACAGCGGCGCGCCGTAGTTTTCGGTGTTCCAGCCTTTGCACGAGATCACGCAGGCATGGCAGCCGACGCAGGTGTCGAGGTCGATGACCAGACCCATCCTGCGGTCGGTGGATGTGGGGAGCTGGGTCATGTCAGCAGACCTCCGCGAATGTGGTGAGCGCAGACTGGGGCTCTGCCCCAGACCCCGGGATATTTTTGAACAGAAGAAGCGGGGTCATTCGCCGACCTTCCACGCCAGGTTCTTCGGGCCCGTGCCGACCGGGGATTCGAGCGGGTCGAATGCGGGCTGACTTTCGGTCATCTCGTCGGGGTTGGCGGCCTTTTCGATCTTTACCTTCAGGTCGAACCACGCCGCCTGACCGGTGATCGGGTCCGAGTTGGCCCAGCGGAGGCCATCGCCCTTGGGCGGCAGCAACTCGTGGATCAGGTGGTTGAGCAGGAAGCCCTTGGTGGCTTCGGGCGCGTCCTCCTCCAGCGCCCAGGCGCCTTTGCGTTTGCCGATGGCGTTCCAGGTCCAGATGGTGTTGTCGTTGAGCGCCGCCATCTCCATCACTGGCACCGTGATCTCACCATGCGGTGAGGTCACCTTGGCCCAGTCGCCATCCTTGAGCCCATGCTCGCGCATCAGCTTGGTCGGCACGTAAAGCGGGTTGCGCCCGTGCAACTGCCGCAGCCAGGCGTTCTGGGTGCCCCAGGAGTGGTACATCGCCATCGGCCGCTGGGTCAGGGCGTTGACGGTAAAGCCCTCGTTGCCGGTCTGGTCGGTCTCGTACCAGATCGGCAGCGGGTCCATCACGTCCTTGATGCGTCCGCGCAGATGGTCGGGAGGCTGGCGGTCGCCATGGCCCTCGGCGGCCAGCTGGAACTTGCGCATCGGCTCGACGTAAAGCTGGAACAGATAAGGTTGCGGACTGTCATAGATCCCCATGCCCACGGCCCAGTCCTGATAGGCGCTGTTCCACGGTTTGTAGTAATCCGATCCTTCGGGGATATGGACCACGTAGAAGCCGCCGTTTTCAATATAGCGGTTCAGCTGGTCGGGGTTCACCTCGCCCCGGCCTTCCTTGTCGCCGTTCTCACCACGGAAACCTGCCAGCGGGCCGATGCCCGGTTTACGCTCGTGATTGACGATGTAGTCGGCGTAGTCCTTCCACTTCGGGCTGCGGTCCTCGTTGGTGAAGCCCGGCAATTTCATCCGGTTGGCGAGCTGGATCAGCACCGTCTGGAAGCCGCGCACATTGCGGTCGGGCTCGATCACCGGCCAGCGGATCGCATCCGCCGCCGCGTCCGCCTCGCAGATCGGGCGGTCGAGCAGCGAGATGCAGTCGTGGCGTTCCAGATAAGTGGTGTCGGGCAGGATCAGGTCGGCATAGGCCACCATTTCAGAGGAATAGGCGTCGGAATAGATGATGTGCGGGATCTTGTAGTCGCCGTTCTCATCCCTGTCCGTCAGCATCTCCATGACGCCCTTGGTGTTCATGGATGAGTTCCAGGACATGTTGGCCATATACATGAACAGGGTGTCGATCTTGTAGGGATCGCCCGCATGGGCGTTCGAGATCACCATATGCATAAGGCCGTGGGCGCTCATCGGGTTTTCCCAGGTGAACGCCTTGTCGATCCGGGCCGGGCTGCCATCCTCTTTCAGCGCCAGATGTTCGGGGCCACGGACGAAGCCCAGGTGTGGGCCGTCCAGCGGCGTGTCTGGCGTGGACTTCGAATGCGGGGTCGGATGTGCCTCGACCGGTTTGGGGTAGGGCGGTTTGAAGCGGAAGCCGCCGGGGACCTCGACGGTGCCGAGGATGATCTGCAACACATGCAGCGCGCGGCAGGTCTGGAAACCGTTGGCATGGGCCGAGACACCGCGCATCGAGTGCATCGAGACTGGACGGCCGATCATCTTGCTGTGTTTTTCGCCGCGGAAGTCGGTCCATTCGTGGTCCAACTCGAATGCCTCGTCAAAGGCGACGCGCGCCAGTTCGCCTGCGATGGCGCGGATGCGGCTGGCTGGAACGCCGCATTGTTCGGCGATGGCTTCGGGCGTGTATTCGTCGGCCAGATAGCGCTCGGCCATCAGGTGGAACACCGGGCGGTGAGTGACGCCGTCCTTTTCGTAGGTGGCCGAGAGATCGGGCCGCACGCCGGGCTTGTCAAAGGCGGTGAGTTCTCCGGTCACCCGGTCCACCACCAGCGGCTTGCCATCGTCGTCGCGCAGGAACAGGCCCTTGTCCGGGCCTTCGGCGGCCTTCACCAGCACCGGTGCGTTGGTGTAGCGGCTGAGATAATCCAGGTCGATCTTGCCCGCTTTCATCAGCACATGGATGAGCGACAGGATGAAGAGGCCATCGGTGCCGGGCGTGATCCCTACCCATTCATCGGCCACGGCGTTATAGCCCGAGCGGATCGGGTTCACCCCAATCACTTTGGCGCCGCGCTTCTTGATCTTGCCAAGCCCCATCTTGATCGGGTTGCTATCATGATCCTCGGCCACGCCAAACAGCATGAACAGCTTGGTGTGGTCCCAATCGGGCTGCCCGAACTCCCAGAACGCGCCGCCCATCGTGTAGATGCCGGCCGTCGCCATGTTGACTGAGCAGAACCCGCCGTGAGCCGCATAGTTCGGCGTGCCGAAGCTTTGTGCCCAGAAACTGGTGAAGGACTGCGACTGATCGCGGCCGGTGAAGAATGCCAGTTGCTCCGGCGCCTCGTGGCGGACCGGTTCCATCCAGCCCACGGCGATGGCCAGTGCTTCGTCCCAACTGATCTCCTTGAACTCGCCCGAGCCGCGCGGGCCGGTGCGGATCATCGGCGCCTTTAGTCGCGACGGCGCGTTGACCTGCATGATCCCCGCCGAGCCCTTGGCGCACAAAACGCCCTTGTTCACCGGGTGGTCGCGGTTGCCTTCGATATAGGCCACTTTCCCGTCCTTCATGTGCACGTTGATCCCGCAGCGGCAGGCGCACATGTAGCAGGTGGTGCGCCGGATCTCGTCCGAGACCTTGGGCGAGGTGTTGAGGATCGGCTGCTGATGGGTCATTGGCGGGTCCTGTCAGTTGGTCCGGGCAAAAGATGTCGGTTTTCGCCCGAATTGGGAACACTGTTTCTGAAAACAGTGGCGGTTTTGTTATTCCGTTCCGGTGGCTTGCAGGATGGTGACGGCGATGATCTGCGTCACATCCTCGGCAGTGCAGCCACGCGAGAGGTCGTTGGCGGGTTTGGCCAGCCCCTGCATCACCGGGCCGATAGCGGCGTATCCGCCCAGACGCTGGGTGATTTTGTAGCCGATATTACCCGCGTCGAGATTGGGGAAGATCATCACGTTGGCCTGTCCGGCCACCGATGATCCCGGCGACTTGCGCGCACCGACCGACGGGACGAAGGCCGCGTCGAACTGTAACTCGCCATCCACTTCCAATCCGGGGTGCTGGCTGCGCAGGGTGTCGGTGGCCTCGGTCACCTTGTCCACCGCCGGGTGGCTGGCGCTGCCCTTGGTGGAGAAGCTCAGCATGGCGATCTTCGGCTCTTCGCGCAGCAGGGCGCGGGCGGAATTGGCCGAGGCGGCGGCAATCGAGGTCAACTCGGCCGGGTTCGGGTCGATCACAAGCCCGCAATCGGAATAGAGCATCGCGCGCGCGCCTTCACGAGCGTCCTCGGGCGGGTACATCAGGAAGAAAGACGACACCATGCCCGCATCGGGCGTCATGCCGATCACCTGAATCGCAGTGCGGACGACGTCGCCCGTCGTGTGGATAGCGCCGCCGACAGTGCCGGTGGCGTGGCCCAGCCGCACCAGCATCGCGGCATATACCAGCGGCGTCTCGGCGGCCTTGCGCGCGGCGGCCTCGCCCACGCCTTTGTGCTTGCGCAGGGAATGGTATTCGGCGGCAAAGGCTTCGGTCAGGTCGGATGTGGCGGGATCGTGGATCGCAACGCCATTGCCTGCGCTTGCGCCTTCGGCTTGTAACGCAGCCTCGACCTCGGCCTGCGGTCCGACAAGAATGACATCGGCCAGATTGGCCGCATGGGCGGCAAGCGCCCCCGCGACGATGCGGGGATCGCTGCCTTCGCTTAGAGCAACAACAGGGCGGGTGGCCAGGGCGCTTGCCGCCAACAGCTCGATGGGTGTCTTGGTCATGCGCCCCAGCCCCTGTGTCGATTACACTTGCTGTTCGCGCATATCCGCGGCGTTGATACCGGCGACGCGGACAGGTTTTTTCATAGCGTCGCGGCGGAACGGGTCGCCCAGTTCCTGGTTGATCATCGCCTCGATCAGCGTGGTGATGCCGTTCTTCTGGTCCGCGATGGCCTGGTTCAGGGCGGCGGTCAGCTCGTCTTGGGTGCGGGCGACCACACCTTTCAGGCCACAGGCATTGGCGATGCCCGCATACGACACCTGCTGATCCAGCTCGGTGCCCACGAAGTTGTCGTCGAACCACAGGGTCGAGTTGCGCTTCTCGGCGCCCCACTGATAGTTGCGGAATACGATCTGGGTTACGGCGGGCCACTCTTCGCGGCCGATCGCGGTCAGCTCGTTCACCGCGATACCAAAGGCGCCGTCACCGGAGAAACCGACAACGGGTGTGTCCGGGCAGCCGATCTTGGCGCCGATCACCGCAGGCAGACCGTAGCCGCAGGGGCCGAACAGGCCGGGGGCCAGGTACTTGCGGCCCTCCTCAAACGACGGGTAGGCGTTGCCGATGGCGCAGTTGTTGCCGATGTCGGACGAGATGATCGCCTCGGTCGGCAGCGCCGCCTGGATCGCGCGCCATGCCATGCGCGGGCTCATCCAGTCGGGCTTGGCGGCCCGGGCACGCTCGTTCCAGGTGGTGCCGGGATCGTCGTTCTCATGGGTCAGCGAGCTCAGCTCCTGCGCCCAGGCCGACTTGGTGGTGGCGATCAGGTTCTTGCGATCCTCACGACCCGCGTCACCGGCGCTGTCGCCCAGACGCGCCAGCAGACCCTCGGCCACTTTCTTGGCGTCGCCGACGATGCCGACGGTGACGTCCTTGGTCAGGCCGATGCGGTCGGGGTTCAGGTCGACCTGAATGATCTTGGCGTTGGTCGGCCAGTAGTTGATGCCATAGCCGGGCAGGGTCGAGAACGGGTTCAGCCGGGTGCCCAGAGCCAGAACGACATCCGCCTTCGCGATCAGTTCCATACCCGCCTTGGAGCCGTTATAACCCAGCGGACCGGCAAACAGCGGGTGCGAGCCGGGGAAGGCGTCGTTGTGCTGGTAGCCGACGCAGACCGGAGCGGTCAAACGCTCAGCCAGCTCGGCCGAGGCCGGAATCGCACCGGACAGAACCACGCCGGCGCCGTTCAAGATGACCGGGAATTTGGCTTCGGACAGGATGTCCGCGGCTTCCTGCAGCGCGTCGTCGCCGCCGGCGTTGCGGGCGAACTCGACGATTTTCGGCAGTTCGATATCGACCACCTGGGTCCACATGTCGCGCGGGATGTTCATCTGGGCCGGGGCGCTAGCGCGCTTGGCCTGCAGGATCACCCGGTTCAAAACCTCGGCCACGCGGCTCGGGTCGCGCAGCTCTTCCTGATAGGCGACGCAGTCCGCGAACATGCGCATCTGCTCCATCTCCTGAAAGCCGCCCTGACCGATGGTCTTGTTGGCCGCCTGCGGGGTGATCAGCAGCACCGGCGTGTGGTTCCAGTAGGCGGTTTTCACGGCGGTGACGAAGTTGGTGATGCCCGGCCCGTTCTGCGCGATCATCATCGACATCTTGCCGGTGGCGCGGGTGTAGCCGTCGGCCATCATGCCGCCCGAGCCCTCATGTGCACAGTCCCAGAACGTGATCCCCGCCGCCGGAAAAATATCCGAAATCGGCATCATCGCCGAGCCAATGATCCCAAACGCATGCTCAATGCCATGCATCTGCAACGTCTTAACAAAGGCCTCTTCCGTCGTCATCTTCATTGGGGCGCACTCCATGCAATATGAATGAAAGCCGGGGCGGGGCTCCGGCGAGGTGTTGCATTTGGTGTAGGCGCAAGGGGCAGTCGGGCGTTAGGGCCAGACATGTTTCCGGGTTATGTCCAGAATCCGCCGCTAGTTGGTTTGGATGGCTTTGGCGACACGCTCGATACCCGCCGGAATGCGGTCGGTGGGGATCGAGGAATAGCCGAGACGGTAGTAGTTGTGCGGTCGTTCCGGGCCGTTGAAGAAAGGCTCGCCCGGCTCGATATGTACGCTCTGCTGGCGCAAGGTCTCGGCCAGTTGGGTGGTGTTCACGTGCTCAGGCGCTTTCATCCAAAGGGACGAGCCCCCATAGGCGCCGCGACCCGCGATGGTCAGGCCGTGCCGCACGATGGCGTCTTCCATGCTCTGGCGCCGTTCCAGCAGCGCGGTGGACATCCGCCGGATCTGGGCGTCGTAATGGCCCAATGACAGGAAATAGGCGGCAGTGCGCTGGATGTGGCCAGGAGGATGCCGCAGCACCAGCGAGCGCAGGGCGCGCGCCTCACGGATAAAGGGCTCGGACCCGACCATGTAACCCAGCCGCAGACCCGGGAACAACGATTTCGAGAAACTGCCGACATAAACGACACAGCCGCCCCTATCGAGCGATTTCAGCGCCGGAGAGGGCGCGCCCAGAAAGGCCATCTCGAACTCATAGTCGTCCTCGACGATCATCGCACCAATTTCGCGCGCGCGTTGCAGCAGGGCGCGCCGCCGCTCGAACGGCATCGTCGCGGTGGTCGGGCATTGATGGCTGGGGGTGGTAAAGATCACATCCGTATCTTCGGGGATCGCATCCGGGGGCAGGCCATCCAGATCGACGCGCAGCGGCGCGAGCTGACATTCCGACCGGAGCAGCAACTCGCGCAGGGCGTAATAGCAGGGGTCCTCGATCGCGGCCTTGCGGTTGCCGCTCAACAGCACGCGTGAGGCCAGCCACAACGCATTCTGGGCGCCCAGCGTGATCAGGATTTCCTCGGGCCGGGCGGTGATGCCGCGCCGGGGCAGGGTGTGGCGGGCGATGAACTCGACCAGCAGCGGGTCGTCCTGATCCACATAATCGGCGGTGAGAGAGGCAAAGTCCTTTTGCCCAAGCGCCCGCACCGCGCAAAGGCGCCAGTTGGCGTGATCAAACAGGGTCGGATCGGCTTGGCCATAGATGAAAGGATAGCGGTAGTCGCGCCAGTCGCTGGGTTTGGGCAGCACGTCACCCCCGCAGAACCGGCGCGCGATGGCGCGATTCCAGTCGACGATCTCCTCGCCCCGCTGTGTCGGCGAATAGACCGGCGGGATCGGCGCGTTCTCGGACACATAATAGCCGGACCGTCCGCGCGAGGTCAGGTAGTCATTGGCCAGAAGTTCGGTATAGGCCAGCGTCACCGTGATCCGGCTGACGCCCAGATGGGTGGCCAGCTTGCGCGACGAGGGGAGTTTTTCGCCCACATGGAACCGGCCTGAGAGGATCCCCTCGGCGATCATCTGCTGGATCTGCGCCTGCAGCGTGCCCTGCGCGTCCGGTTTGAGAAAGAAGGTGTCGACTGAAATCCCCATGGCGGCCACCATATGCTGGCCTTAATCCGAGTGCAATCTGGACTTATGAGGGAATTCTAGACAGGTCGTCAGGCGATTTTCTTCCAGATGTCCAGGCTGCGGTTCAGGCATTGCAACTCGGGGAACTGGTCCAGGCTTTCGGCCATCGGGGCGATCAGATACGCGTTCTGCCGCATCGAGGCGACCATCGTTTTCTCAAGTTCGGCCTGCGCCTCGGGTGTCCGGATCGGGCGGTAGGAAAACAGCACGTCGTAGCCCGAGTAGTCGAATTCGAACGCATCGGCCACGAAGATCTCGTCGCCCAGCCCCAATGCGGCCTGCCCGATTGCGATCAGATGATCGTTCAGGTCGAACCCGGCACAGCGGTCGAGCAGCAGCACTTGTGACAGTTTCGTCAGCAACAGGTTGCGCCCGGTGGCGCAGCCCATTTCCAGAAACGCAACCGGACGATAGCGCAGCGAAGGGTCGGCATAATCGGGGTCGAGCGAAAGGTAGCCGTCCACCCGGATCAGCGCATCCAGATATCTCTGGATCGGAAATGGAATGTAGTCATGCGAATCCTCCGGCAGCTCGAAATCGCTCTCGGGCAGTTCGGCCTTCGCCTCGGTCACCAGCCGTTTGACTATTCCCTCGAATGCCCGGTGCAGCGCGCCTGAACAGAACCGGGCCGAGATGGCATCGGCGAAATCGTCGGCCTCGCGGTGATTGTATCGCAGGATTGTCTCTTCAAATTCAGTGAGTTGCCGGGAATAGGCGCCCAACGCGGCCTCGAACTCTTTCTGGTTCTTGAGCAGCGCGTTCTTCTGGTTCTTGAACTTGTGGTTCAGCGAGACGTTGAGGCTGTTGCCCTGAATATCCTTTCCGCCAAACAGCGACTCGATCAGTTCAGCCCGCTGACGTTCCAGCTTGGTGATCTTGTCCCGAACGGTGTCGAGCGCGCGGGTCTGGTTCGACAGGTTGTCCGCGGCCTCCTGCAACTGAAGCGATGTGGCGAGAAGGTTGGCATTTCTTTTGTCGGACATCCGCGGGCTCCGCTTGCAGGTTCGTCATCAAATCAAAGTAGAAAACAGTCTTCGGCTCCGAGGGGATTACGTTTGGGTCGGTTTTGCAAGTCTTGACAGAGCAATCATCACTATATAACTAGATTCCTAGTTTAATGGAGATAATGCAAATGTGGGAAACGGCAGCGGCAGGATTTGCCGCCATGGGGTCCGAGGCGCGGTTGCAGGTACTCAAGACACTGGTTCGCGCCGGGGAGCCGGGCCTGAGCGTCGGGCAGATACAGGAGCGGACAGGTATCGCGCCCTCGACTCTGGCGCATCATCTGAAATTCCTCGCAGCCGGCGGGCTGGTTGAACAGGAAAAGGTGGGCCGCAGTACGATCAACCGGGCGCGGTTCGATGAGTTGGAGAAGCTGGCGCAGTTCATTCTCAGCGAGTGCTGTGCAGATGTGGAAAAAAAAGGCGGCAAACGATGGCTGATCTGACGCAAAACCCCGGGCGGTCGTGGAAAAGCGCGGTCGAGGCGTTGAAAACCCCCTGGGCGCTGATCGTGGCGATCCTGATCGCGGTGGCGGTGCTGGACCCGGGCAACTGGGCCGACGTGGTGACCTTCGCGGGCAAGGCCCTGGCGCATACCGGGCAATACATCCTGTTCGCAGTGCTTCTGCTGTCCTACCTCAAGGCCACCGGGGCCGAGGTGATGGTGGCCCGCGCCTTTGAAGGGCGCGAGGTGCGGATGATCTTTCTGGCCGCGCTGTTCGGCGGGCTGGCGCCGTTCTGTTCCTGCGAGGTGATCCCGTTCATTGCCGGCCTTCTGGCGCTGGGGGCGCCTTTGTCAGCCGTGATGGCGTTCTGGCTCAGCTCGCCGCTCATCGACCCGCCGACCCTGCTGATCACCGCAGGTGCCTTGGGATGGCCCTTTGCCATCGGCAAGGCAGTGGCGGCAGTGGCGCTGGGCTTGTTCGGCGGCTTCGTCGTCAAAGCTCTGATGAAGCAAGGGGCCTTTGCCCAGCCTCTGAAGGCCTACAAACCCGCCGGATGCTGCGGCTCGGCGACAAAGAAGGATGACAAACCTCATTGGCGGTTCTGGCAGAAGCCTGAGCGCCGCGCCCGGTTTCGGTTGGAATTCGTGCAGAACGGGGTGTTCCTGCTCAAATGGCTGGCGCTGGCTTATGTGCTTGAGGCGCTGCTGGTGAGCTATGTGCCTGCCGACCTGATCGCCCGCGTGGTGGGGGGCGAGGGCGTTGCGCCCATCGTGACTGCGGCGTTGGTCGGAATGCCCGCTTACCTGAACTCCTATGTCGCACCGCCGCTTCTGGCGGGGCTGATGGAGCAGGGGATGAGCGCGGGGGCCGCAATGGCCTTCATGGTCGCGGGCGCAGTCAGCTCGATCCCGGCCATGGCGGCGGTCTGGTCGCTGGTCCGGCCACGGGTGTTTGCGATGTATCTGGGGCTGGGGATCAGCGGCGCAATCGTCGCCGGGATCCTGTTCCAGATGGTCTGACGAACAGGTTGGGCGGCTTCTGCTGCCCAACCGTTCTATTGTCCGTCGGCGCAGTTGTGCGGCAGCTTCAGCCGATAGCGCGGCTCGCCGCTATTTACATAGATCCGTTTTTCGATGCAGGCCGTGGTGCCGACCGTCTGCGCGATCTGACCCTCGGTTGAGTTGAGCGAGGCCGCCGAGCCATCAGGCAGCCGGACCGACGCAATAACTCCATTCGCAAGATCTCCACCGATTGCAGTCGCTGAAAGCACGGGGACGGTCATGAACGCCTCGTGCCGGTGCTCGTCATCGCTACCCATCATGTAAAGCACACCGATGATAGCGGCCAGAAACAGCCCGCCCAGCACGGCCAGGCCACGGGTTTGCAAAAAGGCGTAGACGGAGACGGCGCGGTGTGGGCCGAGGAGTGTCGAAAGAATATTCAGCATGGCAGATCTGCAGTTACGAAACGGCCCCAGTCCAGATGGCCGGGGCCTGTATCAGGATCAGAAACGGGGATCGTCGCTGTCGTCTTCTTCGTCCTCGTCACCGCTCTTGGGCAGGTTGAAGAAGCTGTCTGCGTCAATGATCTCTTCCTTCTCTTCGGTCTTGTCCTCGCTGTCGGACAGCGAGAAGGTCTCAAGCCCCTCGATGGCGGTCGGGATTTTGGGTGCGGCATCCATTTCCAGCGACTGCTCGGTCGACACCAGCTTGCGGCGCTCGTCGTCGCTCATCACGCCGCCTTCGGCAGCCTTCTTGGCGGCGGCCTTCTGCACGACCGCGTCCAGCTCGGACTGTTTGCACAGGCCCAGTGCGACCGGGTCGATGGGCTGCATGTTCGAGATGTTCCAGTGCGTGCGCTCGCGGATCGATTGGATCGTCGGCTTGGTGGTCCCCACCAGCTTGGCGATCTGGCCATCGCTGAGCTCGGGGTGGAACTTGACCAGCCACAGGATCGAGTTCGGACGGTCCTGCCGCTTGCTGAGCGGCGTGTAACGCGGGCCACGGCGCTTTTCCTCGCCTGCGGCGGCCGGGTTGAACTTGAGCTTCAGCTTGTGCAGCGGATTGTTCTCAGCGCTGCTGATCTCTTCCTGGGTCAACTGGTTGTTTGCGATTGGGTCAAAGCCCTTGACGCCCGCGGCCACGTCGCCATCGGCGATGCCCTGGATTTCCAGCTCGTGCATACCCACGAAATCGGCGATCTGCTTGAAGCTGATCGTCGTGTTGTCCACCAGCCATACGGCGGTTGCCTTGGCCATCAGAGGTTTTGCCATAAGCCTCACTCCTTTGAATACATCTGTCCCGTCGCCGGAAGTCGGCGGCCCCGGAATGGCGGGGCGGGTTTCCGTTGTCGGGGAACTTGAGCCGTATATAGTCGCGACCACGCAATAAGGGAAGAGGCGAATGCGCTGGTTGGTTTTCTGGGTTCTGAGCGCACTGCCGGTTCTGGCCGAGGGTGAGAAGGCAGGGGAGTTCGACTATTACGTCCTGTCGCTCAGCTGGTCGCCGAACTGGTGTGCGACCGAAGGCGATGCGCGCGGTTCTGACCAGTGCCACCCCCGGCATGATTACGGCTGGATACTGCATGGGCTCTGGCCGCAATTCCACCGCGGCTGGCCATCCTACTGCCGCACGCCCGAGGCCCCGCCCAGCCGCCGCATGACGCGTGAAATGGAAGACATTCAGGCAAGTTCCGGTCTGGCCTGGCACCAGTGGAGGAAGCATGGCACTTGTTCAGGATTGAGCGCAGCGGACTATTTTACCCTGTCCCGCCGCGCCTATGAGGAAGTGACGCGACCTGAGGTGTTCCGCAAACTCGACCGCAGCGTGAAACTGCCTGCTTCGGTCGTGGAAGAGGCATTTCTGAAGGCCAATCCTGCGCTGGAGCGGGACATGGTCACCGTCACCTGCCGCGACGGCCATATCCAGGAGGTGCGGGTTTGCCTCTCTCGCGATCTCGACCCGGTGCCCTGCGGCGCGGACGTCATCCGGGATTGCCGAGCCAAGGATGCGGTGCTGGATCCGATTCGCTGAACGGGGAATGAGATGGCGGCCCCTGTGAAACTTCATGGATACCGATACAGCGTATACAACCGGATCGCCCGGGTGGCGCTCCATTGCAAGCAGGTCAACTATGAGGTGATCGAGGTTAATCCGTTTTCCGACCTGCCGGAGAGTTATCTCGAATTGCATCCGTTCGGTCGTGTTCCGGTGCTTTCGCACGGCTCGTTCAACCTGTTCGAAACGGGCGCGATCACGCGCTATGTCGACCGGGCATTTGAGGGCCCGCCGTTGCAGCCCGAGAACGCCAACGCCCTGGCAAGAATGGACCAGGTCATCTCGATCATCGACAATTACGCCTATTGGCCGATGGTCAGACAGGTCTTTTCGCACGGCGTATTTCGACCGCTGGTGGGAGAAGCATCCAATAGTGACGAGGTCGCAATAGGTATCGAAGCTTCCAAACAGGTGCTGTCGGTGCTGGACGATCTGGCGGCAGAGGGAAATATCCTTGACGGGCGGGCCGTCACGCTTGCGGATTGCCACCTCGCGCCGATGCTGGCCTATTTTGTGGAAGCGGACGAAGGCAAACGGGCGCTTCATCCATTTCGGTTCTTGCGCGGTTGGTGGGATCAGATTGCCACTCTGGACATGCTATCGGATACCGACCCGTTGCGCTGAGAAAGCCGCCTTACAACTCCTTCCGCGCACGCAGTGCGGCCGTGATCGTCCCGTCATCCAGATAGTCCAGCTCGCCCCCAATCGGAACCCCTTGCGCCAGTGAGGTCAGCCGGACCTGCCCCTCTAACTGGTCAGCGATGTAGTGGGCGGTGGTCTGGCCGTCGACGGTGGCATTCAGGGCCAGGATCACCTCAGTAATGCCTTCTGCGGTGACCCGGTCCTTCAGGCGGGGAATACGCAGATCCTCGGGCCCGATGCCGTCCAGAGCCGAAAGGGTGCCGCCCAGCACGTGATACCGCCCCTTGAACACCGTCGCGCGTTCCATCGCCCAGAGGTCGGCCACATCCTCGACCACGCACAGCTCACCGGTGGCGCGCGCCTCGCTTTCGCAGATGTCGCAGATGTCGGCGGTGCCCACATTGCCGCAGTTCAGGCATTCGCGCGCGGTCTCGGCCACAGTCTGCAATGTGTCGGCCAGCGGTGTCAGCAACAGCGCCCGTTTGCGGATCAGGTGCAGCACCGCCCGCCGCGCCGAACGCGGGCCGAGGCCAGGCAGCTTGGCCATCAGTTCGATCAGGGCATCGATGTCACGGGTTGAGCTCACGTGTCGGCCTGTCCAGACGCCGGAGGCACGGCCTCCGGCAGCGCAGTTGCGGGGATCAGAAGGGCAGTTTCATGTCCTTGGGCAGGCCCATGCTTTCGGTCAGCTTGGCCATCTCGTCCTGCGAGCGTTCGGCGGCTTTGGCCTGCGCGTCCTTGATGGCGGCCAGGATCAGATCTTCGACCACTTCCTTGTCGTCGCCGTTGAAAATCGATGGGTCGATGTCGAGCCCCTTGAGCTCGCCCTTGGCCGAGGCGGTGGCCTTGACCAGACCGGCGCCGGATTCGCCGGTGACCAGGATGTCGTTCAGATCGTCCTGCATCTGCGTCATCTTGGTCTGCAGTTCCTGTGCGGATTTCATCATCTTGGCCATATCGCCAAGACCGCCAAGGCCTTTGAGCATGAGGGTATCTCCTGAAAGTCGGTTTGCTGCCTAGATACGGGTGGGATGGGGCCAGCACAAGGGTCACATACCCGATGTATGCGCTGGACCGGAGGAACAGGCGCTCCCGCCCGTCGTCGATGTCTCTGGCGAGACATCTCCTCCCGTTGGGCCCGGCACGGCGCGGGCTATGTCCGCGCCGTGCCGGGCCCAAGGCCGCTCAGGGTCATCGGCGTCAGCCGATGGACCGTGGCGGGCGCGGGAGCCCGTGTTTCTCCGGGCGCTTCAGACCACTCTAACCGAGGCAAGCCCATCGGCGTCGGCGACCGAGCAGCAGATGGATTTCAGCGTGCGGGGGTGGTCGTAGTTCCATGGACGGCCGCGATGCAAAGTGGCGCGTTCGTCCCAGATCAGTACATCGCCCACCTGCCATGTGTGGCTGTAGACGTAATCCGGCCGGGTGCAGAATTCGATGGCCTCTTCCAGCAGCGCCTGGCTGTCTGCGTGGCCCATGCCCTCGATGGCAAAGGCGTGCGAGGCGATGAACAGTGCCTCTTCGCCGGTCACTGGGTTGGGCCAGACCGCCCGCCACGGGCGATCCGGCCAGCGGGTCATTCTCGGAAGGCTAGCCAGCTTGGCCGAGATTTTGGAGCGCGAATGGGACAGCCGGTGCCAGATGACCGCATCCCGCAGCCGTGCCTTCAGGGGCTCGGGCATGTCGGCCCAGGCCGAGCGGGTCGAGGCGATCTCGGTCTCGCCACCCGTGGGCGGGACCACCAGCGCCGTCAGGATATTGACCAGCGCGGGGATTGGCAGAAAGGTGCTGTCGGTGTGCCAGAGCATGTTGCTCTGCAAATCCAGCAGGCGCAGATCGTCGCGGGCGCGCAGCCCGGCCTCGGTCTGGTTTGACAGGTCCGAGACCTGAAACGCCACATCGCGCCCCGCCGCCATCGCTTCTCGATTTTCCAGCGGGCCGAACAGCTCACCTAACCGCACATGATCCACGTCGGCGATGGACTGCACCGGAAAGAGCAGGACAGAATGGGTTTCGAACATCCGCCGGATCTCGGGGAACAGATGGTCTGCGGTCACCTCGCGCAGATCGACGCCATGGACGGTCAGCCCGAAGCGAGGGTGAAGCGGCGTGGTGTGCATGTCAGGGCTCCCTCGCGGAATTTCCGGTCAGAATGCGGCGAGGAAAGCGTCGCATCTAGCGGGTTTGCGACCTTTGGGGTGATCTCGAGTATGTACATGCGTGCTGGACGGGTTGGCTTTGGGACAAAGGGGCGCGCGCCGGAGAACGAAAAGAACGAGTCCAAGCTTCGTCACACCATCAAATAGAGCTTACTATTGCCGGGCTGCGACCAGACCCGATGGCCGATGGATTTGAAATTCGACACCGCCATCGCGCGGCGTTCGTTGCGGGCCTTCGATCCCGGCTTGTCAAACGCGTCGATAACCGCCCGTCGCGATGCTCCCAGATTTCGTGTACGTCAAAACCCTCGGTCAACAGAACCAGAACAACCGTGTCGAAAGCCTTGTCGGTGTTGATCGAGGGGACCATACCCCAAGTTCGCCGCTTGCCCTTGCGGCGCCCCTTGATTTGTATGGTTTGCCGCTTTCCATCGGTCACTCGAACAGCGTCGTAGCCTGCGCTGCGAGCCTCCGTCAGGTGCAGGTCCAAAAGGCAGGCGGCCTCGAATTCTGCGATCTCGCCGGTAACGCCCAAGGGCTTTTCGGTTACGTTGTAGTACTCAATCGCGAGTGTTTTGACGTCTTCCAGAATTCCGAACTCAGTGCGCATACACTCCACTCAATCCTCTTCGAACGGGTCCCACTCGTCTTCGACCTCGGGCAGCGCTTCTGTCTCGACCTTGGCGGCGCGCTGTTCCGGGGTTTCGATCCTGACGATCCTCGCCTTCGGGAACTCCGCCATCACCGCCTGCACCAGCGGATGCTCCTCGGCCTCGGCTTTCAGTGCCGTCTCGGCTGCGTCGCGCAGTTCGGCGATGGTCGGGGCGTCGCCGTCCGGTACCACCGACACCACCCAGCGGTTGCCGGTCCAGCCCTGCAGGCGCGAGCCGAGGCGTTGCGCCAGATCGGTCGGCGCCTGTTCGGCGGGCGTAAACTCGATCCGCCCGGGCTGGTACGAGACCAGTCGGACGCCGGTTTCCACCTCGACCAGCAGCTTCACGTCGCGGTTGGCGCGGATCAGTTCCACCACATGCTCAAAGCTGGGGTAGCGCGCCAGTGCGGCCTGCACATCCTGCGCCAGCGCGGCGGACGGTGCGCCGCCATTGCCGCGCGGGGCGGCGGTGTAGGCCGGGGCCGGTGCGCTCGCCACCGGGCCGCCCATTCTTTGCAGCGGCATTCCGCCGCCGGGTCCCGGAGCAGGTGGAGGCGGTGCATCCTGCAGCCGCTTGATCAGTTCCTCGGGGCTGGGCAGGTCCGAGACATGGGTCAGCCGGATCACCGCCATCTCGGCAGCCATCATCGCGTTGGGCGCGGCGGCCACCTCTTCCAGCGCTTTCAGCAGCATCTGCCACATCCGGGTCAGTACCCGCATCGGCAGCGCTTCTGCCATCTGCACGCCGCGCGAGCGTTCATCTGGCGAGACGGTGGGGTCCTCTGCCGCGTCCGGCGTGATCTTGACCACCGAGACCCAATGGGTGATCTCGGCCAGATCGCGCAGCACCGCCAGCGGGTCGGCGCCCTCGGCATATTGCCCGCCCAGTTCGGTCAGGGCCGCCGCCGCATCGCCGCGCAGGATCATGTCCATCAGGTCCAGCACCCGGCCCCGGTCGGCCAGCCCCAGCATGGCGCGCACCTGATCGGCGCTGGTCTCACCCGCCCCATGGCTGATTGCCTGATCCAGCAGCGACGTGGCATCGCGGGCCGAACCCTCGGCAGCGCGGGTAATCAGCGCCAGAGCGTCATCGGCAATCTCGGCCCCTTCGGCGCCAGCGATCTTGCGCATCAGGCCGATCATGTCCTCGGGTTCGATCCGACGCAGATCAAACCGCTGACAGCGCGACAGTACTGTCACTGGCACCTTGCGGATTTCTGTGGTGGCGAAGATGAACTTCACATGCTCGGGCGGTTCCTCAAGCGTCTTGAGCAGCGCGTTGAAAGCGCTGGTCGAGAGCATGTGGACCTCGTCGATGATATAGATCTTGTAACGCGCGCTGGCGGCGCGGTAGCGGACCGAGTCGATGATCTCGCGGATATCGTTCACCCCGGTGCGGGATGCCGCGTCCATCTCCATCACGTCGACATGGCGGCCCTCCATGATGGCCACGCAATGCTCGCACTGACCGCAGGGATCGGTGGTGGGGCCGCCCTCGCCGTCAGAGCCGACGCAGTTCATGCCCTTGGCGATGATCCGCGCGGTGGTGGTTTTTCCGGTGCCGCGAATGCCGGTCATGATGAACGCCTGCGCGATCCGGTCCGCTTCGAACGCGTTCTTCAACGTCCGCACCATTGCATCCTGACCGACCAGATCGGCAAAGGTTTCGGGGCGGTATTTGCGGGCAAGGACCTGATAGGGGGCGGTTGCGGTGTCGGTCATCTCTGCTCTGCCGGATTCGTGTCTTGAGGCGGCAGCGTAGAGCGCTGCGTGGCCCGCGTCCACAGCCGCCTGTTGCGTTTTTCTTTTGGTTTCAGGGCAAGCAGGGGTACAACATTGAGACCCTGGCGAGAATTTCTGGCTTTGTGTTCATGGTTTCGGGGAGGGGGCCGGGCATGTCTGAATTTGTGATCTACGCCTTGCAGGTCGGCGGCGGAACGCTGGCGATCAGCCCGATGCCGGGGCGGCATGGCAACTATCCCGAGGACCTCGACACTATCGCTGCGTGGGAGCCGGGGCTGGTGATCTCGATAACCACCGAGATCGAAATGATTCAGGACGGCGCGCGCAATTTCGGATCGGACATTCAGGGTCGCGCCTGCCGTTGGGCGCATCTTCCGGTCGAGGATTTCGGGGCGCCGCCACGCGCCGTGCAGTTGAAATGGCCGGACGTCAGCGCCGCCGCTCGGCAAGCGCTGGCAGGCGGTGGCCGGGTGCTGGTGCATTGCCGGGGCGGCTGCGGCAGGTCCGGCATGGTGGCGCTGCGATTGATGATCGAATGTGGCGAAACACCCAAGGACGCGCTGGATCATCTGCGTGCCGTGCGGGCCTGCGCTGTCGAGACCGAAGGGCAGATGAACTGGGCGCTGCAGGGGCAAAAGCTGTCCGCTGGGTCCTGACAGTCATTCGGAGCGAAACGGTTCCACCGGGACCAAGCCCCTTGCAAGGGGCTTTATGCGGTTTGAAACCGCATGAAGGCGTTTGCAAACGCCTTGCCCGCGCGGGTTGTGCCGTATCACGTCAGAGGGAAACGGTGTGCTGGCTGGCGTGGTGTTCCCCGCCCAATGGAACTGCTTCGAGCAGCGCGCAGGGCGGTTGCGCCAACCAGCCTGCCGGAAGCATCAGAGCCTCGGACGACAAAAGCGTATCGGCAAACTGATCGAGCCTGTTGCCATCCTCATCGGCCCTTACGCCGCAGAAGATCCTGATGCGCTCGTGACTGGCCCGGAACCGGGCGGAGCAGGCGTGCGGGCAGTTTTTCAGGGTGCTGTTGCCCTCGATCTCGAAGTCTTCGGTGGTAACTGGCTTCGCCTTGTCCATGGCTTGCGCCAGTTTTTCGGCCATACGGGCAAGAGCCGGACAGGTTTTACCGGTGTGGCGGCACAGGGTTGCCGTGAATATGTGAGAGTTGGTCTTCCAGATCATGATGCGCCCTCCGCGCGCTGGGCGGGGGCGGCGGACGGGAAGGACAGCAGGCAGCTATCGGACCCACCCCGGACACCCCGCCCGAGTTCGAGTTACGGTTCCGATGGCAGGTCTCCTGACTTGCGGGTCTGTGCTTTGCCGACCTTCCCAGCCTTACGGCCAGTGGCATTCCGGCATCGCTCTCCGCCTACAGTTGCGGGGGCAGTCGCGGCCTTGGTCCATCCCGGTTTCCCGGTTTGGACCGCACCGTGTTCCCTTTTCATCCCGGCCGCAGATTCGGCGCGGGAACCATCACCTGATGGCTAGCGGGTTGCATGGGCGGACGTCAATGGATTTTGGTGAGACGCATCTTCTGTGGCAGCGCGCGCAGGACATCCGAGCTCTGCCGTGCCCGCGCCAATTGCCAGCCGCCCTGGAGCAGGATGAAGAGCGTATCGGCGGTCTCTTGCGGGTTGGAGATGCCGAAACGTCCGGCATGATGCGCCACTTCGGTGATCCAGCCTTCGTAGAGGTGATGGGCATGGTCGCGGAATGTGGCGTTGTCAGGCCCCTCGAACAGGGTGGAGGAGATCGGACAGCCATCCCACTGTCCCGATTTATCGAACAGTTTCGCAACCTTGTGGCACAGGGTCTCGACCCCGTCCTGAAAGCTGTCTGCCGGTTCGAATGAGGCTGCGATCAGCCGCAGCATCCCGTCCGAGGCCCAGGTGGCAGCGGCGACGGCAAGGTCGGATTTGCCGTTGGGAAAGTGGTGATAGAGCGAACCCTTGGGCGCATCGGCGGCGCTCAGCAACTCGCTCAGCCCCACGCCGTTATAACCTGACCGCCGAAACAGTTCTGCGGCGGTACGGATGAGGCGGTCTTTTGTCGGTAGCGGGCGTTCGGTCATTTGGCTGCCATATTGACAGGACTAGACCGATTGGTCCAGAATGAGATATAGACCGATTGGTCTAGGAGGTCGCGGGAGGTGACAATGCTGGACGCGCAAGCAACGGTAACGGTCGAGGAATTCCGGTTCCCGGCGGGATCTGCCGCATTGTCGGCGGTGCTTCACCACCCGGCAGAGGCTCCTGCAGCAGTCGTTGTCCTGAATAGCGCCACCGGCGTACCGCGCGAATACTACCGCCATTTCGCCCGTTGGCTGGCGGCCGAGCGCGGGATGGCCTGCCTGACCTACGATTATCGTGATTTCGGAACCTCTCTGAACGGACGGCTACAAGACTCAAACGTGACCATGGCCGATTGGGCGCTGGTCGACATGCCTGCAGCGCGGGCAGAGATGCGCCGCCGCTATCCCGGCGTACCCCTCTGGGTGATCGGGCATTCGGTGGGCGGCATGCTGATGCCCCTGCAGGACGGGATCGAGGATATCGACCGCATGATCTGCGTCTGCGCCGGACTGGTGCATCACGCCGACCACCCGTGGCCCTATCAGGCACTGGCGCGGCTTTTCTGGTTTGGCCATGTCCCGCTGATGGTGAAGACGCTGGGCTATCTGCCCGGTAAAATCACCGGTTTTGGAGCGGATCTACCGCCGCAGGTTTATTGGCAATGGCGGAAATGGTGCACCTCGCGCCAGAGCTACCTGCCCGAGACCAGTGTGAGCTTGCCTGCACTGGACTGGGGCCGCACCGGAGCGCCGGTCGATCTAATCGCGCTGAGCGACGATGTCATGATCCCGGCCAAATGTGTCTGGCGGCTGCAAAAGGTCTATGGCCCCGCGGCACGGAAACAGGAGCTGAACCCGCGCGATTTCGGGTTGAAGACGGTGGGGCATCTCGGCGCCTTTGCCCGCCGCAACGCCGCGATCTGGCCCGCGCTGCTGGGGGAGGCATAGGAGCGCCCTCACAGGCGCCCCCGCCCGGTCAGTAGCCTTTGCGCCCCTTATGGGCGCGCTGAACCGACTTGATCATCTTTCCGAACTCCCGATGCCGCGCTCGTGCTTCGGCCACGGTTTCCGAGTTGTATCGGTCCTCGCGCTGTAGTTTCTGCCAGCGATTCAGGCGGTCGGGATCAAGCTCACCGGCAGCAATTGCGGCCTCGATGGCGCAGCCGGGTTCGCCCTGATGCGAACAGTCGGAAAACCGGCACGCCGCGGCCAGTTCCAGCAGATCGGCAAAGACCGCGTCAACGCCCTCACCCGCATCCAACAAGCGCAGGGCGCGCATGCCGGGCGTGTCGATCAGCCAGCCACCGTTGGTCATCCGGCGCAGCGAGCGGGAGGTGGTGGTGTGGCGGCCCTTGGCATCGTCCTCGCGAATCCCAGCGGTCGCATCCGCCGAGCCGGTGAGGCCATTGGTGAGCGTCGTCTTGCCGACCCCCGAGGACCCGAGCAAAGCGCCGGTTTGCCCTGCCGGACACCACTCTGCCACTCGGCGCAGGTCTTCTCCATCGTGCGCGTTGACCGGAAGGACCGTGAGAAACGGCGCCAGCGCCTCGGCCTGCGTAACGTAGTCCCGTGGATCATCACACGTGTCGGCCTTGGTCAGCACGACCACAGGGTAACATCCGGCCTGATTGGCCAGCGCCAGGTACCGCTCCAGCCGCGCCGGGTTGAAATCGGCATTGCAGGAACTGGTGATGAAGAGCACATCCACATTTGCCGCGATCAGTTGGGATTGCGCATCCGTGCCCGCTGCGCGGCGTTTGAGTTCCGTGCGCCGGTCCAGCAATTGTGTGATGCGGTTGGTGTCATCGGCCAGCACCCAGTCGCCGACGGCAAACCCGCCGGTGGTCTGGCCTGCAGGAGCCAGCAAGGGGTGTTCGCTGTGCGGCGACAATCCGGTCAGCCGGTCGCGATGAACTGCCGCGATGCGAAAGGGCACAAGGTGAGGGTCCACTGCCGCCTGGGCTGCGAAGAAGGAGGACCATCCGAGGTCCGGGTAAGTAAAAGACATTGCTCTGCCTGAGTAGGAATCACGCAAGCCAAGCCGATGGCGCACGCGCACCCGCTTGGGATGGGTTCAGGCAGGGGACTGGATAACTTCGGTCAGAACCGCACTGCCTGAAGGGATTTTGCTACAATCATAAAAGCCCTCCTACGGCTTGCTGGTTCTGGTACGCCGCGCGATGCGGTCTAGTGAGAGGCTGGACATCGACCCAAGCGGGACTCGTTGTGGCTGCTTCCTTCCGGACCTGACCAGGTTGGCGAGGCGCTCGCCCGCGCCAACCTCTCGACTGTCGATATAGCCAGGCTGGTAGGGAAAGGCAACCCGTCAGAGCCGCAGCCCGAGGCGCAAAAAGCCGTCTTGATCCATGCCCAGCAGCTCGGGCTGATACCTTGCAAGCTCATCAAGGTAGTGTTCTGCGCCCGGTCCGGTGCGCAGGATCGCCTGCGTTTCCTGCAGGGGCGAAAACCTCCACGAAGGCGGCGCGTTTTCCAGCGGGTCGGAGGGTAGTCGCCCGGTGAGATAGTCGCGCAGGATGTCCTGAATGCGTAGAGATGGGATAGAGATCTTGTCAGCACCTGAAAGCGCTGCGAAATGACCTCCACCTGCGGCGCGATAGTTGTTCAGGGCCACCACAAAGCGTTGATCGTCCGTCACCGGGGTGCCATTCAGCCTCAGGTCGTGAATCCGGTGATGGGCAGGGTCCGTCAGGGTGCCATCGGGGTGAAACCGCGCCGGGGCGGACAGGTCGATCTTGTACTCCGCCCCGTGCAACACATCGAAATTATATCCTGCACGGTCGCGGTCTACCAGCTCGGTCCCGTGGTTGCCGGGAGTGAGTTGGTGGAATAGCACAGCGGACATCTCGAGCCAGTCCCGGAGCTGCGCACCGGTTACGATGCGCGCGCGCAACTCGTTGGGAAAGACATGCAGATCGGCCACGTGTCGCAGAGAGATCTGCCCCGCGGGCACCTGGGTATAATGCCGGGGGCCCGCCCGCCCGCCGAATTTCGATGGGGCCGTAGCCGAAAGCAGCGGCAGCTCTGCCTCTGATCTGCCCGACAGATAGGGGCGCAGTGCAGCGGCCTGAGCGGCGGCTACCAGCGCCAGCCCTCGGTCGGGTGCACAGAAGCTGAAATAGCTGTGCAGGGGGTGTTCGATCTGGCCCACCGGCTGCCCCATCCGGGCACGGGTCGCGGCGTGTGCTGGGGCGAGCAACTCTGTTAGTTCAGGGTCCTCGGGTGTTGTCGGAATCGCGTCGCCGCTGGCATCTCGCTCAAAGATCGGGCGCAACTCGGCTCTGCGCTCGGTGATCTGCCATCCTCCCTGCCCATCGGCCGCCAATGTCAGGTCGATCACGCCCAGATGGGACCCGGATGCACCCGGCATCACCATCGGTTTTCCATGCACTAGCCCGTGTCTGGCTTCCACGCCTCTCAGCCCCTCGTGCTCCACACCGGGAAGAAGCAGGTGGGTGTGTCCGGCCACGACAGCGTCAATACCCTCCAAATAGGCAAGCGGTATCGCGGCGTTCTCCATGTTGGTCCGCGCGGTGCCATCGTCCAACCCAGTGTGCGCCAGCGCGACGATCAGATCACATCCCTGTCCGCGCAGTTTATGCACTGCCTGTTCAGCAGCGCTCAAAATGTCCGAGGCGTCCGCCTGGCCTTCAAGCACATGCGCTTCCCATTCCATCGTCTGCGGCGGCAGGACCGAGAACAGGCCGATTCGCAATTGATAGGTTTCTTCGCCAGCGGCGACGGTTCGCGTCAGGATTGCCGCGGCCCGCCATGAGGTAGAGCCTCTTAGTCGGAGCAGGTTCGAACACAGCACCGGGCAAGGTGCTTGCGTAAGAATTCGGTCCAGCGCGTCCAGTCCAAAGTTGAAGTCGTGGTTTCCCAAACCGATGGCATCGTATCCCAAATGGTCAAAGGTCTGCATCAGCGGGTGCGAGACATCACTTTCCTCAGCCGCCCACTCACCCAGTGGCGTTCCCTGCAGGGAATCGCCATTGTCCACCAAAAGAGTACTTGTACCCGACGCATTGGCCTCGGCACGGGCCGCGCGGATGAGGCTTGCGGTGCGGGTCAGCCCTACGGTCGGCTCTGATCTGTCCGCGTAATAGTCGAAGCTGAGCAGATTCATATGCAGGTCGGACGTCGCCAGCAGCCGCAGCCGGGCGGTGGTGCCTTGGGCAGGTTGGTCCCGTTCTTGAGACGCGTCGCCGCCACCGGTGGATAACAATGCCATCTATACCAAATCGTTTGGGTTTCTTTTTATGGTTGTTCTAAATGAATTCAAAACGCTGAAAAAGTGAACTCATGCAAAATGTGTTGTGAAAATTCTGCGGTTTAACGCTGAATCAGTGAAACGACCGGGCATTGATTGCCATTGCACCGCCGCGCGGGCCATGGCAGCCCTGTGCCGAATGGCAAAGGGAAGCAAGGAATGAAGCGGGCAGAGCAGGTCACTTTCGGCGGGTCCGGGCTGAACCGGGCAGCGCATCTTCGGGGCGATGCCGCGGCCCTGGCTGCCGCAAGGGCGCATCCAAAGGCCGCCTGTCTGTTGCTCTGGCGCGGCAAACCGCTGGTGCAGGGCGAGCGGCTGGATCGACTGTCTCTGGTACCGATGACCCATCCGCTGGTGCAATCCGGGCCGGGCGGTGCTGCCGACGGGCCGGTTCTGCTGGGTCTGGCTCAGGATGAGGCACCACTTTTTGCCGCCGACATCTCGGCGTGGCAACCCGAAGGGCAGGACCTCTCAGGCCTGGGCAATTTCGTCGACCCGACCGAACAGCAGCACCCGGATCTGCCCGCAAGCCATGTCTTTGCTGAGCTTCGCCGCATCATGTCCCGGCTCAGCCCGCGCGATGCGGAGCTTGCGGCCAGCGCCAAGGCTGTCATCGGCTGGCATGAAACACACCGATTCTGCGCACGCTGCGGCGCGCAAAGCGAGATGGTTCAGGCGGGTTGGCAGCGCAGTTGCCCCACCTGCGGCGGTCAGCATTTCCCGCGCACCGACCCGGTGGTGATCATGCTGATCACACATGGCGATTCGGTGCTGATGGGCCGCTCGCCCGGATGGCCCGAGGGCATGTACTCGCTTCTGGCGGGTTTCGTTGAACCCGGAGAGACGCTGGAAGCCGCGGTGCGCCGCGAGGTGATGGAAGAGGCCGGCGTGCGTGTGGGGCAAGTGGACTACCTCGCCAGCCAGCCATGGCCCTTCCCGGCGTCGCTGATGTTCGGCTGCGCGGGCAAGGCGCTGTCCCGTGATATTCGGATCGACCCGGTCGAGATCGAAGATGCGCTTTGGGTTGGCAAGGGCGAGATGATGCAGGTATTTGCGGGCGAGCATCCGAATCTGCTGCCTGCCCGGAAAGGGGCCATCGCCCATTTTCTCTTGCAGAACTGGCTTGCGGATACATTGGATTAAATCGACAGTGACCCGGATAACGAAACGCGCAGGGAATAGATGCATTTTTCTGGCAGGGAAGATATCGAGGCACCTATCGCGGCGGTGTTTGGTATGCTTTCGGAGTTTGAGCGGTTCGAACGTCTGGCAATCCGGCGCGGTGTCGAGGTAACGAGGTCAGCGGGATCGGTCGCGTCACCGGTTGGGGTGACATGGGATACGGTTCTCAGGATCCGGGGAAAATACCGCGAGATGCAGGTTGTGCTCGAACACTACGAGCCCCCGCACCTGATGCGCTTTCAGGCCACAAGCAAGGGCGTGGACGCATTCACGGGGATCGAACTGCTGGCATTGTCTGCCAGCCGAACCCGTTTGATCTTTGACCTCAAGCTCACGCCAAAGACGCTGCCGGCACGTCTGTTTCTGCAATCTCTAAAGCTAGCGCGGGCGCGGCTGAAAAGGCAGTTCGAGCTCAGGCTGGCCGAGTTGGCAAGGGATCTGGAAGAGCGTCACTCCCGGTCTTCGGCTTAGCCGGAAAGTCCGGCGGGAAAGCCGCTTGCAAGCGGCTTGAAACGCGGTTTTCAACCGCGTTAAGGCGTTTCCAAACGCCTTGCATCGCCCCGATCAGTCGTCTTAGCTGCGCGACCGGGCTGCGGGATAGACGCCGAGAATCTCGACATTGGTGGTGAAATGCTCCAGCTCGTCCATGGCCAGCTGAACGTTCTTGTCCTCCGGGTGTCCGACGATATCGGCATAGAATTGGGTCGCGGTGAAGGACCCGTCGACCATGTAGCTTTCCAGCTTGACCATGTTCACGCCGTTGGTCGCGAACCCGCCCATCGCCTTGTAGAGAGCGGCAGGGATGTTGCGCACCTGAAACACGAAGCTGGTGATCATTTCATGATCGCCGCGGCGTGATTCGTCCATCTCGCGGGACATGACCAGAAAGCGGGTGGTATTGTCGCCCCGATCTTCGATATGCCGGGCTAACACGTCGAGCCCGTATATCTCGGCTGCCAGTTCGCTGGCCAGCGCCGCATGGCCCTTATCTCCACGCTCGGCGACTTCACGCGCGGCGCGGGCATTGTCCGGGCTGACCCGCCCACGGATGTTGTGTTGGCGCAGAAATCCCTGGCACTGGGGCAGCAGGACCAGATGGGAATGCGCCTCGGCAATGTCCTCCAGCCGCGCACCGGGCACCGCAAGAAGGTTGATATGCACACGCACAAAGGCCTCGTCGATGATATGCAGCCCGCTATGGGGCAGCAGCCGGTGGATGTCGGCCACGCGGCCATAGGTCGAGTTCTCGACCGGTAGCATCGCCAGATCGGCATCGCCTGACCGCACCGCCTCGATCACGTCCTCGAAGGTGCGGCAAGGCAAAGCATCCATATCGGGCCGCGCATTGCGGCAGGCCTCGTGACTGTAGGCGCCGGGCTCTCCCTGAAAGGCGATACGGTTGGTCATTTGGTCGTTTCCGTGCAACAAGTTCATCAATTGGGCGTTTGGTCGCGGTGTCTATACCTTGCCTCTTGCAAGGGGAAGCCTTAGACAGCCGCGCAGACAGCTGAAATGGACTCGCGATCAATGTTTGACACGATGACAGTTACCAAGGCCGCCGCTGGCCTGTTTGGCGCCTTCCTGGCGCTGCTTCTGGCAAAATGGGCGGCCGAAGCCCTCTATCACGTGGATAGCCACGGAGAGGCTTCGTACATTATCGAAACCGAGGGGTCGGCTGACGAGATCAGTGAGGCCGAGGAAGTCAGCTTTGACGAGATGATGATGGCCGCGGACGTCGAAAAAGGCGCCAGAGTGTTCAAGAAATGCGCAGCCTGCCACAAGCTGGAAGACGGCGCAAACGGCACCGGGCCCTATCTGTATGGCGTTGTCGGTCGCCCGGTAGCCTCGGCTGCTGGCTTTGGCGCCTATTCGGGCGCGCTGCAGGACAAGGGCGGCGACTGGACCCCGGAAGCGCTGGATGCCTTCCTGGCCAAGCCGAGCGCGGATGTTCCGGGCACATCCATGAGCTTTGCCGGTCTCAAGAAGGCGGCAGACCGGGTGAACGTGATCGCCTATCTGGATAGCCTGGACGACTGATCAGGTTGGCTCCTGCGTCAAGACAAAGCCGCTGTGGAAACGCAGCGGCTTTTTTTGTTTTCCGGGCGCTTGAAGCTATCTTCACGAAGCGTTCACATATTCTAAACTTGAATCTCGCCCGGCTGGACCTTTAGCTAACGGCCACAAGATCAAGAATGACACGAACCGCAGGAGAGGCCGTTATGACGAACAGACAGTTCCCTGATATCGGATTTGATATCGACCGGAGGACGGCACTGCAGTTCCTTGGGGCCGGAGCGATGGCTGCCGCGACAAATTCTGTCACCGGTCTGGCCAGCGCTGCAGGCGACGATGAGATCATCATCTCGCACGGTTACTCATATTTCGGTGACCTGAAATATCCCGCTGGCTACCCTCATTTCGACTACGTGAATCCGAATGCTCCGGTTGGAGGCGAGATTTCAGTCAGCACGCGCGGCACCTTTGACGGTATGAACCGGTTCAACTGGCAGGGCAAAGCGGGTCTCTTTTCCGGCCTTATCGCAGAAGGCATGTTCGGGGATGGCCCATTCGGGACGGCAACCCCGGCAGATTCAATCACGGACGCCTATGGTCTGATTGCCGAAACCGTCGAGTACCCAAAAAGCAAGCGGTGGTGTGTATTCCACATGCGCCCCGAAGCGCGTTTTGCCGATGGTACACCGCTAACGGCGCAAGATGCCGCGTTCACTCACGACCTGTTCCTTGAACAGGGCATCCGTAGCTATGCGCGCGCAGTGAAGGAGCGAATCGAAGGGTATGAAATCATCGACGATCACACTCTGAAGTATAACTTCGTCGATGGAATCTCTCGACGGTCGCTCATCTCGCAAGTTGGCGGAACTCCTGTTTTTTCAAAGACTTGGTACGAAGAAACCGGAGAAAGGCTCGACAAGCAAAGCCTGAAAACGCCGATGGGCAGTGGTCCTTACGTGGTCGATGATTTCGAGATCAACAGATACATCGTCTACAAGCGAAATCCCGACTATTGGGGTTGGCACCTGCCGATCAACAAGGGGCGCCACAATTTCGAGCGGGTAAGGGTCGAATATTTCGCTGACGATGCAGCCGAGTTTGAGGCTTTCAAGGCCGGTATCTACACCTTCAGGGCAGAAGGCAGCACCAAGAAATGGGCAACAGGATATGATTTTCCTGCCGTGCATAAGGGGGAGGTCAAGCTCGAAACCATCGCGGATCAGAACCCGCCGATCCCGACAGGATTCGTGTTCAACTTCCTGCGCGACCCGTTCAAGGACAAACGCGTTCGTGAAGCGCTGAGTCTGGCGTTCAATTTTGAGTGGACCTCGGCGTCGCTGCAATATGGGCTGACCAAGCAGCGCCATTCCTTTGCGGAAAACTCCGAAGTCGAGGCCAAGGGCGTACCAGAGGGCTTGGAAAAGGCGTTCCTGGAAAGCCTTGGTGATCTTGTTCCGGCCGAGATGTTTTCCGAAGAGGCCGTTCTGGCACACACGTCCAACGCCGACCGGCAAACGGATCGTCGGAATAAGCGTAAGGCGCTGAAACTTCTTGCCGAAGCGGGTTGGGAAGTAGGTGCGGGAGGTAAGCTGCGCAATGCGTCCGGCGAACCCATGCGGTTCAAGATTATGCAATCGGCAGCGTCTTCGGACACAGCGCAAGCAATCATCACAACCTATGTTTCAAACCTTGCCAGCTTTGGGATCAGCGCCGAGGCGGAAAAAGTCGACACCGCGCAATATACGCAGCGTTACTACGACAAAGATTGGGACATGATCTTCTTCCGCAATCAACCGTTTCAGATTGCGTCTACCGGTTTGAAGCAATCATACGGATCGGAAACTGCCGTAGTGTCGTCTTATAACCCGCAGTCCCTGCAAGATCCGCTTGTCGATGCGATCATCGAGGCCGCATTGCTGACCGAGTCGCGCGAAGAAGAAATAGCGTCGCTGAAAGCGCTGGATCGTACATTGCGTTACTTGCGTATTCAGATTCCTGCTGGATACGTCGCAGACAATTGGGTCGCGTATTACGACATGTACGAACATCCGGAAGAGTTACCGCCGCTCGGGGTCGGGTATCTGGATTTCTGGTGGTTCAACGAAGACAAATACAAGGCGCTCAAAGCTGCCGGCGCACTGAGGTAACGAAGCCTTGGGAGCATATATTCTAAGACGACTGCTGCTGGTCATCCCGACACTTCTCGGGATCATGGTGGTCAACTTCACTCTGGTACAGTTCGTGCCGGGTGGGCCAATCGAGCAAATCCTTGCCCAAATGCAAGGTGAAGGGGACGTTTTTGCGGGTTTCGCTGGTGGCGAAAGCGCACCCACTGAAGAGACGTTTGGGTCCGACAGCGAATACCTCGGCGCACGGGGGTTGCCCAAAGAGTTTATCGAGGAACTTGAAAAAGAATTCGGGTTCGACAAACCGCCGCTGCAGCGGTTCCTGAGCATGATGGGCAACTATCTGACTCTGGATTTCGGGCAGAGCTATTTTCGCTCGATTAGCGTTATCGATCTGGTTCTGGAGAAGATGCCGGTTTCGATCTCGCTTGGCTTGTGGTCGACACTGATCGCTTACCTGGTTTCGATTCCAATGGGCATTCGTAAGGCGATCAAGGATGGATCGACCTTTGACACCTGGACCAGCGGGACAATCATCGTCGCCTATGCGATTCCCGGCTTTTTGTTCGCGATTCTCCTACTGGTGCTTTTTGCGGGCGGGTCCTACTGGCAGATCTTCCCGCTGCGGGGCCTGACCTCGGACAATTGGGATAACCTCAGCCTCGGCGGCAAGATCGTCGATTACTTCTGGCACATCACCCTGCCGGTGGTTGCCTCGACCATTTCCGCCTTTGCAACCCTGACACTGCTGACCAAGAACTCATTTCTGGACGAGATCAAGAAACACTATGTGATGACCGCGCGGGCCAAGGGTCTGAGCGAAAGCAAGGTGCTTTATGGCCATGTGTTCCGCAACGCCATGCTGATCGTGATCGCGGGCTTTCCGGCGGTGTTCATCGGCGTCTTCTTCTCGGGCTCGATCATCATCGAGACGATCTTCTCGCTCGACGGTTTGGGTCGTCTGGGGTTCGAGGCCGCTGTGGCGCGGGATTATCCGGTGATCTTCGGCACGCTTTTCATCTTCGGCCTGATGAGCCTTGTGGTCGGCATCATCAGCGACCTGATGTATGTGCTGGTCGATCCGCGCATCGATTTCGAAAAGCGGGAGGGGTAGATGGCGCTGTCACCGCTCAACCAGCGCCGCTGGCGCAACTTCCGCCGCAATGGCCGGGCCTACTGGTCGCTGATCATCTTCACCGTGTTGTTCGGCCTGTCGCTCTTTGCCGAGTTTCTGGCCAACGATAAACCGATCCTGATCAACTATCGGGGTGATTACTTCACGCCCATCTTCAAGGTCTATCCCGAGACCGCGTTCGGCGGAGACTTCCAGACCGAGGCGATTTACCGCGACCCCGAGGTGCGGTGTCTTATCGCAAGCGGCGGGCAGGAGGAATGCTTCGATGATCCCGATGGCGTTTTGGAGAAGATCGAGGCCGGAACCTACGCCGCACAGGGTTTCGAACGGGGCTGGGCCATCTGGCCGCTGATCCCATATTCTTACAACACCTCTGTCGATCGCCCCGGTGCGGCGCCGCTGCCGCCCAATTCCCAGAACTGGCTGGGAACGGATGACACCAAACGCGACGTGCTGGCACGGGTGATCTACGGCTTCCGCCTGTCGATCCTGTTCACGCTGTTTGTCACCGGTGTGGCCAGCCTGATCGGCATCTTCGCTGGTGCCATTCAGGGCTATTTCGGCGGCTGGCTGGATCTGATCTTTCAGCGCATTATCGAGATCTGGTCGGCCACCCCATCGCTTTATGTCATCATCATCATGTTCGCCATTCTGGGCCGAAGTTTCTGGCTGCTGGTGGCGCTGATGATCCTGTTCTCGTGGACGGGCCTTGTCGGCGTGGTCCGGGCCGAATTCCTGCGGGCGCGCAATCTGGAATATGTGCGTGCCGCCAAGGCGCTGGGCGTGGGCAACAAGACCATCATGTTCCGTCACATGCTGCCCAACGCGATGGTGGCGACGCTGACATTCATGCCGTTCATCGTGACCGGCACCATCGGCGGTCTGGCGTCGCTGGATTTCCTCGGCTTCGGCCTGCCCTCCTCGGCCCCGTCGCTGGGCGAACTGACCCTGCAGGCGAAACAGAACCTGCAGGCGCCGTGGTTGGCCTTCACCGCGTTCTTCACCTTTGCCATCATGCTGTCGCTGCTGGTCTTCATCTTCGAAGGCGTGCGCGATGCGTTCGATCCCAGAAAGACTTTCTCATGAGCCTGCTGGACGTAAAGAACCTGAATGTGTCCTTCCGGCAGGATGGGCAGGTCACATCGGCGGTCAAGGGCGTGTCGTTCGCCGTGGATAGAGGCGAGACAGTGGCGCTGGTAGGCGAATCCGGGTCCGGAAAGTCGGTAACCGCACTTTCCACCGTGTCACTGCTGGGCGAAAGCGCCGAGATCGAGGGCTCGGTCACCTATGACGGGCAAGAGATGATCGGCGCCTCGGAACAGCGGCTGATGGACGTGCGCGGCAACGACATCAGCTTCATCTTTCAGGAACCGATGACCTCGCTCAACCCGCTGCACACGATCCAGAAACAGATGGCGGAATCGCTGTCCCTGCATCAGGGCCTGACCGGCAAGGCCGCGCGCGACCGGATTGTCGAACTGTTGGACAAGGTGGGCATCCGCGACGCGCGTGAGCGGCTGGACAGCTATCCGCACCAGCTTTCGGGCGGGCAGCGCCAGCGTGTGATGATCGCCATGGCGCTGGCCAACAAGCCCGACATCCTGATCGCGGACGAGCCGACGACAGCGCTCGATGTGACCATTCAGGCGCAAATTCTCGAGCTGCTGGCTGAGTTGCAGAAGGCCGAGAACATGGGGATGCTGTTCATCACTCATGATCTGGGCATTGTGCGGCGCATCGCTGATCGGGTTTGCGTGATGAAGGATGGCGAGATTGTCGAGACCGGCCCGACCGCCGAGATCTTCGACAACCCGCAGCACCCTTACACGCAGAAACTGCTGGCAGCGGAACCTTCGGGTTCACCCGATCCGGTGGCGCCGGATGCCGAAGAGATCGCGCGAACCGACAAACTCAAGGTCTGGTTCCCGATCCAGCGCGGGTTTCTCAAACGCACCGTGGGCCATGTAAAGGCGGTCAACGATGCCACCATCACCGTGCGCGCAGGCGAGACGCTGGGGATTGTTGGCGAATCCGGCTCAGGCAAGACCACGATGGCGCTGGCGCTGATGCGGCTGATTTCGTCCGAGGGCGAAATCACCTTTCGCGGGCAGGATGTGCGCGACTGGTCCACGCGCGAGTTGCGGCGGCTGCGCAAGGACATGCAGATCGTGTTCCAGGACCCGTTCGGCTCGCTCAGCCCGCGCATGACCTGCATGCAGATCATTGCCGAGGGGCTGGCCATCCACAAAGTCGACCCACACCGCGCCCCGCGTGAGCTGGTGGCCGAGGTGATGACCGAAGTGGGGCTCGACCCGGCAGCGATGGACCGCTACCCGCACGAGTTCTCGGGTGGTCAGCGCCAGCGGATCGCGATTGCGCGGGCGATGGTGCTGCGGCCCAAGCTGCTGGTGCTGGACGAGCCCACAAGTGCGCTGGACATGACGGTGCAGGTACAGATCGTCGATTTGCTGCGGGATTTGCAGCGCAAATACGGACTGGCCTATCTGTTCATCTCACACGATCTGAAAGTGGTGCGGGCGATGTCGCATCAGGTGATCGTGATGCGGCAGGGCGATGTGGTCGAGATGGGCGCCGCCGACGACCTGTTCGAAAACGCACGGACCGACTACACTCGCGAACTGGTCGCAGCGGCCGGGTAGGGGCCAAGCCGCTTGGAAGCGGCTTAACGCGGTTCGAAAACCGCGTTGCAAGGCGTTTGCAAACGCCTTGGCCCCTGAATAACCCGCGTAAGGGCAGTAGAGCTCAGGCGCTCTCCACCTTCTCGCGCGCCGATTTCGGCACCTGGCCACGCAGCTCCTCGTAATGATCAAAGTTCAGCTTCACCCATCCCGTTCCGCGCGTCGCGCTGGCAAGCGTGCGGTGCAGCTCGTCTTCGGCCACTGCCGGCAGCAGCGCGTTGAAGATCTCCCAACCCGAGGCATTTGGATTGCCCTCGAACCCCAGCACCTGTCCCTGCAGCGAACTGATCGTGGGCACCAGATCCCCCACGTAGACCGAGGGCAGATGGATCTCGGCATGCAGGATCGGCTGCAGAACCACCGGTTTCGCCTCCGGCAGCGCTTCGCGCACGGCATTCTTACCCGCTGTGCGGAACGCATAATCCGAGCTGTCCACCGCATGGTGCTTGCCGTCCTTGAGCGTCACCTTGACGTCCACAACCGGAAAGCCCTCGGGCCCCTCCACCAGCGCGTCCTCGGCCCCGTGCTCAACGGCGGGGATGTAGTTCTTGGGCACCGCGCCGCCCTTGACCACCTCATCGAACTGGAACCCTGCGCCGCGTGGCATCGGCTCGACCGAGATCACCACATCGGCGAATTGCCCTGCGCCGCCCGACTGCTTGCGGTGGCGGTGGCGGTGCTCGATCGGTTTCTGGATGGTTTCGCGATAGGCGGTTTCGACCGGTTCGGTCTGGACCTCGATACCGAAATCCTCGTCCAGTTTGGCGACCAGCCGCCGCATGTGCTGCGGGCCCTGGGTGCCCAAGACCGCATGGCCGCTGCCCTCGGCATGGCCGACCTGCAGGCCGGGGTCGATTTCGCCAAGGCGGGCCAGCGCATTGGACAGACGCACATCGTCGCGCTCATGCGCGGGCGACACGCTCTGCCGGTGGCCCGAGGGATGCGGGCTTGCCCATTCCGGCAGCGGGGTCGCCGATTTGCTGTCATAGAGGAATCCGGGGTTGAGGTGATCCGACTTCACCGCCAGCCCGATCTGACCCGCTTCGAGCGTGGGGATCTGGGTCTTGGCATCCAGCGTGGTCAGGCTGCCCACGGTTTCACCACCCAGAGCCTCATGCGCCTGTACGCCTTTGCCCAAGCCGCGCAGCACGGTGATTTTGCCGATATGCTTCTTCACATCGGCAAACCCGGCAATGGCGCGGGCGCCTTCCTCGGCCTCGTCGCGGCCCGCGGCTATGTCGAACTCGGGGGCCTCGTGGCGCAGCGCCTTCATCAGCCGGGTCAGCCCGTTGCCATGGCTGGCCGCACCCAGACAGGCGGGGATCAACTGGTGGTTCTGCAACACTTGCGCCGCCAGATCGTAAATCTCGGCGCTGGGCGGCTGCTTGTCCTCGATCAGCTGCTCCAGCAGGTTGTCGTCGAAATCCGACAGGGTTTCGAGCAGTTCGGCCCGCGCCTCCTGCTCGCGTTCTTCGACCGCCTGTGGCAGTTCGATCAGGGCCGAGGGCTGCCCCTCCTGATATTTCCATGCGCGTTCCGAGATCAGGTCCACTGCGCCGACGATCTGATCGCCATCGCGGATCGGCACCTGCCGCAGGGCGATGTGGTGGGTGCAGTAGGTCTGCATCCCCGCGATGATGTCGCGGATACGGCCGTTGGGATGGTCCATCCGGTTGATGAACAGAAAACAGGGAATGCCCGCCTCTTCCACCAGCCGCAGATAAGGCGCGCAGAGCACGGCGGTGTCCGGGTCGGGCGGAACCACCACGACGGCGGCATCCGAAATGGCCATCGCTGGCCCGCCATAGGCCAGACAATCTCCGCCCCCGTCCACGTCGATCGCGCACCACGGCTCGCCCAAGTAAGAAAAACCGTGCAAGTGCACGGTCCCGGATACGTCGAATGTGGTGGGCCTGCCGTCGAGGCGGCTAATAGCCTCGACGAGAGTAGATTTGCCCGATTGGGTCGGGCCGAGGACGGTGAAGACGCGCATGAGTGCTGTCCCTCTCTCAGGTTGCAGTTTGCTGCACGATGAGAGTGTCGCGAACGCACAAGCGTTAGCGGCGTCTGTCCGTATGGTGCCTGCCTCAGGTGCGCGGGGCGGGGGTTTGCCTCGGCCTGTCGAGTGTGGGAAATCCGGGCGGCTGGCGTCAAGCCCCTGCGCAGAGAAACGGCGGACCTTTTCCTGCGGCCCGCCGCCCAAATGTGTTTTTCGCCCGGATCAGATGGCCGAGCTGTGGCCCGCCTTGCTCAGGTCATAAGCGTCGAAACTGCGGGCGATCATGCGGGTCAGCGGACGGGCCTCGGGTGGGATGAACAGCCCGTTGTCGCTGATGCGTAAAAGGCCGGGAAAGGCGCGGTCGGCGTCGGCAAACATCTCGTTCAGCGTGGATGGCGTGACGTCGTAGTCGCGCAGGGTCTCGCCCCGGTCGATCCGGAAATCGCACATCAGCGCCTCGATCAGGCGCGACCGCAGGATGTCCTGCCCTTTGAACAGATGCCCGCGCGAAGTTGAGAACTGGCCGTCGCGAATGGCCTTGGTGTGGACAGACGTCGCGGGTGCGTTTTGCGCATAACCTTGCGGGAAGCGCGAGATCGAACTGGCGCCAACGCCGATCAGAACCTCGGCCTGATCGTCGGTATAGCCCTGGAAGTTTCGCTTGAGCCGCCCGGCTTTCAGCGCCTGGGTCAGCCCGTCCTCCTGCGTGGCAAAGTGGTCGATGCCGATCTCGGCATAATTGTCCCACATGAACAGCTTCCGGGCGGTTTCGAACAGGTCCAGCCGTTCTTCCGGGGTCGGCAACGCGTCCGAGGGGATCAGTTGTTGCCGTTTGGCCATCCACGGCACATGCGCGTATCCATAAAGCGCCACCCGGTCGGGATTGAGCGACAGCAGTTTCTGCACGCTTTCGGTCATCCGCGCCTTGGTCTGGTGCGGCAGGCCATACAGGATATCGGCGTTCAGACTGTGGATGCCGCGGGCGCGAATCATGTCGGCGGCCTTGCGGGTGACGTCGTAGCTCTGGATGCGCCCGATGGTTTTTTGGATCTCGCCGTCGAAATCCTGCACCCCGATCGAGGCGCGGTTCATCCCCGCCTCGGAGAGTGCGTCCAGCCGCGCCTCGTCGATCTCGTTCGGGTCGATCTCGACCGAGAATTCGGCCTTGGGGCCCAACGGCACGATATCCAGAATCCGCCCCGCCAGATCCCGCATCAGGTCCGGTTGCAGCAGCGTGGGCGTGCCGCCGCCCCAATGCAGCCGCGACAGGGTAACCCCCTCGGGCAGGCGTGCGGCCAGTAGGTCCAGCTCGGCCTTCAGCGTGTCCACATAGGCGATGACCGGATTGTCGGTCTGGGTGCCTTGGGTGCGGCAGGCGCAGAACCAGCACAGCCGCCGACAGAACGGCACATGGATATAAAGCGAGACGGAACTGCCCGGCTGAATGCCGGAAATCCACTCGCCAAACATGTCAGCCCCCACGTCATTGCTGAAATGGGGGGCGGTCGGGTAGCTCGTATAGCGCGGAACTTTCGCGTCAAAAAGTCCGAGCCGGGCCAATTGAGATTTCGCTATCATGCAATTACCGTTATGTGACGCCTGAAACGGATGCCTTGACCGAGATCAAGTGGATGATCGGATGAATTTTCAGATACACACGGACCATTCCAAATGCGGCGACTGCCCGATCCGGCACCGTGCCGTGTGCGCGCATTGCGATCAGGACGAGCTCGAGGCGCTGGAGGAAATTAAGTATTACCGCAGCTTCGAGGCGGGGCAGACGATCATCTGGTCGGGCGATCAGATGAGCTTTGTCGGCTCGATGGTCTCCGGTATCGCCAGCCTAACTCAGACGATGGAGGACGGGCGCACGCAGATGGTGGGCCTGCTGTTGCCCAGCGATTTCGTGGGTCGTCCCGGCCGTGACTTTGCACCGTATGACGTTGTTGCCACTACGGATATCGTCATGTGCTGTTTCCGCAAGAAGCCGTTCGAAGAGCTGATGGCGCACACTCCGCACATCGCGCAGCGCCTGTTGCAGATGACGCTCGATGAACTGGACGCGGCGCGCGAATGGATGCTGGTTCTGGGTCGCAAGACGGCGCGGGAAAAGATCGCGAGCCTGTTGTCGATCATCGCCCGCCGCGACGCCTCGCTGACCAAGGGCGGTATGTCCGGGCCGATGGTCTTCGACCTGCCGCTGACGCGCGAGGCGATGGCGGACTACTTGGGCCTGACGCTGGAAACGGTCAGCCGCCAGATGTCGGCGCTCAAGCGGGACGGGGTGATTCTGCTGGAAGGCAAGCGCCACGTGACCATCCCAGATATGGGCCGTCTGATGGAAGAGGCGGGCGACGACACCGATGGCGGGTTTCTGGTCTAGGCCATTTCGCGCAGCCAGTTCGCCACCTTCCCGACCGGAGAATTCGACCGGAGCGGTTTGGGGCTCCAGAGCTTTAGCTTGCTGTTTAGCTGAACCCGGATGTCGAACGGTGCGGTCAATTCGCCCCGGCGCAGGTAAGGTGCGATCAGGGCCTCATGCCCCATCAGGACACCCGCGCCGTTCACCGCTTCCTGCACAGCCAGTGAGTAAAGCGAGAATGCAGGCCCGCGTGGTGCAAACTCAGTGCCCTTGAACGCAGCCTCTGCCCAAAGGCGCCAGTCATCCGCCCATGTGGTATCGGAAATGCAGGGCACTTTGCGCAGGTCCTCCGGCGTGTTCAGACGCTCGGCCAATGCCGGAGCGCACACCGGATAGATCGTGTCATCCGCCACGATCTCGCCCGGCATGTCCCCGTAGAACAGGTAAAGATCGTAAGGCGCACGTTTGTGATTTGGCGGCGTTTCCATTGCGGTCAGAGAGATTTCGGTATCCGGCGCGGCAGCCCGCAGTTCCGGCAGGCGCGGAGATAGCCAAAGCTGAGCCACGGACGGCAGCGCCACTACGTGAACGACATGTGGCATCGCCTCGTCACGCAGCGTCTGGGTTGCATGTCCAAGCGCGTCAAAGGCCTGCGTCAACTCCGGCAACACCCGGCGCGCGACCGCAGTCAGGATCACGCCCCGTGCGGCGCGATCGAACAGCGGCGCCCCCAACTCCTCCTCCAGCGATTTGACATGGGCCGAAATCGCGCCGGGGCTGACGCCCAATTCTTCGGCTGCTGCTGCAAACCCTTTCAGCCGCGCGGCTGCTTCGAATGCACGCAGCGCGTTAAGCGGAAAGGATTTCGGGCGTGGAGGGGCAATGGGCATCGAATAAGATTCAGTTTTTCTAACCCTAATTTTTCGGAAAACTGGTTTGTGCGCAAGTGGCACGTCACGCATTCTGCCGCTAAATCATGGAGGATCGAATGCCACAGCTTGCCCACCGCCCCTGGGTGCCCGCCCATTGCGAAACTCGGGTGCAGGAGATTGCCACCCACACCGCAGGCGCCGACAGTGCCGCGACTGCTAGCCGGATCGATGCCCTGATTGCGCGCAACCGCGAGATCCACGATGCCGAGTGCTTCAACCTCAACCCGGCGACCAATGTGATGAACCCCCGCGCCGAGGCGGTGCTGGCCGAAGGGTTGGGCAGCCGTCCGTCGCTGGGCTATCCGGGCGACAAATACGAGATGGGGCTTGAGGCGATCGAAGAGATCGAGGTGATCGCGGCGGAACTCGCGGCCCGCGTCTTTGGCGCGCGCTATGCCGAGATCCGGGTGGGCTCGGGCGCGCTGGCCAATCTCTACGGTTTTATGGCTCTGACCCGGCCCGGGGACACGATCATCGCACCGCCTGCCAGCATCGGGGGCCACGTGACCCACCACTCCGATGGCTGTGCGGGGCTCTATGGGCTGAAAACCGTCAATGCGCCGGTTGATGTAGATGGATACAGCCTCGATCTGAAGGGGCTGCGGGCGCTGGTGCAGGCGGAGCAGCCTCGCCTGATCACCGTGGGTGGCTCGCTGAACCTGTTTCCGCACCCGGTGGCCAAGGTGCGCGAGATTGCCGACGAGGTCGGCGCCAAGGTCCTGTTCGATGCGGCGCATCAATGCGGCATCATCGCTGGTCGTGTCTGGGCCAATCCGCTGGACGAGGGCGCGCATATGATGACGATGAGCACTTACAAGAGCCTCGGCGGGCCCGCAGGCGGACTGATCGTGACCAATGATGCCGACATTGCCGAGCGTCTGGACGCCATCGCCTTTCCCGGCATGACCGCCAATTTCGACGCAGCGAAATCGGCGGCATTGGCCTTGTCGCTGCTGGATTGGGTCGACTATGGCCCGGCCTATGGCACTGCCATGGTCGATCTGGCGCAGGCTCTGGCCGCCGAGATGCAGGCGCTGGGCGTGCCGGTATTCAAAGGCGAGGGCGGGGCCACGGCCTCGCACCAGTTCGCGATTGAGGCGGCCGCATTCGATGGCGGTCAGGCGGCATCCAAAACCCTGCGCCGGGCCGGGTTCCTGGCCTGCGGCATCGGGTTGCCGATTGCTCCGGTTGACGGAGACATGAACGGGCTGCGCATCGGCACCCCGGAACTGGTGCGGCGCGGGGTGACGCCTGATCATGCGGCGGAACTGGCGGCACTGGTGGCGCAGGGGCTGACCGGCAACGACCCCGAACAAGTCGCCGCGCGAACCCGCGAAATGCGCGGACAGTTTCAGGACATGCATTACGTGCGGACGTGACCTCCGCGCCGCTGCGTGTTCTAGTGGTGCGGAAGCGAGAGAAATACGGAGGCGGTGATGCAGTTCGGAAGCCTGTTGGGAATGCTGATCGTGGGCGCGGTGGCCGGTTGGCTGTCGGGCAAGATCATGGAGGGGCGCGGCTTTGGCGTCCTCGGCAATATCGTCGTTGGCGTCGTCGGCGCCTTTCTGGCCGGCACGATCTTTCCGGCGCTGGGGTTCTCGGTCGGGGGAGGGCTGTTCGCCTCCATCCTGCATGCGACCATCGGGGCGGTGATCCTGCTGTTCCTGATCGGACTGATCCGCAAGGCCAAATGAGAAAACCGCCCCCTCGGGGCGGCTTTTCCATTTGGGCGCAAGGCGTTTGCAAACGCCTTGAAGCAAGCGGTTTCAAAACCGCTTAAGCCGCGTGCAAGCGGCTTTCACCGCTTCTTCGCCTAGTGCGCCATGAACACCGGCACGGTCGCCTGTTCCAGCATGTTGCGGGTGGCGCCGCCCAGAATCGCCTCGCGGAAGCGGGAGTGACCATATGCGCCCATCACGATCATGTCGGCATCGGTGTCGGCGGCGTGGCGGTTCAGGATGTCCGACACCCGGGTCATCGTCTTGCTCAGCACGTCGATTTCACACCTCACGCCATGGCGCGACAGCATCTGTGACAGCATTCCGCCGGGATCGGACCGGTCCGGCCCGTGCTGCGGCGGGTCGATCACCACGATGCGCACCGTTTCGGCGGCCTGCAGGAAGGGCAGGGCGCGGCGGATTGCGCGCATCGCCTCGACGCCTTCGTTCCAGCCGATCAGGATGGTGCCGGGTTTGGAGAACGCCTGCGCCTCATCTGGAACCACCAGCACCGGCGCGTGGCCATCGAACATTGCCGCCTCGACAATCGGTTCGGCCTCGGCGCCGCGATCTTCGCCATAAGGACGCGGCAGTACCACAAGATCCGAGAATCGCGCCCGATGCGCCACATGCCGGCCCAGATCGGCGATCTGCGCCACGCCGTTTTCGGCAGACCAGCGGACGCCGGATTTGCCCAGATAATCCTTGGCGAACCCCAGAATCTCCTCGGCCTCGGCATTGGCCCGGCTCAGTGTCTCCTGCAGGATCAGCGCATTGGCCCCGGCGTAGTAATAGCCGGTCTGGCTGCGGTCTACGCCCAGGCACAGCGCTTCGGCATGGCCGTCCTGCGCCTGCGCCAACGCCACCATCTGAGCCAGCGCGGATTCGGCCAGTTTGGTCTCTGTCATTACGGTCAGCAGGGATTTGTATGCCATCTCAACCTCTCGGTTCCGGTGCGCCAAAATGCGCGCCGTTTTTCCCATCATTGGGTTATGCCTGTCATAGAAATCGGGGTACTGTCTTGACACAGATCAAAGCAACCTTGGCTGCCGTTCTCCAATACAGCAGCCAGTCTAAAGAGTCCTGCGCGCCGCAAGAATCGCACGGGACATGGCAAAGGGACGCAATATGTCGAATTATATCAAGCTGATCGCGCTTGGTCTGGTCGTGGTATTTGCCGCGATCGGGACCAACTATGCGCGCGATATAGCCTATCAGGTGCATGCCGTGCTGGTGATGCTGATCGCGGGCGGACTGTTTATCTGGACTCTGCGCAACACCGACGAACCTGACATCCTGACCGATCGCTCAGGCGAATACATGGATGACGTGGTGCGCTACGGTGTGATCGCGACCGCCTTTTGGGGTGTGGTCGGATTTCTGGCAGGCACATTCATCGCATTCCAACTGGCCTTTCCGGTGCTGAATTTCGAATGGGCGCAAGGATATGCCAATTTCGGCCGGCTGCGCCCGCTGCATACCTCGGCGGTGATCTTTGCCTTTGGCGGTAACGCGCTGATCGCAACCTCGTTTTATGTGGTGCAGCGCACCAGCGCCGCGCGTCTTTGGGGCGGCAATCTGGCCTGGTTCGTGTTCTGGGGCTATCAGCTGTTCATCGTGCTGGCGGCAACCGGCTATCTGCTGGGTGGCACCCAGTCCAAGGAATATGCCGAGCCGGAATGGTATGTGGACCTGTGGCTGACCATTGTCTGGGTCGCCTATCTGGCGGTATTCCTGGGCACCATCATCAAGCGGAAAGAGCCGCATATCTACGTGGCCAACTGGTTCTACCTGTCCTTCATCGTGACGGTTGCCATGCTGCACCTGGTCAACAACATGACCATCCCGGTCAGCATCTGGGGTTCGAAATCGGTCATCGTCTGGGCCGGTGTGCAGGACGCCATGATCCAATGGTGGTACGGCCACAACGCCGTGGGCTTCTTCCTGACCGCAGGCTTCCTGGGCATGATGTACTATTTCATCCCGAAACAGGCCGAGCGTCCGGTGTTCTCGTACAAGCTGTCGATCATCCACTTCTGGGCGCTGATCTTCCTGTATATCTGGGCCGGTCCGCACCACCTGCACTATACCGCGCTGCCTGACTGGGCCTCGACGCTGGGCATGGTGTTCTCGGTGGTGCTGTGGATGCCGTCCTGGGGTGGCATGATCAACGGTCTGATGACCCTGAGCGGCGCCTGGGACAAGCTGCGCACCGACCCGATCATCCGCATGATGGTGATCTCGGTCGGCTTCTACGGCATGTCCACCTTCGAAGGCCCGATGATGTCGATCCGTGCGGTCAACAGCCTCAGCCACTACACCGACTGGACCATTGGTCACGTGCACTCCGGCGCGCTGGGCTGGAACGGCATGATCACCTTTGGTGCGCTGTACTTCCTGGTGCCTGTCCTGTGGAAGCGTGAGCGTCTGTATTCGCTGCAGATGGTCAGCTGGCACTTCTGGCTCGCCACCATCGGCATCGTGCTCTACGCCGCGTCGATGTGGGTCACCGGTATCATGGAAGGCCTGATGTGGCGCGAAGTGGATGCCAACGGCTTCCTGGTGAACTCGTTCGCCGACACCGTTGCTGCCAAGTTCCCGATGTATGTGGTGCGTGGTCTGGGTGGGGTTCTGTTCCTCGCTGGCTCACTGATCATGTGCTACAACCTGTGGATGACTGTGCGGAAAGCGCCGGCCAAAGAGGCCAGCCTGACCGTCGCGGTCCCGGCTGAATAAGGAGGGCCGGAGCAATGGCAATTCTCGACAAACACAAGATCCTCGAGACCAACGCGACCCTCCTGCTGATCTTCAGCTTTCTGGTCGTGACCATCGGCGGCATCGTGCAGATCGCACCGCTGTTCTGGCTGGAAAACACCATCGAGAAGGTGGAGGGGATGCGCCCCTACACCCCTCTCGAAATGGCGGGGCGCGAGATCTACATCCGCGAAGGCTGCTATGTGTGTCACAGCCAGATGATCCGCCCGATGCGGGACGAGGTCGAACGCTATGGCCACTATTCGCTGGCGGCCGAGTCGATGTATGACCATCCGTTCCAGTGGGGATCCAAGCGGACCGGGCCCGATCTAGCCCGTGTCGGCGGCCGCTACTCGGACGAGTGGCATGTGGATCACCTGCGCGACCCGCAGGCGGTGGTGCCGGAATCGGTGATGCCGAAATATGGCTTCCTCGAAGACAGGAAGATCGACGGCAGGTACATTGGCGACATCATGGCAGCGAATGCGCTGGTCGGTACGCCATATACCGAAGAGATGGTCGACAACGCCGTCGCCGATTTCAGGGCACAGGCCGATCCGGACAGCGACTATGACGGCCTGCTCGAGCGCTACGGCGACAAGGTCAATGTGCGCAACTTCGACGGTCAGCCGGGCGTTTCCGAGGCCGATGCGATGATCGCCTATCTGCAGATGCTGGGCACGCTGGTCGATTTCTCGACCTTCACCCCGGATGAAAGCCGCTAAGGGGGGTCGTGATGGAAGAATACACAATCCTTAGGCAATTCGCGGATAGCTGGATGTTGTTGCTGCTCTTTGCCTTCTTCGTTGGCATCGTCATCTGGGTTTTCCGCCCCGGTGCCAGCAAAGGATACAAGGACACCGCCAACATCCCGTTCCGGCATCAAGACAAACCCGCCACATCCGAGGAGGCGCGGCAATGAGCAAGACACCTGAAAAGCAACCGGGTGATCCCAAGACAACCGGCCATGTCTGGGACGGTATCCAGGAATTCGACAACCCAATGCCGCGCTGGTGGCTGTGGACCTTCTACGCCACCATCATCTGGGGTGTGATCTACACCATTGCCTATCCGGCCTGGCCGCTGGTCAACTCGGCCACCGCCGGGGTGCTGGGCTGGTCCACCCGCGCCGACGTGGCTACCGAGATCGCAGCGGTCGAAGAGGCCAACGCACCGATCAACGACCGTCTGGCCTCGGTCGAGTTGACCGCGATCGCAGCCGATGCCGAGCTGAACAGCTACGCGGTGTCGTCAGGCAGCGCTGTGTTCAAGACCTGGTGCGCCCAGTGCCACGGCTCGGGCGCGGCGGGCGCCAAGGGCTATCCAAACCTGCTGGATGACAGCTGGCTGTGGGGCGGCGACATGGAGGCGATCCACTTCACCATCACCCACGGTATCCGCAACGAGGACAGCGACGAAGCGCACTATTCCGAGATGCCCGCCTTTGGCCGTGACGAACTGCTGAGCAGTGAAGAGATCGACCAGGTGGTGAACTATGTCATGTCGCTGTCAGGTGATCCGCAGGATGCGGGCGCAGTCGAGGCTGGCTCGGTGGTCTATGCCGACAACTGTGCCGCATGCCACGCCGAAGACGGCACCGGCGACCGGGAGCAGGGCGCACCGAACCTGGCCGATGCCCTGTGGCTCTACGGCGGTGACTACGACACGCTGGTCGACACCGTGAGCAACAGCCGCTTTGGTGTCATGCCCGCGTGGAACACGCGCCTGACCGAGGCGCAGATTCGCGCCGTGTCGGCCTATGTCCACCAGTTGGGCGGTGGTGAGTAATAGCTAAGAGATACCTTCAGGCAGCGGGGCTGCCTGAAGGGTGAGGTGCCGGCTGTTCAATCTGTTCGCGCGTTTCCTGGACAGCCGGCGCCAATTTTTCCAGACTATAGACAGAACCCCCACCCGGTCCAGATGCCAGACGGGGTGTTTTTCCGTTTGGACCGATCACAGGTTGTTCAGGTTCACATCACCCGCCCAGCGCGGCCACCAGCGCTGTTTCCGCACCCCCCGGCGCGGATTCGCATCACCCGGTTTGGGTGCGTCGCTGATCCGCGTGGCGTCCTGCCGGGTGGCGGTCATGAAAGCTCTTGCATAGATCGAAAGCATCCCGCTTCTCCGTGTCTGCTGTCTTCTCCTGCAATCCATATTGATTGTGTGGGCCGGAAATGCGACTTAATTGGCGCTCCTATATGTAAGATGAAGTTACAGATGGATTGGTTAAAGCTACCTCCCCTGGCGGCCCTTCGAGCCTTTTCCGCCTTTACCGAGACCGGGAATGTAGTGCGGGCCGGGCGCGCACTGAATGTCAGTCACGCTGCCATAAGCCAGCAATTGCGCGCGCTGGAGCGGCATCTTGGCGTGGCCCTGCTGGACCGGTCCGGCAGGAACCTAACGCTGACCAACGAAGGGCGGCATCTGGCCCGCGCGCTGGAACTGGGGTTCGGGGCCATTGGTGCCGCCGTCGGAGATCTCGCGCAGGGCGGTGACGCGCGCCCAGTGCATGTTTCGCTGACGTCATCTTTTGCAGCTTCATGGCTGATGCCGCGCCTTCCCGGGTTCCGCGAGGCGCATCCGGGCATCGATCTTGTTCTGGACCCCACGCCTGAGTTGGTTGAGTTCCGCCCGGGAGGTATCGACCTCGCGCTCAGATACGGCGCAGGCGGCTGGCCCGGGGTGCAGTCCGAGATGTTCATCGAAACGCCGATGGTGGTCGTTGCCGCTCCGTCGCTGCTTGGCGACAAAACCGCGCTTACGCCCGCCGAACTTGCAGAACTTCCCTGGCTTGAAGAGCTTGGAACGACCGAGGCCTCAGCCTGGCTGGCATCGCGAGGTGTCGAGCGGTTGGGCAACGCCGGTCGGATTGCCTTGCCCGGAAACCTGCTGCTGGACGGGCTCAGGGCCGGGCAGGGGGTGACCGTCACGGTGCGGCATTTCGTCGAACGTGAGATCGAAACCGGGCAACTGACCGAGCTCTATCGTGAGCCGGGCCAAAGCGGATATCACCTCGTAACCGGCCTATCTCCATTGCGTCCGCACGTGAAGACCTTTGTCACCTGGCTCAGGCGGCAGGCGCGGGCCGGGCAATAAAGATGCGTACCCGATGCGCGTTTTGACCCATGTCAAAGTTGGACCATGTATGATCTGTGAGAAGACGCTTTCATAAGCCCCCAGATCTGGAGCACATCCGTGAGCGATTCCAATCCAGCCCCAAGCCTCTACGCCGCCAGGGAGCCGATCTTTCCGCGCCGCGTCTCGGGCACGTTCCGCAATCTGAAATGGATCATCATGGCGGTGACCCTGGGGATCTACTACCTGACCCCGTGGATTCGCTGGGACCGTGGCCCCAGCCTGCCGGATCAGGCAGTGCTGCTGGATATGGCCAACCGGCGCTTCTACTTCTTCTGGATCGAGATCTGGCCGCACGAGTTCTACTTCGTGGCAGGGCTTCTGATCATGGCCGGGCTGGGCCTGTTCCTGTTCACCTCGGCGCTGGGCCGGGTCTGGTGCGGCTATGCCTGCCCGCAGACAGTGTGGACCGACCTCTTCATTCTGGTCGAGCGCTGGATCGAGGGCGACCGCAACGCCCGCCTGCGCCTGCACCGTCAGAAAAAGCTCGACCTTCGCAAGGTACGGCTGCGATTGACCAAATGGATCGCCTGGTTGCTGATCGGCCTCGCCACCGGCGGGGCCTGGGTGTTCTATTTTGCCGACGCGCCGACGCTGGCGCGCGATCTGGTGACCGGCAACGCGCATCCCATCGCTTATACGACCATGCTGATCCTGACCGGCACCACCTTCTTTTTCGGAGGGATCGCCCGCGAACAAATCTGCATCTATGCCTGCCCGTGGCCGCGCATTCAGGCCGCGATGATGGACGAGGACACGCTGGTTGTCGGATACCGCGAATGGCGCGGTGAACCGCGCGGCAAGGGCAAGCGCACGGCGGATTCGGAACTGGGCGACTGCATCGACTGCATGGCCTGCGTCAATGTCTGCCCGGTGGGCATCGACATCCGCGACGGTCAGCAACTCGAATGTATCACCTGCGCCCTGTGCATCGACGCCTGCGACGACATGATGGCCAAGATCGGCAAGCCGCGGGGCCTGATCGACTATATGGCGCTCAGCGATGAGGCCAACGAGCGGGCCGGGAAACCGCCCAAGGACGTGTGGAAGCACATCCTGCGCCCACGCACGATCATGTATACCGGCATGTGGGCGGCGGTGGGCTTTGCCCTGCTCTTTGCGCTGTTCATCCGTTCGGATATCGACCTGACCGTGGCCCCGGTGCGCAACCCGACTTTCGTGACGCTCTCTGACGGCGCGATCCGCAACACCTATGACGTCCGGCTGCGCAACAAGCATGGCGAGGGCCGGGTCTTCAAGCTGTCGGCATCTGGCGATCCGTCCATGCGGCTGCAGATCGAGGGCACGCTCTATGACGTCGTCAATGTTCCGGCTGACACGGCGCAGCTGACTCGTGTATATATCGTGGCCTCCAAGGATGCCGCGCCGTCGAACACGGCCAATACGCCGGTGCGCATCTGGGTAGAGGATCTGACCAGCGGCGAACGCGCCTACAAGGACACCACGTTCAATGGACGAGGGAACTGACCATGGCTGAACGTCAATTCACCGGCAAGCACGCGCTGGCCCTATTCGTGGCGGCCTTCGGTGTGATCATCGCGGTCAATCTGGTGCTGGCCTACAGCGCCGTCAAAACCTTCCCGGGGCTCGAGGTCAAGAACTCCTACGTCGCCAGTCAGGAGTTCAACGAGCGTCGCGATGCGCAGGAGGCCTTGGGCTGGTCCGTCCGGGCCGATGCAGCGGGCGGGCTGGTGTTCATCGCCATCACAGACGATGCCGAGCAACCGGTCGAGGTGGCCGAGCTGAAAGCGACCATCGGGCGCGCGACCCATGTGCAGCAGGACATCACGCCCGAGTTCCGCTTCGACGGCACCGCCTATGTCGCCAAGGCCGAACTGGCGCCTGGCAACTGGAACATCCGCATGGTGGCCAAGGATGCGCAAGGCACCGAGTTCAGCCAGCGCGTCGTGCTGCATGTGAAGGGCTGAACGAATGACCGCGCAGATACGTCCCGGCACGGCCGCCTGTCCCGGCTGCATCGCCACTCCGGGCGAACCGGCGCGGCCCATCCCCGAGGACGTGCAGATCGCGCTGTCGCTGCCGGGCATCCACTGCTCGGCCTGTATCGCCACCGTCGAGCGTGAGCTGAACGCCTTTCCCGGCGTGGACAGCGCCCGGGTCAACCTGACGCTCAAACGGGCGATGGTACAGGCCGAGCCAGAGGTGCGCGCCGCCGATCTGATCCCGGTACTGGAACGCGCGGGCTATGAGGCGCATGAGCTTGATCCCGGCGCCCTGTCGGCGACGCAGGCGGACAAGGCCGGGCGCGACCTGCTGATGCGGCTGGCGGTGGCCGGGTTCGCCTCGATGAATGTGATGCTCTTGTCGGTGTCGGTCTGGTCCGGCGCCTCGGACGCCACGCGGGACATGTTCCACTGGATCTCGGCGGCGATTGCCTTGCCCGCGATTGCCTTTTCCGCGCAGCCCTTCTTTGTCAACGCCTGGAGCGCCCTGCGCGTCCGGCGGCTGAACATGGATGTACCCATCGTGCTGGCGATCCTGCTGGCGCTGGTGACCTCGCTTTGGGAAACCGCGCTGAGCGGCGAGCATGCCTATTTCGATGCCGCCCTGGCCCTGACCTTCTTTCTGCTGGCCGGGCGTTACCTGGATTACCGCACCCGCGCCGTGGCCCGCTCGGCGGCCGAGGAACTGGCCGCGCTGGAGGTGCCCCGCGCCATCCGTCTGGTGAACGGGGCCGAGGAAGAGGTGGCCGTTTCCACATTGCAACTCGGCGATCTGGTTCTCGTGCGTCCCGGCGGGCGAATGCCGGTGGATGGCGAGATTGTCGAGGGGCAGTCCGAACTCGACCGCTCGCTGCTGACGGGCGAGACGCTGCCGGTCTTCGCCGAACCCGGTCTCACCGTCAGCGCGGGAGAGGTCAACCTGACTGGCCCGCTGACCATCCGCGCCACCGCTGTCGGGCAGGACACCTCGCTGCACCGGATGACCGATCTGGTGGCCATCGCCGAATCCGGGCGGTCACGCTACACCTCGCTGGCCGACAGCGCCGCCAAGCTCTACGCGCCGGGGGTGCATATCCTGTCGGCGCTCAGCTTCGTGGGCTGGTACATCTATTCCGGCGACGTCCGCACGGCGCTGAACATCGCTGCGGCGGTGCTGATCATCACCTGCCCCTGTGCGCTGGGTCTCGCCGTTCCTGCCGTGACCACGGCGGCCTCGGGGCGGCTGTTCCGCAAGGGGATGCTGATCAAACACGCCACCGCGCTGGAGCGGCTGGCCGAGGTAGACACGGTTGTATTCGACAAAACCGGCACCCTGACCGCAGGCACGCCGGAACTGACCAATCTGGGCGATCACGCCCGCACTGATCTTGAGATCGCGCTGGCACTAGCCGAAGCCTCCGCGCATCCGCTTTCGGTATCGCTGGCCCGGGCGGCGCGCGACGCCGGGATCAAGCCCGCAAATGTGACCGAAGTGACTGAGGTCCCGGGATACGGCACCGAGGGCCAGTTCCGCGGTCAGCGGGTCCGGCTGGGCCGCGCGGGTTGGACCGGAGCCGAACAGGGCACCCAGACCGCAGCCTGGCTGGCCGTGGGCGACCGCACGCCGATGGGGTTCTACTTCACCGACGCCCTGCGCCCTGGCGCCGCCGAGGCGGTCTCAGCCCTGCGGCAGGCAGGCAAACAAGTTCTGCTGATCTCGGGCGACACCTCCGCCGCGGTTGAGGCACTGGCCGGACGGCTGGGCATCACCGACTGGCTGGCCGAGGCGCTGCCGCAGGACAAGGCCGCCCGGGTGCAGGCGCTGGCCGAACAGGGGCGCCGGGTGCTGATGGTGGGCGATGGCCTAAACGACACGGCTGCGCTGGCAGCAGCACACGTGTCGGTCTCGCCCGCCTCGGCGCTGGATGCGGCGCGGGTGGCCTCGGACATCGTGCTGCTGGGGCAGGATCTGTCGCCCATCGCTGACGCCTGCGACACCGCTGTCCGGGCCACGAAACGGATTCGCGAGAACTTCCGCATCGCCACGGTCTACAACGTGATCGCCGTGCCCTTGGCGGTGGTTGGCCTAGCGACGCCGCTGATTGCCGCATTGGCGATGTCGACCTCGTCGATTACGGTATCTCTTAACGCGCTGCGGCTGAGGTGATGTCATGGAAGTGTTGGCCTATCTGATCCCGATCTCGCTGTTTCTGGGCGGCGTCGGACTGGTGGCGTTCATCTACACCGTGCGCAGCAACCAATATGACGATCCCGAAGGCGACGCGCGGCGCATTCTGAATAAGGAATGGGACGACCGCCCCAAGCCGTGACCGGCGCGGGCCTGCAGGGAGGACACGCCATGGAGATATACCCGGCAGGCAGCCGACCCACCCGCAGGGCAAACGCGGACTGGTTCACCGGCACCGTCTGGCAGGACCCGGTGATCGAAGCGTCTGAGCCCGCCCGGGTGCGGGCACTGCGGGTCGCGTTCGAGCCCGGCGCACGCACCGCATGGCATACGCATCCGCTGGGCCAGACGCTGCATGTGCTGTCGGGCTGCGGGCTGGTCGGTTTGCGCGATGAGGCGCCGCGCGTGATCCGGCCCGGCGACACGGTGTGGATCCCGCCGAGGGAAGAGCACTGGCACGGCGCGGGTCCCGAGACGGCGATGGAACATCTGGCCATTCAGGAGGCACTGGACGGGCGGGTGGCCGACTGGCTTGAGAAAGTCTTGGACGCGGACTATCTCAGGACGTAAGGGGTGCAACAGCTGCACCCGGTGTTCACAATCCGGTCCGGGCCGCAGGGCGCTCTTGAATTTGCCGCAATGCCCGGCTATGTCCCGGCCAATCGCTATTAGAGAGACTCAAGCCACATGGCCACCACCAATCCGATCCAGTTCATCCAGCAGGTCCGCGCCGAGGTATCCAAGGTCGTCTGGCCGACCCGCCGCGAGGTGCTGCTGACCACGGTGATGGTGTTCATCATGGCCGCTCTGACCGCTGTGTTCTTTGCGCTGGTCGATCTGGCCATCCGCGGCGGCCTGCAATTGGTTCTGGGCGCTTTCAACTAGGCATTTCGCCCGCCAAAACTCAGGCGCCCTCTTGCACCGCGCGCGATGTCGGAGTAGGTGACGCGATACCTTTCGGGATGGGCGTGCGGCGATTCGGGCTGCGCGCCGCTTTTTATTCCGGAAACCGCGGCGGCGCCGCGAACAGATTCAGTAACGGGCACGTTCGACAGAGGAACGGGCCAAAGGCAAAGCAAGGACGGCAGGTTCATGGCGAAACGGTGGTATTCGGTCAGCGTTCTTTCGAATTTCGAAAAGAAGATCGCAGAACAGATCCGCACTTCCGTGGCCGAACAGGGCCTTGAGGATGACATCGACGAGGTTCTGGTGCCCACCGAAGAGGTGATCGAAGTGCGCCGGGGCAAGAAGGTCACGACCGAACGCCGCTTCATGCCCGGCTATGTGCTGGTGCATATGGAAATGTCCGATCAGGGCTATCACCTGGTCAACTCGATCAACCGGGTCACCGGTTTCCTGGGTCCGCAGGGCCGCCCGATGCCAATGCGCGATGCCGAGGTGAACCAGATCCTCAACCGCGTTCAGGAAGGTGAAGAAGCGCCCAAGCTGATGATCACCTTCGAGGTGGGCGAAAAGGTCAAGGTCAACGACGGCCCGTTCGAGGATTTCGACGGCATGGTCGAAGGCGTCGACGACGAGAACCAGAAGCTCAAAGTGACCGTCTCGATCTTTGGCCGGGAAACCCCGGTCGAGTTGGACTTCACGCAGGTTACCAAGCAGAACTGAAGAAGTTTTCGGCGAATGTTGCAGAGCCGCGGTGCCACGGGCAGCGCGGCTTTTTTGTGATCTGCTGACATAGTGGATTTTGAGCGTCAGTCAGTTCGGAGCTCGGTCCTTACGAAATTTTGAATTTCAGCTCCCTCCGCTTCAAGCTTGTTTCTGCATATTTCCTCGCTGGCGCCTGCGCAAACATAGGGCCAAATTGCAAAAAGCTCATCAGTCACCAAGATCGCTGCGTAACAACCCCTTTTACCGTCAGCGCAAGCCGCTTTTCCCACCTTTTGAACAGGGCGTACCTCATCTATCAAGGCAGCCACTGATGTATTTGGATAACTCTCGAAATGGTGATTTGCGAAAACTTCCAAACCCGTTTCAGTCGACAAGTGAAACTCGGTAGGGAGGTTTTTTAGCTCCGTTCGAAGTTGGTTGTGGCACGCTTTTTGGCTCCATTCACTCGACAACTTCGGGCATATTCCCCTTGAAACGGAGTGTTCTCCGTAGGTTCCGTAAGGCCCAAAGTTCAGCCAAATTGTGGACACTTCTGCAGGCTGCGTTCGTTCAGATGCGAGCTTACGCATCGCCGCTTTGTACTCTTGCGTTGCGAACCATCGAGGTTCCCCGAATGGACCGCTTCTTCTGAATTTAGGAAGTGGCTCCGAGTTGATCGGTGGTTCGGTTAGTCGTTGGACCGATACAACCGGCACCGAAATTACGACGTCCCCTAGCCGGAAAAACACGTCCGTTGCAAGAAAGCCTGGATCTGGACGGTCCTCGTCCACCTTGTCTGGGTAGATCGTCCAAGCCAGAATGGCCAAAACAAGGGCGATGAGCAGAGCCGCAATCTGTTTCATTGCTGTTGTGACTTCCAATACCTCAACCATAGATACCTGTAAGGCAAAGGGGTGCAATTTTTCCTTAGAAGTTTTGCACAGAATTGGTAGCCAAAGCGGTCGCTTCAGATCGGGGAGGACCCCCTTGCCAACCCCTCCATTCCCCTATAAATGCCGCCTCTATCGTCTTCGGGCGAGATTCTCTCGTGGGAGATTCCGGGATCGCGATCTTGGGTCGGACCACGCAACATAATCTGGTCGGGGCGCGCCCCAACCGAGTTGAAAGGAAAACCAAATGGCCAAGAAGCTTGCTGGTACAATGAAGCTGCAGGTTCCTGCAGGTCAGGCGAACCCGTCGCCGCCAGTTGGTCCGGCGCTGGGTCAGCGCGGCATCAACATCATGGAATTCTGCAAGGCGTTCAACGCCAAGACCGCAGACATGGAGCCCGGCGCTCCGTGCCCGACC
>NZ_JBFOMD010000005.1:0-108935 GCF_040830605.1 Ruegeria sp.
CCCCCGCCATACCGGCCGAGAGCAGCAACACCGGCATACCGGCCTTGATGCATTCCTCCATGACTTCGCAGCTTTCGGTTGCGAATTTCATCGGCGGCACCACGAAGCAGTTCGAGTTCGACACGAATGGCCGCTCGCGCCACTTGTCCTCGCCTCCGGCGATCATGTGCAGCATCTCGACCGCCGGGGCCACAAAGTCGGGCTCGGTGAACGAGGTGCCGATGTGCTTGGTGGTGCCCGAGCAGCAGGCATAGATGGTGTTCAGGTCCATCTCGCGGTTGTCGGGAATGTCGCGGCAGACCATGGGGCGCTGGACAAAGTGGATATTGTCCAGCCGGTCGCAGATCCGGGCGGCATCATGCAGGTCCTGCACGGTTGAATCGCGGTATTCGCGCCCTTCGACATCCACCATGTGCACGGCGGCCCCCGCAGTGCCGTAATGCACCCGGCTGCCGCTCAGCTCCAGATCGGTTTTGCCGTCGCGGCTGTAGAGCGTGACCGACCGGTTCGCCTTGGCCAGCGTGTCCTCGACCAGCGCGCGGGGGAACCGGATGCGGCCATCGTCGCCCAGAACACACCCGGCGCCGACAAGATAGTCGACGCCACTTTGCGGCGCGTCGGCCAGGCCGATCTGCTCCAAGGCGTCGAGGGCTGCGGTATGGATACGCTCCATATCGCTCTGGCTGAGCGGCTTGTACGTGCCACCTTCCATACCCGGCCGCACCGGGCGCAGATGGTCGGGCAGGGCAGTGGCGCGGGCAGCCCGACGCGCGGCGCGGCCGCCGCTACGAGATGAGCTACGGGATTGATCGTTCATATGAGAATTCCGGAGTTTGATCTGAGAAAGAGTGGGGTTGCGTCAGATTGACCCGGGACGGCCCCGCGCAGCACGACCCCGGTCCGCACCGATGGTGCGGCACACAAGGTTGATTTTGCACTGTTGGACCTGCATCGCGTGCCTCCGTTTCGGGTCATCCTGAGGCGCAAAAACCCGCCTGTCTATTCCAAATGCGACCGATTTTTTGGGCGGTTTGATGCCGCGGTGCAGCGATTTCGGCCAGTCCCCGCCGCCTGCCCGGACGCCGCCCGCGCGACCTCTGGAAACCGGGCGTCGGCGTTCCTTGGTAGGGGCTGCGGGCGCGCAAAGGCGTCCCGATTGACAGGAGAAGTCACAATGACCCGTATCGTATCAATGGCCGCCCTGGTCGCGGCACTGAGCAGTCCCGTCTTGGCTGACAACATCACCGAACCGGTGATCGAGCCGGTCCCGGCCGCTCCGCCGCCACCGGCGCCCTATCAGGGCGGCGACTGGACCGGCGCGTATCTGGGTGGCCAGATCGGGCAACTGGATGTTGACCCGTCGGCAGGCGCGGGGGGCGACGATGTCTCTTATGGCCTGCATGCCGGTTACAACTACGATTTTGGCCGCTTCGTTCTGGGTGGTGAAGTCGATTATGACTGGACCGACATCGATCTGGGTGGCGCGGCCACGGTGGACTCGGTCCTGCGCGGCAAGGTCAAGGCCGGCTATGACTTTGGCCGTGTGCTGGCCTATGCCACGGGCGGTGTTGCCCAGGTGGATACCTCATTGGGCGACGAAACCGGTGAGTTCTACGGGGTGGGCCTCGCCTATCAAATGACCCCTCAATGGGTACTCGGCGCTGAGGTGCTGGAACACCAGTTCGACGATATCGGCGGTTCGGGCATTGGCGCGGACGCCACATCGGCATCGGTGCGGGCCACCTTCCGCTTCTGATAGCTGACAACGGCGGCGCGGCTCGGTTGAGCCGCGCCGTTTTTCGGGTTTCGCGCGACGGAATTACCCGGTCTCGCTGAAACGCATTGATTTGTCGGAAACCAGTTGTGCGGCGAAATCGCACAGAGTTTCCAGCGATTTGGCAAAGGCCTCATCCGCGACCGTCATCGCCACCCTTACATGGCCCGACGCTGCCTGCCCGAAACTCTCGCCGGGCAGGACGGCAATGCGATGCGTGTCCAGCAGGGCATTGGCGAAAGCCTCGCCGCTCATGCCCGTCGCCCGAGTGTCAAGCATCAGATACATCGCGCCCTGCGCCGGGATCAGACCGACCGTGTTCTGCCGCGCAAGGATCTCCTTGGCCAGTGCCCGGCGGCGGCGGAAGGGCTCGGCAATCTCATCCTCAAGGTGATTGCCCTCGCTCAGCGCATAGCTGGCGGCATCCTGAATGAACCCCGGCACTCCGTAGGTGGTGTGGGTGGCGAGGTTGATCAGGTGGCCGATCACCTCTTCCGGCCCGACGATCCAGCCGCAACGCGACCCGGTCATGGCATGCGATTTCGACATCGACCCCACCACCAGCGTCCGCGCGGCCATGTCGGGCAGCGACCGGGGCGAGATATGCTCACCCTCCCACACGTGCGTGTCATAGACCTCGTCCGAGATCAGCCATAGATCACGGTCCCGGCAGACCCCTGCGATCCCCTCAAGCGTCTCGCGGGAATAAACCACGCCGGTCGGGTTGTTGGGCGAGTTGATCAGCAGCGACACCGCATCTTCGGCGGCGGCGTCAATGTCCTTGGCCCGGGGCTGGAACGCATCCTCGGCCCGGGTTTGCACCGCTTTCGCCACCGCACCCACACCCCGGATCGTGCCGGGATAGGTGGCGTAATAGGGATCAAGGTACAGCGCCGTGTCACCCGCATCGCAGACAGCGCTATGGGTGGCGAACAGGGCGGCCTGACCGCCGGGTGTGATCAGCACGTTGTCTCGCGTCGTCGGCACGCCGGTGCGCGCCTGAACCCGGGCGGCAACCGTATCGCGCAGCAGCGCCGTGCCAGGTACCATCGCGTAACCGGTATGCCCACCCACGGCTGCATCGTTCATGACGCTCAGAATCGAAGGGTCGGTGCGGATGTCATGTTCGCCGATGGTCAGTTCGGTCACCGCGACTCCCTCGGAAATCATCCGCCGCGCACGATAGAACACGTCCCAACCGTCCGACCCACCGCCGGTCAGATGGGTGATGCGATGCGACAGTTTCATTCTCTGCCTCCCTCTCTCTTCAAGGCGGAGAGGGGCAGAGCATTGCCGTTTTGTCAATCGGGATCGCGCGGCGGCAGCGTTGCCTGCAGCTTTTTCGTGAGCGCGCCGCGCACGATGTCATAAGACATGAACAGACGGTGGCGCAGCTCATCCTCATCCGTTCCCCATGGCAGGCGAATCCAACTGCGGTGAAAATACGGGGCCTTTTCGCCCACGCCCGCATCGATCAGCATCTGCGCGGTTTCGATATCAGGCGTCTTGACCGAGACGCCGTCATTTGCGGTGCCGATACAGGCGAACATCTTGCCGCACACCTTCCACGCATCATGGCCGCCGCCCCACGGGTCCGAGACCTCGGCCCCGGGCAGGGTTTTGCAGAACGAATTGACGGTTTCGCGGCTCATGGCCTCACTTTGCCGAAGGTGTGTCGCTTACTCAAGACTTGGCGCGCGAGGCTTCCCGTGCTATGCGAGGGGTATGAACCGGACCATTTGCATCATTATCTGCTGCATTTCCTGCTGAACTTCACGCGGGCCGGTTTCTTTCGTTTTCATCCCCGAGACAAGTTGCTAAGCCCGCGCCAACGCGTTTGCGCCTGTTGCTTAAGGAACTGACCCGATGACGACGATCAAGCTGCACAACACCAAGACCCGGAAGAAGGAGGAGTTCGTCCCCCTCGATCCAGCAAATGTGCGGATGTATGTCTGCGGACCGACCGTTTATGACCGGGCTCACATAGGCAACGCGCGGCCCGTGGTGGTGTTTGACATGCTCTACCGCCTGCTGCGCGAGGTCTATGGCGCGGATCATGTCACCTACGTGCGCAACTTCACCGACGTGGACGACAAGATCAACGCCACCGCGCTGGCCCGCAAACAGGCCGGGGCGGAGGGAACGCTAGAAGAACTGGTGCAGGCACGCTCGGATGAGACGATTGGCTGGTATCTGAAGGATATGGGCGAGCTTGGCACGCTTGAGCCATCAATCCTCGGTGAAAGCCATGAAAAGGCGATGCCGCGCGCGACCCAGTATATCGCGCAGATGATCGCGATGATCGAGGATCTTGTCGGCAAAGGCCATGCCTATGCCGCCGAGGGTCACGTGCTGTTCGCGGTCGACTCGTGGAAAGAGGAATACGGCAAGCTCTCAGGCCGCTCGGTCGACGACATGATCGCCGGTGCCCGGGTCGAGGTGGCGCCTTACAAGAAGAACCCGATGGATTTCGTGCTGTGGAAGCCCTCCACCGATGATCTGCCGGGCTGGGAGTCGCCTTGGGGCCGGGGACGTCCGGGCTGGCATATCGAGTGCTCGGCCATGAGCCACGAGTTGCTGGGCGAGAGTTTCGACATTCATGGCGGCGGCAACGACCTGATGTTCCCGCATCACGAGAACGAAATTGCGCAAAGCCGGTGCGCTCACCCGGGTGGGGAGTTCGCGCGCGTCTGGATGCATAACGAGATGCTGCAGGTCGAGGGCAAGAAGATGTCCAAGTCGCTGGGCAATTTCTTTACTGTGCGTGATTTGCTGGAGCAGGGCGTGCCCGGCGAGGTGATCCGCTTTGTCTTTTTGCAAACCCATTATCGCAAGCCGATGGATTGGACAGAGAAGAAGCGTGGCGATGCGCAAAAGGAACTCGGAAAATGGCACCGGATGAAAGGCGCCAATGTGCCGGGTGCCATTCCGCCGCAAATTCTGGAAGCACTCGCTGATGATCTGAACACGCCGAAGGCGATAGCAGAGCTCAGAAAGCTGGCCGACAAGGGCGATATACCCGGGCTTCTCGCTGGAATGGAAATCATGGGTCTTCGGACCGTTAGCAGCGAAATGCTTGATTTGATCAAGGAAAGCGAGCGGCAGCTACTTGACGAAGCGCAAGCCAATTTTGCTTCGGTGCGGGAACTGGCCAAACAAACCAAGGACTTTGTGGAACTGGATCGCCTCAAGGCGTCTCTGATTGATGCCGGTGTCGAAGTGCGCATGAGCAAGGAGGGCGTCGAACTGTTGCCCGGTCCGGGGTTCGATGCATCGAAGCTGGAGGCGGTGTAATGACTGATCCTTGCGAAACACAGGCCAGCGCCCGATCGGGGGTGGGCGCTGTAGCGCCCGCCCATGGGGGCGGTCGGGCGCTGGCCGTGCCGCAAGCGGCACGACTGAGTGGTGATGATGTCTGCCGCTGTAAGTGTTGGGAGCAGGAGACATGACCAAGGAACGCCTCTACCTCTACGACACCACGCTGCGCGACGGGCAGCAGACGCAGGGGGTGCAGTTCTCGACCGCCGAGAAGGCGCAGATCACGCAGGCTTTGGACGAGTTGGGCGTCGATTATATCGAAGGCGGCTGGCCCGGGGCGAACCCGACCGACAGCGCGTTTTTCGACGCGGCGCCAAAGACCAAGGCCCGGCTGACCGCGTTTGGCATGACCAAGCGCTCGGGGCGGTCGGCTGAAAATGACGATGTGCTGGCCGCTGTGATGAATGCGGGCACGCAGGCGGTCTGTCTGGTGGGTAAGGCGCATGACTACCATGTGACCCACGCGCTCGGCATCCCGCTGGAGGAGAATGTCGAGAACGTGCGCGCCTCGATGGCGCATCTCGCGGGCCGGGGGCGTGAGGCGCTGTATGATGCCGAGCATTTCTTTGACGGCTACAAGGACAATCCGGCTTATGCGGTCGAGGTCTGCAAGGCGGCGCTCGACGCCGGTGCGCGCTGGATCGTGCTGTGCGACACCAATGGCGGCGCCTTGCCGTCCGAGGTCGGGCGGATCGTGACCGAGGTGATCGCGGCGGGCATCCCCGGCGAGCGGCTGGGCATCCACTGCCACAACGACACTGAGCAGGCGGTGGCCTGTTCGCTGGCCGCCGTCGATGCGGGCGCGCGGCAGATTCAGGGCACGCTCAACGGGCTGGGCGAGCGCTGCGGCAATGCCAACCTAACCGCGCTGATCCCAACGCTGCTGCTGAAGGAGCCTTATGTCAGCAAGTTCGAGACTGGCGTGACGCACGAAGCGCTAGCGGGGCTGACCCGGATCAGCCGGATGCTGGACGACATCCTGAACCGGGTGCCAACGAAACAGGCGGCTTATGTGGGCGCCTCGGCCTTTGCGCATAAGGCGGGGTTGCATGCCAGCGCGATCCTCAAGGACCCCAACACCTATGAACACGTAGACCCGGCCACCATCGGCAATGCGCGCATCATCCCGATGTCGAACCAGGCGGGGCAATCGAACCTGCGCAATCGGCTGGCCGAGGCCGGGTTGACGGTTGAAAAGGGCGACCCGGCGCTGGGGCGCATTCTGGAGCGGATCAAGGCGCGTGAAGGTGAGGGATATTCCTACGACACCGCGCAGGCCAGTTTTGAGTTGCTGGCGCGGGAGGAGCTGGGGCAGCTACCCGAGTTCTTCGAGGTCAAGCGCTACAAGGTCACCGTCGAACGGCGCAAGAACAAGTACAACAAGATGGTCAGCCTGTCCGAAGCCGTCGTGGTGGTGAAGGTGGACGGGGAAAAGAAGCTCTCGGTCAGTGAATCGCTGGATGACAGCGGCAGCGACCGGGGCCCGGTGAACGCGCTGGCCAAAGCGCTGGCCAAGGATCTGGGGCAGTATTCGGATATCCTGAGGGACATGCATCTGGTCGACTTCAAGGTGCGGATCACCCAGGGCGGCACCGAGGCGGTGACGCGGGTGATCATCGACAGCGAAGACGGGCAGGGGCGGCGATGGTCCACCGTGGGGGTCAGCGCCAACATAGTTGACGCGTCCTTTGAGGCGCTGCTCGACGCGATCCAGTGGAAGCTGACCCGAGATTGCGGAGCGCATACGGCTGCGGCGCAGTGAGTGGGGAATTCAGCGACGATCTGAACGCTTGCGCGGCGCTGGTGCAACGGGGCGATCCCGACAGGTTTCTGGCGGCGATGGCAGCGCCGGTGGCCGCACGCAAGGTGCTGTTCCCGCTCTACGCGCTGAATGTCGAGGTGGCGCGCGCGCCTTGGGTCACGCAGGAACCGATGATCGCCGAGATGCGGTTGCAATGGTGGCGCGATGCCTTGAGTGAGATCGCCTCAGGTGAGCCGGTGCGGCGGCATGAAGTGGTGACGCCTTTGGCAGCGGTTCTGTCTTCGGAGCAGGTAGGCTTGTTGGATGAATATGTGGCCGTAAGGCGTTGGGATATTTACAAAGACCCGTTCGAAGACGCCGAGCACTTCGCCAACTACATTGACCAGAGTGCAGGCACTCTGACCTGGGTGGCCGCCTGCGCTCTGGGAGACGCCAAGGAAAGCGTTGTGCGCGATTTCGGCTTTGCGGCGGGCGTGGCGAACTGGTTCCGCGCCATCCCCGAGCTTGAGGCGCGCGGGCGCATCCCGCTGCTCGACGGCACTCCGGACGGGGTGCGGCGGCTGGCGCAAGACGCGCTGGACCGGCTGGCCCGGGCGCGCGCCAATCGTGGTGCTGTGTCGCGGGAAGCACGTCCGGCGCTGTTGGCTGGTTGGCAGGCCGGTCCGATCCTGCATCAGGCCATGCGCGCGCCTGACCGCGTTGCCTCTGGCACTTTGGGGCAGAGCGAGTTCAAACGCCGGGCATCCCTGATGTGGGTCGCGGCGACCGGGCGCTGGTAGGGGCCTAGCGTGTGCTGGGTTCGGCAGGCCGCAGCGTGAGCCAGATCAGCGCGCCGCCCGCCAACGTCAGCAGTGGCACCATGGCGAGGTTGACCGCCGTCCACCCCTCGACCGGGGAGCCACCCGAGCAGTTCATCAACCCGCCCGAAGCCAGCGAGGCCAGGGTGACACCGCCAAAGACCAGCAGGTCATTCAGGCCCTGCATCCGCCCCCGCTCATGCGGTTCATGGGCGTCCGCCAGCATGGCAGTGGCACCGATGAAGCCGAAATTCCAGCCCACGCCCAGCAGGATCAGCGCAATGAAGAAATTGCCCAGATCGACGCCCTGCAGCGCCGCCATACCGGCACCCGCCAGAATGATCAGACCGGATGCGACGATCTTTTCCACGCCGAAACGAGCGATCAGGTGGCCGGTGAAGAAGCTGGGCACGAACATGGCTAGCACGTGGCTGGACACCACATCCGCCGCGTTGCCCTCGGTATAGCCGCAGCCGACCACGGCGAGCGGGGTCGAGGTCATCACCAGGTTCATCAGCGCATAAGACACCATGGCGCAGATCACCGCCACCGCGATGCGTGGGGTTTTCAGTAGCTCCAGCCGGGTGCGCCCGCGGGGGCTGTCGGCGGCCGGCGGGGGCGGCTTGGGGATGTCGAGGAAGAAGAACAGGACCGAGCCCAGCACGTTCAGCGCGATCACCGCGAAATAGGTACCGAGGAAGGGCACCACAAAGGCCTGCGATGTCGCCTTGACCAGTTGCGGCCCGATGATGGCCGCCGCAAGCCCGCCGGCCATGACATAGGAAATCGCCTTGGGCCGGTACGCGTCCGAAGCAGTGTCGGCTGCGGCAAAGCGATAAAACCCGTGCGCGCTCATATAGATGCCGGTCAGAAGGCTGCCCGCAAGAAAGATCGGGAACGAGCCGAGATAGAGCCCATAGGCCCCGACCGCCCCCCCGGTCGCACCGGCGGTGGCGCCGATCAAGAACCCGGCGCGGCGGCCCCATTTCTGCATGATCGACGAGATCGGGGTCGCCGCCAGCATCGAGCCGAGAACGATCAGCGAAATGGGCAGCGTCGCCAGGCACGCATTGGTGGCCAGCGACTGACCGGCCAGCCCGCCGATGGTGAAGATCATCGGCATCTGCGCGCCAAGAATCGCCTGCGCGGCCACCAGAACGGCGACGTTCCGTTTGGCCTGTCTGTCATTCGGTGCGGTGGCGGTCATGGTCATGGGCGTATGGGTATCGGCGAATCCGTTTGCGCACAAGCGGCTTGCATATGCGGCAGGCACCCCTAACGTGCGGGGCGTGACTTTGCCGCAGGTGAGAGGGAACATGTCCGTCGGCCGCATCATCGAAACAGACGCCTGCGTGGCCGAAGGGGCGGCATGGCTGGCGCAGACCTGCCCGCGCATGGCCTTTGCCATGAACCGCACCGGCCCGCTGCCGCTGCGGCGCAGGCCGGACGGCTTTGCTCAATTGCTCAGCGCCATCGTCAGCCAGCAGGTCAGCGTGGCCTCGGCCAATGCGATCTGGGGGCGGATGCGGGAGGCGAAACTGACCGGTCCACGCAAGATCATGTGGGCCACCGATGACGATCTGCGTGCGGTGGGTCTGAGCCGCCAGAAAATCCGCTATGCCCGAGCACTGGCCGAGGCGCGGATAGATTACAAGGCGTTGCGTGATGCGCCCGATGCTGAGGTGGTGGCGATCCTGACCGAGGTGCCAGGCATCGGTGTCTGGACCGCCGAGGTCTACGCCATGTTCTCGCTGGGCCGTGCCGATGTGATTGCGCCCGGCGACCTGGCCCTACAGGAAGCCGCGCGCATCCTTTACGGACTGCCCAAACGCCCTACCGACAAGGAGTTGCGGCAGATGGCCGAGGCATGGTCGCCCTGGCGCTCGGTTGCGGCCCGGGTGCTCTGGGCCTATTACCGCGTGGCCAAGGACAGGGAAGGGATCAGATGACTCGGGTTTTGAATGCGCTCCGCAAAGAGCCGGTCTCGGGCAGCACGCGCTCGGTCGTGGTGTTCGTGCATGGCTATGGCGCCAACGGGCAGGACTTGTTGGGGCTGGCGGATGTGCTGGGCGAGCATCTGCCCGACACGCTGTTTGTGGCCCCCGACGCGCCCGAGACCATTCCAGGCATGCCCTTCGGCTTTCAATGGTTCCCGATCCCGTGGATCGACGGATCCTCCGAAGAGGAGGCCCGGCGGGGTATGGAGGCAGCGGTTGACGACTTCAACGCCTTCCTCGACGCACTGATGGTGGATGAGGATGTGCTGCCGGAACAGGTGGTTCTGTTCGGTTTCAGCCAGGGTACGATGATGAGCCTGCATGTGGCCCCGCGCCGCGAGGATCCGGTGGCGGGCATCGTGGCCTTCTCGGGCCGCCTGCTGGAACCGGAACTGCTGGCCGACGAGGTGGTCAGCCGGATGCCTGTGCTGCTAGTGCATGGCGATGTCGACGACGTGGTGCCGCCGCAATCGCTGCCCGAGGCGGCCGAAGCGTTGCAAGGCGCTGGGTTCAAGGAGGTCTATGCCCATGTGATGAAGGGCACTGGGCACGGCATCGCGCCGGACGGGCTGAGCGTGGCGCTGGCCTTCATGCGGGATAAGCTGAGCCTCTGATGCAGATCGCCGTCCGCCCGATGATGCCCGAGGATGTGGCCGCTGCCTGCCGCATCCTCAACGAGATCATCGAAATCGGGGGGACGACCGCCTTTGAGATTCCGTTCTCCGAGTCGCTGTTCGCGCAAAGCTATCTGAACGGGCCGGACAAGATCTGCTGCCACGTGGCGCTTGACGGCGCGGGCCGGGTGGCTGGGTTTCAATGGCTGGGCACGTATGATGAATTGCCCTCCGATTGCGCCGATATCGCAACCTTTGCCCGCCGCAACCCGGTGGTGAAGGGTGTGGGGCGGGCGCTGTTCGCGGTGACTGCAGAGACCGCCCGGAGCATTGGATTCGCCAGCATCAACGCCACCATCCGGGCGGATAATGTGCCGGGCCTGGGCTACTATTCCCGAATGGGATTTCAGGAGCATTCGGTTGCACATGGCGTGCCGCTTCGGGACGGCACGCCGGTGGACCGGATCTCGAAACGCTATGATCTGAAAGGGGAGATGGAATGCTGATCGTGACGGGAGTGGTCGAAGTTGCCGCCGACGGCGTGGACAAGGCACGCGCGGCTGCACAGGCAATGGTGGCCGAGACAGTGAAAGAGCCGGGTTGTCTGATCTATGAGTTCAGTCAGGTGCTGGGGCAGGGCAGCCGGTTCCGGGTCTATGAAGAATGGCGGGATCAGGCCGCGCTCGATGCGCATTTTGCAACACCGCATATGGCGGCTTTTCGGGCAGCGTTGGGTGAGGTTGGCGTGATCTCTCGCGAAATCTACCGGGTGGTGGGCGGTGAGAAACAGCCCTTGGGGTGAGGCGCGAGGTCGATGCCCCGTGACAAGGCGTTTCGAAACGCCTTGATCCAAGCGGTTTGAAAACCGCTTACAAGCCGCTTGAAGCGGCTTTCATGCCCGGTCAAAGCCGGGCGAATGAAGCTTCGAAGCTTCATTCCCACAGCCACCCTTCGGCAAACTCCACGGAATTTCCCGCTGGATCGCGCACGTAAAGCGAATGCGCGCCATTGGGCCAATCGAACTCGGCATCGACCTGCACACCGGCGGCGGCCAGGCGATCCCGCATAGTCTCCATCTCGGCGCGCGTCATGACCAGCGCCACATGTCCCGGACCGCGCGCGCCATGGGGTGGCACCGGCAAGCGCGGGTTGGTTGGCGGCAACTCGGTCTGGTCGGCGTTGAAGATCAGCAGCACCGAACCACCCACGCGAAAGAAAACATGCCGTTCGCCCACCCGCTGGATGCGTTCGAGCCCCAGCAATTCACCGTAGAACCGCTCGGCAGCGTCCAGATCGTCGACATAAAGCGCCGCCTCCAGGATAGCAGTAGGGCGGGGCGCATCAGGCAATTCGGTCATGACGCAAGGGTAGCGTCCGCATCCCATGCTGTCATCTGCCGTACATGGCGTCAGCGGCGCGGTTTGCGTCCGGGGCGGTGTTTGCGGAGGGCGTCTGATCGTGGTGGCAAAGGCAGAGTCTCCCACGTGCCGCTGTCTAACCCGTCCAGCGTCCAGTCGCCGATCCTGCGGCGGATCAGGCGCAGGGTAGGGTGGCCGACGGCAGCGGTCATCCGGCGCACCTGCCGGTTGCGGCCCTCGCGAATTGTGAGTTCGATCCAGCTATCAGGCACCGATTTCCGCGCGCGAATTGGCGAGGTTCGAGGCCAGAGACCGGGCGGTTCATCAATCAACTTCGCCTTGGCCGGGCGTGTCAGACCATCTTTCAACTCGACTCCATCTCGCAGCGCCGCCAAAGCGGTGCCGTCAGGAATGCCCTCGACCTGCGCCCAATAGGTCTTGGCCATCTTGTGTTTCGGGTCGGCGATCCTTGCCTGCAACCGCCCGTCGTCGGTCAGCAGCATCAAACCCTCGCTGTCGCGATCCAGCCGGCCTGCGGGATACACTCCGGGCAGGTCGATGAAGTCCGACAGGGTGCGGCGCGGCGAATCCACACTCCCCCGATCGGTGAATTGTGACAGCACATCGAAGGGCTTGTTGAAGCGGATAAACCAGGACATGGCCCATGCCCTTAACGGCCTCGCGACGGCAGGGCAAGCTGTGGATAACTGTCACGCCGCTGTTACCCGACAGCGATATGCAGATGCCGAGATATTGTGGAAACTCGGGGCTTGTCAGAGATTTAACACGATATATAGTCGTAGTAAGGCCGGGGCGGGTGCTCCCCGCTCTGGTGTCACAACGGGCAGTTCAGAGCGAGGAGCGAATCTGTAATGGACGGAGACTTCAGGACCGAATTTGTCAGGGAACCGGGGGCGTTGAGGCAAAATCCCGCGTTGGTCCTGAACGCCGATTACCGTCCGCTCTCCTACTATCCCCTGTCCCTCTGGCCCTGGCAGGAGGCTATAAAGGCTGCCTGGCTGGACAGGGTAGATATCGTCGCGGAATACGACGAGGTGGTCCGCAGCCCGAGTATCGAGATACGAATACCGTCGGTCGTAGTGCTGAAGGACTATGTGAAACCCCAAAAGCGCGTGGCCTTCACGCGCTTTAATTTATTTCTGCGGGATGAGTTCTGCTGCCAATACTGTGGTGGCAGAGGGGATCTGACCTTTGACCACGTCGTGCCGCGCGCTGCCGGAGGGGTGACCAGCTGGCAGAACGTTGTGGCCGCGTGCAGCCCCTGCAACCTGCGCAAGGGCTCCAAATCGCTGCGGCAGGCGGGCATGTCTCTGCGCAAGCCGCCACGCCAGCCTCAGGCGGAAGAGTTGCGCAATATCGGGCGCAAGTTCCCGCCCAACCATCTGCACGAAAGCTGGATGGACTTTCTGTACTGGGACGCGGAACTCGACGCCGAAATCTGACCGGCACTCAGGCCGCGTGTGTGCGCATGGCCATCAGCCAGATAGACACAAGCGCCAGCGAAACTACAGCGTTCCAGCTTGCCATCGACAGACCCAACATCTCCCACGGCACCTCATCGCAGCGCACCAGTGGAGCGGCCATGATCTGGTCCATGAGCTGTTGCGGCGTCAGCCCGCCGATCTCGCCCGATGTGCAGGTCGAGGGGCCTTCCCACCATCCACGCTCGACCCCGGTGTGATAGATCCCGATGCCGGCTGTACTCAGCACAGCCAGCGCACCAAGGGCCGGTAGTAGACGGAGGGAGATCATCAGGGCAGCCAGACCAATCAGAACCGCCACGCCGTGCGGGTAGCGTTGCCAAATACACAGCTTGCAAGGCGCCAGTTCGCCCAGATGCTGGAATCCCAAGGCACCCAGCAGCATTGCCGCCGACCCGGCCGCCGCCAAAAGAACCAGTGTATTGCGTCGTGTCATAGATACCGTACCAGAACGAATCCTCCGATCAGGAGGATCATGAACAGCGTGAACATAAGACCCAACCGCTTCTCAATGAAGTCCCGGATGGACTCGCCGAAGCCCCAAAGCAGCCCAGCCACCACAAAGAACCGCAGCGCGCGAGCCAGGATCGACGTGGCAACGAACGTGCCCAGCGGCATGCCGGTCCAGCCGGACATGATGGTGATGACCTTGTAAGGAAACGGCGTCACGCCCGCAGTCAGCACGGCCCAGAAGCCGAAATCATTGAAGCGGGTGTTGAACTCTTCCATGGCGGCGCCCTTGCCCATGGCGGCGAGCACCGGCTGGCCTATGCTTTCGTAGAAAAAGGCACCGATGGCATAGCCCAACATCCCACCCAGCACCGACGCAACAAGCGCCACCAGCGCGATGAGCCAGGCCTTGGACGGCCGGGCGAGGATCATCGGAATCATCAGCACATCGGGCGGGATCGGAAAAACCGAGCTTTCCAGAAACGCCACCACCGCCAAGGCCCACATCGCATTCGGGTGCTCCGCCAAGCGGATGGTACGGTCGTAAAGCGATTGCAACATGAGACGCAGTATCCGGCAAAAGAAAATCGTCCCGATGCCAAACCACGCCAAAAGCCGGGCGTCAACCTGTGTCGCCGAAGCATGCGGCATCCATCTGCGCGAAATCGCAATGTTGAAATTGATGTGGTGCCCAAGGAGAGACTCGAACTCTCACGCCCGTGAAGGCGGGGGATTTTGAATCCCCTGCGTCTACCATTCCGCCACTTGGGCCACGGGTATTGGATTAGCGTCCGGGGCAGGGAAGGTCCAGAGGCAAAAATGCATGGGCTCCGGATCGCGGAGAGACGGGGAAAAAACATCTGCGCTCGCCAAATATGCGTTTCACGCGCCCTCATCTCAGAGCGAGACTTGACAAGTCCGTGATCGGAATGAAACGCTCGGCTCAGCGGGAGAGACAGGAATTTCAAACATTTGCGTCCGGCAAACGAGGCGCGGTTATTCTACAAGGCCACGATCCCCAATCACGGGGATGACCAAGCTCATCTTTCGTCCGCTGAATAATAAATCTGGGAGTTCATAAATGAAAAAAACCAGCAAACTCAGCCTCGGCGCAATCGTCACGGCGGCGCTCATGGCTCCGGCAGCCTATGCCGAAGAGTTCATCACGATCGGGACCGGCGGCGTGACCGGCGTCTATTACCCGACCGGCGGCGCCATCTGCCGTCTGGTGAACAAGGGTCGCAAGGAACATGGTGTGCGCTGCTCGGTCGAGTCGACCGGCGGTTCGGTCTACAACATCAACACCATCCGCGAAGGCGAGCTGGAATTTGGCGTGGCGCAGTCGGACTGGCAGTACCACGCCTATAACGGCAGCTCGAAATTCGAAGAGGCGGGGCCCTTCGAGGACCTGCGCGCCGTCTTCTCGGTTCACCCCGAGCCCTTCACCGTTGTCGCCCGTGCCGATGCAGGCATCTCGAGCTTCGAGGACCTGAAAGGCAAGCGCGTCAATATCGGCAACCCGGGATCGGGCCAGCGCGGCACGATGGACGTGGTACTTGAAGCGATGGGTTGGACCACTGACGATCTGGCTCTGGCCTCGGAACTGAAGGCGGCTGAACAGTCGGCCGCGCTCTGCGACAACCAGATCGACGCGATGATCTACACCGTGGGTCACCCCTCGGGCTCGATCCAGGAGGCGACCACCGCCTGCGATTCGGTTCTGGTGAACGTGACTGGCGATGCCATCCAGGGGCTGATCGACGACAACTCGTACTACCGCGCGGCCACCATCCCCGGCGGCATGTATCGTGGCTCGGACGGGGATACGCAGACCTTTGGTGTCGGCGCCACCTTCGTCACCTCGGCGAACGTGTCGGATGACGCGGTCTATGCGGTCGTCAGCTCGGTCTTTGAAGATTTCGATGCCTTCAAAAAGCTGCACCCGGCCTTTGCCAACCTGAAGCCCGAAGAGATGGTCAAGGACGGTCTGTCCGCTCCGCTGCACCCCGGTGCGGCCAAATACTACAAGGAAAAGGGCTGGATCGAGTAATCCACCCGATGCGCAATTGACGAGGCGCCTACGGGCGCCTCGTTCTCACCCGATACCGGGTCAAAAACGCCGCTGGACAAAAGAGGGCGGCAGGACGGGGAGACTTTTTGATGACCTCTGATTCTCAGGGCAATCGTCCGCTATCCGAAGAAGAACTACAGGAACTGGTGGCATCGTCGGACGCGGGCGCGCGGGATCCGGCGGGCAATGTCGGGCTGTTTCTGGCCATCGTGGCCGTGATCTGGTCCGTGTTTCAGGTGATCCTGGCCTCGCCGGTCTCGAACCTGCTGCTGCCGGGGTCGGTGGTGAACAACTCGCGCCAGATCCATCTGGCCTTTGCGATGTTCCTGGCGTTTTCGGCCTATCCGGCGCTGAAATCCAGCCCGCGAAATTACATCCCGATCCAGGATTGGATCATGGGGATTGTCGGCACCGTGATCGCGCTTTACGGCTATATCTTCTACCAGAAGATCGTGAATGCGGGCGGTCTGGCCGATGACACTGACAAATGGGTTGCCCTGGTCGGACTGATCCTGCTGTTCGAAGCAGCCCGCCGCGCGCTTGGCCCGGCAATGGCCATCATCGCGACGATCTTTCTGGCCTATGTCTTCTTCGGCGCTTCGGAATGGGTGCCCGAGGTCATCCGCTGGAAGGGCGCCAGCCTGAAAAAGGCGATGAGCCATATGTGGATCACCTCCGAAGGCGTGTTCGGCATTGCCCTGGGCGTGTCCACCAAATTCGTCTTCCTCTTCGTGCTCTTTGGCGCGTTGCTCGATAAAGCGGGCGCGGGGAACTACTTCATCAAGATGGCGTTTGGTGCTCTGGGCCACTTGCGCGGCGGGCCGGCCAAGGCCGCCGTGGTGGGTTCGGCCGCCACCGGCCTGATTTCGGGCTCGTCGATCGCCAACGTTGTGACCACCGGCACCTTCACCATCCCACTGATGAAGCGCGTGGGCTTTACCAGCGAACAGGCCGGTTCGGTCGAGGTCGCATCCTCGGTCAACGGTCAGATCATGCCGCCGGTGATGGGGGCCGCCGCCTTCCTGATGGTGGAATATGTGGGCATCTCATATGTCGAGGTGATCACCCACGCGTTCCTGCCCGCTGCGATTTCCTACATCGCGCTGGTCTATATCGTGCACCTCGAAGCGGTGAAGCGGAACATGCCGACGCTGGGCAACCGGGTCGTGTCGATGGGCAGAACCATTGGCGGCATGGCGCTGTTCTTTGCCGGGTTCGCGGGCCTCTGCTATGGCGTGCAATATCCCGTGCGCTGGATCACGGACCTGATGCCCGGTGCCTCGGGACTGGCGCTCTCGGCGGCGGTTGTGGTGGCTTACATCCTGCTGCTCAAACTGGCTGCCGGGGTCGAGGATCTGGTTCCCGACGATCCCAACGCCAAAGAGGTCGAACTGCCGGTCGTGGCCGAGATCTACAAGGCCGGTCTGCATTATCTGCTGCCGATCATCGTTCTGGTCTATTTCCTGATGATCGAGCAGAAATCGCCCGGCCTCTCGGCCTTCTGGGCCACCGCACTGCTGTTCGTGATTCTGCTGACGCAGAAACCTCTCAAGGCGATGTTCCGTGGGCAGAGCAATATGGCTGACACCTTCATGGAAGGCGTTCGCGACCTGTGGCAGGGCCTGATCGACGGCGCCCGCAACATGATCGGTATCGCGCTGGCCACGGCCACCGCGGGCGTGATCGTGGGCACGGTGACGCTGACCGGTGTGGGGCAGGTGATGGCCGATCTGGTCGAATTCCTGTCCGGCGGCAACCTGATCCTGATGCTGGTGATGGTGGGCCTGCTCAGCCTTATCCTGGGCATGGGCCTACCGACCACGGCCAACTATATCGTGGTCAGCTCGCTGATGGCCGGGGTCGTGGTGGAACTGGGCGCGCAATCGGGTCTGATCGTGCCGCTGATCGCGGTGCACCTCTTCGTGTTCTACTTTGGCATCATGGCGGATGTGACACCACCTGTGGGTCTGGCGAGTTTCGCCGCTGCCGCCGTGTCCGGGGGCGATGCGATCAAGACCGGGTTCACGGCCTTCTTCTACTCTCTTCGAACCGTGGCGCTGCCCTTCGTCTTCATCTTCAACACCGATCTTCTGCTGATCGATGTCGGATGGATCGGGGGCATCATCGTGGCGATCTCCGCCACCATCGCGATCCTCGTCTTCACCGCCGGGACGATGGGCTATTTCGTCTCCCGCAACCGGATCTATGAAAGCGTGGCACTGATCCTGATCGCGTTCGCGCTGTTCCGACCGGATTTCTTCATGAACCGGATCGCTCCGCCGTATGAGATCATCGAACCTGCCGGCTTCGTGCAGGCTGTCGGTGAAGCTGAACCGGGGTCCGAGCTGCGCTTGACCGTAAGCGGCCCGGATTTCGACACCGGCAACATGAAGGACACCACCCTGATCCTGACCGTCGGTCCGGAAGAGGGCGGCGAGGCGCGTGTCGATGCCTTTGGTCTGCTGCTGCTTGAAGAGGACGGGTTGGTCAAGCTGGAAGAACCCATCTTTGGCTCGCCGGTCTCGGCCAATCTGGATAGCTTCGACTTCTACGCCGATGACGCGGTGCGGATCGCCACGATCCAGGCACCGTCCAGCCAGCCGCCCAAAGAGCTGGTGTTCATCCCGGCGCTGATCCTGCTTGGCCTGATCGCCTTTCTGCAACGCGGCCGGGCCGCCAGAGAAGGAGTACCCGCATGACCAAATCCGTGCTCTGCGCCGTTGACATCAGCAACGGCGATCATGACGCTCCGGTGCTGAAACAGGCGGCGCGACTGGCCGATCTGGACGGGGCGCAGTTGGACGTGGTGACGGTGCTGCCCGATTTCGGGGAACGCTGGGTCTCGGGGTTCTTCGAGCCTGACTTCCACGAAAAGGCGGTGGCGGAGGCGCATGACCAACTTGTGCATCTGTGCGCTGCCGCGTTGGGCGAAGATCGGAATGCCTCGATCCGGCATGTGGTGGCGACCGGGACGGCCTATCAGGAGATCCTGAAGACCGCCGAAGGCGCCGGCAGCGACCTGATCGTGATCGGTGCGCACACGCCCGACCTTAAGGACTATCTGCTGGGTCCCAACGCAGCACGTGTGGTGCGGCACTCGTCAGCCTCGGTCTACGTGGTGCGCTGAGCGATCTATTGAAATCGATTGAGCCCCGGACATGATCCGGGGCTTTTTATTGCCCAATGGTGGTTTTTCGGAGCTATGCTGATCTACTAAGTTCAATTGTCATCGCGTACTCACCAACCCTTGACTGACATGCCTTTGAAAAACATCGAAATTGAGTTCTGTGACAGCTTGCCGCCACGAGGTCAGCTGAACGGAATACTCACCCAATACTACGATCTGATCGTTCAGAGAATGCGGGGAATGGGCTTCGATATTGACCCGGCCGCACCGCAAAGCGCTCTTGCCGAGTTCTGGGCGAATGCAACGGATTATCTGCCCCCAAAAGGATGCTTGGTTTTGGCCCGGGATGAGACGGGGCAGATCGTCGGGTGCGGTATGCTGAAGTGCCTGGATGCAGAGACAGGAGAGTTGAAGCGGTTATTTGTGACCGAAGAAGCGCGCGGCACCGGAGCAGGCCGAAAACTGGTCGAGGCTCGGGTCGAGGCCGCGCGGCAAATGGGACTAAAACGCCTGGTCGTGGACACGCTGACGCCGAACGTCGAAATGCGCAGCCTCTATCCCAAGCTCGGTTTCACCGAGGTCGATGATCCAATCGAGACAACCACATATCACGACCAGCCAATGCTACGCCCGCATATGCATTTCTTTGTCAAAGATATCTCGTAGCGATTGCGAACTGATCGTCCAAGCGCAGTTGCGCGAACCGTGGATCAGTTAGGTTGTCCCGGACAGCCCGAACCGGGTCGGCGTCACCCATCCACCATGTGACAGGCGACCCGCGTTTCGCCCACTTGCCGCAAAACCGGACGTTCGCTACGGCACTTATCGGTCGCCAGCGGGCAACGTGGGTTAAAAACACAGCCGGGCGGCGGGTTGATCGTGATCGGCGCACATACGCTCGACCTCTAGGATTATCTGCTGGGCCCCAACGCCGCACGTGTCGTGCGGCACTCTCCGGCGTCGGTCTACGTGATGCGCTGAACGGCACTATCAACAAGAGAAAGCCCCGGACTTGTTCCGGGGCTTTTCCTACGGGCCGGATATAGGTCTGCACCCTTGTGATTACGGTGTTTTACCGGCCCAGGCGTTCCTTCAAGTCAGGATACCTTCTCCGGCTGACGGGAACCTCATCTCCGTTGCTCATCGTGCAGATATAGGAACTTCCCCTGCGCATCAGATTGTCGATGTGCGCCAAGCGGATCCAGTGCGATCTGTGGCACTGCACTCCGTCCAATTGCGCCAGTTTTTCTACGCAAGCGCCAAACTGCTCCGAAAGCAAGGCGCTACCTTTGTTGGTGACGACCTCGACATAGTGGTCCTGTGCGTGCATGCGAATGATGTCATTGCCCAGCGAACGCGGGACAGTGTTGATCATGCTCTTCAGCGAGGGGCTATCGCGGCTAACGGTTTCACGCTGCTCATCGGTCGTATCCCGACGAAGAATGAAGCCCATGACGACGGCGACGGTCAATGCAACCGGTGCGACCGCCAAAACCTCGCCAACATAAACCGCAATCAGGCTCGCGCCTGCCTCAAGCTCCTCGTCGGGGTTTCCAAATCCGTAGTCCAACAGCAAAGAGACCGGCGCAAACAGAAAGGGCAGGGCAAGGGCGGAAACGATAACCGGGCCCGGTGCCCGCAGCCCGTAATGCTGGAGCATCCATACCCCCGCCAGAAACAACGCCGCGATAAAGAGAATATGTGTCGACCACAGGCCAAACGCCGCAAGAACCGGCAATTCCGCCGTGTGGTCCGGCTCGAGGACCAGGACGAAACCAGCGCCGACCAATGCTGTCACGAGCACCTTCCATGACAGGGCGCGCCAATCGGCTTCGGTGAGTGACACATCAATCGACATCATAGGCGGAATTTAACAGCTCCTCCGTGAGCGGTCGAGGAACGACCATTCACGAAATCCCATCAACCGTCCGCGCAAGGCGGGTCCTTTTCGCGCATCTGCGGTGGTAGCCGCTTTTGTCCCGTGGCACCGGGCCTGCGACCTTGCAAAAAACGGATGTGGAAATGGAACGCTACGCCTTCTCAGCACGGGTATTGCACTGGCTCATGGCCGCCGGGTTCATCTTCATGTGGGCCTGCGGTTACGCGATGACCTCTTTGGTGCCGGACGACTCTCCGATCGAAGAGTTCCTGTTCGCGCTTCATATCTCCATCGGCGTGACATTGCTCGCGCTGCTGGTGTTGCGCATCGCTATCCGCATGATCTCCACGCCGCCACCGCTTCCGGCATTGATGCCGAAATGGGAGAAAATCGGCTCGCATGTCGGGCATTTCGGGCTCTACCTGTTGCCCGCTGCCGTCATCCTCGTTGGATGGGCCGAGATCGATTTCGGCGGCCATGGCGCCAAATGGTTCGGCTTGTCCCTGCCAAAGGTGTTTCCCACGGTAAAGACCCTTTGGGGGCTGAACCTCGAAGATGCCATGGAAAGCCTTCACCGATGGCTGGCCTACGCCATGCTGGCACTTACGGTCGTGCATGTCGCAGCGGTGATCAAACATCGCTGGATCGACGGGCATGACGTACTTGGCAGGATGACATTTGGAGGCCGCCGAAAGGACTGAGCCAGGCGAGAAGCTGGCGGCAGCGCGGGATCACCCCTCAACCATGTGACAAGCGACCCGCGTTTCGCCCAGTTGCCGCAAGACCGGACGTTCGCTGCGGCACATGTCGGTCGCCAGCGGGCAGCGCGGGTTAAAGACGCAGCCGGGCGGCGGGTTGATCGGGTCGGGGATTTCCCCCTGCGGCGGCTCTTCCTCGCGCCCGAACTGGTCCAGTTTGGGGGCGGCGGCCAGCAGCATCTGGGTGTAGGGGTGTTTCGGTGTTTCGAACAATGTATCCGGGCTGGCCTCTTCCACCAGTTGCCCCAGATAGAGCACTCCGATCCGGTCGGCCATGTGCCGCACCACGGTCAGGTCATGGCTGATGAACAGGTAGGTAAGCCCCAGATTCTCCTTCAGGTCCGACATCAGGTTCAGTACCTGCGCCTGCACCGACACATCCAGTGCTGAGGTCGGCTCGTCGCACACGATCAGGCGCGGCTCGGACGCCAGTGCGCGCGCCACGCAGATGCGCTGCCGCTGGCCACCTGAGAACTGGTGCGGGAATTTGTCGGCATCGAGCGCCGACAGCCCCACCTGTTCCAGCAGTTTCTCCGCCAGTCCCTCGGCCTTTCCGCTACGCGCCCGGACCGGCTCGACAATGATGTCCTTCACCCGCCAGCGCGGATTGAGCGAGGCGTATGGGTCCTGAAAGATCATCTGGATGTTCGAGCGTAGATCGCTCAGCACCGCTTTGTCGGTCTCATGGGCCAGATCGACCCCCTCGACCTCGACTGCGCCATCAGAGGGCGGTAGCAGCCCCACCAGGATCTTGCCGATGGTGGATTTGCCGGAGCCGGATTCACCCACCAGCGCATAGACCGTTTTCTCTTTGATTTCGAAAGAGACATCCGACACGGCGGTCAGGGTCTGCTTGGGCAACCGTTCCAGCATCCGGTTCAGCCAGGGCTTCGACACGTCGAAGGTGCGGGTCAGGTTGCGGATCGTGACCATGCTCATGCGGGTTCTCCGATCGGGTGCCAGCAGGCGGCGCCCTCCGTCAGGGCAGGGCGCGGCGCGGCGCGGCAAGTGGCGTCAGCCACCGGGCAGCGCGGGTTGAACGGGCAGCCCTCGGGCAGGGCGTTGAGCCGCGGCATCGCGCCAGGGATCTGCCGCAGCCGGGCCTGACCGTGGCTGTTGGCGGGCATCGAGCCCACCAGCCCGTCGGTATAAGGATGTTTGGGGTGGGTCAGCACATCGCGAACCGGGCCGATCTCGACCAGTTGGCCCGCATACATCACCGCCACCCGGTCGGCGGCCTCGGCGATCACGCCCATGTCGTGGGTCACGAGGATGACCGAAGTGCCGTGATCCCGACAGAGCCGTTGGAGCAGCGCGATGATCTGCGCCTGCACCGACACGTCCAGCGCCGTCGTGGGTTCATCCGCGATCACCAGCGACGGCTCGGCACAGAGCGCCAGCGCAATCACCACCCGCTGCCGCATCCCGCCCGAGAACTCGTGCGGGTAGCTGTCGAGCCGTTCGGCGGCAGCGGGGATGCCGACCTCTTCCAACGAGGCCAGCGCCCGTTTGCGCGCTTCGGCCTTGGAAACGCCCAGATGGGTCTCGATGGTCTCGGAGAGCTGTTCTCCGATCGGGATCAGCGGGTTAAGCGAGGTCAGCGGGTCCTGAAAGACCATCCCGATTTCACGCCCCCGAATCTTGCGCATCTCACGCAGGGGCAGGTTGTCGATGCGCCGTCCGTTCAGCAGGATTTCTCCGCTGGCGATGTGAGCGGGGCGGTCCAGCAGGCCAATGACGGCGTTGCCGGTCATCGACTTGCCCGCGCCGGATTCGCCCACGACTCCGAGAATCTCGCCCGGGGCGAGGTCATAGCTGACGCCGTCCACGGGCCGCAGAACGCCATGGCGGGTCGGGATCTCGACGATGAGATCGCGGACGGAGAGAACTGGTTCCATCAAATTCACCGCAATTTCGGATTCAGGGCATCCCGCAGCCAGTCGCCAAGCAGGTTGACCGACAGAGCCAGCGCCAGAAGGGTGACGGCTGGGAAGAACAGGATCCACCATTCGCCCGAGAACAGGAAACCCTGCCCGATGCGGATCAGGGTGCCGAGCGAAGGCTGGGTGGGCGGCGCGCCGACGCCGAGGAAGGACAGCGTTGCCTCGGCGATGATCGCCAGCGCCAACGAGATGGTGGCGATGACCAGCACCGGTGACAGGATGTTGGGCAGGATGTGCCGCATCATGATCGCAGGACCCGAGCGGCCGATCATCCGCGCCGCCTGCACGTATTCGCGGTTCTTCTCGACCAGCGCCGCGCCGCGCACCACGCGGGCGAACTGCACCCAGTCTGACAGGGCGATGGCTATGATCAGCACCCAGATCGCCATCTCGTCCCGGTATTCCGGCGGGGTGAAACCCTTGGCGATGCCAAAGATCAGCATCGCCACCAGAATGGCCGGAAAGGTCAGCTGTACGTCTGCGACCCGCATGATCAGCGTCTCGGTCCAACCGCCGACATAGGCCGCGACCAGCCCGAGAATGACGCCGACGATCATCGCCAGCACCACCGCCGAGATGCCCACGAAGAGCGAGATGCGCAGGCCGTATAGGATGGTCGAAAACACATCACGGCCCTGATCATCGGTGCCCAGCAGGAAGGTTTCTTGCGTGAACGCATTGGGCTCACCCGGTGGGGTGAAGCCGTTCATCAGGTTCAGTGTGGCCGGATTGAACGGGTCATGCGGCGCGATCAGGGGCGCAAAGAGTGCTGCCAGCAGCAGCACCGCCACGATGAACAGCGCCACGATGGCCACCGGCGAGTGGCGGAAGGACCAGACGAAATCGCTGTCCCAGAACTCGGCTAGGCGCGAGGGTTTGGCCTCGACGGGTTTCTGAGTCACTTCGGTCATGCGGTCCTCCCGTCGATGCGCAGGCGCGGGTCGATGGCGTAATAGAGCAGATCGACGATCAGATTGATGGTCACGAACATCACTGAAATCAGCATCAGATACGCCGCCATCACCGGGATATCCACGAACTGGATGGCGTTGATGAACAGAAGCCCGACGCCGGGCCACTGGAACACCGTTTCGGTGATGATGGCAAAGGCGATGATCGAGCCCAGCTGCAGGCCGGTCACCGTGATCACCGGCACCAGCGTGTTCTTGAGCGCATGGTGAAAGTTCACCGCCCGATCGGTCAGACCCCGGGCGCGAGCAAAGCGGATATAGTCGGCGCGCAGCACTTCAAGCATCTCTGACCGCACCAGCCGCATGATCAGGGTCATCTGGTAAAGACCCAAGGTAATTGCGGGCAGAATCAAGGCCTTGAGGCCCGAAGCTGTCAGAAACCCTGTGGACCAGTTGCCGACCTTAACCGTCTCTCCGCGCCCGAAACTAGGCAGCCAGTCCAGCTCGACCGAGAACACGTAGATCAGCAGAATGCCAATCAGGAAGGTGGGCAGAGAAACTCCGATCAGACTGAGCGTCATGATCAGATTGGCCGCGATCCCTCGTCGTCGGATCGCGGTGAAGACACCGAGCGCGATGCCCATCGTGATGGCAAAAAACCCCGAAACCAGCGCCAGTTCCAGCGTGGCGGGCGCACGCTCGGAGATGATGGTAGCGACCGGGCGACCTTGCCTATAGGAGACGCCGAAATTGCCCTGCGCCGCACCCTGCAGGAACTTGAAATATTGTACCGGGAACGGCTGATCGAGGCCCAGCTCCGTGCGCAAACGGTCGATGTCGGCCTGCGTGCGCTCCTGTCCCAGCATGTTGTCGATGGGATCGCCGACAAAGCGGAACATGGAAAAGGCGACCAGCCCGACGACCAGCAGGACGACGAAGGATTGGAAAACGCGGCGAATGACATAGGCGAGCATGGATCAAGTTGGTCCCGCGAATTGTTACAGGTGTCAACAGCCATTCCGGCGGAAACCGGAAAAGAACCGTTGAAGGATTCTGGGCGATCAGTCGGCGTTCAGGCTGCCCAGAAAGTCCAGGATCGCGGCGTTTACCACCTCGGGCTGTTGCCATTGGGCGAAGTGGCTGGCGTTTTCGATCAGCAGCAATTCGGCGTCGGGGATCAGGTCGGACATGCGACGAGTATGCGCCTCATCAATTGCTTCCTCGTAGATGCCCGCGGCAACGACGAACGGGGTTGCAATCCCGCGTAGCTGGTCTTCGGAAAAGCTGGGTTGCGATCCCCACATCGCAAAGACCTTTTCCGAGAACGGCCCGAAGCTGTCCGGGGTGGGTGAGATGGCGCCATATTGCGCAACGGCATAGCCGACATATTGGCCGACCAAGCCATCTCCGCCAGCCGAGGGTTTGACGCCTGACACATCGTAATTCGCCCCGATGGCAAACACCCCCGTCACCCGTTCTGGCGCCGTGATCGCCAGTTCCAAACCGATGTTGCCGCCATCCGACCATCCGACAATAGCCGCTTTGTCGAGTGACAGCGCGTCCATGACGGCCAGAGCATCGCGGGCCATCAGCGTATAGGAGTAGGGTTGATCGTCATCCGTCGAGCGCCCATGCCCCCGGCTGTCAATCGCGATCAGGCGATACTGCTCGGACAGAGCCGGGATTTGGGAGCCGAAATCCTCGGCAGCGCCCAACCCGCCGTGCAGCAGGAGCACCGGCAGGCCCTCAGTATCGCCGAAGGTCATGTAGTGAATACTTGCGCCCTCGGTTTCGACCTCGCCGGATGAGGCGGGGTCGGGCAGGGCGAAAGGCGCCGACAACGACCGCCAGGCCCAGACGGGGACGGAGAGAAAACACAGGGACACCAGAAGTGCTAGTCCGAATTTCAGGTGTTTCATGGTTCTCTCCTCCCTGTTTAGTCATTTGCGTCAGATAGTTGTCAGCATCAGCTCACCTTGACCCAGCGCAGAATGAAGAAATTGTCGGGCCGTTGTGTAACCTCGACATTAGCGCGGGTGCCCCAGACCAGCGGTTGCACATAGAGCGTCACATAGGCCTGCTCCTCCTGCAGGATCCGGACCACTTCATCCAGCATCGCCTGACGGGCGCCTTCGTCCAGCTCGGACTGGATTTGTGGCAATAGCTCATCCACCCGGGCATTGGAGAACCCGCCGAAATTCCAGCTCCCCAGCTTCTTTTCCGGGTTGGGAGTGCTGGCCAGAAAGCGGATCGGATGTTCGGCATCGAAGGTTCCCGGCGACCAGCCCAGCAGGTACATGTCGTACTTGTCCTCGCGCAGCTCGGGCCAGTAGTTGCGCACCGGCATGGCGTCCAGCTCGGCCCGCATGCCGACTTTGGCCAGCATCGAGACCACGGCCTGACACACCGCCTCGTCATTCAGGTAGCGGTCATTGGGGCATTTGAGACCGAATGAGAACCCGTCCGCATAGCCCGCCTCGGCCATCAACGCCTGTGCCGCGTTCACGTCAAAGGGCGGGCGATTGGCCAGCGTGCGGGAATAGCCGCTCATGGCCGGGCTCACGAGTTGCGAGGCCTCCTCCGCATGGCCGCGCATGATGGTCCGCAGGATCGCCGGGACGCTTATGGCGTGAGCCACCGCCTTGCGCACGCGGACATCGGCGAACGGGTTGGGTTTGCCCGCATCCGCGCCGTATTTCAGTGTCTCGGCCTCATGCGGGAAACCCAGCATGATCACACGCGCCTCGATCCCCTTGATCACCTTGACCTCGGCATTGCCTTCGAGTCGGCCTGCGTCCTGAATGGGCACCGGGTTGATCATGTCCACATCGCCCGACAGAAGCGCCGCCACGGCGGTGGCCGGGTTCTGAATTGGGGTGAATTCGGCGCGGGTGATATTGTGCTCGGCCTCGCCCCACCAGCCTTCAAAAGGTTCAAGAACGGTGCGCAGCCCGGGTTCGCGCGCGGTGACCTTGAAGGCGCCTGTACCGTTGGCGTGGATGGTGGCGTAATTGCCGCTTTCCTTGTCCGGCGCGACGGCGTCATTGGCCTCGGCCCAGCCGCTGTCCATCATCATCCAGTTGGCGATGGAGGATGGAAAGATCGGGTTCGGCGCGTTGGTCAGGATATCGACCGTGTAGTCATCGACGATCTTGACCTCGGAGACAGGGGCAAACCAGCTGCTGGTATCGGCGGCCTCGCTGGACGCGCGCTGATACGAGAACAGCACATCCTGCGCATCAAAGGTGCTGCCATCGTGGAACGTCACCCCTTCGCGCAATTTGAACCGCCAGCCTTCACCGTCACCGATCGCCTCCCAACTGGTCGCCAGAGCAGGCTCCACGGTCATGTCCTTGCCGCGCCGCACCAGCCCTTCGTAGACGTTGTTGAGAAACCCCAGAACCGGGGCCGAGTTGACCGCATGCGGGTCCATGGTCTGCGGATCGGTGGTTGAGGCCCATTTGAACTCGGCGGCCTGCGCCGTGGCCACCAACCCCAGCGCCAGAACACTTGCGGTCATCAGGTATCTCATTGCGGCGTCTCCCTGTTCCTGGTGTTTCGAGTTGAGACTAGCGCAGTTCGGGCCGGTGCCTATCACAAATTGTGTTTTTTTTTGAGGGAGATCCGTCAGAAACGGGGCGGTCGATCAGAGGATAGGAGAGAACAGACGGGCCAGCGGCGCGCCATAACGGATGTAGAGGGATTGTTGCTGCAGCTTACGGGTCAGTTCGTTGCTTGCTGCGAAATCGTCCAGAAGCATTGCTTCGACCGCTGTCGCCGCGCGGGTGTCGAAGAACAAGGCCATCGCCTCGAAATTCAGCCGGAAAGAGCGGTTGTCCAGATTGGTCGTACCGACACCGGCCAGCGTATCGTCCACCACAAAGACCTTCTGGTGCATGAACCCGTCGGTATAGCGAAAAACACGCACGCCACAGTCTCGGATCTCGTCGAAATAGGCGAAGGCGGCCAGCCAGGGGGTTCGGTGGTCGATCACATCCGGCACCAGAATGCGCACATCCACCCCGCGCATGGCGGCGTGTTTGAGGGCGCTCATGATGTCGAGGTCCGGGACGAAATAGGGCGAGGCGATCCAGACCCGTTCGCGGGCTTCGGCAATGGCGGCGAAGAACATCATCGCACCGGTTTCCGAGCTGTCGCCGGGCCCGGTCGCGACGATGAGGGCGTTCATATCCTCCTCCGACGGCTCAATCTCCCAATGCAGCAGGTCGAGCAGGTCCTCGCTGCGGGCCCAGTGCCAGTCCTCGGCAAAGATCAACTGCAGTTGCAGCGCGATGGGGCCGTGCACCCGGACATGGGTGTCGCGCCAGGGGCCGAATTTCGGGTCCTGGCCCAGATACTCAACCCCCACATTGTGACCGCCGACAAAGCCCACGCGGCCATCCACCACCACCGTCTTGCGGTGATTGCGGTAATTGAGTTGGAAACGGAAATTAGGGCCGCGTTGGTCGCGGGGGTCCGCCGTGTCGATACCGGCATTCCGCATCGTTTCGTAGTAGCTATCGGGCAGAGAATAGCTGCCGACCGCATCGGTCATGAAGCGTACATGCACACCGCGTCTGGCGGCGGCGATCAGGCGGTCTTGCAGTTCCTGCCCAAGCTCGTCATCGCGCACGATATAGAATTGCAGCAGGATGTAGTGCTCGGCCGCATCCAACGCCTCGAAGATGGCATGAAACGTCGCCTCACCGTCGATCAAAAGATCCGCGCCGTTGCCGCGCGATACGGGCAGGTGGGCCAGTTCCTCGAACGGGCGCGGGTTGATGGTCAGGGTTTCAGGATCGGGCCGGGCGCTTTCGCCGAAGGCCTTGATACTCGCGACAACCCGCTCGCTTTCGCGCCGGGCGACGCGATAGCCGTGAAAGCGGTGGTGTCCCAGAAAGAGGTAGAGCGGAACGCCCGCCCAAGGGACTGCCAGCAGAAACACCACCCAGCCGACCGCGCCTTGCGGTGTGCGCGCCGTTTGGGCCGCACGTAGCGCACAGAACAGAGCCGTCAGAAACAGCCCGGCGAGGAACAGGGTGACGATTGCGGTCCACATGATTTTCGTCGGGTCCCGGATTACGGCGCGCCCGTGTATATACGGACCCAATCGGTGGCCGTGTCAACGATCCGCCATGTTCTGGTGCAAAACGACCCAATCGCTTGCGACGCGGCATCGGCGGTTCAGACGGCCACTGCGGAAAAACCTTGGGTTCGCGGTTATATGCGATCAGCCAGTTTTTGGACGTCAGCGCGGATTTCATCGCGGATCGGACCCGGGTGTGGAGCATCGCGCAGGGTGGTCAGCCACGGCTCGGGCGGCGTGCGTCCGGCGGCACGGCGCCAGGTCAGGGCGCGCAGAATGGACTGTACCTCAGGCGGCAGATGGTTGGGGATCTCGTGCCCGGACAGCGTCGCCCAGACCCCGGACCAGAGCCGCGCCACCGCCCACGGGTTGTACCCACCGCCGCCCAGAACCAGCAGGCGGGGCGTGAGCATATGCAGCGCCGCCACCACGCGCCAATGGGCGTTGTTCGACAGAGCCAGCCGGGACAGCGGGTCCTCGGCCACCGCATCCGCCCCGCATTGCAGCACGATGGCCTCGGGCCGGTGTGCCGCAACAGCGGGAAGGATCATCTGATCGAGGATCAGCGCGAACTCGTCATCGTTCAGCCCGCGCCGCACCGGTAGATTGAAGGCGGACCCGCCCCCGTCATCCTCAAGCGTGCCGGTAAAGGGCCAGCGCCGCGCCTCGTGCACCGAGATCATCCGCACCGCGTTCGAACCATGAAACGCCGCCTCGACCCCGTCACAGTGATGGGCGTCGATATCGACATAGGCGATGCGGCTGAGCCCCTTGTTCAGCAGTGTTCGGATCGCCAGCGCCGGATCGTTGAGATAGCAGAACCCGCCCGCGCGATCCGGAAACCCGTGATGCGTGCCGCCGCCGGGGTTGTAGACGACACCGCCCTTGGCAATGAGCTCGGCGCCCAGCATCGAACCACCCGCAGCGGTGGCGGGGCGGCGGTACATCTCGGGAAAGACCGGGTTCGAGATGGTGCCTAGTGCATGGCGGGCGCGGATGGCCTCACTCACTTGCTGGCGACGCTCGGCCTCTTGCAGGGCCCTGATGTACTCGGGTGTGTGAAACAGCGTCAGTGCTGCGGGTTTGGCGCGCGGGCTGGCGCGGTAGCGCTCGGGCGGCAGCCAACCCAGCGCGCGGCAGAGGTCTATGACCGTCGAGACCCTTGGGATCGCCAGCGGATGTTTGGACCCGTAGGTCGAACCCCGATAGATTTCGGAGCCGATGAACAGAGGCTGCTCCATCGTCAAACTGTCAGCGCGCATCCGTGTCGTCATCACTCAGCCGCCCGTCCAGCGACATCAGGATCGCCACCGGCCTGAGTGCTGGAACATGGCTGAAGACGATCAGGATGCAGACGGTGAGCGGGACGCTGAGGAACGCGCCGATGACGCCCCAGATGGTGCTCCAGAACGTCAGCGCCAGAATGACCAGAAAAGTCGACATGTTGAGCGAGCGGCCCAGCAGGGCAGGGTCCACAAAATTGCCGATCGCGAATTGCAGCGTTCCGCAGCCGAAGACGATGACCAGAAACGGCCCGATGCTCTCGAACTGCACCAGCGACACCAGCGCGGGAAAGATCACCGCGATGATCGACCCGATCGAGGGGATGAAGTTCAGCGCAAAGGTCAGCACCGCCCAGGTCTCGGCATATTCCAGCCCCAGCGCGCGGAACACCGCATAGCTGATCGCGGCGGTCATCGCGCTGATGAAGGTCTTGACGCCTACATAGCGCTGCAGGCTAAACGAGATTGCATCCATCATCGAGGCCAGCTCGGCCCCCAGTTCCGGGCTGCGCGCAGCCAGCCGGATCTTGTTGCGAAAGGCCAGACGCTCGGCCATCAGGAAAGCGACATAGAGGCTGATCAGCAGGAATTGGTTCACCAGCGAGGTGGCGCTGCCCAATGCCGTGCGCGCGACCAGCGACATGTCGATGCTGATTAGGTTGTCGCGAATGAACTCCGTGACCTCATTGCCGACCAGACCGGTAATGCGGCTGACCGCAGTATCGAACTGGCTTTCATAGGTCCCGACGGCGCGGGCAAATTGCGTGGCCTGATTGCCCAGCACGAACATGATCATGAACAGGCCCGCCAGCACCACCGTGATCCCGGCCAGATTGGCCAGCCAGACCGGCACCGACGCCCACGCCACCACCCGATCGCTGACCGCGATGATCAGCACATTGACCAGCAGCGCCACGGTCAGTGGGATCAGAAAGCCGGCCCCGGCATAGAGCGCAAAGATCGCCAGCGTCAGGACGATGGCGATGTCCCGCATCGCAGACAGGCTCAAGCGGATGGGGCCGTTTGGGTCGTTGCTGTCATAGGCCATGCGCGTTCCGGTTCTCTGCCGTTTGCGGGGTCGGGGCAGGGATGCCCGGGACCAAATTAGTGCGTGTGGACAGTGTTGCACCCTGTGATCGGATTGTGCAATGGCCGCAGGCGGTTATCGGCGGGTCGTGTGGGGGTTCTGCCGGGCGCGCGGGCGGTCTAGGGTAACGGTATGACCCGCGTTGCGAATCCTGCCATCCTGTTGCCGCTCAAAGCCCTGTGGCTGGCCCTGCGCCGGTTTGTCACCAAGAACGGCTTTGTCATGAGCAGCCATGTGGCGATGTCGATGATGCTGGCATTGTTTCCCTTCATGCTGTTCACCGTGGCGCTCGCGGGCAGCCTGTCACAGGATTACGTGACCGACGAGTTAATCGACCTGATCCTCGGCGCCTGGCCCAGCGAGGTGGCCGATCCGATCGTGGCCGAGCTGCGCGCGGTGCTGGCAGGGGACAAATCCGGTGTGATCACGCTGAGCGGCCTGTTGGCGGTCTGGTTTGCGTCGAACGGGGTAAACGCGGTGCGGATGGCGCTGACTCAGGCCTACCACGATGAGGATACACGCCCGTTCTGGAAATCCCGCCTTTTGTGCATCGCGCTGGTGATCGGGGGTGGAGCCGCCCTGTTGGCCGCCGCTGCGTTCGAGGTGGTGTTGCCGGTCTATACCCGGCTGGTCACCGACACGCTTCCGATCCCGGGTACGGGCGAGGCGGTCGAATGGCTGTCGGTGGACCGACTGAGCTGGATTTTCGCAGTAGCGATGCCCGCTGGGATGGTGCTGGCCTTTCACGCGCTGCTGCCCGGGCACCGGCACAGCCTGATCCAGATCCTGCCGGGCGTGCTGCTGACACTGGCGCTTTGGGCCGCGGGAGGTTGGGGGTTTTCCATCTATGTAGGCCAATTCGCGACCTACAGTGCCACTTACGCCGGGCTGGCGGGCGCCATGGCGGCGCTGATCTTCCTCTACCTCTGCGCCGTGATCCTGATTCTGGGGGCTGAATTCAACGGGGCACTGATCGACCTGAAGCCTGCCCCAACGGATGACACATCCACATAGCCTCTCACAGCGCAGCGGGTATTGCAGCCGTGATACGGCACGCGATTGCCCGGTTCCCGCCGTTTTCACGGCCAAATTACCTGCAAGTGTAGGGCAGGGGCAATGTGCGCCCCGGTGTTGTTAACAGGTGATTCATGTACCACGAAGGCCAGCATCGGCACGCCGCGATCTTTGATCTGATCCGCCAACGAGAGAGTGGCGCAGGACCCGAGCAAAACATCCCAAAGCCCAAACCGGCTTGCACCTATATCAGCAAATCCGATGCAAAGCTGTTGAAGGGGATTGCGATGGCGTCGTTCAGAAAACAGCAGCTGCCTGGCATACAAAGCTTGCGGGACTGATCGCGTCAGTCGCCTCGAAAACCTGTGGCAACCACGAATTTCTCGGAACTGTCCGACCGTGAAGAGGGCGGTTTGACATTCGCCACCTTGGTGAATTTCTGCTTCAGCAGTTTTTGCAGATCGCCTTCGGCCCCACCGGCTAGAACCTTGGCCACGAAAGTGCCCCCCGGTTCCAGCACGTCAAACGCAAAGTAAGCCGCCGTCTCGCATAGTGAGATAATGCGCAGATGATCGGTCTGCTTGTGCCCGGATGAGGCGGCGGCCATGTCCGACATCACCACATCCGCCTTGCCGCCCAGCCACTCTTTGACCTTTTCGTCGGCATCATCTTCCATGAAATCGAGCAGGTGGATCTCGGCTCCGGCAATCGGCTCGACCTCCTGCAGGTCGATGCCCAGCACCGTGCCGATCTTCTTGCCGGATTTCTCACCCAGCGCATTCACCCGCTTGACCGCCACTTGACACCAGCCGCCCGGCGCACAGCCCAGATCGACCACCCGTGCGCCCGGTACCAGAAAGCGGTATTTCTCGTCCAACTCCAGGATCTTGAAGGCCGCGCGCCCGCGATAGCCCTCGGCCTGCGCTCGCTTGACATAAGGGTCGTTGAGCTGCCTCTGCAGCCAGCGCGTCGAACTGAGCTTGCGCCCGCGCGCAGTCTTCACCTTGACCTTCAGGTCGCGCTGCCCGCGACCCGAGGTGTTCTTTCCACTCGGTGTCTTCGCCATCAGAACGGTCCGTCTTCCAATACGCCGTCCGCGCTCATCTGCGCATAGAGCAGCCCTTCGCGCAGCCCCCGGTCCGCCACGGAGAGGCGGTCGGTGGGCCAGAGCCGCAAAAGCGCCTGCAAGATGGCCGAGCCGGACATGATCAGGGCCTGACGATCCTCGCCGATACGGGGATCGCGGCGGCGGCCCTGGGGCCCGAGTTCTAGATAACCGCGTATGACCTTGTCAATCTGATCGCTGGTCATGCGCAGCCCGTCCACCTTGGTGCGGTCATAGCGCTTGAGCCCCAGATGGCTGGCGGCCACTGTGGTGACCGTTCCAGAAGTGCCGACGATCTGAAACCCCTCGCGCGCCTGTTCGTCCTTGTAGGGGGCGAAATCGGCGAGGTTCTCCTCAAAAAACCAGCTCATCAGCGCGAAGCGGGCAGCGTCGTCTTCAACATCATGAAACTGGTCGCGTAAGGTGGCCACGCCCAGCGGCACGCTGATCCAATCGACCACCTTGGCCGCCGGAAACGGGCTTTCGACCGGATGGAATCCCGCATGCAGCCGCATGATCGCCGAAGGCCGGTCGCGGCGCGGTATGGACGAGATGTCGATCCATACCAGCTCGGTCGAGCCGCCGCCGATATCGACGACCAACAGCTGCTCGGTCTTGGTGGAAACCAGCGGCGCGCAGGAGATCACGGCAAGGCGTGCTTCTTCCTCGGGCTGGATGATCTCGAGCGTCAGCCCGGTCTCACGCTTGACCTGCCGGATGAAATCGCGCGCGTTTTTGGCGCGGCGGCACGCCTCGGTCGCGATCAGGCGCATCCGCTTGACCTTGTTGCGCTTGAGCTTTTGCTGGCAGATGCGCAGCGCCTGCACGGTGCGCGACATCGAGGACCGCGACAACCGCCCGGTCCGCTCCAACCCAGCGCCGAGTTGCACGGACTTGGAGAAACTGTCCACCACATGGAACCCACTGCCCTTGGGCTGGGCAATCAGCATGCGGCAGCTATTTGTACCCAGATCAAGCGCTGCATAAAGAGCGTCGGGATCGGGCCTGCCAGGCGCGGGGCTTTCGACCGCTTTCGGGAACGCGCCCGCACCTCTGGGACGCTTGGGCGCCATGTCACACGCCCTCCGATTTCGAGTTACCCCGACCATAGGTCGCGTGCCCACATCACGCAAGCGGCTCATTAAAGTGATGAGTATTTTGATGTCTGCCAATGCGGGAAAATAAGGTACATGCCCTGTATCCCATCGTGGGCGAAAAGGTCGCTGCACATACGGCACATGTCGAAAATCGACCGACCCGGACCCACATTGCCGTTTAGAACCTGTGCATCAGGTTAGGAGGAATCAAAAAGCGATGCCCGACGTCACCATCGTATACTGGCGCGACATCCCGGCTCAGGTCATCGTCGGCAAGGGCCGGCGCGGGGCCAAACGGCAGCTGGAGGAGCGGTTCGAACAAGCCATCGACCGTGCCGCAATGAAGGTGAATGCGAAGGATAGCGATGCCTACCTGGCCGAGTGGCGCAAGGCCGAACCCTTTGCGGTCGAGGGCGATCCGTCCGAGATCGCCGAGGCGCAGGCGCTGCGTCTGGAAACGGAATACGATCAGGATCGCATCAAGGCCCTGATCGCCAATGACGGTTGGGCATAAGCCCCACATCTTTATGGGAGGCCGTAATGGCTTTGCTGAACTTCAAGAAACGTGATGCGGTCGAACCCGGCCCGGTGAATCCGACCGTCGAGGCTTTCCTCAAGAACTATTCGATCGAGGTGATGCCGCGCACCGCCGAGAAGGTCGACGATTTCCGCGCTTTGTTGCCGCAAGGCACCCGCGTCTACATCGCCCATATCGAGGGCACCCCGATCGAGGACATGGTCAAGACCGCCAAGCGCGTCGCAGCTGAGGGCTATCCGGTGATGCCGCATTTCCCGGCGCGGATCATCAAAGATGCCGCCACGCTGGAAAACTGGATCTCGATGTATCAGGGCGAGGCGGGCGTCGATCAGGCGCTGCTGCTGGCCGGTGGCGTGGCCACGCCACATGGAGATTTCGACAGCTCGATGCAGCTGATGGAGACCGGCCTGTTCGACAAGGCGGGTTTCAAGCGCCTGCATGTAGCGGGCCATCCCGAGGGCAACAAGGATATCGACCCCGACGGGTCTAACAAGAACGTCGACGAAGCGCTTCAGTGGAAACAGAAATTCAGCGAGCGCACCGACGCGCAGATGGCGCTGGCCACGCAGTTCGCGTTCGAGGCCAAGCCGATCATCGAATGGGCCAACTCGGTCAAGGCGGCGGGTGTGGATATTCCGATCCATATCGGGATCGCCGGTCCGGCCAAGCTGCAGACCCTGATCAAGTTCGCAATCGCCTGCGGCGTCGGCCCGTCGCTGAAAGTGCTGCAGAAGCGCGCCATGGACGTCTCCAAGCTGCTGCTGCCGTATGAGCCCAACGACGTGATCACCGAGCTGGCCGAACACAAGGCCGCGAACCCAGATTTCAACATCGAATCCGTGCATTTCTTCCCGCTTGGCGGCATCAAGACCAACGCCAACTGGGCCATCAACAATGGCGGCGCTTCGGCGAAGCCTGCAAACTCCTAAGGATCGGCAATGACCCGTACAGTCGTAGAATCAAAAACAAAAACTGCCGTTCTGGGCTTTGACGAGCCGTTTTGCGTGATCGGCGAGCGGATCAACCCCACAGGCCGCAAGAAACTGGCCGCCGAACTGGAAGCGGGCGATTTCTCGACCGTCGAGAAAGACGCACTGGCACAGGTGGCCGCAGGCGCCACCGTACTCGATATAAACGCGGGCGTGGTTTATAACTCGAACCCCAACCCGAACGAGACCGAGCCGCCGCTGATGACCAAGATCGTCGAGCTGGTGCAGGGGTTGGTGGAGGTTCCACTTTGCATCGACTCCTCGGTGCCGGGCGCGCTGGAGGCTGGCCTTGAAGCGGCTGAGGGTCGACCGCTGCTGAACTCGGTCACCGGCGAGGAAGAGCGTCTGGAGCTGGTTCTGCCGCTGGTCAAGAAATACAACGTGCCGGTGGTGGCGATCTCGAATGACGACACCGGGATTTCCGAAGACCCCGATGTGCGCTTCGACGTTGCCAAGAAGATCGTGGAACGGGCCGCCGATTTCGGGATTCCGGCCCATGACATCGTGGTCGACCCGCTGGTGATGCCCATCGGCGCCATGGCGACGGCCGGTCAGCAGGTGTTCGCGCTGGTCCGCCGCCTGCGCGAAGAGTTGGGCGTGAACACCACCTGTGGTGCATCGAACATCTCGTTCGGTCTGCCGAACCGGCATGGCATCAACAACGCCTTCCTGCCGATGGCGATGGCGGCTGGCATGACCTCGGCAATCATGAACCCGGTGGCGCTGCCGGTCGGCCCCAAGAAGCTGGCCGAGAAGAAGGCCGAGGTTGAGGCCAAAGGCGTGATCCTGCCGCCAGACATGGATGATGAGACCTTCTGCCAACTGTTCGGTCTGGGCTCGACCCTGCCGCGTGCGGGCAAGGAGATGGAGGCCATCCGTGCCGCCAACCTTCTGACCAACAATGACCCGCATGGCGGTGCGTGGATCAAGTTCAACAAGGCCCCCGAAGCCGAAGGCGCCGCGGGCGAGGGCGCCCGTGGCCGCCGCGGAGGCGGACGCCGTCGCCGCGCATAATCCGGGGCAAGACGAGACAGAAGGCCGGGCCGGGAAGTCCGGCCTTTTACGTTGTTCTGACGGTGGTTGGCCGAGGATAGCGCGCGCCACTGACAAAACGTTCATCTCTGGACCAACAGAGGGCAGTGTCCTCCCTCGGGCGGGCGCCGATTACGGCTGCGGTCAGCGGCTTATCTCAAAAGCCCTGAACGACGGATGAGCGATGCGCGACTTCGCCAATGCGCCCTCCCATGGGGGAGGGAGGGCGCGGCCCGGCGGCACTGCGTGCCTTTGCACCGGGCCATACGGGGCCTCTGGCGCGCGTCCGCAGACAGGATGGTCACGGGCGCGGATTGCTCCGTGGGTCCATCGTGGCGGGCCAACTGCGTCCCCAGGCGGTGGCCAGCAGGATGACATCGGCGCCGGGCAGGACGGCGGAGATGTCATGTTGCAGACGCAGGTTCAGCGTGTCGATCTCCTGCGCCAGAACCGGGCGGCCCGGATCGTAATAGACCGCCACCTGAAAACTGCGCCCCAGCTTGGTGACCGACAGATCGTTGAGCCTTCCGCCATCCTCACCCAATGCAGCCCGCGCAGCGCGGCGAGTGGTGGCGATGTGCTCAGGCGCAGCGGTGACACCAGCCAGTTCCGCGAGCCCGCGCCGGAAATCGGAAATGTAGCGTGCAATGACGGTCGAGCAGAGCAGCAGCACGATGATCGAATCCCCCACCGGCGTGATCACCGACAGCGCGGTGTCCTGCAGGAAGTAGATCCCGGCCATGCCCAGGCCCGCCGCCGCGGTGATGATGCCGTCGAAGGCGGCTGCCGTGGCCTCCATCCGCAGAATATCGCTGCTCTCGCCGGTCCGTTTCCAGGCCCGGCGGTGGATGAACCACAGCAATGCACAGGTCAGCCCGATCAGGACGAAATAAACGATCAGCGGACCGAATTTCAGCGGCACCGGCGGATCGCCTGTGAGATAGCCGTAGATGTTCATCGCCGCGCCCGACATCGCGAACAGCACCAGCCCGAGCAGCGACAGCGCCCGGAAGGTGGCGAAGATCGCTTCATCCGCCGCATAGCCGAAGGGGCGCAACCGGTCGGGCCCGGCATGCACCGTGGCGCTGACCCGGCGCCCCAGCAGGGCCGAGGTGAAGCCGATGAGCGAAAACAGGCCGTCCACCAGAATGGCATCCGAATGAGACAGGATCGCCGCGACGACACCGGCGGCCCCCATGAACAGGTTGCCCCACATGCCGATCAGCAGGGCGCGGCCTTCGCGGAGACGGATCTGATCTTCTGTCATGGTCTTCCCTTATCGATGATGCGAGGTGTGGTGACGCCCAAGACATGGCAAAACCCGCCCCGGCTGTCACAGGGCGTCATTTTGGAAGTTCCAGCAGGAAGATCATGGCGGAGAGACAGGGATTCGAACCCTGGGTGGGCTTGCACCCACAACGGTTTTCGAGACCGCCCCGTTCGACCACTCCGGCACCTCTCCGCGGGGGTCTGTGAGGGGGGGATTTAGTGATGATTGACCGGGGGTGCAAGCAGAAACTTCGGGATTTCGCACCGCATCCGATTTTCCGTTGCCCATGGCCTGAAATCACCTAGGCTAAAGAGTATGAGACATGTTTTGCGCCGTTGCGCCCCGCTGATCGTTTTACCCGTTCTGGCCCTGTTGATCGCCACCACGCCGGCCCGTGCCGCCGACCGCGCACGGATCGAGGCTTTTCTGACGACAACCGGCTTTGATGTGGCGCTGGACAGCATCGCCTTTGCCTCATCTTCCGCACCCGAGATGCTTGGCGTCGACCCGGGTGTTTTTGGCTCGGACTGGAAGCGGCTGACTCAGGAGGTTTTCGACACCAAAACCATGCGTGAGATCGCCGTTTCGATCCTGGAACAAACGCTGAGTGACGAGGCGCTGACCCATGCCGTTGAGTTCTATGCCACAGATCTTGGACAGAGGCTGGTCGAGGCCGAGAATGCGTCACACATGATCGAGGATGACACGGTCAAGCAGCAGGACGGGCAGGCCATCGTCGCCGATCTGGTCAAGGAGGGTTCGCAGCGGGTGGAATCACTCAAGCGGATGAACCGTGCCATCGATTCCAGCGGCACGGCATTGCGGGCTTTGCAGGAGATCCAGGTGCGCTTTCTGCTGGCGGCCAGTGCTGCCGGTGTGGTCGATCTGAAGATGGATGCGGACGAGTTGCGCGCAATGCTGCGCCAGAATGAGGCCTCGATGCGCAGTGCGCTGCAACTCTCGGCGCTGGCGGGCGCCGCCTATACCTATCAGGATTTCTCGGATGAGGATGTGGACACCTATGTCGAAGCGCTGGAACAGCCGCTGATGCAGGAGGTTTATGAGCTGCTGAACGCGGTGCAATACGAGATCATGGCGGGCCGGTTCGAGATTCTGGCCACCCGCATGGCGGATCTGCACCCGGCGCAGGATATCTGATGCGTTTGGCGCTGCTGACACTGGCTGCGATGTGCGTTTGGGCACTGCCGGTGGCGGCGGACGAGACGTTGGACCGGCTGGCGCAGGCGCTTCGCCTGGACGAAGTGGTGGAGATCCTGCGCGATGAGGGGCTGAAGTACGGTCGGGAACTGGACGATCAGATGCTGGGCGGCGAGGGCGGACAGCCCTTCGACCAGCAGATCCAACGGATCTATGTCGCCGATGAGATGCAGGCCGGTCTGCGGAAAGCACTGGCCGATGGTATGACGGCAGAACAGCGCGCGCAGGCCGCCACCTTCTTTGAAGGCGATCTAGGGCAGACGATCATCTCGCTGGAGAACTCGGCCCGCAGGGCGTTTGCAACGCCCGCCATAGAAGAGGCGGCGCGGACCTATTACGAAGAGATCGATCAACAGGACGCACGGTTTCGGCTGGTCGAGGAATATATCTCGGTCAACGATCTGGTGGCGCAGAATGTAAAGGGCGCGCTGAGCGCCGATTTCAACTTCTACCGTGGAATGGCCGAAGGGCACGGTGCCCAACGGGATGACGGGGTGATGCTGTCGGATCTGCTGGACCAGCAGGATGAAACCCGGGCCGAAACCACCGCGTGGCTCTATGGCTTTCTGCTGATGGCCTACCAGCCCCTGAGCGAAGCCGAGATGCGCGAGAATATCGCCTTTTCTCGAACCGGGGCAGGGCAAGCCTTGAACGCGGCCCTTTTTGAGGGGTTTGACGCGATGTATGACAGCATCTCTTATGAGCTGGGACTGGCCGTCGCGCTGGCACTGACGGCGACAGATCTCTAGACGCCCGAATCCGGTTGACATTTGTCCCGAATGCCCGGATAAGCGCGCATCCCGGCCGGAACACCCGTGCCGGGTCTTGTTATTATTTGGCCCACGGGGATGTCTCAGGGGCCTCAAACCCGCCCGACAAACGGGCGCGCTGTTCGAGGTGGCGCAAGCCGAAACACCCGGAATCCCGGGGACCACAGAACGCGGTGATGAAAAGGAAAGACGCATGTTTGCGGTCCTCAAGACTGGCGGCAAGCAGTACAAGGTTCAGGCGGGCGATATGCTCCGCGTTGAGAAACTGGCTGCCGACGCAGGTGAAAAAGTTCAATTCAACGACGTACTGATGCTGGGCGGTGACGCTCCGGTCGTTGGCGCGCCGTTTGTCGATGGTGCCGCCGTTCAGGCCGAAGTGATCGAACAGATCAAGGGTGACAAGGTCATCAACTTCGTCAAGCGCCGTCGTAAGCACAGCTCGAAGCGCACCGTTGGCCACCGTCAGAAGCTGACCCTGGTCAAAATCACCGACATCCTCGCCTCGGGTGCAGAGAAGTCGGGCGTCAAGGCTGCAACCGGGTCGGCCCCGGCCGGCGAAGCTGCCCCGGCGGCAAAGCCTGCCAAGAAAGCTGCAAAAGCCGAAGCACCGGCCGCTGCCGCTGCCGACGATCTGACCCAGCTGACCGGTGTCGGCCCCGCCGCCGCCAAGAAGCTGGCCGAGGCTGGTATCGAGAGCTTTGCCGCTCTGGCCGCCTTGTCGGATGAGCAGATTGCTGCTATCGAAACGGTCAAAGTGAAACCCGAATGGGTTGAGCAGGCCAAAGAGCTGGCCAAAGGCTAAGGAGAGAGAGAATGGCACATAAGAAAGCTGGCGGTTCCTCCCGTAACGGTCGCGACTCAGCTGGTCGCCGCCTTGGCGTGAAACTGTATGGTGGCCAGGCCGCCATCGCAGGCAACATCATCGTACGTCAACGCGGCACCAAGTTCTGGCCGGGCGAAGGCGTAGGCATGGGTAAGGATCACACCATCTTTGCAACCGTCGATGGCGCCGTGAAGTTCCACAAGGGACTGAAAAACCGCACCTTTATTTCGGTCCTGCCAGTGGCGGAGGCCGCAGAGTAAGCCGAGACCCAAGAAGGTTAAGAGAAAATTCATGGGGGACCGGCAGAACATGCCGGTCCCCTTTCTCGTTTTTCACCAAGGTTTGAACTGTCTTTGCCATGGCCGTCGCAACCACCAGTTTCCTGATCTTTGCCGCCTCGCAGGTCGGCACACCGGGCCCGGCCAACATGGCCCTGCTGGCGACAGGCGCGCGCTATGGCTTTCGCGCAGCGCTGCCGTTTGTGGCGGGTGTGGCACTTGGCAAGCAACTGGTGATCTGGCCGGTGGGCTTTGGACTTATGGAACTGGCAGAGCAGGTGCCGTGGCTGTTCACGGTCCTGAAATACGCCTCGGCAGCCTATATTTGCTGGCTTGCCTGGAAAGTTGCTAACTTGCGCCTCGCACCGGGGCGGGCGGCGGACCGGGCACCGGGCTTTTGGGCCGGGCTGATCGTGCACCCGCTCAACCCCAAGGCCTGGGCGATGATCGTCGCGGGCTTTACCGGCTTCGTTGCCACGGGAACGTCAACATTTGATGCGACACTCACGATCGCTCTCTGTCTGTTGAGCTGTCAGCTGGTGTTGCACCCGATCTGGACCTTTGCCGGCGACAGGATCGCCCATGCGGTTGCAGGACGGGCTGCCGAGAAATATCTGATGTGGACATTGGCGGGCCTGACCGTCGCGTCCGTCCTTTTTGTGTTGTTCGGAGGAGGAGCACACATATGAAACTTGAACAGATAATAAATCAGCCGGTCATCGAAACCGAGCGGTTCGACCTGCGCCCCTTGCGCCGGTCTGACATGGGCCTGATCGAGCATTACGCCAGCGACGAGCGCGTGGCGCTGATGACAACGTCAATCCCGCATCCCGTGCCTCCGGGCATGACCGAGGCGTTTGTCCTGCGGGCGATGTCCGAAGACCGGGACGAGGACGTCTGGGCCATGGACGCGACCAAGGATGGCGGGCCCGAGTTGATGGGTCTGATCTCGCTGGAAAAGATGGACCGGAACCAGTCCGAAGTGGGATACTGGGTCGCTCCGATCTTCTGGAACACCGGCGTTGCCTCGCTGGCGGTTCAGACATTGGTCGAGGCCAATCCGTTGGACAACGCCACCATGTTCGCCAGCGTCTTTCAAGACAATCCGGCCTCGGCCCGGGTGCTAACCCATTGCGGGTTCCAGTATCTGGGAGATGCCGAAAGCTATTCGGTCGCCCGCAATGCGGCCGTGCCCACCTGGACATACAGCCGAAAACTCTGACTTGGCGCGCCGCCGCCTTTGCAGTAGGGAGCCCTCATGAAATTTCTCGATCTTGCAAAGGTCTACATCCGGTCCGGGGCCGGAGGTGGCGGATGCGTCAGCTTTCGGCGCGAAAAATACATCGAATATGGCGGGCCCGATGGCGGCGACGGCGGCAAGGGCGGCTCGGTCTGGGCTGAGGCGGTCGAGGGGCTGAACACGCTCATCGACTTCCGCTATCAGCAGCATTTCTTTGCCAAGAACGGACAACCGGGCCGGGGCCAGCAGCGCACCGGCAAGGACGGCGACGAAATCGTGTTGCGGGTGCCTGTGGGGACCGAGATCCTAGACGAGGACGAAGAAACCGTGATCGCCGATCTGACCGAGGTGGGTGAGCGGGTTCTGCTGGCACGCGGCGGCAATGGCGGTTTCGGCAACCTGCATTTCAAGTCGGCCACCAACCAGGCCCCGCGCCGGGCCAATCCCGGTCAGGCGGGGATCGAGCGCACCATCTGGCTGCGCCTCAAGCTGATCGCAGATGTAGGCCTGCTGGGGATGCCCAATGCGGGCAAATCAACCTTTCTGGCCGCAACCTCGAACGCGCGGCCCAAAATCGCCGACTATCCGTTTACCACGCTGCACCCCAATCTGGGCGTCGTCGGCGTGGACAATGCCGAATTCGTGGTGGCCGACATCCCCGGCCTGATCGAAGGCGCGCATGAGGGGCGCGGGATCGGCGACCGGTTTCTGGGCCATGTCGAACGCTGCGCCGTGCTGCTGCATTTGGTGGACGGCACGTCCGAGACCGTGGCCGAAGATTACACCACCATCATTCACGAGCTTGAGGCCTATGGCGGCCATCTCGCCGACAAGCCCCGCATCACCGTGCTGAACAAGATCGACGCGCTGGATGAAGAAGAGCTTGAACTGGCCCGCTCCGAACTTGAAGAGGCCGCTGGCGCCCCCGTCATGACCATGTCCGGCGTTGCGCGCCAAGGCGTGACCGACGTGCTGCGCGCCCTGCGTGCCCGCATTGACGAGGATCGCCTGCGGCTGAAACCCGTCGAGGAGGCACAGCCTTGGCAACCCTGAGGTCGGCTCGGCGGCTGGTGGTCAAGATCGGCTCGGCGCTGCTGGTGGACCGGGACACTGGGCTGTTGCGCTCGGACTGGCTGCGCTCGCTGGCGCAGGATGTGGCCTGGCTTAAAGGGCAGGGGACGGATGTCATTCTTGTCTCCTCCGGTTCCATCGCGCTCGGGCGTGGGGTTCTGGGCCTATCTGCTGTTGCCTTGCCTCTGGAACAGTCGCAGGCCGCCGCCGCCGTCGGCCAGATTCGTCTGGCCCGCGCGTATGAAGAGGCGTTGGCGCCGCACGATATCACCACCGCGCAGGTGCTGGTGACGCTTGAGGACAGCGAGGATCGTCGCCGCTACCTGAACTCCCGCGCCACGCTGGAGACCCTGCTGGGGCTGGGCGTGGTCCCGATCGTCAATGAAAACGACACTGTGGCCACCGATGAGATCCGCTATGGCGACAATGACCGGCTGGCCGCCCAGATCGCGGTGACGGTGGGCGCAGATCAGCTGATCCTGCTGTCGGATGTGGACGGGTTCTATTCCGGAAACCCGAACGAGGACCCCAATGCCATCCGCTATGACGTCATCGAGCGCATCACGCCCGAGATCCAAGCAATGGCTGGCGACGCAGGCTCAGGGCTTTCCAAAGGCGGGATGAAAACCAAGCTGATGGCAGCGCAGATGGCCACGGCGGCGGGTTGCGACATGGCAATCACCGAAGGATCACCCCTCAACCCGCTGAAAACGCTTGAAGATGGTGCAAACTGCACCTGGTTCACCGCCACACTCGACCCGCAGGCAGCGCGCAAGCGCTGGATTTCCGCGATGAAACCGCGCGGCGAGATCGTGGTCGATCAGGGCGCGGCCACTGCGCTCTCCAACGGCAAGAGCCTCCTGCCGGCGGGCATCACCGAAGTGACCGGCGATTTCGGGCGCGGCGATCCGGTTGCGATCCTCGGGCCCGGCGCCCGCAAGCTGGGGCAGGGGCTCAGCCGCTATACCGCGCAGGAGGCGGACGCGATCAAGGGGCGCAAATCCTCGGAAATCGAGCCAACACTGGGGTATCCCGGCCGTGCGGCGCTTATCCACCGCGATGATATGGCGCTCTGACGCTTCTTCTTGCTAGAAATACGCAATCCCGACCGACCCGAAAGGCGCCCGCGATGAAGGACCTCGACAACATTCCCGCCCTGATGGCTAACCTCGGCACCCGCGCCAAGGCCGCCTCGAAAGAGCTGGCCTTTGCCAGCGCCGAACGCAAACACGCCGCCCTGATCGCGGCGGCGGACGCAGTCTGGGCCAACCGCACCGCGATCATCGAGGCCAATGCCAAGGACCTAGAATATGGCCGCGAAAAGGGCCTGAGCCCGGCGATGATGGACCGTCTGATGCTGGACGACGCGCGCGTTCAGGGCATGGTTGACGGGCTGCGCACCGTGGCCGATCAGGCCGATCCGGTGGGCGAGGTTCTGACCGAATGGGACATGCCCTCGGGCCTGAATATCCGGCGGGTGCGCACGCCGCTGGGGGTTATCGGCGTGATCTATGAAAGCCGCCCCAATGTGACGGCGGATGCGGGCGCGCTGTGCCTGAAATCCGGCAACGCAGTGATCCTGCGGGGTGGCTCGGAGAGCTTTCACTCCTCATCCGCCATCCACGCCTGTCTGGTCGAGGGGTTGAAGGCGGCGAACCTGCCCGAGGATGCAATCCAGTTGGTGCCGACCCGCGACCGTGCGGCGGTGCAGGAACTGCTGACCATGACCGACCACGTGGACGTGATCGTACCGCGCGGTGGCAAGGGGCTGGTGGGGCTGGTGCAGCGCGAGGCGCGGGTGCCGGTCTTTGCCCATCTCGAGGGCATCGTTCATATCTATATCGACAAGGCCGCCGATCCGCAAAAGACGCTGGATGTGGTGCTGAATGCCAAGACCAGGCGCACTGGCATCTGTGGCGCTGCCGAATGCCTGCTGGTGCATCAGGATGTGGCCGACAGCCTTGGCCGCGACGCCATCGCGGCGCTGCTGGCCGCCGGGGTCGAAGTGCATGCCGACGGCGCACTGGCCGCCGACGGCACCACCACCGCCACCGAGGCCGACTGGGGCAAGGAGTTCCTCGACAGCATCATTGCCGCCAAACCGGTCGAGGATATCGACGCCGCCATCGCCCATATCCGCCAATACGGCTCGAACCACACCGACTGCATCATGACCGAGGATCCGGCCGCCGCCACGCGGTTCTTCGAACGGCTCGACAGCGCCATCCTGATGCACAACGCCTCGACCCAGTTTGCCGATGGCGGGGAATTCGGGATGGGCGCCGAGATTGGGATCGCCACCGGCAAGATGCACGCGCGCGGCCCGGTGGGGGCAGCGCAGCTGACCAGCTTCAAATATCTGGTGCGCGGCAACGGCACGACACGCGCCGGGTAAGACGGCGCCTCAGAACCGGATGGTGAGCTGGGTGGCGGTGGTTTCGACCCGCACCCGGCGATTCATCTCTGCCGCCACATCCGGCAGCAGCATGAACTGGACCAGCGCCGGCGTGATTGGTCCGCCAGAGCCCGGCTTGCTCAGCCCCTGCCATAGATCGGGGTCGATGTTCAGCTTGTCGGCTGTTCCGGTTACGCTCCAACGCCCTTCGTCGCAGGCGACCTCTACCGTACCGCCGAACGGCATCGCGGTTTCACAGCACTGCAGGGCCAGAAAAGCCAGCTTGATCTCGCCGCGCGGCTTGGCATCGACCGGGCCCCAATGGGTCTTGACCCGCCCGATGCGGCTGAGGTCGCCGAGCAGCCCCGCAACCTCGGACCGGCCCAGCGACTGTTCTCCGGACGCGCCATAGGCGATGCGGAAGAACCGGATGCGGGCACCGGCATTGTCGACGCTGTCCGAGATCAACTCCATCTCCGGCCCGTGCACGCCACCGGCCATATCCAGCAGCTCGAGCCCGTTGGTTATGGCGCCGATCGGGCTGATCAGATCGTGGCAGATCCGCGAACCGATCAGAGCGGCTAGGTTGACGTTGCTTTCGCCCATGCATACCTCCTGTAGCATCCGCCATCCTGACCCCAAGCAGAGCCGCGCATGACAGATCTGAATGCCATTCTTGCACCCGGCATGTACGTCCGCCACCCCGATTTCCCCGATTGGGGCATAGGACAGGTGCAGTCCAATATCGGCGGCAAGATCACCGTAAATTTCCGCGAGCAGGGGAAGGTGGTGATCGACGGCGCGCGCATCGCCCTGATGCCCGTCTTTGATCCGTGAAACAGGTTGATGAATAGTTAACATCCGCATCTATCCTGCGGCGGATATTGCCTTTGTCGCCGAATGTGCTGTATCAGCGCGGCGTCCCAATTTTCCTGACAAACGGAGCGTGAATGCCGGATCGCGGGCCTGCCTTTACCGTCAAGATCGCCGAGACCGAGGATGAGCTGCGCGCCGCCCAGCGGCTACGCTATGACGTCTTCGTGCGCGAGTTGGGAGGCGGCGGCGAGATGGTCGATCATGAGGCGGGCCTCGAGCGCGACCGGTTCGATCCCTGTTTCGACCACATGCTGGCCATTGATGACGGCTCGGGCCAGGTGATTGGCGTCTACCGCCTGCTGCGCGGCGACCGGGCGCAGGCGATGGGGCAGTTTTATTCCGAGGATGAATACGACCTGTCGGTGCTGAAACAGAGCGGCCGCAAGCTGCTGGAGCTGGGCCGGTCCTGCGTGCATCCCGACTATCGCGGCGGCACGGCGATGTATCATCTGTGGAACGGGTTGGCAGGTTATGTGGCCGAGCACGGGATCGAAGTGCTGTTCGGCGTCGCCAGCTTTCACGGTACCGATGTTCAGGCGCTGGCGCAGCCTCTGTCGATGCTGCATCACAACCATCTGGCGCCGCCCGATCTGCGCGTGCGCACGCAGCCGCAGCACTATGTGGACATGAACCTGATGGAGCCCGAGGATCTAGACCGGCGCAAAGCGATGCTTGAAGTTCCGGCGCTGATCAAGGCGTATCTGCGGCTTGGCGGGTTTGTTGGCGAGGGGGCCTATATCGACCACGCCTTCAACACCACCGACGTCTGCCTGATCCTCGACACAGCCCGCATGAACGAGCGGCAGCGGCGCATCTATGGCGGGGCGCAAGCGGACTGATGGACGCGCTTTGGAACAGCGAGGATGATCCCGATCCGGTCAAGGTCGGCGTAATCGGCGGGCTGCTGGTGATTCTGCGCGGCCTTCCGCTGGCGGTGCTGGTTTTTGGCGGGCTGTTCATTCTGCTCGCCGTGCGGATGATCGAGCGGCCTCTTTACGGCCTGCACCGCCCGGTCACGCCCTATATCAGTCAGTTTGTCTGCAGGAACGCGTTCCGCATTCTTGGCATCGGGTTTCGCACCTCGGGCGAGCTGATGAAGGAACCGGGGGCGGTGGTGGCCAACCATTCTTCCTGGCTGGATATCTTCGCGCTCAACGCCCGCAAACGGATCTACTTCGTCTCCAAGGCCGAGGTCGCGAACTGGCCCGGCATCGGTTGGCTGGCCCGCGCCACCGGCACCGTATTCATCGAGCGCGACCGCAAAAAGGCGCACGAGCAGACCAAGCTGTTCGAGGAGCGACTGAAGGCGGGGCACAAGCTGCTGTTCTTCCCCGAGGGCACCTCAACCGACGGGCTGCGGGTGTTGCCGTTCAAGACCACGCTGTTTGCCGCCTTCTTTTCCGATGAGCTGCGCGATTTCATGTATGTGCAGCCGGTGTCAGTAGTGTTTCACGCGCCAGAGGGGCAGCCGGACCGCTTCTACGGCTGGTGGGGAGATATGGATTTTGCACCTCATCTGCTCAAGACACTGGCGGCGCGGCGGCAGGGCTCGGTTGAGCTGATTTATCACAGCCCGGCGCGTGTCAGCGACTTCCCCGACCGCAAGGCGCTGGCCGCTCATTGCGAGGCGGCGGTGCGTCACGCGCACGCGCTGGCCAGGCCTTTGGCGAGCCCTGCAAAATAAGGGTATTTAACCCTTGCACCCCATCTGATCCTGCCGTATACGCGCGCCATTCAAACCCGCAGGCGGGGTTTGGCCTTTTTGGGGGAGACATCCCCATCAAGACCGCCGGTTGGAGCATCCGCTCTGAAACCCCCGCCGAGGAAGAAACCGGAAAGGAAAAAATAGCATGGCTCTTCCCGAGTTCACCATGCGCCAGCTGCTGGAAGCTGGCGTTCACTTCGGCCACCAGACTCAGCGCTGGAACCCGCGCATGTCGCCGTTCATCTACGGCGCCCGCAACGGCATCCACATCATGGACCTGACCCAGACCGTTCCGATGCTGGACCAGGCGCTGCAGGTCATCCGTGACACCGTCGCCAAAGGCGGCCGCGTCCTGTTCGTCGGCACCAAGCGTCAGGCGGCTCAGCCGATCGCCGAAGCTGCCGAGAAGTCGGCTCAGTACTTCATGAACCACCGCTGGCTAGGCGGCACCCTGACCAACTGGAAAACAGTTTCCCAGTCGATCAACCGTCTGAACCAGATCGATGAAGCCATGGAATCGGGTGCCGAAGGCCTGACCAAGAAAGAGCGTCTGGGCATGGAGCGTGACCAGCACAAGCTGCAGGCTTCGCTGGGCGGTATCCGCGAGATGGGCGGCGTTCCGGATCTGCTGTTTGTCATCGACGTCAAGAAAGAAGCACTGGCGATTGCCGAAGCCAACAAACTGGGTATCCCGGTTGTGGCTGTGGTTGACACCAACTGCTCGCCCGATGGCGTGGACTACATCATCCCCGGCAACGACGACGCAGCCCGCGCAATCGCGCTCTACTGCGATCTGGCCGCCCGCGCCGCTCTGGACGGCATGTCGGCGCAACTGGGCGCCGCTGGCGTTGACCTGGGCGAGATGGAAGAGGCTCCGGCCGAAGAAGCCCTGGCAGAAGAAACCGCCGAGACCCCGGCCGAAGCGTAAGCTGCCCGTCACTGAATTGACATATGGGGCAGGGTATGACCTGCCCCAAATCCGTTTGAATTGAGGAGAGCCGAAAATGGCAATCACAGCAGCACTCGTGAAGGAACTGCGCGACTCGACCGGCGCAGGCATGATGGACGCGAAAAAGGCGCTGACCGAAACCGGTGGCGACATGGAAGCCGCCGTTGACTGGCTGCGTACCAAGGGTCTGGCCAAGGCCGCCAAGAAATCGGGCCGTACCGCTGCCGAAGGTCTGGTTGCCGTTGTCGTCGAAGGCGGCACCGGTGTGGCCGTTGAAGTGAACGCGGAAACCGACTTCGTCGCCAAGAACGCCGAGTTTCAGGAGATGGTGTCGGGCATCGCCGGCGCCGCGCTGAACGTGGCTGACGTCGAGGCGCTGAAAGCGGCTGATCTGGGTGGCAAGTCCGTTGCCGATACCCTGACCGACAAGATCGCCACCATCGGCGAGAACATGTCGGTGCGCCGCATGGCCAAGATCGAAGGCGAAACCGTCGTGTCTTATGTCCACAATGCCGCTGCGGCAGGTATGGGCAAGATCGGCGTTCTGGTTGCACTGTCGGGTGGTGACGAGGCCATCGGCAAGCAGGTCGCGATGCACATTGCCGCTGTGAACCCCGCCGCCCTGTCTGAGGCAGACATGGACCCGGCCGTGGTCGAGAAGGAAAAGCAGGTTCAGATGGACATCGCCCGCGAATCCGGCAAGCCGGAGCAGGTGATCGAGAAGATGATCGTGGGCCGGATGAAGAAATTCATCGCCGAATCCACCCTGCTGAACCAACAGTTCGTGGTGAACCCCGACCTGACCGTCGAAGCCGCCGCCAAAGAGGCCGGCGCCACCATCACCGGCTTTGTCCGGTTGGAAGTTGGCGAAGGCATCGAAGTCGAAAAGGAAGACTTTGCCGCCGAGGTCGCAAAGGCCGCTCAGGGCTGACAACGCCCGGCGCCACTGGTTGGCACCAAATCAATAGCAAGAAACCGGTTGCGCAATGGGCAGCCGGTTTTTTTTTGCGCGAATTCCGAGTTCCTTGACTAAAAAAGGGCTGCACCGAAATGCAGCCCAGATAAACCAATCAACGGGAAAGTGATGAGGAGCCCCACACGATGGGGATGGTAGGGGCTCCTCAAAATTTCCAACACAAGAACGCCGAAAAATAAGCGCCTTTTGCCAGAGCGACCGGAGCGCCCTGAAATTGCAGAGATCCGGCCTGAATGTTCCTTGGCCAAAGCCACCACTCACGGAACGCTCTCATATTGCGACAAAGACGAGGGATTCGGAAGTCATGATTTCCTTACCCTAGGTAAAGTGACGCGTGACAGCGTCACGTTTGCTACCTCAAGCTTCGACCACGAACATTTGGTTGTGCAGAGCCGCCTTTAGAACGGCCTGCGCCGTCGTTTCGACCGACAGCGCCTCGCGCGCCAGCCTCAGGTGCTTTTCGACCGTGGCCGACGTCAAACCCATCAGCAGGGCGATATCCTGCGTGGTCTTGCCATCGCCGACCCATTGCAGCGCCTCGCGCTGACGCTTGGTCAGGGATCTGTTCGGGGCGGTGTAGGGCAGGTTCATTATTTTCAGATGAGCAACGTTGTTCATCAGCAGGATATCCTGCCCGTGCTCATCCCAGACCGCATCAATGTCGTCCTGGCTCAGGTCCTCGCGGGCACACAAGGAAATCGCGCCCTTGGTTCGTATTGATACCGAGTTGAAACTGACCGTATAGCCAGCCATCACACCTTTGGACGCATTGAAGTCGTAGACGCGACGCTCATCCCGGGTCATGGCCTGGCTGGCATTCATTTCAGCCAGCATGCGCCAGCTCGCGGCCCCTTCATGATCCAAGGCCCATTTCAGCATAGGAGCGTGGAAATAGAGGCCCGAATGCAGGAAACCGTCGATATAGTCCTTGTCGTGATTGGTCAGAATCACGAAGTCTTCGGGATCACCCAGCGAGGTCGCGGTCCGGTATTGGGTATAGCCATAAAGCAACCGGTCGAACCCATAATCCGCCATCTGCCGCGTATGCGCGTCCCAAAGCTCTTCCAGCGTTTTGGAATAGCTGACGTATTGGAGGTAGTCCCGCAACGTCATGCGCCGACCTCCTCATCCAGATGCGCAGCCAAGGCATCGAGCGCGAGAATGTAGCTGTGTGCTCCAAACCCGCAGATTTGCCCGATCACAACCGCGGCAATGCAGGAATGGTGACGAAACGGCTCACGCGCGTGGATGTTGGACAGGTGGACCTCGATCACGGGAAGATCGACCGAGGCAATGGCGTCATGCAGCGCAATTGACGTGTGGGTATATGCGCCTGCGTTCAGGACAATACCCGCCTGTTCATCGCGTGCCGCATGGATCGCGTCGATCATGGCGCCTTCGTGGTTGGACTGCACACAAGCAACCTCAAGCCCGCGTGTGTGCCCATGGGCGACACAGGCCTCTTCGATCGTCTGCAACGTGGTGTGGCCGTAAACCTCGGGCTGGCGGGTGCCAAGAAGGTTCAGGTTCGGGCCGTTCAAGACCAGAATCTTACTCATACGTGTGTTATCCCCATTCACGCCAGTCATAGCCATGAATAGCTGGGGCTGTCCACTACGCACTCACGCATTCAGATGATCTGTTGCGGCTTTTCTGCATCCGAAGGGCCGCCATGCCTAGCATTGCAGCACGCCCGATCACGGTTCCGGATCAACCACGATCAGGCTGAGCCATTCCGCAACCAGCGCCGGGGTGGGGTGCCCTTCGATCTCGATGCTGAGATCATGGATCCGCAGGAATTCGGTATCCGAGCGGCACCGCACATCGCGCAAGGCAAACCGGCCCCGCAGACGCGATCCGGCCCGGACCGGAGATAGAAAGCGCAGTCGGTTGAAGCCGTAGTTGATGCTCATCGATTGTCCATCGACCGGAGGCAGGCAGTCATAGGCAAACCGGCTCGCCAGAGACAGCGTCAGAAACCCATGCGCGACGGTGCCGCCAAACGGTGTTTCGGCCGCCGCGCGGATGGGATCGGTGTGAATCCACTGATCGTCATGGGTCAATTTTGCAAAGCCGTCGATCACCGGTTGATCGACGGTGATCCAGTCCGAGACACCGACCTCGGTGCCAATCCTGTTCTGCTCGGCGGCAAGGGCTGCTTCAAGTCGAGACATCTTCATGGTCCTTCCGTTGCACCCCAGACCCTCGTTGGGGCAGGATGCGCGCGTTTGCCAAACGGAGCGACTGGATGACCCGCAAATACCGCCAACGTGCCTATGTGCCGCCCAAAGGAGCTGTGGACCTGCTGATGATCCGCCATGGAGAGACCCAGGCGGCGGTGCCGGGACAGAGTTTTCCGATGAAGGACGGGCATGGCGACCCGGCGCTGCATCCCGATGGTGAGGCGCAGGCGCGGGCGGTTGGTGAGCGACTGGAGGGAGAAAGGCTGGCCGCGATCTATGTCACCACCCTGCAGCGCACGCATCAGACGGCGGCCCCTCTGGTGGCGCATCTGGGGCTGGAACCGGTGACCGAGCCGGATCTGCGCGAGGTCTGTCTGGGCGACTGGGACGGCGGCGAATACCGCATCCGCGCGGCCAACAATGACCCGGCCTTTCAACGGGCGCGGGATGGGCAGGAATGGGGTGAAATCCCGGGCGCCGAGACCACGGCCGCCCTGCACACCCGCGTGCGCGCTGGACTGATGCGGATTGCCGAGCGCCACGCGGACCAGCGCGTCGCCGCCTTTGTGCACGGCGGTGTGATTGGGGCCGCCATGGCGATGGCCTGCGGGGCCGAGCCCTTTGCCTTCAACAACGCCGCCAATGGCTCGATCAGCCGTCTGGTGATTCACCGAGGGCGGATGACGGTAATGGGCTTCAACGATTGTGCGCATCTGGGCTGACTTCACTCCATGGTGATCACAACCTTGCCCATGACCTTGCGATCCTGCATCAGCGTCAGCGCCTGCGGGACCTCTTTCAGCGGGAACCGCACACTGATCTGAGGTTTGATCCGGCCATCACCGTACAGGCGGAAGAGGTCAGTCATGTTCTCGGCATGGCCCTGCGGGTCGCGAAACACCGATGCACCCCAGAAGACACCGACGATCTGACAGCCCTTGAGGAGGGTCAGATTCAGCGGGATCTTCGGGATACCCGCCGGAAATCCAACCACCAGATAGCGCCCCTGCCACGCCATCGCACGCAATGCGGGTTCCGCATAGTCTCCGCCCACGGCGTCATAGACCACATTTACTCCCTCGCCACCTGCAAGGCGCTTGATCTCACCCGAGAGCGCCTTTTGCGCGTCGCGATCCAATTCCCGCGGATAGATCAGCGCCTCATCCGCGCCAATCCGACGACAAAACTCGGTCTTTTCCTCAGACGAGACGGCGGCAATCACTTTGGCACCTGCCGCTTTTCCCAACTCGATGGCTGCCGCTCCAACACCGCCCGCCGCACCCAGAATCAGCAGGGTTTCCCCCGCCTTCAGCCCGGCCCGGTCCTTGAGCGCGTGATGCGAGGTTCCATAGGTGAAGATGAAGCACGCGGCGTCCTCATACGGCATGCCGTCGGGGATTTTAACCGCCGTTGTCGCCTTGAGCGTCAGATGGGTGGCAAAGCCGCCATGCCCGGTCAGCGCCAGCACCCGATCGCCGACAGCAAAACCCCGCACTCCGTCGCCAAGCGCCAGCACTTCACCGGCTACCTCGCCGCCGGGGGCGAAAGGGCGAGGCGGTTTCATCTGGTAGAGGTCCCGGATCATCAGCGTATCGGGAAAGTTCACGCCCGCCGCGCGCACCCGGATCAGCAGTTCACCCTTGCCCGGCGCGGGGTCCGGCAATTCGGTCAGTTCCAGTGTCTCGGGGCCGCCCACAGCCACGCTCAGCATCGCTTTCATCGCATCACTCTCCCTGTCGGCGATGCAGGTCGCACCGCGTTCTGACGTTAAGTCGCAAGGCCGTACCGTCCATTGTCAACCAGATTCCGAAATGCAATCCTGCGTCGTGAAACACCGCTCTGCGCGCAGGAGGAAGCATCGCGGAATGGGCGGCCCGTATCGCGTCGCGGCCATGATACTGAGCGCCGGTAGGGAGGGAACAGGAACACTGCGTCAGAATTGACATAGGGCCCGGCCAACAACTTAAACCTCGAGCACTTCTCCGCTCAAGCACCTACAAAAAAGGGAAATCATGACACCCGAGGCTCTCTTTTCGCTCCATGGAAAAACCGCGCTGGTGACCGGAGGGGCCACTGGCATCGGCCGCATGGCTGCCGAGGCGTTGGTGCGTGCGGGCGCGCGAGTGCTGATCGCCTCGCGCAACGGAGAGGCTTGCGAGGCGGTGGCGGCAGAGCTCAACGCGCTGGACGCGCCTGGAAGTGCGGAAGGTTTCGCAGGCGATGTGGGCAGCAAGGACGGGGTCGACGCGCTGGTGGCCGAGGTGAAATCGCGGACCGACACCTTGAATATCCTGATGAACAATGCGGGCGTGACCTGGGGCGCACCGATGGGGCAGTTTCCGCACGAGGCCTGGGAAAAGGTCATGTCGGTCAACGTCGCGGGCGTGTTCGATCTGACCCAGAAGCTGCTGCCGATGTTGATGGAGGCGGGCTCGGTCGACGATCCGGCACGGGTGGTCAATGTGGGCTCGGTCATGGGGGAGATCCCGATGGGCGACGGCGCCTACAGCTATTCGGCCTCGAAGGCCGCCGTGATCCACCTGAGCAAGGTCATGGCCAAGGAACTCTCGCCTTATCGCGTGACAGTGAACGCGTTGGCGCCGGGGCCATTCGTGTCGCGGATGACCGCCTTTGCCACGGCGGATGAAGAGATGCGGGCAAAGGTGGGTAGCGACGTGCCGCTGAAACGGGTCGGCCGGGATGAGGATATCGCGGGCTGCATGCTGTTTCTGTGCGGGCGCGGCGGGGCTTACGTGACCGGCGCGGTGATCCCGGTTTCGGGCGGGATCAACGTGATGGCCGGCCACAACATCTTTGAGAAAGCGTTGCAGTAGAACGGGTTGCGCACAGGCTTATCGAGTAGGGAGCTGACATGAAGGACATGATCTGGAAACGGGACGACAGCCACCTGCCGCCGCAGTTGCGCGGGCTGCGCCTGCCGATGATCGGCGCGCCGCTCTTCATCATCTCGGTGCCCGAACTAGTGATTGCGCAGTGCAAGGCAGGCATTATCGGCGCCTTCCCCGCGCTCAATGCCCGCGAAGGCGAGGGCGAGCCGCCTTTGCTGGAGGCCTGGCTGAAACAGATCACCGAAGAACTGGATCGGCACAATCAGGCAAACCCCGAAAACCCGGCGGCGCCTTTTGCGGTGAACCAGATCGTGCATCGTTCGAACGCGCGGCTGGAGCGGGATCTTGAGATCTGCGCCCGCTGGAAAGTACCTGTCTGGATCACCTCGCTCGGCGCGCGGGTCGAGGTGAACGAGGCCGCCCATAGCTGCGGCGGTGTGGTACTGCACGACATCATCAACAACACCTTTGCCCACAAGGCGATCGGCAAGGGCGCCGATGGTCTGATCGCGGTAGCCGCAGGTGCAGGTGGGCATGCCGGGCAGCAATCGCCGATGGCGCTGATCCGCGAGATACGGGACTGGTTCGACGGCCCGCTGGCACTGTCGGGTGCCATCGCCTGTGGCGAGTCGCTGCTGGCCGCGCGGGCGATGGGGGCCGATTTCGGCTATGTCGGCTCGCCCTTCATCGCCACGCGTGAGGCCAATGCGCGGCCCGAATACAAAAATATGATCGTCGACAGCGGGGCCGAGGATATCGTCTATTCCTCGCTCTTTACCGGGGTGCACGGGAACTACCTGAAGAAATCCGTTGTGCGGGCAGGGATGGACCCGGACGATTTGCCATCGGCGGATGCGTCCTCGATGAATTTCGGTTCGGGCTCATCCAAGCCCAAGGCATGGAAGGAGATCTGGGGCTCGGGGCAGGGCGTCGGTGCCGTGACCGAAGTTGTTCCTGCCGCCGCGCTGGTGGATCGCGTTGACCGGGAATACCGCGCCGCCGGGGCCCGGCTGGTTGCGGAGTTCATAGGGTAGAGAGATGTGATGAGTGACGATACTCAATCCCTCGGTCTCGATGAGGTGGACGCCTATCTGCGCGCGAATCTCGATGGCTATCACGGTCCGCTCACCGCCACCAAATTCGCAGTTGGCCAATCCAATCCGACCTTTCGGCTGGACACGCCGGACCGCTCGTATGTGTTGCGCCGCAAGCCGCCCGGTGTGCTGCTGAAATCGGCTCATGCGGTGGATCGCGAGTTCCGGGTGCAGCGCGCGCTCGCGGGCTCGGACGTGCCGGTGCCGCAGATGTATCTGCTGTGCGAGGATGACGGTGTGATCGGCTCGGCCTTTTATGTCATGGAGCATCTGGACGGGCGCAACTTCTTTGAGCCCACGATGAAGGGTGAGAGCAACGAAACCCGCAGGGCGGTGATGGCCGAGATGAACCGGGTACTGGCCGCGCTGCATATGGTCGATGCCGACGCGGTTGGGCTGTCGGATTACGGGCCGCCGGGGAATTACTTCGAACGCCAGATCGGGCGCTGGACCAAACAGTACCGCGCCTCGGAAACCGGCAGCATTCCGGGCATGGACGCGCTGATCGAGGCCCTGCAAGCGGGCATGCCCGAGGATGACGGGCAGCGCACTCTTGTGCATGGCGACTATCGCATCGACAACATGATGTTCGAGAAAAACGGCACCAAATGCCTCGGTGTGCTGGACTGGGAGCTGTCGACCATCGGCCATCCCTACGCCGATCTGGCCGCCGTGATCATGCAATGGCAGATGCCGCCGGGCAAAGAGGGGCGGGGGCTGGCCGGGATCGACCGGGCGGCGCTGGGGTTACCGTCTGACCGAGAGTTCATTGATGACTATTGCCGGCGGCGCAGGCTGGCCGGGATCGACAATTTCGGCTTCTACCTAGCCTTCAACTTCTTCCGCATGGCAGCGATCATTCAGGGCGTCTACAAACGCGCGCTGGACGGCAATGCCTCGAACCCGGAACGGGCGAAACAACTGGGCCAATACGTACCCGTCTTTGCCCAGCACGGGCTGGAGGCGCTAAGAGGCTAAGCCGTTACGCTCAACCGTTGCAGTTCGAATTCCAGTTCGGGCAGGCTGTCCTTGCCAAAGAACATCTCATCACCGACAAACATCGTCGGCGCACCGAAGACACCGCGTTCGACGGCGGCGTCGGTCGCGTCTTTCAACGCGTGTTTCACGCCGGAGCTTTGCACCGCCGCGCCGATTTCATCCACCGGAAGGCCGTGTTCCTGCAGCACGTCGCGGATCACACCCGGGTCGTCCATCTTTTGGCCATGCACCCAGATCGCGTCAAAAACGGCCTCTATATATTTACTTTCCCACGGTTTTCCCCGCGCGAATATGGCGCCGCGCATTAGGGCGAGGGTCATGACCGGGAAATGCGGGTTCATGTGAAAGGTCAGCCTGTGGCGTTTTGCGTACCGATGCATCTCATGCATCTGGTAGGTCAGCTTGTGCCGGACATGGGCAAAGGCAGTGATCGGGCTTTGGTTGTTGGTGGCCTTGAACACGCCGCCCAAAAGAGCGGGCGAATAGCGCAGGCCAACCCCGCAACGCGCGGCCAGATCCGGCAAAACCTTATGGGCCAGATAGGAGTTGGGGCTTCCGAAATCGTAAATGAATTCAATCGACTGGCTCACCGTCTTCCTCCGCGTTCGGTTTCGGGAAATCTGCGCCGCCATCGAATCCGGGCGCAGTCGTGGACTCTTGGACAGAGTAGCAGGATCACCGCATGGTTGCGCGTTTCAGATCGTACCAGCCCCTGACGGGCAAGAGGATGCCGATCCAGCGCCGTTGTGACACCGCGTCACGCCGGTTCCGATGCCTGAAAAGCTCGACCGAAGCTACGCGGCCTCGCTACGGTACAAGGGACAGACCGGGAGGAAAAAGCGCGATGACCGAGTTGCTGACACGAACCGACCACGGCGATGGGATCATTGAGCTGGGGCTGAACAGGGCACCGGTCAATGCATTAAGTGCCGAATTTCTGATGGATTTCGCGGCCCGGATGGAAGCGCTGGCGCAAGACCCGGAGGTGCGCGCCATCGTCCTGACCAGCCCGTTCAAGGTGTTCTCTGCCGGGCTCGATTTGAAAGAAGCGCAAGAGTTCGACCTGACCCAGCAGCACGCAATCGTCGAAGGGCTGAACAAAGGTTTCTTGTCACTCTTCGCCTGTCCCAAACCGACTATCTGTGCGGTGAACGGCGCCGCAATCGCCGGAGGGCTGTTCTTTGTGCTGGGCAGCGATGTCCGCGTGGCTGCGCCGCACGCCAAACTGGGTCTGGCCGAAGTTCGCGTCGGGGCCGATTTCCCGCTGGCGCCGATGGAGATCGCGCGGGCGACGCTCGATCCCAACACGCTGCGCCGACTGATGCTGACCGGACAGCCGATGGATGCGGAGACCGCATATCGGCTCGGCGTGGTAGACGCGATGGACGAAAACGTTCTGGACCGCGCCCTACATGAAGCAACGGCGCTGGCACAAATCCCGCCCAAGACCTATGCGGCCGTCAAACGCCAGATCCGCGGCGCCACTATCGCAGTGATCGAAGCGGGGATGGCAGAGGGCGCCAAGGCGCCCGAGGGCGGCTGGTTCACCGAAGAAACCAAGCCTGCAATGCGGCGCATGATCGGGTGACGGCATTCGGGCTTTCACCGGGCGCGCAGATCGGTCAACACTCGGGTCAGATTCCGGACCAGCAAAAGGGATGACAGAATGATACTTGCCAACACGCGCGGCTTCGACCAGTCGCGGTTGGACCGGATTGGCGCCTGGATGCAGCGCTATGTGGACGAGCGGAAATATGCGGGCAGCTCGGTGTTGGTGATGTGCGGCGGGGAGGAGGTGTATTTCAACGCCCGCGGGCTGCGCAGCATCGAAAAGGACCTACCTTTCACCCGCGACACGCTGGTGCGGATCTATTCGATGACCAAGCCTGTCACCTCGGTTGCAGTGATGATGCTGGCCGAGCGCGGGCTGTTTCACCTCGACGCACCGGTGTCGGATTTCATCCCCGGTTTCAAGGACATGCAGGCGCTTGTCCCCGGTGCGGAGCGGCTCGATCAGGTCGAACCGGCGCCCACGCCGACACTACATCAACTGCTGACCCATACCAGCGGCCTGAGCTATCCGTTCAACCCGGGCGTTCTGGCGCAGGAGATGGATGCGCAGGGCCTGCTGTTCAAGCCCAATCAGGGTGTGCTGGCCGACATGGTGGATCGGGTGGCGTCCCTGCCGCTGGCCTTCCAGCCCGGCAGCCGTTGGGAATACTCTGTGGGCATCGATATTCTTGGCCGCGTGGTCGAGGTGGTATCTGGCAAATCGCTGGGCGACTTCTTCGCAAAGGAGATTTTTACGCCTCTCAGCATGACCGAGACCGCGTTTGCGGTGCCGGATGGGGCAGGGGACAGGTTCGCCTCGCTCTACACGCCGCTGGCGGGTGACGCGATGGCGCTGAATGCCGCGCACAGCGGAGGAGAGACCTTGCGGCTGGTCGATCAGGCAGGCCATTCGCCGTTTGAGGGCGCCCAGATGCACTCGGGCGGCGGCGGGCTGGTGAGCACCATCGACGATTACGCCCGCTTTGCCGAGATGCTGCGGCGGGGTGGCGAGGTTGATGGGCACCGTCTTCTTGGGACCAGAACGCTCTATTTCATGATGCGCAACCATCTGCCGGGCGACATCGCCTCCATGGGGCCGCAGAGCTTTGCCGAGCAACCTATGGAGGGCATGGGCTTTGGCTTGGGCGGCGCGGTGGTGCTGGACTCGGCACGCGCGCGGTGCCCCGGTTCGGTGGGCGATTTCAGTTGGGGCGGCATGGCCTCGACCTTCTTCTGGCTGGACCGGGTGCAGGACCTGTCGGTGATCTTCTTCACCCAGCTGTCGCCATCCAGCTCCTATCCCTCGCGGGCCGAACTCAAGGCGCTGATCCACGCGGCACTGGTGGACTGAGCAAACAGGCGGTAAACCCGGCGCCGACGCCAAAGGAGGCCCACATGACGGACGCGGAACGCAAACTGCTCGACCTGCTCGACATCGAACGGCTGGAGGTCGATCTGTTTCGCGGCACCGGTTCGGGCGGAGAGACGCCGACGCGGATCTATGGCGGCCAGGTGATCGCACAGGCGCTGGCGGCGGCCTACCGGACGGTCGAGGATCGGCTCTGCCATTCGCTGCACGCCTATTTCATCCGCCCCGGAGATCCGTCCATTCCCGTTATTTATCAGGTGGATAGAGCACGAGATGGAGGGTCTTTCACCACGCGCCGCGTAGTGGCGATCCAGCATGGGCGGCAGATCCTGAACATGTCGGCCTCGTTCCATGTTCAGGATGAGGGCTGGGACCATCAACACCCGATGCCACGGGTTGACGGCCCCGACTCGCATCCCAGCCGGGACGAGTTGCGTGGAAAATACCTCGACCGAATCCCGGAGAAATATCGCACCGAATTCCTGCGCGAGCGTCCCATCGAAGTGCGCGAGGTCGCGCCGCTCGATCTCTTCGACCCACAGCCCAGCGATGACCGCAACCACCTGTGGTTTCGCATGGGGGCCGCTGCGGGAACTGACCCCCAAACCCAACATATCCTGCTGGCCTATGCCTCGGACATGGCGCTGCTCAGTTCCGGCATGCGTCCGCACGGGCTGAGTTGGTTTCGCCGCGATGTGAATGGCGCCAGCCTGGATCACGCCATGTGGTTTCACGCGCCAGTATCGTTCGAGAACTGGCATCTTTATACGATGGACGCGCCGTGGACAGGGCAGGGGCGCAGCTTCAATCGCGGGGCGATCTATACGGTGGACGGCACACGGGTTGCCTCGGTGGCACAAGAAGGCTTGATGCGGCGCCCGAAGGGTTAGGTTTTGCCGCTAAACTGCCGATTTAACTTGCGCATTCCCCCAATCCAGCGGTCGTAATCCGCCGTTTTCAGGCGGATGTAATCAAGCACCTGCGGATGCGGCAACACAAGGAATTGCTCCTCGCGGATCGCCTCGACACAGGCTTCGGCGACATCCTCGGGCTCCAGCATGCCGTCAATGGACGCCACCGAAAACTCATGCCCACGCGTCATCTCCGACCGGACCGCCTGTGGACACAGCACCGAAACCCGGATGCCTTGATCGCCATAAGTCAGCGCCAGCCATTCCGCGAGGCCCACAGCAGCATGTTTGGTGACGCCATAAGGCGCCGCGCCGGGTTGATTGAGAAGTCCTGCGGCCGAAGCGGTATTCAGCAGATAGCCGCCGCCGCGCGCAATCATGCGCGGCACAACATGGCGCGCGGCCCAGACATGAGACATCACGTTGATCTCCCAGATCCGCTGCCATTGGGCGTCCGGGACATCGAGACCGCCAAGGGTCAGGATACCCGCGTTGGAGCAGAAAAGGTCGATCGGACCGATCTCATCTTCGACCTGGGCGATCAGTTTTTTGATCTCGGCTTCGGTGGAGACGTCGCAGGGAATGGCGATACCGCCAATTATTTCGGCAACTTGCCGGGCGGCATCGATGTCAATATCCGCGCACACAACGGTGCGCGCATCCTCACGGGCAAACCGCTCGGCCAGACCTTTGCCGATCCCACCGGCGGCTCCGGTGACCACAACGATCTTGTCTTTCAGCTCCATCCGGGTTCTCCGCAGCGGTGTTCATCGAAGTGTCGGGCATAAAATACTGCAATACTGCCATTCTTGGCAGTTCATTGGCGCATCAAGAGAAGCCTAGACCGGATCGAAGCACGCTCCAATGCCGTCGCGACGTCACACGTTGCACAATGGCCTCCGCATCTCGAGGATATATTTACATAATACGGATTATAAGAAACCTGGAAGGCAATAAAGCCGCGAAAGCCTCAATACCGCAAGACGCGCCCCTGCCACCGGTACACGCCTTTTCGCCAGCAGTCGAACGTCAGAAAAACGCCTGCAACCCGGTTTGCGCCCGCCCCAGGATCAGTGCGTGTACGTCATGGGTGCCTTCATAGGTGTTCACCGTTTCAAGGTTCACCATGTGGCGGATCACGTGGAACTCCAGCGAGATGCCGTTGCCGCCATGCATGTCGCGCGACATCCGCGCGATCTCGAGCGCCTTGCCACAATTGTTGCGCTTTACGATCGAGATCATCTCGGGCGCCGCGTTCGCCTCGTCCATCAACCGTCCGACCCGAAGGCTGGACTGCAGGCCCAGTGCGATCTCGGTCTGCATGTCGGCCAGCTTGCGTTGGAACAACTGCGTCTGCGCCAGCGGACGGTTGAACTGCTGCCGGTCCAGCCCGTATTGCCGCGCCGCGTGCCAGCAGCATTCGGCAGCGCCCATGGCGCCCCAACTGATACCGTAGCGCGCGCGGTTCAGACAGCCGAACGGCCCCTTCAGGCCCCGTACATGCGGCAGCAGCGCGTCCTCGCCTACCTCGACGCCGTCCAACACGATCTCGCCGGTGATCGAGGCGCGCAGGCTCAGTTTGTTCTCGATCTTCGGTGCGCTCAGCCCCTTCATGCCTTTTTCTAGGATGAAGCCACGGATCTTGCCGTCATGGGCGTCGGACTTGGCCCAGACCACAAACACATCCGCAATCGGCGCATTCGAGATCCACATCTTGGAGCCGGTCAGACGATAGCCGTCCTCGGTCTTTTCGGCACGGGTCTTCATGCCGGCCGGATCGCTGCCCGCATCCGCTTCGGTCAAACCGAAACAGCCGATGAACTCGCCGGTGGCCAGTTTCGGCAGGTATTTACGGCGCTGTTCTTCGCTTCCGTATGCATAGATCGGATACATCACCAGCGAGCTTTGCACCGACATCATCGAGCGATAGCCCGAATCCACCCGCTCGACCTCGCGTGCCACCAGACCGTATGAGACATAGCCCGCTCCGATACCGCCATATTCCTCGGGAATCGTGGTGCCCAGAAGGCCCATCTCGCCCATTTCCCGGAAGATTTCCGGGTCGGTTTCCTCGCTCTGAAAGGCTTCGATCACACGCGGCTGCAGCTTTTCCTGCGCGTAGGCACGGGCGCTGGCGGCAATCATCCGTTCGTCCTCGGTCAACTGTTCGGACAGGCGGAACGGGTCCTCCCAATCGAACCGGCCCAGATCGGGGGCATCCTTGGCGCGCAGGGTCGGTTGGGTCGCGGGGGCATTCATGGCGCATCTCCTGTTTCGACTTCGCACGCACCCTACCCTGCCAAAACCGCAAAAAACAGCAAGACTTCCGCATCATTTCATGAGTAAAACGCATACATGACCGCGTCCCGCCGTTTCCTGCCGTCGATTTCCGCCCTGCGCGCGCTTGAGGCGCTGGACCGTCTCGGCTCGGCCTCTGCTGTCGCCGAGGAGCTGTCGCTGACTCAAAGCGCGGTCAGCCGTCAGTTGCAGTCGCTTGAGGCGCAATTGGGCATCGACCTGATCCAACGCGACCGCAAGCGGCTATCGCTGACACCGGTGGCGAAGGAATACGTGGTCGAGGTCCGCGAGGCGTTGAACCAGATCACTCAGGCCTCGCTGCGGTTGCATGTGGCGCAGGTGGGCGGAACGCTGAACCTGGCCATTCTACCCACTTTCGGAATGCGCTGGCTGGTCCCGCGCTTGCCGGAGTTTGCACGGCTGCACCCCGAGATTACCATCAACATGTCCACCCGGCTGCGCCCGTTCAACTTTGCGTCGGAACCTTTTGATGCGGCTATACATTTCGGAGATCCGGACTGGCCGGGCACTGACCGTTTGCTATTGAAGTCCGAGCGCGTTCTGCCGGTCTGCGCACCATCGCTGCTGCCCAACGGAACACCGAAATCACCGAAGGACTTGCTGCACCTGCCACTCTTGCACATTCAGACCCGTCCGAGGGCCTGGCAGGATTGGTTCGGTCAGTTGGGCGTGTGTTACACTGCTCCCCTGCCCGGCACCGTGCATGATCAGTTCTCGACCATCTCGCAGGCCGCCATACACGGGCTTGGGGTAGCGTTGCTGCCGAATTATCTAGTTGAGCAGGAACTGGCGACCGGCAGGCTGGTCGCGGCATATCCAGACGAAGTGGAGTCCATTGGCGCCTATTATCTGGTCTGGCCGAAATCGAAGTCGAAAGACCCTTCTTTACGTGAGTTTCGCCACTGGCTGGCCGCGCAGGCGCAGCCCGAGGACCCGCTGCCCAGATAGCGCGAAAGCCGCTTCGAAGCGGCTTTGCCACCAACGCCGTACTGTCGCGCCCGGCTTTAGTGACGGACACCATTTGTCACCCGCGGGACCAAGGCGTTTGCAAACGCCTTGAAACAAGCGGTTTCGAAACCGCTTGTCCCCTCACCCCAGCGCGTAGCCCGCGCCGCGTACCGTGCGTACCGGATCTTCGCCGCCATGCTGGGTCAACGCCTTGCGCAGCCGTCCGATATGTACGTCCACGGTGCGGGTGTCGACATAGATGTCGCGGCCCCAAACCCGATCCAGAAGCTGTTCGCGACTCCACACCCGGCCCGGTTTCTCCATGAAGGTCGACAGCAGACGGAACTCGGTTGGGCCCAGTTTCAGCGGCTTGTCGGCGCGGCTGACTTTGTGGGTCTCGGAATCCAGCACGATATCGTCGAATTCCAACCGCAGCCCCACGGTCGAGGGCCGCACCCGGCGTAGCTGGGTACGTACGCGTGCCATCAGCTCGACCACCGAGTACGGCTTGACCACGTAGTCATCCGCGCCGGTTTCCAGCCCGCGCACCTTGTCCACCTCTTCGGATCGCGCAGACAGCATGATGATCGGGATCGACCGTGTTTCGGCCCGCGACTTCAGGCGGCGGCAGACCTCGATGCCGCTGAGGTTCGGCATCATCCAGTCCAGCACGATGATGTCGGGGTTATCCTCATCCACAAGCAGCAGGGCCTCGTCCCCGCTGCCCGCCCGGGACACGCGGAACCCCTCGACCTCAAGGTTATAGGCCAGAACTTCGCGCTGAGCGGGCTCATCCTCAACAACCAGGACAGTCGGTTGATCGGCGGACATCGGTCTCGCTCCCTCTTCAGATCGTTTGCGACGTGGTGTCAGCCTTGGGCCGGGATTCCGATGGGCGCTCTCCGGTCACCAGATAGATCACCTGCTCGGCAATCGCGGTGACATGATCGCCCATGCGCTCGATATTCTTGGCGATGAAGTGCAGATGCATGCAGGCCGAGATGTTGCGCGGGTCCTCGGCCATGAAGGTCAGGAACTCGCGGAAGAGACCGTTATACATCTGGTCCACATCCTCGTCGCGCGCGATTACGTCTGTAGCCAGTTCAGCATCGCGCCGGATATAGGCGTCGAGCGCATCGCGCAGCATCACCTCGACCTCGCGGGCCATGCGGCGCAGGGCCGAGGCGCTGCCGTTCACTTCGGCGGCGTTGACCAGAACCGTGGTACGCTTGGCGATGTTCTTGGAGTAGTCGCCAATACGCTCGAGGTTGGCCGAAACCTTGAGCACCGACAGCACCAGCCGCAGGTCGCCCGCCGTGGGCGCGCGCAGCGCGATCAACCGAGCGGTTTCCTCGTTGATCAGATCCTCCAAGGCGTCGATGGCTTTGTCGCCCTGACGGACCTCTTGCGCCAGTTCCTCATCCCGGGTCTCCAGCGACCGGGCGGCGCCCATGATAGCGGCCTCGACCAGCCCGCCCATCTTCATGATATGGGCCTGAACCGCCTCGAGATCACGGTCGAATGCGGAAGCGATATGTTGTTGTTCGGTCATGTCTGATTACCTGTCCTCAGCCGATCCGGCCGGTGATGTAGCTTTCGGTGCGCGGATCTTCGGGATTGGTGAAGATCTGGCCGGTCTCTCCAAACTCAACCAGATTGCCGAGGTGGAAGAACGCGGTTTTCTGGCTGACCCGCGCGGCCTGCTGCATCGAGTGGGTGACGATCACCACCGAGTATCGCTGGCGGAGGTCGTCGATCAGTTCCTCGACCTGCGCGGTCGCAATCGGGTCGAGCGCCGAGCACGGCTCGTCCATCAGTAGCACTTCCGGCTCGGTCGCCACGGCGCGGGCGATGCACAGCCGCTGCTGCTGGCCGCCCGACAGGCCGGTGCCGGGGGCATCGAGACGGTCCTTGACCTCATCCCAGATCGCGCCACGACGCAGGGATTTCTCAACGATCTCGTCCAGTTCCGCCTTGTTCTTGGCAAGGCCGTGGATACGGGGACCGTAGGCAACGTTGTCGTAGATCGACTTGGGAAACGGATTGGGTTTCTGAAACACCATTCCCACCTTGGCACGCAGTTGCACCGGGTCTACCCGCTTGTCATAGATGTCCTCGCCATCCAGCAGGATATCGCCTTCGACCCGACAGATGTCGATTGTATCGTTCATCCGGTTGAGGCAACGCAGGAAGGTGGACTTGCCACAGCCTGACGGGCCGATGAAGGCGGTTACCGTCTTGTCTTCGATTTCGACGTCGACGTCTTTGATGGCGTGGTTGTCACCGTAATAGACCTGCACTTTCTTTGCGGCAATTTTGGTCTCTTTACTGTCCACGGCTCTCTCCACTCGCGACATATCGTTCATTTCTCAGCCCCTTTTACCAGCGGCGTTCAAAGCGGCGGCGCAAGATCACGGCCACAGTGTTCATGGTGACAAGGAAAACCAGCAGGATGATGATACCACCCCAGGCGCGCTCATAATACGCGGGGTCGGCCCGCTTTGCCCATTCATAGATCTGCGCAGGCATGGCCGAGTTCGGATCCAGCAGGCCGCTGGCAATCCCGTCCGGTGCGTTTGAGGCAATGTAGCCCACCATCCCGATGAGCAGCAGCGGCGCGGTTTCACCCAGGGCCTGCGCAAGGCCGATAATGGTACCGGTCAGGATACCCGGCGCGGCCAGGGGCAGCACATGGTGGAACACCGACTGCATTTTCGAGGCCCCTACCCCAAGGGCCGCGTCCCGGATGCTTGGGGGCACCGATTTCAGCGAGGCACGGGTCGAGATAATGATTGTCGGCAGGGTCATCAGCGTCAGAACCAGGCCACCCACCAAGGGCGCCGATTGCGGCAGGTGGATGAACTGAATGAACACGGCCAGACCGAGGATACCAAAGACGATGGACGGCACGGCGGCCAGGTTCGAGATATTCACCTCGATCAGGTCGGTAAAGCGGTTCTTGGGCGCGAATTCCTCAAGATAGATCGAAGCGGCAACCCCGATTGGCAGGGCCAGAAACAGCACCACGAGCATCATGAAAAACGACCCGATCATCGAAACGCCCAGACCGGCCTGTTCCGCACGGCTCTCCGAGGCGTCGGCACCGAAGATGAACGCCGGGTTGAAGGTCTTCTTCACCACCCCTGCCTCAAGCAACCCGTCAACGACATCCAGATGCTCGGCATCGATATTCTTGTCACGCGCCAAATGCTCGCGTTTCACGCGGTCCTTGAGGTAACCGTCCACCCGGCTTGAGGCGAGGAACCGCACATCGACGGTCTCGCCGATCAGATCCGGGTTTTCAATGACCATCGAACGTAGCTGACCCGCGGCCGAGGCCGAGATCATTGCTTTCATGTCTTTCGCCTTGGTCAGTGGCGTGTCGATACCCGCCTTTTCGACTTGCTCCAGAACCGCCTTCTGGATCAGCGGGTTGTACCCAAAGGTGGACACCTTCTTGATATCTTCGATGTTGCGCTCGCCCTTCTTGTCCAGCTTGGCCGGATCCAGATAGACGGGTACCTCGATAAAGGTCTGCTGGAACGCGCCGATCCCGTTGGAGATGATCGCGAAAAGAAGGACCAGCAGACACAGGATACCGGTGCCGATGGCGATGACCCCGTAGGCGCGGAACCTCTTTTCGGCCGCATTGCGCGATTTGGTGCGTGCATCGGGTTCGGTCAGCGACGGCAGATGCGGCTTGGCGCCGCCTTTTTGAAGGCTTGCGTCGGTCATTCGTACTGCTCCCGGTATTTCCGTACAATGTACAGGGCAAAGACGTTGAGGCCCAAGGTCAGAACAAAGAGCGTGATGCCAAGGGCAAAGGCCACCAGAGCTTCGGGCGAGGCGAAATCCGAGTCGCCGGTCAACTGCGACACGATCTTGGCGGTCACGGTCGTCATGGCGTCGAAGGGGTTAAGCGACAGGCGCGCGGCGGCCCCTGCCCCCATGACCACGATCATGGTCTCGCCAATTGCGCGGGATGCGGCCAGCAGAATCGCACCGACGATGCCGGGCAATGCCGCCGGCAAGACCACCTGACGAATGGTCTCGGATTGGGTGGCGCCCAGACCGTAAGAACCATCGCGCATCGACTGCGGCACCGCGTTGATGATGTCATCGCTGAGCGAGCTGACAAAGGGGATCAGCATGATGCCCATGGCGATGCCTGCAGTCATGACCGAACGTCCGCCACCCATCCAGCCGAGCCCATCCTGCCCAAAGACCGACACCAGCATCGGCCCGATTGTCAGCAGGGCAAACAGACCGTAGACGATGGTCGGGATACCGGCGAGGATTTCCAGCATGGGCTTGGCGATCCCCCGAACGCGCGGCGTAGCGTATTCCGAAAGATAGATCGCGGCAAACAACCCGATCGGCACGGCAACCAGCAGCGCGACGATCGAAATGTAAATGGTGCCCCAGAGCAGGGGCAGAATACCCAGGGCCGAAGACCCGCCCCGCCCCGAGAAACTCGGCGCCCACTCAAGCAGCGTGAAGAAATCGATTGCCGGATAGAGCTTGAAGAATTCAACCGTGTTGAAGATCAGCGACAGCAAAATTCCGATTGTCGTCAGGATGGCAACCGAGGCCGCAGCGATCAGCAACGCCAGGATACCCTGCTCGACCACGTTGCGGGCGCGGTAGGCCTTGTTCGACTGAAGAGACGCGACAACCGCGGCTATCAGAGACACGGCGAGCACAAGGATCGTCATGATCAGGTTCGCGCTGGATGTCATCGAACGATAGGCTTGCGCGGCGCGCAGGATGGGCTGTGTGATCGTGCCTGTCACCACCTGCCCGGCATCCTTCAGGCGCGCCGTAATGTCGGTGATATCTGCGCGCGCGTTCTGTACCGTTTCCTCATCGATGGCACCCGCCGCAACGGCATTGTCCAGACCTTCGGCAGTGCGGCGAACATCGGCCATGACAAGACCGATATTCGAGCCTTCCTTGATCTCGCTCTCGGGGATCATGCCGGAAATGCTGTTCTGGATAACCAGCGGTTGGGCGATCAGCCAAATGGCCATCAGCCCGAAGGCGGGAACGGTGACCTTCATGAACACGTTCCAGCCATAGTAGTTCGGCAGTGAGTGCAGATCTCGGCTGTTGCCGCCAGCACTTGCCAGCGCGCGCTGCCTTCCAAAAACAAAGCCGACGACCGCGATCGCCAGCACAATTATACAAAGCCAGAAAACGGACATCTGTCCCCCTGAAGCCTTACCGCAAAGACTTGGTTTGATGGAGGCGGCGGCTACCGCCGCCTCTCAGGTTCAATCAATCGAGATTGATTTAGCTGCCGCCGCCCATGACTTCTTCGGCTGCAACGGCTTCTTGAGTTTCGCTCAGAGCCGGATCCGCAACCAAGCCGTATTCGGCCAGCGGGCCGTCGCCACCGGCGATCTCGTCCGAGATGAAGAACTCGGCATATTCCTTCAGGCCGGGGATGACGCCGATATGGGCTTTCTTTACGTAGAAGAACAGCGGACGCGAAACCGGATACTCACCCGAGGCGATGGTTTCGGTCGAAGGCTCGACACCGGTCATGGTCGCAACTTTAAGCTTGTCGGTGTTGTTCTCATAGAACGCCAGGCCGAACACGCCGATGCCGTTTGCGTTGGCGTCGATCGACGCCAGGGTCTCGGTGTAGTCGCCATCGATGTCGACAGCGCGGCCGTCCGACATAACCTCCAGGCAGGCGTCTTCAGCGTCGTCTTCCGACATACCGCCGGCAATCATGGCCTCCATTGCGCCGGTTGCTTCACAGCCAGTCGCAATCACCTTTTCTTCGAACACTTCACGGGTGCCGTGCTTGGTGCCCGGGATAAAGGCCAGGATGTCCTCGGCAGGCAGGTCAGCGTTGAAATCCGACCACTTTTTGTAAGGGTTGTCGACCAGTTGGCCGTCGATCATGACCTTGGGCGCCAGAGCGTTGAAGATGTCCGACTGAGTGAAAGCGGTGTATGCGGGGCCGTCCAGTTGCGATGCGAACACGATGCCGTCATAGCCGATGCGCACTTCGATGATGTCGGTCACGCCGTTTTCAGCACAGGCTTTGATCTCTTTTTCGCGGATGGCGCGCGACGCGTTTGCAACATCGGTGTGCTCGGTGCCGACACCCTGGCAGAACCGCTTCAGGCCAGCCGACGAACCGCCCGATTCGACCACCGGGGTCGGAAAGTCGAAATTCTCGCCGAAGGCTTCAGCCACGATCGAGGCGTAGGGCAGAACGGTCGACGAACCGGCGATCTGGACCTGATCGCGCGCGGCAGCAGCGGTGGCTGAAACGGCAGTAATAGCCAGGGCCGAAGCGGACAGTTTCACAAAGGACATTTCAGTCTCCTTGACAGAATATTGATGATCACCCCCATGATGATCTTGCCCGCACTCCTAGGAGCGGTGCATGAGCCTTTTGTGACAGCCGTGTAACAGTTTCATGACAACGGGCGCGTTTTCAGGGTGACGTGACGCAAAACGGTCAATCATGACTGGTTTGATAGGAGAAAGCGCCAGCTCGATCCTCGCAAAGTCAAAGCCCTTCGCTTTTCTCAGCTTCGATTTCCGCCCAGATTTTCTTGTGCAAAATGCGTCGTTTGACCCGCCAATGAAGCACAGAAAGAATCCAAGCACCAATCAGAGAACCAAAAACAATGTAGCTCCCAAAATATTCGAAGGGGTGAGGAATGAAATCCAGCCTTGGAAGCCCTAACGGCGGCGGGTCAACCAGCAGCATGTACCTCAGACTAACGAGATACGCACAGCCAGTTGCGATTTGCAGCACCCTCGCCCACAGGCGTTCACTATACATTCAATCTACCTTTAGGTGATGATATTGCCCATAAGTATTCCCATGGGTGCATCCTAGTGAGGAACCCGGCAGACGTCTACCGACTGCCAGTTTTGTCCTGTACCAAGACAGCAGTCGCAGTTTGGGCAGAGGTTAACTATGCCAGCCACCCACAACGTTCTGCCGACATCCCAAATTTGGATGGCTATCTGGCACATGCCCACCCTATCTCGGCAGGATCACCGTAAAGGTCGAGCCCTTGCCTAGTTCGCTTTCCACCCGCATTCGCCCCCGGTGGCGGTTCACGATGTGCTTGACAATGGCCAGTCCCAGCCCGGTGCCGCCCAACTCGCGTGAACGGTGGCTGTCCGCGCGGTAGAAACGCTCGGTCAAGCGCGGCAAATGCACGGCGTCGATGCCGGGACCCTTGTCCACCACCTGCACCCGCGCCGCCGCCGCACGCACCGCCGGGTCACGGTCGGATGCGGTCAGTGTCACATCCACTTCACCACCGCTGCCACCATATTTGATCGCGTTTTCGATCAGGTTGGTAAAAACCTGCCGCAACTGATCGCTGTCGCCGGTCACCTCTACCGGCTGCTCGGGCGCCCTCAGGGTCAACGTCACCCCTGCATCCTCAGCCAGCGGACGCAGCGAGGTCAGCGTGGATTGCAACTGCCCGGTCAGGTCGACCCGGTCGGTTGGCCGGACACGCTCAGCGCTTTCCACCCGGTTCAGCGACAGCAAATCTCCCACCAGCCGGTTCATCCGGTTGGCCTCATCCGCCATGATCTGCAAGAACCGCTCTCGGGCGGTGGCGTCTTCGCGGGCCGGGCCGCGCAGGGTCTCGATGAACCCCATCAGCGCGGTCAGTGGCGTGCGCAGTTCGTGGCTGACATTGGCCACGAAGTCTCGCCGCATCTGACCCGCCTGCTCTAGGTGGGTCACATCAAGGAAACTGGCCAGCACAGCGCCTCCGCCCACAGCACCTATGCCGTCGACATAGCGGCACTGCACCTCGAATGTCGTATCCTGCGCGCCGTCATTGGACAGGTGCCGAGTCTTCACTGGCCCCTTGGTGCGGAGGCTCTGCTCGATGGCGTCGATCATCTGCGGCTGCCGCAGCAGCGTGGCGAAATGGCGCCCGATCATCTGATGGCCCAACAGCGTCTGCGCTTCCGCATTGGCGGCGATGATGCGTTCGGACTGGTCCACCACCACCGCAGGCATCGGCACCGCGGCTACAAATTCCGAGATCACATCTTCGGTCATCCCACCCTCTGCCGCAGCGCTCAGTTCACCGCAGCAAGCGTGTCGCGGAACTTGCGCATATTCTCCTGATAGTGCAGCGCGCTCCAGGTGATCCGCTGCGCGGCGGCCTCGTCCAGTTCACGCACCACCCGACCCGGGGCGCCCATGACCAGCGAATTATCGGGGATCTCCTTGTTCTCGGTAATCAGCGCCCCGGCCCCGATCAGGCAGTTTCTGCCGATCTTCGCACCGTTCAGGATCGTGGCCCCCATGCCGATCAGCGAGTTTTCCCCGATCGTGCAGCCATGCAGCATCACCTTATGCCCGATGGTGCAGTTTTTGCCGATGGTCAGGGGATATCCCGCGTCGATATGCATGACGACGTTTTCCTGCACATTTGAACCGGCACCCACTCGGATTTCCTCGTGGTCGGCGCGGATGGTGCAGCCGAACCAGACCGAGGATCCCTCCTCCATCACAACCTTTCCGATCAGGTTGGCGTCGGGGGCCACCCAGGTGTCCTGGTGGATCTGCGGCGCATGATCGCCCAGAGCGTAGATGGTCATGACAATTCCTCGAACTCGGTTTGCAGTGCGCGCACATGCGATTGCAACGCGGGCTGCTGAATGCGGCGCATCCGTTCGGCGCTGACGATGGTTTTCAGCTTTTCCTCGGTCTCATCCAGATCATCATTGATCAGAACGTAGTCGTAATAGCCCCAGTGGCTGATCTCGTCCCAACTTTTCAGCATCCGCTTCGAGATGACGTCGTCGCTGTCCTGCGCGCGCGCCTCAAGCCGGCGGCGCAATTCGCGGATCGAGGGCGGCAGGATGAAGATCGACAGCGCGTGTTTGCCGAGATCCGAGTTCCGGATCTGAATTTCGCCCTGCCAGTCCACGTCGAACAACACGTCCCGTCCGCTGACGATGGTCTCGCGGACCGGTCCTGCGGGCGAGCCGTAGAAATTGCCGAACACGTGGGCGTGTTCCAGCATCTGGCCGTCCATCACCTGCTGCTTGAATTCCTCTTCGCTCAGAAAGAAGTACTCCCGTCCATGCTCCTCTCCGGGGCGCGGCTGGCGTGTGGTGGCCGAGATCGAGAACTTGAGCCCCTCGTCCCATACCATGAGCCGCCGGGCCAGTGTCGATTTGCCCGCGCCCGAAGGCGAGGAGAGAATGATCAAGAGGCCGCGCCGGTCCGTCATGTGCCGCTCCTATTCCACGTTTTGCACTTGTTCGCGCATCTGGTCGATCACCGTTTTTAATTCCAGCCCCACCGCCGTCAGCTCCGCATTCTGCGACTTGGAGCAGAGCGTGTTGGCCTCGCGGTTGAATTCCTGCATCAGGAAATCCAGCTTGCGCCCTACCGGGCTGCCTTTATGCAGAAGATCGCGCGCGGCTTTGACATGGGCGGCGAGGCGGTCAATTTCCTCGGTGACATCGGATTTGACGGCGATCAGCGCCAGTTCCTGCGCTACCCGTTCGGGATCGGCTCCGTCAGCATTGTCCAGTACCCGCGCCAGGTTGCTGCGCAGCGTGTCCGCCATCTGTTCCTTGCGTGCCTCGGCCAGAGTCGCCGCCTGAGCGGAAAGCGCCTCGATCTGACCGATCTGGCCTTCGAGGATTTCGGCAAGCGCTGCGCCTTCGGTTTCACGCATGTCCAGAAAGGCACGCACCAGCGGGTCGAATTCGGATTTCAGCTTTGCCACCAGCGCGGCCACATCCTCGGTGCCCGCACCCGCCTCCATCATACCGCGCAGGGCAAGCAGATCGGCGGCCCGCGAGGGCGCTAGGGTCACACCACGAGTACGCGCCGCCTCTTCGACCTCGGCCACAGCGTCCAGCGCGACGGCCATCGCCGAATTGTTCAGGGTCAGTGCGCCGCCTTCTTCGCTGCGGGCCAGGCGCAGTGACAGGGTGACGTTGCCACGCGCGATGGACTTGCCAAGGGTGCCGCGCAGCGCCGCCTCGAGCCCCTCCAGCCAGTCGGGCACACGCAGGCGCAGATCCAGCCCCTTGCCGTTCACGCTGCGCAGCTCCCAGCTCCAGCTATAGGCGCCAAGCTCACCCTTGGCCGAGGCGAATCCGGTCATGGATCTGATCATGCGTGCCCTTTCCTGCCCTTTTCGCGGCGCCACAGCCCCCTGGCCCCGGCGTTGCCGCACCTAATGCCATCCGGCGGCGCAGGGCAAGTCTTTGCTCAGATTGGGGTTGGTCGGTAGAAATTAACCATTCGTTAAAGAATTGCTCCAAAATTGAATAAACCCGTGTCAGGTTAACTCTTGAGTAACCTGTTTCTGCGCGGCGCTTGCACGCCGGAGATGCGAAACAGGCAAGCGATCGGCCAGCGTTAGGGTGATGCAGATGAGGACCTTCTTTGGGAATGGCCCCGGATCAGAGGTGGGGAAAGTAGTGGCAATGGATCGGTTCCGCAGCGGGCGCAGCCTGTCGCCCATCCGCCAGGCCGAGGCCTATTGGACCGCGCTGCGCACCGATGGGGGTGTGCCGAACCGTTCGAATATCGACCCGCGCGGGCTGGAAAACATTCTGGAGTACACCTTCATCCTTGAACGGATCGCACCGGGCATCGCGCGGTTCCGTCTGGCGGGCAATCACCTGAGCAAACTGGCGGGGATGGAGGTGCGTGGCATGCCGCTGACCGCGTTTTTCACCGCCGCTGCGCGGCGTGAGATCAGCGCAACGCTGGAACACCTGTTCGACACACCCGCCGTGGCCGAGCTTGAGATGGGATCGGAAAAGCGCATGGGCCGGGCGCAGATCGAGGCGCGCATGATCCTGCTGCCCTTGAAGAGCGACCTGGGAGATGTCAGCCGTGTTTTGGGCGTGATGGTGGCTGACGGACCAATCAGCAAGACGCCTTATCGTTTCGGCGTGGCCAAATCCCGCCTGCGGGATCTGAACCAGCCAGAGGTAAGGCCTTCAGCGTCCCAACCCGTCGCCGGCTTTGCCGAAGATCAGGCGCCGCTCGACTCCCCTGCCCCGCATCTGCGACTGGTGGTGTCGCGGGACAGCTGAGACCGAAGGACACGGTTGGCAGAAAGCGATCAACCCAACAAAAACGGCGGGCGCAAAGGCCCGCCGTTTTCAGTTCCGGTAAGAAGTCAGTCAGCTTGCGGCGCGTTTCGAGCGACCGCGACGCAGGTTGGTGAGCTCCTCGGCCACCAGGAAGGCCAGCTCCAGCGACTGGCTGGCGTTCAGGCGCGGGTCGCAGGCGGTGTGGTACCGGTCCGAGAGGTCCTCTTCGGTCACCGCCCGCACGCCACCGGTGCATTCGGTCACATCCAGACCGGTCATCTCGAAATGCACGCCGCCGGGGATGGTGCCCTCGGCCTGATGCACGCCGAAGAAGTCGCGCACCTCACGCAGCACCGAATCGAAGGGCCGGGTCTTGTAGCCGGTGGCCGATTTGATGGTGTTGCCATGCATCGGATCGCAGACCCAGGTGACCTTGGCGCCCTCTTCTTTGACCGCCTTGATCAGGCGCGGCAGATGCTCGCCCGCTTTGCCCGCGCCGAAGCGTGCGATCAGGGTCAGGCGACCCTCTTCGTTTTCAGGGTTCAGTTTGGCCATCAGCACCTTGAGGTCCTCGGGCGTCGTGGTCGGGCCACATTTCATGCCGATGGGGTTCAGTACACCGCGCGCGAACTCCACATGCGCGCCGTCCGGCTGCCGGGTGCGGTCGCCAATCCAGATCATGTGACCCGAGCCCGCCAGCCAGTTGCCGGAGGTCGAATCGAGACGGGTCAGCGCCTCTTCATATTCCAGCAACAGCCCTTCATGACTGGTATAGAACTCGACGGTCGAGAATTCATGGGTGGTGTCGGCGGTGATGCCGGCGGCGCCCATGAAATCGATGGTGTCCTGAATGCGGTCGGCGATCTCGGAGTACTTCTGCACATCCTGATCGTCGGTAAAGCCCAGCGTCCAGGAATGCACCATGCTCATGTCGGCGAAACCACCGGTCGAAAAAGCGCGCAGCAGGTTCAGCGTGGCTGCCGCCTGTGTGTAGGCCTGCAGCATCTTGGCCGGATTCGGCACGCGAGCTTCGGGCGTGAACGCCAGCTCGTTGATGATGTCACCGCGGTAGCTGGGCAGTTCCACCCCATCCACGGTCTCGGTCGGCGCGCTGCGCGGTTTGGCGAACTGGCCCGCCATGCGGCCCACCTTCACCACCGGCACCTTGGCGCCATAGGTCAGCACCATCGCCATCTGCAACATCACCTTAAACGTGTCGCGGATCGCATCCGCGCTGAACTGCTCAAAGCTCTCGGCACAGTCGCCGCCCTGCAGCAGGAAGGCCTCACCCCGTCCGGCAGCACCCAGATGCTGCTTCAGACGCCGCGCCTCGCCCGCAAACACCAGCGGCGGATACTTGGAAAGCTGCGCCTCGACCTTGGCCAGTGCGGCCGGATCGGTATAATCGGGCATCTGAACCCGCGGCTTGGCGCGCCAGTTCGATTTTTGCCACTCGGTCATAGCTCATATCTCCGCTGAGGTAATCAGGTGGCCTCTATACAAAATGCCGTGGTCGGGCGCCATATCCGATTTGCACCTCTTGACGCCGCAAACAAGCTCTGAACAAGGTGACTGCCATATCCGCGCCCGTCACCGATCCGGAAGACGCCGAACTAAGGACAATCCGCCATGCAAGAGCAACGCCAAGTTGTCGATGTGGAAAACGCTCCGGCCAAATCCCGCCGGTTCGTATTTGTTTTGCTGGACAAGTTTTCCATGCTGTCGTTTGCCTCGGCCTTGGACAGTCTTCGGATTGCCAACCGTATGGCAAACAAGGACTTGTACAGTTGGGTTCTTGCCGGTGAAGGCGGCGAACTGGTGAGCTGCTCCGCCGGAACCACCTTCAAGCTGGACAGCGATCTTGGCGAGCTTTCCCGCGACGATATCATGCTGGTCTGCGGCGGTGTCGATGTGCAGATGGCCTCAACCAAAAAGATGCTGAACTGGCTGCGCCGCGAGGCACGCAAGGGTATCCGCATCGGCGGGCTGTGTACCGGTGCCCACACACTGGCCAAGGCGGGCCTGCTGGACGGCAAGCGCGCGACGATTCACTGGGAGAATGCCGACAGTTTCGTCGAGGAATTCGAGAAGGTCGAGTTGACCAAGTCGGTCTTCCTGATCGACGGCAACCGGATGACCACGGCGGGGGGCACCTCGTCCATCGACCTGATGCTGAAACTGATTGCCGACGAGTTCGGGGAAGAGCTGGCCAATGCGGTGGCGGACCAGATGATCTATTCCTCGATCCGCACCGATCAGGACACCCAGCGCCTTTCGACGCCCACCCGCATCGGTGTGCGGCACCCCAAGCTGAGCCAGGTCATCCAGATGATGGAAAAGAACATCGAGGAACCGATCAGCCCCTCGATCCTGGCCAAGGATGTGGGCATGTCCACAAGACAGCTCGAACGGCTGTTCCGCCGCTACCTGAACCGCTCGCCCAAGCGCTATTATATGGAGCTGCGGCTGCAGAAGGCGCGCAACCTGCTGATGCAGACGGATATGAGCGTGATCAACGTCGCGCTGGCCTGCGGTTTCGCCAGCCCCTCGCATTTCTCGAAATGCTACCGGGCGCATTACAACACGACGCCTTATCGCGAGCGCGGCGCACAAGCAACGCGGCTGTCGGTGTGATCCGAACCGATCGTCTGCTGCTGCGCCCCGCGCGGCCTGACGACTTGATGCCGCTGCACAGTATTTTTTCAGACCCGGGCGCGATGCGCTACTGGAGTCACCCCGCCCATGAAGACCTCGAACCGACCCGGCGATTTCTTGAAGGCTTCATGACGGAAGATGCAAAGAACCGGTTCGAGTACATCGTTGAGTTCGACGGCACATGCATCGGCAAGGCCGGAATGTGGGCCAGACCCGAGATCGGATACATCCTGCATCCCGATCATTGGGGCAAGGGTTTTGCATATGAGGCGCTTTCTGCAGTTCTACCGCGCATCTTTGAGCGGCACGAAGACCTTGAGCACCTGACGGCCGAATGTGATCCCCGCAACGCGGCTTCGGTCCGGTTGCTGAAAAAGCTGAACTTCCGGCAGACCGGTCTGATTGAGAAGAACTTTCTCTATGGCGAGACGGAATGGTGCGATACCGCCTATTTCCGGCTGGATCGCCCCAACTGATCGCACCTATTGCTCAGGCGTCATTCTGTAAACCGCCCCCTGCCCCACAGAGATGAACCAGATTGAGCCGTCTGGCGCCTCGACGATGTCGCGCACGCGCTCGGTTTCCGGGCCTTTGATCTGTTCAACCTCACGCACTCGGTTGCCCTCCAGCCGCGAGATGTAGTCGAATTTCAGGGAGCCCACGAAGATGTCCCCCCTCCACGCGGGCCAGAGCTTGCCGGAATAGACCATCAACCCCGACGGCGCGATAGATGGATCCCAGTAGAATTCCGGCTGCTCCATTCCCGTTTTCGCAGTACCTTCACCGATCTTCCTGCCGGAATAATGCACCCCGTAGGAAATCACCGGCCAGCCGAAATTCGCGCCCTTGCGGACGCGATTCACCTCGTCCCCGCCTTTGGCACCGTGTTCGGCGGTCCAGAGCCGCCCTTGCAAATCCAGCGCCGCGCCCTGCGGGTTGCGGTGGCCGTAGGACCAAATCTCGGGCCGAACCCCGGCCTGCCCGGCAAAGGGATTGTCGGCAGGTACTGAGCCATCGCGGTTGATTCTGATGATGGTCCCATTGTGATTTGACCGATCCTGTGCAGAGGGGCGATCGCCCCTGTCACCGATCGTGACAAACAGCGTGCCGTCACGCGCCTCGACCACGCGGCTGCCGAAGTGACGCCCGCCACTGCCGCCCGGTGCGGCCTCGAACACGGTGCGCAGGTTGGTCAGGCGTTTGCCGTCGGCACTCAGTCGACCAATTGCCAAAGCCGTGCCCGCGCCACCTGACTGCTTTTTGGAAAATGTCAGGAAAACCTCGCGCGTTTGGGAAAAATCGCGCGGGATTGTCACGTCGAGCAGACCGCCCTGCCCCGAAACGTGCACTTTCGGAACGCCCGCGACCTTGTGCACGGTGCCACCGCTGACATGGAGCATACGACCATCCCGCTCGGTGACCAGGAACCCGCCCCCTGGAAGCAGACCGATGGCCCACGGAGTATCCAACCCGCCCACAACCTGCGTGAGGCGCGCCTTTCCTTCACTGGTTTCAATTGCTTGCGCTGCGATCTGAGACGCCGCGCAAAACCATATCAGAATCATTGGAAAGAGACGCATGGCCAACCGCTCCGCACATGGACGCCGGGACGTGAATGTCCGGCTGTCCCAATCAAACCAAGTCGCTAGGATCACGCAAAGGCACTTTTTCGTTAGGGCTTTTATTTTCGCGAAGGCTTGCCTAGGGTTCGGGCAGAACGAATACGTTCCAATAAGGGAGTAACCTCATGAAAAAACTGCTCACGGCCACTGCGGCCACTGCACTTTTGGCCGGTGCCGCCTTTGCTGACGGCCACGCCAAGGAAGTGAAACTGGGCATCATCTATGGCTTCACCGGCCCGATTGAATCGCTGACCCCGCCGATGGCGGACGCGGCAGAGCTGGCGATGAAGGAGGTCACCGACAGCGGCCTGTTGCTCGACAGCGCCACGGTCTCGGCCGTGCGGGCCGACTCGACCTGCATCGATTCCGGCGCGGCGACCGCAGCCGCCGAGCGTCTGATCACCTCGGACGGTGTTGACGGCATCGTCGGCGGCGACTGCTCGGGTGTGACCGGCGCAATCCTGTCGAACGTGGCGCTGCCGAACGGTATGGTGATGATCTCGCCCTCGGCCACCTCGCCCGCGCTCTCGACCGCCGAAGACAACGGCCTGTTCTTCCGCACTGCGCCGTCGGATGCACGTCAGGGTCAGGTGATGACCGACGTTCTGATGGAACAGGGCGTCAAGGAAGTCGCACTGACCTACACCAACAACGACTATGGCAAGGGTCTGGCGGACAGCTTCCAGCAGGCATTCGAAGCGGCGGGCGGCACGGTGACCATTGCCGCTGCGCATGAAGACGGCAAGGCCGACTATTCGGCCGAGGTCGGCGCTCTGGCCGCAGCAGGTGGCGAAAAACTGGTGATCGCGGGTTACGTCGATCAGGGTGGCTCGGGCATCATGCGCGCTGCGCTCGATTCCGGCGCGTTCGACACCTTCCACTTCCCGGACGGTATGTATGGCGCCAAGCTGGAAGATGATTTCGGCTCGGAAATCGACGGATCGACCGGACAACTGCCCGGCACCGACAGCCTGGGTGCCGCCACCATCCAGGCGATGGGTGAGGCCAACGGGTTCGACGGCACCTCGTCGTTCGTGGGCGAATCCTACGATGCCGCCGCCCTGATCATGCTGGCCATGCAGGCGGCGAACTCGAAAGCGCCAGCGGACTACGCCGGTAAGGTGATGGACGTGGCCAACGAGCCGGGTGAAAAGATCTATCCCGGTGAACTGGCCAAGGCGCTGCAGATCCTCAAGGACGGTGGCGATGTGGACTATGTCGGCGCAACCGCGGTTGAACTGATCGGCCCCGGCGAAAGCGCTGGGAACTACCGCCAGTACGAGATCAAGGACGGTAAGATTACCACCGTCAAATTCCGCTGATCTTACAGCAATGATCTGACCTATGAGCAGCCCGGGCCCTTGTGTCCGGGCTGTTTCAATGACAAAAGGCCGCACCTCTCTTTTCGGGGGATGAGGCAACAAACAACAGGGCCGCGCCAACGCGAAGCGGCTGGGGGAACACATGATCGTCGTTGAGGACGTGCATAAGCATTTCGGCGGTTTCCACGCGGTGGACGGCGCGTCGCTGGAGATCACCAAAGGCTCCATCACCGGGCTGATTGGCCCCAACGGAGCGGGAAAGACCACTCTTTTCAACGTGATCGCGGGTGTTCTGCCACCAACGTCGGGCCGCGTCACCATGGCGAATGAAGAAATCACTGGCCTGCCGCCGCATGAGCTGTTCCACAAGGGACTGTTGCGCACCTTCCAGATCGCGCATGAGTTCTCGTCAATGAGCTGCCGCGAAAACCTGATGATGGTGCCGGGCGCACAATCGGGGGAATCGCTGTGGAATACCTGGTTCGGGCGCAAGCGGATCGCTGATGAGGAACGCGCGCTCAAGGCGAAGGCGGACGAAGTCCTGGAGTTCCTGACCATCGAACATCTGGCTGATCACAAGGCGGGTCAGGTCTCGGGCGGGCAGAAGAAGCTTTTGGAGCTGGGCCGCACCATGATGGTGGACGCCCAGATCGTGTTTCTGGATGAGGTCGGCGCCGGCGTGAACCGAACGCTTCTGAATACCATCGGCGATGCGATCATCCGGCTGAACAAGGAGCGTGGCTATACCTTTGTCGTTATCGAGCATGACATGGATTTCATCGGACGCCTGTGTGATCCGGTGATCTGCATGGCCGAGGGCAAGGTGCTGGCCGAGGGCACGCTGGACGAGATCAAGGCCAACGAGCATGTGATCGAGGCCTATCTGGGCACCGGTCTGAAAAACAAGGATCAGCTGGAGGCGCAGCAATGACCCCCGGCTCAGGCTACAACCCCTATCACGATGACCACGGCAACAAGGATGCCACGATTACCAACACTGCAGGAATTGGCACCATGACCCCGGCCCATCGTGAAAGCGGCGAAACCCACTTTGTCGGCGGCGGGCCGTTCCTGGTCGGCGACACCATGACCGGCGGCTACGGCAAGGGCCCCGACATCCTGCACGATTGCACCATCGCTGTGGACAAGGGCGAGATCGCCGTCATCGTCGGCCCAAACGGTGCCGGAAAGTCCACCGCGATGAAGGCGGTGTTCGGGATGCTCGACGTCCGCTCCGGCTCGGTGCGTCTGGACGGAGAGGACATCACCAAGCTCAGCCCTCAGGATCGGGTCGTCAAGGGCATGGGGTTCGTGCCCCAAACCTCGAACATCTTCACCTCGATGACGGTGGAAGAGAACCTCGAGATGGGCGCCTTCATCCGCACCGACGACTTTTCGGATACGATGGAGCAGGTGTTCGAACTGTTCCCGATCCTGAAAGACAAGCGCGATCAGGCGGCCGGAGAGCTGTCGGGCGGCCAACGCCAGCAAGTCGCCGTTGGCCGGGCGCTGATGACCAAGCCCAAGGTGCTGATGCTGGATGAGCCCACCGCAGGCGTGTCGCCCATTGTCATGGACGAGTTGTTCGACCGCATCATCGACGTATCCCGCACCGGCCTGCCGATCCTGATGGTCGAGCAGAACGCGCGGCAGGCGCTCGAGATCGCGGACAAGGGATATGTTCTGGTTCAGGGTCGGAATGCCTATACCGGCACCGGCAAAGAGCTGTTGGCCGATCCGGAAGTGCGTAAGTCGTTCTTGGGAGGGTGATGAAAGATGTTGAATCCGTTCAACCTACGCCTCCTATTTATGGGTCTCTTGTCGGTCGCTGCTAACGCTGGAAATGCCGAAAAATTTGATTGTACGACTTCCATGGCATGTACCAAGGACGAAGAATGTGTGATTTTGACAGCCAAATTGCGGATTTTCGACCGGTTGCCAGGACAAGGTCGAATAGAAGCGAGGAGCTTTCTCGTCGATTTAGAAGAACTGACTCAAGATCAGGCTAAGCGGCGTGATTGGCTGATCAACGGTGCAGTTACTGGGCTTACGGGATTGGTTACAATCTACGAGGATGGGTCATTAATAATTAGTGAGCACTCTCAGGCGTCCGACGGAGCACCAATATCAACGGCCACATTTGGTAATTGTGAGAGGGAAAATTGATGGACTTCCTCAACGCCATCGTGGCGCTTTCCAACTTCGTTCTGGTTCCCGCCATTGCCTATGGCAGCCAGTTGGCCCTCGGCGCGCTGGGAGTAACGCTGATCTATGGCATCCTGCGGTTTTCGAATTTCGCCCATGGCGATACCATGGCCTTTGGTGCGATGATCGCCGTTCTGGTTACCTGGTGGCTGCAAAGCATGGGTGTCGGGCTTGGCCCGCTTCCCACCGCCTTGCTGGCCCTGCCGGTTGCCATCCTCGGCTGCATGGCGCTTGTGCTGATCACAGACCGGCTGGTCTATCATTTCTACCGAGAACAGAAGGCCAAACCCGTGATCCTCGTGATCGTGTCGATGGGCGTGATGTTCATCATGAACGGCCTCGTGCGGTTCATCATCGGTCCGAACGACCAGAGGTTCGCTGACGGCGAACGCTTTCTGATTTCGGCGCGCGATTTCAAAGAGATGACCGGCCTGCGAGAAGGGTTGGCGATCAAGACAACGCAAGGCCTGACCGTGGTTGTTGCGGTGATTGCCGTTGCACTGTTGTTCTGGTTCCTCAATAAGACCCGCACCGGAAAATCCATGCGGGCTTACTCGGACAACGAGGATCTGGCACTGCTTTCGGGCATCAACCCGGAACGGGTGGTGATGTATACGTGGCTGATCGTGGCAGCGCTGGCGACCACCGCCGGGGTACTTTACGGGCTCGACAAGAGCTTCAAGCCCTTCGTCTATTTCCAGTTGCTGCTGCCGATCTTTGCCTCGGCCATCGTGGGCGGTCTGGGCAATCCGCTGGGTGCCATCGCGGGCGGGTTCATCATTGCGTTCTCCGAGGTGACGATCACCTATGCCTGGAAGAAGGTGCTGACCTATGTGCTGCCGGACGCGCTGGCGCCGTCGGGCCTCGTGCAACTGCTCAGCACCGATTACAAATTCGCCGTCAGCTTCGTGATCCTGCTGATCGTGCTTCTGTACAAGCCCACCGGGCTCTTTAAGGGGAAAGCGGTATGAGCGAGCCGGTGAAAAATACTCTTCTCTTTCTGCTCGTCGGTGGTCTGATCCTGTTGACCGCGTTCATGCAAAGCTGGAACTCGGCCATCTTGATCCTGAACATGGGGCTGATCTCGGCGATCATGGCCATTGGCGTGAACCTGCAATGGGGGTTTGCCGGGCTGTTCAACGTGGGCGTCATGGGCTTTGTCGCGCTTGGCGGGCTGGCGGTGGTGCTGGTCGCGGCCGCTCCGACCGCGGGCGCGTGGGGCGCGGGAGGGTTCGGTATCGTGCTGGCGCTGCTGATGGGGGCCGCGACCGTCGTGGCCGCCGTGTTCGTGACCAAGAAGATGCCCAAGGGGCGCACCCGGATGCTGGTGTTGATTGCGATCATGATCGGCGGGTTCGTCCTGTATCGTGGCGTGTTCGATCCGAACGTGGCCGCCGTCGAGGCGATCAACCCCGCCGCCGCAGGCAATATCGGCGGGCTGAGCCTGCCGGTGCTGCTGGCCTGGCCCGCAGGCGGTCTGCTGGCCGCGGGCGCTGCGTGGCTGATCGGCAAGACGGCATTGGGGCTGCGCTCGGACTATCTGGCCATCGCCACGCTGGGGATTGCCGAGATCATCATCGCCGTGCTCAAGAACGAAGACTGGCTGGCGCGTGGGGTCAAGAACGTGATCGGCCTGCCCCGTCCGGTACCATACGAGATCGACCTGCAGAACGATCCAAGCTTTGTCGAACGGGCAAGCGGTCTGGGCCTCGACCCGGTCACCGCCTCGACCCTCTATGTCAAGCTGGGCTATTCGGTGCTGTTCCTCATCGTGCTATTGGTGCTGCTCTGGATGGCGCAGATGGCGCTCAAAAGCCCCTGGGGCCGCATGATGCGCGCGATCCGTGACAACGAGGTGGCTGCTGAGGCGATGGGCAAGGACGTCACCCGCCGCCACCTGCAGATCTTCGTTCTGGGCTCGGCCATCTGCGGTATTGCCGGGGCGATGATGACGACGCTGGACGGGCAATTGACTCCAGGCACTTACCAGCCGCTGCGCTTCACCTTCCTGATCTGGGTAATGGTGATCGTGGGCGGATCGGGCAACAATTTCGGCGCCGTTCTGGGCGCGATGCTGATCTGGTTCCTCTGGGTACAGGTCGAGCCCATCGGGCTGTGGCTGATGCAGGTCATCACATCCGGCATGGCCGATGGCAGCGCCCTCAAAGAGCACCTGATCGACAGCGCCGCCCATATGCGTCTGCTGACCATGGGGCTGGTGCTGCTGCTGGTTCTCCGCTTCAGCCCACGAGGTTTGATTCCGGAGCACTGAACCTGGATCGGAGCTAATGCTGAAGCCGCGCCCACAAATCCGGCGCGGCTTCTTGATTGCTGATCGCAGAAAATTTAAACGACTTTTGCGGTTTTGAAGCTATAAGGCACAGCGTCCGGCACATCTGTCGATATGGTTCTGCCGCATTGTAACGATCGTCTCTGGTAACCCTGTAACAAAATAGGCCACTCATGACCTTTTTTTCCAAATCCACTCTCATCGTGATCTCTGCGGCCACGCTTTCAGGCTGCGCCATCCCAACGCGCGAAAACCTGGCAACAACGCCGGTAAATGTCGAAACCCCTCAGGGCACGGTCACCTGCCAGCTCTACACCTCCGACACGACGCTTTGGGACGAAGCCATCGCGCATCCTGAAAGCATGACCAGCCGCGCCGCGGACAAGGTTTGCAAAGCGGAAGGCCGCCGCCGGGCCACCTGATCCCACTCCAGGTGAGCGTATTGGCACCGGCCGGAACAACATCCGGTCGGTGCACCTGTCTTTATCGGTTACGAAACAACCCACCCAATATCCCGCGCACAATCCGGCGTCCGGTCGTGCCCTTCAATTCCTTGATTACGGCAGCGGTCATTGCGGTGGCAAAGGTATCCCGTTTGCGGCTGCGCCGCGCTGTTGAGCGTCCTACCCTGCTTCCCGTGAACCGCCGGGCCGAGGAATATTCCCGATCTGCAGGCGACTGGGCCTCAACCACCTCATCCGCTTCTGCCTTTTCCGCCGCCTGTGCCGCCTGCTCGGCCCGTTGGGCCAGAACCTCGTAGGCCGAACGCCGATCGACCACGGTATCGTATTTTCCGGCCATGGAGGATGCGGCGATCACAGCCTTGCGCTCCTGCGCGGTGATCGGCCCGAGTTGTGAACCCGGTGGGCGGATCAACGTGCGCTCCACGATGCCCGGCACACCCTTTTTCTGCAGCATCGAGGTGACGGCCTCGCCCACCCCGACCTCGCGGATCGCCTCTTCAGTATCGAAGGCCGGGTTTTCGCGATAGGTTTCCGCCGCCATCCGCAGGTTCTTGCGGTCCCGGGCGGTAAACGCGCGCAACGCGTGCTGTACCCGGTTGCCAAGCTGGCCCAGGATATCCTCGGGCACGTCCGCGGGGTTCTGGGTTATGAAATAGACCCCAACCCCCTTTGACCGGATCAGGCGGGCCACCTGCTCGACCTTGTCCACCAACACCTTGGGGGCGTCCTCGAACAGCAGATGGGCCTCATCAAAGAAGAACACGAGTTTGGGTTTATCCGGATCGCCCACCTCAGGCAGTTCCTCGAACAACTCGCTGAGTAGCCACAGGAGGAAAGTCGCATAGAGCCGGGGCGCCGCCATCAGCTTGTCCGACGCAAGAATGTTCACGACACCGCGCCCGTCGGCCTCGGTGCGCATCAGGTCCGACAGTTCCAGAGCGGGCTCGCCAAACAGCCGTGTGCCGCCCTGGTTTTCCAGCACCAGCAGCCGTCGCTGGATTGCGCCGACCGATGCGGGTGAGATATTGCCATAGCGCAGCGCCAGATCGGCACGGTTCTCGCCAATCCAGACCAACAGCGCCTGCAAGTCCTTGAGATCCAGCAGCCCCATCCCCTCTTCATCGGCCAGACGAAAGGCGATGTTCAGGATACCCTCCTGCGCCTCGGACAGTTCCAGCAGGCGCGACAGCAGCAACGGCCCCATTTCGGTGACCGTGGTACGCACGGGATGCCCCTGATCTCCGAACAGATCCCAGAAGGTCACCGGGCACGCACCGTAAGCGAAATCGTCAAACCCGATTTTCTGCGCCCGCTCGGTAAACGCATTGTGAAGTTTGTGCTCGGGCGATCCCGCCTTCGCCAATCCGGACAGGTCGCCCTTCACGTCGGCCATGAAAACCGGCACGCCCGCCTTGGAAAATCCCTCGGCCAGGATCTGCAAAGTCACTGTCTTGCCCGTGCCCGTGGCCCCCGCGATCAGGCCGTGCCGGTTCGCGTATTTCAGGGCCAGCCCCTGTTGCACACCATAATCCGGCCCACCGCCGCCCAGGAAAATCTTTTCATCCATTGAAGTTATGCCTCAAGTTTTAGCGATCCACCCAGACCATACAAAGTTAACCTTTGGCTGCGATAGTGTTTTTGTCCTTCCTTGCTCAGGTGCTGTGAGGGGGACAGACTTCCTCCCTGTTAGACTGGCCGTGCCTTCGGGCACGGCTTTTTTCCGGACACGCGCCACCTCGAAACGTATTTTCCGTGACTTTACCTCTGGTTGACAAAAAAAATTGGCTTAACGGTTGACCCATGGCCCCCCCTTTCGTAACGTCTGCCGCATAACTAAGTCGGCCAGTCCGACGGGGAGATACATTTCTGAAGGGGAGCCGTCATTCGGCTCCCTTTTACGTTGACACTTCGGCTGCAACTCCGGTCGCCAAAGCCTTGACCGAGGCCGCGTTTGGCGGTGCCTTGCGGCGGATATCCGATCAAATTGACGATCCACCGAACGATAGCGCCTGACACCTTTGTGCAGCCGTGCTAGACGGTGCCAAAGAGCAGTCCCGATCCCGAAGAGGCAATCATGTTCAAGAACCCCCTCCCAGTGTGTGTCCTGGCCCTGACCGCATGGTCCCATGCGTCTTTCGCACAAGAGGCCGCGGCACCGACCGACAGCACCGATGCGACTGAACAATCAACCGACGGACAATCCGCCGGCGCCAGTGAAGTTCTCGATCTCGGCCAGCCCGTTCAGGATGGCGAGACGCCCGTGGGTCAGCGTTATTCCAGGGAAAAGCACGGCGATTGGGACCTGGCCTGCGTCAAGACGCAGTCCGATGAGGACCCTTGCTCCCTTCTGCAGATTCTGAACGGCCCTGAGGGCAACCCGATGGCCGAGTTCTCGATGTTCCGGCTAGAGGGGCGTCAGGTTGCTGTGGCGGGCGCCACCGTGATTGTGCCGCTTGAAACACTGCTGCCCGCACAGCTCACGATCTCGGTCGATGGCGGCCCGGGCAAACGCTACAACTACTCCTATTGTGCGCCGGTCGGTTGTATTGCGCAGATCGGCCTGACCCAGGAAGACATCAATGCGATGAAAAAGGGTACCGAAGCCACCATCTCGTTGGTGCCGGCACCCGCGCCGGATCAGGTGATCACGCTGAAAATGTCGCTCAAAGGCTTTACCGCTGGGTATAACGTGGTGGACGTGGTCAGCAACTGAGCCAGCCAATCAAATAAAAAGGCCGCCGCGCATCAGCGCTGGCGGCCTTTTTTAATTGGGGTGCCCTCAAACCCGGCGCAGGGCCAGAACCGCGTTCAGCCCGCCAAACGCAAAGGCGTTCGAGAGAGCCACGTTGACCTCGGCCTCCCGCGCCTCGTTCGGGACCACGTCCAGCGCGCATTCCGGGTCGGGCTCTTCATAACCGATGGTCGGGGCGATGATGCCGTCGCGCAGGGCCATGATGCAGGCCAGTAGCTCGACCGCGCCGGTGCCTCCGATCAGGTGGCCATGCATGGATTTGGTGGACGAGATCATCAGATCGTCCGCATGCGGCCCGAACACATCAGCCACGGCGGCACATTCGGTCTTGTCATTGGCCGCCGTGCCGGTTCCGTGGGCGTTGATGTAGCGCACTTCGCTGGCGTCGATGCGCGCGTCCGTCAGCGCTCCGGACATCGCACGCGCCGCGCCCTGTTTGCTGGGCATCACGATATCGGCAGCGTCCGAGGACATGGCAAAGCCCACCACCTCACACAGGATTTCGGCACCACGGGCGCGGGCGTGGTCATAATCCTCGAACACAAAGATCCCTGCGCCCTCGCCCTGCACCATGCCGTTGCGGTTGGCACTGAACGGGCGGCAGGCGTCCTTGGACATGACCCGCAGTCCTTCCCAGGCCTTGACCCCGCCGAAACACAGCATCGACTCCGAGCCGCCGGTCACCATTGCCGGGGCGGCGCCGCTGCGCACCATCTGAAACGCCAGTGCCATCGCATGGTTGGACGAGGCGCATGCGGTCGAGACGGTGAAACTCGGGCCTTTGAGGTTGTATTCCATCGACACGTGGCTGGCGGCCGCGTTGTTCATCAGCTTGGGCACTACAAACGGGTGCACCCGGTTCTTTCCGTCCTCGTAGACCGAGCGGTAGTTGTCGTCCCAGGTGCTGACCCCACCTCCGGCAGTGCCCAGCACCACGCCCGAACGGGCCGCAAGATCGCCGTGGAACTCGATCCCCGACTGTTCGATGGCCTCTTTGGTGGCGGTCAGCGTGAACTGGGTGAACCGGTCATAGAGCGTCATCTGCTGGCGGTTGAAACGTCCTTCGGCCTCGAACCCGCGCACTTGGCCACCGATCTTGATCGACAGCCGCTCGACATCGCGAAAATCCAGCTCGCCGATCCCACAGTGCCCTTCGCGCATCGCCTCAAGCGTGTCAGGTACTGAGTGTCCCAGAGAGTTGATGGTGCCCGCACCGGTGATTACGACCCGTTTCATGGTCGCGCGTCAGGCCTTTTCCGAAACGAGCTTTTCGATGCCCGCAATGATGGCTGCCACGTTCGAGATGTCGAAATCGCTGGCCGTGGGTTCGTTGGCGTTAAAGGGGATCGAGATGTCGAACTCTTCTTCGATGGCAAAGATGCTTTCAACAAGGCCCAGACTGTCGATACCCAGATCCTCAAGCGTGCTTTCGGGTGTCACGTCCGATGGTTCCAGCACGGCCTGCTCTGCAATGATCGCGATCACGCGGTCGCTGATGCTCATGTCAATCCTCTGATTATCGCCTTGGGGCTGATTTAATCGCTCGGTGACTGTTTGGAAACCGCCTTTTTCAGCGTCTCTACGTCACGGGCCAGACGCGGCAGGCGGCGCTGTGCCTTGTAGATCTCGGTATGGGTCTCCATCTTGATCGCCGGATAGCCCATGACCACCCGTCCCTTGGGCACGTTGGACAGAATCTTGGTGCCGCCGGCCGCAATCACCCCGTCGCCGATGAAGATGTTGTCGGCCACGCCGGTCTGCCCACCCAGTACCACGTTGTTGCCGATCTCGACCGAGCCGGACACGCCGGTCTGACCGCACAGCAGGCAGTCATTGCCGACCCGCGTGTTGTGGCCCACATGCACGAGGTTATCCAGTTTCGAGCCGTGGCCAATCCTTGTGTTGCGGATGGTCCCGTTGTCGACGGTACTGTTGGCGCCAACCTCGACATCGTCGCCGATCTCGACCGCACCCAGCGAATGGATGCGCAGCCAGTTCTGGGCCCTGGCATCGCCCTGATCGCCCATAGTCTTGCGCACGTTCTCGACGCCCGACACCTCGGGTGTGACAAAGCTGAACCCATCGCTGCCGATCCGCGCGCCGGGCTGGGCGATGAAGCGATCGCCGATCACCGCCCGGGCGCCGATGCTGACCATCTCGCGCAGCAGAGCGCCCTCACCCAGCGTCGCATCCATGCCGATGACGCAATTCGGACCGATGACCGAGCCGGCTCCGACTCGAGCCCGCGCGCCAACAACCGCCAACGGTCCTATGGAAACATCGCTACCAATCTCCGCCGTGGGATCAACGACCGCCGACGGGTGAATACCGGGCTGCACCCCTTGCCCCCGATCCAGCATTACTGTCACACCGGCCATGGCCATGCGTGGGCGCGGGGCAAATATAGCCGCCTCAAGTCCCAACGCCTGCCAATCCGCCCCGGGCCACAATATCGCCGCGCGCGCCTGCCCCGCCCCAAGTGCCTCGGCATATTTGGGAGACATGGCCAGCGCCAGATCAGTCCGCCCGGCATTGCCCGGCTCGGCCGCGCGCAGGATTGTCAGATCGGTATTGCCCTCAGCCTCGGCCCCAAGGGCCTCGGCGATCTGTTGGACGGTAAACTGCATTATCGGGGCTCCCTGTCAGAGGATCTGGCCCCGTGCTTACCCCTGAACCGCAGGCAGGGCCACCCCCGCCTTGTTCAGAGCCTCCCAGATCTTCTTGTCACGGCCATAGACGTCGCGGCGGTACTGCACCGCGCCGCGCGGGCCGATGAAGGCCGTGCGGTAGATCAGATGCACCGGTACCGGCTGGTCCAGAACCACCTTGGTTTCCTTGCCGGTGTTCAACATGCGGTGGAAGAACGCCTTGGGGTTTTCCTCCTGCCGGGCCAGCAGCGCATAGGCAAAATCGAACGGGTCCGCCAGACGGATACAGCCATGCGAGAACGCCCGCACCTCACGCGAGAATAGGCTCTTCTGCGGCGTGTCGTGCAGGTAGATGTTGTACTTGTTGGGAAACATGAACTTCACTAGCCCCAGCGCGTTCCGCTTGCCAGGAGGTTGACGCATCGCAAACGGGAAGCTGCGCGCGCTGAACTGGCTGAAATCCACGGCCCCGCGGTTCACCCGCCGTCCACGCCGGTCGGTGATTTCAAGATGGCTGACCGCATTTGGATTCGCGGCAAGTTTTGGCAGATATTCCTTGGTGATGATCGAGCGCGGCACATACCAGCTCGGATTGATCACCATATGCTCCATCTGGTCCGAGAACTCAGGGCTGCGGCGGTCATGCACGTTTTTGCCAATGACGGCGCGGGTTTCAAAGCTGATGCGGCCCTGGTCCACGATCTTGGCCGAGAAATCGGTCTGGTTCACCAGAATGTGCCGCCCGCCGCGTTCCTGCGGCAACCAGCGTTCCCGCTCCATCGCCACGACAACCGATTTCAGCCGGTCGGCGACGGACTTGTTGAGCTCGGTTATGGTGCCTTTGCCGGCAACACCATCGGCTTCCAGCCCATGATCCGTCTGAAACGCCAACACACCGGCGCGCAGCGCGTCGTCAAACCGACCGCTCGCAGTGGGTTTCATATACCCCATGGCGACCAGCCTATTGCGCAGCGCAAGGACCGCAGGCCCGGTATCGCCCGGCTCAAGCTTGGTCACGGGCACGGCCTCACCCCAGCCGCCCGCATTCAACAGCCGCTCAAGGGTCATCTTTTGCTTCAATAGCGCCTGGTACTGAGTCGAGTTCGGCGCCAGCGCTGCCAGATAGCCGCGCGGATTGGCCCCCGCGAATTCGGAGAGATAATCCTCAGCCGGGCGACGTTCGACCTGGCGCACCAACCCGCTGTCGATGCGCGCCGGTGTCAGCAAGCCCGATTGCAGATCATTGGCATAGCTGATGAACACATTGCTCAGCGCCGCTTCGACCATGCCCAGATCCCGAACCGTCCGCGCCTCCTCCATCTGGCGCATCAATTCGTCAACGCGATAGATGCCGGATGGCAGCCCGTGCAGGTCCGCACGCGACAACGCGTCGATCAGCGCCGCGCGGCGGGCGCGATACACATCCCCCTCACCTGTCCAGATCGGCTCATAGTTGGCTTCGCGGTAATAGGTGGCCACGCCGTCATTGGACGCAGCGGCCTCGGCAACGGCCTGTTTGAACGCCGTGATCTGAGCCGTCGCGGGCACTGGTAAGAACGCACCTGACGCTGCCAGAAAAGCTGTCAGAGCATAAGCGGTACGTTGCCGAACAAGAGTGAACATGAGGGTAACCTTGGTCATACAAATGGAACGATCTGATTTTAGTCCACCAAGTTTCCAAAATTTACGGGGAAAATGTCTATTCACAAATGCATCACTTGACAGCAAGAATCCCGGCGTGATGCGCGTTTGCATCGGATCGGGACCGCTGGGCGCGGGTGAATTGTGGCAGGCCTGTGGCAGCCCTTCTGGTATGGGCAAAAACCCGCCGAAAATTCCCCTTGGATATCTCTGAACCAAACAAGTCTTGGCCTGCGAATCCGCCTGTGGCATACATTTCGCATCTGGGGATGGAATGAACTGTTAACACAGTGCACGTAACATCGTGCGCAGGCAGGATCGTAGTACGGGACGACGCAGTAAATGACAAAAATCAGCTCAACGGGCTTGACCCGGCGTGCCCTGTTAGGTGCGTTTGCAGCAACCGCAATCGTGGCAGCACCCTCATATTCGAACGCAGCAGGCTTCTTGCGGGGGGGCGGGGATATCCGCCGCATCCGCATGTATTCCGGTCGCACCGGTGAGCGTTTGGATATGATATATTGGGTGGACGGAAAATATATCAAGGACGCCGTCAAAGAGGTCAATCACTTCATGCGTGACTGGCGCACGGATCAGGTCAAAGCCATCGACCTGCGCACCATCGACATCATGGCAGCGGCGCACAATCTTCTGGATGTCAACGAACCCTACATGTTGTTGTCCGGCTATCGCAGCCCCGGAACCAACGCAATGCTGCGTTCGCGCTCGCGCGGGGTGGCCAAGAACTCTCTTCACATGAAAGGCCAGGCCGCTGATCTGCGCCTTGCATCGCGCTCGGTCAGCCAGGTGGCACGGGCGGCGCAATCCTGCCGCGCCGGGGGCGTAGGCCGCTATTCGCGGTCGAATTTCGTGCATATGGATTGCGGCGTCATCCGCTCCTGGGGCCGTTAAACCGGCCTTTCTGACGTTTGTGACCACCCCCGCGTAAACCTGCACGGGGGTTTTCTTTTTCGACCTGCCGGGGCGCCGAAAGCAAGCAATTTGCAGTTGCGCCCCGAACGGAAGAAGGATAGCTAACGGCCCAGGCACCTGTAGCTCAGCTGGATAGAGCGCTGCCCTCCGAAGGCAGAGGCCAGAGGTTCGAATCCTCTCAGGTGCGCCATCTTCCTAAGAACACTTTGTATTTTTGACCTGAACTGCGGCTGGCCAGCACCGGCAACGGCTCTTTTCCCCGCCCATCGACCTGAGAAAAGGCGCCGTGACAAGACGATCCCGCTACGGGTCAGGCAAAAAGCTCATGCGCCAGTTCCAGCGCGTCGATCAGGGTGTCTACTTCGCCTTGCGTGTTGTAGAGGCCAAAGCTGGCGCGGCAGGTGGCGGTCATGCCAAGGTGATCCATCAGCGGCCCGGCACAGTGGTGACCAGCGCGCACCGCCACGCCCTTTTTGTCGAGGATGGTCGAGATGTCATGGGCATGGGCCGCACCGTCGAGCGTGAAGCTGAAGATCGCCGCCTTGTCAGGCCGCGTGCCCTGCACCTGTAGCCAGTTGAGCCCTGAGAACCGCTGCATGGCATAGTCGCGCAGACCGGCCTCGTGCGCGGCCACGTTCTCCATCCCCAGATCCATCATGTACTCCAGCGCGACGCCCAGCCCGATGGTCTGTACGATACCGGGGGTTCCGGCCTCGAACTTCATCGGCGGGTCGTTGTAGATCACCTGATCCTTCGAGACCTCCTTGATCATGTCGCCGCCCCCGATGAACGGGCGCATCTCGGCCATGCGCTCAGAGCGGATGTAGATCGCGCCGGATGCGGAGGGGCCATAGAGCTTGTGCCCGGTGATCGCGTAGAAATCACAGCCGATGTCGCGCACGTCCACCGGCATGTGCACCGCGCCTTGGCTGCCATCGACCAGCACCGGCACGCCCAGATCGTGTGCGCCACGGGTGATCGCCTTGACGTCCACCACGGTGCCCAAGACGTTTGAGCATTGAGTGATGGCGACCAGCTTGGTTTTGGGCCCGATGGCGTCGAGCACCGCCTGCGGGTTCAACCCGCCGTCGGGATCGGTGTCCACCCATTTCAGCACCACACCCTGCCGCTCGCGCAGGAAATGCCAGGGCACGACGTTGGCGTGATGCTCCATCACGCTCAGCACGATTTCGTCCCCGGCCTCCAGCCGCGGCATGGCCCAACCATAGGCGACCAGATTGATGCCCTCGGTGGTGCCCGAGTTCAGGACGATCTCATCCTCGCTACCTGCGTTCAGGAACCGGGCGATGGTGCCGCGTACGGCCTCGTATTTCTCGGTGGCGAGGTTCGACAGGAAATGCAGGCCCCGATGAACATTGGCGTATTCCTCGGCATAGGCCCGGGTCACAGCGTCGATCACTGCCTGCGGTTTCTGAGCCGAGGCGCCATTGTCGAGATAGGTCAGCGGCTTGCCGTTCACTTCGCGCGACAGAATGGGAAAGTCGCCGCGGATTTTCTGAACATCATACATTTGGCAAGGTTCCCGGTATCGGCCCTCCGACGAGGGACAAAAGGATGAATGACACGATGGCGATCGCAACGATCGAGGCGATCAGGACCCCTGCCGCCCGCCCGGGTGAGCCCAATCGATGCGCCTGATCGATGAAGTGGACAAAGATGTAGACGCCGATCAGAAACGCAACCAGGGCCAGCAGGACCGACAGAAACGGCACCGTCAGCAACAGGATCACACCGGCCGCCTGCACCAGAACCCGCAGGAACTGCATCCAGACCATCAGCACCATGACATCCTCGAATGCGCCCTGCCCTCCCATCATCCGACCGATGTGGAAGATGGTGAAGATGGTCAGGATCAGCCCGCCACCGACAATGGCCGCATAGGTCACCAACGACAGCGCGATACCCTGAAAGGCCGGATCGATGGTGGTAAACAGAACATTCGATGCCGCCTGGATGGTGGTGTTCAGTACCACCGCCAGCGCCAGCGCCAGCCACAGCACGTCTCGGCCCAGCCCCAGCGCCATCAACTGGCGTGCGGCCTCGGCCGGGTCGGTGACCGTGGTGACGACCAGATCGCGCCAATAGGCGGTTGAGTTCATGCGGTGGGCCTTTCTGCTTGCCTCAGGCCGGAAAGCCAGAACCACCCAAACACCACCAGCCACAAAATGCCAACCCCCTGCAGGGCTGGTCCGGGGCCGACGAAGCCAGCCACCAGCCCGTGCAGAAGCAGCGCCGGGCTTGAAGCCAGCAATGACCAGAACAGCGCCAGCCGGGCCCCGTACCAATCTCCCCTGCCCCCGACCAGCCGGGCCAGCAGATGGCTGAGTGCTGCGATGCCATAAAGGAGGAGCGGCGCGATGATCAGCCAACCCAGCAGTGCACCGCCCAGCAGCATGTTCAGCTCCTGCCCGGTCAGATGCGCCTCGCGCGCCAGACGCGGCATTTGGGCCACGAAGACCAGCGCGCAGGCGGCCATCAGGATGGCCAAAGCCCGATCCTCGCGCTGGCCCATGTCCAGCAACCGGCGAATGACACGCCCGGGGCCGCGGTAAGTGGCCGCAATATCGGTGGTGACCGGCATCAGCTGCGCCGCGTCAACCAGCCTTCGAGCCGCTCGACGATATCCTCGGCCAGAGCCTCGTCCTCGATCTCGTCCACGGCCTCGGCCAGAAAGGCCAGGGTCAGCATGTTCGTGGCGTCCTTCTCCGACACCCCGCGTGAGCGCAGGTAAAACAGCGCGGTCTCGTCGATCGCGCCCGAGGTGGAGCCGTGCGAACAGGCCACATCGTCGGCATAGATCTCAAGCTCGGGCTTGGCGAGGAATTGGCTGTCTTCGTCCAGAAGCAGCGACTGGCTGATCTGATAGCCGTCGGTTTTCTGGGCGCCTTCCTTCACCAGAATCTTGCCCTGAAACACGCCGGTGGCCCCGTTGCGCAGCACTTTCTTGAACACCTGACGGCTTTCGCAATTCACCGCGTCATGAGTGACAAAAACCGTATCGTCATGGTGGAAGTCACCGTCGCCCACGCAAGCACCCGCGACATGGGCCACCGCGTCGTCGCCGGTCAGCTCGATCACCTGCTCATTGCGGGTCAGCACGCCGTTCACCGTGAGCGTAAATGATTTGTAGACCGACCGCTCCCCCAGCCGCGTGAACATATGGGTCGCGGCGCGGCGTTCATGGTCGCGCCCTTGCGCCCGCACATGGTGCAGCGTGCCGCCATCGGCGATGTCGATCTCCATGCACTTGTTAAAGCGCGACGCAGCGGGGCCGTTTTCCAGAAGGGTAACCTCGGCCCCTTCTTCCACGCGCACTACATGGTGCAGGATGGCATCGGAATTCTCGGAGTTGTGGATGTAGACCAGATTGATCGGCTTCGATGGTTTGCCGGTCACCTGAATGGCCACGCCATCGGCGGCAAAGGCGGTGTTCAGCGCCGCGAGCGGACGGTGCACAGGCGTGTGTCCCCGCGCCTCAAGCTCGCCGTAGAGATCCTTGGCCCAGTGAATGTCCTTGCAACAGATATCTTCAAGCCGGTCGATCTTGACACCTTCGAGGCTCAGATCGTCCGAGGCTTCGGCATCGAACACTCCGTCGACAAAGACGATGCGCAGACGGTCCTGCCCGTCGAACATCGGCTTTTCGTCATGCTCGAATACCGCTGCTCGGATTGCCTGCGGCTCAACCAGCGTGTCAGGGCGGGTATACTTCCAATACTCGTCGCGGCGTGACGGCAGGCCCATCTCGCGCACCCGGGCCAAGGCGGCCTCGCGCGCGGGCTTCGTGCAGCCTGCGGTGGGCATCTCCATCACGGAGAGCCGCGCCTCGGTTGCGGTCTGTTTCAGTTCGGGCAGCGCCATCAGTTCACCTCGGCCAGAATATCGGCGTAGCCGTTGTTTTCGACCTCAAGCGCCAGATCGGCACCGCCGGTCTTGACGATGCGGCCATCGGCCATGATGTGCACCACATCCGGTTTGATGTGATCCAGCAGGCGCTGGTAATGGGTGATGACAAGGAAACCCCGCCCTTCGTCGCGCAGCGCGTTAACGCCTCCGGCCACCAACTTCATTGCATCCACATCAAGGCCCGAGTCGGTCTCATCCAGAATGCACATCCGCGGCTCGAGTATCGCCATTTGCAGAATTTCATTGCGCTTTTTCTCACCGCCCGAGAAGCCGACGTTCACGGGGCGCTTGAGCATATCAGCGTCGATCTTCAGCTCCTTCGCCTTGGCACGGACGAGTTTCAGGAAGTCAGCGGCGCTGAGTTCATCCTCGCCGCGCGCCTTGCGCTGGGCATTCACGGCAGTGCGCAGAAAGGTCATGTTGCCGACGCCGGGGATCTCGACCGGGTACTGGAATGCGAGGAATAGACCAGCGGCGGCGCGCTCCTCGGGTTCGAGCTCCAGCAGATCTTCGCCGGACAGCGACGCCGAGCCTTCGCTCACCTCGTAACCATCCCGGCCCGAGAGCACATAGGACAGTGTCGACTTGCCCGACCCGTTCGGCCCCATGATCGCATGCACCTTGCCCGCCTCGACGGTCAGATCGACGCCTTTGAGGATTTCCTTTTCCTCTTCCTCAAGTTTGACGTGCAGGTTTTTGATTTCCAGCATGTTTTCGTCCTTCGCATATCGTTCGAGGCATCTCGCCCCGGCATGTTCCTATCTCAGGCTGACCGCTGTGCCGCTGGCCGAAACCATCAGCATGCTTTCACCTACAACTTCGTAATCCAGATCGACGCCGACGACGGCGTCCGCACCCTTGTTGGCGGCGCGCATTTCCAACTCGTGCAGCGCAGTCTCGCGCGCGTCCTGCAACTTGCTTTCATAAGCGCCCGAACGGCCCCCCACCACATCGGTAATCGAGGCAAAGAAATCGCGCACGACATTGGCACCCATGATTGCTTCACCCACGACGATGCCGTGGTATTCCACGATCTGTCGGCCTTCGACTGAGGGGGTGGTTGTGACGATCATCTGATGTTTTCCTTTGTGCCCGAGCGCAGATGGCGCCTCTATCTCATGAGCCTGCGAAGAAGCTGCGCCGCGCCCCATCCGAGGAAGACACCCACAGCCACCGCCAACATCGGATTCAGAAAACTCGTTTCCCTGAAGTTCACATAAAAAATGCCGATGAGCCCGCCGAGGACAGGCAGCACGTAGGGGATGACGTCGCTTGCTTTTTTGTTCATGGTGTGCGGCTCTCCAGGCCGACCGTCTCGGGCGCCACAGTGGAGGGCTGCCCTGCACTTGTGCGTTGCAGCCTCGCCTGAAAATCGACTTGTCCCATAGGTCAGCCGACGCTCCCCTCCAGCGAGATCGCCACCAGTTGCTGCGCCTCCATCGCGAACTCCATCGGCAGCGCCTGCAGCACGTCCTTACAGAAGCCGTTCACAACCAGCGCCACCGCTTCTTCCTCGTCCATGCCGCGCTGGCGGCAGTAGAAGAGTTGATCCTCATCCACCTTGGACGTGGTCGCCTCATGCTCGCAGCGCGAGGAATTGTTGCGCACCTCTATGTAAGGCACCGTATGCGCCCCGCATTTGTCGCCGATCAGCAGCGAGTCACACTGGGTGTAGTTGCGCGAGTTCTTCGCCTTGGGGTGCATCGACACCAACCCGCGATAGGTGTTCTGCGCCTTGCCCGCACTGATACCCTTGGACACGATGCGCGACTTGGTGTTCTTGCCCAGATGCACCATCTTGGTGCCGGTATCAGCCTGCTGGTAGTTGTTGGTGATGGCGATTGAGTAGAACTCGCCCTGGCTGTCATCGCCGCGCAGGATGCAGGACGGGTATTTCCAGGTCACCGCCGAGCCCGTTTCCACCTGCGTCCACATCACTTTGGCCCGGTCGCCCCGGCAATCGGCGCGCTTGGTGACGAAGTTGTAGATGCCACCCTTGCCGTTCTCATCGCCCGGATACCAGTTCTGAACGGTCGAGTATTTCACCTCGGCATCTTCCTCGACGATGATCTCGACCACGGCGGCATGCAGTTGTGACGTGTCGCGCTGCGGTGCGGTGCAGCCTTCCAGATAGGAGACATAGGAGCCCTTGTCGGCGATGATCAGCGTGCGTTCGAACTGGCCGGTGTTTTCGGCGTTTATGCGGAAATAGGTGCTCAGCTCCATCGGGCAGCGCACGCCGGGCGGCACATAAACGAAAGAGCCGTCCGAGAACACAGCGCTGTTTAGCGTGGCATAAAAATTGTCCGAGACCGGCACGACCGAGCCCAAGTATTTCTTCACCAGTTCGGGGTGCTCGCGGATCGCCTCGGAAATCGAGCAGAAAATCACCCCGGCCTTCTTAAGTTCAGCCTGAAAGGTGGTCCCGACCGAAACCGAGTCGAACACTGCATCCACGGCAACCTTACGGCCTTCGGCAGGTGCAGCTTCAGCGCCCTCAACGCCTGCCAGAATCATCTGTTCTTTAAGCGGGATGCCCAGCTTTTCGTAAGTGGCCAGCAGTTTGGGGTCGACCTCGTCCAGCGACTTCGGCTTGACCTCCATCGACTTGGGCCGGGCATAGTAATACTGGTCTTGAAAGTCGATTTCAGGGTAGTCGACCATGGCCCAGTCGGGCTCTTCCTTTTGCAGCCAGCGGTCATACGCCTGCAGCCGCCAATCGGTCATCCACTCAGGTTCGTCGTTCTTTTCGGAGATCAGCCGGACGATATCCGGGGTCAGCCCTTTGGGGGCGTATTCCATCTCGATATCGGTTTCCCAGCCGTATTTGTAGGCACCCCCGACCTCGCGCACCGCGTCCACGGTCTCCTGATCGACGCCTTCTTTTACCTGAGTCTGGTCCAAAGCGGCCATGACATCCTCCGTCAGATCACGCGGCCCGCGCGCGATGCTTTTTCTCTTTTTCCAGCCACGCATCCGCAAAGCGCAGCACATCTTCTTCCGTTGTCCGAGGCCCAAGCGACACGCGGATCGCACTGGCTGCGGTTGCCTCGTCATATCCCATCGCGCGCAGCACAGAGCTGGCCCGGACCTTGCCGCTGGAACAGGCGCTGCCTGCGCTGATCGCAAAGCCCGCCAGATCCATCTGCATCACCTGCGTTTCGCCCTTCCATCCGGGCGTTGCAAAACACAACGTGTTCGGGAGACGGTCCTGATCTTTCCCGACAAAAATAGTAGATTTAGCGCCGGCCTCAAGGGCCTTTTCTAGAATATTTCTAAGTTCCGCAACTCGATCCCAGATACCGTCCGCCAGATCGCGGGCCGCAGCCTCGGAAGCGGCGCCGAACCCGGCTATTCCAATCACGTTTTCGGTGCCCGAACGGCGGCCCATTTCCTGCCCACCACCCTTGATCTGTGCGGGCAGATCGGTGCCCCGTTTCATCACCAGCGCACCAATGCCCTTGGGTCCGCCCAGCTTGTGCGCCGAAACCAACACCATCTGTGCGCCCATCCAGTTGAACGCAACTGGCAATTTGCCAAAGGCCTGAGTGGCGTCGGTGACCGCGATGCCCTGCGGCAGGTGCTGCACGATACCGGTTTCCGAATTCGCCAGTTGCAGCGCAGTTTGTACCGGGTCTGCGACAGTTACCTGCCCGGCCATGGAAACAGGTAAATCCTCAGAAATCCAAGCTCTTACCGCATCATGCTCAACTGCCGCGCCGTGCATTCCACGCCCAGCCAGTGCCAGCGCAGCACCTTCGGTGGAACCGGAGGTAAAGACGATATCCGCCCCATCCGCACCAAAAGCAGAGGCCACCTGTGCCCGCGCCTTTTCGACCACCCCCTTGGCCGCCCGTCCCTCGGCATGGACCGAGGACGGATTGCCGCAAACATCCATCGCCGCGATCATCGCGTCGCGCGCCTCGGGGCGCAGGGGCGTGGTGGCGTTATGATCGAGGTAAACACGTTTCATGGATGCATCTTTTTCAGCACGTCAAATCCCGGCGCATTGACCAAAGTCAGGCTTCCCACAATTAGTCATCCACGACAGCGAAAAGGCTGGGCACCGCCGGGCATGGTGCCAGATCGTTCTTGATCACGTCCGATAAACGGGTCTGGTGCAAAAACACGTAGACATGGGCGGACAGGCTCTCCCACAGCCGGTTGGTCAGAGACTGCGCCTGACTGCCTGAGGAGGCACCGGACGCTCCTGCTCCCTTATGCATGGCATCCACCGTCTCATCCACGGCTGCCAGCACCTCGACCACGCGAATCTCGGAAGCCGGGCGCGCCAGTCGGTAGCCGCCGCCTGGGCCGCGCACCGACGACACCAACTCGGCCCGGCGCAGTTTCACAAAAAGCTGTTCGAGATAGGGAAGAGAGATGTCCTGACGCTCGGAAATCTCGCCCAATGTCACCAGCGTGTCCGCTGGCTGCAACGCGATATCCGCCAGCGCCACCATCGCGTATCGGCCCTTGGTCGACAGCTTCATCCTTGCACCCTCAAAAGTCGCATTTGCGCGAAATGATTGACCTCATCGCCACCAGTGCGTATCTCCCACTGACAGCGTGACCATCCGGCGCGCCTTTCACTTAGAACCGTTCTAAGGTACCCGAGGGATACCGTCAAGAATATCCCGGTACCGCGAAAGAAGAGACAGGACCAAAGCACACATGCCCGAGGTGATTTTTCCCGGACCCGAAGGCCGCCTGGAAGGCCGCTACCACCCGCAAAAGGAAAAAGACGCACCGATCGCCATCGTGCTTCATCCGCACCCGCAGTTTGGCGGCACCATGAACAACAAGGTGGTCTACAACCTGCATTATGCCTTTTACAACATGGGCTTTACGGTTCTGCGCTTTAATTTCCGTGGCGTCGGCCGCAGCCAGGGCGAATACGATCAGGGCGTGGGCGAGCTGAGCGATGCGGCATCCGCGCTCGACTATCTGCAGTCGATGAACAACAATTCCAAGCATTGCTGGGTCGCGGGCTTTTCCTTTGGTGCCTGGATCGGCATGCAGCTGCTAATGCGCCGGCCCGAAATAACCGGCTTCATCTCGGTCTCGCCGCCCGCCAACATGTACGACTTTTCCTTCCTGGCCCCCTGCCCCTCGTCGGGTCTGATCATCAACGGCTCGTCCGACCGGGTGGCGCCGCCCACGGATACCACCGCGCTGGTCAACAAGCTGCATGAGCAAAAGGGGATCACGATCACCCATACCGAGGTGGAAGGGGCCGATCACTTCTTTCAGGACTCTCACATGGACACGCTGATCGACCACACCACCGAATATGTGAAGCGTCGCCTGACGGAGAATACCCGCTAATGTCCAACACGCTCGACACCCTTGCCGGCAAATTGGCCGAGGACACGTTGAAGGTGATGGAAGAAACCGGCCAGGACCGGCTATTTGTCGAAGTGGGCGAGGTTCTGGCCGCCGCCTCGCAATCGCTGGAAGAGGCCTATCTGACCGAGGTCCGCGTGCGTCTGGCCGAACGCACCGCGCGCAAGTTCCTGATCGGCAAGCTCAGCGAATTCCGCGAAGGTGCCAAGACGAAAGAAAAGCAGTGAGCGACCGCCTCTCCGCCCAGATCGCGTTTCTGAAACAGGCGGACAGGTTGAAAAGCGTCGATCGGGCCAATGTCCTGCTCGATCTGTCGCGGCCCGAAAACTCTGCCGAACACAGCTGGCATCTGGCGCTCTGGGCGCTGGTCTTTGCGCCTCTGGCCGAGCCTAACGTGTCGGTGGACCGTGCCATCAAAATGCTGCTTCTGCACGATCTGGTCGAAATCGAGGTCGGCGATCATCCGATCCACGAAGAGACCGACTGGGATGCCGTTGCCCGCGCCGAACAGGCCGCGGCGCGTAATCTGTTCGGCCTGCTGCCCCCGGATCAGGGCGCCGAATTTCTGGCACTCTGGACGGAGTTCGAGGCCGACGAGACCCCAGATGCCCGCTATGCCAAACGTCTGGATCGCTGCCAGCCGATCTTTCAGGTGCTTTGCGCCGAAACCCCGCGTCCGGATCACGTCGAGGTCGTGCGCGACAACCTGAATGGAGGCCGTGCCGCCTATCTGCAACAGGAATTCCCCGCCGCATATACCCATGCACGGGTGCTGTTGGGAGAGACCTCTGCGACAGGCGCCAACGCCTTCACCGCCCGCCTGCCCTTTCTGACCGAAGCCGACCGGCTTAAAACCGTCAACCGCGCCTCCCGCCTGTTGGACAATTCGCGCGTCGAGAACTCGGCAGAGCATTCGTGGCACATTATGCTTTACGCTTGGGTCCTGGCGGATCAGGCCGCGCATGAGGTTCGCATTGACCGCGTTATCCAAATGCTGCTTCTGCACGACATTGTCGAGATCGACGCCGGCGACAACCCGATCCACGGTCAGGTCGACCACGCCGCCCAGGCCGCCAAGGAAGAGGCTGCTGCAGAGCGGCTGTTCGGCTTGCTGCCTGGGGCGCAGCATCGCGAGTTTCTGTCCCTCTGGCGTGAATTCGAAGCTGCGGAAAGCGCCGACGCGATCTTTGGCAAGACCATCGACCGAGTGCAGACCCCGATTGCCAATCTCGCCAATGGCGGCGGCACATGGGTCGATTATCAGGTCAGCCTTGGCCAGATGGAAAGCCGCGTCGGCAAGCCGGTCAGCCTTGGGGCGCCCGGCCTATGGACCTGGCTTCTGCCACAACTTGAAGATTGTTTTGACCGGTTGGGGCTGCAACGCTGACCCCAAAACACCGATGCAACAGAAAAAGGGGGCCAGCGGCCCCCTTTTTTGCCATTCTGTCGGCTCGGTGTCAGACCCGGATCATCTGGTATTGACTTCCGGTCTGCGCGGCGTCGCTTTCAACGGAGCCCCCTCCAACAAGCCACCCAAGCACCACGATAATGGCAGATGTCAAAATGATGGTTTTCGCAAACGGTGTCATTCTGAATACTCTTTAAAGTCAGTCATGAAAAACGAGTGCATACTAACAACTCCTCTGTCGCCGACATAGTCAGGTTTACCTGACTTTTCACCATGACTGGCCAGTCTGTGGTTTTGATGAAGATAAGATTACGATCTGTCTTTTTTCTTGCCCGGCCAGCGAAAAACGTGCTCATGCTCGCGTCAAAATCAGCCCCAACATCAGGAGCCGCTCCCGTGCCTCAGGCTTATTTCATCCTTCTGATTGCGGTTATCGCGGAAACCATCGGTACCACGGCACTGCAGGCCAGCCAGCAGTTCACTCGGCTGTGGCCCTCGGTTCTCGTTGTGGTGGCATATGGCAGCGCCTTCTATTTTCTGTCCATGACGCTCAGGGTCATGCCGGTTGGCGTGGTCTATGCGATCTGGTCGGGCCTCGGGATCGTGCTGATTGCAATCATCGGTTTTATCGTCTTTGGTCAACGGCTGGATTGGCCCGCCGTGACCGGTCTGGGGCTGATCATCACCGGAATTCTGGTCATTCACCTGTTTTCGCGGACCGCCGGGCATTGAACGCGCGTTAGGGCTGGCATCTTTTTCCGCACCGCGTTATGCGCGCCCCAACTTCCCGTTCAAAGGCTGACCTCTCATGGACCTGCGCAACATTGCAATCATCGCTCACGTGGACCACGGCAAGACAACGCTGGTCGATGAGCTGCTGAAACAATCCGGCGCGTTCCGGGAAAATCAGGCCGTGGCCGAGCGTGCCATGGACAGCAACGATCTTGAGCGTGAGCGCGGCATCACCATTCTGGCCAAGGCGACATCGGTCGAATGGAACGGCACCCGCATCAATATCGTCGACACCCCCGGCCACGCCGATTTCGGCGGCGAGGTTGAGCGGATTCTGTCGATGGTAGACGGCGTGGTACTGTTGGTGGACGCCGCCGAGGGCCCGATGCCGCAGACCAAGTTCGTCACCTCCAAAGCGCTGGCGCTGGGCCTGCGCCCCATCGTGGTGCTGAACAAGGTCGACAAGCCGGATGCCGAGCCCGACCGCGCGCTGGACGAGTGTTTCGATCTCTTCGCCAATCTGGGCGCCGATGATGATCAGTTGGACTTCCCGGCCATGTATGCCTCGGGCCGGTCGGGCTGGGCAGATATGGAGTTGGACGGGCCGCGAAAGGACCTTTCGGCGCTTTTCGATCTGATCGTGGATCACGTCCCTGCCCCTAAACAGACCGCCCACAAGGATGAACCGTTCCGCATGCTCGCCACCACGCTGGGCAGCGACCCGTTCATCGGCCGCATCCTGACCGGCCGGGTGGAGAGTGGCACGCTCAAAGCGGGCGCCGCGCTCAAGGCCCTGTCGCGGGATGGCACGGTGATCGAGAGTTTCCGCGCCAGCAAGATCCTCGCCTTTCGGGGCCTCAGCCAGCAGTCCATCGACGTGGCCGAGGCGGGCGACATCGTCACCATCGCGGGCATGAGCAAGGCCACCGTCGCGGATTCGCTGGTCGATCCGCAGGTGAATGAGGCCCTGCCCGCTCAGCCTATCGACCCGCCCACCATCACCGTGACCTTCGGCATCAACGACTCACCGCTGGCAGGCCGCGACGGCAAGAAGGTGCAGAGCCGCGTGATCCGCGACCGGCTGATGAAAGAGGCCGAGTCGAACGTGGCCATCCGCATCAGCGACACCCCCGGCGGCGAGGCCTTCGAGGTCGCAGGCCGGGGCGAATTGCAGATGGGCGTGCTGATCGAGAACATGCGGCGTGAAGGGTTCGAACTAAGCATCTCGCGCCCGCAGGTTCTGTTTCGCGAGGAAAACGACCAGCGGCTGGAGCCCGTTGAGGAGGTCACTATCGACGTCGATGACGAATACTCCGGCGCGGTGATCGAAAAGGTCACCGGCGCGCGCAAAGGCGAGTTGGTCGAGATGCGCCCGGCAGGCGCGGGCAAGACCCGGATCATCGCCCATGTGCCGTCGCGCGGGCTGATCGGCTATCACGGCGAGTTCCTGACCGACACCCGCGGCACCGGCGTACTGAACCGGGTGTTCCACGGCTGGTCACCGCACAAGGGCCCAATCCCGGGCCGCCGCGCGGGCGTCCTGATCTCGATGGAGAACGGTCAGGCCGTGGCCTATGCGCTGTGGAACCTCGAAGAGCGCGGGCGCATGTTCCTGGGCCCCCAGACGGATGTTTATCAGGGCATGGTCATCGGCGAACACTCCCGGGATAACGATCTTGAGGTCAATCCGCTCAAGGGCAAAAAGCTGACCAACGTGCGCGCTTCTGGCTCGGACGATGCTGTGCGACTCACCCCACATGTGCAGTTTTCGCTGGAAGAAGCGATCGCTTATATCGACGATGACGAACTGGTCGAAGTCACGCCAAACGCCATCCGCCTGCGCAAGCGCTACCTTGATCCACACGAGCGTAAACGCATGGCAAAGAGCGCCTAAGAGATTGCAAATAAACAAAAAACATCCAAGCGGGATGGTCTCCCGCTTTGTGTCAGCGCCTCAATAAACTGTCACATTTTGTGAACGGCGATTTTGGGCCTATTGATGTCGCACAAGCACTTAATTCCTTGTGGCTTTCTCCGTAAAGGATAGTGAATTCCAAAATTTCAACTGATTAGTTTCGGAAGTAAACGGCAAAAGTTTGAAACAAAATTGACGAGTTTAAGGCAAGCAGGTAAGGTTAGCTGACCTTGGGTCACTAGTACTTTTTTTTGGAGTAGTCATTATGAGTGCGAAGGCACGTTTTCTTTCAGTAGTATTTGCATCTACTGCTTTATCGCTGGTCGCTTCTGGGGGATACGCGGCAGGTGGGAAATGCACATACAAAACAGCTCGCAAATCTGTATCCACTGAAACCTTGTGTTCATGTCGTGTCGTCGAGGCCCGCATGCTGCGCTATTTGCAGCGCCGGTCCGATTTCGAGGACATCCTTGCGCGAACCACGCTGACTTGTCCGGGTTTTGCTGCGGTGCTGACGGATTTTCCAACGGCATCGGTGTCGGACCCATCCGACGATTCTGATCGCAGCGACGATGATGACAGAGAAGACATCGGTCGGGACGACGACGGCGGCGATGATGGCGGCGATGATGGCGGCGACGGCGGCGATGATGGCGGCGACGACGGCGGCGATGATGGCGGCGATGATGGCGGCGACGATGGCGGCGACGACGGCG